>NZ_CP037914.1:0-213080 GCF_004354345.1 Sphingomonas sp. AAP5 | reverse complement strand
GACAGGCTCCGTTCCTTACAGGCCGGAGGAATTGGACCTCAGCCGCGCCAAGACGCCGGGCGTAGCCGATACCACGAGCGCGCCGACGGTTCAGCGAGGCGACCGGGCCAGGCGTAGTCGATACCACGAACTCTGCACCGCATTTCGGGGGTAATGACATTCCCGTGCAGGGGAGAGGGCCGGTAGCGCCGTCCGACTTCGTATTATCGACTACGCCTTTGGTCGGTGCTCCGGCCTGACCGCTCGGCGTCGTCGCAAACGACCGGGCCTGTTGAAAAATGCCGGACATGCCGGGTTGCTCCTTCGTTTTGACCCTACTCAGAGGAGCAGCGCCATGATGGGACCAACCTGTCGCGGTGGGCGGGAAGGGGCGTCCTGCCGCACCATAGAAGCCATGTTGCCCACAGACCACCTGCTGCGTCGCATAGACCGATGTCTTGAGACGAGCGAACTCAGGCAAGCGCTGGCTGGTCACTACAGCACGCGGGGACGACCATCGATCGACCCGGAACTCCTCATCCGGATAACGCTGATCGGTCGTATCTACGCGATCCCATCCGAGCGGCGTCTGTGTGAGGAGTTGCGTTATAATCTGGCTTACCGCTGGTTCTGCCGCCTCGCACCAGGAGACAAGGTTCCGCACCACTCGACATTCAGCAAGAACCGGCACGGTCGCTTCCGCGACGCCGGCGTGTTCCGGACCCTGTTCGAGGGCACGGTTCGACGCTGCATCGGCGAAGGTCTTGTTGGCGGTAAGGATGCCGCAATCGACGCCTCGTTCATCGAGGCTGACGCATGCTGGCAGCGCAAGACGATTCCCGGCTACTTGCCTTACGTGGCCAACGCAGGTCGCCCGGTCCGTGAGTGGCTGAGCGATCAGAGCAGTGTTGTTACGAAGCCGCGCGGCTCCAAAGACTTTGACGGCGTATCGCGGACCGACCCGGCTGCAGCTTGGTCGGCGCGACCGGGCCGTGCGCGGTTCGGCTATGCACTGAACGCGCTCGTCGACACCCCGAGCGGCGTAGCGCTCGATATCGAGGCCACGCCCGCTCGCTTTGCGGAAGAGGTCAATGCCGGCCGCGTCATGCTCGGGCGGTCCGCCGATCGTTTCGATTACCACCCCAAGCGGGTTGCGGCCGACAAGGCCTATGGCAGCGCCCACTTCCTCGGCTTCGTGCGGGACCACGGTGCAATCCCGCACATCCCTGTGATCGACCGCACGCAGCAGACCAAGGGCAAGCTGCCAAGAACAGCCTTCACCTATGATCGGGATACCGACAGCTTTATCTGCCCGACTGGCAAGCCGCTCCCGCACCACGCCTTCCATCTGCCCACCGGCGTGCATCGCTATGCCGCCGATGCCCGAGACTGCGAGACGTGCGTGCTTCGGAAGAAATGCACAACGGCGCGGCGTCGTACTCTGGTCCGTCTGGATGATGAGGACGTCCGCGATCTTGCCAGAGCCGAGGTAGAAACCGGCCTCTACAAGCGGTCGATGCGGTTGCGGCGCGGGGTGGAACGGTTCTTCGCTGACGCCAAGGGCAAGCACGGCATGAGGCGGCTTCACCTGCGCGGCATCCGCGGAGCGGAAGAAGAGTTCCTGATCGGCGCGGCGGTGATGAACCTTATGATTCTGGCGCGTCCACACCGGCTGACGGGCAAGCCACGCCGGGGTGCCTGCGTTCCCGCGGCCCTGACCCCAGCTGCAATCTCGGCCCGATCGATCGAACACGACGTGATCGTCCCGCCAGCTCGGCGATATTCCTGATTGCTGAGGCACGATCCGCTTCATCACGCGGCGCGCAGTCGTTCTTTGCGGTACGGTACACCGTCAAGCAGCGCCTGGCCCGGCGCCTTGGGAGTGCCGTCACCATTTACGTACATATAGAGCGTCGTCGTCGTCATCCCGAGACGCCGTGCGACATCGGCTGCGATCGCATTGCGATCGGACATTGCGGCCATCGCCATCGCCAGCGTCGCCTTATCCATCTTGCGGGGTCGTCCACCCATCCGCCCCCGGGCACGCGCCGCGGCAAGGCCCGCCTGTGTGCGCTCGGCGATCAGTTCGCGCTCGAACTCGGCAAAGGCGGCGAAAATGCCGAAAGCGAGGCGACCGTTGGCGGTAGTAGTGTCGATCTGCGCGCCGGCACCCGTGAGGACCTTCAAGCCAATGCCACGCTCGCGCAGCGCCTCGGCAGTGATGACCAGATGCCGCAGGTCGCGCCCGAGACGATCCAGTTTCCAGAGGACCAGTGTATTACCGGGCTGCAACGACTTGAGGCAGGCAGTCAGGCCGGGACGCGCATCATGGCGGCCCGAAGCGAGATCTTCATAGATGCGTGAGGGATCGACGCCAGCGGCGAGCAGCGCATCGCGCTGCGGCGCTAGTGTTTGCGATCCGTCAGCCTTGGACACCCTCACATATCCAATGAGCATCATTACCCCGCCAGAAAAGATATCCACCACCCTGCAATGTGTTGGTGGTTTCCGCAACGGGTTTTCCGATCTCCAGGGGGCGCCATCGAGGCAAAAGCTGCTACCGCCAGAAAACCGGTCGTTTTTCTTGTTGCCCAGTGACAATCACGATGAGCGCCTGCGCGTCATTGCAATGCGCGGTTGGGGTCTGCTTCGGGAGTGCGTACCCGGACCGGAAGCAGCCTCCAACCGCTTCGGCTTGATCTGCGGGTTGCCCTGCTGCCATCCTGCCGTGGCACCGTGGACGAGGCAGACCCTGATCGTGAGTGACAAGTTGTCATATCCTGTCGGCCCTTCAGGCCGGGGACGTTCGGCGTCAGTTTCTCACAAGTGCGGCAAACACTTCACGCATCTGGGTCGAGGGAGAGGGATCGTGCACTTCTTGAAGGATCGAACCGGACCACTGCGAGAGAAGGATGCGCGCCAGTTGGATGCTCGGCATCGCTGGCGTCAGGCCGGTACGCCTCAACAGATGGGAGGTGACGTCGGCGAAGGCGGCCTCGTACGCGACCTTGACCGGTTCGAAGCGCGTGCGGAATGGCGCATTGCGTCGTGCGTGAAGGTGAAGCTCAACCATCAGTACGGAATGGCGTGCATCAACGGACAGGGCATCCAGGCTGCGCCCGATCGTATCCAAGATGGATTCTGCGGTTTGATGACGGGTATCCGCCACCAACGTGTCGAGCTTTCGGGCCAGGCTCGCCATGTGCTCTTCGACCAGCGTGAAGAGAAGATCGTCCTTGCTGGCGAAATACGAATAGAATGCGCCCTGCGAGAAGCCAGCGCGTTCGCAGATGCCGCGGATCGAGGCGGCTGCGACCCCGCTCACGACGATCAGCCCGATCGCGGCGTCTAGCAGTCGCGCCCGCGTCTCCATCCGCATCTCGGGACGCTTCCTGCGGCCTGGCATCCCCCGCGTCGTTAGTGTTGCCTCGTATTCCACCAGACCGGAATGCAATCTGTTAGGTCCGAGGGCAACAGCCGCGCCGGCATTGCAACTAATATATCAGGTGATATGTTAAAGGCATTCTCGTCTAGGAAAGCTGCCACGCGTGATACCCAGCCGCCCCATTGCCTATCGCGACGATCTTGAAGTCGAGCAGCCGGACGAGGCTGCGCTGACGCGAGAGATCGTGGCTCAGATGGCGGCGACGCAGGCTGCCCATGCGGAGCGGCATCGTCATGCGCATCGGGATGCACATGCGAAGAGCCATGCAATCCTGAAAGGGCAGATGACGGTTCATCCGGACCTCCCGGCCGAACTGGCCCAAGGCATCTTCGCCCACCCTTGCGAACATGAGATCGTGGCCCGGCTGTCATCGGCACCGGGCGATATTCACAGCGATTCGGTGCCAGCACCACGTGGCTTCGCGCTCAAGGTCATTGGCGTTGGGGGCGAGCGCCTTACGCCCGATCTCGGCGGAGCCAATCAGGATTTCCTGATGGTCAATTTTCCGACTCTCGCCTTCGGTACGATTGCCAAATACAAGGTCATGCTAGGCCTGCTCGAAAAGAACGCGGATGCGCCTGAGGCGGCGCAGAGGCTGATCGCCGCTGCCGCCCGCGGCGTAAAGGGCGCGTTGGAAGCACTGGGTGCTTCCCCCGGTGCCACGCTCGACGGACTGGCGCGCGACCACGCGCACATGCTGGGCGAGACATTCCACACGCAGGCGGCTATTCGCTACGGCGATTATGTTGCGAAGCTGTCGCTGGCACCGGTTGGAGCGGTGGCCGAACTGACCGGACGGCAAGTCGAAGCGGGCTTTTCGACCATGCGCGACGCCGTGGTCGACCATTTCCGCCACGCCGGCGCCACCTATGAACTACGCGCGCAACTCTGCGTCGATCCGAATACGATGCCAGTCGAGGACGCGGCAGTCCTTTGGGATGCTACCCTCTCGCCGCATCGCGCCATCGCGACACTGACCTTCCCTCCACAGGATGCCTACGCCCCGGCTAGGCAGGTGCACGGGGACGATCACCTCGCCTTCAATCCGTGGAACGGAGTTGCAACGCACCGGCCGCTCGGCGGCATCATGCGGATCCGCAAGGCAGCGTACGAATCATCTTCGGGCCAGCGGCACAGACTGAATGCCGTGGCTCGACGCGAACCGCGTTCGCTCGATGAAATTCCGGATTGATTCGTATCGAAAGGACATCATCCATGGCCGACACCACAGATCCCCGGCTCGACGACGAAAGTCGTCTTGCAGAGTTTCGTCGCGTCGCTGCAGAAATAGCTGCCGATGCCCCGACACTCGCCCGAATTGCGATCGAGGGCATGATCCGCAATCACAATCCGCTGTTGAAGGGTACTGCCGGGTCGGCGGGGAGAGCCGGGCGGCAATCGGGCAACGTGTCCGAACTGACAGCAATCGCGACGCTGAAGCCCGGTGGCGCCGACCGGCTGCGCCGCATCTTTAACCTGACCGGCGGCAATTTCGACGGCGCGCAGAAGGTGTCCACGCTTCACGACATGCGCTTCGTCCTGTTTGATGATGATACGCGCATCCTGTTCGCCACGGCGTACGACGGTGATTGGGATACCTATATCAACGACTTCGCGACGAAGATCCCTGAGTTGATGGACCTGTTGTTCGCCAATATCGAAGGGTGGCCCGGTATTGCATCGGCCGCCGTCAAGGATTTTATCGCCGATCACCAGATCGACGCAGCCGGTTGGTTCGTTGCCAACCCGCAGGTGACGGTCGTGGACGTGCGGCGCCTCCAGCGTATGGAGACGGCGCTTGATGCCTTCCTCGATTCTATGGCTAGCAACACCGCCGCGGATCCTGCGACACGGGACGCGCTGGCCCTGCTGTCGAACCAGGTGTCGGTGCCCCACGGGGTGGATTACTGATGGGTATCCTCCAGCACCTCAAGGACCGCTTCCGCCCTGACCGTGTGACGCTCCAACTGGATGACATCCAAGCGTTGATCCTACGTGCGCGACCTGAACCCTATGTCGGCATACATGCGATGCTCCACGTCGACGACGCCGCGGGTGGTCGCGATCTCTTACGACGGCTCGCGCCGGATATCCCCGCTGCAGCAGACTGGACCGAAGAACTTACTGCATGGACCGGCGTGGCGATCAGCCACGCCGGTTTGAAGGCGCTTGGGGTGCCCAATGCTTCGCTCGCCAGCTTTCCCCTGTCGTTCCGCCAAGGGATGGCGGCGCGCGCGGACCAGTTGCGCGACGCGGGCGAAAATGCTCCCGAGCAGTGGGAGGAAGCCTATCGCCACGATCAGTGCCACATCGCGCTCACCATCTTCGCGTCCGATCAGGCCCGGCTCGACGAAGCGACCGACCGGGCGATGTCCGAATATCATGCGTCGAGCGGCGTGACGCTGATCGGAACGCACCGCTTCGGAGCTGATGCAGATGCTAAGAACCCATTCGGCTTTCGTGACTCAGTGTCACAGCCGACCGTCGCGGGAGCCGGGGTCGATCCACAGCCGGGACAGGAACGCGCAATCGCGCCGGGCGAGTTTATCCTCGGCGAGGACAGCGAAACGGGAGCGCCGCTGCAGATACCTCATCCTGACGCGCTGGGGCGAAACGGTTCCTATGTCGTGCTGCGTAAGTACGACAGTCGCCCAGGGGCGTTCAACGATTTCGTGCGCGGCCACGCAAAGGATGAGGCGGCGCAGGAGCTGTTGGCCGCCAAGATGTTCGGCCGCTGGAGATCGGGTGCACCGCTGATCCTGTCGCCGACTCGCGACGACGAAGTGCTGGGTGCCGATCCATCGCGGCGTAATGAATTCGACTTTTCGGGCGACAAGTCCGGAACTGTGTGCCCGCACGGCGCGCACATGCGACGCCTTAATCCACGTGGCGAGCGGCTGACGATTCTGACAGACGAAAACATTCACAGGATCATTCGCCGTTCCTCGACCTTCGGACCGAGATGGTCGGCCGACTTGACCGCCGCAGATGATAGTCGGGACGATCGCGGCATCTTCTTCATCTTCATCTCTGCCCGTGCGTTCGATACGATCGAATTCCTGCAGCAGGAATGGATCAATCGCGGTAATTTCATCGACTTGGGCGATGAGCGCGATCCCATCGTTGGCCTACACGACGAGCCGGGTCGCTTCACCATTCCTGCCGAGCCGGCTCGTAGTCGTATCGATGGCGTTACCACCTTCAACCGGCTGCGTGGCGGCGAGTATATGTTCATGCCTTCGCTCACCGCCTTGCGGTGGATTGCTGCGGAATCGTGGAACTGACATGGAGCAGGATACCGGCCACTATGTCGAGTACCCCCATCCCATCCGGGCGGGTCCAGGCGCAATCGATAATCTCGCTCATGTGAACAATGCCATTTACCTCATGTGGATGCAGGAGGCGATCGGTGCTTTGTGGCGCAAAACGGCCCCTCTCGGGCAGGTGAAAGCACTGACCTGGGTCGCGCACCGGCATGACGTGGTATACAACCGGCCGGCTGTGCTGCACGACCTGCTCATCGCTGTGGTGCGCGTGACCGGCTATCAAAGCTGTTGCGCTCAGTTGGAAACTCGCTTCGAGCGTCACGGGAAATGCGTGGCAATGATTAAATCCACGATGATATGCGTTGATCGTGCGTCGGGACAACTCAAGTGTATCCGCCCCGATCTTGCCCGCCATTTCCGTCTTTTCAAAGACGAAGCGGTCGCGACCGCTGGAGCCACATCATGATACGGCTGTTCCTCCGCTCCAACGCGATCACCGCATTGGCGTTCGTCGCAGGGTGCACTACACTCGACCGTGCGCCATTCACCGCAGCGCAAAGCGCCACAGCCATGATCGCTGGTGCGCCGCAAGCCCGGTTCTGGGCGGATGCGCCGGACGCCGCGCAGCGGATGCGACCCGACGTATCGGCAGGGCAGCCAGTGACGATGTTGGCACTATCAGGCGGCGCGGACGAGGGTGCCTATGGCGCCGGCGTGCTCAACGGCTGGACACAGAGCGGTACGCGTCCGGCGTTCAGCATCGTCACCGGGGTCAGCACCGGCGCGCTGATCGCTCCCTTTGCCTTTTTGGGCAAGGAAGGCGATGCCTCGATCGCCCGTTTCTACACTAGCGTATCCGCCAAGGACATATTTCACCCCCGTTTCCCGCTTGCGATCCCGGGTTCTACCAGTGTTGCTTCCACCGCTCCGCTTGCGAAGCTGATCGCCCGTGAGGTGACGCCGGAGCTTGTGGCGCGCATCGCCGAGGAGCAGGCGAAGGGCCGACGCCTGTTTGTCGCTACCGCCAATCTCGATGCGCAACGCAGCGTTATCTGGGACATGGGGGCCATCGCCTCCAGCGCGCTGCCGAACAAGGTGGCGTTGTTCCGCCAGGTATTGCTTGCCTCATCGTCCATCCCGGTCATGTTCCCGCCGGTGGTGATTGACGCGTCCGCAGGTGGCGCACACGTGCGCGAGCTTCACGCCGATGGCGGGACCACCGCAGGTATTCTTGCGATCCCGCCGCACCTTGCGGTAAGCGATGTACCCATCGACGATGCCGCCCGCATGCATGTCTACCTGCTAATGAACAGCCGGCTCGGTGGCGATTTTCAGATGGTGAAGCCCCGGCTCGTCCCGATCCTGAAACGCGCCTTCGCGCTCAACCAGCAGGCGGCGCTGCTGACGCTGGCGGATGCCAGCTACGTCTATGCGCATCGCCATGGCATCGACTGGAACGTGACGTTCATCGGGAACGACGTCGCGCCAAGCGACAAGTTATTCGAGAGGGGGTACATGCGCCGCCTGTATGCTTATGGGGTGGAGCGAGGACGCGCCGGCACGTGGCTGAAAGCACCGCCCACAACGGCCGATCTTCTCATCGCAGATCATCGCTAGCGGCATTATGCCGGTATGGATCGTCCGTCTGAAGTAGCGTAATATCGAGATAGCAGGCGTGAAGATAATCGCCAGATAGGCTCCGCAATGCGCCGATGGAGACGCCGCTCGCGCGCAAGGCGATCGAGAAGCTGTTCGAAGGCAATCACGTGACCTACGAGGCGGCCTTTGTCGACCTGGACGAAGATGGGAAGCAGGACATCGTCGCTTATGCGTCCGGCCCTGAATATTGTGGCAGCGGTGGATGTTCGATGGGCGTCTTAAGGGCGACAGGGAAGGGCTACGATACCATCGGGCGTACGACTGTTACCCAGTTGCCGATCAGATTATTGTCCTCGCGTACCCACGGCCTGCGCGACCTGGGCGTAGCAGTGTCCGGTGGTGGCGCGTCGGGGCATGCAGTTCGGCTGCGCTTCGATGGCCGACGCTACCCCTCGAACCCTACCACGTTGCCCGAAACCGCAACAACGAGCGACGACGCAGGCAGCGTCCTGATCCCGTCGGCTCGGTAGAAATGGCGCGGGCAACCATCCCGAGCATGCTATGGCGCTCTGATCGTGTGGCCGTCGCAGTCAACTGGCCAGCTCAGGATCTGACTGACGTTAGGGGAGCAACCAGGGTCCACACGGCCCCTGTCACAGGGAAGTCCAACATCGCGCTTCCCTGCAGGCTACGACCCGTGGCCGTGCAGATCAGCCGTGTCCCGAACCCCTGTCGCTCGGGCCTCGTGACCGGCGGTCCGCCACGCTCGATCCATTGGAGCAGCAGGTCCGCATCGTCACCTGCCCCGCGCACCCGGCAGCATAGCTCGACGGTGCCTGTTTCGTTGGAAAGCGCTCCGTACTTGATCGCGTTGGTCGCCAGTTCGTGGAAGGCGAGCGTCAAGGTCATCGCTGCCCTCGGACCGATTTCAACCGTTTCGCCGAGGAAACTGAGTCGCTCGGTGTAAAAGGAGAGGTGAGCCAAGGCTTGATCCGCCAGGGCCGGAAGCGGCGCTGCCTTCCAGTCCGATGACAGGAGCTGCTCCACGGCACCGCCCAACGACGCCAGTCGCTCGTCGATCACGTCGCGTGCATCTTCGATCGAAGATGCCGCCCCCAGGCTCTGACTGACGATAGCACGCACGATGGTAAGGACGTTCTTGAACCGATGCTCCAGTTCCCGCACCACCAACTCGTCTCGGTCTGCCACGCGCGCCCCTGCGTCCTGTTTCATTCAATGCCGATTTGGAAGCAAGCCAAATGTCGTTCCAAGATTGCGCGCGCTTCCGGAGTTTCGAGCAACACCTCCGCTTGTTCAACTGTTTGTGGCCGGGGAGCTCCTGTCAATTCATTGATAGCCTGCTGCAGATAGGCCGCTGCTCCTGTCTCATTAACTGAGTCAAGCTGCTGGAGCGCTCTTTTCATGAGGCTAATCGCGGAGTCTATCGCCTGCGCCCGGTTCATAAGAGTGCTCCTTCGTGAAGGCGGCAACGCCGCGGTAAGCAGTTGACAACTATCCAAGTTCAACGGGATGCATATTGGTACGTAGCACTAACAGAGCTTAAAGTAATCCGTAGACATTGGCCGCCCCACTGAGGCCACCTGATCTCACTTATGCGCAAGCACAGCTGAGCATTCCCGGTTTCTCGTCCAGGCTGCGGGTGAGTTTCCGGCGTTCATTCGGCCGCCGCGGCATCATACTCGACCGGCGTCATCCAGCCAAGCGATGCGTGATGACGGCTCTCATTATAGTCCTTTCGCCACGCCTAGATCATGGCGCGAGCGTCGGCCAGCCACAGGAACCAGCGGACGTTTAAGCACTCATCGCGCAGGCGATCGTTGAACGTCTCCACGAAGGCATTGTCGGTCGGCTTGCCCGGCCGGCTAACGTCGAGCGTCGCGCCGTTCTCGTACGCCCAGCGGTCCAGTGCCTTCAAGATGAACTCCGGTCCGTAGCACATCGGGAAAGGCTTGTTCGGGAGTAGCTATGGCCCTGATGGAGACAAGGCCGCGAAGCGGCCCTAGGCTAAATCAGGGTAAGCCATGGCCGGCCAGCAGGTATTTAAAAGATATCGTCGATACAACACTTTGGAGGCCGACCGACCATGACCAAGCTCATCCCTACGCCTGCCGGAGCCGTGAGACTATGTCTCCGCCGATCCCGCTCTTCCCGCAAATTGAACCAGACCGTGCGAGAACTCGCCGTCACATGAGCACGGACGTCTTTTGTTAAACGGTGGAGCTGGGGGCAAATATTTTTGAGTTACTGCCGTGGTGGCGCTCTGGTGGCGCTGTGGTGGCTTCAAGGGGAAGCCATTGAGCGCTGCGCAGCAGATTTGGCGAGCTTGATCAGGCCGGTACGGCCCTGATCAACCCCGGCACGCCGATGAGGGTAATGGCTCTTCTTAGATTGTAGGCGAGCGCGGTCAGACTGAACTCGGCGCGAACCTTCTCCAGCCCGCGCATCAGGAATGCGCCCTGGTTCATCCATTGCTTGATCGAGCCGAACGGGTGTTCGACCGTCTCGCGGCGAACGGCAAGAATATCAGGGCGCGCAACCAAGCGCGCCGCCATGCGGTCCAGCACCGCCTCGTTTTCCCAACGGTTGATGCGCCGCCAGCGACTGCTGGTACAGTTCAACTTGATTGCGCAGTCCGAACAGGCGGCGGGGTTGGAATATTGGATGTTGGCGTGGCCGCGCGTCACCGCGCGATAGCTGATGTCGAGGGTCCGGCCACCCGGGCAGTGGTACGCGTCCGCCTCGGCATCGTAGCGAAAGAGATCCTTGGAGAAACGGCCATTGGCGATGGCGCTGCCCCGTCTCGGCCGGGCGACGAAGGGCGTGATACCATTCGCCTCGCATGCTTCGATGTCCTCGCCTTTGTAATAGCCCATGTCGGCGACCACATCGATCTGCTCGACGCCTAGCGCGTCTTTCGCCGCCCCAGCAGTGGGTGCCAGCAGACCCATGTCGGTGCCGGCGTTGGTAACGTGCTGCTCGACGATCAGCTTGTGTTTCGCATCCACCGCTACCTGCGCGTTGTAGCCGACCGTGGTCTTTCGACCCGTGACCATCGCGCGCGCATCGGGGTCGGTTAGCGATATCTGGCTCTCGCCGCTGGCGTTCAGCTCGTGCAGCATCGCCTCCTGGGCCTGACGCCGCTCGCGCACCCTGGCGATCTTCGCGGCCAGTGCCCCGCTGCGGCCAGGCGCATGGCCATCCTCGCCGCGGTCGATGGCGTCCATCTCGGCAATATACCCCTCAAGCCGCTCGTCGGCCGCGGCAATATACCTGGCCAGCTTGTCACGGGAGAAGTTGCGTGCCGGGTTGTTCACCGCCTTCAGCCGCGTGCCGTCCACCGCCAGCAGCTCGCGCCCGAACAGGTCGAGCTTGCGGCATAGGACGACGAAGGCGCGGAACACTGCCTTGAAGGCGCTCCGGTTGTCGCGCCGAAAGTCAGCGATGGTCTTGTAGTCTGGCCGAAGCCCACGCAGCAGCCAGATCAGCTCGAGGTTACGTGCCGCCTCGGCTTCCAGCCGTCGGCTCGACCGCACCCGGTTGAGATAGCCGTACAGGTACAGCTTGAGCATGTCGCCCGGGTCATAGCCTGGGCGACCCGTCGCCTTCGGCCGCGACCGATGAAAACCGGCCTCGCCCAGATCGAGGTCATCAACGAACGCGTCGATGAACCGAACCGGACTATCCGCTGCCACATAATCCTCTACCGATGCCGGCAGCAGCAGCGCCTGGTCGCGCGCATGACCCTCGATATATGCCATGATTACAGCATACGCCCGTCAGCAACCTTGTGGAATCACCCAGCGAGTTTTCGCACGGTCTGTGAACCTGATCGAGACAGTCCACGTCGGCAGCTTAGACTTTTTCAACAGCCACGACCTGTTTTGACGACCCCCTGTGGGAATCGCGTCACCGGCGCGATCGGCTGAGAGGTCCGCTTCGGAATGTGACTTCTCAAAACCCATCGCCAATTGTAATCCCGATCTATGGGCCTTGTCGATGAGTTTTGAGAAAAATCGATGCTGATTGGGTACGCGCGCGTGTCGACAGCTGAGCAGGATCTGACGATGCAGCTGGACGCGCTGGCCAAGGCCGGCTGCGAGCGGTCGTTCTCGGACAAGGCGAGCGGCGCGAAGATTAGTCGGCCCGGGTTGCTCGAGGCCATCAGCTACGCGCGGGCCGGCGACGTCCTGGTCGTCTGGAAGTTGGATCGCCTCGGTCGCACCATGAAGGGTCTGGTCGACCTGGCCGCCGAGCTCGAGGAGAAGGGCATAGGCTTGCGATCGATCACGGACGGGATTGATACGTCTGGCACAGCCGGTCGGTTGGTGTTCAACATCCTCGCCGCCATGGCGCAGATGGAGCGTGAACTGGTCAAGGAGCGCACCACAGCGGCGCTTGAGGTAGCCCGGCGTCGAGGGCGATTCGGCGGTCGAAAGTCCGTCATGACCGATGATCGTAGAAATGCGGCCGAGAGCTTGTTGAAAACGCAGATGACGCCGCGTGAGATCGCCGGGGCGATCGGCGTCTCGCTCTCGACCTTTTACCGCCATTTTCCTGGGAAGTGACTGCCGGTCGCGTCTGGGTTCGCGGCGGCTAGTAACGTGAGATCGTCCTATGGACGCGAACCCCGTCCCGGCCACTACCGGGCTGACACAGGGTCGGCTGCTGCATCGGCTTCCGTATCCTGGTCGAGATCTGCGATCGTTGAGGCGTGTCCCTTCGTGAGGTGCGCCGCTGGAGGGGATCTGAAGCCCTCGGAACCGAGAAATTCGTACTTGATGTAGCGATCGCTCTCGATCCGCTCGAGAACGGCATTGATGACCGCTTCGCGAGAAGGGAGCTGAAGCCGCTGCTGGAGGCGTTCCGCGATTGCAACAGCAATCGGAGACAACGCGATCGTCGAGCGGCGATAACCAGCCTGGTCCTCGCGCTCCTTCTTCAGTCGCATAGATCGGGTGCTGCGTTTTAGAGGCTGATCGTCGTTCGTCATAGGGCGACGACATTCTGCCAGGGTCAGGCGCGACGCAATACGGCTGCTGCATACCGAAGCAAGGCTGGGCCGGGCTGCACGGCGATCAACGCGCGGCTCACTGCGCGTGGGTGTCGAGACTGGCGCCCGCCCCGCCGCGAGCAACGTAAGTAGGATCCTGCTGGGCACGATAGTCGGTCAGCATGCCTTCGTAGAGGGTCATCGTCTTGTTCAACGATTGAAGAAAGACGGGGTCGAAATAGATCATCGGCTCGTTGAGGATATCGACGGCGAAGAAAGCTCGGATCACGTCGATTTCGAGGATCTCGGCGAGTTGATCGATCAGGTGGCCGGTTAACGGCGTTCTTCCCGCCTTGATCTTCACGACGAGGCTGAGGCTTCGCCCGAGACGATTCGCCACTTCTGGGTTGGTCAGGCCGCGACGCCGCCATTCCTCTCGGAACAGCGTGAGAAAACCCCGTTGTCTGTCAGCGCTGACGGCGAATGCCTTGCCTTGGTGGTACATGGTGCGACCCCCTCACCGGTCGCAATACTCCAGTATTCCGAGGATTTGTCAATCAGGCTCGGCGACGGGAAGATATGAACAATCCTTAAATGTTCCATGAAATACGGCGAGCAGTGCTATTACGAAGGCGAGCCGAGTTGGGACTGGATGATCGGTGTACTGCATGGCTAGGTCACGCGCTTGCTGGAACATCGGTTTTTGGCTGAGCGGAATGCGCAGCGTGACCCGGACATCGCCCGGTAGATCGAGCTCCTGAGCCTCCTCTACCAACGCTTTCGGATTCTCTGCACAGAGGAAAATCTCCATCCCTTTCAGTGCGGTAGCGGACACGCTCTCGAACGCGAGCGTGTGATGCGAGTGGATACGAATGGCGTGACTCGCGAGCCGGAAAACCGACTTATCGAACGTGAATGTGTAGATCACCTGGGACATAGGCGACCATATTCCTTCCCCCAGGGGATAGGCCATACCCGATCAGCAATAGCCCCAAGCGCCGGTTGTCGGCGGATGCAGCTCACTCGCCCATCCTTCACAAAGGCGATCGCAAGTAAACAGGGTAATTTTTTTATCCTGTAGGGGCCTGCGCGTCCGGTCGCACCGATCCGGATCGATCTCCCTGAGCACCGCAACTGCGAACAACAGTGTTACAATCGCTGTCACAGACAAGGTAACTTTTTTCCTCTGTTCAAGTGTTACGATTTCGTTTTTTTTATCAGCGGCGCAGCAATTCGCTTCGTCTATCAAGGGGAAAGAGCATGTCTGCACTTGCGATGCCGAAGGAGGGTCGTACCAACGCCGTCCTTCTCGGTCTGGCAATCATCGCCATGGTGATGGTTCTGGGCGCGTCGGCGGCCTTCGCCGGCACCGATACGACGTTCAATACCGCTCTGACGAAGTTCACGGACTTCCTCGAGGGCTCGGGCGGCAAGATTATCACCGTGATGAGCCTCGCCGGCGGCATCGTCGCGCTCGCGTCGGGTCGCTTCAGCCTCGGCCAGGTGGCCGTTCCCGTCGCGGTCGGCGTCGGCGCCGGCACCGGCATTCCGATCGTCACCTCGACCGTCACTGCGACGATCTGAGGCGCGGCTGGAATCAACCGCTGGGAGGGCGGCTTAGCTTATGGACCGGTATTCCATCCCCTCGCATCTCGACGACCCGGAGCTGATCGGCTTCTGGACGCTGGACGAGTTCCTCGCGATGGCGATCCCCTTCATCTGGGGCATCCTATCGCAGCACGTCGTGATCGGGTTGGTGGTCTCGTTGCTCGGGTGGTGGGGGTTTCGGAAACTCAAAGCCGGGAAGGCCTCGTCGTGGATTCTCCACATGGCCTACTGGCATCTCCCGTCGAGCTTTACCGGGCTTAAAGCGACGCCGCCCTCTCACCTTCGCGTGATGGTGGGCTAAATGGATTACAGTGTCGGCCTCGCGCAGTCGCAGCGGGTCATCAAGCAACGCAACATGCTCGGCATCGTCGCGCTCGTGCTGGCGGGCCTTGTCGTCCTGCTCTTCCTGGTGGGCGCGACACGCGACCGGGAAATCGTGCTGCAGCCGATCGTGCGCACACCGCTGACGCTCTCCTCGAGCGGGGTCAGCAAGGATTATCTCGAGATGGTCACGCGCGACACCGCGTTGATGACGCTCAATCGATCGCCGGAGAACCTCCAGTATTGGATGGACTCGATACTCGCGATCGCCACGCCCGAGAGCCACGGCGCGCTCAAGCGTGATCTCATGAAGATCGTCAATGAGCAGAATGGCTCGACGATCAGCCAGTATTTCACCCTCACCGGCATGAAGGTCGACCCCGAGGGTCTGACCTCTGAGGTGAGTGGGACACTCCACACTGTCGTCGGTTCGAAGTCGGTCACCGCCGAGCCGAAGATCTTTCGTTTTTACTGGGCGTATCGCGGCCTCTCCCTGCAGCTGAAGGGCTTCGGGATGGTGAGCAAGGCCGACAAGGACGGCGCCGCACTCGGAGACGCGTCATGAGCCCTCTGCTTGCATACGGTCTTATCGGCGCTGGAGGAGCGGTCACCAGTCGGTGGTGCCATCTGTCGCGATTGATCGGCGGGTGCATGATCGTGGTTGGTGGGGTTGCGCTCGCGGCGCCAGCTTTCGCAGACGAGCACGTGCTGGCGCGCGACAACAGCGAGGTCGCCTGCACAATGTCCAAGTCGGGGCTGACTCGCGTCAGCCTCAAGGACGATCGCTTTGCCAGCGTCTCCAAGCTCACCACCGGCGTCGACAGCGAGGACTTCACCGTCGTCAATGAGCCCAACCGCGGCGATATCTACGTCTCGGTGCCTGAAGGCTACTCCCGCGCGACGGTCTCCTTCTTCGGCACAACGGCAAAAGGCTACGTTTACAAGTTCTCCTGCCGCCTCGCCGGCGACGACGCACAGCAGGTCTTTGTCGAGAACAAGGACGTCGAAACCGAGAAGCAGACGCAGGTCGCTTCCGCGGCGCCGACCCCGCAGGAGGCATCCGCGAACCTCGTCCAGGCGATGTACGAGAATGCCAATCTCGATGGCTTCGAGATCCGGCCCGCGTCGATGGCGGCCGTAATGATCGGCGCTCTCAAGGTGCAGATGATCTCAGAATACCGCGGCGCGCAGATCGCAGGCCGGGTCCTGCGGATCCAGAACACCGGCAAGGCGCCGGTATCGCTCGGTGAGGGGACGATTGCGCCGTCTAACGCGATCGCGGTCTCGGTGCCGCACCCTGACCTCAAGCCCGGTGAAGCCACCACCGTCTACATCGTCACGCCTTCGGGCCTCGCCAACGGAGTGCGGCCATGAGCCTCAGGGACATCTTCAATCGCAACAAGGCCAAGCAGCTCGATGCTGAGCCCGAGGAGGGCGACGACACCGGCATGATGGCCGGCAATGAGGCCGTTCGGAAAAAGCAGACGATGTGGTTGTCGATCATCGCCGGCTTCATCGTGCTGTTCGGAGGTTGGTACATCCTCAAGCCGTCAGGCAAGGCCACGATCGCGCAGACCGACGGCAAGGACGTGACGATCGCGACCGACGACATGGTCAACCGCAACATGTCTCAGCGCGAGTGGCAGGCCTCTTCCGAGGCGCAGATGCAGTCCATCAACAATCAGCTGAAGTCGGTCGATGGCCAGGCGGCGCAGATGCGCGCGCTTCAGGAACAGGTCGCGGCGCTGCAGGGCCAGAACCAGTCAATGGCCTCCGATGGCCAACGGGTCATGAGCGCCTACCAGCAGGAGAACGACCAGCTGCGCAAACAGATTTCCGACCGTTCCACCACGCCTGCACCAGCGCCGATCCCGACCCAGATGTACGGAGCCGGGCAGCCGAACTTCCGCACTCCCGGTGGAGCAGCGGGTCCGATGACGGCAGGGGAGGCGGCTGCGGCTGCGGTCGCTTCGCGCCAGATCAAGCTCGTCTCGTTCGAGGGTGGTCCCACCGGCACCGCCACCCGGATTTCCGGTGGCACCACTAGCTATACCGACAGCCCGAACTACCTGCCGCCCAACTCCATCGCCAAGGCGAAGGTCATCGTCGGCGTCGACGCTTCTGCGGGTGTCCAGTCGCAGTCCGATCCTCTGCCCGTCGTGCTGCGCATCACCGGACCGGCACGCTCGGTCTATCGGGACGGCAAGCTGCTCACGACACGGATCGAGGGCTGCCTCATCAACGGCGCGGCGCGCGGCGATCTCTCATCCGAGAAGGTCTATGTGAAGCTGCAGCGGATGACCTGCCCGCAGTCAAACGGCCGCTATGCCGTGTCGGACGTGAAGGGCTTCATCAGCTTCGCCGGCAAGACCGGCGTGCGCGGCCGGGTCGTCAGCCGCGAGGGTGGCCTGGTCGGTCAGGCGTTCCTTGCCGGCGTTGCGGGCGGCATCGGCCGCGGTTTCGCAGCCAACGCCAACTCGTCGCTGCTCGGCTCGAACATCACGGTGAACGGGAAGCGTCAGATGCTCGGCGCTGGCGAGCTCGCAACCGGCGGCATCGGCAACGGTGTCGCGGAAGCCGGCGACATGGTCAGCAAGTATCTGATCGAGCGTGCCGAGCAATACCAACCGGTAATCGAGATGCCCACCGGCATCGATGTCGAGATCGTCTTCCTCGAGGGCGTCTTCATCCAGAACTGAGCGGCCTCGACTAGGTCGGAAAGGCGGAAGAGTTATGATGCAGGGTTTGGGATCGTTGTCCCTCGCGGCCATGGCGGCGCTTCTCACCGGAAGCGCGGCGGCTCCCGACGGCGAAATCGTCAAGGCGGCGCTGGCCAAGAGGCTGCCTAAAACGCAGGTGACTTCGGTCGACTGCTCCAAGGTGGAAGGCTTGTGCGAGGTCGTCGCCGGGTCGAACCTCTTCTACGTCGACAAGTCGGCTCGTTTCCTTGTCATCGGCCGCGTCTACGACATGCAGACGCGCCAAGACCTGACCGCGGCGCGGTTGCTCGCGCTCAACCCCGACATGCTTGTTGGCGGCTCCGCGAAGGCGAATAGCGCGGCCGATGCGCCCGACGCACCGCCGGCGTCGGTGGGCGCGAGCACGCGCGTGACCCAGGCGGCGTCGCCGCAGCGCCTCGACCTATCAGTGCTGTCGAAGAAGGGCGCGATCGTCTGGGGCTCGGGCGCCCAGACGGTGACCGTCTTCTCCGACTTCCATTGCGGATACTGCCGGGCGCTCAGCCAGTCGCTCGAGTCGATGAACGTCACCGTGATCGAGCGCCCGATCTCGGTACTGGGGAGCCGCGAGGTTGCAGATCTCGTGCTGTGCGCGCGCGACAAGCATGCGGCGGTTCGTGCCGCCTATGCGCAGGACGAGATCCGCACGGGTCCCAAGTGCGACACCAGCGGGCTCGATGAGAACGAGGCGTTCGCCAAGGCACATGGCCTCAACGGTACGCCGGTCATCGTCCGCTCGGACGGCGCGGTGATGGAGGGCTTCAAGCCGAAGCCTCAGCTCGAAGCATGGTTGAAGGGAGCGAGGTCGTGAAGAGCGATGTCATCTACCTGCCGGCAGGCCCGGTGCCTGCGCCGCGGACCCGTCGCAATCGTCTGCTGACGGGGATCGCTCTCGCCGTCGCCGGGCTCGGCATGACCAGTTGCACGACGTTCGGTACGAACATTTCGGGCAAGTTCGGCTGCGGCGCGCCTGCAGGGGGAAGCTGTGCGCCAGCGACCGTCATCGACGACAAGGCGCTGGCCGAGATCACCGGCGACACTAGCTTCCGGCCGGCGGTGCAATATCAGCAGGGGCCGGTGCGACCCGCTCCGCAAAGTGTCGCGATCGCGGCGGCCGGGCCGGTCGGGGTCGGGCCGCAGAAGGTCCTGCGCATCGTCTTCCCCGCGCACACCGACGGCGCTGGACGTTACCATGAGACGAGCGTCGTCCAGGCGGTGGTCGACACCGGCCAATGGGTGGCGGCGACCAACGGGCATGGACCGGGCCTCGCTGCCTCGACCACACTGAACGTCAGCCCCGATATCCTGTCGCAGCTGGGCGCGCCGATCGACGCCGTGACCGCGAACGAGCAGGCGACCGCCGAGCGCCTGGTCGCGGATGCGCCGGCGGTGCCCCTTGCCGGATCGACCGCACCAACCGTCGGTGCGGTCGCGGCCGCGCGAGCCAAAGCAAAGACAGGTCGCCCTCTTGCCGCGACCAAGACGCCCGCGCCGGTGCCGACACCCTCGACGACCGTCGCAGCGGCAGCGCCCGCAGGGCAGCGGATCGCTTCCTCGTCGCCGACCAATCGGCCTGCGCGCTTCAGCCCGAACGTGGAGGACTGATCCCATGGCAGCCAAAAGGGGGTTTATCGCCCGGATGCTCGGCGACACGCGTGGGACGGACGAGGGTACGCCCGCCTTTGACGCGCCGATGCTCTCGAATTGGCTGCCGTACCGCAGCTACGACGCTCGACACGATATCTTCTACCAGACGAACTCCATCGGCTTCGCACTCGAGCTCGCGCCTCTCATGGGTGCAGACGAGCGAACCGGCGAGATCCTGGCTCAGCTTCTCTCCGAAAGCATCCCATCAAACGCGCGGGTCCAGATCCTCGCGTTCCAGAGCCCGCGCGTCGGCAAGCTGATTGCGCAATATGCACTGCCGCGTTTCAAGGCGGGCGGCGTCCACCGCAAGATCGCGGAGCATCGTTCAGCGTTCCTGCGCCAAGGCGCGTGGGTATCGATGTCGAAGGATGGTCCCTTCCACGTCCGCAATCACCGCATCTTCCTCTCGGTCTCGATCGCGAGCGGCAAAGCGACGCCCGAGGAGCTTGTCGGCGTACGGGACGGCATCGTCTCGACCCTTCAGTCGATCGATATGCCCTCGGTGAGGATGAAGCCGGTCGACCTCATCTCGCTGATCGATGACATCACCGCTCCCGCGTTCAACGTGGCGGAAGAGGTCCTCGAGTATTCCGAGCTCGATCCAATCGCCGATCAATGCATGCGTCGGGACGTGCAAACCGTGGTGCAGGCGGACCGGCTGCTCGTCTCGGTCGAGCCGCTTCGCGCGGTCACCAATCTGTCGGGTGAGACAGCCTACGAGGAGATCCGTCCGGACACGTTCGACTATCGCTTCTTCTCGGTCCGCAACCTGCCGAACCGCTGGGCGCCGTGGGACGTCCAGAAGCTGATCGGCGACATGTTCTCCGACAAGCTGCGCCCGGGGTGTCCGACGCTCACGTCGCTCTGCCTATGCTACCAGGACGAGCAGGCCGCATCCTCCAAGGCCGGCTATAAATTCATGCGCACCTCGAGCCTCGCTGACTCCAAGTCGGCGCGACTTCTCCCGCAGCTCAAGGATCAGAGCCGTGAGTGGGAGCACGTGACGCAGGAGCTTCGCCTCGGCAAGAAGCTCGTTCAGGCCTATTATTCGGTCGGCATCATCAGCCCGAAAGGGCAGGGCGACGCCAACGAGCGCACCGTCAAGTCGATGTACAAGGCGGCAGGATGGGATCTGCTCGACGAGCGTTTCCTTCAGATCATGGCGTTCATGTCATGCCTGCCGATGACGTTGGGCAACGGCATCGACAGCGACCTGAAGCGCATGAAGCGCCTGCGCACGATGCTCACCAGCACGACTGCGAATATGCTCCCCATCCAGGGTGAGTATCTGGGCGGCCACCTGCCGCACCTGATGTTCGTCGGGCGGCGAGGGCAGCCCTTCTTCTGGTCGCCCTTCGAGAACAAGGCGGGCAACCACAATGTGGCGGTGTTCGGCAAATCCGGCTCGGGCAAGTCGGTCGCGCTGCAGGAGCTGTGCGCCGCCTTCGCCGGCGTAGGTGCGAAGATCATCGTCATCGACGACGGTCGCTCCTTCGAACACATGGCCAAGAGCCTCGGCGGCAATTTCGTCGAGTTCCGCCTTCGCGACGGCTTCAGTCTCAATCCCTTCTCGATGATCGACGAGGCGCTTGTGGCTCAGGACGAGGACTATCTCGTCGACGCGCTTGCGATGCTTAAGTCGATCATCGGGCAGATGGGCCGTCATATCGACAAGCTCAATGACACCGAGCGCGGCTTGATTGACCGGGCGGTAAACCGGGTGTGGGAGGCAAAGGGTCGCGGCGGTAGCGTCGATGACGTGGTGCAGGAGCTGCGCACTGACGGTAGCCCGCAAGGCACCGATCTCGCCATCGCCATGTTTCCGTTCTCGTCTGAGGGCACCTACGGCCAGTTCTTCGTCGGCGAGGCGTCGGTCGATATGTCCAACGCGCTCACCGTTTTCGAGCTGTCCGACCTGGCCAGTCGCGAGGAGCTGCGCTCGGTCGTTCTCACCGCGATCATGTTCATGTCGAGCCAGACGATGCGCCGCATGGATCGCCAGATCCCCAAGGCGCTCTTGATCGACGAGGCGTGGCAGATGCTGCGCGGCGGATCGATGGCCGATTTCGTCGAGACGTACAGCCGTACGTGCCGCAAGTACGGCGCCTCGCTCATCACGGCCACGCAGAGCCTGAACGACTACTACAAGTCGGAGGGCAGCCTTGCGGCGCTGGAGAACAGCGACTGGTCGGTCATCTTAATGCAGAAGCCCGACACGATCTCGGACTTCCAGAAGCACGGCCGGTTCGACATGGACCCCTATACCGAAAGCCTTCTGCGATCGCTGAAGCGAAATGGGGCTGAATATTCGGACATCATGATCAAGGGGCCGGACAGCCAGGCGGTAGGCCGGCTCGTCCTCGATAAATATTCGGCCACGCTCTACTCCTCTAGCCCGCAGACGTTCGCCGCGATCGAGCACCTGATCGAGCAAGGCTTCTCGATGGACGAGGCGATCGAGCGCGTCGCGTTTCCGGAACAGTATCTGGAGGCTGCGGAGTGACCGCCACCAACGAGTTCGGCTTCGACAGCGACTGGCATGTCGCAAGCGGCCGGGACAGGACAGTCCGCTGGCAGCGCGACCTACGCCGGGCGATCGCCGACACCAGCTACATCGCGCTGCGGTTCTCGGGCTGGCTCGCCATGACGACGCTGGCCGCGCTGGGCGTCACCGTGCTGTTCTTCTTGATGCTGGGCAATTTCACCCCGCTCGGCTTCTTCTCCCAGGTCGCCAATTTGGGGTCGCACTTCGTTGCGGCTGACGCCGCGCGGCGCGCGACGTTCGTCGGCGAGCTGCGCATCGTTGCCCTCCTCATCTTCGGGGTCATCGCGCTGCTGCGCTGGCAGCTGCTCTTCGCGATCCTCGTTTCCTCGAAAGGCCCTCGTCATGGTTGACGTCCTCGACAAGCCCACGCCGGCCGCGGCCGCTCATCCGACATCACCCAGCGAGATGCTCGATCGTCCCGGCCTCGACGTGCCGAGCGCGCGCAAGCCGCCTCTTGCAACACCGCCGGCGACGAAGAAAGCCGAAGGCCTGCCTCCGATCACCTGGGCCATGGCAGCGATCGCGATTGCCATGCTGCTCTGGGGTGCTTGGGTCACGAAGCATATCGCCAGTCCCGCTGCTGCAGTGCCGATGGCGAGCGTCAGGCTCGAGGCGATCGTCAGCGAGTATGTTCAGGCGCAGAGCCACAGCAATGGCCAACCCGACGCCGTAGCGGCGCAAACTCGCGCTTTCATGGGCACGCTTGACCAGGAGCTGCAGAAGATAGGGGCCTCGGGTACGACGGTGCTCGTCGGCGAGGCCATCCTTTCCAAGAACGTCCCAGACATCACCGATCAGATCCGCCGTGCGGTCTATGCGAAGGTCCCGCTTCCCGTGGCCTCCGCAGCCCCGCCGGCTGGTCCCTCGGTCGGCGCGGTTACCCCATCAGCCTCCGGGGTAGCCGCGCCGATCGCGCCGGCCGCATCGCCGTTCGCATCGCCGCCACAGGGCTCCGGGCTCGACGCCGCGATCGCGCCCTCCGTCACGGGACAGGCCGGTGGCCAGTAACGCCACCTCTCTCGGCCCGATCCCGTCGGAGAGGGCCGTCCGCCCCGACGCGCTGGCGCGCCGCGTGCTCTTCACCAAGCGCGTGCGGCAGTGGAGCGCGGTCGCGCTGATGGCTGTCGCCTGGGCTTCCTACAACACCATCTCGGACTGGCAGAAGCACAACGCCTTCCTCATCAACGCCAGCGATAGCCTCCCGAACTGGGCCTTCTTCGTCCACCTCCACCATACACCCGCGAAAGACGACTACGTCTTCTTCGCACCGCCCGCGAACCCGCTCGTGCGGCGCCATTTTGGACCGGACTCCGGCCCGTTCGGAAAGCGAGTCATCGGCATGCCGGGTGCGCTCGTCGAGCACCGGGGATCTGACGTCTATGTTGATGGCATCCGCGTTGCCCATATGAAGCCGTTCACCCGCACCGGCGAGCCGCTCACCCCGGGACCGGTCGGCCGCGTGCCGCGTGGCTGCTACTATGTGGGCACTCCCCATCCCGACGGGTTCGACAGCCGTTATGCCGAGATTGGCTTCGCCTGCGCGAACCAGGTGATCGGAACCGGGACGCCGATCCTGTGAGCTCGCGTCGCCTCCTCGCTGCGAGCATGTTCGCCTCCGCGTTGGTCGCGAGCTCTTCATGGCCGCTCGTCCAGGGCGCGCTAGCCCGTGATCACGGCGTGATGGGTCAGACCTGGGGTATCGCCGAGCCTGACCTCCTGACGACGATCGACGGCCGTCTCAAGGCACTGCAGGCGAACGGAGGAATCGAGCGCATGCAGGCGACGATGCGCGCGAACGCCGAGAACCGCGTCCGTAATCCACTGGCCGTAAGTGGCATCATGCCGGTTCGCGAGGCGAAGAGCTGGACCTTCGATCCCTCGATCGTGCTCGATCGGGATTTGCGGGACGTGAAGGGCAACCTCGTCGCGGCGGCCGGCACACGGGTAAATCCGCTCGCATTCGTTTCGCTCAAGACGGACCTCGTCTTCATCGACGGCCGCGACGATGCGCAAGTCGACTGGGCGCTTAAGCGCTGGAGCGCGACGGCTGCCAAGATCATCTTCGTCGCCGGGTCGCCTTTCGAGCGCATGGGCGAGAAGAAGCGCCGCTTCTTCTTCGACCAGCAAGGCAAGCTGACAGGTCACTTCGGCATCACCCACGTCCCCGCGATCGTCGCGCCAGAAGGCCAGGCGATGCGGGTCAGCGAAATCGAGTTGCCGGGAGGCGCGTCATGATGTGGCTCGACATGCTTCGGACGCCGATGGCGGCGCCCGAGACACGCTCGCTCAAGAGCATGCGGTTGACGATCCTCGCTTCGTCGGCGCTGTTGATGCTGACCATCCTCGCGTTGGCGCCGTTGCGTAGCGCGATTGGCGTGGGGGCAGGGGGGATCGCAGCCGCGTTACTCGTCATGCTCGTCATCCTTGTGCCGGTCTATGCGACCGCCAAGAACCGAGCGGACAACGCCTATCTCGATCAACTCGGTGCGGCGCACGAAGCTGGTGACGCCGCATGATCCGGCGCTTGCTCGCCTTCCTCAGCGTCATCGCGGCGTTCGCCTTGTTGCCGGCGCCGGCGAGCGCAGTCCCATCGAACTGCACCGGCAAGTTCGTCAATCCGATTACCGACGTCTGCTGGTCGTGCCTGTTCCCGCTGTCGGTCGGTGGCTTGCATATCTGGCCGGGATCGCGGCCCGATACCAAGAACCCCGATCTCCCGGTCTGCGCCTGCGGCAGCCCGGTGCCGCGCATCGGCATCGCGATCGGCTTCTGGGAGCCAGCACGCCTCGTCGACGTGACGACAAAGCCGTGGTGCTTTCCGAACCTTGGCGGTCTTCGGCTCAACCCGGGCCTGGACATCGGGCAAGGCCAGTACACGGGGCCGCTGATCAGGGGGGGCTCCACCCAAGCGTCGGCGAACTGGCAGGCTCACTACTACGTCTATCCGCTGCTCTACTGGCTTGAGATCCTCACCGACTTTGCCTGTTTCGAGCAAACGACGTTCGACGTCGCCTACATCACGGAAATCGATCCGCTGTGGAACGACGACACGCTGACCACGATCATCAACCCCGAAGTCGCGCTGTTCAACAACCCGATCGCGGTCGCGGCGTGCGCGGCCGACTGTGCTGCGGCCACCGCTAAGCTGCCGATCGATCAGATGTTCTGGTGTGACGGCTGCAACGGCTCGATGTTTCCGATGAACGGGAACGTCGCTGCGCACAATTCGCCTGTTCAATCGTCCCGGCTCGCCGCAGAGCGGTTGTTGTTCAAGATGCACCGGCAGGGTCTCGCCTGGGGCACAGCGGGCTCCAAGGCGCTCTGCAACAAGTACATCATGCCGATCCTAAAAAAGTCGCAGTACCGGATCCAGATGACGAACCCAACGCCGACCGTGAGCGGGAAGTACGCCTGCTCTCCGATCGGTGCATCGACACTGCCGCCAGATGCCGGCCGCGCGTTCCCTGTGGGAGGCGAGGACTTTGGCTACCTGCTCTGGCGCAAGCGCAACTGCTGCATGCTGTGAGGGCCGGACCGATGCGCAAGATCCTCCTTTCCGCAGCCGCGCTCGCCACGCTAGGCACCGGCGCTGCCGTGATCGCGCAGACGGTCGAGGGACTGAACCTCGACGCAATCCGGGCTCGCTCGGAGACGATGTCGGCCGACGCGCAGGCTCTATCCAACGAAGTCCAACGCCGCGGCGACGCCTTCCGCAAGGACGCGGAGACTGTCCACGCGGTCGCGATGGAGAAGGTTCGGACGATCGATCGCGCGGCCCTTCCCAAGGGACCGACCGGCGCCGTCGACTTTGATGAGATGATCCAGACGGCCTCGGCGAACATGAAGGATAATCGCGGCAGCGCGCCGCAATTCATGGTCTTCGTCTCGACATCGATGCCGGAGCAAGCGCTCAAGCAGATCATCGCGGACACCTCGGCGGCAGGAGGCGTGGTGGTGTTCCGCGGCTTCCCGAACAACTCGGGCAAGGCCTTCATCGCCGCGCTCTCGAAGGTGGTCACCAAGGATCAGCAGTTCGCATCGATCGGTATCGATCCGCGCCTGTTCCGTGCCTTCAACGTCGATGCGGTGCCCGCCATGGTGGTCACCTCCACGGACTTCACACCTTGCGACGGCCTCACCTGTCGCAGCGAGCCGCCACCTTTCGACCGCATCGTCGGCAATGTGACGGTTCGCTATGCGCTCGAGACCTTCGCCGATGCGAACGGACCTGGCGCGCTGATCGCAAAGACCGCGCTCGGCAACCTCGGCCGGGCTCCCTGACCATGACGGGGGGCCGCCTCATCCTCGCCGGTTTGGCCGCGTTGCTGGCGGTTCCCGTCGCGCTCGATGCTCAGACGAGCGGACAGCCGCAGTCCCAGTCTGGTGGCGGCTATTACGACATGGGCGACTATTCCTATTTCAACGAGCCCAAGTCGGCGACGCCCGCGCCGACGCCCACCCCGACGCCCCGGGCAAATGTCACGACAGCCAAGACCCTTTCGGTAACCCAGGCCCCGAGCCAGACGAATGCGCAGGCGGCCGTGAGCGCGCAGGCGGCGCAGCAACCTACCGCGCAGATGGCGGGACAGCCGTACGTCTACCCCAAAGGGGACCTGGACAAGGCCAGGGCAGACGCGAAAGCGCTCGCCAAGCCGGCTCGCGCGAATGCCGCCAGTCTGCCCACGTCGACGCCTCTGACCGACGTTCCGGGCTACTCGCCGAACGCAAACCCAGCGGAAGCTTATGCCGACGACCCTGACGGGTTAACCGCGGCCGGCAATGCCGCGGTAGGCAGCAACGATGCTTGGAAGATGGTCACCGACCCGGACCGTGTGAAGGTGACCCTCGCGCCGAGCGAGATCGCGCGGGCGCAGGATGTTGAGAAGGATCCGAACAGCTTTCTCGATGGGCAATCGATGGGGGCAACTGACGGCAGCTGCAAACCTCTGCCCCCGGGTGGCAGCGCGGGGTATTACGAAGCGACTTGCAACTCGGGCACCAAGGTCGAGGAAGGCGAAGCGGTCTGCCGTACGCCGCTCGTCGTCGACGTGACCCCTGGGTCGACCAAGTATGTCTACACTTGCGAGAACTGGATCGGTCGTCGCCCGACGTCGAACGACAACACCTCGCGCCGCTGCACGCCTGCGTTTACCCAGCCCGTGGCTCAAGGCATCTGCCGCGAGCGGTCGCGCACCACCGTCCTTTATGACGTCTGCCGCCAAGGCACGATCACTAAGTGCTTCGAGCCTGACTCCGAAGAGGGCGAGGAGATCACCTACGAGTGCGATTCTCCGGCAGTGGCGCGTTATTATGCGACGGAAACGGTGGGTCAGGTCGTCAGCGAGCGTCGCAACGAGGCGATGTGCAACGCGACAACGTCAGGCAAGACGTGCCAGCTCAAAAGTGAAACCTGTGTCGATCCGGATCCGACCACCCGAACGATCAACGGTGTTCAGGTCACCCGCGCGTGTTGGAACTGGGAACGCAGCTACACATGCACCAGCATGACGCAAACCTCGGATTGCGCCAGCCTGGCCGGCAATCCGAAATGCACCTACGTCCGCGACGAATGCCTTGATGATCCGCAAGATGGCCCCTGCAAGGTTTCGACCAAGGTCTACAAGTGCCCGCTTCCTGACAAGCAGGACGACGCCAAGCAGTATATCTGTGGTAGTGATGTCTATTGTATCAATGGAGACTGCGAACCCGTCGAGCGCGAGGCATCGACCGAGTTCAAGGATGCGGTCGTCGGGCTCCACGCCCTGGGGCAAGCCAATGCGGAGTTCAACGAAAGCACGCTGACGCTGTTCTCGGGCACGCGCGAGACCTGCAACAAGAAGATCTTCGGCGCCTCGAATTGCTGCTCGGGCAAGGGCGTACCGCTCTTGACCCCTTGGTTATGCAGCTCTGCCGAGAAGCAGCTCGACCAGAAGGACGACAAGGGGCTGTGTCATAAGCTTGGATCCTACTGCTCTGACAAGGTGCTTGGCATCTGTGTCACTTCAAAGGATGCATATTGCTGCTTCGCCTCGAAGCTGACCCGCATCCTGCAGGAGCAGGGCCGCCCGCAGCTCGGCAAGCCTTGGGGCAGCGCCAAGAAGGGCACCTGCGAGGGCTTCACGATCGACGAGTTCTCTCGTCTCAACCTGTCGGTGATGGACTTCTCCGAGGTCGTCGCCGAGTTCACGGACGCCGCCAAGCTTCCGGACGAACTCGCGACCTCGACCATGATCCAGCAGCGGATCAAGGACTATTACGAAACGAGGAAGCCGAAATGAGCGATGTGGCGCCCTTCGACCGTCATCGCCGCTTCACCGACATGTCGGTCATGGAGTTCGCGTTGCTGATCGCCCTGATGCGGGTCGGTCCGCATCCGCTGGCCTTTCTTCTGCCGACGCTGGACGCGTGGTTTGACTGCAAGCTCGGCGTCTCGGATCTCGAGCCGACGGCAGGTCGGCTCGAGAGGGCCAACTACGTGCTGCGTCGTGGCGACACCCTCTACCCGCGCCGGCACACCGCAGGGATCGTGATGGGCCTCTACGGCTCTCTGTTCAGGGTCCTCGCGGACGACATGACCAAGCTCATCTCGGCGCATGAGCCGAACATGCTCTCGACGATGAAAGCGTACCTCGACCGCAAGGCGACCGAGGACCGGAACCAGGACAAGGACGGGGATCAATAATGCGCACCACACTCACGCTCGCTCTTGTTGCGTCTCTCACGACGGCAGCAATTGTGCCGCCTGCGGCGATCGCTCAGGCCCGGTATGCCGAGGAGCCGATCGCCGGCGTCGAGGGGCCTGGCGATCTGCCTGACAGCGTTTCCATGCAAGGGCAGGGCGGTGTTGACGGCGATCGGGAGGAGGAGGATCGTCGTACCGCGAGCCAGACGGGCGATGCTTTCTACTGCCAGCAGCGCAAGCTCGGGACCTGGTTCTATTGCGACAAACCAAAGCCGAGCCCTGCCGATCGCAAGGCAGCGCAGCCCGCGCAGTCCGCGCAGTCCGCGGCCGAGCAGCTGGCGGCGATCGGTAAGGAACTGGACGAGAAGAAGGCGAGGGCGATCCTCGACCCGACACCGGAGAACGTCTCGTCCTACATCAGCTACCAGCGCCAGCAGCTAAACCGCGCCTCGTCGTTTGCGGACATGTGGCGCCGCTCGATCTGGCAGAATCCGGAACTGGATTACACGCTGCAGCGACCGGTTAACCAGCTGGGCAAGCGCACATGGCTCGATACGCGCACGGCGGACAAGAACCGCGTCTTGGGCTCAATCTCCAAGCGGTACGGGGTCTTCTACTTCTACTCGTCCGCCTGCGCCGCGTGCGAGGTGTTCGGGCCGATCATGCGTAGCGTGTCGGATCGCTTCGGACTGACCGTGATGGCGGTCTCCCTCGATGGCGGACCCTCCAAGACGTTTCCGAACTTCACCGTCGACACCGGCCAGTATCGCGCCATGGGCATGCAGGGCGGCCAGGTGCCGGCGCTTGTCCTCTTTGACACTGTCACCAAGCGACCGATGCCCATCGGTTACGGCGTCATGGCCGCGGATGAGGTGATGGACCGCATTTTCACTCTGACCAGCGTCGAACCCGGGAGCGACTTCTGATGCGCCGCCTGATCCAGTGCTTCACCCCGCGCCGGCTTGCGAAACTCGCTGCGGCGACCTTCGCGCAGCTGACCATGCTGCTCGCGGTGTTTGGTCTCGTCTCGCAGCCGGCGATGGCCGACGTCGGATCGGAGATGAACAGCTACTTCAACGCGGCTGGCTCTTCCGCGAACGTCACCGGTCCGGCTGCGTTCAACGGTCAGTCGGCCGGATACTACTCAGGCGGGTCGGTTTGGAGCCGTTTCCCGCAGAAGTCGATCAATCCGGTTAGCGTGGCATTGCCCTCCGCGCGCGCCGGCTGCGGCGGGATCGATCTCTTCGCCGGCAGCTTCAGTTTCATCAATGCCGACGAGATGGTTGCCACGCTGAAGGCGACCGCGAACAACGCGATCGGTTTCGCCTTCCAGCTCGCGATCGACAGCATATCTGCGCAGATTGGCGGTGTCATGAAGGACATGAGCCAGCGCGTGCAGGCCCTCAACGCGTTCAATATGTCGAGCTGCGAAGCCGCACAGCAAGCGATCGGCTCGATCTGGCCGAAGATGGATGGCGCAAGCTCGACGATTTGCCAGCAGGTTGGTGGTGCCAAGGGCTTCTTCTCCGACGCCGCCTCGGCACGTCACGGCTGCACCAACAAGGGTGAGCGCGAGGATACGATTGCCAAGGGCGGCGACGACGCCGAGCTCGTTCAGTCGAAGAACTATACCTGGTACGCGCTCAACGCGAAAAGTGCGACCAAACCATCAAAGGAATACGCCGAGTTCTTAATGACAATGGTCGGCACGATAATCTACGATTCGACCAAGAAGGCCGACAGCATGGGCGGGTTCCGATTCATCGCTCCTGCAAGCTGGGACACGTACCAAGCCCTTCTTGATGGCACGGCATCGGCGCCGACCGATGTTTGGTCGTGTGACACTACGGACGACAAGGGCTGCCTTTCGCCGAGATCGGAAAAACTCAGCATCCCAACGGAAGTGGCGCTGCGTACCCGCGTCCTGAAGATGATGGATAGCATGAGCGCGAAAATTCGCTCGAACGCGGCATTGTCTGGCGACGAGATCAACCTGCTCGGCATGACCTCCATCCCGCTCTACAAGATCCTCGTCGTGAACGAGGCAGCGCACATGGGCCTCGGCTCCGGCGACAAGGCCACACTCTCCGAGATGGTCGCGATCGATCTCCTCATTTCGATGCTTGATCGTATGCTCGACACGATCTCCCAGGCGCAGCAGGGCGCGAACTACGTCTCGACCACCGAGTTCGAGACATGGCGCAAGCAGGTCGACAGCGTGAAGACCGAGCTTGCGCGGCGCAGCACGAAGATGGCTGGCGAGGTCCAGAACACCTACCGCGTGATCCAGCAAACGCAGTTCCTAGAGTCCACGCTCAAGAACACCATGAGCCCGCAGATGACCGCCTCGCTCCGTTTCGGACGCGGGTTAAGCTCGCAGGGTCTTCGGTAAGCGACAGGGCAGGGAGCCAGGACGATGGGCGCGCTCGAGGTTTTCACGATTGGCGGGGGCGAATACATCGTCAACGTCCTGAATGCGGTCGCAGCATGGTGCGGGGGCGGAGGCTACCGCTCCATGCTGCAGGTCGTCATGGTGATGGGGCTCACCTACTCGCTATTCGTCGTCGCCTTCTCGCTGGATTGGCGGGCTTGGTTTAACTGGTTCCTCCAGTCGACCCTCATCTACATGATGCTGATGGTGCCGACCGTGACGATCAAGGTCACGGACCGGATCAATCCGGGGCTGGCGCCGGCCGTGGTCGACAACGTGCCTCTGGGCCTCGGTGTCATGGCGTCGTTTACCAGCCAGGCAGGCGACTGGCTGACTCGATCGGCCGAGACAGTTTTCGTCATGCCGAACGCGCTCGCGCTCTCGACCAACGGGATGATCTACGGCGCGCGGTTGATGGATAAGGCTCGCACCTTCGAGCTGACGAACAGCGTGTTCCGCGCAAACATCGACGAGCACCTGAAGCAATGCACGTTCTATGACGTACTACTCGGCTTCAAGTCGATGAACCAGCTTACGAAGTCCAATAAACTCTGGGAAGACATCGGTCCTGGTTCGCCGGCGCGTAGCCAGCGTTGGATTACGTCAACTGGCCCCGACACGACGGAGAACTCGATTATCCCGTGCAACGAGGCCTACTCGCGGATGAACAACCAGTGGAAGGCCGAGTACGACAACGATATTCCCTGGTTTAGCAAGAGCGCCTACCCCGGCGTGGCCGATGACATCGCGGCGGAGCGCCTGAAGAACGATCTGCCGATCGTCGCGGCTCAGATGCACGGCTCGAGCAGCGACGCGTATGGCTATTTGCGGCAGGTTTCGATGATCGACGCCTTCCTTGCGGCGCGGGAGAGCTTCTCCGAGGCCGGGTGGGATGCCTATGCGGCGCAGCGCGCTGACGCCCAGGCAAAGAACACCTATACCTCGATCGCGCAGCAGGCGATGACATGGGTCCCGCTGCTCGGCATCGTCCTCACCGTCGTCTTCTACGCCATGTTCCCGGTGCTCTTTCCGCTCTTTCTGTTTCCGCGCACCGGAGTGCAGACGCTAAAGGGCTACGCGACCGGCTTCTTCTACCTCGCCTCGTGGGGGCCGCTCTACGTCATCCTGCACATGTTCGTCATGAGCAGGGCGGCGAGCCTGTATCATGCTGTCTCCCCTAACGGGCCAAGCCTCCTTGTGGTCGACGGCATGGCGAGCGTGAACGAGTCCATCACGACTTTGGCCGGCTTTTTAATGATGAGCGTGCCGTTCATCGCCGGCGGCATGGCGCGCGGCGCCATGGCGATCGCGGGACACGCGACGTCGATGCTTCAGCCCGCACAGAGCGCTGCCGAGCAGGCCGCGACCGAGCGGACGACCGGCAATTACTCGTACGGCAACACCTCGTTTCAAAACCTCACGGCTGGAAACACTCAGGCCAACAAGTTTGACGATCAGCCGAAGTTCAACTCCGGCTATGCCTCTAGCTCCTTCACGAATGCCGATGGCGGCGTGACGTATGGCTTCTCCGACGGGTCGAACTCGTTCGACACATCCCAGGGTATATCTCGCCTCGGCTTCCAACCCACGCGAACGGCCGGTTTCGACAGTCAGATGAGCCGCGCTCTTTCGGACGGGCAGTCCCACACCGAATCGTTGCGTAACTCGGCATCCCAATCGTGGAACGCGACAGCGACAACAGCTACCGATCTGCTTACCGCCTCGGAGCACCGCCGCGGCAGCTCGACCGAAACGGGCTCGGGCTTCAATAACAGCGTAGCAAAGATGACGGATGCGTCGCGCAGCCTTGCCACTGGCCTTAGCCATCGCTTCGGCTTGAGCGAAGCTGATGCTCAACAGGTCGCTCGTGCTTCACAGACCTCGGGGGAGGCCAGCGCTGGTATTGAGGCTCTTAAGAAGCTTTGGGGTGTCACCGGAAGAGCCGGCCTGAGCGGAAAACTAGCTTCGACAGCAATCGAGAACACTAACCGCAATGTCTCGGCAGACAATGCCTACGGCGAGCTAAACGAGTATCTAAATAGAGAAACTAACACGATACAGGCTCGAGCAGCCCGTGACGATTTCTTCCGAGAGACTAGCACTAGCGGTGACAGCGAAGTGCGATCGCTTTCCCAAAAGCTGGGGGTTAGTGTCGGCGAGTCGCGGTCCGCTTCTCTTGAAGCCACTCGCGCCGAGGAGACCTTTCAGCGCGTCAGCAACGACGTCCGCGAAGCGTCCTCGAGAGGCTGGTCGCTCAGCCGAAACGAAACGCAAGAGTTCGTCACATACGCGCAGGAGCGGCTTCTGCAGGACGACAACCTATCACAGTCGGGCTGGACGCCCGGCATGGTCATGCCGCGCACTCCACAGCAGGAGCAGGTTCGCGATATCCTCTTGAGCGACTTCATGGACCGGCGGGTATCGGCAGTGCGTGAGGAGCTTGGTGTCAACGTCCCTGATCGACTGAGCAACAACCTGCATGGACCCGCGTCGACCACCGCGGCGGGTGTTCAGCAGTGGGGAGGACGCCGAGCTGGTGGCGTTGCCGCGCAAGGACCAGAGGTCTCAGTCCGTGATAGCTCTCGTGACCACGATCTCGCCGGTGAGGTGTCTGACGCAATACCGAATGCGTCCGCGCGGATCACTCGCGGCGCCTTCGATGTTGGGAACCAGGTCGATGACGCCAGAGGGACCGCTGGGCGACTTGGCGATCATGTTCGTGAGCGGAACGATGCGTGGATCCCGACGACGCTGCCGGGCGTCGAGGGCGCCCGTGATTGGGCGCGCGACACGCTGGGCGTGGGCCAGGGGACGAGCCACGTTTATGAACTACCGCGGGGTGAGCGCGCGATCCTACCGATTTCGGGCCGGCTGAGCTCGAACATGGGAGGACGGATTGATCCGGTGACGGGGCAGCCGGGTCACCATCATCGTGGGGTGGATATCGCTGCTGCGGCTGGCACCCAGATCCGAGCGCCCGCATCTGGCCGGGTCATGAAGAACGAGTTTCAAGAAGGCGGGGCCGGAAACTACCTCGTGCTACAGCACAGCGATGGATCGCAGAGCAAGTACTTCCACATGCAGGACCGTTCGGCCTTTCCAGTCGGAAGCAGTATCGAAGCGGGCTCTGTTCTAGGTCGGGTCGGGACCACAGGTAGGTCGACCGGTCCTCATCTCCATTACGAGCTATGGAAGGATGGCGCCCCGGTCGATCCTAAGAAATATCAGCTCAAGAACGGCCGGGAATGATGAAACAGGCGACCAGCATGAACACTAGAATGGCCACGAAGAACGCTTTTGCGTACCTGTTGTCTTCGACCTCGGCGTGCTCGGCCGTCACGGGGCGAGGTGCATCGTAAAGTGCCTCGCGTCCCACATGTGTCATTTGATCATACACGTTGTTCGGATTGAGGTAGCCGTTATTAGTTGAAGCCGAGCTTGGATCTCGCCAGTCCATCTGGCCAGTATCATGGTTCAACATGGCCGCTCCTCCTGCACCCAATCGGCCCATGCGGACACGATTTACGCTTGCAAAGCGTAGCAGACCAGATTGAACTAGGCGAGGAGTTTCCCGCGTTTGTTCTTCTCGACGCTACAGGGAGCGCGATGACGGTGAACGAGGCAGATAAGGACCCTCGCATCGCCGCCCGATACGAGGAGCTGTTGGCGGTGCACCTCGGCTTCTACGAGGCGCTACGGCTGCGCGAACGGCGACCGAGAAGCGCTGCCCAGCGGCAGTTTCAGGATGTTGCCTGGGGAAAAGCCGAACCGGTCAGCGATCACGAAAAAGCTTACGTCTGGTGTCACTGTTCATGTCAATTGAGACTCTTTGCAACCAATTGAGACCAGTCTCACCTTGGTTGGATTTCGTAGATTGGCGAAAATTGTGTAAGCCAATGTAGTAGAATGGAAAATAAGACCTCGTCCCGAAAGAGGCAGGAGAACTGACAACCGACAACGTGGATGACCTTCTGACGAAGGGAATCAGACGGTCTCAGCCTCATCGTCCGTATATTGGCAGATTACCTGATGGGTCGGATTGCCGGTGGAAGGACGTTCAACGATAATAGTCTGGTTTTTTAGCGTAGATGGGAGAAGCTGAGAGCCGATCTGCGCAGCACCAGTTATGCCTCCAGCTTGGATTAAACCGAATAAATCCGTAGTCAGATTGTGCTCGCGATCGTTCCGCGCCAAACGGGGATCTAAATGTTGCAAATTGGTTCGAGGCGACGCTACCCACGTCGTGAAGTCAAGATGGACATCTCTCACTTAAGGCAGCACGGGGCGGCTGTGATCGAGAGGAGTCGGATGGATCGGATCATCGTAACTCGGGGCGGAAAGCCGATCCTTGTATTGATGCAATGGGAGGCGTTCCGTGCGCTCAAACAGCGGGCAGGTGAGAATGTCCGGACATTTCGGTCAACGCACTTTTTCCGAGCCGAAAGGCGCCAAAGCGCGACTTGGCGTCAAAGTGCTGCAAGATATTAGCGACCTGGTCCTCGTCGATAAGATCGACGAACTATATCTGAAAATGAACCATTTGGTCGGAGTGTGCTAGAGCGGCGAAAAGGCGCGACGGTCGCGGCTTTCGAACGGTTCGAACGGTCTCGAACGGTCGTGTCCCGGGTGGTGGTGTAGCTCAGCGGTAGTGAAGCTGACCGGCCGCGCGCTATCATCCAGCGCTGTAGCGGCCGGTCAGGTTCACGGGTGGCCATCGAAGATCTTCGGATAGGTTTGGGTTGCAAGACTCAACCAAAGGAGACCTTCGATGACCGACGATACGATGAACCTGCAGGCGCTGATGGGAAAGAGCGCGGATGCAGATTTCCTACGCGAAATGATTGGCTTTGCCGCGCAGCGGCTGATGGACCTGGAGGTCGGCAACCTGACCGGCGCGGGATATGGCGAGAAGAGCAGTGACCGGCTTGCCCAACGTAACGGTTACCGCGAGCGGGACTGGGAGACGCGGGCCGGCACGGTCGAATTGCGCATCCCCAAGCTGAGGACGGGCAGCTACTTTCTCGCCTTCCTGGAGCCCCGGCGCCTTTCCGAGAAAGCGCTGACCGCGGTCGTCCAGGAGGCGTACATCCAAGGCATCTCGACCCGTTCGGTCGACGACCTGGTGAAGGCCATGGGTATGAGCGGCATCTCAAAGAGCCAGGTGAGCCGGCTTTGCGAGGAGATCGATGTCCGCGTGAAAGCGTTTCTTGACCGGCCTATCGAGGGCGACTGGCCGTACGTGTGGATCGACGCGACGTACCTGAAAGTGCGTCAGGCTGGCCGGATCGTCTCGGTCGCGGTCACCATCGCGGTCGGCGTGAACAGTGACGGCAGGCGCGAGGTGCTCGGCATGGCGATCGGTGCGTCGGAGGCCGAGACGTTCTGGACGGACTTCCTCCGCGGCCTCGCACGGCGGGGCCTACGCGGCGTGAAGCTCATCATCTCGGATGCCCACGAGGGCATCAAAGCTGCCGTATCGCGGGTGTTCAGCGCAACGTGGCAACGGTGCCGCGTGCATTTCGCGCGTAACGCCACGGCCCATGCCGGCAAGAGCGGGCGGCGCGTCGTCTCGGCCTTCATTGCCACCGCTTACGCACAGGAGACGCCGGAGGCCGCCAAGGGGCAATGGCGCAAGGTCGCCGACCAGCTCAGACCCAGCGTTCCTAAACTCGCAAAGCTGATGGATACGGCGGAGGAGGACGTGCTCGCCTACATGTCGTTCCCGCCGCAGCATCGCACCAAGCTACATTCGACCAATCCGCTCGAACGCCTCAACGGCGAGATCAAGCGGCGCACCAATGTCGTCGGAATCTTCCCCAACGAGGATGCCATTACCCGTCTCGTCGGTGCCATCCTGCTCGAGCAAAACGATGAGTGGGCGGTTCAGCGGGGACGCTACATGACACTGGAAAGCGTCACGCAATTGAGCGATGATCCCACGGTCACGTTGTCGTCCATGGCGGCGTGATCGACCCGGCTATGCCCGGAGATCAAGGCGGCTACGCCGCTGAAGCTACACCACGCGGTGGGACACGATCTTTCGAACCATGCGCGGTTGCTAGGTCAGGTAGCTAAGGGCATACCCAATCGCTGAACTCCAACGGCCATAATGGTAAAGAGCCATGACACTTTCCATTTCTCAGCAGGTTCGCAATAGAGATCTGATCGATGACGCTTTCGCAAAAAGCGAAGGGAACTGCTACTTTTGTAAATATAAGATTGATCGTAGTGTCGTGGGGTTATTGCATTGGCATCATATTGAGGGGCCGAAACTGGGCGAGATTAGAAAAATGTTCACTAAAGCTAGCCCTACGAAGCTCGAGCAGGAGTTGAAAAAGTGTGTGCCTGCCCACCGAGAATGTCATAACAAACATCATAAGAACTCGGGGGCCGCTGCAGCTGAGCTGGCCTGCTAAGCCTCGCTCCACAGCGAAGGCATCCAGAGCTCCACGTGCGCGTGACGCGTCCTGTTCGGAGGTGGAGGCGCAGAGGTAGGCTCGAATGAACATGCTGTGGTCTTCGATACATGATGCTTGTTTATCCAGTCCTTTTTAAGTTGTCGAATGGCGTATAAAGCACCAGCCGCTTGCTGGTCCTCTCAAGGTATACCCTATCGGTATCAGGTACTGCGCCTCGATTGCACGATCGTACAATCTACGCAAAAGGGGGGGCATCGGGCCACTGCACTCAGCGGCACCACCGAGCGATCAAGGAGGGAATCATCCGCGACGATTTCACACCGGCGGTCAAGTTGCTGATGGCGCAGCGGGCCGGCTATATCTGCTCGCATCCGCTTTGCCAGCAGTTGACGATCGGGCCCTCAGAAGATCGCGGGACGAAGCTGACCAATGTCGGCGAGGCCGCGCATATCACCGCGGCATCGCCGGGAGGTCCACGGTATGACGTCAAGCTGACGAAGACCGAGCGCCAGGCAGAGGCCAACGGCATTTGGTTGTGCCGGGTTCACGCCAAGCAAGTCGACGATAACGCCAGCAAAGAGACGGTCGATGAACTAAGACGGTGGAAGGTGTCGCACGAGGATTGGGTCTATCGGCGCGTCGCCGCTGCGGATAGCTTGGTTCAACACGGCATCACCGACTTGGCGATCGAGAATATCGGCCCTTTTCGATCTCGGGCTGCCGTCAAGTTCGGACGCCATAACATCGTCTTTGGTCTCAACAACTCGGGCAAGTCCACCTTCTGCGAGTGTCTCGCGGCCTTGTCGGGAGGTCGTAACCTCGCCGCGCTCGAGAAGCGGTGGGGGCTTTTTAAGTCTGCTTCGCAAGCAGGCGTCATCGAAGCTGCAGCGTCGATTAAGGGGGCACGCACTTCGGTGAGGTTGAGCGAGGAACTGGTTGAGCTGAAGCGCTTGCCGCAGCGCCGCCCACAACGGTTACAGGTCGAAGTCGATGGCAACGTGTCGGCGAGTTGGCCGCAGACACTGTTCAATGTCGTCTATGTCGACAATCAGGCCTATCGGCCGAGCGACCTGAAAGATCCGTTCCGCCGCGATCTGCGCGCCTTGGCGCCGCAGCTTGCCCTCAGCGAGGCACAACTGTGGGACGCGCTTCGTGAACCACTTTTCTGCAGCACTACATTCGGATCGCGAGTCCGTCGGACGGGCGCCTATAGCGTCGAGGTGCAGGTGGCCGGCTCTTCCCATTTTCTGCCGACCGAGAATCTGGGCGGAGCAGAATATACCTTCACGATTCTCGATATCGCGTTGCGGGTGATGCGTTCCGACCCACGACCGGTGCCATGGATGCTTGTCATCGATTCCAGCATGTTCCTGCGCCTCGACGCCGACAATCAGCGACGTGTGCTCGACGGTGTCCAGGCGCTCGATGAGCCCCCCATCCAGACCTTGGTGTGCCTCAACAGCGAGCAGGAAGCCGTTGAATTGTCTTCCGCCACGACTGAGCGGTGGGTTGGTTCCTCGACTGCCGGTCGTCTAACGCTGCATGCCTTCCGTTAGGTGTAGTCAGATCGGACCCGCCAACGCGTGCTAGGTGAGGGGGCTCGCCACGGCTTAGTTGTAGCCTAACGGTGCAATAACAGTCTACCGTGAGGCGCTAAACAGCGGCGATTATGCACGGTTATCAACACTCGACGGAAGAGCCGAACCTGCCGTAAACGTGGGCCAACGTCACCCGGATCAGAGGACTGCCCTGTGACATTTGCCAACGATCCTCTCGGCAAGGCCGCGCGCGGCCTCACGCCATTCGACATCGGTGGGGTCGGGCGGGCAGCGGCGGGCGATACGCTCGGCACGACGTCGGCCGCTTTCGCGGCGCAGAAGAACATTGCAGAGCAGGTGCGGCTAGCGACCGGCGGATTTGGGCTGCACGAGACTGCCACAGACCGCATGTTTCGCCAGCTGACGGGCGGATCAATCGTTGATCGGGCGATGCGTGACGCGATCAGCGGCAACTTGGCTAGTGAAATGGCGAAACTCTATCTCAAGCCGAGCGCGACCGAGCTTGCCATCACCAAGGCGTACGCCGAGGCTACTGGCCTGATCGGTGGATCGACGCGCTCGCTGATTAATCAGGGCGGCCTCGATCAGGGCGGTGCGCTCGCTGCTGCGCGAAAAGCAGCAGCAGGGTCAGTCCAAGGTTTCATCGAAACCGACAAAGTCGCCGCGCTGGCTAGCCGGTCGATTGGATTGAGCGCCGCGGAGACAGCATTGGCGCTAGGGCGGACCCGCTTCGCCGGCGCCGAGTTGGCCTCTTCCGTAATGGGGCTGCGCTCGACCTATGACGAACGCTACGATCGCATCCTGCGCGACATCGCAGGAGTTGGCTCGCTCGGCTCGATCGCTGCCGGGCTTACCACCCGGCACGACGAGACTACGGCAGCGGCGTCTCGCCTGTTCGGCGACGTCGCCGAACGCATTGAACGAGGCCTCGCCGAGGCAACGGGAACGGCGCTGCGCGCGGCGCATGCCGATCTTTTCCCACCGGTTCGGGCAGCGACGCGCAGCGAGATTGAGATGGTCATCGAGCGGACGAGTGGCTGGACCGCGCTGTCGCCCTACCCCAACTGGCTCACCCGGGTGCAAGGGGGTGTAGGCAATCTCGGTTCGGCTTGGGTGCGTGAGGATCGTCCGGACTTGTCGCTCGACGCCATGACGCGCTTCGCGCACCTAGGCGGCGTCGTTGCAAACCTCGATCCCCGCGAAGCGGCGGTGACGGCCGAGCTGCGCGCGCGGTTCGGTGACTATCGCGGTGAAGAGCCCGGCGACATCGGGTCCGAAGATCCGCTGCTACGCGTTGCTGATCAATACGATCGCGGCTTCGACCCCACGCTATCATCCCTCCCGACACAGATTGTGATGGCGATGCTCGAACCATTCGGGTTGCGGTTTGAGCCCGGCGCGTCCGACGACGGTTTCGAGGTCGACGACCTCGTCGGCCGGATGCTGCGCCGTCTCGAACGACGACTGATGGCGTTCGTGCAGGGGACGCTCGAGACGGCTTATGGTGACGAGTGGATCATGCAGGTGCCGGGCGATTACCGCGGCCAGATGCGCCGTCGACGCCGAAAGGATGAGGAAGAGGGGAGGCAGCCTTCGCACCTTATCGCCTATGCCGACTTCGATTGGTGGGCGACGATCATCGGTCATGGTGAGAACTGGGGCCTCTTCGCCGCTAAGTTCGGCTCGCTCGACGCGCTCAAGGAGACGATGGCGCGTATCAAGCCGATCCGGCATGCCGCCTCGCACCCGCGTGTCCTCGCGCTTGAGGACCTGATCATGCTGTCGGCCGATGGCCGGAGGTTATTGCGCTGGATCGGACGCGAGCATTGAGCCTCCGGACAGCCACGGCCGGGCAACTCGAGCAAGCGGTGTCGACGACGTCCGATGGAACGCCATCGGTCGCATCCTCGACCTCTACTCGCTCCAGGAGTGCGCCAACTACTTCGCAGCCTGCGGCTACGATGCAGACTGATCGAAAAGCGCTCTAGCTGGGTCGGAACGACCGCACGACGCTTGAAGATGGCCCAATAGTTTCGAGCACATAGTCACTGCCACGTGCGCGCCGGCTGAGCTTCAGCGTTCCCGGACTGGCAGGAGTGACCGCGAGCTCGAAACCAGCAGCGTCGATCCACGCGACACCCCCCTCGCGGAGGACAGGCATAACGGCGTACCGCCCGCGCTGGCCGTTGGTACCGGTCAGGTTCGCGGCAAATCGGGTGACGGCAGTGGACGCCGTAGCAGTGCGCGGCAGCGTCTCCTGCCACTCGAGAAAACGCTGCGGATCGATGTGGTCGTCAGGCGCGGGGGCGGGGTTCACCGACCGCAGCCATTGCTCGAATGCAGGGCGTCGGCCTGACGCCTCCTCCCGCGTCTTGGCAAGCCCTTGTGAGAGCGAGAAGGCGACAAGGGGATCATGGGTGCCCCACCGGAGCAGCTCACGCGCCCAGAAGCCGAACCAGGGAAGGCCGGTCGTTTCTTTCCAGTCGCTCAGCGTCGGGATCGTCAAAACGTCCGCTGCTCCGCTCGACCAGGCCTGCGCCACGACCGCGCCGAGTGCCATGCCCAGACGATATTCGATATTGTCCGCTACGAAGCGTTGCCAGGCCCGCAGCTGCTCAGCTGGGGGCGGGGCAATGGCCGGTTCGTTCAGCCACCAGCCGAGGACGTCGTTCCATCGTTCGAGCAGACCTTCATCGGTGTCGGTCCGCCGCACGCGAAAACCGTATCCCCGGTCCTGTTCTATCAATCCGCCAATCCGCTCGAAGACGTCGATGCGTTGCGCCGGGCTGAGGATGCCATAGTCAACCGCAGCTACGATCTCAGCATGGATCGAAGGTGCGATCGCGGCGAACCGCCGCCCGATCACGGGCGTAAAGCCGAACTGGTAAAGGCGGCTGCGCTCTGCGCGATCAGGATAAAGCTGCGTAACGATCCCGACACCACGTCGAATGAATGCTTGTTCGAGCCATGCTTCCTGCGCGCTTGCCGCAGCACTGAAGGTTCGTTGCCAGACGCTGACAAGATGCGCTTCGACGGAAGCACGAGGCATATCGCCGTCGCTGAATTGCTGGAACTCCTCGATCATGGCGAGAGCTAGGCCGTCGATCTCATCCATGGCGTCAGCCAGGCGTGCCAGCGGATCCACCGCTCCGGTACCCGCGGCGCCGCTCACAGTGACCGGAGCGGTTACCTCAAGCCAGTTCAGGAAGTCGTCGGGCGACACTCCGAGCAACCGGAAAGCGCGATCCCAGATCAGCTCCAGCAGCATAACCAACGGCGATGGCACCGCATCGGCGTCGCGCTCCTCGATCACGAGCGCGTCGCGCAGCCGCTCATAGTCCGCGCTCAGGTCGGCGAGTTGCCGGCGCTGGGTCCGCTGCGATCCCGCCGCAGTGGTGGAGATCTGGCTTGGAAGTGCGACGAGCGTCAGGCCTTCGATCCCTCGTGAGGCACCTGGGCGTCCCGCTCGCCCGGCAAGATTACGAAACTCCGCGGTCGCAAGCGGGGCAATGATCGGCTGCTCGGCGACGGGATCCCACGAGCGCCGCTTCAGCGAAGTCAGGAAGATCAGATCGAACGGAAGGTTGACCCCTTCTGTCAGCGTCGCGGTGGCAACCGTGATAGGACAGATACGCTGGTCGATCATCTCGACCATCAGTCGACGCAATCGCTGCGGCATCTGTCCGTGACTGGTGGCGATCCCCCGATCGAGCAGGAACAGCTCGAAGCTGTCGTTGCCGCAATAATCGAGGCAGGCTGCGCGCGCCTCATCGAACCGCACACGCTGCGTGCCTTCTGGTGGCTGGAATTGAAGGATCGCTCGCCAAGGGGCAAGCTCGAGCGCTTCCTTGTACCAGCGCATGGTCTGCTCGGGCTCTTGCGCCACCGAGATAAGGATCCGCTGATCTTCCTCGACGAGGTGCAGCGCTGTCCACAACACGCTTAGCGTATTGAAGCGGTTGAGGCTGTTGCGCCACGATGACGGCAGCTGTGGCATGGGAGCGACGCGCAGCGGCAGGTATACCGGATCGTCCTGCCCCCGCAGATAAAGCGGACGACCGTTCATTAGGTCGAGCAGCACCCGCCCTGCGCGATTGGGTGCCGTTTCGAGGACGCCGATCACTTGCCGCGTACTGCGATACCGAACGCCGACCGCCTGGGCATCAGGGCGTCCCTCGATCCACCGCGCCACCGGCTGAGCCGCGCCCCCGGCAACCGCGGTCAGCGCGATGCGCGCGATGTCGGGCTGTTTCGCGACGATCCGCGCGACCAATGCCTCCAGCCGGATCGATCGATTGCTGTGCTCGGCGAAGCTGACCCGCGTGGAGTCACTCGCGTCGGGCACAACCTGATGCGCCTCATCGAGGATGAGGAGCTTGAGCCGCGCCAACAAAAGTGGGCCGAGATAGCGCATCAGCGCGTCGGCCTTCTCGACCGTGGCGATCAGTACGACGGGCCGCTCGGTGGTTAGCCAAGCGTCGGTGACGCCCCAGTCAGACCCTCCATAAAGACCGGTGATCAGGCATTCACGGCCGAGCTCGGACGTCAGTTTGGCTTCGACCTCGTTGGCGAGCGCCCGAGATGGCACGATGTAGAGTGCCAGCGGACCGATCATTGAAGGCTCGGCGCGCAGCAGCAGCTCCTTAACGATCGCCAGGTTGGCAACGAGCGTCTTTCCCGAGCCGGTTGGCGTACACAGCGCAAAGGAATCGTCCTGCAACAAGCGTTCGAGGCCGTGTAGTTGCGAGGTCCACAAGATGCCGCGGCCGCGGCTGAACTGGTCGCGCGCATAGGCGCTGAGTGTGTCGAGCCGCTCAGGACGCAAGGTGGCGAGCGCACGTAGCGGCTTGTAGATGGAGGCGGTGGCGTAGCGATCAGCGACGTCGCGAATGAGCGAGAGGACAAGTGCCGCGTCGTCGCTGAAGGTGCGGGCCGCCATCTCATCGAGCGCGTGCAGCTTGGCGAGCGCTCGCTCGAGGCGCACATCGTCGCCGCGACGCAGGCAGTCCGCGACGAGTCCCACGCATCGGACAAGCTCGATGGTGAAGTACCAGGTGACACGGTCACCATCCTCATGCTCGGCCTCGTTCAGGGCAGCGGCGAGCAAAGTGCCTTGGTCCGCACCGGTGAGATGGGGATGGTCACTCCAGAAATCGGCAGCCTGCGCCATCACCGCGTTGAAGTCGGCCCGCAGGAACGCTGCCAGAAGTCGAACGCCATTCTGGTCCGAGGTGACCTGGGCAAGCAGCCCGGCCGCCATCGCAGGCAGGCCACCGAGCTGGTACGCGCCAGCCGCCAGAAGTTCGATCGGCACTACCGTGCGCAAGCCATCGTCGGCGCGCGCGAGCCACTCGAGCAACTCACCCGTCCGACGATAGCAGTCGATCGCGCCGGGTGAGGACGGCCCATCAAGCGTACGAAAGATGTGGGCGGCATGAAGCAGCCGACGTGCATCGCTGAGCTGACCTTCCGACTCCTCAGATGCCCACTGGATCGTCGGAACTTGCCAGGTTGCCTGGAGGCAGCGCACGAAGGCGCGTGCTTGCGGTCGCGTCAGCGCGTTTTCGATCGCAAGACGATCGCGCACTTGCTCGGCCACCAGCCGTCGCTCTTCGTCAGCCACGGCTCAGGCCTTCCACAGGGACGAGTAGAGGCCGTCGATCAGTGCCTCACCGCCGTCGAGAATAAGCTCAACGACTTGGAGGTCGTGCCCAGACTGATACTCGGCGGGTGGTTGCTCCCACGGCACCAGCACGCTGAGCTTCTTGCGCTTCTTGGCAGCGTTGCCGGCTATGACAACGAGGTTGGTGCGGGCAAGCGTTGGCGTTGCCGCGGTGATGGCAGCGTCCATCGAAGCGATTGCACTCGCGTGATTGATCGGGTCACGCAGCTCAAGCAGGCGTTGCAACTGGCGAAGTCCCTTTGGCACGACGCTGTCACGGTTGACCTCGAACCAAATGCCCTGCCCATTGTGGATCTTCTCACCCGTTGTGGGGCAGGTGGCGTTCTTCTCGCCGTGGAGCAAAGCGGCTACTGCGGAGTCGGTCAGTGAGGCACGCCATTTGGCCTCACCGACGATTACGCGGATGACGCGGCCGGTCGCGTCGAGCCGGATGCCGACAAAATCGGAGCCGAATCGCCCGAACACCTGCCGCTTGCGGCTCGGATCGTACCGTAGATCCCACAGATAGCTTTCAACATCGGCGTGAAAGCGGAAGAGGAAGATCGGCACCGACCAGGGATGCTCGCCGACCAGCTCGTCAGCGTAGGCTTGTGTGACGAGGCCTGCGATTACCTCGCCGAACAGGCCGCGGCGCGCTACAATAGGCAGGCAATCAGGATAGCAGGCGTGAGCGCCGGAAGCGGTGGCATCGGGATGGAGGTCGATCCCGACCTGCTGATGGAAATGTTCGCGGGCATCGAGGTGGGCGGATTCGAAATACGGCTTCAATGCATCGATCAGTGCCTGATCGATGGGTTGAATCTGTTCGAGCAGGAGATGCCCGTAACGATCCTCGACCGTGCCATAGGCATCAAGCCATGCCTGAAGTGCAGAAAGAGGGGGCGGTTCGGTGTGCACGCGTGGAGCCTAGCGGATGATGACGACCTTGATAGCGGTTTCGCCTGCGACGTCTTTCCACGCACGATCAGCGGTATAGGCGCTGACGCCGAGGCGGCGCGCCAGCGCAAGGCAGAAGCGATCACCGAGCGACAGGCCGGCGTTGGCGGTTGCGGCCCGTAAGCTTCCAGCTTCCCATGCCAAGCTGTCGTCGGCGGGTACGACGGTGTAGGGCAAGGCACCGAGCATCATACGCACATCGTCCAAGGGCGCGCCAAGATGGACGAAGTGGCTGATGACCTCGGCCTGGTTGATCGCGCAGACCGACGCGTCGGCGATCACGCCGGCGACCTTGCTCGCGCCGCGCTCACCCTTCAGCAACGCAAGGATCGCCGAGGCATCGAGGACGACATGGGTCATTCGCCGCTGTCCTGGTGCCGTGACGCCAGAAAGTCATCAACAGACACGCCAGGCTGTTGCGCGTACCGTTTGGCAATCGCCTGCGCCTTGGCCACCGCCTGCCCAACCGTCCGAAGGATAACGCCATCAGGCGTTTCCTCGATCAGAACCACGCCGCCCTCTTCAAGTCCCAGACGCTTGCGAATGCCTACCGGTAGGCTCATGCGCCCATTGGGTGTGATGTTGACCTGCAGCGTCATGTGACAGCATCCGAGAAAGGTGGTATTAAAGGCGATATATGGCATAATGGTTCGCAAGAGGCGAGGGGTATGCCTATGCCGCCGTCAGATCCACTGGCCACAATAGTTACTAGCGATAAATTGTATTCCTGCTACTACGAGCCGTGCTCAAAATTGCGGTCGTGACGGAGGCGAAACGGTGATTGTCGATATTCCGACACCCGGCGAATTTCACACTGCCGGCGTCAACCAGCTCTATCTCGCGTGGAAGATCACCATCGGCGCGCAGCAGGCGCTGACGAGGATAGGCGCTGCGGCCGACGACCAAGAGGCGGCCGACGACTATTGGCGCAGCGTCCAGCCTGAACTGGCCAACGCCTACAGCCTGATCCAGCAGGCGATGGAAATGGCGCTGAAGGGGCGGATCGCCGCGGTGTCGCCCTTTCTGCTCCTTGGCAATCCCGCGGACTGGCCGGGGAAGGGGGCGACGGAGCCGCTGTCCTTCGGCGAATTGCCGACGCTAGATGCGTCCAAGCTCGTGAAGGTCCACAACCTCCTGATTGACCCGCCGCTGGACGCGGCCTTCGCAACCTTCTGGGAGACGGTCCGGCGCGATCGCAACCGGATCATGCATTCAACCTCGCGCACGACCTTCACTGCAGGCGCGGTGGTGCTCGCCATTCTCCGCGCTGCCAAGACACTGTTCGCGGACATGCCTTGGCCTGATCGCCTGCTCGCCCAGGAGGCAGGGCAGAAGTACGCGATCTTTGGGATGGACGATCACGTCTACAGTGAGGTCGTCGGCGAGATCGGTTGCGCCATCGCGCTGCTAACGCCGGCCGACGCACTGGAGCTCTTCGACTTCGATCGGCGACGGCATGCGTATGTCTGTCCGCAATGCCTTGCCAACTCCGAGCGGGATTTCGCGGCAGGCCTTCCCAAGCTCGCCCAGTTTTCAAACAAAGACGCAGGCGAGACGGCGTTGCGCTGCATCTTTTGCGAAACGGTCAGCATGGTCGACCGCCACGATTGCGAATATCCGGACTGTCCCGGCAACGTCATCACTCGCAACCTATGCCTGACCTGCCTCCGGGAGCAGGACGAGCAATTCGCCCTGACCCCCGCGTTCCTGATCCGAGCACCCGACGACCTACATGATTATGAGTTCGTCGTCGGGCGGGAAAGCGGAGGGCGACGGGATGAATATCGGAGCCATCGCGAGCGCGCCGCGGACGATGAAGATGCGATCGCCTACGGGCGGCGTATGCTGGACGCCGCCCACTTACGGGTCTGGCAAACGGTTTCGATCTTCCAGCGCGAGGGATGCTCTGTCCTGCTGGAGCCGGAGACCTGTCGCCCGATCGGACATTGGGCGCGGGAAGACGGCGGATTGCTCTGGCATGCCGGCATCCTCGCCTACAACTACGCCGCCCATGGACCGGTCTGATGACGAACGCTGGTCCCGCGACGGATAAGGCCCCCAGCGAAGACGGTGGAGCGCCGCCCGCATCTAACGCCGTCGCCCCGCTCGCGCTGACACCCTTCAGCTCCGTGCCGCTGATCGAGCGCATCACGGCCGACGACGAGGCGCGGGTTGCATCGTATGTGGCGCGGGCATCGGCCGCGTCAACGGTCCGCGCCTATCGCTCCGACTGGCGGCTCTTCACAGACTGGTGCGCAGCGCGCGGCTATCAACCGCTGCCGGCCACCCCCGAGGTGACGGCCGCCTATCTCGCCGAGATCGCTGACGTCGGCACGACGTTCTCCGCGGGGCGTCCGCTCTCCAAGGCATCGATCGAGCGTCGCCTCGCAGCGATCGTGTTCGCCCATCGCGCGGCCGGGCTCGAACCGCCGACGACGCAAACCGGTGCCGCCACGCTGAGCGCCATGATGCGTGGTATTCGCAATGCCAAGCGCTCGGTCCGGCGCGCCACCAAGCGACCCGCCGACGCCGACGTCCTGCGTGACATCGTGCGCGGGATCACCGGCGATACGATGCTGGACCTACGCGATCGCGCTTTACTCACGATGGGCATGATGGGCGCGTTCCGCCGATCCGAGTTGGTGCGGATCCGGGTCGAGGATATCGCTCCGCATCCGCGCGGGCTGTCGATCACCATCCCGTTCTCCAAGGGCGATCAGGCGGGCGCGGGGCAATCGGTCGCCATTCTGGAAGGACGCCGCATCGAACCGGTGCGTCACCTGCGGGCTTGGATCGAGGCCGCCGAGATCACCGCAGGAGCGGTGTTCCGTCGGCTGACCCCGCACGGCCGGGTCACCGATGCGGCGCTGAGCGAGCAGTCGGTGGCATTGGTGGTCAAGAAGCGCGCCGCAGCGGTGGGCTACGACCCGGCGCTGTTCGCGGGTCACAGCCTGCGCGCCGGCTTTCTCACCGAGGCGGGGCGCACGGGAGCGACGCTGTTCAAGATGCAGGAACACAGCCGGCACAAGTCGATCGAGATGCTCAGCACCTATGTCCGGGACGAGGAAGCTTTCCGCAACCATGCTGCGGAAGGGTTTGCATGATGGCGTGTGGGAGCACAATGCGGACAAGCATCAGGGCTTGAAAATGACTGTCACATCACCGGTAATAGGGCCGCAGGCCGGTTGTTATAAGACGAACAGCGGTTAACGATATATCAGTGCGACTTCGCGAAGGCTTTGATGCTTTCCACCATCGCCTCAACGACGCGCTCGAATTGCTCGGGGTTGCGGACCGAGCCCTTCAAGTCATCGGGCCACTGCGGATTAGCATCTGTCCACTTCATCAGGTCAAACGCCGCGATCCCGCGATACTGGATGACAAAATTGCTGATTTTAGCCGGGACGCGAGCGAGGACAAACTTAGCGTTGGCGGGCTTGGCGCGCGCTAGGATCACCACGGCGCGGGAGAAGCCTTGCAGGTCGTCCTCGCCCGCAAGCTCGGTCATGAGATCTAGAACGGCACCAGAGGGGGTGTTGTAGGCCGCCGATCCGTGTTCGGCGATGGCTTGGGCAATGCGTACTTCGGTGTGTAAGCTCACTTTCGGAACCTCCTTGCTGAGTCCGTCAAGCGCTTCGGCCTTAGCTCGGCGGTCGGAAGCCATGTTTCGGATCTCTACCGCGTCTTTTTCGCTCGGAACCCAGACGCGGACCTCTTGCCAGCCTTCGAGTAAACGAGCGTCGCGTTGATTTTTGACACGTTGAGTCACTGTGCGATCAACCATCGTGATCTCCGTACTGTCGTAACAGTCGTAACAGTCGTAATATGGCGCGTAACGGCAGTACGTTCAAGGTCCTCCTTCTGGACGCTGCTCGCTCCGGGAAAAGAGCGAAGCGGCCATGCGATGCTGGAGGGTGTTGGAGACCAGCTCGTGTAGGAGCGCGATCATCGTGACATGCGGGTTGGCGGTCGCAGGCTCCGTCGATCTTAATCGGTGCAGAAAAGCTCGAGTTCTGGTAGCGATACATGCAAGGACAGGGACGGAGCAAGTCACAGGGGCGGGGGTCTATGCGTATCAAGTTCGTCGAAATTTCCAATTTTAGGAAGCTCAAATCCACCCATCTCGACTTCGATCGAAGAACGACGATTCTGGTCGGTGCAAACAATAGCGGTAAGACGTCTGCGATGGTGGCGCTGCGATACTTCCTTTTGGCGCCCAACCGCTTGGCCCTTCGAGACGTCACAATCGCGAACTGGACGCGGATTGACGCCGTCGGCACGGCTTGGGAGAAAGGTGCGCCTGCGGCCGATGAGCTCAACGACCTCCTCCCTTGCCTAGATGTCTGGCTCGACGTGCCGATCACTGAAATTCAGCATGTGGTTCACATCTTGCCCACTCTCGAATGGAACGGAGGCCTGATCGGTGTCCGGCTAAAATACGAGTTGGATTCCCTCGATCGCTTGAAGGCTGACTATTTGTTGAATCGGGAAGCCGCGGTGAAAGTCGCAACACCGGGGGGCGGTAGCGAACCGATTACTATCTGGCCTGAGCGACTGACCGATTTCCTCGAACGCAAGCTTCGCGCCCATGTGCAATTGAGCGCCTATCCTCTCGACCCTGCGGCCGTGGTCCCGCCGAAGAATGGCTCGGCGGCACCTCAGGCGCTCCCGGCTGGGGCCTTTCCGTTGGAGAAGAACCCGTTCCGGCATCTCATCAAAATTGACGAGATCGCTGCGCAGCGGGATTTCTCAGATGCCAGCGAGCGTGCAGCCGACGAAGAGGGGGGCAGTGATGTCACCCCGCGTCGGTTCAAGCGGCGGCTCTCGGACCAGCTTCGTGGCTATTACGATCGCCACCTCGACCCGGCGAAGACGCCTTCCGCCGAGGACTATGACGCGCTCGGCGCGATCCAACTTGCCGAGCGCAACTTCGACAAACGTCTGGAAGCCGGTTTTTCGGCGGCTTTCGACGAGCTGGAGGAGCTCGGCTATCCCGGCGTCAACAACCCAAAGCTCAAGATCACAACCCAGCTGCGCGCCATAGATGGGCTCAAGCACGGGTCGGCCGTGCAGTATCAGGTCGCGGAACCGGGGGCGGACGGGCTCAGTGCCCTGCGCCTCCCCGAAGATTACGCTGGCCTTGGCTATCAGAACCTGATCGCCATGGTTTTCATGTTAATGAGTTATCGAGATGACTGGATGCGCGTCGGGAAGGCAATGAGCGACGTCGATGCGGCGTCTCTTCCGAAAATTGCGCCCTTGCATCTCGTGTTGGTCGAAGAGCCGGAGGCCCACCTCCATGCCCAAGTTCAACAGGTCTTCATCAACAAGGCGTACACCTTGCTGCGCAAACGTCCCGAGTTGGGCGATAAGACGCAGTATCACACCCAATTGGTGGTCAGCACCCATTCCAGCCACGTGGCCCATGAGGCCGACTTTGCTAGCCTTCGGTATTTCCGGCGCCGGCCCGCTGGCGCGAAAGGCGAGACCCCGACGACCACGGTCGCCAATCTTTCTTATGTCTTTGGCGGCGTCGATGAGACCCAACGGTTCGTCAAACGCTATCTGAAGGCCACCCACTGCGACCTGTTCTTCGCCGACGGCATCATCTTCGTCGAGGGCCAGGCCGAACGGATTCTGGTGCCGCACTTCATCCGTCATCACTTCCCCGCGCTGTCCCGTCGCTACGTGACTCTCCTCGATCTCGGCGGCAGCCATGCTCACAGCTTTAAGCAACTGGTGGACGAGCTCGGGCTGACGACCTTGATCGTTGCCGATCTGGACGCAACGCACGCCGTGAAAGTGCCGCTGGCAGCGGGGGGCGAAGCAATTCGCTGGAAATCGACGAAGCCGCAGATCGGCGCCGATCAGAAGACTGCCAATCCGGTGCTCAAGACGTGGCATCCGGGTAAGGAACTGATCGACGATTTGGCCGCCCTCAAGGACGACGCGCTCGAATGTCCGACCTGCGAGGGCTACGAGTTGCGCGTCGCGTTTCAGCAACCGCTACCGCCCGTGGAGGGGGACAAAACCGCAACGAAGATCATTCCGCGGACCTTTGAGGATGCTCTCGTCTTGCAGAACATTGAGGCGGTCAAATCCGTCGAAGGGTCGCCGACGAGCAAGCGCATCCGCGCGCTTGTTGACGAAAAGTTGGGTGGGGAGGCGCTGGCGGACGAGCTGTTTGAATTGCTGAAGACGGCCGAGAAGGCCGCATTCGCTCTCGACTGCCTCATGCACGAGGACGCCACTGCGATCCGGCCACCGCTCTATATCGAGAAAGGCCTGGCCTGGTTCGAAAAGGCGATCGCCAAAGACATCGCCCTTAGCGAGCCGGTGGCATGACGATGACGCCGATCGAGTTGGGCCCCGCTAACACCGACGATGACGTTGATGACATCATCCGGACCTGTCTCAACCCGGCAGCGCCGCGCAGTTTCTTCGTCTACGCCGGTGCCGGGTCGGGCAAGACGAGATCTCTCAAACGCGCCCTGGAAGGTTTTCGCGCCCAATACGGCGACGCCTATCGACGGGCGGGCTCGAGGATTGCGGTGATCACCTACACGCGCGCCGCCGCCCAAGAAATCACGGACCGACTTGGCGAGGACCCGCTTTTTCCGGTCTCGACGATCCACAGTTTCTGCTGGACGCTGATCGGCCCCCATCAGACCGACATCCGCGTCTGGCTCCTGAAAACATTGCCCGTCACGCTGGCGGAAATCGTCGAGAAGCAAGCCAAAGGTCGCGCTGGTCAAGCTTCGATCGATCGCGATCGGGCCATGAAGGCGATCGAGCGTCGCCTAGAGTACCTTAGCGTTCCGCGAACCTTTACCTACAATCCTAACGGCGACAATTTCGGCGCGGACTCCCTTTCTCACGCCGAGGTGCTCGCGATTGCGGCCGCATTCATCACTACCAAGCCGGCGATGCAGGCGGTCGTGGTCAATAGCTATCCCTTCCTGCTGATTGATGAGAGCCAAGACACGACGAAGGGGCTGATCGCGGCGCTGTTCTACCTTGCCGAGGTTCAAGGCGCGCGCTTTGCTCTGGGTCTGCTGGGCGACACGATGCAGCGAATCTACGGGGATGGCCAAGCTGATCTCGGCACGGTGGTTCCCGATGGCTGGGCGAGCCCCGTGAAACGGATGAACCATCGCTCTGGCCGGCGCATCGTGCAATTAGGCAATGCGATACGGGCTGGAGCCGATGGCCAAACCCAATTTGCACGCGACGACAGCATTGAGGGCGTCGTTCGGTTCTTCGTCGCCCGGTCCGACACATCCGACAAACCCGCGCTGGAGCGCCGAATCCATGCGCGGATGAGGACCGTCTGCGCTGACGACGGTTGGGACGGGCCGGCTGAAGACGTGAAGACGCTCACCCTCGAACATCATATGGCGGCCTCGCGTCGGGGGTTTGCAAGCATGTTCAGCGCGCTGGATGTCGATAAGAGCCTCTCGACCGGACTACGGCAAGGGAGCCTACCGGGCTTGCGTCTGTTCAGCGAGCGGGTGGCGCCGTTGTTCGCCGCGTCTGACGCGGGCGAGGATTTCGCCATCATGAATTTGCTCCGCGAAGCGTCCCCTCTCGTGAAGACGAAGGCGTTGGCAGAGAGCGAAAACTCCGCCGACCCGTTACGGGCGCCCCGCGCCGCAGTGACTGCCCTGCTAAAGTTGCGCCGGTCAAACCCCGACATGACGTTCTTGGACATTCTTCAGTGCGTCGCGGAGCATAGTCTTTTCGAGATTCCCGCCAGCCTAGCGCCCTTTCTCGAGCGAGATGCCCCGGCAACGGAGACTGACGATGTCGCCCAAGCCGAGGATGAAGCGGTCGAGGAAGGTGCGGACAGTGAATCGCCGGTCATTAAGGGCCTTGAGGCTTGGCGCGCCTTTCTGAGCCAGCCCTACCGACAGATCGTACCCTTCGTAGAATATGTCGCCGACCAAGGCCCTTACGGTACTCATCAAGGTGTGAAAGGCCTGGAGTTCGAGCGCGTCCTAGTGATCATGGACGACACCGACGCCAAGGGCTTCCTGTTCTCGTACGAAAAACTGTTCGGAACCAAGCCGCTCTCGGGGACCGATCTTAAGCGCGCCGCCGCCGGCGAGGAGACCGGCGCCGATCGGACTCGACGGTTGCTTTATGTCACCGCCACGCGAGCCGAAAAGAGCTTGGCGCTGGTGGGCTACACCGATGATCCGGCAGTGCTGGCCATCTCCGTGGTCAAGAACGGTTGGTTTTCGGCAGATGAGGTTGAGGTGATCGTGTAGGTCTGCGGCATGTGCCAGCTGCTCTAGTATGTTAAGCAAGGTCATCGACGCGATCTTTTGAGCGCCTGCGATTTTACATCGGTTCGTCATCGACCGGCTGTTCTAGCGGTGGCAGCACCCAGCCGTCGGACTGGAGGAAGTTGAGAACGTCTTCGTATTTATCAGCACGCCGCACGCGGCGAACGTGTTGGCAGAAACGATTGCGCGCGTCAGGGGTCGGCCGATCAGCGGGTACCGCGTTCCGGAGCACACCGAGCAGAAGCGTATCCGTTTCCGCTGCATCCCAGTTCTGCCCGTTGTCAATGACGGCATCTAGAAGTTGGTCAAGCTGTTGGCTGTTAAGACGGCCGGCGAACGGCGTGATGAGAACGCTGAAGTTCACTTCTGATCCGCGCCAGCTACCAGAACCTTGATACTCATCAACTGCCCGAGGCCATAGGTCGGCGAGCGGCTGAGAGGCGATTGCGGCGGCCAGATTTTCCCGATTGAGGCCGGCGATCAGCGGCAGCAGCGCGACGCGGAATTGTGGGACGGTCACGCCTGCAAGGATGCGGTAGTCGGCGAGGGCCGCGGGGTCGGCGTTGTCGATGGTCGCTTGCAGGGCCGTCCGCGTTGGCTCCTGAAGCTCTGGCCAGAAATCCGGAAAAGCGGCGATGAACGCGATGGCGCGAGGGCGGTTCGCCGGCTCGAGGTTGTCCATCAGCCTGACGATCGCCATGGAGATATCTGGCCAGGCCTCAGCAGCGCGTTCGCGCACCGTGACCAGCGAGGGGATAATCTTGCGATGGAGCGGCTCCCATTGCGCGGGTACGCCCTTGAGAAGGGATTTTGCCAGCACCGTGCCGAAGTTGCGGACGTTCTGGGCGCGGACGCGCGCCAAGTAACGCTGGTCGACATAGTCCATAATACGTTCGTATTCCGTCGGAAAGCCCGGCGACTGCACGTCAACGTCGTAAAGGTCGAAGATCGCTTTGCCCTGTAAGGGCTCCTGAGAAAGCACGAGATCGACCGCATTGACGAGGTGAAGCCGCACTAGCTCTGGCGATGGCGCGAACAAATCCGCCTCGGCCGAGAAGGCCGGGTGCGCGCAAAGATGTCTGTCTTCGCGCAGGCGCTCCAGATGCGTTCGGGCGATGCGATTGACTACCTGGGTGTTGGCCGTTGCGTCTCCGAGGATGCCCCGTTCGAGCTGAAGCAGCTTGGGGATGTCGCCAGTGACGGTCGCGTTATCCCACGCTTGAAGGAAAGCCGTCGCGGCCGCATCGCCCATAGCGCTCAACTCGCGATACTTGGCTATCAGGTCGTAGACCAGGGCAACCCAGGCTGAGGTGAGTGCGCCACGCAACGCGCCGGCCTTGTAGGCCTTCACCGCATCAAGAAAATACACCTTCGACTGCGGATGCCGAATTTGAGTGAGGAGAATGTCGAGATCAACAAACCCAGTGTCCACGGTTTAAGCCCCTCAAATGATACGTCGTTCCGCGCCGAGCGGGATGATCCAACCGCCAGCGCGATCTGGCCGCGCGAATTCATCGGGGCTCACTTTTGCTGCCAGGCGACCGCGAATGGCATCCGCTTCCCCGTCGATTGCCGCACGGATTAGATCCCGGTCTACTCCGACGAAAACCGGGCGAAGGTTGAGCCGGGCCAGAGCCTCCTGATCAATAGTACTAGCGACCGCGTCGGTAATCGGGCCGGCCCGCGTGACAATCCCGCCCACCATGCCGCCGATATCCTGGCTCTTTTCCATTTGTCCTATCGTCGCACTGTCGAGGATGGTGCGTGCGCGAGCGGCCGCGTCCCGGAGTGGTCGCGGAAACGTTTGGCGTGTCAGAGCGCGTAGTGCCTGAGCGAGTTCTGTATGGCCGAGAGGTTCGATCATATTGGCGACATGCAGACGAAGCAGCCCGATGAACGGAGCGTCCTTGTTTTGCGGATCGATGGGATCGCCCTTGTCGATGGGATCGCGAACCGACAGGTGAGCATCAGCGGGACTGGAATTGGCCACGCCCCACCGGCTTGCGATCGCGATCCGCTTCACGGTGACTTTTTGGCCTTGGACGGTCACGTCAATGCGCCCGGCTTGCGTCCAGGCGCGCGCGAGTGCTTTCGCCGGTCCGCCCGGGTCGTGACAGCCCTTTGCTTCCGCGATCGTTAGTAAGCTGAGATCGGATTTGCATGCGATCCAGTCGGGGAGATCGCCTCGGGCAAGGCGCTTGATCCTGACCTGCTTGCGACGGTCGAGATCGATCATGTGGTTGCCGAGATGGGCGAAGATGGAGAGATCGAAATATCGCTCGAGATAGGCGCGGGCGACGAATCGTCCGAAAAGGCCCGACAACGCGACCTTCACTTCGCGCGCCTGGCCCAGCGGTTGTCTGAAAATGAAGGATGTGCCCGCTCCGGTCGGCGTGAGCAGGGCATCCAGAATCGACCATGCGCCATAGGCTGCGCCCGGCGTCTGAAGCACTTCGCGGATGCCGGCGTCTTCAATTTCAGAAACGTCCAGCGCGATGGTCGCGCCCGGGGACGGGTCAAGTGAAGGCGGCGTGAAGCTGTAGATGAAGGTTCGGGTCATAGCGCCAGCGCCCGCTTGAGATCATCGCGCTCGAAGGCGCTGGCCATCCGGGTGATTTCGCCGGAGCGGGCGCCGGCCGCCTTGGCGGTGGCACGCCACGTTGCGGTCACGGTCGCGACCTCTTTGATGATTGCGCGGGCCTGCTGCAGTGTGAGGCCGAAGAACTCCGAAGCCGCCTCAAGCAGGCCGAGTGAGCACGTGCCCTCATCGAGGTCGATGTTCGTCGTCAGCACCCGCGCCTTGAGGTCGATGGGCACAGGGTTGAGGTCGTAGGCGGGGGAAAGAGACCATCCCGCCGCGCCGAGCCAAAGGAAGCCATGGTTGCGCAGGTGATCGTCGACATTGGGAATCAGTACGTTGAAGGCGACGCGCCGATAGACAGCACGTAGTCCTCCTTGCCAGCGCGAATTTCGACGCGGCAGCGTTGAGCATCACCGTGCTTGCGGCGCTCTAGCGCCGTGAACTGCTTCTGCAGGTCATCAACATTGCAGGCCATAGATTGAAGCTGCGGTTAAAACCCATTTCGGTCAAGTCACTGGATGCGTCGAATGAAGTTCGACGTCAGCCATGGGTCAGTCTCAGCCTGTTGCACTCGGTGAGGTAGCCTCGTCGCGCCAGAAGTCGCAGCTAAAATTATTAAGGTAGCGGCTGTGCGCACTGGCGCGCGTCTCGAACAACCGAGGGATGGCGGCGCCGTTGCCGCCCTTCTGCAGATACTCGCGCACCGAATGGATGGCGAGCATACGGAGGTGCTCCCAATGGCGGTAGAGCTCGTCCTGTTGGGCCTCCGCCTGTTCCCTAGCGCTCGGCTTCCGCTTGGGCTGCGGCCGCGTGTAGTCTGGGCTGAGGTCAACCTGCTGGCTGAAGGTGATGCTGCCGAGTCGCCACCCGTCCGCTGCCGCATCGCGCCACTGGAAGCTGACCCGGACCTCGATGCGCTCCCGCAGGAGCGAGGGCGGCGTGATCAGATCGTCGATCCGGAAGCGTTCGAGTTCCTTATCCTCCTCGACCATGCGGGCCTGCATCTCGCCGACGGCCCGGACGAGGTCAGCTCCGGCGTCGTTCGCGCGCTGCCGCGTATCGCTCCGCTTCTGCGCCGACTTGGCTTTGATGTAGCTGTCTAGGTCCCGTTCGAACCGCCGCAGCCGGCCGGTAACGTGGGCGCCGCAGCTCGCGAGCCTGAGCTCGTGGAGCGCGCTCGATCGGCAGCTACAGACCGCCTCATCGATGAGCTTGCGCAGCCCATCCCGGTCGATCGAAGCGAGCGCGCTGCGCTCGTGCTCGTTCAGGTACAGGCTCACCGCCTTGCCTCCAGCTCCGTCATTACCCCATCCCGTTAATCCGCATCGTGAGCGCGGATACATAGTCGGGTATCTCATACTCAATCAGGTCGTCATTCCCGTCGAGCAGCTCGGCCAGCCGCGTTAAGTAGCCAAGGTCGGTCGATCGTCCACGTCCGCTTAGCAGCGCGTCGATGAGGTAGGCTCGGAGAGCCGACTGGTCGCCGTCGTCGGGGTGCAGTTCCTTGATCGGCCGGATCGCGACATCGTGGAGGGTCTGGACCACGCCCTCGTCTACCTTCCGCGACCCGACCGCCACCGAGAGCACGCGGCCGAGCGCCTGCGCCGCGGCGAAGGGGATGGTCGCGGGATTGTCCCTCCGGTCGGGAGCCCTGCGGTGGACTGCGCCCTCCGGCAAGTGCCGCAGCATCCCGACCCAGGCGGCCAGGTGGCTCACCAGCTCGTAGAGCAGGCGGGCGGCACGGGTCGGAAATTCGGCCGTCCGGTCGATGCCGGCGCCGCTAGAATCGTAGCCGTCTTCGAGCAGGTCGGCGAAGGAGGTGAAGTAGTAGAGCCACATGTGGTAGCCGACCCCCTGCTTGGCGGCGGCGCTGACCATGATGTCGAAAAAGAACATCCCCACATAGGTCGGGTCGCGCAGCTGGTCTCGCTCGAACCAGTCGGGCTGACCATTGAGCCACGCCCAATATTCAGGTCGTTCGTCGCCGCCGAGTAGGCGCTTCAGGTAGTCGCCGACCCCCTGCCATGCCGACAGTTCCTCGGCAACCTTGGCATCGGCAAACAGGAAGTGGAGGATGCGGTTGCGTTCTGAAAGGTGATAGCCGATCAGTCCTTCGGAACGGTCGTTGGTGGCAATCTCCTGGTAGAGCGCGCTCCCTGGCCGCCGCATCAGCTCGCCAAGAAAGCGCTCGAGGAACTCCGCGCCGCCGTAGATCGGCTCGCGTATCAGCCCGAGCGAAAAGTACGGCCGGCGCGACACGATGTAGTCGAACAGCTTGGGCGAGTTCATCAGCAGCTGGAGCAGGTCGCCCGCGGCGCTCTCGCCCCGGCGCCCCGCCGGCACGAAGCGCGCCATCCACCGCACCGGAGCCGCGGCCCACTCGGGCCAACCCTCGCCGCTGTACCGGCGCGTTCCCGGCCGGAGCAGGTAGCGCCGGAACGAGTGCTCAGGTGTCGGCCCGAACTCCTCCAGCCAGTCGCGCAGCCGCTGCCGGGCACAGCGCCGGCGGCTGGCGTGTGCCAGTAGTGCGATGTGCGGCTGGATCAGCTCCAGTGCGTCACCGTACCGCTCCTCGTCGATCAGCGTGGTCGCCACCTTGGCGAACGACGGCACGCTCGCCAAGGTGGGCTTGGAGACCGCATGCAAGGCTACCGCGCCGAATAGCCACGCGCAGGCGAGCAAGAAGGCGAACTTGCGTGCCGGGCCGGGCTCGGCGCCGCCCAAGACCAAGCCGCGGCAGACCTGGCTCAGCGCGAACGAGCACGGCGGCGGCGACCAATCCTGAAGCTCGAACCCGATGATCAGCCCGAACATCGGCACCGCGAGGACGAGCTGCGGCCGCCAGGTCAGAGATACGCGCTGCCGCTGCACCGGAGACAGGACCGCGTAGATCGCCGCGGCGAGCGCGAGTATCGTGAGGAATCCGTCGAGCGTCATGGCGCGACAGGAGCCTCGGCGGCCATGGCTAGGGCGCGCTTGTGGTGACGAGGCTTCACTGGGACCCCATACCGGGCGCGGGTCATTTGGACCAGCTCTGCAGCTCCAAGGCTAACACATTAGTTGAATCAACGTCCGCTTATTGGGAGCCGCTGAAGTCGCAGGAGCGTCTACTTCTGGGTCTCTCCGGCCGCCTGATCGGCCCGAAGATCGTGGCAGCAGGGCCTAGCTCGCCAAGGCAGCGGGGGGACAGAGTGTGGCCGCGCCGATTGCTGATGCGACACGAACTATGCAGCGTAGCGTCCGTCCTCAAGCTTACGAAGCATCCCCATGCCCGCCAGTGCGTCAAGAACCGGGATCATCGAAGCCGCTCGTTTCCCGACGAACGACCGGGCGACGTCCTGTGGCGCCATTGGCATGGCCGAACGTGTAATGACGCGTGCGACGGTCACAAACTGCTCAGGCAAGCCATTCGGCCATTCGATCCGCGTCCTTTTCAGCCTATCTGCCCTGTTGAACTGCAGAACCGATTGGGTCGGCTTCCGCCGATGCGACTTGGCCTGGTAATTGGGCCGGAGCCAGTTGATAGTTCCGCTGCGTTCTTCCTCAGCGCGCGCGTCGTTCAAGGCCACGAGCCTCGCCAGCATCTCGTCGGTGTCCGTATTGGCCGGCCAGCCATAGGCCTCGGCGACCGCCCGATCGATTTCTGCATGATAATGGCTAAGCAACGAGACCTCGCCCTTCTCGGCGATCAAGCGGACCTTTGGCTCCAGCACTTTCCCCTGTGCTTCTGCTTCACGCATGGCCACACGGGTCGTGTAGAGTGAGGTGAGGGTTAACTCAGGATGCTTGGCTTGAACCCGGCGCCGTAAGCGGTCGAGCTTGCGCGCGAAGGAACGAACTCTCTGCTGCCCCTCCGCGCCGCACGGCGGAAACGGAAAGGGGTCGAAGCACGTCTCGTTCTGATAGCGCGGATCATCACCAGAGCCCATCCGCCCACCTGCGCGGAGCGCCCAGACAGAGTGCGCGGTGCTCGAGAGGACGCCAAGGATATATGGGTCATCGGAAGCAACAGCGATGACCGAACCATCGACTAGCCGGCTCGCGCTGGGTATAAACTTGAAGAACCGCTCCGTCGCCGTCTCGCTGGTGACGATGTATCGGCGCAGGCTAGCAATGGCACTGCGGAGCCGAGGCCGGGGTTCAGCAAACTTCCACCAATTCAGACGATACTGCTCGCGATCATTCTCATCACGCTCGGGTTTGACATGATCAAACAGGTAACGGTGCACCGTCGAATATCGACTGTGTAGTTCCTCTTCTGCCTCGATGTCCGAGACATCGATCGCATAAGTGACGCTCTGTCGCTCGGTAACGTCAGTACCGGCGACCACCAGAGGCATGCGATGCGCTGGCACCCCGTCGGCAATGAACTGCTCCCTTTGAGTCACGCTGATTTTAAAGCCGTCTCCAGACATCTTCACGCCCATCCGGCAGATGCCGCCGTTCGCCTTGAGCGCGGTAGCTCCCGCAACGTTGGCGCCGGTGGTGAGGTCAATGTTTATTGGCGCCGCCTCTTCCGAGAACTCCAGAATAGTTTCGCCCTTGACCCGCTTCTCCGACGCAACACTGACGAGACGCCCCACTCCTTGGCCAACAAACGCCGTCGTCATAGCGATTCGGACCGAAGCCGTTGTCTCTTGATCGTGCCACGGATGATTCGGAATGGCGAAGCTCAGGTACAGAGAACCTCCGCTGTCAGCGTCGAGATATTGCCGAAGCACGGAACGGTTGCTCGATTGAGAGATGGTTTTGGTGGTGATGAGGCCAAAACCGCGAGCGGCTCCACTCGCCACGAGCTCGGCACTGCGCGCCCACCAGTAGGTAACGAAGTCAATTTCTCCTGAAAGCTCAGCATAGACGCGGCGTAACGTCTCGACGTACGATGAACCGAGCCGCTTACGCATGCGGCGGCAGCCGATGAACGGCGGATTGCCGATGATGAAATCGGCTTTCGGCCATGATCGCCGCCGCGGGTTGATGTATTGATAGACGGGCCGACGCCCGGAGTGATCCGGGATCGGTCGACCCGTCACGGGATTGAGCTTCATCGACGTGCCGTCCCAGACGGTCTTCTCCATGCCCTTCTCAAAAACTGGAACCTTCTCGTCCCAGTCCATCAGCGCATCTGCGGCGATGATGGTGCGGACGTCTCGCAAGACTGGGGGCTCTGGCATCCGGTCTTCGCCATTCACACGGAAATGCCATTGCAAATAGCCGATCCAGAGTACCAGCTGCGCGATTTGCGCCGCGCGGGGGTTGATCTCGAGACCGTGAAAATTGGCGGGGGTGATCGTATGGCTACCAAGTTCCGATAAATAGCGCTCGTCATCTAGCGCCTCGAGCAGCTCAAGCACTTCGCCCTCGAGTTCCTTTAATCGCGCTAGCGCGACGTACAGGAAATTGCCGGTACCACAGGCCGGGTCGAGGATCGTGATGGCGGCTAGCTTCGAGTGGAACCGTTCCACCTCGAGGCGAGCATTCTCTTTGTCGCCAGCTTCTGCCGCGAGCGTGGCTGCTGTGCGCGTGCCCTCCCAGTCCGCGCGCAGTGGCTCCATCACAGTGGGACCCACTAATCGCTCGACATAAGCACGTGGTGTGAAGTGCGCGCCAAGCTTCGCCCTCTCCTTCGGGTTCAAGGCACGTTCAAGCAACGTACCGAAGATGGCGGGCTCGACTTGGCGCCAATCGGACGACGCGGCATCAATGAGAACATCTATCTCGTCTTGGCGGAGAGCCAGCGCAGTGTCGTCCTTAAAAAGATATCCATTGAACTGCCGTACGATCTCCCCGGTTTCGCCCAGACCAAAGGCGAGACCGCCGTTGTTCATCGCCTGCCACAACTGACTAAGTTGGGGAGCAAGAAGCTCAGGCCGGTCTCGAAGCTTCTTCAGCAACGCGCTGAAGCTCGACTTCGGGATCAGCCCGGTGTCCTCGGCAAACATCGTGAAAAGAAGGCGCATCAGAAAGGCAGCCACGCGATCCGCATCCTGCTCGCGCGCTTCAATGCCTCTCGCGAGAACCGCTAAGTGATCGGCAATCTTGCGGGTGACGCGCGCCGCCTCTGCTGACGGGTCGAGCGACATCGGTTTAGTCCAGATCGCCGCAAGACGTTCCCGGACCTTCTCGTCGCGGAGATCATCAAGCGTGATTCGGTAGCGGCGCCGATCCGGAAACGGTGCGTAGCCCTTACCATTGCGCTGAAAGTCCGCGTATACGTCGATGCAGTAACCGACATCGCTGACGAGCAGGAAAGGCGGCCATCCGTGTGAGCGCGGGACGTTCTTTGCATAGCCTTCCGCCTGGCTTGCTGCCCGTTGCATGGACCCCGTCCAAGCCGCCGTGCCCCGCCGAGCCATGCCGCGCTTGTAGCGGTCTTCGGCTGTCTGGCCGAAAAAGTCGCGAAGATCGGTACCTCGTCCTGCGTCCACCGCCGCCTGATCAGCGTTGCTTCCTTGCTTCGCCTCAAGAATGAACTTGCCCTTCTTGTAGCAGTCGACCCACCCGTTTGATGTCATGCCATCGATCTCCGTCTTGATGACATGCCGCTCGAAGACATAGTCGTTTTGACTCGTGTCGCTGAGCGTCGGCCGGGGCGCGTCGACGCCGAGCAATTGGCAAAGGTCGCTAACAAACAGCTGCGTGTTCGCTCGCTCGTTTCCGCCCGCCGGCTTCCACTTGGAGATAAAATCTTCGACGTCCACTGGCCTACCCTTTTCCTCGAGCATGTGTGAAACGCCGGTGCCCGATGAGCAAGCGCTTCCGAACGTAGCGGCGACCTTCGTGACCGGATGCCAGGATAGGTCACTGCCAAAAGTTGCCCGATGGGGTCGTTTTTCAGAAGGCACCTGGCAGACCGTCGGAGAGGATAGGATTTGAACGAACGCTGACTCTCGAAACGTGGTTAGATGCAGCCAGATGGCTGAAGGTGGGTCTGGTCAGCCGCCGACATACAGAGCGAGCGCCATCAAGAAGCGAACGTTTCGCGGCATGGCCCCATGCTGATCCGTGTTCCCACTTCGTTCTGAATCGAGTATGGCGAAGTCATGATCGCCGTGACCCGCAAGATCATCCACGTCGACATGGATGCCTTCTTCGCATCCGTGGAGCAGCGCGACGACCCGACGCTTCGTGGTCGTCCAGTTGCTGTCGGTCACGCGGCCGCCCGTGGCGTCGTCGCAGCCGCGAGCTATGAAGCGCGGAAGTTCGGCGTACGATCGGCACTACCATCGGTGACGGCGCTACGACGCTGCCCAGACCTGACGTTCGTGCCGCCAAGGTTCGAGGTCTACCGCGACGTTTCCCGCCAGATCCACGAGGTCTTTGCGCGCTACACCGACCTGATCCAGCCGCTCTCGCTCGATGAGGCCTATCTCGATGTGACTGCAAACAAGTGTGGCATCGAGACGGCTTGGCTGACGGCTAAGGACATCAGGGCTGCGATCCTGCAGAGACCGGGCTCACGGCATCGGCCGGCATTTCCTACAACAAGTTCCTCGCCAAGCTCGCGTCCGACCACCGCAAGCCCAACGGCCAGTTCGCTGTGACCCCCGACATGGGCGCGTCATGGGTCGAGACGCTCTCGGTCAGCCGCTTCCACGGCGTGGGGCCGGTGACAGCGGAGAAGATGAAGCGGCTCGGCATCGAGTCCGGCGCGGACCTGCGGTCCAAATCACTCGAGTTCCTGCAACGACACTTCGGCAGTTCGGCCGAATGGTATTACGCGATCGCCCGCGGCGAGGATCACAGGCCGGTCAATCCCAACCGCGTCCGCAAGTCGTCGGGGTCGGAGACGACCTTCGATCGCGATCTGACCGAGCCGGGCGAGATCGAGGCGGGGGTACTGCGGATGGCTGACGACGTGTGGCGTTGGTGCGAAACCAGGCAGGCGTTCGGCCGGACCGTGACCGTGAAGGTAAAATATGGTGACTTTCAGCAGATCACGCGCAGCCGCAGCCAGCCCGCAGCGGTAGCCACGAAGGATGGGCTGCATTGCGCGGCACTGGAGCTGATCCGATTGGTGCTGCCGACTGAAAAGGGCATCCGGCTGGTCGGCGTGACCGTGTCGAACTTTGTAGCGCCACAGGCGGTTATGCCAAGCGGGTTGCCGATCTTCGCAGAGGTGGCGGCGTGACGCTGGACCTGTTCGACGTACCCATGCTGCCGGGGCTCAGCATCCGGGCGGACCTCATCGACGCAGCCGAGGAGCGGATGCTGATCGATCGCATCGACGCGACCGATCTCACGCCGTTTCGCTTTCAGAGCTGGACCGGCAAGCGTCTGACGACCTCATTCGGCTGGAGCTACGACTTCGAGGTGGGCCGACCGACGGAGGCGCCGTCTATTCCCGATTGGCTACGCCCGTTCCGCGGCCGGGCAGCCGCATTCGCGGATCTAAATTCGGAGGACCTGATCCAGGCGCTGCTGATCCGTTACGATCCGGGGGCGGGCATCGGTTGGCACCGCGATCGGCCGATCTACGGTCACGTCCTCGGCATCTCACTTGGCGAGCCGGCCACAATGCGTTTCCGCCGGCGGCGACCCGGCGGGTTCGACAGAGCATCGGTGCCGCTTGCCCCTCGCGCGGCCTACCACATGAGCGGACCCGCCCGGCACGAATGGGAGCATAGCATCGTCGAGATGGAACGGCCGCGATGGTCGATCACGTTCCGCAGCCTTGCAGGTCGGACATGATGGATTCCCTGACCATTCAGAAACCGGCACCGCTCACGGCGGACACGGCTGCACCCGACTTCGTCGTCGTCGACGTGGAGACCGCCTGCTCGCGCGTCAGCAGCATCTGCCAGATCGGCATCGTCGGCTTCAAGGACGGGGTCGAGATGTTCGAGTACGAGACGCTGGTCGATCCGCCCGACCGCTTCTCGTCGTTCAACACCCGCATCCACGGGATCACCGGTGACCACGTCCTCGGCGCGCCGACGTTCGGCGATATTCATGCCGCTATCGACGGGCACCTGACAGGCCGCGTCACCGTCGCGCACTCCTTCTTTGACAAAGGTGCGCTCGGCGCGGCGTGCGCGGTCCACGAGCGAAGGGTCATCGAGACGACGTGGCTCGACAGCGTCCGTGTGGCAAAGCGCGCCTGGCCCGAGCTCTCCAGTCACAGGCTGAACGTTGTGACGAAGTTCCTCGGCGTGCGACACAAGCATCATGACGCGCTTAGCGATGCGCGTGCTGCCGGCATGGTGATCGTCCGTGCCATCGAACACACCGGCATCGGGCTCGCCGGGTGGCTGTCGCCGGCCAGCGGGCGCCGCGGTCCGGCACCCAAAGCGGCGGAGACGGGTCCGCTGAAGGGTGAGCGCGTAGCGATCCTCGGTGCAGCGCGCGACGGTGCGCTTGCGCGCTGCCTCGCGGCAGCCGGCGCGCGCATCATGGCATCGGTCGGCACGACCACGACCAAGCTCGTCATCAGTGACGAGCAGCCCTTTGGTCGCTTTGTCACCGCGCACGCGGACCATCGCCGTGCCGAAGAGCTTCGGCAGGGCGGAGTACCGATCGAGATCGTCACTGAGGGGGAACTCCGTCGCCAGCTCAAGCTACCCCTGGGGTGACCAGATTCCGACTTCAAGTCGCGCAGTATGGCGTCCGGCTCTGGAACTGGTGGGAGGGCCGCTGAATGAAGGCTCCTAGGTCGGTCCCACAAGCTTTCCTCCCAACGGCACGACGTGGTAAGCCCTGATCAATGGCCGGAAACCTCACCTTCATCCACGCGGCGGACATACATCTCGACAGCCCGTTGCACGGCCTATCGCGGAGTGACGAGGCATTCTCGCGACTAGTGCGCGGCGCGACGCGCAAAGCATTTTCCAACGTCGTGGATCTGGCAATCGAGGAAGGTGCTGCCTTTGTCGTGATCGCCGGCGACCTCTACGACGGGGCTTGGAAGGATCAATCGACCGGCCAGTTCGCTATCGCGCAATTGGCGCGCCTTACGAAGGCGGGCATCCGCTCCGTGATCGCCTTCGGCAATCACGACGCTGAGAGCCGCGTCACCCGCCACCTGACCGCTCCGGAAGGGGTCTACAAGCTCAAGAGCGCGAAGTGCGAGAGCGTGCGGTTCGACGATCTCGGGGTCGTCGTTCACGGCCGCAGCTACAAGGAAGCGGCAACGACCGAGAACATCGCATCGACCTACTGCCCGCCGGTGCCCGGCATGCTCAACGTCGCGCTGCTCCACACCGCGCTCGACGGCCATGAGGGGCATGCCAACTACGCGCCATGCAGTCTGGGCGAGCTACAGGCGGCCGGCCACGATTACTGGGCGCTGGGCCATGTTCACGATCACGTGGTCCGGTCCGATCACCCGCACGTCGTTTTCGCCGGCAATACACAAGGGCGCCACATCCGGGAGACCGGCGCCAAAGGCGCTGTGGTCGTCCGTGTCGAGGAAGGCGCTATCTTGCACGTTGAGCATCGTGCAACTGACGAAGTTCGCTGGGCACACGCCCGGGTCGACGCGATCGGCGCGGCAGATCCTATGGAGGCGCTCGCTGCCATCCAGGCGCAGCTGCGTCCTGCCGTTCTAGGCGCCGACGGTCGCCCGCTGGCCGCGCGGGTCTCGATCACGGTCGACGGTCCGCTCGCGCAGCGCCTCCGTGCTGATCCCGCATGGTTCGAGGCGGAGGTCCGCGGCCATGCCGTCGGTGTATCCGACGCGCTCTGGATCGAGCGGGTGAAGATCATCGCCAACGACGCAGCGCTGCCTACCGGCCTGCCGCCCGAGTTGCTGGACATGCTGACCCAGGCGCTCGACGATCCGGACTGCCTCCGCGCGATCGAGAACGCCATCGCGCCGCTCACGGCAAAGCTGCCGGCGGATATCGGCGATCCGGATACCGCACCGCTGCTAGCATCCGCGCGGGGCCGAGACAGTGCGGCACTGGTCCGCGCTGCCAAGGCACTCGTCGAAGCCCGGCTCGGCGAGAGCGCGCACTGATGCGGTTCCGCCGGCTGGAGCTCGTTCGCTACGGCGGCTTTGCCGACCGGGTGTTCGACTTCGGCACTGGCGGTCCCGACCTGCATCTCGTCGTCGGCCCGAACGAAGCAGGCAAGTCGACGGCGTTGCAGGCGATCGGCGACTTCCTGTTCGGCATCCCCGGGCAGAGCCGACAGAACTGGCGCTACGACTATAAGCAGCTTCGCCTGCGGGCACTGATAGAGCACGACGGTGACCTGCTCGACGTAACCCGGCGCAAAGGCAACCTCGATACGCTGCTGGCCGCGGACGGCACGCCATTCAAGATCGACCCACTGCCACCGCTGCTCGGCGGCATCGATCGTGCCGGGTTCGAGCGGATGTTCGGGCTGGACCACACCAAGCTGCGCGAGGGCGGTGCCAGCATCATCGGCGGTCGTGACGATGCGGCGCGGATCACGCTCGAGGCGGGAACGGGCGTCTCGCATATTGGCAGCGAGCTTGCCCGGCTGACCGACGCAGCATCGGCCCTGTTCAAGCCGGGCGGGCAGAATCCGCCGGTGAACCGACTGATGCGCGAGCGGTCCGAGGCGCTCGCCAAAGTGCGGCAGACGTCGATCAGCGATGCCGACTGGACGCAGGCCCGACAGCGCCGCGCCGACGCCGAGGCGCGCCGCACCGCACTCATCGACGAAGCCGAGGCGCTCGACCGCGAGCAGGCGCGCCTGGATCGGGTGGGGAGGGCGCGTGCGCCCTTTGCGCGCCTGAGCGCTGCACGCGCCGAACTGGTCGGGCTGGAAGAGCTGCCCACGCTGCCGCAGGACGTCGGGGCGCAGCTGGCCACCCTCCGCGCCGACCGCGTCACGGCCGTCGAACTTGCGGCTCAGGCGAAGGCGGATCTGGCGCGCGTCGAAGAGGCGATCGCAGGCGTGGAACGGCCCGGCATCATCCTGTCCGAACAGGAACGGATCGAGGCGCTGGAAGAGCAACGGCCGGTCATTGCCAAGGCTGCGGGAGATCTGGAGCGTCGTCGCGCCGAGCTGGACCGTATCGACGCAAAGCTGGCTGCCGCGCTTGCCGAAGCGCGGATCGCACCGGGACAGCCTATCCCCTCGGCCGGGTGGCGCAGGCGTGCGGCTACGCATCTCGATGCCGTTCGAGAGTTGAAGGCCCGTGAGGCAGCGGTCGAGAAAGAGCGGGTCAAGCTCGTCCGGGACCGGGCCGCGATTGAGCGTGATCTTGCGACGGTGAGCGGGACGGTCGATCCTGCCGACCTGATCGCAGCGCTCCAGCTCTTGCCGGCCGACGCGGAAACGCGGTTGGCAGAGGCGATGATGGAAGCCGAGCGGAAGCGGACGCTTGCCGCGGAACGCCTGTCTGATCTTGCCCCGTGGCAGGGGTCGGCAGCCAGTCTGCGCACGCTTGCCGTGCCAACCGAGGCGGAAGCTGCCGCAGTGCGCGGTAGTGCGGAGGCGGCAAAGAGTAACGCAGCCGGTGGGCGCAAGGATGCGGAGGCAGCCGAGACTAGCGCGATACGGGCCGGGGCAAGGCTGAAGGGCCTGATCGCAGGCGGGACGCTTCCCACACCTGACGTGATCGCGGCCGCACGGCAGCAGCGCGACGCACTCGTCAGCCGGGTTCGCGAGCGGCTGGTGGTGCCGCATCTCAGCGACGACGATGGGATTGGCGGCGCGCTCGGTCAATCCATTACAGAGGCCGATCAACTGGCCGACCGGCGCGATGCTGAAGCTGCCCGCGTCGCCGAGTATGTCCTGACGACCGTCGCCCTCGATGAAGCGAAAGCCCTGGCGGCTGCGGCACACCGGCGAGAGGAACGATATCAGGCGGCACTGGATCTGGTCGAACAAGGCTGGACCGATCGACTGCAGATGCTTGGGTTTGAGCGCGCTATCGCACCGGCGGACCTGTCCGGATGGCTCACGAAGCGGGTCGCAGCGCTCGAAGCTGACCGCGACGCGGGGTCCGCGGAGCTGGCCCTCAAGGAGATGACGAGCCGGTTTGTGGAAGCGCGAGCCGCGATCGCGACTGCCCTTTCAGCGGCGAAGGGACCGGTTGCAACAGCCGAGAATGCGAACCTGGTGTCACTCGCGAGCGGCCATGCCGCTGCGCTGACGACCGCCGCAGCCAGTCGCGATCGACTGCTGGCGCACTCGGCCACGGTCGAACTTGCATCGGATGAGCTTGCAGTGGAGGTTGCCGACCTGGCGCGCGCACGGGTCGCGCTTGATCAGGAACGGGCAGGACTGGCCAGCGAGGCGGCTCTTCCTGCCGATGCCAGTGAGACCGTGCTTGCCGACGCTCTCGACGCCATCGCCCATGTCGGCGAGGAGACCGGGGCACGAGAAACGATCGCACGGCAGATCGAAGGTATCGAGCGGGACCGGTCGGCGTTCAATACCGAACTCGGAGCCGTGCTGGCTGAGCTGCAGGTTACCGGATCAGCCGACAAGGTCGACCACGTGCGCCAGCTTGCGGCTTCGTTGCGCGCATCGATCCGCGCGCGCGACGCGCTGGCGAGCCTTGAAGCTGATCGCGCGCGCATAGCCGGCGAGCTTGACCAAGCGGTGCGTCGGCTCGACCGCATTGCCGACGCGATAGACGCGATGCTGCACGCAGCCGGTACGACGGACGAAGCCGACCTGGACGGGATCATCGCCAGCGTTTCGCGGCGAGACCTTCTTCGAGCGACGGAACGCGGAGCGCTCGACGAACTCGCAGGTGGCGACAATGGTGCCGGACTTGATACGCTGGCGACCGAGATCGCGGACTTGTCTGTCGAGGACGCGTCAAGCGCGCGTGCCCGGATTGACGATCGCCGTCGCGAAGTCGCTGCTGATCGAGAAATTGTCGGTCGAACGCTGAACGCGGCGGACGAAGAGGCCGGCCGTGCGGCTAGCGAGAGCACCGCGGCCGACGCACAGCAGACTGCCTTCGAGACGACTGCAGCGCTGGCACAGGCAGCCGAGGAGCACATCCAGGCAGCGAGCGCGGCCGCGCTGCTCCGCTGGATGCTTGACCGGCATCGCACGACAAACCAGGCGCCGCTGATCGCGAGGGCGGGCGTGCTGTTCGCGGAGGTGACGGGCGGTGCCTTTACCGGCCTCACGGTCGGCTATGGCGATAACGACCGTCCGATCATCCTCGCGCGGCGGTCCGACGGCGGCGAGGTCGGCGTCGAGGCACTCAGCGAGGGAACGCGCGACCAGCTATACCTTGCCCTCCGGCTCGGCTCGATCGAAGGACGCGCTGGCGCGGGATCCTTGCCGATTGTCTGCGACGATCTGCTGATCACCGCCGATGATGGTCGCGCAGGCGCGCTTCTACGGGTACTCGCGGCAGCATCTGCGCATAGCCAAGTGATCGTGTTCAGCCATCACGCTCATCTCATCGACGTCGCGCGTAACGCGGTGGGATCTGATGGATTCAGGCTGCACACGATCGAACCGATCGGCGCGCTCGCTGCGTAGCGTCTCCATTCGAAAAGTTGGAAGTACGGTTACCAGGCAGGCCAGTGTCGCTGCCCGCCGCCACTCGGCATTCGCTTGCTCCGCGGCATTCACACCCGAAAGCACGAACCGCCGTGCCTTTAGTCCAAAACCCTGAAAGCCGGCAAAGCATCACTTTGGCAAACGATCAAGCCAGCCCCGGACTTGGTTCAGCGTCCGCCGCTGTGGATCGGCGTGGAAAAAGGGCTCTGACGCACATTTGATGATCTCAGAGCCATGCGGGGCCGACCAATCGCGCTTCGAGTAGGTCCAGTTTACCGCGTCCGTACATCTGCCGTTTTACCAACTTCAGCTTAGTGATCTGCCCTTCGGTCTGCCCGTTTGACCACGAGGTGATGATGGCGGCTCGAACCGCGGCGACGTCGCGTGCAATTCCATTGGCAAAAGACGCTACCAGGCTGGCTCGGCCACGCTCGATCCAGGGAACGAGATTCCCCTCTGTTTTGAGCCGGATCATTTCGTGGAATCCCTCGACGACGGTACGCGCCTCAACGAGCGTCGGTACGCCTGCCTCTACCGCAGCAACCGTCACAGTTTCTGCCCTCGACAGGGTATCGCGCCCGGTCGTCATCAACCTGGCGATAGTTCTTGCCGAGGGCACGCGGTGAAGGGACTCCGTATCGACCCGCTCAGCCTGTCGCTGCCGGCTAGCCCATTCGGTTACGACCCGCAGCGACCCACGAAATCCTTGTGATCTCAGGCGTCGCCAGAGGTCAGCACCATTGTGAGATCCCGCTGCCCACTCTCGATCCAGCCACGGCAGATAGGTTTCCAATGAGCTCTCCCGAACCCTGAACACATCGCTACGTTCGCCACGCAAAATTCGGCGGACCAGGCCACGACTGTGTCCGGTGCGGCGCACGATCTCCTTGATAGATGCCCCGTCCTTGGCAATCGTCAGGACGGAAGCATTGGTCTCCTCACGGTGAAGATATCCCTGATATTGCAGGTGCTCCGCCGCTGTCAGCAGGGCGGGGTTTATGGTCATGGCACCGACGGATTGGCGGATTTGGCGCATCGACCGACGGACCGCCTCAAGAAATGCATGGCTCGCGTTTTCCATCAGGTGCCAGCGGTCCGCGACCTGGACTGCGTGCGGCAAAGCCTTTGCGGCAGCCCGCGCATACGCCCCACCGCGGTCCCGGGCGACGACCGTGATCTGTGGCTGGGTGGTAAGCCATGCCTGAGCCGTTGCCGGTTCACGATCCGGGAGCAGGCTGATTGGCTTTCGCCGCTCCAGATCGCAGATGATCGTGCCGTATCTATGATTGCGCCGCCACGCCCAGTCATCGATACCTATGACCGTCGGCGCTGGCCTTACCGGGCACCCGCGCCGACGTACCACTCTTAGCAACGTGTCGTTGCTGACCGGGAGCATCAGTCGCTTGGCCAGGCTTGCGGCAGGTCGGCCGCCAAGCGCCAGCCCGAGATGATGTACGAGGACGTCGAGACGCCCGGTACGCCGCGCCCAAGGCGCCAATACCCCAGTGGGAAACTGCTCAGTAAAGATCTGTTGCCCACACTGGGTCGCTGCACATCGAAAACGGCAAACTTCGGCGATCAGGCGAACTGATCTCCCAGCTAGTGGCAGGTCGGCGATACGACGCTGATAGCGGCTATGGACCCGGTTACTGCCAGTTCCGCACGTGGGACAACAGCTCGATTTCGAAATGCTGCGAACCGTAACGGTCGTTCGGTCGCCATCGCTGGACGCCGCGACCATCGCAAACCCAGCAGGGATGAGAGACGAGGGGTGAAGCGCCTTGTGCATGACGATAATCCCATCTGGAGCCAACGCCAGCAGACCTCATAACTGCATCAAAATTGAGTCAGAGCCCAAAAGGGACCCCGGTAGCGGGGTGATCGGCGTCGAAAAAGGACCCCTCATCCTGGACGTCAGAGCCAGACCGGTTCATCGTCGACCCGATCCACCAGATGCCGGGACTAAACACCTAGAGCAGCACGGCTGCGGATGCCCGTGGAACGCGCGGTGGCGTTGATCCATGCGGTCGGGGTCGGCGCGGTGACGACATTGCTCGCAATCCCCGAGGAGTAACGCGACCCTCAGCTATCGTCCGTAATACGAGACAGCGTGATCGCATTTATCATCACCAACCCGCCCGACCAAGACCAAGCCGATCTGGTGTCGTTGGCGGTAGGGCTGCGCGCCCACCTTGGTAGCGCCGAGGTGCTTACGCCGGGCGAATGCCTGTTGCTGAACGAATTACTCGACCGGCTCGCCAAACCTCCCAAGGATTGAGGGCATCGCGAAAACAAAGGATGATCGGGACGACTGACGGCAGAACGGAACGCTGGACGGCAAGGAGGGTGCTGTTTTCACGAAATGTGTTCCCGATTGCCTTCTCCCTAAACTGGCCGTTGGTAACGAAGAAACGGGAATCCCAATGCGCGTGCCAGAAAAACGACCGGGGCTGTTGAAAAATGCCGATCGCCTCGCCTGCCTGTGTCAGAAGGGATGCTATTTCGGGAATGGCTGGGTCTGGGTGGTTAGCGCTCGGTCAGGTTTCGGGCAGGGATTCTGGCAAAGCTGCCGCTCTTCATCCGGTACAAAGCGGCGTCGGCGGTCGCTAATAGACCATCTAGCTCACGGGCGTCCGGCGGCGAGGTCGCATAAGCGCCGACAGGCCCGCTCAGGCGACGCAAATCGCCTGTTTTTCGTACATTCGCCAGGAATGATGAGGTTTGGGACGAAGCCGTTGTTCGTTGAGCCGGCCGGCATTGGTTTTGCCTCAAACGGGTTCTAAGCGCCCACACTCGGGCGCCGTCGGTGCCGCAGCTGGAGTCTCCGGTATGATCGTGCGACCCAAGCCTGGGCTGAAAGATATCCTGTTCACGATCAATGGCTCGATATTGCCTAGGGTCGGCGCGAAGTTGGTCACGATCGCGATCATCACGATGCTCGCCATTGTCTGCGCGCAGCTGCGACCCGGCATGTTGGCGCAGATCAGTGGCGTTCCCTTCACGCTGATCGGCATCGCGCTTTCGGTGTTCATGAGCTTTCGCAACAACGCCTGCTACGACCGGTGGTGGGAGGGCAGGAAGCTGTGGGGACAGCTGATCATCTCGTGCCGCGCTTTCGCGCGTCAGGCGTCGGCGCTTGCCGAACCGGATCGTCGGTTCATGCTTACAGCGCTCAGCGAGTTCGCCGCCTCGCTCGCCGCAAGCCTGCGTGGCACCGGCAAGATGGTCGGGGCCGAGGAACGACTGAATTCGACCGACCTCGTTCTTCAAGGCATCGGACGCCGATGCCTCGCGCTCATGGCCGCGGATGCCATCAATCCGGTTCATTATTCCGTACTCGAAGGGCAACTGACTTTGTTGTCGCAGGTCCAGGGCGGGTGCGAGAGGATTGCGAACACGCCTGTGCCGTTCGCCTATTCGCTGCTGCTGCACCGCACAGCCTATACCTTCTGCCTGACCTTGCCGTTCGCGTTGGCGGGCAATCTGGGTTGGTGGACGCTGCTGCCGGTCCTGCTGGTCAGCTACACGTTCTTCGGGCTCGATGCGCTGAGCGATCAGCTTGAAGATCCCTTCGGGGTCGAACCCAACGACCTCCGCTCGATGCGATAGTCCGCTCGATCGAACGCGAAATGCTGGCGTCGCTTGGCGAGACCGTCCTACCGCCTGCGCTGACCCCGCAGCGCCATCTGCTGAGTTGATATTACGGCAGTCAGCAAGCCACTCCTGCGCTGCAAATGCCGCATACGGCATGCACAGCGCAGGGATGATTCCTTTCACCCCGGGCGGGTGACATCAATGTGGAGTATTATCGATCCGCCCGGCGTCTCGCAGCGTGGTTCACGCGGCAGGCTTGAGCACCACCTTCGTCCACCCCGCGTCGCGATCGTCGAAATGCTTGTACGCATCCGGCGCCTCGTCGAGTTTCAGGCGATGCGAGATTATCTGCGAGGGCGTTGCCTTTCCGGTATGGATCAGGCGCGCAAGGCGGCGGTTATAGGCCTTCACATTCGCCTGACCAGTTCGGATCTGCTGCCCCTTGAACCAGAAGGCGCCGAAATCGAAGGCCATTTTGCCTTGCTTCTGGAGTTCGTCCGCGGCGTTGGGATCCTCGGGAATGAACACGCCGACCACGCCGATACCACCAGTCGCCTTGGTCGAGCCGACGAGGTTGTTCATCGTTACGTGGTTTGCTTCCTTCCCGTGCCGGTCGCAGCACTGATAGCCGACGCATTCGCAACCGCGATCTGTGCCCAGGCCGTTGGTCCGATTGAGGATTTCCTGGACCGGATCGACCTTCGAAGAGTCGATCGCGATCGCGCCGAGCTTGGTGGCCAATTCGAGCCGATCGGCATGGCTGTCGACCACGAAGATCTCGGATGCGCCCTTGATCGCCGCCGAATGCGCCGCCATCAGCCCAACCGGTCCCGCACCGTAGATCGCCACACTCTCGCCCGGCAACAGACCCGAAAGCTCGGTCGCATGCCAGCCGGTGGGAAGGATGTCGGAAAGCATGACATAGTCATCCTCCTTCTCGCGCGCGTCCTCCGGCAATACCAGGCAGTTAAAGTCGCCATATGGCACGCGGAGCACCTCGGCCTGACCGCCCTCGAATGGTCCCATTCCGGCGAAGCCGTAAGCGGCGCCCGCGGTTCCCGGATTGCAGGTCAGGCAATAGCCGGTGAGGCCCTTCTCGCAATTCTCGCAGAATCCGCAGCCGATGTTGAACGGAAGGCAGACGATGTCGCCTTTCTTGACGCGGTCGACCGCCGTCCCGACCTCGATCACCTCGCCGAGGTTTTCGTGACCGAGGATACGACCGGTTTCGAAGTCTGTGCGCCCTTCGTACATATGAAGGTCAGATCCACAGATATTTGTCGTTGTTATCCGTACCAAGACATCGGTGGCTTTTTCGATCTTCGCGTCCGGCACATTTGAGACACGAACATCCTTGGGACCGTTATAGATAACAGCCTTCATTATATATCTCCTCGACTATATTCCCTCAATGCCGAGGCTCGGACGGTTGTTCCCTTTAACACTGCGAAACAGTGTATTGCGTATGCGGGATAATTCCGCCGCGAGATGCACGGGACGCCTTCGGCGTGCCTTACTCAAGGCTAGGGCGTGGATCCGCGTGCATCGCAGGACCGAGTTCGGCCTTTAAGGTAGCGACCGCGTGCTGAATCTTCGGCAAGAGATGGCGGCGGCGAGGGTAGACTGCGAAGATCGGTTCCTCACGGGGCCTGAAATCCTCCAGAAGCAGAACGACCATGCCGTGCTGGAGGGCGGGAAGCACATAGAATTCCGGCAACTGGCAGATGCCCGATCCGCCGATACAGGCGTCGATAACAGCCTGTCCGCTGTTGCAGCGAAAGCGCCCCTGCGGCCGATGCAGGACTTCCCTTCCATCAACCTCATAATGCCACATCGTGCTGGTGCCGGCGATACAGTCATGGTCGCGCAGATCGCCGACCTTCCCGGGGACGCCGGCGCGGGCCAGATAAGCAGGGGAAGCGCAGGTGTAAAAGCGCCGCGACGCAATGAGCGTGTTTAAGAGGCGGCCATCGGCCACATCGCCAGTCCGAACCGCGAAATCATATCCTTCGCCGATCATGTCGACCAGGCGATTGGTTAGGTCGATCGATACAGTGAGTTTGGAATGCTGCGTCGTCAAACGGCGCAGGATCGGCGCGACAAATCGTTCACCCATGGCAGTCGAGCAACTCACGCGTAGCTCCCCCTGCGGTTCGCCTTGCTCAGCAATCAGCGCGATGGCCTCGTCGCGCTCAAGCGCTATCCGCTCGCAATGTTCGAAAAAGACGCGGCCGCTTTCCGTTAAGCTTACGGTTCGCGTCGTGCGGTTGAAAAGGACCGTCTGAACCCGCTCCTCTAGCTGGCTGATCGCCCGGCTGACATGGCTGGACGACATGCCGATGGCCTTGGCCGCTTTCGTAAAAGACGCTGTCGTCGCCACCGCCACGAACTCGTCAATGCCATCCCATTTAGACATAATTATCCCACAAACGGCGAAGTGTGTTTCTTAGGAGCGGGATTATTACATCATTGGCCGAATGCTAAACAGAGGCCAAGACGCTTGAGGAGGACTCACATGAAGACGCGAGCAGCGGTTGCATTCGAGGCGAAGAAGCCTCTCGAGATTGTTGAGTTGGATTTGGAAGGGCCTCGCACCGGCGAGGTCCTGATTGAGATCATGGCGACAGGGCTATGCCATACCGACGCCTACACGCTGGGCGGACTCGACAGTGAAGGCATCTTTCCTGTGGTTCTGGGCCATGAAGGCGCGGGCATCGTTCGTGAGGTCGGCCCCGGCGTCACTTCGGTAAAGCCCGGCGATCACGTCATCCCGCTCTACACGCCGGAGTGCCGCCAATGTAAGTCGTGCCTCAGCGGCAAGACTAACCTGTGCACCGCGATCCGCGCCACCCAGGGCAAGGGCGTGATGCCCGACGGCACCTCACGGTTCAGCTACAAGGGCCAGTCGATCTTCCATTACATGGGTTGTTCGACCTTCTCGAACTTCACGGTGCTGCCCGAGATCGCGGTCGCGAAGATCCGCGAGGACGCGCCGTTCCAGACCAGCTGCTACATCGGCTGCGGCGTCACCACCGGCGTGGGTGCTGCCATCAACTCCGCCAAGGTGCAGGTCGGTGATGTCGTCATCGTCTTCGGCCTGGGCGGTATCGGCCTCAACGTGTTGCAGGGCGCCCGCATGGCCGGCGCGAACATGATCGTCGGCGTAGATCTCAACGACAGCAAGGAGGAATGGGGCCGTCGCTTCGGCATGACCCACTTCGTCAATCCGTCGAAGATCGATGGCGACATCGTCGCACATCTGGTCGCGATGACGGACGGCGGCGCCGACCACACGTTCGATTGCACCGGCAACACCACCGTAATGCGTCAGGCGCTCGAAGCCTGCCATCGTGGTTGGGGCGTCTCCACCGTGATCGGCGTGGCCGAGGCGGGCAAGGAGATCTCCACGCGTCCGTTCCAGCTCGTTACCGGCCGCGTTTGGCAGGGCAGCGCGTTCGGCGGCGCACGCGGCCGTACCGACGTTCCCAAGATCGTCGACTGGTACATGAACGGCAAGATCGAGATCGATCCGATGATCACCCACGTGCTCAAGCTTGAGGAGATCAACAAGGGCTTTGACCTCATGCATGCCGGCGAAAGCATCCGCTCCGTCGTCGTATTCTGAAGTTCACTTCAAAGGAGAATTATCATGGCAGTTATTTCCGGTAACGACGTGTTCTCGCACGTCATGATGGGCGCGGCCGACATCGAAACGTCGACCAAGTTCTACGATGCAGCGCTGGGTGCGCTCGGCGTCAAGAACTTAGGGCCGTTCGGCAACGGCTGGGTCCTTTACGGCAAGGACAAGCCCGCGTTCATCGTAGCGCGTCCCGGCAACGGCGAAGCCCCGTCGAGCAACGGCATGACCATCGGGTTCGCTGCTGCAACCACGGCCGACGTCGATGCCTTTCATGCAGCGGGTCTCGCGGCGGGCGGCACGGACGAGGGCGCGCCTGGTCCGCGTGGCCACCTGCCCGGCGCGTATGCCGCCTATTTGCGCGACCCGGCCGGCAACAAGGTCTGCTCGTACACCTTCACCGACGGCAACTAAGCCATGAGCATGGAGCAGGTCAGCGCCAACCTCGCCTTCGGGGGTATGCAGGGTGTGTATAAGCACGCCTCTGCCGTCACCGGCACGGACATGACCTTCTCGGTCTATGTCCCGCCGCACGAAACGGGAGCGACGCTGCCGGTCGTCTGGTATCTTTCGGGCCTGACCTGCACCCATGCGAATGTGACGGAGAAGGGCGAGTTCCGCCGCGCTTGCGCGGAACTCGCCCTGATCTTTGTGGCACCGGACACCTCACCCCGTGGCGAGGGCGTACCCGACGATGCCGACGGCGCCTATGATTTCGGCCTTGGCGCCGGCTTCTATCTCGACGCGACCGAAGACCCCTTCAGCAAGAACTACCGCATGGAGACCTATGTTACCGAGGAACTTCCTGCCCTGATCGCAGAGAATTTCCCGGCGGACATGAGCCGGCAATCGATTATGGGCCACTCCATGGGCGGCCATGGTGCATTGACGATCGCACTGCGGGCCCCCGATCGTTTCAAGGCGGTTTCTGCGTTCTCGCCGATGGTCGCGCCGAGTCAGGTGCCTTGGGGGATCAAGGCCTTTACCGGCTACCTCGGCGACGATCGCGCGCTGTGGCGCCAGCGCGACGCGGTGGCGTTGATTGCGGATGGCGCACGGTTATCCGCGATCCTCGTCGATCAGGGCGATGCCGATCAATTCCTCACCGAGCAACTCCGGCCCGAGCTGCTGCAAGCTGCTTGCCTCGAAGCTGGCATTCCGCTCACGCTCCGCATGCAGCACGGCTACGACCATAGCTATTTTTTCATTTCGACATTCCTAGCCGACCATCTGCGCTGGCATGCCGCGCATCTGGCCTGAGGCACGACAGCAACTTATGGGCGCGTGCCTCAAAGGCTTTACGGACTGTTGAAAGGCCTGACGCCTTGCCCTGATCGTCTCGATTGGGATGGTTGATCGGGAAAGCTGCTACCCGCTCACCGTCTGATCGGGCGGCGTTAGCGGGAACACAGCCGGGTTAAAGGCCGCTACGTCCAATAGGTACGCCCGATCCTTCACATCGGCCCAACCCTCCGGCCAGTTTCCCAAGAGCCAGACGCCTTGATCGAGCCATGCCAGTTGTAGGACTGTCGGCCACGCCGCCAGCTCCGCGTCGGTGAAGGCGATATGCCCGGCATAGCCGCGCAGGAAGGTCGCCCACTCGGCCCGCGTCCATAATCGACCGGGAGCGGTGGAAAGGTCGCAGTGGAACAAGAGCAACGCGACGGCGAGGTCATAGAGCCTTGGCATCCGAGCCGCATGGTCCGGATCGACCAGCGTGGGTTTCGGGCTGAACACGAGGTTCGACGCCTTGAAGTCGAAGCTGCACCCGGCGAGCGGCAAGCCCATGACAGGTTCGGCCGTGGCGAGGCGTGCCAGCGTCGCCTCCCGGAAAACGTGCCGATCCCCACCGGCGGCTTCGATGGCATCTCCGGCCGAGACAAGGTGCGGCTCAATCCATTCGGCATCTCGCACCACCGGCCCATGGTAGGTCGCCAGGGCGTTCGCCTCGGGCGGATCGGCCGCGTGCATCCGGCCCAGCAGACGCCCGGCGTCGGCAATCTCGCTTTCACCGGCATGGTAGCCGGTGCCTGACACGAAGGGGTAAACGACCCACTGCTTGCCGTCATCAAGGCGGCGGGGATTGGGGTGGAGGTGTGCTGCCGGGGCCACCACATCGACGCCCAAGCCATGTAGCGCCGTCAGCCATCGTCCGATCGCCTCGCCGTCCGAATGGACCAGCCCCGTTCGCTTCAGAACCCAATCGCCGCGACGATCACGAACACGCAGCACGGGCGCGTAGTCGTAGAGCGATACCGGCTCCTCGGGATGATCGAACGGGAAAGCTGCGATCATATGCATAGGCTCACCTACTGCCTCCGCCCCTTCACACAAAGGAACGAGCGGCGAGACGGCCGGGGCATGATCGTGTCCCACCGCGTGGTGTAGCTTCAGCGGCGTAGCCGCTTTGATCTCCGGACATGGCCGGGTCGATCACGCCGCCATGGACGACAACGTGACTGCGGGATCATCGCTCAATTGCGTTACGCTTTCCAGTGTCATGTAGCGTCCCCGCTGGACCGCCCACTCGTCGTTCTGCTCTAGTAGCAAAGCGCCGACGAGGCGGGTGATGGCATCCTCGTTGGGGAAGATGCCGACCACGCCGGTGCGTCGCTTGATCTCGCCGTTCAGGCGCTCGAGTGGATTCGTGCTGTGCAGCTTGGTGCGATGCTGCGGCGGGAACGACATGTAGGCGAGCACGTCCTCCTCCGCCGTATCCATCAGCTTTGCGAGTTTAGGGACGCTGGGTCTCAGCTGGTCGGCGACCTTGCGCCACTGACCCTTGGCGGCTTCGGGCGTCTCCTGTGCGTACGCGGTGGCGATGAAGGCCGAGACGACGCGCCGCCCGCTCTTGCCGGCATGGGCCGTAGCGTTGCGCGCGAAATGTACGCGGCACCGCTGCCACGTGGCGCTGAACACGCGTGAGACGGCAGCTTTGATGCCCTCGTGGGCATCCGAGATGATGAGTTTCACACCGCGTAGGCCCCGCCGCGCGAGGCCGCGGAGGAAGTCTGTCCAGAACGTCTCAGCCTCCGACGCACCGATCGCCATGCCGAGCACCTCGCGCCTGCCGTCACCGTTCACGCCGACTGCAATGGTGACCGCGACCGAGACGATCCGACCAGCCTGACGCACTTTCAGGTACGTCGCGTCGATCCACACGTACGGCCAGTCGCCCTCGATAGGCCGGTCGAGAAAAGCCTTCACGCGGACGTCGATCTCCTCGCAAAGCCGGCTTACCTGGCTCTTCGAGATGCCGCTCATACCCATGGCCTTCACCAGGTCGTCGACCGAACGGGTCGAGATGCCTTGGATGTATGCCTCCTGGACAACCGCGGTCAGCGCTTTTTCTGAAAGGCGCCGGGGCTCCAGGAAGGCGGGAAAGTAGCTGCCCGTCCTCAGCTTGGGGATGCGCAGTTCAACGGTGCCGGCCCGCGTTTCCCAGTCGCGCTCGCGGTAACCGTTACGTTGGGCAAGCCGGTCGCTGCTCTTCTCGCCATATCCAGCGCCGGTCAGACTACCGACCTCCAGATCCATCAGCCGCTGCGCGGCAAAGCCTATCATCTCACGCAGGAAATCTGCATCCGCGCTCTTTCCCACCAGCGCCTGCAGGTTCATCGTGTCGTCGGTCATCGAAGGTCTCCTTTGGTTGAGTCTTGCAACCCAAACCTATCCGAAGATCTTCGATGGCCACCCGTGAACCTGACCGGCCGCTACAGCGCTGGATGATAGCGCGCGGCCGGTCAGCTTCACTACCGCTGAGCTACACCACCACGCGGGACACGACCCGGGGCATTCCCATTGGGATGGGAAAAAGAGAAACTCGTCGCTGCGTTGCTTGTTGGGTTCGATGCGTCGCCGCTTGCTGCGTAGTTTTTGGTCTGACGAAGTGCGAGTTGATGACCATGAGCAGGTGCTCATGGTCATGCTCTGGTCAACTTTCTTCGATCTCGCTGGCATCGAACTCGGCGAAGGCTGACCGGATTTCATCGGCCAGGCTGTCATCCTCGATATCGACCGAGACGACCACGCGGCCAGCCAGCTGGGCATCGTCCCTGTCTTCGGGGCTGGGTCCACCCGCTTCAGTGTCGGACCCGGCCTCCTCGACACCAACAGTATTCTCGTCGCCCTCAGCGGCGATGAACACGTCGGTACGTTCGATCTTGAACTGCTGGACCAGACGCTCAACCGTCATCTCGGCTTCGCGTCGCGTGTCGAACTTGGCAGTCAGGCTCGTGCTCATGATGGACTCCCGTCAGCCGTGATTGGCGATGTGTGATGAACCGCTGAACGGCAATTTAGCCCCGTACGGGTGCACTGACCTCCTTCACGCAGCGGCGGCTCAGCTCGCAGTCGTTGGTTTGCCGTCATCGCCGACCGCGACGTAGCGGAAAACGCCCTCGGTCACCTTGTGTGGCGCATCGCCGGTGCGAACCCGCGCCCAGACCTCGATCCTGACGGCGATCGAGGTGTCGCCCTCATGCTCCAGCTCGCAAAAGACACTGACGTCGTCACCGACCGATACGGGCTTGAGGAACTCGACGGCATCGATCCGCACCGTGACAACGCGCTTGGCGGAGTGGGCGGCAGCGAAGGTGCCGCCTGCCAGATCCATTTGCGACAAGGTCCAGCCACCGAAAATGTCCCCGCTGGCGTTGGCATCGCGGGGCAGGGCGACGGTGCGCAGATGCGCTCCGCAGGCTGGCTGGGGCATGTCGTCGCTCATAGGATGGTTTCCTTATGCAGGTTGGATGCGCCTACTACACGTCGCCGAGCGCGCGGTGGATCTGCTGCTCTTCCAGATCGAGCTCTTCGCCAAGCGCCCGGTGAGCTTCAGCATCGATCTGGTCGGTCTGCTCCATCAGCTTCTCGCGCGCCGCCTCGATGGCGACGAGGCGCAGACGCTGCTGGGCGATGAGCTGGTCGGTCTTGGTCTCGACGTCCTGCCCCTCGATACTCGCCCGCTCAGCCCGCACCTTGTACTCCTCGACCAGCTCGGCTGCGGCCTCGCCGTGTTCCGAGGCATCGCTGTCCAGATGCTCCTGTACCGCATCCAGCGATGCTGCGGCGAGTTCGGCCCGAGCCTTGGCAGTGTCCGGTTCGGGTAAGGTTGCGTCTTCCTGCTCCAGTCCGAGACGGCGGATGACCCAGCCCAGCGTCGTGCCTTGCAGGACCAGCGTCGCGAAGATCACACAGAACGCCAGGAAGACGATGATGTCTCGGCCCGGAAAACGGGCAGGCAGCGCCAGTGCTGTTGCCAGGCTCACCACACCGCGCATGCCTGCCCAGGACAGGATCGTCGGATAGCTCCAGGGCGGCATCGGATCGTGCTCGCGTATCCTTCGGGAAATTGCCCGTGGCAGCCACACAACTGGAAATATCCAGACAAAGCGGCTGACGATCAGCGTGGCCGACACCGCCACGGCGATCAGGCTGAGGCTTTTCGCATCATAGCCTTCAAGCCGCTCGACGATGCCGCGCAGCTGAAGTCCGATGAGCATGAACACGACTGCGGTGAACAGGAACTCGACGAAGCCCCACACCGTCGCCATGCCCAGCCGCGTCTCGCCGGTGAAAGCCGCGTGCTGCTGACGGCCTAGCACCAAGCCGCAGGCGACCGCGGCCAGCACACCCGAGACGTGGACCTGCTCGGCAAGGAAGTAGGCCAGGAACCCCGCCAGGAGGCTGACAGTGATGTCGAGCAACGTGTCCTCGAGCCGAGCGAAAATCCACATCGCTGCGCGCCCCACTATCCAGCCAGCCAGCGTTCCACCAATCGCAGCGACAAAGAATCGGAACACGCCTTCGCTAAGGCTGAACGTTCCTGCCAACGTGGCGGCGACGGCAAAGCGATAGAGGACGAGGGAGGAGGCGTCGTTGATGAGGCTTTCGCCCTCCAGCACCGTGACGATGCGCTTGGGCAGCTTAACCTGCTTCAGGACTGCCGCTGCGGCAACCGCGTCTGGCGGAGCAACGATTGCACCCAGCGTGATCGCCGCCCACCAGGGCAAGTCCGGCACCAGCAGCTTGGCGACGATTGCCACCGCAGCGGCGGTGAAGAACACCGCGCCCAGCGCCAGCGAGAGGATAGGGCGCAGATTGGAGCGGAACGCCGGCCAGTCGGTGTGATATGCGCTAACCTGCAGCAGTGGCGGCAGAAAAAGTGCCAGCACCAGTTCCGGGTCAAGCTCGACCGTGCCAATGCCGGGGACGAAGGCCAAGGCAATACCGCCAAAGACCAGTGCAACGGCCAGTGGAACGTGCAACCTTTCCGCCGCATAGGCTAGGGCGACGGACGCCGCGACCAGCACGAGCAGAAGCTCAAAAGTATGCATAGGTCGGCACTTTCGGGGAGAGGCAAGCCAGCCAGCGCCGGGTGTAGCAACTCAACCTGATCAATGGCCCGGGCGTTCCGTTCCTTCGTTTTCGATTCTGGATCGTCCAGCTTCCGGAAACGGAGATGTCGCCGTCATCGATGAGTGCCTGATCCGGGCAATGAAGGGCTCATCACACGGACCAGGCATGTTTCTGGATTACCTAGAACACGGTTCGCACGCTGGGTTCTCGATCCCAGATTCGCCCATTTGCAGCGATATCGACGTAGCTGCTGGCAGCTGCCGGCTTTGCCATGGCGACAACCCCCGCGTCTGCAACCACGCCCGCCGCATCGAGCAGCGGCTGTGCCGCTGCCGTGTGGCCGATGACCTTGAGGTGAGCGAAGGCATCATGCACCCAGGCGACAGCCGCAGCTTCACCCAGCAGCTGCTTGACGCCAGCATCGGACACGGCAAGCACTACCGTGTCGAACAGCACCGACGGACCGCCTGCAAGCTGGTGGTCGGCTGCTAGCTTCGTGCCATCGCTGAGCGTCACGCCGCCAAGCTTCGGCGCGACGATCTTGACCACCGCCTTCATCGCCGTGGCGGCTTCGGTGAGCTTGGCGATCAGCTTGGCATCGGCACCGTCGGTAACCAGGCAGCCGATCATGCGACCTCCCAGTGTCGGCGTTGCCCGCTTGAGGATACTGAGCTTGGGCGATGCTGGCAGGTCGGTGCGCGCCTGCACCGTCGTTGCCATTGGTTCGATCGGATCATCATGACCAAGGCCTGCAGCAACCCGATCACCCAGCTCTTGCTGAACGTTCACGAGATGCCCCAGCATCGCTGTCCGGACGATCGCGGCGTCAACCTTGCTGAGTTCGAAGATAAGCGCCGAGACGATATGGTTTTGCTCCGGCTCCGACTGACTGAGAAAGAACTGGCGCGCCTGGCTGTAATGGTCGGCGAACGTCTCCGACCGGATCCGTACCTTGGTACCTTCGACCGGTGCCGGGAAACTGCGGAAGCCGCGGGAGTGGCTTTCACGCGGTCCGGTTGGATCGAGCAGGCTCGGCGTATAGGTCACCCGCTCGGGTTGGACGAGCGTCTGCATGTGACCATCACGCTGCATGTTCGCGAACGGACATTTGGGCGCGTTGATCGGGATCTGAGTGAAGTTCGTCGAGCCAAGGCGCTTCAGCTGGGTGTCGAGGTAGGAGAAATGACGCCCGTGCAGTAGCGGATCATCAGAGAAGTCAATGCCCGGCACCACGTTCTGGGTGCAGAAGGCGACTTGCTCTGTTTCCGCAAAGACGTTGGCGGGATTACGGTTCAGCACCAGTCGGCCAACCGTGCGCAGCGGCACGACCTCCTCCGAGATCAGCTTGGTCGAATCGCGATAGTCGAAATCGAACCCTGCGGCTTCTTCCTCGGTGAAGAGCTGAACACCGAGCTCCCACTCGGGAAAGTCGCCCATTTCGATCGCGTTGTAGAGGTCGCGGCGATGGAAGTCCGGGTCGGCGCCGTTGATCTTGACCGCCTCGTCCCACACCACCGACTGGATACCGAGCTTGGGCGTCCAGTGAAACTTGACAAAGGTGGACTTGCCGTCGGCGGTGACCAGCCGGAAGCTGTGGACGCCGAAGCCCTGCATCATCCGCGTCGAGCGCGGGATAGTGCGATCGGACATCTGCCACATCACCATGTGCATCGCCTCAGGGGTCATGGCGATCCAGTCCCAGAACGTGTCGTGGGCGGACTGGGCCTGCGGAAAACCGCGATCCGGCTCCTCCTTTACGGCATGGGCGAGGTCAGGAAACTTGAGCGCGTCCTGGATGAAGAACACCGGGATATTGTTGCCGACGAGATCCCAATTGCCCTCGGTCGTGTAGAATTTGACCGCGAAGCCGCGCACGTCGCGCGCCAGATCAGCCGAACCACGGTTCCCAGCCACCGTCGAGAACCGAACGAATACCGGGGTCTGGACACCTACCTCGCCCAGCACGGCAGCCTGAGTGTAATCAGACAGGCTGTCGGTCAACTCGAAGAAGCCGTGTGCTGCGGTACCACGGGCGTGCACGACGCGCTCGGGAATGCGCTCATGGTCAAAGTGGAAGATTTTCTCGCGGAGGATGAAATCCTCCAGCAGGGTCGGACCGCGTGACCCAGCCTTCAGCGAATTGTGATCGTCGGCGATCGCCATGCCGTGGTTGGTGGTCATCACCTTGCCGCCAGCAGCTGCTACCTGATGCAACTCACCGCCTGCACCTACGACCGTCTCCGAAGCCGGACCAGCGGCCGGGGGTGGAGCCTTGGTTGGTGCCTTCTTGTCGGCCTGTGCTGTTTTTGTAGGTTTTTTTGCCACGATCATCTCCTGCCCGATATCGATAATGGCACTGCATGCGCGTATTCTCGCATTTGCGATAGGTATCGAAGCTCCAATCGCGGCCGTTGCCGGCACAGGTTCTTTCGGAAGGCTTTGAGCGTCCGTCAAAATTACAGCCGGCATCGCGATCATCGGCGGCGTGCTGCTGACCACTCTATCCCGATGGAGTGCCTTCCCGATTGGGAACGGCCAGCGAGACGGCCCAGACATTCCCAGAATGGATCGAGTTTTGGGAATGCTCAGATTGAGAAGGGCGCAGACGGTTCGCTTTTGAAGAGGGCAGCGCCGATAGGAGACACTCCGCGCAGGCCTATGTCGAGCCGACAGCTAAGCCGTCGCTTCCAGCTCGCGTAAGCTGCGGCCCCGCGTCTCTCTTCCGGCGCGCCCGATCAGTACCGCTGGCGGCGTAATTCGGCTTCAGTGGGACGACCCAGAGGCCTTTATCCACAATCCCGATTGCAGCGCGAAGGCGGTATCTTATCGTGTTCTAAAGTGCAGAGGATAAGACGCAATATACCAGTACCGGTACGCCAACCAAAACGATCAATAGTAAAAGGTTAAGCTCCATAAGTCGGCTTAGCCAGTTTTTGGCTTCATTCCGCCTGTCTTCGGCATCTACCTTAGAATAGCTTTCTAGGACTTCTAGATCGAATTTGTTCGAGAAAAAGCTTTGTGGCCTCATCCGCAGGAAAGGCTGAGGTGCTGGATTAGTAACTTGATGCTGACGGTCATCCTGACACAAATCATCGGATTTCGAGACTTGGTTTTCCACTACACGGTTTCCACTTATTCGAGATCATGGTCGCGAAGAACGCGTCCCAAAGGTCAGATCGAATAATGCCCGAACTCGAACGGCCGTAGCCGCGAGCTCGGGCTAAGCGCGTGCGGCGAGTTGGCCGGCGTGGTCGCGGAAACGCTTATGTGTCGCAGGAGCGTACATGTCAGTAACATCGGGGACCCATGTCCTAATGTCAACTCGTGCAAATCCATTCGCAATCCTATTGACCTTGACCGGCAACTCTCTAGCTTGAGGAAGCGGGCCGGGCCCCTCTGGCGGTCGTCTCAGGACGAACGTGATGTCGGACCGCATCGGGTTATCTCGATGTCTAGGCCTGGCCTGTTTGCCTGCTTTCATCGCGACTGATCCGATCGTTCAATCGTTGGTTGGAGAGCGGCTTTGCCTATATTTTCTAACAAGTTGATCGAGTTGCATGCCAGGCTGGATGAGCAGATCTGCGTCGAGATGAAGCGACGCATGCCCGATACCTTGCGGCTATTTCGGCTGAAGCGGTTGCGTCTAGACGTGAAGGACCGCCTGCACGCACGCGCCATGCAGCCGCAGTTCAGCTGAACCGACACGCTGAACCATCGTTGTAGATTCATCGTCCGTAAGGATTGGCTTCACCGATCAGAATGGATCGGGATAGCAAAAGGAGAGCGAAAATGGCCTATTTTCTAACCGCCGGCTTGGTGCTTGCTGCTACCGGTGCGGCCCTCGGCATGACTGTCGATCATCAGAACCAGGTGGATCACCGCAGCGGTCCGGTCGCCGTCAAATATCGCGGCGACGTGGTCATCACCCATAAGCAGGTGGGCGCGGTTGCACCTGGCGGAAGACCGTCGTCGCTACGCTGCGACTGGGCGGCGAGCATGTCGGTCGCGCGGCACGCGGTCGCGGCATCGGGTACCAGGCTGGTGCGCAGCATCGACAGCGAACCGGTGATTTCGGGCACCCGGCCCGGCTGGTGCGTTGCGAGCCATGGCGCGATCAAGAAGGAGGTCGCGACGAAGTCCGCGGACATGCAGCAGCATCTGGTAAAGCTGGCGCAGGAAGACGAGCACATGCTGCGCGTCGAGCTCGACCAGATCCACGGTCCGCAGCGCGCAGGATGATCCGGCGCGTTCGATTGGCGGGCGTGCTCGGTGCCGCAAGTTGCGGCCTGATCACGCCCGCGTTTGCACAGGATGCCGGGTCGGTAACCTTGGAGGTAATGAGCGAGGAGGAACGGCGCGGGCTGAGTTGGAGTGAGGGACGTGCCGCGCTAGCAGGCGATATTCGCGTCTCGCGCGGCCGGCTCGATGCATCGGCGCGCGTGGTAACGCTTCGGAACAGCGTGCGACACGGTGGCGCCGATGCGGTCGTCGACCTTTCAGTGGGAACCGACTGGGATCTGGGCGCGGTGCGTATCCGCACCGACGCCACGGGCCACACATTCGCGGGCGCGCGAGGACGCATGGACTATGTCGAGGCCGGCGTATCGGCAAGCTATGCCTATGGTCCGCTCTACGCCACGGTCGGCGTGATAGGTGCCCCGTCGCAGCGCGCGATCGGTGGTAGCAATGTGCATATCTATGCGAACGCCAATGCCGGTATTCCCGGTACGCCGCTGACTATGCTCGCCGAGATCGGCCACTCATCCGGCAGCGTCCGCGACCCCATCCGGGTCGAGCGTCTTCGTCCGGGCGGCAGTTACATCAACTGGCGGTTGGGTCTCGAACATCGTCGCAACCGTCTGACGATTGGAGTCGATTATGTTGGGACTGACGTCTCCCACAACGCCATCGCGATTAGGTTTGCCGATCGACGCAACGCCAGAGACCGAATTTTAGGGCGCGTCCAGGTTTCGTTCTGACGAATACCGCTGACAGCGGGTGCCAATTAACACTGATGTGTACACAAAATGCTTCGGCAGGACCGCCTGCACATGTTCAAAAGGCCGCCCCTCCAGCGGTTCCCAAAAAGGAACGTCTTGTAGGAATGACGGCTTCCAAATAGGCGCTCCCGGGCAACGCCGGGAAACCGCCATTTACCGTTTTCCCAAAAACCGTTCCCAAAATCACTTTCTCACGATACGGATTTTAGACGGAGTTATGAGAAGGGAGCGGCATGCTCATTGGCTATGCGCGGGTGTCCACCCCGGATCAGGATCTCACTTTGCAGATGGACGCCCTCAACGCGGCTGGCTGCGAACACATCGCGACAGACAAGGCGAGCGGCGCGACTATTGTACGGCCGGGTCTGACCGAAGCGTTGGGCAAGGCCCGCAAGGGCGATACACTGGTGATCTGGAAACTCGATCGTCTCGGGCGGTCGATGAAGGGACTGGTCGATCTGGCGGCTGAATTGTCGGCACGCGGGATCGCGTTGCGCTCGCTCACGGACGGAATCGATACCGCGACACACACGGGCCGTCTGGTCTTTCATATTCTGGGGTCGATCGCGGAGATGGAGCGCGAGTTAATCCGCGAACGCACGATGGCGGGGCTGGCAGCGCGTCGAAAGGCAGGCGGGGGCGGAGGGCGCAAATCCGTCATGACGCCCCGCAAAAGAGACATGGCCGTCAAACTGCTCGCCGCTGGCGACCGGCCGCAGGACGTCGCAGAAGCGGTCGGCGTGTCGGTTTCGACTTTCTATCGGCACTTTCCGGCCAGTGGCAGGGTTGTCCCTGCCGAAGACACGTAAAACGGTAAGACGCACCTCGTGCCGAACGGCAGCGGTTCAGTCCATCCAGTGCCGTGCCTCGCCGCCCAGGCGGCAGGCAAGTCGCTTGATCTGCTCGATCCCGTAGGCATCCAGCGGCGGTTCGATATCGCCCCGATCGTCAGCTATTCGGCAAGCCTCGCGCCACTGCCTTCCGCGTTCGTAGCGAAGCGCGACCAGCGCCGCGACCAAAAGCGCGCGCTCCTCGCTATCGAGCCCGGCAACCATTTCTGATTCGACGGCAAACCCTCCGTTTTGGAAAACGAGCAAACGCACGCCAAATCAGCATTCGGCGTTGGCGTTGGCGTTGGCGTTGGCGTTGGCGTTGTTTAGCGGAGGATTAGCGCCGCGCTGGTCAACCGTGAATCCATGTCCAGATAATGGACGTGCTTAGGGTGCTTTTCCGCCCCGTGGCGGATCGCCCTGGCGTACGTAAATGTCACTTTCGTGTGCCGAACTGCCTAAACGTATAATCAGGCCCGTTTTATATGGCGGCGCGATCAGCGTCAGAAGATCGTGGCATAATAGGACTGCTCGTACCGGCCCCGGCTGATCCGCGCCATACGGTCGATCCGCTCCAGTGGTGGCGGCGGTTTTCTGGAGCGGGCTGGTCGATTGTCGGGGCGAGCGAGCAGCACGAGATTAGCGATGGCCGCGCCCAACAGGAATTCCTCCTCGGCACCACGCAGCCCGCGAAGGTGCAGCCGCGCCAACCCGCGCTTGCCTTTCGCATCGGCGAATAATCGCTCGACGCCCCGGCGCAGCCGCATCGACCGCTTGAACAGCGGCGTCTGCATTTCGCCGCGTACCAACTCGCGCACGTCCTCAAATTCACTGTGCGTCACCGACCGGCTGGTCGATACCGCGCATTTGCGTTTCAGATGACAGGCGCGGCAATCGGCCGGGCTGGCCCGATACCGGAGGAAACCGGCTTTGCGATCGGCATCGCGAAATGGAAGCGGCTTCCCGGCGGGGCAGACATAGCGGTTTTCCTCCCGCTCGTAGCGGAAGGCTTCGCGCGGAAACTTCCCCTTGGTCTGCTCGGATCGTTCCATCACCGGGATATGCGGCACGGTGCCACGATCGTTGACGAATGCCTGGAACGCGGCGCTGCCATAGGCGGTGTCGGCCGCGACGCGTTTGGGGCGATAGCCGAAACGATCGCCCGCCCGCGCCAGCATCACCCGCCCCGCATCGACCTCTGCCGCAAAGCGCGCGGGGCTGGCCTCCACGTCGATCGCCACGCCCCCCGGAGTGTCGATCAATATGTTGAAGGCATAACCGAAACGCCCGCGTGCGGTGCGCGCAGACCACGCCGATGCGGGATCGGTCCGCGATACCTCCGCCGGCTTGCCGCGCGGCACACCATGCTCCTGGGGCGGTGCATTCGCCTGATCTGCTATCCATTCCCTAACCGGTCGGGGAAGCCGGGATGCAGCTATATCGGCGTCGCGCATCTTGCGCTGCCAACTCGCATCAGCCGCGACGAACGATGCGTCGATGGCCGCATCCTTTTGCGCGATTAGCCCGGCATCGGCGCACCGCTGCACCGTCTGCTCGAACAACACGCGGAAGATGCCTGCGTCCCGGAAACGCCCGTGCCGGTTCTTGCTGAACGTCGAGTGGTGCGGCACGCTGACATCGAGCGGCAACCGGCAGAACCAGCGGTAGGCAAGGTTGAATCGGACCTCCTCACATAGCCTGCGTTCCGACGTGATACCGTAAAGTCGCCCGATCAGAACCATGCGGATCAACAGTTCGGGGGCAATTGAGGGGCGACCGCGATGGCTATAATGCGAGGCGAGTACGTCCCGCAGTTCGCCAAAGTCGATCAGCTGATCGATACGGCGTAGGATATGATCGGCGGGGACCATCAAGGCCAGCGCTCGCCAGCCTGCACGCTTGCTGTCCTGTCGCTGCTCGCCCATCATGACCGTTGCTCCCGATCCGTTGGGATAGAAACGGTCGGAGCCGCGATCGGATCAGAAGGCTTTTTTCAACAGCCCCGAGCGGTTATCTCGCGGTAGCGCGATGCCGCCCGAGCCGGTCCGAAAACGACAAGAAACCCGTTCTGAAAATCAGTACCATCTTGCACGATGCCAATGGTCTTTTCTGGCGGGGTACGTGTCCGCAATCGTTCGCCGCTCGGCGAACATCTCGCGTCCGCCGCACCCAATGTGATTTGCGTGTCAACGATTGTGCGCCCGCCGATCGCCAGCGTCTCACATAATCTGAGCCGGAACACGACCTCTATTGCAGTTCCGGCCGATTATCATTGCGAGATGGGGTGGTTGCCGCCCTCCCAGACGGCATCGCGATGTGCCAGAAAAGTGGAGTTTGAGGCCACTGAGCAGAAAGGACGGCAACCGTGACAAACGATACGATGATCGGGGTGGATTTGGCAAAGTCCGTTTTCCAGGTGCACGGCGCCTCGATGACGGGCGAGCTCAGATTTCGCAAAAAGCTATCGCGACAGAACTTCCCCAAGTTCATGGCCGACCAACCCCCGGCAGTGGTCGTGATGGAGGCGTGTGGCAGCGCGCATCACTGGGCCAGGGAGATGGTCCGGCTTGGTCATGAGGTCAGGCTGATCGCGCCGCATTACGTGAAGCCGTTCGTCAAACGTCAGAAGAATGACGAGGCCGACGCGGAAGCGATCGTGATTGCCGCGCAGCGGCCGGAAATGCGCTTTGTTCAACCCAGGACCGCCGATCAGCAGAGCAGTGCCATCCTGTACCGCTCACGGCAGCGTCTCGTCCGCCAGCGTACCGAACTCGTGAACGCGCTCAGGGCCAGTCTTTACGAATATGGCCACGTCGTTCCGTTGGGCATCCAGCATATCAAGCGCATTCGCGAGATAGTGGAGGCCCCGAACAGTGATCTGCCCGCGCTGATGCGGGAGGAATGCGTGGAGATGCTCGATCAGATCAGCGAACAGACGGACCGGATCGCGGGCCGGACCGCAAAGATCAAGGCGTTGGCGGCCGCAACGGATAGTGCTCGACGCCTGCAGACCGTTCCGGGCGTTGGGCCACTAACGGCGATGGCGGTGGAAGCCTTTGCGCCACCAATGGAGAGCTTTCGCAAGGGCCGGGATTTTGCGGCTTGGCTCGGCCTGGTCCCTCGCCAGTTTTCCTCGGGCGGCAAGGAAAGGCTTGGTCGCATCACCAAGGCGGGACAGGCCGATATCCGACAGATGCTGATCATCGGAGCAATGTCGCGGCTGAACTGGATGGGGCGAAAATCGATCCCGGAAGGTTCGTGGCTCGCTGGCATGCTGGGTCGCAAGCCCAGAATGCTCGTGGCGATCGCCCTGGCCAACAAGATGGCTCGGCAAATCTGGGCCATGCTGACCAGAAATGAGAATTATCGAGATCCGGCGCTGGCTATGACTGCTTGATATCAGAGTAGTCCATGCCACGCGGATGAAGGGAGTGTGAGAAGGCGACGACCCGAATGGGCAAAATGATCGAACAGATCTAGATCAGGAAAACCAGTTAGCGGCTCCGAGCTTCAAGCTCTCTTGCGAGATTTGGACCTGATCTGCGGATCACCATACCGGCCAGCGGTCTTTCGAAAATGCCGCGCATACAGGCCTTACAGAAGACCGCGCTCGATCACTCGCACATTGGTGTAAAAACCCTCTTGCATCACGGGCGGCAACCACAGAAGCCGCTACAGCTAGCTCCGCGCACGAAAGGCCGGAAGGAGTAGCGGATCAGAGGTCGATGTTTCGATCCTTCATCGCCTGAGCGGCGACATCGCCGATTGGCCCAATTCCGCCGACGTTGTTGTAAACCACCGTCACGTCGTGGTCGGTGAGCTTCTCGAGCATCATCCGAACGGCCGCTTCGTTTGCCGCATCCAGCACCGTCGTTGTGTCGTCGCTCGTCATCGGTAAGGGTCTTCCCGGTTTTCCAAGGGAGCAATAGCATGAACATCGGTGACCTGGCCAAGGGTGTCGCGAGCGCAACGGGCGCAAGCGAGGCGGACGCGAAGAAGACGATCACTGCAGTGTTTGACCAGATCGCTGCCGCGGCCGCCAAGGGCGAAGAGGTGTCGATCAATGGCTTCGGCAAGTTCACCGTGAAGGATCGGCCCGAGCGCGAGGGTCGCAACCCGGCGACTGGCGAGAGCATGACGATCGCGGCGTCGAAGAAGGTGGCGTTCACTGCGGCGAAGGGCTTGAAGGACAAGCTTTGAGGCGTGCGCGCCGGCGGGGCAGCTCGCCGGCGCCGACAGGAGGCGCGGATGTGCAATCGGTATCGGCTCACGGCTAAGCAGGCCGAGGTGATGGCCACGTTTGGCATTCGGCCGCCCTATGAGCCTGACGAGACCTTCCCTCCCAGCGACATCTTTCCGACGGGCAAGAAGACTCCCTTCTATGGTGTGGTCATGGTCAAGGACGGCGACGAGCGCCGTGCCGAGCGCATGGAGTGGGGCGTCCCGACGCAAGTCCCGAGTAAGCGCGACCCGGCGGTCAAATTGACGAAGTACGTAACGAACGTCAGGAATTTGCGCTCACCTTTTTGGAAGTCGATGCTAACGACGTCTGCTCGGCGCTGCCTGGTGCCTGTCACCTCGTTCTCCGAATATGGCCTTGCGCCCGGCGAGGACGGAAAGAAGCCGCTGCATTGGTTCGATGTGCCAAGCCGGCCGATTTTTGCCTTTGCAGGCATCTGGCGACCGACAGAGCGGGGCAACGCCTACGGATTCCTCACAACCGAGCCGAACGCGATTGTGGCCCCGGTCCACCCCAAGGCTATGCCGGTGATCCTCCATGACGAGGATTACGACCGCTGGTTGACTGCTCCTTGGGAGGAGGTCAGCGAGCTCGTTGCTCCCTACCCATCTCAGTTGATGACGATCTCGCAGGACTAGGCCTAGAAGCGCTCGTAGCGTTCGTAAGGACCGCGTGTTGCCGGGTTCTCGAACGCCAACCGCCAGCTAGGGCCTGACAGACGCCTCGCTAGTGTCCATAACGATCCAGCCAAGCCGTGGAGTTCGCCGAGCCTAAGATGCCGAAGGTCAATCCTCAGATCCTGTCATGGGCGCGCGAAAGCGCGGGCCTGACGCTTGAGGACGCCGCGCGAGGTATCGGGCTCGCCGGCGAGAGCGCATCTGCGCGCCTTGCGGAGATGGAAAATGGCGATCGGGAGCCGAGCCGGCCGCAGCTGCTGAAGATGGCTGATCGTTACAGGCGGCCGTTGCTAACCTTCTACCTTCCGGAGCCGCCGGCAGCCGCGGCTAGGGCCCACGACTTTCGCACGCTGCGACAGCGTGAGGTCGGGGCGGAGGCGACGGTCGATGCGCTGGTGCGTGACGTGCGAACGCGACAGGCGCTCGTGCGCGGTGCGCTGGAAGATGCGGAGGAAGCCGAACGTCGCGCGTTCGTCGGATCCGTGGATCCTCGGGCCGGACCCGATGGCCTCGCTGCGGCGATGGCGGATCTTCTTGCGCTGGATCGCACCGCATACCGAGAGGCGCGCACTATCGAGCAGGCGTTCCGCATTCTCCGCGATGCTGTCGAAGCCACTGGCGTCTATGTCCTGCTGATCGGCAATCTCGGGAGCTATCGAAGCAACCTGAGCCCTGGTGTGTTTCGTGGCATGGCGCTCGCGGATGACGTCGCGCCCTTCATCGTCATCAACGAGACGGATTCCAAAACGGCGTGGCCCTTCACTCTCCTACACGAGCTGGGGCACGTGTTGCTCGGACAGAGTGGGATCAGCGGCTATGATGGCGAGCAAGCCATCGAGCGCCTCTGCGACGACGCTGCCGCTCGTTTTCTGCTGGTTCGCGATGAGCTGCGCGAGATCGACGTTGATGTCGCTTTCGAGGATCTCGTCGAGCAGATCGGCGCCTTTGCCAGCGCCCGGAAGGTCAGCCGGAAGATGGTGGCGTACAATTTGCTGCGTGAGAGGTTGATCGACGCTGCAATGTACCGACGGTTGGCTGATCGTTTCGACGAAGATCGTCGCGAGTTTCCTCAGAGGGCCGGCAAGGGTGCTCCTGACTATTATGTCGTGCGGCGTCACCGGGTTGGCCAAGGCCTGCTAAGTCTGGTCGACCGCATGGTCGCTGGTGGCGCGCTGACCACCACCAAGGCGGGCAAGGTCCTCGGCGTGAAGCCGACGGCAATCGGTCGCATGACCGAATTAACGGCATAGCGGGGTCGGGTTGCTGTACCTCCTGGACGCCGACACACTCATCACCGGGGACCGCCGCGCCTATCCGGTCAAGCGCTTCCCTGTGTTTTGGGACTGGCTGCGTCACCAAGGCACGATCGGCAACGTCAAAATCCCGCTCGAGCAGTATGAGGAAGTTGTTTCCGGGCGCGGCGATATCGTTGAGTGGCTGTGCATGGAGGAGAGCAAGGCAGCGCTCGTGCTTGCCGAGGAGCTTGATCCCGCGCTGGTCGCAGACACTATAATGGCGGGCTATGGACCGCTCGACGAAAATGGCGTCGAGTTGGTTGGCCGCGATCCCTTCCTTATCTCCTACGGGCGCCTCGAACCGGGCGAACGTACCGTCGTCAGTTTCGAGGTCTCGAAGCCGAGCAAGCAGGGAGCCAACCGCAAGGTGCCTGACGTTTGCAAAGGCTTCGGAGTGCCGTGCTGTTCTCTGTTCGACATGATCGAAGCTTTAGACTTCACTACCGGCTGGCAGCCCTAAGATGGCCCTACCTGAGTACTCACGAGAGGCTGCCCTGGCCGCACTCGGCGTCAGGATCGTCGACGAGACTGTCGAGGGCAATCTCGGCCACCTATTTCGGCCCAAAGAACGGGCTGATCTTGGAATTGACGGCGAAATTGAACTGCTCTCCAGCGAATCTGACGGAAAGCGTCGCGGCACAGGCCGGCTGATAGCTGTTCAGATAAAATGTGGTCACAGCTTTTTCGCAGAGGAAAAGGACGACCACTTCGTTTTTCGTGGTGAGATGAAGCACCTAGATTACTGGCTGGGCTTCTCGGTGCCTGTTATCGTAGTGATATGCCATCCGGACACACGAGACGCCTACTGGTCAGAAGTCAATCCTGGGCTTGTTGAACTAACCGAGACCGGTTGGAAGATACCTATAGCAAAGACGAGCACGCTGGCAGGATCACTGACCACGCTTGAGTCAGTCGCGCGGCGAAATTACCTAAGGAGCGTAATTGACCTAGCCGCGCAAAGGTGGATTCATGGAAAACACGCTGAACGGGTCGAGTTCTGCGGTATTTTCGCCTTGCCTCGAGATTATAGAGGTGCCGACCATCTTGTTACAATTGGCGAGGAAACGGTTCAGTTACAGTTTCTGGTTGCTCGATATGGTAGGTTCGAGACCGAGAGGCTCTCGGACCTGCTGGATGAATATCCGAGTAACGCCATATATGGGGAGCGGATAGTTCTAGCGCTTATTGCGGAGCATCCGTCCGCATTTGCCTTATCTGACGATTTCCAGAAGCTAGTAAGCAGCGCTGTTCCGATAACTATCTACAGGCTCCTGTTCAACCGTTATTCCTGCGAGGTAGGCGAGCTTAACGATGATGGCCTGATCGACGATGAATACTACAAAGGTGAGCCGGTCTGGAGCTACGGCGAAGAGGAGTGGCTGGCTTCACGTTACCTACCATTTTATATCCGAGACACCTGATCGCGCTTTTAATGCGCACTAAGTATTAGATCGCAATTGGGATAAGCTGAAAGAGGGAGGCCTGCGAAACCGCCTATTGAGCGCTCTGGTCGAACTCATTCGCCCTATTGCATCTCTAGCACGACCACTCTTCTGACAGGCGGTCTGGTGGCCCATGCTGGCGATGCGACATGGCTCCCGTTGGAAACTTCTTTCCGGATCGCGGAAAAAGGTTTCCATTCAAGTCGGCTCGCGACCGGGCGATAGCTGGTCGGATGCACCCCATCTCGGGTGGGTTCCTGGGCGAGCGGGACTACCCTGTCGCCGAACCGAACGGCGACTTTCGTCACGATTAGAGCTGCAGAACGCTCATACGGGACGAGCCACGTCACGCGGGGCGCCCGGGTTCGTGCGCGCACCACGATCAAGCTGTGTTCCAGGCGCGGGTCTCCCACATCGTTCGAGCCTAGCGCGATCAGAGCGACTACCGGCGCGGTGCCGCCCTGCCACTCCCTCGCGTAAGCGTGTTGGGTAGACCGCCTTGCGGTAGCGCTGGCGGTGAGGATGCTTGTCGTCTTTGACGAGGGCGCGGGCGGTGAGGGAAGTTTTTGGTTCGACGGCCAGTCATACGAGCACTCGTATGACTGGTCGGATGGATGTGGTTGGCCGGGTGTCGGGTCGGCGGCGGTGGTCGGACGCGGAGAAGCTGGAGATCCTGGCCGAGGCGTTCCGGCCGGGGGTGCGCGTCTGCGACGTCATCGCCCGGCGTGAGGTGTCGAGCAGCCTGATCTACACGTGGCGCAAGCAACTGCGTGAAGGCAAGCTGGCGGGCGTCGTGCCTTCGTTGCCGGTGTTTGCCGAGGTACAGGTTGTAGACCCGGTCGCGCCGACACCGCAGCCGGCACCATGTCCACCGGGATTTATCCATATCGAATTGCCGGGTGGCGTGCGGGTGAGCGTGGATGCCGCGGTGGATGCAGGCGCGCTGACACGGGTGCTGTCGGTGCTGCGGTGAGCCCTGTGCCATTGCCGACGCGGGTATTCCTGGCGTGCGGCGTGACCGACATGCGCAAGGGGTTCGACGGTCTGGCGGTGCTGGTGCAGCAGGTGCTGGCCGAGAACCCGCATTCGGGCGCCTTGTTCGCGTTTCGGGGCAAGCAGGGCCATCTGGTCAAGCTGCTGTGGTTCGACGGCCAGGGGCTTTGCCTGTTTTCGAAGCGGCTCGACCGGGGCCGCTTCGTCTGGCCGGTAACGGCGACGGGTACGGTGGTGCTGACGCCGGCGCAATTGTCGATGCTGCTGGAGGGCATCGACTGGCGTCGTCCCGAGCGGACGTTCGTGCCGACGCTGGCAGGGTGAAAGCGGCGGTTTTACGTCGTTTTTGCTCGCCCCTTGCCACGCAATCTGCTATGAAATCCGGGTGTCGGAAGCGCCCGTTGCCCCTGCTGATGCCACCGCGCGGATCGCCGCGCTGGAGGCCTCGCTTGCCCGGGCCAATGCCGCGCTCGCCGCCCGCGACCTGCTCATCGACACCCTGCGGGGACAGATCGCCCGGCTGCGGCGAATGCAGTTCGGCACGTCGTCCGAAAAGCTCGGCCGCGAGATCGAGCAGCTCGAACTGGCGCTGGAGGAGCTGGAGACGGAGCGCGACGCGCCTGGGCCCGAGGCGGCGGACCCCGGCGTAGCAGCGCGACCGGTGCCCGTCCGCAATCTGCCGGGGCATCTGCCGCGCGAGGAGGTCGTTCACGAACCGGTCTCGGGTGCCTGCACCTGCCCGGACTGTGGCGGTGCGTTGCGCCTGCTCGGCTCGGATGCGCACGAGATGCTCGACATCGTGCCGGTGCGCTGGCGCGTCGTGCGCGACGTCCGCCCCAAATACAGCTGTCGGGCTTGTGAGAAGATCGTCCAGGCACCGGCGCCGGTCAGCGCCGTCGCGCGGGGCAAAGCGACCTTCGCCACACTGGCGCACGTCGTGGTGTCCAAGTTCGACCACCATCTGCCGCTCTATCGGCAGGCCGAAATGATGGCCGCGCAAGGGCTCGACATCGACCGTTCGACGCTGGCGGGCTGGACCGGGCAGGCCGCATCGCTTCTCGACCCCATCGTCACGCGCATCCGTGACGCGGTGCTCAAGGCCGACAAGATCCATGCCGACGACACGCCCGTGCCGGTGCTCGACCCCGGCCGCGGCAAGACCGCGACCGGACGGTTGTGGGTGTACGCGGCCGACGACCAGGCATCCGGCAGCACGGCGCCGCGCGCGACCTGGTATCGCTTCACGCCAGACCGCACCGCCGCGCACCCAACGTCCCATCTCGCAGGGTTCCGCGGCTTCCTTCAGGCCGATGCCTATGCCGGTTATGACGGGCTCTACCGGGGTGGTGTTACCGAGGTCGCATGCTGGGCGCACTTCCGGCGCAAGGTCTTCGACCTGCACGAGCGTGTCCCGACGCCGCTGACCACCGACATCCTCGAGCGCATCGGCGCGCTTTATGCGGTCGAGGCCGAGGTGCGGGGTCGGCCACCCGATGAACGCCATCGCGGCCGACAGGAACGAAGCCGGCCACTGGTCGAGGCCTTGCGCGGAGTGCTCGACGCTGCGCTGCGCCACCTGTCGCCCAGGTCGGATATGGCCAAAGCCATCGCCTACGGCACGAAGCGCTGGCCCGCGCTGTCGCGCTTCCTGGGTGACGGGCGTCTGGAGATCGACAACAACATCGCAGAGCGCGCGCTGCGCGGCATCGCCGTCGGGCGCCGCAACTGGCTGTTCGCCGGCTCACGCGCCGGTGGCGAGCGCGCCGCGGCCATCTACACCGTCATCCAGACCTGCAAGGCCAACGGCGTAGACCCGCAGGCCTACATCACCGATGTCATCGCCAGGGTCGCCGACGACTGGCCCGCCAGTCGCTGGGACGAACTCATGCCGTGGAACTGGCCTCCCGAACCTGCCAGACTGGCGGCATGAGCGCCGACACCATCGCCCGCCTGCATATCGTCCTGAACGACATCGAACCCGCCATCTGGCGCCGCGTCGACGTGCCGGTCACCGCCAGCCTCAAGATGCTCCACGATATCGTTCAGGCCGCAATGGGTTGGGAGAATTGCCACTTGTGGCATTTCGAGGCCGGTAACCGGCGCTACGGTATCCCCGACCCAATGTGGCCGGAGAGCGGCATGGCCGCGGCCAGGAACGTAAAGCTCGCGGCCCTCATCGACCGGGGCGTGCGGGAACTCGTCTACACCTACGACATGGGTGACGACTGGCAGCACACCATCACCGTGGAGACAGTCAGTCCCGGTGAACCCGATGCCAAATATCCGCGCTTCATCGAGGGCGAACGACGCTGCCCGCCCGAGGATGTCGGTGGTCTTCCCGGCTTCGAGATGTTCCTCGATGCCATGGCCGACCCCAACCACGAAGAACACGACCGCCTGCGCGAATGGTATGGCGGACCCTACAACGCCGACGACATCGACGAACGCTTCACCCGACTTGCTGTCGCCGCCATCGCCATCCGCCGCCACGCTGGCAAACTCGCCTACCAGAAAAGCCGCCCCCAATAGCAAGGCGGCCTACCGGCCACGCTTACTCCCTCGCCAAGCCGCTCGCATGCGCTCCAACGCGCGCGTGAACCTCGCATCGGATGCCCTGCAGCGCGAGTGCGTCTGCGGTGCCCGCAGCCGTGCTGTCGCCAAGGACAAGGCAGAGCGGCATCACGAGCGCTCAGCCTGAACTTTCGGGAATGGCGTTCCCACTCGCGTGCGACCTGCCATTTCGTCGTAGGCGAGCAATCCGATTACTGCGACAGCAACGCCGGCGATGCCGAAGAGCCCGCGCGCCAGACCGATCGCGCGTGCCGCCCTGCCGCGGCGAAGTGTGCGCCAGCCTCGATCGATCGAGGTGCGCCAAGACAGCCAACCGTCCGCGATGTCGCAGGCCCCGAACATGGCGATCGGTATGGCGATCGCTGGGATTATATGGCGCGTCTCGACCGGGTTGAAGGCAATCAAGGCCATCGTGATCAGGAGCACCACGAAAGCGGCAGCGTAGATCACGGTGTAGACAGGTCGAAGGTGGAAGATGCGCGCGCTCGGCTGAGCAAGGTAGCGCACGATCGGGCGCCTGCAGGTATCGCAGGCTAGCATCGCCTGCCCGAGCGGCCAGCGTCGCATTTCTGCATGGCAGTACGGGCACGTCGGCCGCGGCAGGCTCATCATGTTCATGGCAATTGCGCCAGCTGCACGGCGCTCGGAAGGCCAGCACGTATCTCGGTCGCGATTTCCGGTAGGCACACCCAGTTTGCGAACATCGGGTTCCAGACCGCCCTTCCCTTACACAGCGCCGTCAGCGCCTCGCGGCCGATATGATCGTCCTTGGCAGCCCGGAACGCGATACGGCCGTCTGGTAGCGTGCGCTCAATGATGCCTGCGCAGACCTCGATCTGCGCGCCCGCTTTCCGAGGGCCGGGCAAGGGCGGCGCTTTCTCTGCGATGGCTGCCTCTGCTGCCGGCGAAGCGGGTTCGCTTGCCGTTATCACTGGCTCCACCGCTGGCTCGGTAGGTTCGTCGACGATCGGCTCGGGATCCGGAGTTTCAGCTTCGCTGGCGTCGGGCTCGGCCAAGCTGCCGTCAGGCCCAGGATGGATTCCGAGCCGAACGTAGATGTCTTGCTCCTCGACATGGTCTGCAATCAGCTGGTCGGCGATCGCCAGCATCTGAGGGCCACTGACGCCCGTCGAGAATAGGCGCGACAACGTGCTGGTTCCACCGAATGGCATCCATTCCGCTACGAGATTATCGCATTTGTAGATTGGCTCTTCATCGCCGACTTTAGAGCGGTCGACGTTGTTGGTCGCGGGCACGGAGACGAATACGCCGATCCGCTCGAAGGCCTTCGAGTGGCCCTTGCGCTTCAGCCAGGCCGCGAGGACGTCGCGTTGGCGTCGAACCTGCGCGACCGGATTGGGGATGTTCTGTGGTCGGTGCTGGCCGCGATACCACACCATCCACTCGCCATGAGCGTTCTTGGAGATCGTGCCGGCATAATTCTTGGACTCGAAAATTGCCGCCGTGCGCGAAAAGCGCGAGAGCAGGACGTGGTCGAACTGAGCGAAGCCGCCCTGACCATCGGCAATGCGTAGATCGTGAATAAGGACGTGTCGGTCGTTGCCCGGCCCAAACTCGCGATCGAGCATGAACGCGGTCTCTTTTTCTCCCCGGAGTCCGCGCGCATGGTTCTTAAGCGCTGACCGGACGCGATCCGGCAGCGCCTTGAAGTCAGGATCGCGCATTATCTCCTCCGCCAACGCCAGTTCGGCAGATCGTGTCGATCGCTTCCGGATCATCGCTTCGGGGTTCCCGTCTGAGCCTGCGAAGGGAGCGGCTGTACCGTTTCGGCCGGGATCGCTGCGGGCGCAGAAGGGACCGGCGCAGGCGGCTTCGCCGGCACCAGCTTGGCTTCAAGTCGCGGCTTGGCGTCGGTGATCAGCTTCCGGAAGGCGTCGACCATCGCGAGGCTGGTGATCTTGCCTATGTCGGTCGACGCGTAGGTGCCTCCGAGTGCTCCAACGCCGAGGCCGACCAGCAGACCACCCCCGACAACGCCGACATCCTTCTTGCGTGCCGACCCGCTGGCTACCGCCTCCTGGATGCCGGTGTTGACGTCAACGAGCGTGAGCAGGACCTGGCTCTCCATCGTCTTGGACTTGAGCCCCACCGCGCCCCCGAACATACCGCCGACACCGCCGCCACTCTCTCGCGCCTTGCTGTCGGTGTAGACCACGTTCACCTGGAGCAGATAATCCGCCTTGGTGACGGGGCGCGCCGCAGCGGCACCACCGGCGATCGCGCGTTCGCGCTCGAGCGCGCTGAACGCCTCTCCTCGATCTGCGACGCGGAAGCAGCCCGAGCGCGCGATCATCAGTTTGACCAAGGGCAGCGGATCGACCCGCGCCGTCGCACCGCCATTCTGCATTTCGGCCATACGCATGAGAGCTTGCAGCTGCGGAGAGAGGCTGTCGGCCGGGTTTGCAGCCTTCTCCTCGACCAGAGCCGCAACGCCCAAAGGCACTTCGCAGCGGGGCAGCTCGGTCTTCTCGTCGATGCCGGTGCCGCCTTGCCCCAGCTTCTGCGCCAGGAGGGTGGAAGGGGTGACGGCCGCGATAGCGGCCGTCACGATGGCGATAACGGCGCGCTTATGCACCGGCCTTCGCCGCTTTCGCGTGCTTGGTCGGATCGCAGATCCCGGCCCGCTCCTCGTTGGCGCTCACCGTCTTGGCGGCGTCATCGCAATTCGCGCAATCGGCGCAGTCAGGGCAATCCTTGCAGTTGCCTTTGTGATTGGCATGCGCGCGATAATGCGCGGTCTTCTCCGCCACCCGGCGCTGCACGTCGGTGCCGCCATTCTCGCCGGCGAAGCTGGCCATCGCGAGCAGGACCGGGCTGGCCGGTGCCGCGCTTGCGACTGCGGGCGTGGCGAACGCCAAGCCCGCTAGGACGATCGATGTGATGTGTCGTGTCTTCACAGTTGTAACCCCTTCGTTGATTGTCAGAAAAAACCGTTGCGACGTCCGTCGCGCCGGTCGTCGTGGCGGGTGCCGCCATCGCCGAGGGCCGAGCGTCGGACCTCCAGCTCCACGCCGTCCCCCTTGTGGGTGATCCGGACGTCCTGTGGGGCGAGGCCTTGGCGCTTCGCCCAGCGGTCGGCGTCGGCCGCCGACCCGAACTCGCCCATTTCCTCAAAACTCCAGTTGCTCATGTGCTCCTCGTCTCGTGCGTCGCAGGCGACCACGCGCGAGCGCGCCGGCGACAGGATTGGAAGGGCGCGCGTGAACTGTGCTGCTCTGGCGGCCACTGCTGGACCTCGAGCGTGATCTTGGTCGGTGTCGTCATGCGAGCGGCGCCGGACGAAGGTTGATGCGACGCACAGCCAGGTTGCTGTCGTGCCCAAGCCTGAGATCAAGGACATGACCGACCTTGCGGGTGAAGCGCATCACGCCATCGACTTCTTCGTGCAGCGTGCCCTTCCCGAACAGCTTTCTGCCATCGGTCCATTCGCGCCCGTGGACGAGCCGCATGTGAAAGCCACCGATTGGCGCCGGCACCGTCACCCGTTCATGGGCGCGCACGTAGATCGACAGGGTGTTCCGGCCCGTCTTAGCGTCGATCATCTGGACGATCGCATTCTCGCTGCCGCCTTGAACGGTCAGCTTGGCAACAACGCGGCTCATGTCGATGTTTGCGGGCACACTGACAGTGCCGGATGCGGGAAATCCGTGCTGCTGCCCGAGAATGATTCCCGTGAACTGCTCGGCGAGCCAGAATGGCGCTCCCATGCGCGTCGCTGCGGCCACTAGGACCAGGCTCCCGAGGCCGATGCCAAGGAGCGCTCGCCTCTTGCTCGAGGATCCCCAGCGACCGCTCCGATGACGATGGCCGCCGTTCTTGTTGACGAACCAGGTCGGGCCTGACTGCAGCTCGCGCCGTGCCTTCCAGTCGTTCCACGTAGTGCGCTCGGGTGCGAAGCCCTGCCGCTTACGGTAGCGCTCGCGCATGTAGGCGCGGTCATCGAGCCCCATCTTGGCTCTCCGTGAAGGGCGCGTAGCTAGTAGCCATGTCCACATCGATCCGTCCAAGCATCGCATGGTCTCGCAGCGATGCGACGACGGCTTGCGGCTCATGGTCGGGTCGGTCTGGGTCGCGGTGAACGAAGAGCAGAGCCGAGGCAGGCCCAGCTAACCAGCGCACGATCGAGGTCTTGGGCATCCGCGGATCGTGGTCGGCGATCGACTGCAACGGCGTTCTGACGCCAGCAAGCACCGTCTCGGCCCAACGGAGGGCTTTGCGACATGTCGGATCGTGACCGGCGAGCTCGGCTATCGCATCAGGAGGAAGATCGCGAACAAGGTCGCGCACGCCGGAGAGCATGGCGCCGGGCTGCAGGCCTACATGGTCGACGGCCCGCATGAGGACGTAGCGGGACGCATAGCGCCAGCTTGGGTCGAGGTCCCGTGGATCAATGGGGATGAGCGCTTCGACCGCGGACGATCGCGCGTAGCTGCTCGGATGATCGGCGAAGAAGTCCCAATTGCCGCGCGCCGGATCGATCATGAGGTCGCGCGTTTGGTCTGCCAGAGCAATGAAGGCGTCGCCGGTGCCGATCACGACGATCCGGTCACCGTTGCCCTTCCGCACCGCTCGAAGCGTGTCGGCAACCAATGTATCGGGCTCAGCGATGGTCAGCCGTGTCCGAGCCGGCTCGGGTTCATGCTGGAAGCGGAACGGATAGCTAATCCCCATGACGAAGCGACCTTTCGTGCTGTGGAGGGGTGAAGGAGCCGCCTTCGGTCTGCAGCGACGCGCCGATCACGGCGCATCCGAGAGCCCAGGCGAGCGTGAAGATGGCAACCAACGCCGCTAGGAGGCTCGTCAGGCGCACTCGGGTCATCGCGCGCGCAGATTGACCCTGCGCCGGCGACAAGCGCTCCTGCGGCGTCTGCTGCGGACGTGGTGGCTCGCAGCCCGCTCCCTCGATCGCGCCGTCTGGCGGTGCGTCGAGGCGGATGGTGCGCCCGGTTGGCCGCGCACGCATGAAGTCGCGATCGGAGAGGCTCATGCCGGCACATCCGCGACGGAACGCGATGCCCGCAGCGCTCGGGTGACCGGCACAAGGACGGCGTAGGTCAGCGCGAAGACGGAGGCCATGGCCAGTGTCTCGGCGCCCCATTGCAGCGCGTGGTCGTGCTGCGCGAGGCGGCTGCACTCCGCAAGCGTGTGCGTATTGAGGTCGCACGGATGCCAATGCTTGATCGCGAGCACATGTTCGAGGGTGAGAGGCGTGGTGGGCATGGTCATAGCTCCAGTCCGATGTCTTTCTCGGGGAAGGGCAGCTCGATCGCGGGCGGCTCGGCACCGATCCGCAGCGATGCGGCCGAGAGGGTGGGATCGTTCTTGAAGTCAGGCGCTGTCGGGCCTGTGCTCATCGCGGCCAGCGTGATCATATCCGCCTTGTCGCCGACCAGCTTCTCGGGTCCTCGATCGAGATCGGGAGGCAGGGTCGGGTTGAATGAGCCGGAGGAGCCCAAGCCGCTCGGGCTGCCGCCTAGACCCGACGCCGCTCCGTTCTCCGGCAGCGAGCTTCGCGCTGGGTCGATCGACAACTCGCCGGTGGTTTCGAGCGCGGAGGTCTTGTTACCCTCGTTGCGCTCGATCGCCTGGGTCAGCTTCTCGCGATTGTCGGTAAACAGCTGGATATCGTCACGGACGCGTGTGACCGTGACGTTGAAGAGCCGCTGATTGGAGAGGTTGGACTCCTTGTAGCTCATTACGGCGATCGCATTGTCGGCGGTGATGCCCTGAGCGGCGTGCATGTTGAGCGCGTAGGCGAGGCTGATGCGCTCCATCATAGGGTCGCCGGGCTTCAGCTCATGGATGCGCCCGTCGCTCGCCTCCACCTTGATCCCTGACGGATCGGCCGACAGCACGCGCGCGATGTCGTTGTTGTTGAGACCGCGATCCTTGTCGTTCGTCGTCCAGCGGATCTTGTCGCCTTCGTGGAGCTTGATTTCCTCCCTCTGGGCGAGTTGCATCGCATCGGTCTTGTCGAGAGGCGAGATCTTCTGCGGGTCGAAGGTTTTGACCTTGTTGCCGATCTGGACTTGGACATGCCCTTTGGCATTGACCCCGATCACGTCAAAGGTGCCCCGCGGCAGGCCAAGCTCGCGGATCGCAAACCGCAGATCGATGACGAGCCGTGCATCGCCCTTCGCCTCGTAAGCCTGGGGGTAGCGGAGTTCTTCCCGGGTCAGGTTGACCTTATCGAGGACGCCAATTTCCACTCCCTCACCCTTCAGCGTCCCTTCGGCAGCGAGACCTTCCTGTATGCGGACGTTGAGCTCGGCACGGGCCACCCGCCCCGACGAGAACATCGCTGTTGAGGCCCGCTGCTCGGGCGTGAGGCCTAGCCAGTGTTCGGATGCCGCTTTCACGTGCTCGGGATTGGCAGTCACCTTGTTGCCGAGCATCGCCATGGCTTCGCGAGCCGCGCCGCGATTGGTGAGCGCAGCAACGGTCCGCAGCTGCTCGGTTCGTTGGCGCAGGTTCTCATCCATGCGCGCCATCGTGATCCCGCCCGCCTGCGCGAGTGCGAAGGCCTTGCCGGCGTCGACCGCCGTGATCTGCTGGCGATCGCCAATCATCAGGTATCGATCGACCCCAAGCGCGTTGGCGATCCCGACCAGGTGCTTCATCTGGTCCGATCCGACCATGGACGCCTCGTCGAGGATGATGGTGGTGCCGGCCAGCTCGTTGCGGGCGCCGTCATAGTCGGCACCCTTTCCTGCCAGCGCATGACGGGCGTAGCTGTGGACGAAGGAAGAGACGGTGCGGCTCTCGATGCCGGCCTCCGCGCCAAGCCGGTCGGAGGTGGCCTTCATCAGCGCCAAGCCGACGACCTTGCCCCCTTCCTGTTCGACGTTGCGCGAGACGCTCGCGAGCATCGTGGACTTGCCGGCGCCCGACACGCCCTGGACGGCGACGATGCGGTCGGAGGACGTGAGTGCCATCGTTGCGGCCGCCATCTGGCCAGCGTTCAGTTCCTTGTCGCCGGAAGCGGCATGGAGCCGAGCGATCACCGTCTCCGGCGAGACGATGACGCGCCCCTGTCCCTTGCCCCGCTCGATCTCAGCTAGGATGCCCCGCTCGGTTGCGAGCGCCTCCGGCGTGGTGACGTGGGTGACGACGCCATCGATGCGGTCCTGCTTACCAGGGATCAGTTGCTCGGCGCGGATGAGCTCGGACACGCGCCGGTCGACATGGTCGGGTGTGACGCCTTTCAGGCCGCGATCGAGAGCCGTCTTCACGACGTCGGGGATCGAGAACGCCGCTTCGCGCTGCGCGTGGATCCGGATGGCGGAGGCGACAGCGTGCTGGGCTCGTAGGTCGACCGGAGAGATCCGCAGACGCTCGAGGCCGCTGACAATCAGCGGATCGTTCGGGCGGAAAGCGTCCCCAAGCGTCTCACGGATGCCGGCGATGGTCTCGCGGATGCGCTCCATGGTGCCTGGTTTGCTGTCTATCGCATTACCGCTCGCTCGTGCTTTCGCGGCTTCGACCAGGGCCCGGCCGTCGAACCCCATCTCCGCCGCACGGTCGCGCCACGCTGCACGGAGAGCGTCGCGATCCTCGACGTTGAGCTTCGCATCGCGGGTGTTTGTGGTGATCCGATCGATCTGCTTGGGGTTGGTTATGCCAAGCTCAGCAGCCTTCGCCCTTATGTCGGTGCTGCGCTGGCTGTAGGCCTCGATGACCTTTTTGGGCACGCCGTTGATTTCGAACTGGCCATGTTTGCCGGAAACCGACGTCTCAAAGCCGATCTTCGCCAGCTCGGCGCGGTAATTGGCGTGATAGGCCGAACCGATCGTGGTGTTGTTCTTCCATAGCTGACCGTTGTGCAGCGCTTGCCAGACCCCGTTGGCCATCTTGGTCATGTTGGCGACGAGGACGTGGATGTGCCCCTGCGGGTCGAGCGCACGGCTCGTGTCGTGCTGGAACATGGCGTAGACGAGGTTGCCGGTGCGGACTGCGTCACCCGCTTTTGAGCGGTCGTATGTGCGCCCTTCGGCGAACGTCTTTTCGACCCACGCCATTGTCGTCTTAACGGCGTTCATATGAGCTGCGAGGATGCGGGTGTCGCCAGTGACGTAGGCGAGGATGCTCGCGGATTTCGGCATCGAGAATGTCAGGTCGACGCCGTGCTGCCGGTTCGGCACCTGGCCGACCTTCTCGCCCGATGGCATCTCACCGTTGAGGATCTTCTCGAACGCCTCCTTGGTGACCTCCCCCTTGAGGCCGATCTCTGCAGCCCCAATGCCGCCCCAGAGGGTCGCCTCGGAGGAGTGCTCGGCGGTGTAATAGTCGTCCTTGGCGAAGTAGCTCGCTGCGCCGGAAGCCGACTTGACGGAGGCGACGGAAAGCATCGCTTACATCCCCATGTCCATGTCATCGTCGACCGAGGGCGATTGGTCGTGCCCGTGGTGGCGATGATGATGGTCGGCGTTGCCGATGGTGGCGAAGCCGTCGCGCAGTTCGCGGACCGACTGATCCTCCTGACGGTCGTCGTCGAGACGATCGAGGACGGGGTTGCCGATGGAGCGGGCACCGTCACCACGCGCGGTCTGCTGGCCCGGATCAAGGCTACGGGTCATGCCCGGATCGGTGAGGCGGAGACCGGCGCGGGCTGCCTTCACAGGTGAAGGTGGTGCCTCCTTTGCGTCGCCGGACTTCGTTGGACCGGTGCCTTGCGGAGCCGCTCCACCGGATCGACCCGGGATCTGGTCGAGAGCCACTTGGGTTGCGCCGACGACATCCATCGCCGCGGCCGCCTTCTCGGCTTCGCTCTGACCCTTTCGAGGCTCGGGAGCCGTCCGCTCCGGCTCGTTCTCGCCCCGCTCCTCCACGCCTCCTACGGGCCGTGTGGGCGTATGCTCCCGGCCACCCTCGCCTCCCTCATCCGCGCCCTTGTTCTTAGCCGCCCGATTTCGCCGCTCTTCCGGCGAAATGTACGGGGTTGGCTTGAAGTCCTTTCGGGGCATCGAGCCCGGGGCGACTTCGGGATAAGATTTGTAGGTGAGCTTGATCCGAGCAGCCGGGAAACCATCCGGAAATTTCACGAAGCCGTTTAGCGAGGGAAGGTCGGTGATGTCGTCTGGAAGCACCAGCGGCTCCACCGCGGTGCGCGGCGTGAGCGTCGATGCGTCACGGGTATTGTTGTAGCCGTAGCTGTAGGCTTCATCGACCTGTCGCACTTCGCGATTGCCGATGAACTCCGAGCATTTCTCCGCGGTAGTCCGGTCCGCCGTGGCGAGGATCAGTTTGGTACGCGCGAGGCCCGTCAGTGCCGTGGCATTTTGAAGACCGTAGGTCGCGACGAGCTTGTCGAATGAGTGGATCCCGAGGACGAAGGCGCCCCCGAAGTTCCGGGCCGATTGAAGGCCGTGCTCAATCCCCGGAAGGGCGTGCAGCGCATGGACCTCGTCAAAGAGATACCAGGTGCGAAGATCGCGCGTCTTGGGCAGTCGCATCAGGTTGTTGACGGCGAGGTCGATCCACAGCGTGAAGAGGCCGCGGGTCATCTCCAGGTCGTTGTACGAGCCGGTGATGAACATGATCGATCCGTCTCGATTATCGGTCGCGATCCAGTCGCGAATCGAGAACGCCGGAGCCCCGCCCTCGACCGGGTCCGGCATGAAGCGCAACGCCTGTCCGTTGACGTTCAGCACCGACCGGATTGATTCCGCCATCCGAGCGGCTTTCTCGGTCGTCAGCGGCGCCGCAACGGTGTCCTCAAGCTGGGCGTGGATCTTCTTCAGATCGGCGGTCATGAGGTGATGGGCGATCGCGGCATTGTTGCCCTCGCCTGCCTCCTGCAGCTTCAGGCACATCTCGATGAAAAGCATTCGCGCAGCGTTCTGCCAGAACGGTTCCTTGTCGTCGGGATGCGACGGGATCAGTGCCGCTGCTGCCGATACGAAATCGGCATAGTTGCGGCACTCATCGAACAGCGTCCAAGGGGCGCAGCGTTCGTCCATTGGGTTAAGGATTACGTCGGTTTCGGGGTCGAAAAACGTCTCCAAGAACGTGCCGGTGAGATCGAAAATAACGGCTCTGTGACCGCGTTTGCGAATCTGGGAAACGTGGCTGCGCAACTGCGTCGTCTTGCCCGTCCCGGTCGTGCCGATCAGCATCGTGTGGCTCTGCTCTAGGCGCCACGGATAGGGAATCCCTGCGATGGAGTATGGAACGTGGATTCCGTCGTCGACGCGGTCGATGATCGGGGCTTTGGCGACCATATTTGGGTCGTAGGGAGGATCGTGCTCGGCGCACTCCTTCCGGAACTGAATGAGGTTGTGGCGGCGTACGTTGTCGAGCAGCAGCTGCCGTTCGACTAGCATCGATCCACGGTTGTGACGCTCGGTCAGAACGTCACGGCCGCGCTTGTTCGCCCAGGTGATGAACCAGCTGATCAGCGGGACCGCGACCGCCGTCGCCATCACCAGCGTCGTGAGGAAGATTTTGACCGTCTGATTCCAGGCGTGAACGACGTTCGGCTCAAAGGGTACGTAGCCGATCGGCACCTTGGTCACGCTGCCATTTGGAAGGGTCAGATTGATCAGGTGGAAGCGGTCTCCATCCACCCACGTCCAGATGGTCGAATAGAGCTTCATCAGGTCGAGCTGAAATTCGTGCTCGGCCAAGCCGAGCCAGACCATGATGTTGAATAGGACGATGAAGGATCCGAGCCAGATCCACACGGGCACAAGCGACGCGGCCCAGGCCATTTTGTACTGGCTTGAGAGCAGCTGGGAGCCGCGCGTGAAATTGCCCGAGTTTCGCGTGATCCGGCCGCGTGCGGAGGCGTGCTCGACGACCGCGGCCTGCCCGTTGAAGCGGATATCACCTTTGCGCATGGTGGGCCTCCACGCGCTCCTGAGCGATGTCGATTATCCGCTCAGCGTAGTCGGGATGTTCCCGGGTGACGATGAGGTCCATCGAGGCTGAAAGTTGCTCAAGGATGAGCAGCACGCGACTAACGTTGAAGGAGTGGCTGGCTGCCGCAAGCGGGACGCCGAAAATCAACGCCAGGCGGATGATCTCGGAACGGGAAATACCCCGGTCGGATGCCGCACGGTCTATGGCCGCTCGCTGGTCGTCAGACAGACGCAGCGTGATAGGTGGGTTCGACATTGCACCATCCAAACTGTGGATGGTGGGAGTTTCGGAGAGGCCAACTTAGCTCCGTTCGATCGGTAGCGGAAGATGCTTTCTGTGTTACGTGCAACTACACCGGTTTCCGCGCAAAATCAGTGCGTTAGCGGGCACAACGGAGCCGTATTACACACGACTACGGTATCACCACGGAATACACGTTCCTTTTCAGGCACTTACACCTGCGGTCGCCGCATAGGGTGTGCCTATCCTAGGGACTGTCATAGTGGTCCGAAGCATCATTGCTCTTCGTCCCCATGTTGAGTCAGGGTCCGAAGGGAAAGCCGCCGGAGGCGTCCAGCTTTAGGTGGCGACGTGTCGGGTTTGCGAAGCGATCCGCACCCACGACGGACCCGCCAAAGGCGAGGTCCGTCGAACCCTGTTCGATGATCCGGCAAAGCACGGATTATCGGGGGCGCTTCCGACGGCCAAAGGCCGTCATATTAGCTCTCGCTTGCGACACGTCGAAACGCCTGTCATCGTCCTACCCGGAGGCTGGCAACACATCAGGAAAAGGCACGACGATGGCACGCACAATCGAGGAGGAACGCGCGCAGCTCGCGGCTGAGGCAAAGAAGCTGGACGAGCGACGTCGCCAGCTTGCGGAAAGGGAGCGTTCTGAGCTCCTCAAAGAGGTGGAGAAGTCGGGGCTTCTGAAGGGTGACTCGGAGCAGATTCGATCGATCCTTGGAGCGGTAAAGTCGATGGGCGTAGCTGAAGTCGCGAAGCGTCTCGCCGCGTAGAAGGACAGCTGTGCAGGCAGGCTGGCGCCTGCCGGGCAAAATGAAAGGGGAGAGGCCGTTAGGCCCTCCCCTTTTTTTCTAATTGGTTGGGCATCGCGAGCTGGAGCCTATCGAGCAAAAAAAGGGGAAGCCGGTTTCCCAGCTCCCCCTGAGATTGTCCGAAGGGAGGCTAACCCCAGACAAGACGAAAATCGTGATCCGTATCGGCTTGGTCAGCCAGCTGATCGAGGCGGTCCAGCGACATTCCGGTGTCCAGCTGGTGGAGGTTTTCGCGAACCGTAGGCTCCGCTAGGATCTGGCGCAGTTCAGCGATTGGAATGCTTCCGCGGTGGTCGTCAGTGAGACGCATCGCGTCGAGCACGTGATGGGCGGTCTGATCGACTAAATTGACCGTGCGCGAACCATCGGGCGTATCGGCGACTCGCATCGAAATTGAACGGGTCTGATCGTCACGATAGAAGCGGACGTTGAGGCCACGGAACTGAGCCTCCTCGACAACTGCGATGACGCCTTCGTCGTGATCGAAAAGTGCGCAGATGCTGGCAAGTGACCATGGGCAGACGCGAGCCTCGAAGCTGCCTGCTTCGAGTGGATCGTCGTCTTCCTGCTCGACAAGTTCGTCTCGCGTGCGTGCAAACGACCGAAAGGCAGCAAGTTGGCGCGCTGTGATGGTAGCGGGCATTACGTCGTTCTTTGCCCCGGCGCTGAGAAAGAAAGTGATCGACATGGCTTTGCCTCCCAAGTGAAATCACTTTGGCAAAGCCTCCTTCCCTCGACCCGTAAGGGTCGCACAGATCGTCTATGGGAGCGTCGGTCCGTAGGACCGAGCTCGACCAGTTAGAGTTCGGTAGGAGGTGCGTTCTAGGCGGGAGGTTGGAGCGGCGCGCGAGGCGTAGCGAACGGGCGACCCGACGGGCTCGCCGTGATGCGAGCGAGCAGTGCCGGTGCGGCATCCGCTGGGGCGATCGGCACGGCGCGATGCGTAGCGGCAGCGTCGGCGATGCAACGGCATCGCCACGCCCGCCAGCGAGCCGTGCCGCGAGGCTGGGCGCGACCTGCCTTGGGCCGCACCGGTCGAGGCGTAGCGAGCGCGACGCGCGGCTGCGCGGCCGCGATGCGAGCGAGCCGGTGCGGTGCGTGCCGCGAGGTCCCGATCGCCGGCGCGCGAGGCGTAGCGAACGGGCGACCCGAAGGGCTCGCCGTGATGCGAGCGAGCAGTGCCGGTGCGGCATCCGCTGGGTCGATCGGCACGGCGCGATGCGCAGCGGCAGCGTCGGCGATGCAACGGCATCGCCACGCCCGCCAGCGAGCCGTGCCGCGAAGCTGGGCGCGACCTGCCTTGGGCCGCACCGGTCGAGGCGTAGCGAGCGCGACGCGCGGCTGCGCGGCCGCGATGCGAGCGAGCCGGTGCGGCGGGTGCCATGAGGTCCCGATTGCCGGCGCGCGAGGCGTAGCGAACGGGCGACCCGAAGGGGTCGCCGTGATGCGAGCGAGCAGTGCCGGTGCGGCATCCGCTAGGTCGATCGGCACGGCGCGATGCGCAGCGGCAGCGTCGGCGATGCAACGGCATCGCCACGCCCGCCAGCGAGCCGTGCCGCGAGGCTGGGCGCGACCTGCCTTGGGCCGCACCGGTCGAGGCGTAGCGAGCGCGACGCGCGACTGCGCGGCCGCGATGCGAGCGAGCCGGTGCGGTGGGTGCCACCAGGTCTCCAGCGCCGGCGCGCGAGGCGTAGCGAACTGGCGACCCGACGGGGTCGCCGTGATGCGAGCGAGCAGTGCCGGTGCGGCATCCGCTGGGGCGATCGGCACGGCGCGATGCGTAGCGGCAGCGTCGGCGATGCAACGGCATCGCCACGCCCGCTAGCGAGCCGTGCCGGTGGCTGGGCGCGACCCTGCCATGGACCGCACCGGTCGAGGCGTAGCGAGCGCGACGCGCGACTGCGCGGCCGCGATGCGAGCGAGCCGGTGCGGTGGGTGCCACCAGGTCTCCAGCGCCGGCGCGCGAGGCGTAGCGAACTGGCGACCCGACGGGGTCGCCGTGATGCGAGCGAGCAGTGCCGCTGCGGCGTCCGCTGGGGCGATCGGCACGGCGCGATGCGTAGCGGCAGCGTCGGCGATGCAACGGCATCGCCACGCCCGCCAGCGAGCCGTGCCGGTGGCTGGGCGCGACCCTGCCATGGACCGCACCGGTCGAGGCGTAGCGAGCGCGACGCGCGACTGCGCGGCCGCGATGCGAGCGAGCCGGTGCGGTGCGTGCCGCGAGGTCCCGATCGCCGGCGCGCGAGGCGTAGCGAACGGGCGACCCGAAGGGCTCGCCGTGATGCGAGCGAGCAGTGCCGCTGCGGCGTCCGCTGGGGCGATCGGCACGGCGCGATGCGTAGCGGCAGCGTCGGCGATGCAACGGCATCGCCACGCCCGCCAGCGAGCCGTGCCGGTGGCTGGGCGCGACCCTGCCATGGGCCGCACCGGTCGAGGCGTAGCGAGCGCGACGCGCGACTGCGCGGCCGCGATGCGAGCGAGCCGGTGCGGACGCTCGGTGTGAAGTATCGACCGTGAGGTCAGTCCCCGCGGCGCGAGGGGGCTCGATGCCCCTGAGCGCCGCCCAGGCGACGTAAAAAAGGGGAGAGGCCCCGGTTGCCCGGAGCCCCTCCATCGGGTGCGTCAGGCGCGACGGCTGCGCGCTGCGGGAGCCATCGGGGCCTGCTCGGCGAGACGGAAGACGTGAAGCGGAACGCCGGCGGTGCGCATCTTCCGGGCGAAGTCGGACTGGACGCCCGAGCCTTCGCAGACGATCGCCTCAACCGGGCGCTGGTTGGCGATGCGGTCGTTGCGGAGGAAAGCCGCCTTCGGACCGTACCGCGTTTCCAGCATCATGCGTACCAGCTTGACCTGCCGCGACGACGCCCATGCGGCTGCGACGGCGTCTGCACCCTTGTTCATGCCGGTGGTCATCAGGACCATCGCCGGAATGCGACGCTTGATCTGGTCGAGGCGGTCGAAGAGCTGCTCGTGGTCGTGCCAGACCTGTCCGCCCGAGAAGGCGACAACCGGACCGGTCGGAGCGTGATCTTCCCGGCGCTTGGCGGCGCGGGCGGCGAGATAGTCCTTCCCGTCAATCACCGACGCGGTGAGCTTGGAGGAGACCCTGCTGCCGCGGATGGTGTTGAAGGGGCGCCCCGTCTCCACCCGGAACACCTCCCCGGCGTGGTCCCGCATGCACCGCATCGCTTCGGCGCAACCCTCCAGCGTCTGGCAGAGAAGCTGCGTGTCCTCGAGTTCGACGGCGTAGATCTCGCTGGGGTCGTAGGCTTCCACCATGTCCTTCAGCTTGCGGGCGGCGTCATCCTCGCGTCCCTCGATGCGCTTGGTCACCATGTGGAAGGAGTTGACGATGCCCCATGCGATGTCGGCGGCGAACTCCTCCATCCGAGTATCGCGCGTGACGTCGAAAACCGTCCGCAGCATGAGGTCAACGGCTGCGGCGGCCATTTCGGGGTCGGGCATGTCCAGCTTCTCGGGGGCGTTGAAGACGGTCAGCTTGGCCATCTCGCTGCTCTCCACGAAGGCGCCATCGTAGGTCTGCTGCGTGTCAGCGTCGATGTTCGCGGCGCTGTCGTTCATCCGGGCGTCGTTCATCGCGCGGGCGGCGTCGGAGAAGTTGCGGAAAGTGTTGGTCATGATAGCCTCCATGAGTTGAAAATCTCACCTTCTCTTGGTGAGGAATCTCACACGGCATGCGGCGGTCAGGGCCGTCAGGGACGTTAACTGGGAAGCCGCGCCCTTCGGGCGTGGACCCCGGTTAACGCTCGCGAGTGGTGGAGCCGATTTTCTCGGCCCCCAGAGCGGAGCGCAGCGGAGTGGCGGGGGTCGTGAAAATTGGGGGACCGCTCGTCCTTGACGGTCCGCTCACCCCGCATGCCAAACTTCCACTTCACAGAGAGAGAAAATATTGGTTTGTGGTGGGTGCGCCGGGGTGATCCGAGCACGGGCGGCGATGACGCGGCCGCTAGGCCGTGACGTCGCTAAGGCAGCTTCGCTGCCGTCGCCCGCGCGCAGGACGCCCCGGCGTCAGCGAAGGGATCGAAACCCGAAGGGCGGAGACCCCTTCAGGGGGCTCCGTAAGGCCCGCTAGGGCCGATGAGAGCCCGGTCCCGCCATAGGCGGGTCGCCCACACCCCTACCCCGTCCCTGAGCCTCCTAGCCGTCGTCGCGCTCCCATTCACCGTGCCCCCATGTGTCGTCGTAGCCGGGATCTTCGGGGTCGCGTCCAACGTCAGGATCGTCGCTCTGTTCGACATCTCCGTCCGCACCGGCGTTGTCACCGATCGTCGGCGTCGACGCGCCGCGGAAGCATGCCGGGTCGCACAGCAGCATCGGGGTGCCCCGGCTGACCAGCTGGACGCCGTCGATCGACAGCGGTCTGCTGGCGAGACGGGCGCAAGGTTCATTGCGCTGGTCACGAAAACCGCAAGGTGCGGCGAGTGGCTCCAGTCGGGGCGTCGATCCTGCGTCATCGCTCTCGGGATCGCGCTGGGTGATGTCGGGATCGGGTTCTGGATCGAACATGTCTTGCTGCGTGGGCATCGCGGTATCCTCCGTGATGTTGTGGTGGTTGCGACGGGGGCGCTCGCGGATCGAGCGTGAGCACGCGAAAAGGGCGGCGCCGTAAGGCGCCGCCCAAACCCGGCGGGTCAGTAGAACTCGGCGCGGTCGGCGATGATCTCGCAACCGTAGCGGTCGTTACCCTCGGCGTCCTGCCAGCGGGTGTAGTGGAGGCGACCTTCGATCGCGATCAGGTCGCCCTTCTTGCGGTTCCCGGCGACCGCCTTGGCGAGACCGTTGAAGCACGTGACCTTGTGGTATTCGGTCTCCTTGACGGTGAAGCCGTCCTCGCCCTTGTAGGTGTGACCGTCTTTGTTGAGCTTAGGGCGATCTGTTGCGACGAAGATGGTTGCGACGTTGGTCGTGGGGTTGACCGCGCGCAGCTCAGGGGCGCGGGTCAGGCGGCCGATCAGGTTCACGTTGTTCATGGCGATTGCTCCCTCGGGTGGTGTCGGGCGGACCGTCCGCCGGTGTCACCGGAGGGCGATCTGGCGCGGTGCTGCGCACCGGAAGGGCTATCGGGGCCGGCGCTCAGGCGGCGGGCACGGTGGACCTGGAGGGAAACCCCTTTTGCAGGGGTGGAGCGGGCAGCCGCGCTTCAGCGCGGCAACACGGCCCTGCCAAAGGGGTTGCGCGGTGCCGGGCCGGATCGCAGGTGACACGAACCGGCGGATGAGCCGTCCGATAGCTCCTGAGGTCCTAGAGCGGTCGCCATGAACAATCCGCGTGAACCGTCAGGATCGATCGTCTGACCTGTATGTCGAGTGGCCGAGTGCGCGGTCGGCCCCATGACGAACTTCGTCTCGAGGACGTACCCGGAACTCGGCTTATGCTCGACCACAGGGAGCGAGCGGGCGAGGATATCGCCGCTAGGTGATCCGAAAACTGCTTGGTTGCCGTTGGCAGGGCGTCTCCGGGCAGTGCTCGTTGGACCGCATCAAGGTCGAGCGCGAAGCGTGTTCGCGAGCTCGTGATCTCCGCGCTGGTCTGGTCGGTTGAGGCTAAACCCCGTGCGTGATTGACGTGTCGCATCGCCGGAAGTGCAGTCGGACTAATTTGTCAGGTTTGCTTGTACCGATGGTGGTGGGTCCAGACGGGCGATCAATCGGGAGGGGGACCGACGCGAAGCGTCGGTCGGGATCAGCCGAAGAACTTCGCGATCGCGGCACCCGCTGTCATCAGCGCTGCGGCGGCGAGGGTTGCCTGAAAAAGGAGCGTTCCGGGGAAAAAGCGTACCTCGAGCTTCACCTTGGCGAGATCAGCCTGCGTTTTTTGGATTTCGACCTGCATCTTGTCGATCCGCGCGAGCTGTTCGCGGATATCGAGTTGAGGATCTGGTGCGATAGTCGCCATGGTTCTCTCCATATAGCGTGGAATGTTGAACGATTGAAGTGTGGCTCCGGTCGCCTTCGTTCATTGAAGACGACGCAGCGCGCTAGGCGTAGGGCACGTCAACGGGGACCGCTTCGGGTGGTGAAGCGATCCCCGTCGAGAGTAGCGGGCGACGGGTCGGCGTCGCCCAGCGTGGAGTTAGGCCACCTCCTCGAGCGGGGCGGTGCTTTCGCCGAGGCCATCAGCGGCCGGCAGGCCGGATGCGGCGCCGTCGGCACCGAAGGGCGGTGCGGGATCCTCGTCCGACTTGATGCCGAGCGCGCTGGTCACGTCGCGACGCTTCTGCGCGCGCTGCCAGACGATGTTGTACGAGCCATCCTCCTGCCGGAAGGCCGAGACCTGCAGCGGCTGAGCGAGCGAGGGATCGTCGATGCGGCCGTTCAGGAAGGCTTCGCCGGTGTTGTTGGAGGTGAGTTCGAAGAGCGCGCCGACCTGCACCCAGGTGCGGCCGGGGGTGAGCGCGTGGATCTCGTAGCGCGGCGCGCGGGGATTGTTCGATTGGACCGGCTTCAGCGCGATCGTCATCGCCACTGCGAGCGTCGAGATGCGGCCCATGAAGATGCCGGCTTCGTTCTGCTTGATCTGACCGATGTTCATCGTAACGTCTCCTGTGTGTCTGCTGGACCCCATGTCCTCGACAACATCTTCAATCCCTCTCTCCTCCCCGGCCCTTCGGACGGGCAGGGCGCGAAAGCGCCCCTCACCGACGCGCTTTTCGCGTGGCGGTGGACGATGGTAGGGAGTGGTAGGGAGCGTCCTGGGGCGGTCGTTTAGGAGGAAGACGAGGTCAGTGCCGAACAGATGACGCTTGGCGGCGCGCCGGTGGCGTTCACCGCGTTGGTGAGACTGCGAAGAACGGTTTGTTTGATATCGGCGTGGAGCCTGTCCCGCTCGTCGCGGAATCGCGGTTCTGATGCGCTCAACTGTTCGAGGAGGGCGTCTTCTACCTGAAGTAGACTGACGGAGAGAGTGAACCGGACGCCGTCCGGTTGGGGATCCTCACCCCACACCGTGCAGAGCGGCAAGCGGATTTGTCGTTCCTCGAAGTCCTTTTCGGAGGTCACGTCGGAGCGATACTGGGGCGTCAGGGCTCCGGCATTGAGAAGCTGAGACATCGCTTGCTGACGCGCGTGCTCGCATATGTCGGGCATCTTCGTCAGGCGACCGCTTCCCCAAGAGGCAATCCACTTGAACATTGGAGCCCTTTCCTTCCGGTTCGTCCGGTGAAGCCGCTCGGCACGAGCGACGCGTAGTATGTGACTGGCCCGTCAGGGCCGTCACAAGCAAGCGAGCTCTGCCTACAGCGAGGGATCGTTCCTTAACAGCGAGCTTGGCAAGGCATTTGTTGGAACCGCTTGGGTTCTTCGTCAGCCCGTACGGCGATCACAGGCGTCGCGACTTGGCGGCAACTGGCCTGTCTACCCCGATGTCCGCATGCCGGGGCAAAATTTGTAGACATAGTTGGTGTCGAACCGGCGTCCGGAGTATTGGCCGAATCTTAGAGGAGGCTGCCTTATGTTCTCCACGCTGTTGCTCGCGGCGACCAGCCGTTGCGCCTCACTGCTGCTATGCCCCACCTACACAGAGTTGATAGACGCGCTGCTGGCCCACGATAGCACTGTTCGAAAGGTCGCCGCTGATGAGGCTCTCCGGAAGGGGGAAATCGTCCTGTTTCATCTGCCACAGGCAGCTTGGCAGATCCGGGACGTGAGTTGCGGCGACCGCGAGCCTGGCGAGCTGCCCATAACGACCTGCGAATTCACGGCTCGTTACACAGGCCGCGACGTTCATCAGATTGCACGATTAATACAGCAGACCGGCAACTGGCGTATTATCGAGATACAACCGGCAGCAGCCAGTCGCCGTTGATCTAAAGTGCGCGATGCACGAGATGGTGGATAAACATGTTAGTCGCACTCGCTCTCTTGGCTCAGGCACAAAGCTTATCGATACCATCACAGCGGCTAAGTGAGCGGCTGTTCTATGCAGAGCCGTACCAGCAGGGTAATATCTCTTGTGATCGTAGCGTTGCGCGACGGCAACACCGGGAGTTTGATCGCCGCTTCGGCTCCCGTATCGCGGCGTTAAAGCGGAAAGATGCTGAGAGATGGGGCGCGGACCCGGGATTTGATGCAATCGCATTGGGCAGCTGCTTACGAAGCAAATCAAGCGCCCGAATAAGATTCAAAGCTGCCCTGAGGGAATTCGCCGCTGAGCTTTCCGCAATCGAACGTGAGTACCCCTGACCAATGCTTATCATTTTCGCCGGGCTTGCTATCTCGCAAGCCGAGATTAACCCGCTGGGCGATTGCGCCTTAATCCGACAAGTTACGTTTTATGATAATATGAGCTCACTTCCGCCCGAGATCAAAGCCGATATCGCAAAACGTCATGGTCCGATCCTACCGAGGATGGCCAGAGGCATTAGCTTTAGCGATGTAGCTAGCTCTAGCTCTAAACCAGGACCGCTACTTCTTTATGTCGCCCATGAAACAAATCAATGGTTGGTCTCCTATACTTACGGTGGAATATCCATTCGAACAGTCACTGTTTCTTACGTTCAGAATGAAAGTGGGACGGACAAAACACCGCACTTGAAGGGTGCTTTAGAGGGTGACGGCTGCACAGTGGCCAACGCATTCCTAAAAGGAGTTAGCGTGGAGCCAGGCTGGCAGCGTTAATATTTGGAGTCTCTGATAGGTGCTTTGTCAAATATTTCTTCATTTGCAGGCTAGATAGCGTTCGAATATTTGTAACTAGGAAAGTGACATCGACGACGGTAAAATGAAGGTAGCTGCTCCGACCTACAATTTGGACGATAAAAGCTGTGGCGTGAAGCACGCGTCTCGTAAGGCTGTACGGTAACGAGGTTTATACTTCGATACAGCGTCATCCTTGGTGTGGGCTGGGTCAATGCCGGGCACAAGGTTCGTTCCGAGGTCGGGAATACCGCCTCACGATGGTGTCCGTGGCTAAAGCTGCCTCAATGTTACTGCCGCGCGGGTCAGAGCCGCAACGATCACTACGAGGTCAACTTCGGCTCGCGTCCCGGCAAGGACGCCTCCCGTTGGGGAGCTTCGGGGAGGGAGGTGCTATGCTGCCGCTCTCCACTCAAATTCGGTGCCATCGCTCCAAATGGCATGCATCATGACTGCCAGTTTGCGCGCCACTGCGACCTGAGCCTTCTTCATTCCGCTGCGCTCTTTGAGCCGTAGCCCCCATGCTCGCAACGGCGTCGGTTTGGTGACGCGCGTAAGGATGACGTTGGCAGCCTCGAACAGGTAGGCCCGGGTCATGTTGTCACCGGTTTTTGTAATCCGCCCGCTCCAGTCGACTTCGCCAGACTGATGTGTCCGCGGGGTCAGACCAAGATACGGGCCGACGTCATCCGAGCGTTTGAACCGGGCGGGATCCTCTATGGTCGAGTAGAACGCGAGAGCGGACAAGTACCCGATGCCTGGTACGGTCATCAGCCTGGCGATTGTAGCATTGCCCCTCACCACGCTCTGGAGCTGGCGTTCATATACCCGGATCTGAGCCGCCACGGTTTCCAGAACGGCTAGGATTGGCTGCGCGAAGGCGGCATAAGCAGGGTCGAGCTCCATAGCAGCAACGGCGCGGCGCGTGAATGTGCCGCCAGCCGTCTTTGTTATGATGAGCCCGAAGCGTTTGACTGCCCCGCGCAATGTGTTCTCAAGGGTTCTCCTCGTCACGAGCAGCATACGCCGTGCAAGCAGGAGGCTGCGGATAGCGTGGGCCGATGCGCCTCGGACCCAAGCCTCTCTATACCAGCCGACGCGAACAAGATCAGCCAATCCCCTCGCATCGTTCCGGTCGGTTTTGTTTCGCCTCGCGGACAAGACCTTATGCGCATGCCGAGTCTCCAGGCATACGACCGGAATTCCTGCCGTCTTCATGGCCTTGAATAGGAGCGCCGTCGTTTGACCCGTTTCGATCGCAACGCGCTCGGCATCGGCGGCATGTTGGTGGATGCAAGCCACCAAGTCGTCGGGCAAGCTTTTTGCCTTACCCTCGTACCGAACCTTTCCATCCGAGTTCAACACGCACACGCTGGTTTCTGCCAGCGATACATCGAGACCAACATAACTCGTCATGAGGCTTCTCCGTCACCTGTAGTGGCGGCAGCGCCACCTGACGACGATGCATCAGGACCGCGGACGCTGTTACCCCATGTCACCCGGCAGGGCGGAGACCCGCAAGGGGCTCCGGGCGGCAAAGCCGGCTAGAGCCCGGTCCCGCCCACAGGGCGGGCGCCCTTCAGTGTCTGCGCAGCTAGTTGCGGTTATTTGGCGTCGACAGACCGTACTCGGTGTCCAGATCTTGCCCGGAAGCTTCACGGATGGTGCGAAGTTCATCGCGCGTGATGCGTCCATCTGACATGGCGCTTCGATAGGCTTTCGCGCCGAGTGGTCCGGCACGCGACAGCACGATCGCATGATGCTCGCCCTTTGCGTCGACCGGCCAGAAGGGCCAGGCCACGAGAGAGAACATGCCCAAGCCTAGGGCTAGGAAGACGTAGCTGAGCGGAACACGACGTCGGGCAAACAGGATGATCGCGCCGGCAGTGAAGACGAGCGGGACGGCGACCGGAATGACGTTGAGCATGATCTACTCCTCGTAACGGCATGGTATCGGCGGCAGCGCGCTCCCGCCAGTGACATGGTCAGGTCACCCGGATTTCGATTGTCTCGTCGTCGCCGTTGTCGGCGACCAGGACCGAGCGCCCCTCTCTGGCAGCGCTAGCCGCGGCGTCCACGGGCCAATCGCCGTACTCGCGCAGCATCTTTGCCATGTGAGCTTCGGCGCTCTCCCGGTTCGCATGATCTTTGATGATCGTGTCGAACGAGAGGGACTGGTGAATCGTTTGGATGGGCATGATGATCTCCGGGCGCGACGCCGGCACGCGCGAGGCGTAGCAAGTGAGCGGCCCGCAGGGTCGTCACGATGCGAGCGAGCAGTGCCTGGCGGAGGGTAGCGGCTATGCGGAAGGTGTAATCGAAGCGCGAGCGGAACGGCTGAAACGGTGATCGCGGACGAATAGGCCGCGCATGGAACGCGCGTTTCGCCGCCCCTCTGTGGGTCGCGCCGCTTCAGCCGGTGGTCGGTGGAACGATCATGAAAGGCGGCGGGAGGTAAGCGCCGGTGGCGAAATGCTCCCGAAGATCGTCGAGGCTCGTGATTTCTTTGGCTTCGTCCGAGGTGAGGACCGGTTGCCCATTCTCATCCGCGGTAAATGCGCGCCGCTCACCCTCGCCCTTCCACAACACGATCTCAGCGGGGAAGGAGCCCGGCGCGCCGCCCGACCATCGCCAGAAGGGCAAGTCGTTAGTGCAGCAGAAGTCCTCGATCTCGTCGATCTTGCCGTTAGCGATCTCGTGCCCCTGCAGTACAAGAGGTTCGCCATCGGGCAGGTCAGTCGTGGTGAATGGCTCACCATCCCATTCAGTCGAGAGATTCTGAGCATTTGCCTTCTCGACGAGTTCGTCGAGAAGCTCGGCGGGTAGTCTTCCGCCGATGGAGATGGAGACGGAAACGCGGTCGGCCATGGTGGCACCTCGTTGCTTTCGTGGCGCGCTGGTCTTGAGCGGGCCTTCGGCACCATTCGTCCAGCTATCCACCACCACCTCCTTCCCTTCAGACAAAAGGTTGAAAGACTGTTCAACTTGGATTCGCAGGTGCAGCAGAATCTACTTATGGCGGAGATGCAAGACGGTTTTAGGTCCGTTTCGAGGCCTGTCCCCTTTTGGGCAAAAAAAGGGCGATGCCTGGTGAGGCACCGCCCTAGAAACGCGCAGGGTAAAAGGGGGTGGACCTGCGACGTCTGCCGGTGCCGCGAGGGAGTGGGCGGCACCGGAAGAGGGTCAGGCGCTTTCGGCGACACGCTTTGCGCGGCTGCGACGCGGCGCGTCCTCGACCTGTGCGGTGGTCTCGCCGAGGCCGTCATCGCCGGCGCCAGCGTTATCGACCGGGCCGTCGGTTGCGGCGCTGCCGTCGGCACCGAAGGGCGGTGCGGGATCCTCGTCCGACTTGATGCCGAGCGCGCTGGTCACATCGCGACGCTTCTGCGCGCGTTGCCAGACGACGTTGTACGACCCGTCCTCCTGGCGGAAGGCCGAGACCTGCAGCGGCTGGGCGAGCGAGGGATCGTCGATGCGGCCGTTCAGGAAGGCTTCGCCGGTGTTGTTCGAGTTGAGCTCGAAGAAGGCACCGACCTGCACCCACGTGCGGCCCGGGGTGAGTGCGTGAATCTCATAGCGCGGCGCGCGCGGGTTGGCGGACTGAACGGGCTTCAGCGCGATCGTCATTGCGACCGCGAGCGTCGAGATGCGGCCCATGAAGATGCCGGCTTCGTTCTGCTTGATCTGACCGATGTTCATCGTAACGTCTCCTGTGTGTCTGCTGGACCCCATGTCCTCGACAACATCTTCAATCCCTCTCTCCTCCCCGGCCCTTCGGCCGGGCAGGGCGCGAAAGCGCCCCTCACCGACGCGCTTTTCGCGTGGCGGTGGATCGCCTTGAGGGTCTTGGGGCCGACCTTCGTGGAGGGCGTCGCTACGAGGGACCGCAGGGGTGATCAGGGATCGTTGCCGGGGGGTGGCGCTGAAGGTGACGCCGGGCTGTCGCCAGTTTTCGCAGGGCGGAATTGAGGAACAGTCCGTGCGAGCTTTCCGCATCGATCAGCGCGGCACGTTTGGTCAGCTGGGTTTCCCGGTGTCGAATGGCGTCGATCGCCATCATGACATCGTCGAGGGTGAGGGCGACGACCGTCTGAGACGGAAGGAGCGGGACGCAGCGTAGGGCGAACGGGAGGAAGTGCGGCGCAATGGGCAAGTGGTGTGCCAGTGCGAGCTCGACCGCGTGACGCCATTGGTCCGCATCATGGGTGGTTTCGCGGAGGATTCGTGCGGACGACATCGGCGTGAGCGTGCGCAGTGCGCCCGTCTCGATCGTGACCGCGAGCGGGTCGGTCGACGCGAGGCCGATGACACCTTCGGGAACGATGGCGAGGACATCCCCTTCGAGGATGCAGGGGCTTTGATCGAGGCACGCTTCGTAGGCGGCCGCGCTGGTGTCGTAGAAGTGGACGCGGTGCATGACCGTTTCCTTCAAGGTTTCGATTGGGGGGGCGACCGCGGATGCGGTCAGGAATATCTTGGCCGCTCGACGGGGAAGCGTTCGGGCGGCAGGCCCGAGAAGGTGTAGGCGCGGTAGCGCCCGCCATCATAGATCACCGACGACACGTCCGGCTTGTGGCGTTGCAAGCGCTCGAGAAGGCGGTTTGCGCGACGCTGCGCTGCGATCGCGGTCTCGTCGTCGAAATGGATGGTGATTGCGCGCACAAAGGTGCCGCTGTCGTACCACCAGCCTCCTTCTTCCGGACCTCCGTAGATTCGGTCAATCTCGTAGAATGCGAGGATGCTCCGCATGATGTGCTCCTGTCTGGCCGGTCGGCTCCACCACCGCCGGATTCCGCGAGCCCACTCCTCCTCCTCTTCCATCAGGCGTCACGAGGGTCCTCGTGGCGCTGGTGACGCAAGGCGCGTCCCAGAGCTTTCTTGCGGGCGACTGCTTCGGCTCGGGTGGGGCACGGTGCCGATAAGCGGCCGCGATGTGCGGTGCTGTTGTCGAGGACGATCCAGCCCGCGGCGGTGTGTGCGACGTGCATGGCGTCGCTGCGTGACCCGGTCATGACCCGGGTTCGCGCGGACGGCGTTTCGCGGCTTCGGCGTGAAGAGCGTCGACGAGGCTGTCGCGGTTCGATCTGATCTCGCTGTCGGGGTCGGTGATGACGCCGGCGGCGCGGGTCAGCAATTCAGCAAGGTCGCGATCCAGCAGCGGTCGACGCGAGGGGTCGGGATGCGGCGGTTCGTCCCCGGCCTCGTCCATGAGCAGGACCAGGATCGAGGGTTTTTGGCCCTCGTCCAGTCCACGGCTATCGGTGACGTGGCGTCCGCCACCCGTCACTGCGAATGCGTTAAGGGTGGGTGATACCCCGCCACTCGGGACCGGGATCGTGCTGCCGCGATCGTGGAACTGGATGTCCACGAAGCGGGCGGGGCCGTCGTAGGTCTTTCCCATGAAGCAGAAGGTGACTCGGCGACCTTCGCTGGTCTTCGCCGTAAGGGTGAACGCGCCATCAGGGATGTCGATCGGCTTGTGCGGAACGTCGTTGAAGCCGGCAAAGCCAAGCGAAACGGCGTCGGCACGAGTCATGACGGGGAGGTCTGTGATAGCGGCCATAATGGGTTCTCCGATGTGCATGAGCAGTGGGTTTGTGCGGCACGGCCGGTACGGCCGTGCGTTCAGGCTCGATGACGACCGGCGACATCGAGGATCTTTTCGTGACCTTGCTGGTCGGCGCAGCAGGCGGCAGCGACTTGGCGTGGCGCAGGGCGGTAGGACCGGTCACGGCATTGCCCGTGGTCTTCCACCCGCGCTCGAACTGGTCGATCGCGCCAAAAGGGTCAGCGCGTCAGCGCGAGGCTATTGGCAAAGCGGAAGAGATTATCCGCCAGGAACATCCCTACGTACCCAGCCCGGGATTCCGGCCTTAAGCCGCTCGCCGGTCGGCTGCTGCCATGAGGCGCGTTGCGCCTCCAAAGGCACGCAGCGTCGCGGCGATCTCGCCCCGGAGCTTTGCCTTGCTGGTGACGACGATCTCGGGGTCGAGCGGCGTTCCGTCGGTTGTGGCAAAGCCGGTAGCGAGACCGTTCTTGGTCTCGACGCGGACAAGATGGCCTTTGCCCGGCGCCGGACCGACGTGGCGCGCGGTGAACTCGCCGAGGCTACCGTACAATGCGGTGATCGCCTTTCCCCATCGGATATGCCCCTGTGCGGCGACCGTCGTTCCGGTGAAGCCGCGATCAAGCCAGGTCCGAAGGTGAGTGCGCTGCTGAAGTCGCGAATTGCGAGTGCGCTCTAATGTGCGAGCAAGAGGCAGGATGTGAGCGACGGTATCGATCAGGTCGAGGTCATGCCCTTGCAGCGCAATCAGCACATCGTCGTATTCACGATTTTGCAGAAGGGCGGAAAGCTGGGCGGCCGCGGCCTGGTGGTCGATCATGATTGCGTCTGTTGTCTGACCGCCGATCGCGTCTGGGCTGACAAAACCGTCGGCCGTAAGGACGACGATCGTCGCGGCCTCGGCACCTGGTCGTGCTAGGGTTATCGCCAGGAAATCCCATGCAGGCTCTGCAGCGATGACATCGGCACCGAGGATCAACAAGCGTCGCGACCATCGGGCCGGTCGGTGATGATCAGAGGGCTTCGGGTAGCTGCTCGGTGCAGGTCGCCCGGCGAGGATGATCTGAGGATCGCGGGGCAAGTTGTCGCGGCGCATGTCTGCCACGAGGCTGCGGCGTGCGGCGTCGAATAGGTCAGTCCGGTCCCCTCCCCCGTCTGAGAAACCTTGATCATAGGCGGCGTGGCGGTCGGCGAGCGGCGTCACTGACGGAATCCCATCAGGGTATCGGTGCGGCCACCCGACATGCGCGGCGTACCAGCCATCCGCGTAGCGGTTGGCGAGGTCCCAGCTCAGTGCGTAGCTTTCGCGGCCGCGCAGGATCGCGATGTCGCGATCGTTGCCGCGACCTCGACGCACTTGATCCTCGGTGAAAGCGAAGTTGCTCACCTCGCGCCGCGTCGCGCTCTCGGCCGCGATCGCATCGTTGACGCTTCGCATCGCGGCGATCCGTTCGCGGCCTCGTGCCATACGGTCCGAGAGGGGGGCGTCGGCTGGAAGATCGGGGAAGGTTTGCCACGCAGCAGCGATCGCCGCTGCGTGCTCGGGTGTGCGTCCGCGGGACCGCCACGCGGCGGGATCTGATGGGTCAAAGGCGTCGGACATCGTCGGCCTCGTTCGTGTTTGGGAGCCACCCGATCCGGGCAGCGGGGGCGCCGTTAGGCGGCTGCGGCCTCGGTGAGCCGCGCCGCGGCGATTGCGGCCTCGCCGGGAAACGCGGCAGTCAGGTTCCCGTGCAGCGTCTCGAAGTCTGCGATCGGGAAGCGCCCGTCCGGGCCGGGTCGGGTGACGTGCAGGGCGCTGACGAGGATCTCGATCGGATCGGTCGTGATGACTGTCGGCGTCGCGTCGTCATATTCCACGGGCGCGCGGAAGCCCGCTTCCAGCCACGTGCTCAGCCCTTCCTCGACCGTCTCGGCATATGCACGAACTTGGTCATCCAGTTCGTTTTCGACGTGAAGCACGAGCGAAACGTACCGGCCGAAATCGTGTCGATTGGAGAGGCCCGTCAGGCGGCACCCGGGAGGTGGAACCCCGTATCGGGCGATGATAGCGTACTTGTATGCGAGCACCTCAAGCTTGTTGAGGATCTCGAAGTTGGGTGTCTGGCCGAGCTGCGCGCAGGGCTCGTTGGCCGGCGTGCCGCCAATATCGACGAAGTAGGGCATGGGGATCTCCGATGGTCCTCTTTGGGGCTCTGTTGCAAACTGTGATGACGGGCGCAGTTCGTCTCATGGCTGTTCGAGCGGTGCCCATTAGGCTGCTTCAAGTTCCATCCGTTTGCCGATGAGTTGAATGGCTTCGGTGAGGGCGCAAGCGCCGAGGCCGAAGGCACGCTCGACCAGCCGCGCCTCGCCGCAAATGTCGCGGGTGAGATTGAAGGCAGCTGCCTGTCCCTTGCGCAGGGCCCGCATCACCTCGAAGCCTTTGATCGTCGCATACGCCGTCTTCAGTGTCTTGAAACCCCGCACCGGCCGGATCAGCTGCTTCAGCTTGCCATGGTCAGCCTCAACGACGTTGTTCAGATACTTCACCTGGCGATGCTGGGTATCCTTGGGACATTTGCCTTCCGCTTTCAGTTCAGCAATGGCGGCGGTGTAGGTCGGCGCCTTATCGGTATTGATGATCTCGGGTTTCTCCCAGTCCTTCAACCCGCCCAGCGCCTTGCCCAGGAAACGCTTCGCAGCCTTCGTATTCCGCGTTGGCGAGAGATAAAAATCGATCGTGTTCCCGTCCTTGTCGACCGCGCGATACAGATACGTCCAGGCACCACGAACCTTGATATAGGTCTCATCGACCCGCCAACTCGTCGAGGCAGGGCGGCGCCATTGCCAGCGCAGCCGCTTCTCGATCTCCGGGGCGTATCTCTGAACCCAGCGGTAGATCGTGGAATGGTCAACATTCACGCCACGTTCGCCCATCATCTGCTCAAGATCCCGGTAGCTGATGCCATACCGGCAGTACCATCGCACCGCCCAAAGCACGATCTCACCCTCAAAATGCCGCCCTTTGAACCCTGACATCGCGCCACCCTCACTCTCGGCAAGACAGATCACCGAAAATCGGATCAGTTTGCAACAGAGCCCGCAGGTCGTCGTCCCCCCTGCCGTCGAGCGGGGATTCGTCTCGATCACGATCCGGAAAGCGTCGGGTGTCTCTATGGACATCGACGATTTCGACCGCGCCGGGCTTTTCAGTGAGGTCCGCGCTCATGGCCTGCATGAAGAGGTCGACTCCGCGCTGATGCGATTTCGCGAGGCCGGCGACTGGAAGGGCTTCTTCCGGCTCGCGGTCGAATCCCGCAAAAATATCCTGATCTCCGGCGCCACGGGTTCCGGCAAGACGAGCTTCTCCAAGGGCCTGATTAGGCTCATTCCCGATTACGAGCGCATCCTGACGATCGAAGACACCCGCGAGCTGGTGGTGCCACAGCGCAACCACGTCCACATGATGTATTCCAAGGACGGAAAGGGCCTTCAAAAAGCCGGCGCAAAGGAATTGCTGGAATCGGCGCTGCGTATGCGACCCGATCGCATCCTGCTCCAAGAGCTACGCGACGGCACCGCCTTCTTCTATCTGCGCAACGTCAACAGCGGCCATCCAGGCTCGATAACCACGGTCCATGCCAATACGGCCGAAGGTGCGCTGGAACAGCTCACGCTGCTGGTCAAGGAATCGGAAGGCGGCAACGATCTCGATCGGCACGATATCCGCGCCCTGTTGCGCTCGCTGGTTGATATCGTCGTGCAGATGCACCGGCTTCCCCCAGGTGACGGGAAGCCGGCGCGCTATCGTATGACGGAAGTGTGGTTCGATCCTGCGGGCAAGCCTCGCGATTAGATTCGAGCGGAGGATCGCATTATGAGCGGTAAAATGGTTCGCAACCAAGGGGCGTCCGAGCCGGCCGCCATCGCGTTCCTCGTCATCATAGGCTTGATGATAAGCGCCGCGATCGGCGCCGTGGTGGTGCTTTGGAAGGCGCATCTCCTCTCGGCGCACACGCCCTGGGCGCGCGTTCCGGGTGCATTATGGTCGATGCGCCACTTGCCGATCGTGTGGAAGCCGTTTCTCGCCGGTTTCTTCATCGCCTTCGCGGTCTGCCTGATCGGTATCGTGTCGTCGCTCTTCACGGGCCAGAAGCTCCACGGCGAAGCCCGTTGGGCGCGGATCGGCGAGGTCCGCAAGGCCAAGCTCTTGGAGGATGCCGGCATTCTCCTCGGCCGCATCAACGGCAAGTTCATGCGCTTTGGGGGAACCGAGCATGTCTTGCTCGAAGCGCCCACCCGCGCCGGCAAGGGCGTCGGCGTCGTGATCCCGAACCTTCTCCAATGGCCGGATTCGGTTGTCGTCCTCGATGTGAAGCAAGAGAATTGGGCGGCGACAGCAGGCTTTCGGATGACGAACCTTCGCCAGCAAACACTCTTGTTCAACCCGCTCGATGCCCACGGTCGCACATGCCGCTACAACCCGCTCGCCTACATCAACCGACGCGATCAGGTCGAAGTCGTCAACGAGCTGCAAAAAATCAGCGTCATGCTTTTTCCCCTGCCCCTGCAGGGCGAGACCTTTTGGGCGGAAAGCGCCAGGACGGCGTTTCTCGGTGTCGCAGCCTATGTCGCCGCCACGGCGGATGATGGCGACGATGCGCTCCCCTTCACCATCGGCGAAATCTACCGCCAATTCGCCGCCGGCGATGCACAGAAGCGATTTCCCAAAATCATCTCGCAGCGCGAGCGGGAGGGCAAACCGCTATCAGGTGCGTGCGTGTCGGCGCTGCGGGATTGGATCATGGCCTCGGCCAATACCTTCACGTCAACCCGCCAGTCCGTCACCGCCAAGATCAATCTGTGGCTGAACCCCTATGTCGATGCGGCAACGGCTGTCAGCGATTTCGATCTGCGCGAGTTCCGCGACAAGCGGATCTCGCTCTATCTCGGCGTCTCGCCGGATGATCTGGATCGCGTGGCACCGATCTATGGCCTGCTTTTCCAACAGCTCATTGATCTCAATGTCCGCGAGTTGCCCTCGGGTAACAAGCACCAGGTCCGCCTGCTGCTCTTGCTCGACGAGTTCTCGCGCCTCGGCCGCGCATCGGTGATCGCCAATGGTTTCAGCTACGTCGCCGGCTATGGCATTCGCCTCCTCCCCGTCATCCAGAGCGGAGCGCAGCTCGAGAACGTCTATGGGCCGAAAGTCGCCACGGAGATTGAATCCAACTGCGGCGTCCAGATGGTCATGCGCCCCGCGACCAACGATGATGCGAAGGATATTTCCGAGCGGCTTGGCACTTATACGTTTCGCGCCAAATCGCGCTCCTTCGGCATGTGGGGCCGTGGCGGCGGCTCGGTATCGGAATCCGATCAGCGCCGGCCCCTGATGCTTCCGCAAGAGCTGATGCAGCTCCCCGAAAAGGACATGATCGTCCTGCGCCTCGGCATCCCGCCCGTCTATGGCAAGAAAATCCGCTATTATACGGAGAAGGCCATGGTCGCGCTGACCAAGATCCCCGCACCGCAAATGCCGAACATTCGACCCGACCCCACCGCACCGATAAACAGCCTGCGGGTGATCGCCGCGGCCGAGGCGGATGATAATGGCGGCCCTGGCTCGGCCCCGCCTGCTAATGGTCCTGGGCCGCAATCCGGAGGCGGCGGCACGGCCCCGACCCACCACCGCTTGAACCAAGCCGCGATCGCCGCCGCCATGGCCGCCCCTGCCGGGGAACGCACCAGCAAGCTTTTCCAACATATTGTTATGGTAGGCGAGCCAAAGGTCGCTTAGCGTTATGTGATCCTGCCCTCGCCGGTGGGATGACCCGAAGGGGGAACGGCTGCACAAGAGAGGTAGGCGCCTTGAAACCAATGGCAGTTTTTGCCATAATGGTAGTGAGGTGATTTATGGCTTCGATGAACGTCTCCCTTCCAGACCCCATGCGGGATTACGTCCAGCGCCGCATCGACAGCGGGCATTATGCCAGCGTGAGTGATTATGTTCGCGATCTCATTCGGCGCGATCAGGGTGAGACGCAGGATGTCGAACGGTGGCTGCATGATCTTGACGCCTCGATCGAACGCGGCCTTGCCGATGCCGAGGCGGGGCGCACCCACGACCTCGACGACGCCTGCGATGCTATCATCGACAGGATTCGGACACGGGCAAGCGCTCAGCCGCAATGAAAGTCATCCTGACGCCGGATGCGCTGGCCGACCTCGATCACATCGCCGAACATATCGAAAAGGACAATCCCGCGAGAGCCATCAGCTTTGTCGAGGAATTGCGTGAGGCGGCCCGTCGCCTTGCCGATCTGCCCCAGGGCTATCCTCTGGTGCCTCGCTATGAGCGCTACGGTATCCGTCGCCGTTCCTATCGCCGCTATGGCATCCTCTACCGGCCAGAAGCCCACCGTATCCTGATCCTGCGCTTTCTTGGCCCCGGTCAAGATCATGATCGCGCGCTCCAATTGGTGTGAGCTATCGCTTGCTAGGGATTGATCGGAGCGAAGGCGGGCCAGTCACGACTTTTGAGGCCGGGCTGTGACAGGAAGCTCGGGCCGTCCAGCAACAGCGTCATGCGCGTGTAGCCGATCCTGAGGGATTCGAGCGGCACCGCTCGCAATGTCTCTTCAAGACCGGCATATCGCTCGTCCGAGACCACCACATAGTTTATCCTGCCGGTCGAACATTCGATCAGGGCCTCGACAACCCGGCCCAGATTCATCCCGCTCTTGTCATCAACCGCCATGCCGATCAGGCCGGTCGCGGTGAACAGGTTCGGCGTATCGGATCTTTGGCTGGCTGTTTCGGCCGATCGGCCGCCATCCTCATATTTTGTCTGCTGCCCCAGCCATCGCCAGATGCCGACGAGGTTCGTCAGCATCAGGAATCCATTGGTGGCAACCAAGGCTGTCTGTCCTGTGGCGTAGCCCAATGTGGTCCAGCAAACCGAGCTGATGCTGAACACCACGAAGCCCCAGCCCGTCACGCGCGCGCCCAGGTTGGAAGCCGTCATCATCGCCGCGATCATCGTCGCGATCGTGGCGATCCAACCGACGAGACTTATCATTGTCCCACCCCTCGCTGCGGTCCGCGTGGGGGCGGTGCAACCGGCAACGCCTTCACGCCGGCTGCGCCGACGCTTCCGCTGTCGGGAGCGAAACAGCCGCCTCGCTCGTCAACAGCCGGAAGGTGAAGCTCTCTTGCAGGTACAGCTCAACCACCTCGGCGGTGTGGCTGAGATAGCCGATCGACAAATCCTGTCCGAGATCGAGTTCGAAATCGCCGCCCCGCGTTGTCAGCACGACGCCGCCCGTGATGCCCGGCGCCCAGATGATATCGCCATCCACCAGACGATTGATGTGCTGGAGCACCGGATAGCCCTCCTCGCTGCCGCCGCTGATCGCGGTGAACGGATCGTCTCCCAGCACCAGACGGTAAGGCCCCTCGACCCCGGCAAGGCGCAACCGATCGACGGCTTGCGCGACGATGGCGGGATATCCGGCGACGGCCGTGGGCAGCGGCACCGGCTCGTTGCTCGCGCCGGGACGGATGCCGCCGATATCGGCAGCGGCATAGCCATCAAAGATCGCGCGATTTTCGGCAAAGGCGATCGTGCGGGCAGCTTCCTTGAGCGGCTGCCAGTCGGAATCCTCGGAACCGCGCTCCACATCGTCGATCGCAGCGCGGGTCAGCGTGAAGGGCACGCGCAGTTCGACTACGGCATTGGCCGCACGCCGCACGGCCTGGACGCCATCGCTCGGTGCATCAATCGGCTTGGTGTGGCCTGTGCCCACGGCCGCGAGCGTAGCCCCCTTCGGGTCCGGCACGTCCACGACGCGGCGCGCGGCCAGATAGCGCTTGAGGGTCCGGGTCGCCTCTTGTTCGATCTGCGCCCAGGCGGCGTCTGAGATCGGGGCGAGTTCGCGATGGAGGTTATTCATGTCCGGCCTCGTCTTTGAGTGATCCAATGCGGAGCGATCCGTCCGATGCCGTTGGAGCCTCCGGTGTCGGAGCCGTGGGTGCCGGCGCAGCCACAGCTTCATCGCCATTGCTATCGTCGCCATCGGCCGCAGGCGGCCCCGGCGTCACGGCGTCCAGAAAGTCGGCCGACGGCACGAAATAGAGCGAGCCGGTCACGGCCCGGCTGACATCGAGCAGGCGATCGTAGTTGCCGGGCGGCAGGCCGATGAACATATTGTCGAGCATCCGCTCGATCCGCGTGGGTGAGCGGGCGTAACCGATGAAATAGGTGCCGAACTCCCCCTTGCCGACATCGCCGAACGGCATGTTGTCGCGCAGGATCTGGAGTTGCTCGCCGTCCTCCTCGATGTTGGTGAGGACGTTGTGCGCGAAGCTCGGCTTCGCTGCCTCGTCCAGCTCGATGTCCGACAGTTTCTCGCGCCCGACGATCTTCTCCTGTTGCTCGACGGGAATCGCGTTCCACTTGTCGAGGTCATGGAGGTATTTCTGGACGATCACATAGCTGCCGCCAGCGAAGACCGGATCGTCCGCCGCCCCGATCACCGTGGCATCTCTCGCCCCCTGCTCGACGGGGTTTTCCGTCCCATCGACGAAGCCCAGTAAGTCGCGATCATCGAAGTAGCGGAAGCCATGCACTTCGTCCGTGACCGAGGCGACGCCGGCGAGGCGCTTCACGATCTGCGCGGCCATCTCGAAGCACAGGTCCTGCCGTGCGGCGCGAATGTGGAACAGCAGGTCGCCGGGTGTCGAAGGCGCATGATGGACGCCGTGAATTTCCCGGAACGGATGCAGCTCCTTCGGCCGCGGCGCCCCGAACAGTCGGTCCCAGGCATCGGAGCCGATCCCCATGATGCAGGAAAGCCCTCCATCCGCTGCCCTAAAGCCGACACCACGCACCAGCGAGGAAAGGATTGCGCAGAGATTTCGCACCGCCATCTCGGGCTTTTCACCCGCGCCCATCGACACCACGAGGAAGATGGCTGCACGAGTGAGCCGGGCATCGACGGCCTGGGAACGTGCGGTAACATCCTGAGCGACAGTGGAAGGCAAGCTCGTCTCCTATGGCCGGACCCGGCCCATCGTTATGGCACACACCCAAAAGGCGGCTAAAGCGCCGCCTTGAGATAGGGCGCGGTCAGACTGCCTTCCGCCTCTGCAACGTCGCTAGGGACGCCGCTGGCGATGATTAGGCCACCTTCCTCCCCGGCTCCCGGTCCGAGATCGATGACCCAATCCACCTGTGCGATGGCGCGCATGTCATGCTCGACGACAACAACCGTATTGCCCACGTCGACAAGGCCCTGCAGGTGCCGCATCAGCCGATCCGCGTCGGACGGGTGAAGCCCCGAAGTCGGCTCGTCGAGGATGTAGATGGTGTTGCCGCGCTGGGCGCGTTGCAGCTCGGTCGCAAGCTTGATGCGCTGCGCCTCGCCGCCCGACAGTTCCGTCGCCGGCTGCCCGAGCCTCAGATATCCAAGGCCGATCTCCCGCAGCACATCCAGCGAGCGCATGACGGACGCCTCACCCGCGAAGAAGTCGCACGCCTCGTCCACCGTCAGTTCGAGCACCTGGGCGATGTTGCGGCCGTTCCATTCGACTTCGAGCGTTTGCGGGTTGTAGCGGCTGCCATGGCAGGTCGAGCACGGCGCATAGACGCTTGGCAGGAACAGCAGCTCCACCATGACGAAGCCCTCGCCCTCACATACCGGGCAGCGGCCTTCGGCGACGTTGAACGAGAAGCGGCCGGGGCTGTAACGGCGCTTCTTGGCCAACGGAGTGCCGGCAAAGATCTTGCGCACATGATCGAACAGGCCGCTGTAGGTGGAGAGGTTCGAGCGTGGGGTGCGACCGATCGGCTTCTGATCGACCCGCACCAGTCTGCGCACATGCTCCATGCCCGCAACGATGCGGCCTTCGGTCTCTTCCTGCGCAACATCGAGCAGCGGATCGGTATCCTCCTCCTCTGAAGCCGGCGAGCCGCCGAGCTGTTCCGCGACAAGCTCCGGCAGCGCCTGGCTGACCAGACTGGATTTGCCCGATCCCGAAACCCCGGTGACAGCGGTGAAGCAACCGATCGGAAGCTCGACGTCGAGGCCGCGCAGGTTGTTGCGCGTCACCCCCTCTAGACGGAGCCAAGCCTTTGCTTCGCGCGGGGTCCGGTCATGGGCGACGGGCTCTGCGAACAGATAGCGGCGCGTGATCGACGCCTCGACGTCGGCCAGTCCCGCGATCGGCCCGCTGTAGAGCACTTCACCGCCCTTTTCGCCTGCTCCTGGCCCTACATCGACCAGCCATTCGGCATGGCGGATCACGTCAAGATCATGCTCGACGACGAACAGCGAGTTGCCCGCCGCTTTCAGCCGCTCAAGGATGGTGAGCAAGGCTTCGCCGTCTGCCGGGTGCAGCCCCGCCGAGGGCTCGTCCAGCACATAGACCACGCCGAAAAGCTGTGAGGACAATTGAGTGGCAAGGCGGAGGCGTTGCAGCTCGCCGGAGGAAAGCGTCGGCGTGCTTCGGTCGAGCGAGATGTAGCCAAGGCCAAGATCGATCAGCGGGCCGAGCCGTTCGAGCAGCTCGGATGCGAGACGCTGCGCGGCGACCCGCTTCTCATCGGAGAGGTTGGGCGTGCGGCGCACGTCGGGCGCTGCCTTGTGCGCCGAGCCTCCCGCCGCGACCCTGCGTTCAACAGCCGCATCGCGGGCCGCCTTGCCAAGAACATGGCCCTTCGGGGCCGCCGCGGCGCCCCCATACTCGCCATGCGCGACAGGCGTGAGCAAGTCCCGGAGCTTCAGCACCGTCAGGTCGCCAAACTCGGCGATGTCGAGGCCCGCGAACTTCACCGACAGAGCCTCGCGCTTCAGCCGCTTGCCGTCGCAGGTCGGGCAATCGCGGCCTATGATATATTGCGAGACGCGCTTCTTCATCAGCGCGCTTTTGGTGTTGGCGAACGTCTCCAGCACATAGCGACGGGCGCCGGTGAAGGTGCCCTGATAGCTCGGCTCCATGCGGCGCTTGAGGGCGACGCGCGTCTGCTCGGGCGTCAGACCCGCATAGACCGGCACCGTCGGCGTCTCGTCGGTGAAGAGTATCCAGTCGCGATCCTTCTTCGGAAGATCCCGCCATGGGGTGTCGACATCATAGCCGAGCGAGACGAGGATATCGCGCAGGTTCTGGCCGTGCCACGCGGGCGGCCATGCGGCGATGGCGCGTTCCCGGATCGTCAGCGTGTCGTCGGGCACCATCGTCTCTTCGGTCGCGTCATAGACGCGCCCGATGCCGTGGCAGGTCGGGCAGGCGCCCGCGACTGTGTTAGGCGAGAAGTCCTCCGCATAGAGCATGGGCTGATTGCGCGGATATTCGCCGACGCGCGAGTAGAGCATCCGTACCAGGCTGGAGAGCGTCGTCACGCTGCCAACCGAGGACCGCGCATTGGCCGAGCCGCGCTGCTGCTGCAACGCGACTGCGGGAGGCAACCCGTCGATAGCGTCAACCTCCGGCACACCGGCCTGATCGATCAGGCGGCGGGCGTAGGGCGCGACCGATTCCAGATAGCGGCGCTGTGCCTCGGCATAGAGGGTGCCGAAGGCGAGGCTCGATTTGCCCGATCCGGATATGCCGGTGAACACCACGAAGGCGTCGCGCGGCACGTCCACGTCGACATTCTTGAGATTGTTCTGCCGCGCGCCGCGTACCTGAACGAAGCCGGAGCGCGGCGCGCGTTCCTTGCCGGGGGTGGTTTGAGGCTCCTGATCCTTGCTCATACGGTCACTTTCACTCGGCGCATCACAGATAGATGAACTGACGGTACAGGCCGTCCAACTCGCCCCGGATCGTCTCCGCCCGATCCTCGTTATCGTTATCTACTGCCGTCAGCAGCGCCTGTTCCTTCGCGGTGATCCGGTCGCACAGCTCGTACAGGTTCTCGCAGAAAGCCTCCGAATGGACCGAAGGCTCTTCCCGGTCGGGCTGCGCCGACGCCAGGCCGCGAACCGACGAGAGCGGGGTGACATCGTTCTCTTCGTTGAAGGCGATCTGGCGCTGTCGCCGACTCTCGGTCTCGTCGATCGCGGCCCTCATCGCCGGCGTCACGGTATCGGCGTAGAGAACTGCGGTGCCGTTCACGTTGCGCGCGACGCGGCCGATCATCTGGATCAGCGCCTGGGCCGAGCGCAGGAAGCCCGCGCGGTCCGCATCGAAGATCGCGATCAGCGACGCTTCGGGGATATCGAGCCCTTCGCGTAGCAGGCTGATACCGATCAGCACGTCAAACTCGCCCGCGCGCAGGCCCTCGATGATCGCGACCCGATCCTCGACCTTGACGTCAGAGTGCATGTAGCGCGCGCGCACGCCCTGGCTTTCGAGGAATGCGTGCAGCTCCTCGGTCGCGACCTTGGTCAGCGTCGTGACCAGCACGCGCTCATCGCGCTTCGTGCGCTGCGCGATCTCGCGTAGCAAATCATCGCGCGCGCCTTGGGACGGGCGGATTTCCACTTTCGGATCGAGCAGGCCGGTCGGCCGCACGATCTGTTCGACCACCCTGCCTTGCGAGGCCCTTACCTCATAGGCGCCGGGGGTGGCGGACACGAAGATCGTCTGCGGCTTGACCTGTTCGAACTCGTGGAAGCTCAAGGGGTGGCTGTCCTTCGAGGATGGCAGGCGGAAGCCATAATCGATCAGCGTATCCTTGCGGGCCTGGTCGCCCCGGAACATCGCCGAGATCTGCGGGATCATCACATGCGATTCATCGACGAACAGCAGCCCGTCCTTGGGCAGATAGTCGAGCAGGGTTATGGGCGGGAGCGCAGGGTCACGGCCGCTCAGATAGCAGGCGTAATTTTCCATGCCCGAGCAATATCCGACTTCGCGCAGCATCTCGGCATCGTTGGTGATGCGATCATAGAGGCGCGCCGCTTCCGTCAGGCGATTTTCGCTGGTCAGCCGCTCGACCTGCGTCTCCATCTCTGCGAGGATCGCCGTGGCGGCCTTGCGGGCCTGATCGGCGGTCGCCGCCAGAACGGTCTTGGGCGATACGAGATAGTGATCGGTGCTCTCTAGCTGCCTTCCGGTCGCCGCATCGAACCACTGGAGGGACGCGATCAGGCCGTTCGCCAATCCGACCCGCAGGGCCTTATATTCCGAATCCGCCGGGTAAACCTCGACAGCGTCGCCATCAGCGCGATAGGTGCCGCGCTTCAGCTTGTGCTCGGCCCGATCATATTGCAGACGCGCCAGGCCGCGAAGAAGCTCTTCCTGTCCCAACCGCGCGCCCTCGGTCAGCGGAACCTGGAGCGCGCGATAATTGTCGGGATCGCCCATGCCATAGATCGACGATACCGAGGCAACGACGATCGTATCGCGGCGCTCAATCAGGGATTTTGTCGTCGAAAGGCGCAACCGTTCCAGATGCTCGTTGATCGAGGAATCTTTCGGAATGAACTCATCGCGGCCCGGCAAATACACCTCTGGCTGGAAATAGTCGTAGTAGGAGACGAAATACTCCACGGCGTTTTCAGGGAAAAATCGCCGCATTTCGTCATAGAGCTGCGACGTTAGCGTCTTGTTGGGGGCCAGGATCAGCGTGGGACGCTTCAGGCGATGGATCACGTTGGCCATCGTGAACGTCTTGCCCGACCCCGTGATGCCCTTGAGGGTCTGATGGTGCGCCCCCTCCTCGATGCCGGATATGAGCCGCGCGATCGCTTCGGGCTGATCGCCCGCCGGGGTATAGTCGGAGTGCAAAATGAATATGCCAGTCGACATCAGATATCCTCCTGCCAGGGCCAGGCCATGAACGCCTCAAGCGTGCCCAAAAACGATTCTCGGGTCACATCTGCCCCTTCGCGGGCGGCTGTCCATGGTCCTTGTGTGCGTGCCTGATCCGCCGAACGGTCCACCAGACACCAAGGAGGACAAGGGGAACCAAAGCTGCGATCACCAGCTCAGGCGCCACTGCGTCGTGAATGCCCGGTATGCCCTTGATGAAATAGGAGAGCAGGCCGATCACATAATAGGAGATTGCGGCGACAGACAGGCCCTCCACCGTCTGCTGAAGCTGCAATTGCAGCTTCGCCCGGTTGTTCATCGAGGCGAGCAGGTCGCTATTCTGGCGTTCGAGCTGCACATCGATCCAAGATCGCAGCAAGGTGGTCGCGCGCGCCAGCTTGTCCGAGAGATTGGCCTGCCGCTCCTCGATCACGCGACAGGTCCGCATGGCGGGGGCGATCCTGCGATGCAGGAAGCTGCGCCAGCGATAGCAGCCGGGGACGAAGGTTTCGCCGAGTGCGGCAAGCCGTTCCTCGACGATCTCGTAATAAGCGCGGCTCGCGCCGAAGCGGTAGAGGCTGGACGCCGTGTCCGCCTCCAGCTCGGCCGAGAGATCCGTCAATTTGGAAAGCAGCGCCTCGCTGTTGCGCCGAGCCGACTTGCGCATCTCATCCGTGATCGCGGCGAGGCGCTTTTCTATATTGCGTAGATGCGGACCCAGCGATTGGGTCAGGGGAATACCGAGCAGGGCCAACGTCCGATAGGTCTCGATTTCAAGGAGCCGCTGCGCCAGCGCGCCAAGCCGGATCGGCGTCAGGCCGCGATCGAGGATGAGGATGCGGGTCAGCCCATCGGCATCCTGACGGAAATCGGTAACGATATCCGCCATGCCGTCCTCGACGAGCGAATGGCAGCGGCTGATCGGATCGAAGCGGTCAATGTAGGTCGCGGTCTCTTCCGTCCACGCCACCACGTCCAACCGGATGCCGCAAATGACCGGCCCAGGCGGGGTGAAGCCGTGCTTGAACGGGTCTTCGCCCGCCAGATCCCCCGTGTCGGGATCAACAGGCGCGCTCCACAGGTAGGTCGAAAACTCCGTATGCTTCTCACAATGCAATTTGCCCTGATCCCAGGTCAGGCCATGAAGGGGGGAGTTCTGATCGGGCAGCGACGCGCCCATTCGGCTCGATATTTCCGCGAGCGTCGCCTTATCCTTGGCCAGATTGCCTTCGTTCATGAAGGCGAGCTGCACCAGGGCGCGCGGTGACTCGATCAGGAGATATGGGCGCGCATGTACCTCGTCGATGGCAACCCGCCTATTTTCATAGGTCGGCATACCATAGACAGTCGAACCGCCATTCGGAGCGCTGCCCGCTTCACTCAATCGGCTTTCCCCCCTTGTCATCCTTCTCCCCCACGTCGCGATGATCTAGATCGCTATAAGTAATCAGCCGAGAGCCACGATATCCTATGCCATGGGTCCACAGCCAGCTTAGTGCCACACTAAGCCGGTTCTGCGCCCCGATCAGGAAATAAATGTGGATGAGCTTCCACATCCACCAAGCCAAGGCTCCGCGCAACTTAAACCGGCCCATGTCGACGACGGCAAGGCTGCGGCCGATAGTCGCCAAATTGCCCTGATGCCGGTAATGGAAGGGCGCGACCTCGTTCTGCCCCTTCAGGCGCTGGCGGATAAGCCGGGCGACATATTGACCCGCCTGCTTCGCAGCCGGCGCAAGACCGGGGACAGGCTTGCCATCGAACCCGTTCGAGGCCGCGGTGTCGCCGATCACGAAAATGTCGCGATGGCCCGGCACCGTCAGGTCCGGTCCGACAATCACGCGGCCAGCGCGATCGGCTTCAGCGTTCAGCCAATGCGCGGCGGGCGATGCCTGGACGCCTGCTGCCCACAGGATCGTTTCGGCGGGAATCTGCTTCCCATCCACGACGACACCATCGGCGGAGCATTCCGTGACCGGCGTGCCGAGCTTGATTTCGACGCCGAGCTTTTCGAGCGCCTGCCGGGTATAGGCGGAGAGGTCTTCCGGGAAAGCCTGCAAGAGCCGTTGCCCGGCTTCGATCAGCACGACGCGGGTCGCACGCGGGTCGATCGACCGGAAATCCCGCACCAGCGTCAGGCGGGCAAGCTCCGCGATCGTGCCGGCCAGCTCCACGCCGGTCGGGCCACCACCGATGATGACGAAGGTCTGCAAGGCGGCACGGCGCGCGGGGTCCGTCTCACGCTCGGCTTCCTCGAAGGCGACCAGAAGGCGCCGGCGAATGGTGGTTGCATCCTCCAGCGATTTCAGGCCGGGAGCAAACGGTTCCCATTGATCGTGGCCGAAATAGGAATGCCGCGCGCCCGTCGCGATGACGAGCGTGTCATAGGCAACCGTCGAGCCGTCCTCCAGAATGACGCGCCGACCGCCTGTATCGACACCTTCAACCTCGCCGAGCAGGGTCCGCACGTCCTTCCGCTTGGCGAAGAGCGAACGGATCGGCCATGCGATCTCTGATGGCGACAGCGAGGCGCCCGCCACCTGATAGAGCAGCGGCTGAAAGAGATGGTGGTTGCGGCGATCGACGAGCGTGATGTCCACGCCGCTCCCGGCGAGCCGCTGCACGGTTTCGAGGCCGCCGAAGCCCGCCCCCACGACCACCACGCGATGGCGGCCCGCGGCCGGGTCATGGCTGGGCGCGATTTCGCGCATGGTTGAAGGTGACGGCCCGGTCATTGGGACAGCGCCGCGGCATGGTGGGCGATATGCTCGCCGATGAAGCTCGCGATGAAATAATAGCTGTGGTCGTATCCAGGCAGCCGATGGAGCGTCAACGGGTGCTCGGCAGCCTTGCACGCCGCCTCTAGCAAGTCTGGGCGCAGCTCGCGCTCGACAAACTCGTCATCCAGACCCTGATGGACGAGCAACGGCAGACGCTCGCGGGCGCCCTTGATAAGTTCGATCGCGTCATATTGCTTCCACGCCTCGCGATCGTCACCCAGATAGGCCGTGAAGGCACGCTCGCCCCAAGGCACCTGGCTCGGCGCTACGATCGGCGAGAAGGCCGATACGCTGCGATAGCGTCCGGGGTTGCGCAGGGCGGCAACAAGGGCGCCATGCCCGCCCATGGAATGGCCCGCGATAGCCCGGCGATCATCGGCCGGGAATGTGGCTTCGATCAGCGCCGGCAATTCCTCGACGACATAATCGTACATGCGGTAGTGGGCGGCCCAAGGTTCCTGCGTCGCGTTGACGTAGAAGCCGGCGCCCTGCCCCAGATCATAGCTGGGATCGTCGGCCACGCCTTCGCCTCGCGGGCTCGTGTCCGGCACGACGAGGATGATCCCGTGCTCGGCAGCGAAACGCTGCGCGACAGCCTTGGTGATGAAATTCTGCTCGGTGCAGGTCAGACCGGACAGCCAATACAGCACCGGCACGCGACCGTCTTTCACCTGGGGAGGCAGATAGACGCCGACCTTCATCGGGCAACCCAGGCTGATCGAGTCATGCTGATAGACGTCCTGCCAACCGCCGAAGCTGGCGTGATGTTCGACACGTTCCATTTTTGTTTCCTTGCTTCGACGGTTGGTGGACGGTGTGGCGATAGGAGCCCTTTTGCTGGCTGTTGTGCGGGGGGAAGCGCCGGCGCCTGTTTCAGCGCCGGCGACAGCCAGTCATAGGGTTGCGGGTATCGCCCTCACCTTCCGGCTTCAGATGAAGGTGTACGAGCAGACCTTGTTGCCCGCCGGATCACGCAGATAGGCCGCATAGGCACCCGGCAAGTGGCCACGCGGGCCGGGCTGGCCCTCGTCGGTGCCACCGGCCGCGAGGCCGGCCGCGTGGAAAGCGTCCACTTCGGCGGGCGTCGCGGCGGCAAAGCCGACCGTCACGCCGTTGCTGGAGGGCGCTTCGCCATTGCCGGGACGGGCAATGATGAAGGCGGGCTTGTCGCGACCGTACAGCACCCAGCCATTGCCGAAGGGGCCGAGGTTCTTGACGCCCAGGGCGCCCAGAGCGGCGTCATAGAACGCCGACGACTGCTCGACGTCGGCAGCGCCGATGAAGACGTGCGAGAACACGCCGTTGCCGGAGATAACGGGGTCAGCCATGATATTCTTCCTTGAGGTTAGTGTTTGAAACTAAACGGCGTAATCTGTCGGATCAGTAGTGGATCACGGTGCGGATCGACTTGCCTTCGTGCATCAGGTCGAACGCCTCGTTGATCTCATCGAGACCCATGGTGTGGGTGACGAAGGGCGCCAGATCGATCTCGCCCTTCATGGCGTCCTCGACCATGCCGGGAAGCTGGGTCCGCCCCTTGACGCCGCCAAAGGCCGACCCCTTCCAGACGCGGCCCGTGACGAGCTGGAACGGACGGGTGGAGATTTCCTGGCCCGCGCCGGCAACGCCGATGACGATCGACTGGCCCCAGCCACGATGCGCGGATTCCAGCGCGGCCCGCATGACATGGACGTTGCCGATGCACTCGAAGGTGTGGTCGATGCCCCACCCGGTCATCTCGATCAGCACTTGCTGGATCGGCTTGTCATAGTCCTTGGGGTTGATGCAGTCGGTCGCGCCGAACTGACGTGCCAGCTCGAACTTCGTCGGGTTGGTGTCGATCGCGATGATGCGTCCTGCCTTGGCCTGACGCGCGCCCTGGATCGCGGCGAGACCGATGCCGCCCAGACCGAACACGGCAACCGAGTCGCCGGGCTGCACCTTGGCGGTGTTATGGACGGCGCCGATGCCGGTGGTGACGCCGCAGCCCAGAAGGCAGACATGCTCGGGGTTCGCTTCGGGGTTGATCTTGGCAAGCGAGACTTCGGCGACGACGGTGTATTCGCTGAACGTCGAGCAGCCCATGTAGTGATAGAGGGGCTGGCCGTTGTAGGAGAAGCGCGTGGTGCCATCAGGCATCAGGCCCTTGCCCTGCGTTTCGCGGACCGCGACGCACAGGTTGGTCTTGCCGGACAGACAGAACTCGCACTTGCCGCACTCGGCGGTGTAGAGCGGAATGACGTGATCGCCCGGCTTGACGCTGGTGACGCCCTCGCCGACCTCGACGACGATGCCCGCGCCCTCGTGGCCGAGAACGACCGGGAAAATGCCCTCCGGATCGTTGCCGGACAGCGTGAAAGCGTCGGTGTGGCATACCCCGGTATGCGTGACCTTGATGAGCACTTCGCCTTTCTGGGGCGGTGCGACATCGATCTCGACGATTTCGAGCGGCTTGCCTGCCTCGAAGGCTACGGCGGCGCGAGATTTCATTTTGATTTCCCTCGTTGGTTGAATCGGACCGCCGGTTGTGAAGCCCGGCGAAGCGCGACTCTCGGACAAACACATACTGGCGGGAGTATGTCTAATATACTCCTAGCCAGTATGCAAGAGGGATATCGACTGAGGGATGCAAGCGCCTGACAGGACGTCATGGCTTGGGAAAGCGCAGCGCGATCGTTGATGCTGCGTTTCCGGAAAGGGGCGGCTTGCCGATCCGGGGGGGAGTTAGATCGACAAGCCGGAAGGGGGTGTTCGTGCGGAAGGCAGTCCGCCCCCTACGACTCAGAATGTCCCCCGGTCATGACCGGGGGACATTCCGGGTTAGAAGAAGATCAGGCCGCCACGGAGCCGTGCGGATCGATGACGTACTTGAACGCCGATCCGTCATCGAACTCCTTGTAGGCCGCCGGCGCATCCTCCAGCTTGATGATTTTCGTGTTCATCATCGGGGTCAGATAGGGCATCCGATCGTTCAGGATCGCCCGCATGAGGGCGTGGTTGTAATTCGCCGTCGGCGACTGGCCTGCCGACATCCGCGGCGACTTGATCCAGCCACTGGCCCAATCGACTTCCATGCTGCCCTTCTTGTTGTCCCGATTCTTGGAGATCGGATTGGGGCAGTAAACGCCGACCGTGCTGGTCATCCCACCGAAGCGGACATATTTCAGCAGCGCGTTGGTGACGGCGTTCTCGACGATCTGGTCGGACTCCGCCCCGAACCCGCGACAGTCGAGGCCCACATAGTCGATGACGCGATCGGCCTCGCGCTTGCCGGTGATCCGTTCCAGATGATCCTCGATCGGAATGCCGTCCGACAGGTTGATGGTCTCGACGCCGTGCGGCTTGAGGAGATCGAGCCGCTCCTGAATGAAGTCGGCGACGATGATGGCGCCGGCACCGAGGAGCTTCGCGCAGGCTGCGCCCGCGCGACCGACAGGCCCCGCGCCGAAGATCAGCACATTCTCGCCGACGATATACGCAGGCTGCGCCGGCCAGTCGGGCGCAGCGAACCCGTGGAACGCGGTCGGCAGCACGTCCGAAAGCAGCGTCAGATCACGGATCTTCGCCATGGCCGCGTCCTTGTCGGGGAAGGCCAGCAGATTGAAGTCTGCATAGGGCACGAACAGGTAATCCCCCTGACCGCCGGTCCATCCGCCCAGGTTGAAGCCGTAGGCGCCGCAATCGACTTCGGGGTTGGTGTGCTCGCACACGTCCGAGCGCATGTGCTTGCAGTTGTAGCAGCGTCCGCAGCCGACGTTGAAGGGAACGGACACGATATCGCCGACCTTGATATATTCGACGTCGGAGCCGACCTCGATCACCTCGCCGGTCATCTCATGGCCCATCGTCATCCCCTTGGGGACTTCGAACGAACCACGGTAGATGTGAAGGTCGCTGCCGCAGATATTGGTGGTGACGATCTTGAGAATGGCGCCGTGGGGGGCTTTCTTGCCCTGCGGAGTAATCAGCTCCGGGAATTTGAAGGTGTTGACCTTCATCTCCATCGGCTTCTCGAATGTGACGATCCTGTTTCCGGTAGCCATCGCATTATCTCCTAGCTCTCGTCCGCCACCCCTCAATAATGTTGAAGTTTTTAGCGGACGCGCCAAAGGAGCTGCGCTGAATTAAATCAACACAATACGCCTTTGGCGATCCAGACCTCTTCATTATCGTCCATGCAGAATGGCTTTGGCTGCATGTGACAGCAAACTCGAAGTTTCTATCTTGAGATAGAAAATTCCTATGAGCGTTTTTCGCAGCGCAACATTGCCATTTCAGCCCTTTCGAGGCTGAAATTGGCGATGCAATGCAAGGATTTCCTGCAAAGGGGACACGACTTTGGGAGTGTGGACCAGCTCAAGAAGGGCTGCCGAGGGCGGCGACTTTGCCTCGCCCTTGACGCTGACGAATCCAACATCTGCGTGCGCGCCCGCACCCGTCAGCGCTGAAGCCTGAAGGTTTGGAATGTGGGCGAGGCGGGTCGCAAGCGACTGGGGCAAGACTGCCGCATAACGCCCTGTGGCCAGGTGCGCGGCCAGAATGTCGATCGTGTCCGTGTTGATCGTCGCGGCCGAGCAGTGCGCGAGCTGCAACTGTGCCTCGCTGGGGAGCGCGCCTGCCAGAATGCAAAGCGGCAGGCTCACTACATGATCCCACGCGACTCGCTTGGGCTGCGGCTCTTCGTTCATCTGGAACAGGGTCGTATGTTCCCGGTAGAGATGATGGGTCTCGAACTCGTCCTTTGGAACCTCGCCGAGATAGGTCAGCGCCATGTCCATTTCGTGATCCAGCAAGGATCTCAACAGCGAAGCGGTGCCGTTCGCCGTCACGGTTTGCCCCAGCAGGGGGATTTGATCCGCAAGAGCAGCGCTGACGATCGCGCCGACAGTCGAAGTGCCTGATACCATACCCAAACGGAACAGGCCCTCCAGCCCGCGTTTGAGGGCCGACAGGTCATTCTCCAGCCCGTCACAGTCGCGTTCGATCTTCTTGGCCCAGGCGAGCACCGTCTCGCCTTCCAATGTGAGACCGTCATATCGCCGGCCATGCCGCACGATCTCGACGCCCAGATCTTCCTCTAGCTGCTTGATGCCCGCCGAAAGCGTCGGCTGCGACACGTTGCAGCTCTTGGCGGCCCGCCCGAAATGGCCCTCGCGATCGAGCGCTATGAGATATTCGAAATTCTTGACGATCATATGCTATCCCATCTGCCTGCGGCATCCGGCGCAGCGACAATTCGCGATTGCGCTCGACTCGCTCGGGCATGGCGGCGGCAATCCTGTACTGAGACCCTTGAAAGGTAGTTCGGTCAGGATGCGGCGGCGTGTTGAAGCTGAATCATCAATCCAAGACACGGAACCGGAAAAATATATATCCGCCTCTTCGGACGATCTATGAAAACGCCAACCCACAAATCGTACCAAGCGAAGATTGGTCGTATCTTCATTTGAGGTATGTTCTCAATATCTTCATGACCCCCTCCATGTCATTGTCGTAAGAGTCGGCCTCATGACTCCCGTCCGCCTTGCTTGAAGGCCCGAACGTCTCTTTAAGATGGCTCTCCATCACCTCTGCCATCAATCCGTTGGTCGCTCCCCGCATTGCCACGATCTGTTGGAGCAGGGGTGCGCAATCCGTACCTGCCTCGATCGCCCTTTCCAGCGCTTCCGCCTGCCCTTTGATACGGCGAAGGCGTGTGATGGCCCGCTTCTTGTCCTCTGGTGAATGTGGCATCGCGCTTTCCTGAAAGATCACCATTACATACTATACAGGGGGGGAGTTTCAACCCGCTTGTGAATTAAGGGTCGCGGCTCGTCGACGGCCTCTGCCGATTCATAGCCGCAACAGCCCGCTTCCCCCGCTCCAAACATCAGGAGCTGATCTATGGTTCCATCCCCCTTGATACTGGTGGGGAGTATGATATGAAAGCGGCCAAGGCTGTTCCACTTTTCGCCGAGCACGCGCCGCAGCTCCACAACTCTGGTCGCGGTTGAGGAGGCCGAAAGTCAGGGAGAAAATCTGGTGTTTGCGAATCTCGATCCGGTAATCCTGGCGCGCGCACAATTCGCGTTCACGGTCTCCTTCCACTTCATTTTTCCGGCCTTCTCCATCGGTACGGCAAGTTACCTGATGGTGCTTGAAGGGTTGTGGCTGAAGACGGGGAGCGGCGTTTACGCCAATCTCTACCGCTATTGGCTCAAGATCTTCGCCGTTGCCTTCGGCATGGGCGTGGTCTCGGGCGTGGTCATGTCCTATCAGTTTGGGACGAACTGGTCGGTGTTCTCCGCCAAGGCCGGCCCCGTCATCGGCCCGTTGATGGCCTATGAGGTTCTCACCGCGTTCTTCCTTGAAGCGGGCTTCCTCGGTGTCATGCTGTTCGGAATCAACAAGGTGGGCAAAGGGCCGCACTTTTTCGCGACCTGCATGGTCGCCGTCGGGACGCTCATCTCGGCGACCTGGATCATTTCCGTGAATAGCTGGATGCAGACGCCGGCAGGCTATGCGATCAATGCCAAGGGCCAGTTCGTGCCCGCAGGTTCGTGGCTTCCGATCATCTTCAACGCGAGCTTTCCATACCGCCTCGTTCACACGGTCATCGGGGCCTATCTGACGACGGCGATGGTCGTCGGTGCGGTCGGGGGATGGCACCTTCTGCGCGACCGCGCGAATCCCGGCGCGCGCAAGATGTTCTCGATGGCGATGTGGATGGCGGCGCTTGTCGCTCCGATCCAGATTCTCGCGGGCGATCAACACGGCCTCAACACGCTGGAGCATCAGCCGGCGAAGGTTCTCGCGATGGAAGGTCATTATGAGGCCAGCCCCGACGGCGCTTCGCTCATCCTTTTCGGCCTCCCGAGCAACAAGGATGCGGTGGTCCACGGCAAGGTCGAAATCCCCTATCTGGGATCGCTTATCCTCAAGCACGATCCCAAAGCGCCCCTCCCCGGCCTCAACGACTTCCCGCGCGATCGCTGGCCGCCCACGCCGATCGTCTTCTGGTCGTTTCGGATCATGGTGGCGATGGGCCTCGCCATGCTGGGGCTGGGACTTTGGAGCCTGCTCGCCCGCTGGCGCGGCAAGCTCTATGACTGGCACTGGCTTCACCGCGCCGCTGTCGCGCTTGGTCCGTCAGGTTTCGTCGCGGTCATAGCAGGATGGGTGACGACGGAGGTTGGGCGACAGCCCTTCACCGTTTACGGCCTGCTGCGAACCGCAGAGTCCCATTCCCCCCTGGCCGCACCCGCCGTCGCGGCGTCCCTCATCGCTTTCATCCTCGTCTATTTCGGCGCCTTCGGGGCCGGCACCTATTATCTGCTCCGGATGATGGCAAAGCCACCCGCAGCCGGTGAGCCGGAACCGTCCAAGGTGCCGCAACGTGCGGCGGGCATTACGCCGGCGAGCGGCGTCGTTGCTTCGACCGGACGAGAGGCATGAACATGGAGCACCTCGATCTCACCATAATCTGGGCCGGTATCATCGGCTTTGCTGTCTTCGCCTATGTCGTGATGGACGGGTTCGATCTGGGCATCGGCATCCTCTTTCCGAGCCTTTCGGTCGGAGAAGAGCGAGATCAGGCAATGAACTCGATCGCGCCGGTCTGGGATGGCAATGAAACATGGCTCGTGCTGGGCGGAGGCGGTCTCTTCGCGGCCTTTCCCCTTGCCTACGCCATCATCCTTCCCGCAACCTACCCGCTCATCATCGCGATGTTGCTCGGTCTCGTGTTTCGCGGGGTGGCATTCGAGTTTCGTTGGCGAGATCCGCGCCATCGTCCCTTCTGGGATGTCGCCTTCAGCTTTGGGTCCGTTCTAGCGGCGTTCTCGCAGGGGATCACGCTGGGCGCGATCCTGCAAGGCGTGCGGGTCGAGGCCGATGCCTATGCCGGGGGGTGGCTGGATTGGTTAAGCGCGTTCAGCCTCTTGACCGGCGCGGCAGTCGTGATCGGATATGCGCTTCTAGGCGCGGCCTGGCTGGTCTGGAAAACCGAAGGGCCGGGCCAACGACGCGCGCGGCGTCTGGCTTTTTGGCTCGGCGGGGCGACGCTACTCGCGCTTTTCGCCGTCAGTGCCGCGACGCCGTTCCTGACCTATGACTATTGGCGACGCTGGTTTGCGATGCCCGGCGTGCTTCTCACCGCGCAGGTTCCTCTGCTGGTGGCGATCTGCGCTGCAACCTTCTTCTGGAGCCTGAAGCGCGGCGCGGAGCGCCTGCCCTTCATTATGGCGCTTGGCCTGTTCTTTCTCGGTTTCGTTGGGCTGGGGATCAGCATCTACCCCTATGTCGTTCCCCGCGCCGTCACGATCTGGGATGCAGCCGCTCCTCCGCAAAGCCAGCTCTTCATGCTGACGGGTGCGGCCATCATCATTCCGATCATTCTCGGCTATACCGCCTGGGCCTATTGGGTGTTTCGCGGTAAGGTCGGCGCCCACGGCTATCACTGATGGATGAGCAAAAACCGCTCGGTCGACGGCTCGCCTGGATGGTCTTAATCTGGGCGGCCAGCGTTTTGGCGCTGGGGGCGGTCGCGCAGGTCATTCGCCTCATCCTCCAACCCTGACGGCAGCTCGTTTCGACGAGCTGCCGATGGAAATGCTGGCAAACAGGCGAAGGACATTCCACGGACCATGATCGTTCGATCGCAACCGAGCTTCCAAGATATCATTTTCACCGTGCATGGCTCGATCCTGCCGCGCATCGCACGGAGGCTGGCGGCGATCGCGGTCGTCAGTGTGATCGCCATCCTAGCCGCCCAAACCCATCCCGGCATTTTCGCGCGGATTTCGACGATCCCTTTCACCCTGATCGGTATCGCGCTCTCGATCTTCATGAGCTTCCGCAACAATGCCTGCTATGCGCGATGGTGGGAGGGGCGGCAGCTATGGGGCGATCTGATTATCTCGGCCCGTTCGTTCGCGCGCGAGACATCGCTTCTCCCTGACGAGGATCGGCGCGCGTTGCTCCATAGCATATGTGGCTTTGCCTGCGGCCTCACCGCACGCCTTCGCGGCGAGGACGAAATCGCCGCCATTGCGCCGTGGGTCGATATCGGCCCGGCGACAAAGAGCCCGAACGTCACGAACCTCGTGCTCGATCGTATGGGGCGCAGGCTGCTCCAGCTAAAGCAGACTGGCGTCATTACGCCGATTCACTATGCCGTCGTGGCAGAAGACATGCGATCCTTCGGCAAGGTTCAGGGCGCTTGTGAGCGGATATCCACAACGCCCGTGCCGTTCGCCTATTCTCTGCTGCTCCATCGCACCGCAATTATCTTTTGCGTGATGCTTCCCTTCGCGCTCGCAGGATCACTCGACTGGTGGACGCTCCTGCCGGTGCTCCTCACCGCCTATACCTTTTTCGGCCTCGATGCGCTGGGTCACGAGCTGGAAGACCCGTTCGGCGTCGAGCCAAACTGTCTGCCGCTGTATGCGATGAAGCGGACAATCGAGCGGGATATGTTGTCGCTGCTTGGCGAAGAAGATCTACCCGCGCCACTGGAACCCCATAAATCCGTCCTGAGCTAAATTTCCACACTCCTTGATACTGGCAGGGAGTACCCTATATTCGGGTGCTGTGCTGGATAGTCGCGTGCTTTGCCCATGCGCCCCCGACTATCTGACCCCCAAGGTCAAAATCGAGGAGCTTGTGGCGATGGCAAATGGATGGGCACCCGATAGTGCGGTGCAGGACCAGATTGATGCAACGATCATGGACGCGGTTTTCGCCGCCCGATCGCGTCTGCCTTCCGGCGAGGGTAGCACCGACTGCGAGGTTTGCGGCGACGAAATCCCGGCGAAACGCCGCACGGCCATACCCGGCGTAAGAACCTGTGTCGCCTGTCAAAGCGAGCGCGATAAGCGCCCGACCTTCACCGGCATCAATCGCCGGGGCAGCAAGGACAGCCAGTTGCGCTAATTGCGCGAGGGGGGGCCAACCACGTTATTCGAGCGCCGCTAAAGCGGCGCTGAGGATGAAGGGGGCGCCGCCCCCCTCTGTGCAAGGGCTGGACCGTCTCCGCGCGCGGGCGCGCTCCGCTTGGCGATCGGGGCGGTTTCCCCACCCTTCCGCGCCTGCGGCTTGTGCAGGGCGGGCGATCCCCCTCCCCCCCGATCGGCCCCATTTGCCCATTCACCCCCCGCTCTCGGCGAGGGCCAGAAGTCGATGTGAGCCATCGCCTTCGGCTCTATTCCAGAAAGGGACGATAATGGGTGTTACGAGTTTTCCTGCCGGCCTGCCCAATGTCGGCTATTCCATGCAGGCAGCCGCGATAGCGAGCGCGCTTGTCGAACGTGAGAACGCTGCCGACAACCGAGCAAAGCTGCGAGAGTGGCTAGATAGGATTGAAGGCCCCTTCCAACCCCTGTGGATCGACTTGGACGAAGGCCGGCATTTTGCCGAATTTCTGACCAACATGGTCCGTGTAGGGTCAGGTCTTGAGCCAGGCCCGTGCGAAGATCATGTGCCGTAACCGGGGCTCGGCCGCTCAAACTGTCAACCGCGAGGAGGCCCTAGCGCCGCCTGCTGTTATCGGCCTCGATCGCGCTCGACCGCTCGCCGGCGTTCGTTTCCCGCCCTGTCGGAAGCGACGGGCGCTCGCCCGCCTCGATCCGATCGCCCAAATCGCCATGCAGCGCCGCCAGCTCGGCCGAAAGCTGCGCCTCGCCGATCGTCCCCTCGCGCTCGCGCTCTGCCTTGGCGAAAAGGTCCAGCGTCGGCGCAAGCTCGGCCTCGGCGAACAGCGCGACGCTGGGGCCGGCGCGCCACAACCGCGCTAGATCCTCCGAACGCGCCTTGCGGGCTTGCGAGGACCGATCTTGCGCCACCGTGCCGTGCGGTAGCGCCGGCAACGCCTCGCCACGGCCGTCGATCTCCGCGCGGGTGAGTGCAGCGAGTTGATAGCGCAGCACCCGCGCCTCGGGCGTGTCGGTGGGCGATGGTTCATATTGGCGACTCAGGACGTCGACCAGCTCGGCCGTACCGGCGCTCTTGATCGTGCGCCGCCATTCCACCAGGGCGCGGCCCTCTGCGACATGATCGGGGGGTTGAAGGAGCATGAAGCGTTCGAGCAACGGATCATCCGCCACCTCGACGGGCAGAGGCATCCGGTTGCCCATAGCAGCGGCATAGGCGAACGCGGCAACCTCGGCCGTCTTCGCGAAGCCTGCGCGGTTCACGTCGCGGTCCTCGATCAACCGCCCAAGGATCGTTTCTAACACCGGCACCAAGTCCGTAACGCCGGCCTGGCCCGCGTCGATCGTGTCGAGCCGATGGAGAATGTCCTTGTGCGTCGCCTCAATCCGCGCGTTGCTCTTCGCGATCGTGTCGAGCTGCCCCTGCACCATCGTAAGGGCGTCCAGCACGGCCGCCATGATGACGTCGCTGCCTTCCGTGGTCATCGCCGTGGTCCATCCTTATCGCGTGTCCGATCGCGCTCGCGTTGCTCTCGATCCCGCTCCTGGGTCTGTCGCATGATGTCATCCGCTTTGCCCGGCTCCGGCGCCGGAGCCGACCGACTGGCGTCGTCCATCAGCGAGCGCAGACGATCCGATACGCCAGAAGGACGCTCGGCATTTGCCCCGCTCTGCGGCTGCTCGTGCGCGGACAAGTCGCTCTTGCCCGCCTCAATCTGCTCGCGCATCGCCTTCGCCCGCGCGAGCGCAGCAGCAACCGGATCTAGCGCCGTGGTCACACCTCCATCGCGACCAAGCTGGGAAGGAGCATCGCGCTCGCCTCTCGCCAATCGATCCGCCCGTACTGAATTGGGTTCCGGCGCCGGCATGGAAGCGACGAATTTCTCAAGGCTCTTGGCAATCGCCTGATCGGCGAGCGAAGGGGACGATGATAGCTCCGCGATCGACCGCTCATAGGCCGTCAACACCGCTGCCCGCTGATTGGCAAGGACAGCGTTCACCGGATCGGGAATGCCTCGGTCGCGGAAGCTCCGTGCGCGTTCGGCACGGCTTCTGTCCACGCGCGGAACCTGCCCCTTCTCCCGCACCTTCTTCGCCGCGATCGGCTCATGCTTCGGGTCGATGCCCCGCGCTCTCGCAGGAGTGGCGTTCGCCTCAATACCTCGATCTCGCAACCTCGCCGCAAACCGCTGCCGATACCGAAACAGGTCATCGCGGCTTGGATGGAAGCGCCGGCCATCATGATCGCGGCGCGCGAAAGTAAGGTGGACGTGGGGATGGTCGCGATCGACATGGAGCGACGCCACCCATGATCGGTTCGCAAACTCTTCGCGTGCGAAGTCCAGCGCCGCCTCTCTCAACCGCTCGGGATCGGTGCCCGCGGGCATAGAAAGGATCATGGAAATGGACGTAGCGCCCTTGCGACGCGCATCATCTCCCATCTCCCATTCCTGCCAATCCTGGGCAAGAATTTGCATATCCTTCCCGTCGTGGAGAATGTCGCCGTCACTTGTATAGAGCGGCACCTGCTTCTCCGCCCCATGCCCAAGGCGGCTGATATAAGAGAAGTTTGCGAGGACGTGCCCGCCGCCATGTTGACGCCCCGTAATACGGACCATCACCTCTGGCGATCGTCGCGCGGTGCGATCCATCGCCGCGATTGCACGCCCGCTGACGCCCGCATGGGAGCCGGTTCCAAAGGCGTGTTTCGTCTGCGAGCTGGGGCGGAAGGCAGTCCCCGAATGCGAAGATTTCGGAACCATGGCCGCGACCGCGAAGACAAGCATCGCGTCGCCCGACTTCGCGCTCTTGCCCTTTCCGCCACCCGATCCCATCCGATACTTCTTGGGAGGCGCATACACGCCGGCCATGGAATCGAGCGTGCCGGGGGAGAGCCGGAAGCTCACTTCCCGGCATCCTTAAACGCCCCGGTCCAATAGCCCACTTCGCCCCCGACATACGAGGACAGCTCTCGCCGCGTTGCGAACAGAAGGGCCTTCAGGTCCGCGCAGGTTTCAAGGAACGGTTCGGCGATCCGGGCTAGGTTGAGTGTGCTTTCCGGCTGATTGGCCGCGTTCATCGCATGGACGGCCTGGTTGATGTTTCGGCCGATCGCCAGCACCTGCTTACGCACCTTACCGATCTCTGTCTGCGTAACCGGCGCAAGACGAAGCATCCCGGCTTTGTCCCAAAGCTGCCATCGTAGCGCCCGTTTGATCCATTCATTGCGGGTGAGACGCAGCGGAGAACCAACCCTGTCAATCGCCTCGATCTCGCTGCGATGGAGACGCACCGTCACGCGCACCTGATCGTCGGGGTGTCCCCGCCCCTCCTCGACGCCGATTGGAAGATCGTCGTTCTCGGGAGAAAGCGCTGCTCGCGAAAGGACGTTCGCGATCCAAGCGCTACGGGTTTGCCCATTTGCGGAAGCGATGCGGTCGATCTCGGCGATCAACTCTTCCTTCAAACGCAGACTTACCATCATCCCTACAGCCCCGTGCAGCGGCGTCACATCAGCCAATGTAATACATTGGTGCCATGTGGCATATCCTGCCATCAAACATTCCCCACAACTTCGAACCTCATTTTCATGGCCCGGGCCATGAAACCCGCTGGCGCTGACCGAAGGGAAGAAGACGCGGAAAAAAGGCAATGAGGGTTTTGCGCAGCCCCTCTCAATCGCCATTCTACTCGCTGAAACGTACCGTCCTGGGCATAGCTTCATCATCGAACTGCAATACCGCTTCGATGATCCGCGCGCGTTTTCCATCGACGTCGATGAACCGGCCGGGTTCATCTGCAACAGGTTTGGATCGCGAACGGCCGGTGAGTGCGGTGGCAATTGGTGCTGCCCCCTCCCCTTCAACCTTCGCCGTTTTTGGCGATGGTTCTGGCGCGGGTGTTAAAGCGACATCCGGCGCGGGCGGGCGAGAAGGGCCGGACAACTCCCGCGCGAAGCGCTCACATTCCGCAACGCCAATGGTGCCAATCGGCGCGCCTTCTACGAACGCCCTTGTAGCGGCCTGATCGCGTCCAGCCGCTTTGACCAAGGCTGCGGCCCCTCGAACCGGAATGTCATCGAGACGTGCGGCGATGAAATCCGGCGCGTCGATCAATGCGCGAAAACGAGAGAGCCGCGCTTGATCCCGACCAGTCGCGCGAGCGAGGTCCGCGATCGTCATTCCTGCGGCAAGCTGGCGTTGAACGAACGCGACTGTATCGCGCGTCGACAACTGCTCCCGTTGGTCGTTCTCAATGAACTGATCGATCCGGACCTGGGCGGCATCGGTTTGGTCGCTGACGATCGCGTCGACCTTGATCCCAAGATGGCGACAGGCACGCCAGCGCCGTTCGCCAAAATAGATTTGATAGCGGCCGTCTGCATCAGCCGGCGCGACCGTGATGGGCTGGATTTGACCGCGTTCTTTGATCGTCGCCGCAAGGCCCTCAATCTCCGCCTGATCGATGGCGGTACGGACATTCTCAGGGTCCGGGTAAACCTGATCGACATCGAGCGCCAAAACCCGCCCCTGTTTCGCCACCTCATCCTTGGTCGCGAAAATATCTCCGAAATCCACGGTCAGACTCCCATTCTTTGCATGGCTTCGTCGAGGAACGCTCGCATGGGCGGCAGCGAAGAGCGGGTGTCCTTGTCGTGACGCCACACCGGAACGCCGGCCTGAACCGACTGGCTGTAGTGCGAGCGGTCTGGAAGGTATGCCGCGAACAGGTTCCGCCCGATCTTCGCCTTCAGCTCAGCGAGCATCGCGAGCTGGTTGCGATCGTTCGCCTTCACGCGATTTGCGACGAGGCCGACGACGTTGATCGGTGTTGATCGGCCCCGTTGGTTCACGGTCTGAATCGAGTTGGATAGCTGCTTTGTGGAATCCGGACCGAACGGCCCTAGCTCAACCGGCACGATCAGATCGTCGCACATCATCAGCGCCGCAAAGTTTATCCAGCTCCACGCGGGCGGGGTGTCGATCACACAGAAATCGAAGTGCGGTGCCAGCTTCGGCAGGCTCGCCCTGAATGCCGAAAGAGCGCCCGAATAATTCGAGTCATACTCTCCGTGCATCCGGTTGGAGTAAATCGCCAATCGGCCGGTTTCGGGTGGTTCAAAGCCCGGTTCAAAAAGCGGCTTGCATGATCCCAACTGTTCGAACTCGCGCAACGCTGTGGTGGCGTTGCACTGGCGGTCTAGGTCGAGGACCAAAACGCGATGTCCGGCATCGGCAAGGTGCCAAGCTAAGTGACATGCGATCGTCGTCTTACCGGCGCCGCCCTTTTCGATGTTGATTGCGATCGTCTTCATCGCCCGCCGTCCCGCCATGAGCGTCGCGCCCACCACCACGTTTCTCTATCCGCGTCTTCGATGCGGTTCGCGTCATCCTGACGCGCTCCGCGTGAGGCTAAAACCATCACGACGATGATCGCGAGGATGATTAGCCCTGCCTGCTCAATGCCGCTCATGTGCCTTCACCTCCGACGCCTTCGCGCCCCTCGATCATCGCGCGAAATTCCTCGATCGTTTGCCAGTAAGAGCGATGGCCGCGCTGGTTCGTGAACTCCACGAACCAATCGATCGTCTCTTGTGGCCCTTTGACATAGACGCTTCCCTGCGGAGGGGCGGCCTTGCGCCGCCTCCGTGGTGCAGTGTCAGCCGTGGCAGTCTCGCGCTCGGCACGATCGACAAAGCCTAATGCCGCTCCGCGCTCAAGCGCAGCGGCCTCCCGCTTCGGATCGGTAGGCATCGGCGCTCGCTGGATGCCGCTAAGGTCTAGCGGCTTCTGTGGTTGCCGCCCGTGATGCAAGAGGGTTTTTACACCAATGTGCGAGTGATCGAGCGCGGTCTTCTGTAAGGCCTGTATGCGCGGCATTTTCGAAAGACCGCTGGCCGGTATGGTGATCCGCAGATCAGGTCCAAATCTCGCAAGAGAGCTTGAAGCTCGGAGCCGCTAACTGGTTTTCCTGATCTAGATCTGTTCGATCATTTTGCCCATTCGGGTCGTCGCCTTCTCACACTCCCTTCATCCGCGTGGCATGGACTACTCTGATATCAAGCAGTCATAGCCAGCGCCGGATCTCGATAATTCTCATTTCTGGTCAGCATGGCCCAGATTTGCCGAGCCATCTTGTTGGCCAGGGCGATCGCCACGAGCATTCTGGGCTTGCGACCCAGCATGCCAGCGAGCCACGAACCTTCCGGGATCGATTTTCGCCCCATCCAGTTCAGCCGCGACATTGCTCCGATGATCAGCATCTGTCGGATATCGGCCTGTCCCGCCTTGGTGATGCGACCAAGCCTTTCCTTGCCGCCCGAGGAAAACTGGCGAGGGACCAGGCCGAGCCAAGCCGCAAAATCCCGGCCCTTGCGAAAGCTCTCCATTGGTGGCGCAAAGGCTTCCACCGCCATCGCCGTTAGTGGCCCAACGCCCGGAACGGTCTGCAGGCGTCGAGCACTATCCGTTGCGGCCGCCAACGCCTTGATCTTTGCGGTCCGGCCCGCGATCCGGTCCGTCTGTTCGCTGATCTGATCGAGCATCTCCACGCATTCCTCCCGCATCAGCGCGGGCAGATCACTGTTCGGGGCCTCCACTATCTCGCGAATGCGCTTGATATGCTGGATGCCCAACGGAACGACGTGGCCATATTCGTAAAGACTGGCCCTGAGCGCGTTCACGAGTTCGGTACGCTGGCGGACGAGACGCTGCCGTGAGCGGTACAGGATGGCACTGCTCTGCTGATCGGCGGTCCTGGGTTGAACAAAGCGCATTTCCGGCCGCTGCGCGGCAATCACGATCGCTTCCGCGTCGGCCTCGTCATTCTTCTGACGTTTGACGAACGGCTTCACGTAATGCGGCGCGATCAGCCTGACCTCATGACCAAGCCGGACCATCTCCCTGGCCCAGTGATGCGCGCTGCCACACGCCTCCATCACGACCACTGCCGGGGGTTGGTCGGCCATGAACTTGGGGAAGTTCTGTCGCGATAGCTTTTTGCGAAATCTGAGCTCGCCCGTCATCGAGGCGCCGTGCACCTGGAAAACGGACTTTGCCAAATCCACCCCGATCATCGTATCGTTTGTCACGGTTGCCGTCCTTTCTGCTCAGTGGCCTCAAACTCCACTTTTCTGGCACATCGCGATGCCGTCTGGGAGGGCGGCAACCACCCCATCTTGCAATGATGATCGCCTGGAACTGGAATAAAGGGCGCTTTCCCGCTCGCTTTGCATGACACGGATCAGTGCGGGAAACTCACTTTCTGTGAGACACGAACCGCTTTGGGTGCGACGGACGCACAATGATGATCCGTCCGCTTACGAACAAAGAACAGTGAGTGGGAAGCGCCGCGCAGCTTCGGGACCTGCATTGTCGAAAGCTGCCCTTCGCTGAGTGTCAAGACCGTTCGGTTGTGCCACCGGGCGAAGGATCACTCATCAGACCCATACCCCGAACCGCAACTCGTATCCGGCCCAATTCAATCGGCTAAAGCCCGACGAAAAGGGTTGCGCTCAGCACATGGTTGGCCCGGTCCTCGCCACGCCGAAAGATGTGCTGATTCAGATAGCCCGGTTCCAATCGCATCCGAGGTGCGACCGGCACGCCGATGCCGACGAAGGTGCGCCACTGGTCCACGCCGTCACGGGCGCCCCACCGCGTTGAGTTCAGGTTGAGAAAGCCTTCGGTGAAGGCGACCGCCTGCACCGTTCCCTGGCGTGCGATCGGCACCTGTAACCGGACGAACTGTCGCAACCTCCACCCGGTATCATCCTGTCCCTCCAGCATGCGCTGTTCGAGCCGCGTCCGGCTGATGATGAGGGGGGTGCCGTTACCGTTCCGCACAGCGGCGAACTGAACTTGCTGCCAGAGCCGGTGCTCGTTCGTGGTCCGGCCGCCTTCCGGATCCGTGCGGATATAGGCGTAACCCGCGATGGCATGAGCGTCAGGTGCTATCCGCGCACCGATCGCGGGCCGTACAATGAACTGGCTGCCTCCCCCGACGTCATCGGTCGCCCGCGCCTGCGCTTCCAGCCAGACGAAAAGGTCGCCCCGGACTGGTCCTGTCGCGATCACTGAACCCCATGCCTGAGTGTCGTCCTGCGCTTGGGCAGAAGAACCGATGACTGCGCTCGCCAGACAGGCGAGAGGAAGCGCAATGTGTCGGACCATCGACATGGCCATTTAACTGTTACCCTTTCATTGCATTGCCCAACCCGGGCTGACTATTTCGGCATTGGTTTGAGACTTGAGATTACGGTTGACCCGCTGAGCCATTAGCTGAGGGCAAATGCTCCGACCGCGGCCCCGATCGCCAGAACGACGGGCGTGGCGAGCTTGCTTTTCCAGCGGTACATGACGGCGAGCGCGACAGCGAAGATGAGCACGCTCGCGATCTGGTTCGGTGTTCGCGTGGCCGTGGTGCGGGCAAGATCGATTACCGTCACCACGATCAGACCGACGACACCTGCCGCCACCCCGGCGAAAAAGAGCTGGAGCCGCTTGTGCTCGACGACGGCTTCCAGGCGATCGTAGAACAGGAGCGAGAAGGCGAAGGCGGGCAGGAACATGCCGGCCGTCATCGCCAGTGCGCCGGCCAGCCCCCCGCTGATCCAGCCTACGAACGTCGCGAAGATTACGAGCGGCGCAGGCAGGATGCCCGACAGACCGAGGCCATCGAGGAATTGCCCATCGGTCATCCAGCCCCGGCCCACCGTGTCGTTCCGAATGAACGGGATCGCCGTGTACGCCCCACCGAAGGTCAGCAGGCCGCCCTTCAACCCCGCCCAAAAGAGCGCGGCGACCGTAGGAGCGGGCTCCCGCACGACGGTCGTCGCCCCCGCCAGGGCAGTATCGCCCGTCCAGGTCAGGGTCGCCACACCAACTGCCAGCGCCACCACGACCGTGGCCAGTGCGTAACGACCGGTGGAGCCGAGCGCATAGACTGCTCCTGCTGCGAGAAGCACGATCCAGAAACTGACCCCGGCAAGCGACGCTGCCGCAGCAGCAATGGCGACAGCCCACAGCCACGGTCCGAGCAGGATATGCTCGCCGATGCGGTGGATTGCGCGCACGATGACCGCGATGACCGCCGCCTGGACGCCGAGAAAAATGGCACCGAACACGGTCCCCTGGATCGGCAGCCGAGTATAGGCCCAGGCGAGCACGAGCATCAGAACGAGGCCCGGCAGCATGAAGCCCAGCCCGGCGAGGACACCCCCCAGACGCCCCTTGGCACGGATGCCGAGATGGACGCACAGCTCATGCGCCTCCGGTCCGGGCAGCACCTGCATCACGGCCAGGAGCTTGTTGAACCGGTCGCTGGGAATCCAGCGTTCCTCGTTGACCAGCTCGCGCCGGATCATCGCGATCTGTGCCACCGGACCACCGAACGCCATCATCCCGAAACGGAGGAAGCGCAGGAACAGCGCGGGATAGCTCAGCTCAGGTGGCCTAGCTTCGTCGCTAACCGAGCTTGTGGGGGCGAAATGCTCGATATGTGCCATCATCCGGCCCCTTGTCCGCGGCGTTGTTTGGAGAAATGCGCGTGGAAACCATCAAGCGCGCCCGAGCCTCGGGCGATCCGCTCCCCGTCATCATCGGTTCCCGCGCAGATGCCGTTGACCAGCGCGGCGATCCCCGCCGCTTCCGGCCGGCCGAACTTGCCGTCCGCAATGTCGAGGTCATGGATGATCTCGGCGAGCGCGATGAGTGCCCGGTCAGCATCGAGACCCGTCCGATATACCAGTGTTTCGAAGGAGCAGCGGTCGCCCTCGTGCGTGAACTCCGCGTCCGCCATGTCAAAACGCAGTTCGTCCGGCTCGGGCACATAGCCCTTGCCGTCCACGAACTTGAAGGTGGCTTGCGGATCAATGAACCGGCGGATCAGCCAGGCCGACGCGATGCGATCGACATGGACATGCCGGCGCGTGACCCAGGTGCGGCCCTTCAACTCCGCGGGCGTCAACTCCGGCGCGCCTGTCCCGCTCACGTCCGGATGTTCATGGACGCGGCGGTCCGCGTCGGCGAGGGCGGCCAAGACAGCTTGCCGCCCGTGCGCGCCGAAAAAGTCGATCGCGGCGATCTCGTGCAGACGCCTTCTAAGCCGCCTGGTATCCGCTAGGGCGACCTCGCCGCCTTCGGTCAACGAGCGTAACTCACGCGCCAGATCGTCATAATCGGCGTCGCGAGCCGCGTCGAACATGGCGCGAAGTTCCGCACCGGTCATGCCTTCAACAAGCCGGGCCTCCAGGATCAGTGCCTCGCCGCCGCCCCCGGTAATCTCCGCCCGCAACTCCTCGAACAGCGCGCGCGTGTCCGGACGCAGGGGGAGCGCGTGCACAGCGTTTTTTAGTGGGGCGGCACCGATCGCCTGCAAGCGCCGCCACACCCGCACGCGCAGATAAGCCGGCTTGGCCGGTAGCTGCGGGATCAGCAGCAGCCAGTCATGTGGTTCGATCAAAGGATCATCAGTCATGCAGCATCTGTATCATATTGCCGATATAATCGTACACTTGTATCGTTTTACGCTACGAGCTAAATGTTGGCCGAAGACGCCGTGGTGCATACCGGCCGCGCGCATTGCGAACGCGGCTAACCAGTCGAGTCCAAGGAGAGAAGCATTGCGTTACCTGCTGCTACCGCTTGCTGCGCTGTTCGCTACACCGGCAATCGCTCAGACCGCTCCGCAAATGGCACCGGCCCAGGCAAACGGCGACAGGTGGGCACCAGTGGACCAGAATCTTGGCCGGCGCGGGACGACGCAGCCGGACGGGGTTCGCCGTTATGCATTTCCACGCTCCGACCTGAACGTCCAGCTCGACGGCGTGGCGATCAAGCCCGCGCTGGCGCTCGGCTCCTGGCTCGCCTTCATGCCAATGAGCGAACAGGCAATGGTCATGGGCGACCTCGTGTTGACGCATGACGAGGTGAACCCGGTGATGAGCAAGCTGCTCGCAAGTGGCTTCACGGTGACGGCGCTCCATAATCATCTGCTCCGTTCCTCGCCGGCGACGATGTACCTGCATGTCGGCGGGCACGGCGATCCGGGTGAGATGGCGAAGAACCTGCGATCGGCACTCGCCGAAAGCCGGACGCCGATGACCGCGCCCGCCAAGGTAGCGGATGCCAAACTCGACTTCGACACCGCCGCGATCGACGGGATCATGGGCGGCAAGGGCAAGCCCAACGGAGGCGTCTACCAGTTCGGCTTTCCCCGCGCTGAAAAGTTGAGCGACAGCGGAATGCCGGCACCCGCCTCGATGGGCACGGCAACGGCGCTCAACTTTCAGCCAACCGGCGGTGGCAAGGCTGCGATCACGGGTGATTTCGTGCTTACGGCCGCCGAGGTCGACCCGGTACTTCGTGCTTTAAGGTCAAACGGGATCGAGGTGACCGCGCTCCATAACCATATGCTGGACGACCAGCCGCGGCTCTTCTTCATGCACTTCTGGGCAAACGATGACGCGCGCAAGTTGGCCCGCGGGCTTCGCGCTGCATTGGACAAGACCAACATCGTCCGCCCCGCTGCGGGCTGAACATCCGAAGGCCGTTGCAAATCAGGAGCCGATCAATGCGGACGTTATTAGGTATGTCTCTTTGCGCGCTAGCGATGGCGAGCTCTGCGGTGCCGTTCTCGCCGTCCCTCGCTCAATCCGGGATCAGCACGAACCCGGCACCTGTGGAAACCATAGGGTATTCGAGCGCCGTGGAGGCGTTGAGCAAATATGAGGTTGATTCCAGTCGGCTCGCGCTGGCCCGATCGCAAGACAAGGCTTTGCGTGTTTTCGCGCAGCAGATGGTCGAGCACCATAGCCGCCAGGTGCCAAGTCGATCCGGCGTTGGTGGCTCCGGCGCTGGAGGTGCGCTCGACGGCCCTTTGTCGGAAATGCTGAACTCTTTGGAGAACGTGCCGAGCGCCGAGTTCAACGCGGCTTACAAACGCGGGCAAATCGCTGCACACGAGGAGGCGCTGAAAGTTCATGGTGCCTACGCAGCGCGCGGTAGCGATTCGACGGCACGGGCAAAGGCTGAAGCGGCCATGCCCGCGATCCAGAAGCATTTGAATGCTGCGCGCAATCTGCCGAGTGCTTGAGAAGTCTTGATCCTCGATCGAATGGTGGTGGTTTTACAACCGGGTTGGTTGTGCCGCTGCCGCATGCCCATCAATTTTTGCGGGCATAGAAGTTTCGGAACCCCGGTTCGAAATGCCCGCCCTTAAGAATCGGAAGTCCGCTGCGCCCGAGCTATGAGCACTTCCCGCCAATTTTTGGCGACGCCGGCACCGCAAGGAAAACGAGGGTTTGCGTGACGATCGCTGGCCCTGTCCGATCGTAGGCGATCCATGTCACGCAACCCGTCACTCGATCTATGCGCCGCAAAGGCTCGGGCTTAGCGTACGATTCCGAACATCCTCTCACTGGCTCTGTTGCAAACTGTGATGACGGGCGCAGTTCGTCTCATGGCTGTTCGAGCGGTGCCCATTAGGCTGCTTCAAGTTCCATCCGTTTGCCGATGAGTTGAATGGCTTCGGTGAGGGCGCAAGCGCCGAGGCCGAAGGCACGCTCGACCAGCCGCGCCTCGCCGCAAATGTCGCGGGTGAGATTGAAGGCAGCTGCCTGTCCCTTGCGCAGGGCCCGCATCACCTCGAAGCCTTTGATCGTCGCATACGCCGTCTTCAGTGTCTTGAAACCCCGCACCGGCCGGATCAGCTGCTTCAGCTTGCCATGGTCAGCCTCAACGACGTTGTTCAGATACTTCACCTGGCGATGCTGGGTATCCTTGGGACATTTGCCTTCCGCTTTCAGTTCAGCAATGGCGGCGGTGTAGGTCGGCGCCTTATCGGTATTGATGATCTCGGGTTTCTCCCAGTCCTTCAACCCGCCCAGCGCCTTGCCCAGGAAACGCTTCGCAGCCTTCGTATTCCGCGTTGGCGAGAGATAAAAATCGATCGTGTTCCCGTCCTTGTCGACCGCGCGATACAGATACGTCCAGGCACCACGAACCTTGATATAGGTCTCATCGACCCGCCAACTCGTCGAGGCAGGGCGGCGCCATTGCCAGCGCAGCCGCTTCTCGATCTCCGGGGCGTATCTCTGAACCCAGCGGTAGATCGTGGAATGGTCAACATTCACGCCACGTTCGCCCATCATCTGCTCAAGATCCCGGTAGCTGATGCCATACCGGCAGTACCATCGCACCGCCCAAAGCACGATCTCACCCTCAAAATGCCGCCCTTTGAACCCTGACATCGCGCCACCCTCACTCTCGGCAAGACAGATCACCGAAAATCGGATCAGTTTGCAACAGAGCCCTCTTTGGACCGCCGAACCCCTCCCCCTTTCCTTCCCCGCACCGGTCGCCTTGGTGGACCGCGGGGTGCGCGCTTAGCGCGTCGGCGTCCTCGGTTCGCGTCGTTCGAGAAACACGAAGAAGAGCATCACCAGCGGCAATGCCAGTAAGTAGAGGATCGGATGGATCGCCATGGCGGTCAGGAGGACCGCGGCTGTTGCTGAAAGGAGAGCGAGCGACTGCCAGAAGCGGGGCGATACTCGCGAAAAAACGGCACCGATTTTATTGAAAGCGGGGAGGACTTTCTTGGACACCGGCCTTCTCCTGCATTGATTATCGCGTGTCGCGGTTCGCCACGACCGTCACTGCGGTGTGCCTCGGTTTGCGTCTGAATCGAGAGACAGTGGGTCGGACCAACGCAGTGCGAGGACGATGATGGCTGTCAGGGCGCCTGCCCCGCAAACGAGCCAAGCTATAAGGAAGCCGCGGGTCGCGACGGAATAGGTCAGGATGGCGACCCCGGCGCCCGCGACCCCGATGGCCTCGCGCCGATCGATATAGGTGTTCAGATAAACGAAGAAGCCTCCGGCGACACCCAAGCCCGTTATGGCGAGCAGCCATTGGTAATCCTCGGGCAGGTATTGCAGGCTCCACAAGCCCGTCGCAGCGGCAATGCCGGCGAGAACGAGAATAGCGAACAGGCGCCAATTGCGGCGGGCCGGCAACGTACGGACACCGGCGAGTTCATGCGAGGGTTGGGTATCCGGCATGCGTGATCTCCTCACTTCAAGGCTAGCATTACAGTTGCGCATTTGATCGAAGTCTGAATCAATGGGTCTCCATAGCAGGAGACTGTGGATGACGGGCGCATCGATTGAGACGACGCTGGAGCTTTGGGCGACTTCGCTGCGTGATGTGAAGGCGCGGATGCGGGGTTTGTTCACGCAGGAACGTGTCGCGGCATCTGCGGGGTTGTTCCTAGACGGACTGCTAGGCGACGAGCGGCGCAAGACCGGCTGGATGCGTGCTGAAGCGGCAGGCGATCCTGGACCGTGGCGGCAGCAGGCAATCCTCGGCCGCGGTCGGTGGGACGCTGACGCGCTGCGCGATATCGTACGCGACTATGTCGTCGAGACGCTGGCTGCCGAGGATGCGGTGCTCGTGATCGACGAGACGGGCTTCCTCAAGCAGGGCAAGGCGTCGTGTGGTGTCTCGCGCCAATACACCGGGTCTGCGGGCAAGATCACCAACTGCCAGATCGGCGTCTTTGGCGCCTATGTCTCGCACCACGGTCACGCCTTTATCGACCGGGCGCTGTACCTGCCGAAGGTTTGGACGAGCGACAGCGAGCGCATGGATGCGGCCCATGTTCCAATGGAGACGCGGTTCGCGACCAAGCCCGCCTTAGCGGTGCAGATGATCGCACGTACGATTGCAGCCGACGTCCCGTTCGCCTGGGTCGCCGCCGATAGCGTGTACGGCGTCGGCGACGTCGAGCAGGCGCTACGCGGAGCCGGGAAAGGCTATGTCCTCGGCGTTGGTTCCAACCATCACTTTGGCTCCTGGGTGGGGAAGCCCGCCGTTTTCGGCACTGCAGGCGAGATCGCACAGGATCTCGATCCCGCCGCCTGGCATCGCCTGTCGGCAGGCGAGGGCACGAAGGGAGCAAGACTGCACGACTGGGCCTATCTCGAACTCGCGGACATCGAGGCTACCGATTACGGTGAAGGACGCTCAGGGGTGTGGACCCGCGGCTTGCTGATCCGACGACATATCGCGGACGGCGAACTGGCGTTCTTCACGACTTGGTGCCCGGCGGGGACCGGGATCGACGCGCTCGTGCACGTCGAAGGACACCGCTGGGCGATCGAGGACAGCTTCGAGACGACCAAGAACGAACTCGGCCTCGACCACAACGAAACCCGATCCTGGCATGGATGGCATCGCCACGTATCGCTGGTCATGCTCGCGTTCGCCATGATGGCAGTGATCCGCCATCACGCAAACGAGGTGACGCCCCCAAAAAGAATGCGCACGACACCCCGGCGCTGATCCGTTGGTCTGTACAAGAAGTCCGACGCATTGCCGTTCGGCTCGCCCAGCGCCGTATCGCACCTGCCCACATCATCGCATGGTCGTTATGGCGACGAGCGCATCAAGCGGCCGCCCGCCACGCACATCTAAAGACGAGAATGCAACTGTAATGCTAGGGTTCAGACTCATTCAGAGCCAGAACGCCAAAGCGGTTGCCAGCGCGACGCCTGACAGGAAGTTGGCCGCGAGCTTGTCGTATCGGGTGGCGACGCGGCGGAAATCCTTAAGGCGGCAGAAGGCGTTCTCGATGAGGTGGCGACCGCGATAGCGGTCCTTGTCATAGCGGATGATGCGCTTGCGGTTGCGCCGACCTGGGATGACGGGGACAGCCCCTGCATCGCGCAACGAGCGCCGCAACCGGTCGGCGTCGTAGCCCTTGTCGCCCAGCAGGTAGCGCATGTGCCCGGCGCGCTCGAGAAGCGCGGGTGCGGCCTTGATGTCGCTGACGTTGCCGGGCGTCAGCATCAGCGCATACGGGCGGCCGATGACGTCGGTGAGCGCGTGTACCTTGGTGGTCCAGCCACCGCGCGAACGGCCGATCGCTTGGCTCGATCGCCCCCTTTTGCGCCGAACGCCGCGCGCTGTGCCTTGACGTAGGTGCTGTCGATCGCGGTGCTTTTCGTGACCGCGCCGGTATCCACCAAGGCAGCGAGCAGCTTCAGCCAGAAGCCCCTGTGCGACCAGCGGTTGAAGCGGTTATAGATCGTCGTCGATGGACCATAATCGGCCGGGCAGTCGCACCACCGGCAACCGACCTTCAGCACGTGCAGGATGCCCGAGATTACCCGACGATCATCCACCCGTCGGGCACCGGGCTGGTTCTTTGGCAAATGCGGTTCGATCGCCGCCCACGCCTCGTCCGAAAGCCAGAACAGCGCCATCCCGCACCTCTTTTGATCCACACCGCCTGTGAATCACGAAAGCCGCACGCCTTCAAGCAGATGATTGGGTTTGGACCCTAGCATTACAGTTGCATTCTCGTCTTTAGATGTGCGTGGCGGGCGGCCGCTTGATGCGCTCGTCGCCATAACGACCATGCGATGATGTGGGCAGGTGCGATACGGCGCTGGGCGAGCCGAACGGCAATGCGTCGGACTTCTTGTACAGACCAACGGATCAGCGCCGGGGTGTCGTGCGCATTCTTTTTGGGGGCGTCACCTCGTTTGCGTGATGGCGGATCACTGCCATCATGGCGAACGCGAGCATGACCAGCGATACGTGGCGATGCCATCCATGCCAGGATCGGGTTTCGTTGTGGTCGAGGCCGAGTTCGTTCTTGGTCGTCTCGAAGCTGTCCTCGATCGCCCAGCGGTGTCCTTCGACGTGCACGAGCGCGTCGATCCCGGTCCCCGCCGGGCACCAAGTCGTGAAGAACGCCAGTTCGCCGTCCGCGATATGTCGTCGGATCAGCAAGCCGCGGGTCCACACCCCTGAGCGTCCTTCACCGTAATCGGTAGCCTCGATGTCCGCGAGTTCGAGATAGGCCCAGTCGTGCAGTCTTGCTCCCTTCGTGCCCTCGCCTGCCGACAGGCGATGCCAGGCGGCGGGATCGAGATCCTGTGCGATCTCGCCTGCAGTGCCGAAAACGGCGGGCTTCCCCACCCAGGAGCCAAAGTGATGGTTGGAACCAACGCCGAGGACATAGCCTTTCCCGGCTCCGCGTAGCGCCTGCTCGACGTCGCCGACGCCGTACACGCTATCGGCGGCGACCCAGGCGAACGGGACGTCGGCTGCAATCGTACGTGCGATCATCTGCACCGCTAAGGCGGGCTTGGTCGCGAACCGCGTCTCCATTGGAACATGGGCCGCATCCATGCGCTCGCTGTCGCTCGTCCAAACCTTCGGCAGGTACAGCGCCCGGTCGATAAAGGCGTGACCGTGGTGCGAGACATAGGCGCCAAAGACGCCGATCTGGCAGTTGGTGATCTTGCCCGCAGACCCGGTGTATTGGCGCGAGACACCACACGACGCCTTGCCCTGCTTGAGGAAGCCCGTCTCGTCGATCACGAGCACCGCATCCTCGGCAGCCAGCGTCTCGACGACATAGTCGCGTACGATATCGCGCAGCGCGTCAGCGTCCCACCGACCGCGGCCGAGGATTGCCTGCTGCCGCCACGGTCCAGGATCGCCTGCCGCTTCAGCACGCATCCAGCCGGTCTTGCGCCGCTCGTCGCCTAGCAGTCCGTCTAGGAACAACCCCGCAGATGCCGCGACACGTTCCTGCGTGAACAAACCCCGCATCCGCGCCTTCACATCACGCAGCGAAGTCGCCCAAAGCTCCAGCGTCGTCTCAATCGATGCGCCCGTCATCCACAGTCTCCTGCTATGGAGACCCATTGATTCAGACTTCGATCAAATGCGCAACTGTAATGCTAGGTGTTTGATCCCACGGTTTGATGGTGCGATCCTTTCGTTAGAATGGAAGGAAGCCGTATGGGACAGGTACGTCACGGGAGCGCCACGACCACGCACGCCGTCAGAGCAGCAATACAGCGATCGCAAGCTTCGCTCTCGGCGCTGAGCCGAGAGCTTGGGATCAACCCTAAGACGGTAGCGAAGTGGCGTAAGCGGGCGACGGTCGAGGATCAAAAGACCGGGCCGAAGGCCCCTCATTCAACGACCCTGACCCAAGCTGAGGAGGCGGCCGTCGTCGCGTTCCGGCGTCACACATTACTGCCGCTCGACGATTGCCTCTACGCGTTGCAGCCCTCGATCCCGCAGCTGACGCGCTCAGCGCTGCACCGCTGCCTCCAGCGTCATGGCATATCCCGTCTGCCGGACATCGAGGGGGACAAGCCGAAGCGACAGCGCTTCAAGCGCTACCCGATCGGCTTCTTCCACGTGGATATTGCCGAGGTGCAGACCGCCGAAGGCAAGCTCTACCTGTTCGTCGGAATCGACCGCACCAGCAAGTTCGCCGTCACCCAGTTGGTCGACAAGGCTGATCGGCGAACGGCGTGGGAGTTTCTCGAACACCTGCTGAAAGCGGTGCCCTACCGCATCCACACAATCCTGACCGACAACGTCCTATGTTGGGAAGCAGCGGCGGGTTTCGGCCAGCAGATATCCATGCGCCGACAACCATCGGCGCGGCATGCATTCTGAGCCAGATGGCTCCCACCGTCAACGGGATCGCTCCCTGCCATAGCAAACACAGGATCCAGCGGCGCCGAGGCGGCCGTGGTCCTCACCATCCTTAAGACGAGATACGCACCCAGGTGGAAGGCCCGAACATTATCTAAAGGGTCGCTCTCGCGCCCTCACGGCACATCAGAGAGGGGTCCTTCCACCTGGCATCCGACCGTTCGAGGAACGGCCGGTACTCTGTCCCCGTCTTGATGACGGCGTGAGCCACGCGCGCCATCTTGGCGGTGAGCGCCGTCATCGCCTTGCGGCGACGGTCGGCATCGTCCGCGTGCCCGGCGACATATCGTCCGAGCTTATCGCGGAAGCTATTGTCGCGCTGACGCGCGGCAACCTGAGCAGCCATCCAGAAGGTCCGGCGCAATCGTGCATTGCCGTACTTGGACAGCTTTGTGCGGCCGCGGAACGTGCCTGACTGACACGTCGCGAGATCGAGGCCGCAGAATTTCAGAAATTGGCGATGATGATTGAACCGGCGCAGATCGCCGGCTTCCGCCAGAATGGTCAGCGCGTTGATCGGGCCGATGCCAGGAATCTTGCGCAACAGCTGGTAATCGACATGCTCGGCCAGCCTGGCATGGGCAAGCCGCTCTATCTCGTCACGCTGCTGGATGAGACTGCGTCCCTGCGCGATGACCATGCGGAACATTGTAATTGCGGCCGAATCCTCCGCGACCGGCAGAGCGACGGAAGCGCAAGCCGTTTCGTATATGTCATTGATAAGACGAGCTTTGGAAACCTTACGGCCAACGAGAGGCCAAGCCATGGCCGAGAATGTCTCAGCGTCGAGCGCGGTGATGCTGGCAGGAGTGGGGAACCGCTCGATGAGCGCAAAGAACCAGTCGGATCTGCTGTTGCCGGCGAAGCGAGCGATCTCGGGGAAGTAGAGCGGCAAATAGTGGGTAAGGATCCGATGCCAGGTTTGCGTCTTGGCCTTGGAGATCGTCTCGTGGGTCTTCGACAGTTCCTGCAGGTCGTTGATCCCGGCCGCCAGCGGATCGACATAGCGCTGCGTCGCCCCGATCCGCAGCATGTGAAGGATGACCTGGGCGTCCTTGGAATCGTTTTTGTCCCATCCGTTGTGCAATGCCTCGCGCGTCCGGGCGAGCGCGACTGACGAGATGAGGCGTAGCTCGAACCCCGCGGTCAGGAGTCTGTGCGCCAGCGTGCGATGGTAATTCCCCGTGGCCTCGAACCCGACAACGATGGGACGGCCGATGGCAGCGAGCTGTTCGGCAAAGTCGTCATAGTCCTTCTTGGTCGCCATGACGGTCATCCGCCGGCGCCGGCCACCTTCCGGTCGCTCCATGAGGACTTCCTGCCGGTTCTTGGACATGTCGATGGCTACCAGCACGGCGCCAGCAGGCGTAGGGGTGAGCTTGGTCATGGTCGGTCGGCCTCCAAAGTGTTGTCTCGACAACTTCACTTTAGACACCCACTGGCCGGCCATGGCTTTCCCTGATGAACCCTGCGGCCGCTTCGCAGCCTTGGTTTCATCAGGGCCACCACGGCTCCCGAACCGGCGCTTCCCAATGTGCTATGGCATCCAGTTCGCCGACCAGCCGCGCAACCGTAACACCGCCTGGTCGCGTCAGATGCGCTTCGATATGATCTGCGAAGCGAACGACATCGAGCACCGGCTCACCAAGCCGAACCACCCTTGGACCAATGGTCAGGTCGAGCGGATGAACCGCACCATCAAGGAGGCGACCGTCAAACGCTTCCACTACGAGAGCCATGACCAGCTACGGACGCACCTCGCTGACTTCATGGCTGCCTATAACTTTGCCCGCCGGCTCAAGACGCTCAGCGGACTCACACCCTACGAATACATCGCCAAAATCTGGACGTCAGAGCCGGATAGGTTCATCGTCAATCCGATCCACCAGATGCCGGGACTAAACACCTAGCACAGGGCGCGGTCCGCGGTCACTCCACGACGTGCCTGTCTGGTTATTTTGGGAAAAGTCGGCGCTTCATCTCAGCCTGGTACTCACCATCCGACACACCGAGCGTTTTAAGGCGGTCCATCTCGAGCGTGTTGCCGAGATCCGTTGGTAGGGCGGCGTGTGGGGTGGCAATTTCGATCGCCGCGGCCGCGGAGGTGAGTTCGTTCGGCTCGAGACCTTTCCAGATGAAGGTATCGCATTCGCCGGGGTCCTCGGGGTCGGGTCGCGACACCTGTACGTAGAAGGTTTCGAGTGGTCGGTCCCACCCGATCGCTACGCTGACGCCGGCAGGCCCGACAAAGGTATGGCGACTCATGAGCGTGTTCCTCGGTTGGTTCGGTCGCGGCACACCGTCGTTGGTGGGTCCGTCAGGCGTCGAGAAGACGCGCCGTGAATTGGATCAAGAGACCAATGACGAGGAAGCCGCTGATGAACCACCAGTTGGCGGTCGTATGGCTCAAGGATAGGGCCGTGTTTACCAACGCGTCGCTCGTCACTGTTGCAGGTTCGGGATCGCTTCCCAGCAGCCACAGATTACGACCGTAAATCATGGCCGCGAGGTAGAAGGCAATTGCGAGGGTCGATACAGGTCGGCGGATGATGAAGCTGATCATTGTGACCCCCATGTAGTCTTGAGTGATGGTTATCCCGACGTGGTCGCCTTGCGTCCATTAGTCACTGCCTGGACCGCCGCTTGCGGGCCTGGGCGCGGTCATCAATGAAGATGACCGCTTCGTGCAAGAGTCCTTCGAATGCCAGCATGAGGGGTGCGGCTTGCAGGACACCGGAGAGGAGGTTCTGGGTTCTCGCCAACCCGTCGGCGGGATTGCTGACCGGCGGCTCGTCGGCGCTGAACAGGGGAACGAATGAGATAGCGAAAACCAGGACGGGGATCGCGCCGACGGCCATGATGGTCCGACGGTAGTCGGGCATCAGGTGGGCCACTACGATCCCGGCGAGAACAAGCACGGCGAGGCCGAGAAGCGACCAGTAAAGGTGGTTGGGCGAGCCGAAGAGGAAGTCCGTCAGGACAGCAGTCATCGTTCATCTCCCGTGGAGATTGTTGCATGGGATGGTAGCGGAAGGAAGCCGCGGCGGTAGGTGTCGACCGGTGGGTTAGGCCAACGCGGCGATGGATCGGATCACGGAGAGCGGCTGCAGATCATGGACGGCGACGATGTCTTCGACGCCGAAGCCGATGCACTCCTCAAGCCATATGACATAGCACGCGGCCTCGGCGAGTTCGGTTGCGAGCAGCTCGTCCATCATCGCCGCCTCCCGGGCGAGCTGCTCGGGGAGCGAGTCCCAGTCGAGCGCGTCGAGAAAGCGGTCGCGTCGCTCAATGAAGCGGATCAGGCGGTTCTCGTCTGCCTTGGCGATCGCGATCGCCCGTTGGATGCGCATGGCTCGTCTCCTCTCGTGGACACGATCCCCCCTCCCCCTTCTCTTCTCGTCGGCACGACGGGCTCGGCTCCGAGCTGCTCACGCAAGACGTCGGATCTGATAGGATAGGCAAGACGAGGCAATGTGCGGCCAGTGTGGCGGGCGCTGCGCGTGAGCTCGAAACAGTAGGTGAAAAGGCTGGCCTGTCGGGCCGGGACTAGAATGCGCTCGCGGCGGCACCGTTCGAGCCATGCTCGGAGGTGTTCCTCTGTCCGCGGCCTCGGTGCGCCGAGCCTCACGAGTTGGTCGACGGCGCCGCCATGACCCGTCTCGAGATTTCGGATCTTGGACAGGGTGCGATCGGAGATTGTCTCGCCGGCGATGCGAAGCACCGTCCGCGGCCTCGTTGGTCCGCGATAGGCGCCGGAGAGCGAGGCGTAGACGCAGCCGCAGTGCCCAAACTGCGGGTCGGAAAAGCTGACGACGGACTGGATTACCGGCTTGGCCTGGCGCAGCAGTCGGAATGCGCGGGCGGCGAAATAGCTTTCACCGTTGACGGCGACGGACGGTAGGCACAGAAGGCGTTGCAGCACGCAACCACGTGTCGGATCGTCGTAGCCGGTGTGCCGCGTGATGACCGCGCCTGATGCGGGCACTCCGAACACGATGATGCCGTCGAGAGAGGAAATGCCGCCACGGCCTGGACCGAAGAGCCCGACTGCCAGTTGCGCGGCGGGGTAGCGGCTAAGGTAGTGATGGTCGGCGACGAAAGCGCGTGCGGTGTCGTGGGCAACGACGTCAACGGCGTAGCGGCGTGGATCGATGACGGTATCGTCGGTCACGAAGCGGCTGCGCCGGTCGCGCCAGCGTTGTGAGCGGTCAGTGATCATGGTGAGCCTCGTCAGGCAGCGCGCTGATGGTAGAGGTCGGCAGCCCATGCTTCGACCCAGTTTGCCGTGATCTCGTCATGGTCGAGGTCACCCGTCTCGATAAGGTCTCGGATCTGGGCGCGCGCTTCGGCGATGGCACGTTCCCATGGATCATCGACGGCGACGGGACGAGCCGAGTGGTCTGCGGCCTCGGGTAGCGTGACCGGAGCGGCAAGCGCTCGCCCGCACTGGCGTCGATACCAGCGCTCCATGTGGGCGGCGACCAACCTGTCGCTCTTCGCGACACCGCGTTGGATCGCGTCCCGTCGCGCCGCGATGCCGAAGGCTTGACTGTCGATCGAGGCGACCCAGCGCGAGAACGGCGCTAGGTAGGGCAAGGCGTCACCCTTGACGCCAAAGGCATGGGCACGGAGGCCGACTGGTAGGACACGCGAGAGGCGCTCTACGACGGCGACAAGTCCTTCGGGGCCATGGATGACGCGTCGGCACATGCTCCCGATGCCGACGGTAGTGCCGGGTAGGATCATGCCCTCGATCGCGTCGAGACAGCGGACGTAGTCGTCGGGTGTCCTGCCCTGCAGAACCGGCATGAAGCGGTTTGCGATGCCGAGGTCGATCGCACGCGCGAAGCACTCTCGGTTGGTCGCGATCGTTCGGGAGATACGGTCGAGTACCTCTTCCCGGTTCGACGCTACGCCGTCTTCGCAGCAATAGTCGATCGAGGACACCCGTCGGAACGGGTACGAGGCCGCTAGGGCCATGTAGTCGGCGATCGACCACGGTAGGCCACCATATCGGACCATCATCGAGTAGCCGGCGCTGTCGAGATCGAGGCTGACCAAGCCATCCGCATTAGCGAGCGTGGCCGTTCGCCATCCTGTCCATTCGCGCCAGCCATCGGCCTTGCGCCAGCGTGACAGGCAGTTGGCGGAAATCAGCACTGGCGCCTTGAGGCGCTCGGCGGTTGCGAGCAGCGCGCCGTTGGCGAGATGCGGTAGGCCGAGAATGATCTCGATCGTCATGACCCATCACCCCGATAAATGGTGGGATAGCCGCTGATCGTCGTCAGCTTGCCTTCTATGATGCCGATCGAGACGTTGCCGTGCAGGTCGAGACGGCGATCGCCGCGTCGGCGTATGTCGAAGTCGAGCAGGCCGCGACCGTCTGCGGTCAGCTCGACGCCGCGCGTGAAGGCGGCCCACGGCTCGTAGTCATCGAGATCGGTGTCCTGCCAGTCGGGATCATCACTGATCAGCGCGAAGTTGATGGATGTTTCGCCCGATGCGAGGCTCTGCCGGCGTCCGACCTTAAGGATGACCTGCCCGACCCGCTCAAATTTCGCTTCTCGGCGGGCGGCTTCACGGATGGCCGCGATGTCAGTCGACGTGGGGCGGAACCGGATCATCAGAGATCCTCCCGCAGCATGAGCGTCAGCACACGCGTCGTCAGGCTGGCGTTCGCTGGATCTTCCGAGCCCCATTCGAGGGCCGCATCGAAGTAGTCGATGCGGAAGAACACCGTGGTCTGGTCGACCATAAAGGATCCGCGATCGCGTTCCGGACAGTCCGCGGTAAAGCTGTGTCGACGCAATTCCTGGAGCAGCCGAGCTTGTGCCACGGCCTCGGACGCGAGCGTGCCGGTCGACAAGGTGGCGAGGCACGTGCGCGTGACGGTGATGCGCGCGGTTCGATCAAAGCCTTGGCGGCAGCGGTCGTTAAGTCGCGCGATGGCTTCAACGCGCGTTTCGGCAGCGGTCTCGATCATGGTTCGATCCTCGGTTCGTTTGTCGGTTGTGTTGGGTCAGGCGGCCATCGCGTCCGCGTGGCCGCGGCCTCGTTGGGCGAAGGCCAAGTGGAAGCGGTCGAGCCAGTCGCCCATCTTCGGACGCTCTCCGATCGGGACGGTGGCCGCGACGTCCTGGAAGCGGATGAGATCGGTGGGAGCGTCGCGCACGATGCGATCGATCTCATCGGCCGGGAGTAGGGCCTCGGCTCGAATGAAAGTTGTCATCGATCCGGGGCGCGCCCTGGTCGATCGGCGCCAGAGCCCCTCGACCGTGTGAAGCCGGGGTGCTGCGCGCGCCTCGACTAGGACGATCAGGCGAAGGCACCACGGCGGAAGGCTGCGGATCTCGTCCGGCTTGTTGGCGATGCACAGGATACAGGCCGACTTGGGCGGTACAGGCAGGCCTTCGGCCTCGATCCGGGAAACGCATTGCGGACGGTCCCAATTCCACTCCCGTAGTGGGGAACGGCATTCGTAGAGGGGATCGTCGATGGTCAGCGCATGGTTGGCGCGCGCTGTGTCGCGAGGACCGGCGTCGTAGCCGATCAGTCGGACGACACGTTGCCCTCGGTCCCATGCTTCGATCGCCGGCTGCCAGGTCTTGAGAAAGGCGTCTTGCGGAGCCTTTTTGTATTTGAGGCTGCATGATGATCCCCCGAGCGACTTGCTCGGCAGGGTCGCGTTCGTCAGGCACATCTCCAGTATGCCGAAGTAGGGTGGCCAGTGTTTGAAGCGCTTGGGTACGTAAGAGACGAGCTCGAACCGTATGCCGCGATCGCGCATCCAGGGGCGAATGATGTCGAGGTAGTCGTAGGTTTCGGGCTTCTCGTTGCCGGTGTCGGCGCTGAGCACGAGATCGGGAGCTTCGCCTCGGGCGTGAAGCTCGACCAACAGTGCCGTGCTGTCCACGCCGATCCCGTAGGAAAGGACATTTGGAGGGGACGGCAGCGTCATGGCTGATCCCCTTCCGGCTCGAGGTAGCTGTCGTACGGTACGCCGGCAGCTTCGACCCATCCGCCTTCGCAATCGAGGTCCTCGATCCGGGTCATCAGCGCGGCGTGCAGCTGTCGCGCGTCGACGTCGTGGCCACGATCGTCGTTCGAGACGACACTGAAGGCGATCGCATAGGCATGATTGAAGCGCGCCATGTCACGCGCCCTCCCCGCCTGCGCCGGTCGCGGTAACGGTGCGCTCGACGATCTGCACCTCGAGGCGATCCCGGTTGATGACGACGGTTACGGTGCGGTCTGCGGGAACCATGAAGTAATGCCCCGACAGCTTGTCCCGGATGCGGCTTTCGAGCGCTGCATCGTCGCCCTCAAGCAGGCCGATGACCCGCTCGGCCGCGTCCGCCTGGAAACGCTCCTGCTGGGTGTCGTAGCTGTCGGCGTCGCTATCCGTGGAGGGTTCGAAGGCGGCGCGCTCGAAGAGATCGGCGACGTCCAGGGCGGTCCGGCTGCTGCCGCGGCGCACGAAAAGCGACGTTTGGTCGACCGAATTGCATGTCCATTCATCCGGGGCGAAGGCGACGTCCGCTGCAGTCGAGACCTCGATGGACGCGCCAGCGTGCGATACGGTCGCCACCATCGTGATCGCGTCGACCCAGCCATCCTCGGCGTCGCTCGGCGCATCAAGCGTAGCCGAAACCACGAACTCGCGGTCACTCTGCAGGACGCGAAAACGTAGGTCATCGACCCGGGCGAGAACGTCGTACCAGCGGTAGCCTGTGAAGGCGTCCTGGGCCACGACGAGAGGTCCGCCGAACGGATTATGCGCGGCGATTGCGTCCGCGGCAGGCTGTGCGACCAGTGCCTCGAAGTCTGACATAATCACCATGGAGGTATCGGTCGTGCGCTCGCCCGTGGCGTAGTTGCGCCCGCTATCTGCGGCGGGAGCCACCCATCCGAATAGGTACGCTTCCGCTTCTGGCAACTCGACGCCGAGGTCGAGTGCAGCCCGCCAGTGTTCTGCGGACAAGCGGTGCGCTCCTTGCGAGGCAATCGCACGGAAAATGGCGACGCTGACCGCGTCTTGCAGCGCCGCCAGGCCCTCGTTCTCGATCACCTCCTTGCGAGCTGGAAGTACGAGCTGGATCTGCGGCGCATCGAAGATGTCGACGCGTGCGATCCAGTGTGCACCGCGATCGACCTCCTGGATCTGCGGCAGTTTGCAGGGGAGCGTCAGCCCGTGGAAATTCAAGCGACCTTCGCGGGTGGAGTAGTGCGATGGGTGCTTTTGGAAAACGCCGATCCGGGTCCCGTTCCACTCTTCGACATGGATTGCATCCTGCAGCCAGTCCTCGCGCGGTAGCGTATCTCCGTTCAGGGTCACCGGGAGGGGGTAGTGTTTCGCGGCCGTGGCGACGTCGTCGGCCAGTGTCTTCAGCCAGGCGTCGGGAACTTTGATCGTGATGGCTGTGCCGCGCGAGATTGGGTCGGGCGAGATCGCGATTGGTCGGCTCGTCTCCCACGCCGAGGCGGGGATGTGCGCCATCCATCCCTGCCGGTCGGGACGGGAGAAGGAACGGACGATCACGTCCCGACCGGCGAGGCTGAACACGCCCATACCTGCCGGGTCTTCCATGCGACGAGTTTGCTCCGACCATCCCGAGCGTCCGAGTGTGACCATTGCAGCAGGATCGGCGATGCCGTGGCCATCATCGATGATGTGGAGGAGCGTGTCGGGTCCGCCCGTTTGGATCAGGACCGCGACCGCAATAGCGCCGGCTCGGCGGGCGTTCTGGAAGAGCTCGGTCACCACGTCGAAGGCGGTGTTGTTGAAGAGCCGTGTGACCTTCGCGATCGTCTCGGGCGCGACCGCGGTCGCTATGGTGGCGGGGATCATGATGCGCTCCTCGTGGCTGGCGTGCCTTTCACGCCCACCCGAGCCCTCCCCCTCCCCTTCGAGCCACGGTCGATCCCGGCCTACGGCCGCGGAGATAGGCCGAGAATGTCCTGCAGCGTCGGGGCGGGCTTGCGACGCGCGCGGCGGCCGAACCTGACCCCCTGCTTCTCGGCGAATTTATGGACGGCAGCATACTTGCGCCCGAGCGCCGTCGCGAGATCGGGCAAGGCGATGTCATGGGCGTGTGCAAGCGCGAGGGCGCGCCGGTCGTCGTCGCTCCAGGGCCGGTGGTAGCCGTGAACCAAACCCAAGAGATTGGCGCGGGTGAAGAGAGAGGCTTTGGTCCGCCCCATTTTGGCGGCGAGATCGGTCATCGGCATCTTGCCGTAGTGATCGCGGAGAGTCGTGATGTCGGCTTCGGTCCAGATGGGACCGCCTCGAAACCCGTTTCGGTTTGCGTGCGTGCCACGCAGTCCGAGATGGTCGACCCGCCAGTTGATCGAACTGGTGCTGCGGCCGAGCCGCTCGATCAGCGGAGTGCGGCTCGTCCCATCGGTATAGACGCGGGACAGAAGTGCGTCCTCATCGGGTGTCCATAGGCGCCCCCAACCGCGGCCGTAGCCAAGCTTGCGTAGATGGGGGCCAAAGCCCGCCTTCGTGCGTCGCGGGAAGCCCTCGGCCACCATTCTTTCGATGATGTCGAGATAGCGATGGCCTTCGGCCGCCAGGGTCAGCGCGCGCGCCGCCTCGGCCTCGGTCCATCCCGGGGGATTGTTTGGGTGCCGCAGGCCGAGAGTGCTCGCGCGGGTGATCGTTCCGGATAGCGGTCGACCGATCAGGGCTGCGATCTGTGCGACAGCTATCGCACGCTCGAAACCGGCGCGCAGCTGCGCATCTTCCCAATCGGTCCAGCGCGGCGCGTTGCCTTCGGTGAGTCCGAGAACGCCAGCGCGCGCGTAGATCGCGGTGCAGCCCCGACCAAGATCCTGCGCCAGCGCGGACGCCGGTTGTGAACCGTACTCGCGTGTCAGCCAGGCGTCCTCGGCCTCGCTCCACGTCCGTTGCGAGTTTCTCCGCAAACCGAGCGTCGCGATCTTGTCGCGCACGCCATGCACTCGGCGGCCGATCGCCGACGCGATTTCCTCGATTGCAACGTCGTCGCGGAACAGGCGCTCGAGCGTTCCGACCTCATCAGGGGTCCAGGCATCGGCCCGGTAGGCGATTTCGTGGAGACGGCCGGCTGGTGCCGCTCGGTTCGGGCAGGCGACGAGCTCGACGACGTCCGGAGTAAGGTCGGTCATAGTGCCACCACGGCGACGTCGCTGAGGCGAGCGCGCAGACGTGCGTGGAGACGGGCGATACGATCCTCGCCCTTCGGCATCGTGTCGACCGCGGTGATCGCCGACAGCAGATTGAGCGCGCGATCGGTCCGCTCGATGTCGATCGACAGGTGCTTGGCGAGGTCTCGTGCCGTGCTGGCGTTCGGCGAAATTCGCTTGAGCGCCTCGATGATCGCGGCTGCGTCGGTCGCACCTGGATCGAGGAGGAACGCGTCGAGTGCGCGTGTGCCTTTGAGCGCGATGGCGGGTCCGTGGTCCGCCACTTCGGCAAGGCCGGCGAGGTCGAGCAGCCGGGCGGCTTCGGACGCGTCAACGGATGCTGCGGCGCGCAGCTCCGGGGTTTTGCCGATATGTTCGGTGATCGTCGGATCGATGTGGGCGAGGCACGGTGTCGCCGAGAGCGCCGGCCCCATCGCGAAGAAGTCTCCTGGCACGAGCGTTCGCAGAGCGTCGGCTTCCTTGGCGGAGAAACCGAGGAGGTCAGCTGCCCTCGCGATGTCACGGTCGAAGACGTTGAGGCCGACGAGCACGTTTTGCAGCTCGGAGACGACGGAAGTCGAGAGCTTGGCGAGACGTTGGGTGGCTATCACAGGCGCAAGGCCCCGCTTGCGGCCTCGAGCGCACAGGTCGGTGAGGGTCGCGACGCCGAGCCGACGCGCTTCCGCGTCGCGAGCGGATCCAGCCACATGGGGCGCCAGCAGGTGGCCCTCGTCGATGCAGACGAGCACGGTGTGTTCCCAATCCTCGCGTGGCGCGCCGATTAGGCCGGCGAAGAAGGCGGCGGCTTTAATAATGCGTTGATCCGGATCGAGATCGGTCAGATCGATATGGATCGAGAGCCGGTGATGGCGGCTGCGAGCAGCCGCGGCGGTCAAGCCGTCTGCGGTCAACTCGACGGCCCGGATCGTCGTGGCGCCGATATGGCGCGCGAGGTTCTCGAACTCGCCTTCAGGGTCGACAATCGCGATCGTCGTATAGTCGAAGGCCTCTTCGATAATCCGCCGCAGGGTACGGCTTTTGCCGGCACCCGAGCTACCCTGAATGAGCAGTCGGCCGGCAAGGAGCCGGTCGAGGTCGAGGTGGAGTGGGCCTGTCGAGTGGTGACCCAATGGTACGCGATTGTCCGCGGCCTCGGGCAGCGGCCGGAGCGGGGTGACGCAGGTCATGATGGCGGTCTTTCCGATGTATGGAGATGAGGTCGGCGTTGCGAGCTGGTCTTGATCGACGGGCGCGCGGTGGACGCAGCCTTCAGGGCAACGAAGCGACCTGCTTGGTGATCGGCGCCGTGCTCTCGACACGCTCTGCCGAGAGCGTGTCGAAGGTTTCGGGCATGATGCGAGCGTCGTAGCGGGTCTTGTCGACAAGGCCGTAGATGGCCTCGCCCTCGTGGCGCGCGAAGCCGAGCGCATCGACGCTGGCAACGCGGCGGAAGACGCACCCGACTTTGCCGTCGGGAACCCAGTCTGCCCACGAGCCGGACGCGGAGACGCTTTCGTACTGGCCGATAATGGCGGTGTAGGCGGCGCGACGTCGAACGACGTGGCTTTCGCCGACAGTGATCTCTTCGCCGGTCAGAGCGGTCCAGCGATCAGGATGCCAGCACCGCACCGACCTACGGGCATTCTCGACTTGGAGGGCGATCCCGGGCACCGGCAGGCGCCGGAACTCGCTCGCAAAGCCATAGAGTACCAGCGCATAGTCGACGTCCTCCTCGTAGAAAGGGTCAGTACGGCGCAGCGCATCAGCCATAGCTGCCTGGCGCTCGTCGGACAGGACGTAGCCACCATGGCTGGGGGTGCAGACGCGCCATATACCGGGCAGGACCTGGTCGGCGCGATCGGGTGAGCCCCATGGCGTGGTTTCTGGTCGAGGGCTCGGCTGGAAGCGGGTCATCTGTCATCTCCCTTCTGGATCGGACAGGCCCCTCCCTCTCTCCTTCACTGGATCTAGGATGATCCGATATGCAGCTGGTCGAGCACGGCCGCCTCGAGGGCGTCATGCTCGAGATCCTCGGCGTGTATGGTGACCACCGGCGCAATTTCTCGAAGCTTCTCGACCTGCCGCATCTTCATGCCGAGTGTATCGGCATCGTGTCCGGTCACGACCTCAAGGGCGGCCTCCAGCACCTCTCCGGTGGTGAAATCCCGTAAGTCGAGGAGAAGGTCGGGCCGGACCTCACCTGAGCTGGTCGGGACATCGAACAGGAGCCTTTTGAAGCCGATTCCTATCCCGCGTCGACGTAGCCGATACTGAAGATCAAGCAGGCCGACGACAGTCTGGCGCTCTGCGGCATTGTGTACGGCGATGAAATTGGAAGGGCGGGCGATTGGCTGTGCATACGCCCGGAGCGCGGCATACCCTTCACGAGGATTGTGCTCGCCGATGACGGCCAGGACTAGAAAGGGAGGACCGATCCGGCGCTGATGGACGCCGATATGCCGAATACGATTTTTGACGATCAGTTCGTGACCGCCCGCAAGCGTGACGGTCGTTCCTGATATATCGACGGCGTAGAGCAGGAGGAAAGCTTGCGGCGCATGTTCGGATGGCCAGTGGCGCGCCGCTTCGCGCAATTTTGCGAAGACGATACCACGCTGGTACGGCTCGATGTGCGTGTATAGGTGTAGCGGCTTCTGTGGTTGCCGCCCGTGATGCAAGAGGGTTTTTACACCAATGTGCGAGTGATCGAGCGCGGTCTTCTGTAAGGCCTGTATGCGCGGCATTTTCGAAAGACCGCTGGCCGGTATGGTGATCCGCAGATCAGGTCCAAATCTCGCAAGAGAGCTTGAAGCTCGGAGCCGCTAACTGGTTTTCCTGATCTAGATCTGTTCGATCATTTTGCCCATTCGGGTCGTCGCCTTCTCACACTCCCTTCATCCGCGTGGCATGGACTACTCTGATATCAAGCAGTCATAGCCAGCGCCGGATCTCGATAATTCTCATTTCTGGTCAGCATGGCCCAGATTTGCCGAGCCATCTTGTTGGCCAGGGCGATCGCCACGAGCATTCTGGGCTTGCGACCCAGCATGCCAGCGAGCCACGAACCTTCCGGGATCGATTTTCGCCCCATCCAGTTCAGCCGCGACATTGCTCCGATGATCAGCATCTGTCGGATATCGGCCTGTCCCGCCTTGGTGATGCGACCAAGCCTTTCCTTGCCGCCCGAGGAAAACTGGCGAGGGACCAGGCCGAGCCAAGCCGCAAAATCCCGGCCCTTGCGAAAGCTCTCCATTGGTGGCGCAAAGGCTTCCACCGCCATCGCCGTTAGTGGCCCAACGCCCGGAACGGTCTGCAGGCGTCGAGCACTATCCGTTGCGGCCGCCAACGCCTTGATCTTTGCGGTCCGGCCCGCGATCCGGTCCGTCTGTTCGCTGATCTGATCGAGCATCTCCACGCATTCCTCCCGCATCAGCGCGGGCAGATCACTGTTCGGGGCCTCCACTATCTCGCGAATGCGCTTGATATGCTGGATGCCCAACGGAACGACGTGGCCATATTCGTAAAGACTGGCCCTGAGCGCGTTCACGAGTTCGGTACGCTGGCGGACGAGACGCTGCCGTGAGCGGTACAGGATGGCACTGCTCTGCTGATCGGCGGTCCTGGGTTGAACAAAGCGCATTTCCGGCCGCTGCGCGGCAATCACGATCGCTTCCGCGTCGGCCTCGTCATTCTTCTGACGTTTGACGAACGGCTTCACGTAATGCGGCGCGATCAGCCTGACCTCATGACCAAGCCGGACCATCTCCCTGGCCCAGTGATGCGCGCTGCCACACGCCTCCATCACGACCACTGCCGGGGGTTGGTCGGCCATGAACTTGGGGAAGTTCTGTCGCGATAGCTTTTTGCGAAATCTGAGCTCGCCCGTCATCGAGGCGCCGTGCACCTGGAAAACGGACTTTGCCAAATCCACCCCGATCATCGTATCGTTTGTCACGGTTGCCGTCCTTTCTGCTCAGTGGCCTCAAACTCCACTTTTCTGGCACATCGCGATGCCGTCTGGGAGGGCGGCAACCACCCCATCTCGCAATGATGATCGCCCGGAACTGCAATAAGGGTCGTTTTCCGGCTCACATTGCGTGAGACGGTTCGACGCGGCAGGCGCACGATCATTGAGACGCAAACCACAATCGGTGCGACAGACCCACATTGCTGATCCGCCCGCTCAGCTATGCTGATCGTCACTCATGGTAATACCGTCCGAGTCCAGAACGTCGTCCGAGACTGCGGCATCGGTATCGCGCAACGCGAATAGCGCGCGCAGATCGGCCGGTCGTGTGGAGAGGTCCGCGATTGTGTAGCGGTCCAGCGTGGCGAGGAACGCCTTTGTCGCCTCTGCGAGAATGCGTGGCAGGCCACATGCCGGGGCAATCACGCATCCACCGCATTCCACCAGATCGAAGCCGCCTTCGGTATGGCGTACCAATTCGCCGACATTGATTTCCGCTGCCGGCCGCGCGAGCCGCAAACCGCCGTTCCGCCCTCGGATCGTCTCCACAAAACCGGCGCGGCTCAAATCCTGCACGACCTTCATCAGGTGGTTTTGCGATATAAGATAGCGCGACGCGATCCGGCCGATTGAGGCCAGCTCGTTCTCGTGCGCGGCGAGGTGGATCAGCACGCGCAACGCGTAATCGGTGTAGCGGGTCAGCTTCATTTGGGCTCATTAATACCGGTATTTGGCTTGCATGTATATGGCGTCGACAATAGAGGCATCTAGAATACCTCTTTACGGAGTCGCCCATGTCCGCGTCGTTGTCACCGCAAACCATCACCATCGTGAAGGCCACCGTTCCAGCCCTGGCCGAGCATGGCAGCGCCATCACGGGCGCGATGTATCGTCGGCTCTTCGAGGACGCGGAGATCGCTGCGTTGTTCAACACAGCCAATCAGGAGAACGGCGCACAGGTCCATGCGCTCGCGACCGCCGTCCTTGCCTACGCTCGCAACATCGAGAATCTTGGTGCGCTCGGGCCTTCGGTCGAACGGATCGCACAAAAGCATATCGGCTACGCCATCAAAGCCGAGCATTATCCCTACGTCGCAACAGCCCTGCTTGGCGCGATCGAGGAAGTGCTAGGCGACGCTGCCACTCCGGAAATCCTTGAAGCTTGGGGTGAGGCATATTGGTTTCTCGCCAATATCTTAACCGGGCGCGAAGACACGATCCGCGCCGAGATCATGACCCACGAAGGTGGGTGGACCGACTGGCGCAAGTTCGTCGTCGCTGAGCGTCGGCCGGAGAGCGAAGGCATTGTGTCGTTCATTCTCAAGCCCGTCGATGGTCGTCCAGTGCTGCGCCATCGCGCCGGCCAGTACCTCACGTTCCGCTTCGACGCTGCGGGCCTGCCCGGTTTGAAACGTAACTTCTCAATTTCGTCCGGCCCGAGCGACAATCATTATCGCATCACCGTGAAGCGGCAGGCGGACGGGGGTGCGTCGGCGTTCCTGCACGATCACGGTTTCCCCGGCGTGATCGTAGAAACTACGCCGCCTGCCGGTGACTTCTTCCTCGCGGACGTGCCGGAACGCCCAATCGTGCTGCTGTCTGGCGGTGTGGGACTGACGCCGATGGTCAGCATGATGGAAATGATTGCGGAAGCGCATCCTGGCGCACGGGTCTGGTACGTCCACGGCACAGCGAGCCGCGAGGCGCACGCTCTCGACGCCCATATCCGCGAATTGGCCGGTCAGCATGGCGGTACGAAGGTCCACACCTTCTACGAACGACGCGGCGAGGCAGACGATGCGGAAGCCGGGCTAGTCACGGTCGACTGGTTGAAGGCCAATACGCCGTTCGACCAAGCCGACTTTTACCTATGTGGTCCGCGTCCCTTCCTGCGCTCCTTCGTTCCCGGCCTGATCGGGGCGGGCGTACCATCGGGACAGGTTCACTACGAACTGTTCGGTCCGACTGACGAAGCGTTTGCGGCATAGGAGGCCAGAATGCTCAACCGGCTCAAGATGACGCTCCCCATCGTCCAGGCACCGATGGCCGGTGTCTCAACGCCGACACTGGCCGCAACGGTGTCTAATGCGGGCGGGCTAGGATCGATTGGGGTCGGCGCGACCGACGCCAACGGCGCACGCGCGATGATCGAGGAAACCCGCGCGCGCATCGATCGCATCGACGGTGCCTTCAACGTCAACCTGTTCGTCCACGGCAGCGCCACGGCCGATCCGGAGCGTGAACGGGCGTGGCTGGAATGGCTCGCGCCGTTGTTTGCCGAGTTCGACGCCGAGCCGCCCAAGGCGTTGCGGACGATCTATAAGAGCTTTGCCGACGATGCCGACATGCTGGAAACGCTGCTCGCGCTGAAACCTCCCGTCGTCAGCTTCCATTTCGGCTTGCCGTCTGCCGACGCGCTTTCCGCTCTGCGCGCGCGCGGGATCTACCTGCTGGCGACTGCCACCAGCTTGGAGGAAGCGCATGCGATCGAAGCGGCCGGTATCAATGCTATTGTGGCGCAAGGTATCGAGGCAGGCGGACACCGGGGCGTCTTCGATCCGGCAAAGCCCGACGATGCTCTTGGTACGCTTGCGCTGACGCGCCTGGTGGTACGGAAAACCAAGCTCCCTGTTATCGCTGCCGGCGGGATCATGGATGGGGCGGGCATCGCAGCCGCGCTCGACCTCGGCGCGATTGCAGCGCAACTCGGCACGGCGTTCGTAGCCTGTCCGGAGTCCGCCGCTGACGATGCCTATCGTACCGCATTAAACGCTCCGGGAGCGTATCACACGACAATGACACCGTTGATCTCCGGACGCCCCGCGCGAGCGATTGCCAACCGTTTTACGGCATTGATCGAGCAACTCGCCGAGCGCCTGCCACCCGACTATCCCATTGCTTACGACGCCGGGAAAGCTCTCCATGCTGCCGCCAAAGCGCGCGGTGAACATGGCTTTGGTGCACAATGGGCGGGACAGGGCGCGCCGCTGTCGCGCGCCCTGCCTGCTGCCACCCTTATTGAAACACTTGCGCGCGAGCTGAACGCCGTCCGCAATCGGAAGGACCAGTAATGCCGCTGCTCAACATCCATATCGTCAAGGGCCGCCCTGCAAAGGCCGTCGCCGAATTGCAGCAGGTCATCCATGAAGCGATGGTAGAAGCGTTTCAGGTGCCGGTCCGTGATCGCTATCAGATCGTCACTGAGCATGAAGCCACCCACCTCGTCATGGAGGACACCGGCCTTGGCTTCGAGCGCACCGAACAGCGCGTGCTGATCCACATGACGACGCGCCCGCGCTCGCAGGAAATGAAGCAGGCCTTCTACCAGATTGTGACGCGCGGCCTCGCCGAACGCTGCGGTGTTGCGCCGGAGGACGTGATGTTTTCCGTGATCGAGAATAGCGACGCCGACTGGAGCTTTGGGTTCGGCACAGCGCAATTTCTTTCGGGCGATCTTTGAACGAGCGAGGCCCTTTCGATCGTGGGGGACGCGAGCACCGCAAGGAAATCGTCCGGTTTTCTGGTGCTCTACAACTACCCCCGCTGCGCCTGGTCCCGTCGCCAGAAAACTCAATTCCGAAATCAGCGCGCGCTTGGTCCACGACGGCCGGCTTTTCTCGTGGTTTCGGTTATCGCGAGCGGGCGGATCAGCAATGTGGGTCTGTCGCACCGATTGTGGTTTGCGTCTCAGTGATCGTGCGCCTGCCGCGTCGAACCGTCTCACGCAATGTGAGCCGGAAAACGACCCTTATTGCAGTTCCGGGCGATCATCATTGCGAGATGGGGTGGTTGCCGCCCTCCCAGACGGCATCGCGATGTGCCAGAAAAGTGGAGTTTGAGGCCACTGAGCAGAAAGGACGGCAACCGTGACAAACGATACGATGATCGGGGTGGATTTGGCAAAGTCCGTTTTCCAGGTGCACGGCGCCTCGATGACGGGCGAGCTCAGATTTCGCAAAAAGCTATCGCGACAGAACTTCCCCAAGTTCATGGCCGACCAACCCCCGGCAGTGGTCGTGATGGAGGCGTGTGGCAGCGCGCATCACTGGGCCAGGGAGATGGTCCGGCTTGGTCATGAGGTCAGGCTGATCGCGCCGCATTACGTGAAGCCGTTCGTCAAACGTCAGAAGAATGACGAGGCCGACGCGGAAGCGATCGTGATTGCCGCGCAGCGGCCGGAAATGCGCTTTGTTCAACCCAGGACCGCCGATCAGCAGAGCAGTGCCATCCTGTACCGCTCACGGCAGCGTCTCGTCCGCCAGCGTACCGAACTCGTGAACGCGCTCAGGGCCAGTCTTTACGAATATGGCCACGTCGTTCCGTTGGGCATCCAGCATATCAAGCGCATTCGCGAGATAGTGGAGGCCCCGAACAGTGATCTGCCCGCGCTGATGCGGGAGGAATGCGTGGAGATGCTCGATCAGATCAGCGAACAGACGGACCGGATCGCGGGCCGGACCGCAAAGATCAAGGCGTTGGCGGCCGCAACGGATAGTGCTCGACGCCTGCAGACCGTTCCGGGCGTTGGGCCACTAACGGCGATGGCGGTGGAAGCCTTTGCGCCACCAATGGAGAGCTTTCGCAAGGGCCGGGATTTTGCGGCTTGGCTCGGCCTGGTCCCTCGCCAGTTTTCCTCGGGCGGCAAGGAAAGGCTTGGTCGCATCACCAAGGCGGGACAGGCCGATATCCGACAGATGCTGATCATCGGAGCAATGTCGCGGCTGAACTGGATGGGGCGAAAATCGATCCCGGAAGGTTCGTGGCTCGCTGGCATGCTGGGTCGCAAGCCCAGAATGCTCGTGGCGATCGCCCTGGCCAACAAGATGGCTCGGCAAATCTGGGCCATGCTGACCAGAAATGAGAATTATCGAGATCCGGCGCTGGCTATGACTGCTTGATATCAGAGTAGTCCATGCCACGCGGATGAAGGGAGTGTGAGAAGGCGACGACCCGAATGGGCAAAATGATCGAACAGATCTAGATCAGGAAAACCAGTTAGCGGCTCCGAGCTTCAAGCTCTCTTGCGAGATTTGGACCTGATCTGCGGATCACCATACCGGCCAGCGGTCTTTCGAAAATGCCGCGCATACAGGCCTTACAGAAGACCGCGCTCGATCACTCGCACATTGGTGTAAAAACCCTCTTGCATCACGGGCGGCAACCACAGAAGCCGCTACATATAGGTGGCGTGACAGAGGAATGCCTGGGGCAATCTCGACACGTTCGGCGGCACTGCGCAACCGCCCGAACTCCAGAGCCATCGAAGCCTCCCGGGGTTCTCCCACACCCAGCGGCTCGACGACATTGACGTGCGCCATCTCCATGATCTGCCATAACAGGCGCGCGAGACGCGGGATTGCGACCCCGCGCGTCCGGTCGTCTGGCTCGTCGTCTTCCGGTAGCTGCGAGAGCTTCTCCGGTGCGAGCCGGTGGGCGGAGAAGAGACCCTCCGGCTCGTTGATCGTGCGCGGTGTCGCGGTTGCTTTTTCGCGGATGCGAGGCGGGGCTTGTTCGCGGAAAAAGGGACAGTCGACGTGGTGCTCGGGTCGACGCTGACGGATGCTGGTGAGGCGGCGCAGGTAGTAAGTCTCGGCCTCTGACAGGTAAGCGGGTGATAATAGCGGTGGATCAGCGCCCTCCCCGAGGCAGTCGCACGCGATCCACTGATGATGGTCGCGTGCCTTTACGACCATGATAACCGAGGCGCGGTGATCGCTGTCCTCACCATCCCCGCTGTACCAGCGCACCAGGGCGTGCCGCACGACGTCTGGGACGCTCGTGCGTGACGCAAGCCCACGAGTGTCGCGAGGTACGAGCCACATAGGTGCGATCATATCCGAAGATCAGAGGGAGAAAAGATGTCGTTGAACACTTGCATGGTCGCAGATGTTCACGTTACGTTCGGCTGACAGAGGAGTAGGTCATGAAGCTTCAAGATTTCACCGGGCCGATCGATCTCGATCTGACGCTGCGCGATGCCTCGCTTAATCCCGATATCCGCGGCACGCGGCGCGCCATCGCTGCGGCCTCGATGGGTGTGGAGCCGGAGGACGCTTATTACTCGGTACGGGAGCTTCGCGAGGCATGCGAATGGATCCACGAGGGCGACCCTGCCGGTAAGGCAAAGCTGGCGCAGATCCTCGGCAACGGGTGCGACGATTACCAGCGGTGCATCTACTACAATCTCGCTGGCCGTGGGGTGTGCGTACTGATCGATGACCTGTTGTGGCTGGAGGCGCTGCTGCTCGGACGCGGTCGGGTGGCAGGCTATCTCCATCGCGGCAAGCTGCCAAAGCGGCTTTCCCAAACGCCCTATGTGGCAGCCGAACCGGACGGGCCGCTTGGCCGTTTCGAGCCGCAATTCGCAGTTGGGGCATCCTGGTCGCACGATCCGGGTCCGGAGTACGACCCCGTCGATCGTCCCGCAAAGCGTGGGCGCCCCGCGTAGGACTGAAGCCTTTCAGGCAAAAAAGAGCGGTCCGGCATTGGTTGCCGGACCGCTTTGTCTATCAAGGATCTGTTCTAGTTTCGCTCGCAGGCGAGACGTTCGCCGCGACGCCACTTCTCGGGATCGATCCACTTGCCAGCATGAGCGCCGCGCTTGTTGGTTCGCGCTTCGTCGTAGGCGCTCATGTACCGGGCGGCGCGATCTCGATCGCGGCTGAGATATTTGGTCGCCGGCACGGCCCATCCCTGTGAGATGAGTTGTTCACCGAGATCAGATCCGTTCACGTCCACGACGGCGACCGGCCGGCCATAGCTGCTGTTGCCGACCAAATGGATCGTCGCCTCGCCGGAGCGCAGCATGCGCGCGGTCGCGTCCTGAGCAAGCTTGCCGCAGGGGTAACAGCCGCTGGCAATCTCGCAGAGCTGCTTCCGCTCGAACGCGTCGGCCCCGGAGAAACGGAAGTCGATGCTGACGGTATCGCCATCGAGTGCGCGGGCTCGCCCGGTAAGATCGTGGGCGAGCTCAGCCTGGGGTTCAGCCGCGCCACATGCCGCAAGGGTGATGACCGCAAGGAGAAGTATCGTTCTCATGCGTAACGCAGTTCGAGTTCGACGTTGGGACCATCGACAAGGGCAGGAACGACCTGGAACGGCTGCAGTATGTCTCCAGTGCGCACAACCGAGACGTGGCGCGCTCCTGCGGCAAACATGCGGGCGGCGACCGCCTGCGCATTGGCGCGGCTGCATAGACGCGAGCGTTTCGGACTCAGCGGGGCGGTGAGGTTATCGTGGCGAAGCATGGGTTTGATCCTGATGCTGGACGGCGTGGCGATCAACCGAACACCGTCTTGTGGACGCGGGTCTGGGTCGGTGGCGGTACGATAGTCCACGGCATGTCGCGCAGACCGGAAATACGATAACCCGCATAATCGCAACCGAGCTTGGCGAGCGCGATTTTCCGACCGCGCTTGTGAACGACAAAGTCGGTGCCCTCGTATCCGTCGACGAACTTGATTGGGTGCGGCAGTCGGATGTGCATGCCATGCTCGAGCGGGCGGTCCGTTCGCCGGGCAAGTCGATCGAGGCAGCGTCGTCGCCAGTTGAGCGCGGACGGGTTGTCGGTGTCGCCAAGCAGTGAGAGGATCCGCTCGGGGCACTCGGCCTCGTTCGGACCCATGGTCTCGTCCAGTCGGGTAGGGTTGGTGCTGCTCAAAGAGTCAGCCCTGACCCCCCCGCCGAACCGTACGTGCAGCTTTCACTGCATACGGCTCTCCGCTGCGATAATACCATTCATGTTCCGGGTATCGGACAAGCGTCCACGGTGTAGGTCAACATGACACAGGTCGCACAGGACTCTCGTCCTGCGTGACCGCGCAGCCTTCATCTCCGCAGCGAAACCACGTTGTGCAATATCGGCCAACCCTTCGACGTGATGAACCTGACACGGACGGTCCGTCCGCCCGCACGCCGAGCATTGCTTGGCGTTCTGACGATCGACTCAATCCGTCCGTGAATGGGAATAGATTTGAGTCCGCGGTGGGATATCCACCTTGGCCTTATCTACCCACCCACGGTCCAAATACATCAGCTTCCAGACCTTAACCGACCGAGGCTGGCCGTCGACCAAATAGTCGACGCGATATTCCTGCCCCGACCTCATACGGGCGGCAACAGCACGTACGCTACTCTTGTGCTTGCTGGCCATGGTTTTGAACATACTCCAGCGTTGGATGAACTCTAGCCTGTTGAGCTTTTGCTTCACGTCCCTCGCCAAGGCGTAATAATTCGCAAACCCCCGTAGTTCGGCATTATATGCAAGGACGATCTCGACATCGCTACAGCTAAGAAGGATGTTTCGATGCTTGGCCTTCAATACAGCCATGTCACCATACCCCTTCCTTGCGGCAAACCCGAAAACCTTCTCCCAAGGAACGCTGAGTTGCATCACCTCTGACGGAGGCCGACGGCTGAAGTGCTGCGAGCCGCGCTGGCTCCGCACTGTCCATTGACGTCCCGTATAGGTTCGCACCTCGTAACCGAGGAAGGCAGCTCCATCGCTCGCCTTTCGAATACCGCTTTTCTCCTCGGATACGCTCAGTGCCAACTCGGTGGTCAGGAACGACCCAACCTCCGCGAAGATACGTCGTGCATCGTCTTTGCTGCCGATCACACCGATAAGGAAATCATCAGCATACCGGCAGTAGCGAAGTCGGCGATATCCGGCGTCCATGGCGTCTCGCGACGGCAAGGTACGCATCTGTTTCGACAAAGCTTTGATCTCGAAGATTAAGACCTCGATCGCTGCCAAGTCAGCATTATCGCTGGCCTGTAGACGCTTGAGCCGCGCTCGCCTTTTAGCGATGCGTGCTGCCACTCTCCCGTACTCCGGGTTCGTGGCACGGACCTTTCCCTTCTCGAAGGCGGCTATCCGGCCTGCGATGAACTCATCGAGCTCATGCAGGTAGATGTTTGCCAAGATTGGAGACACGATCCCGCCCTGTGGAGTGCCGCTGTAGGTCGGATTATGCGTCCGCCCCTCCATGACGCCCGCCTTCAGCATGTCACCGATCAGGCCAACGAACTTTTCATCGTCGATCCGTTTCCGCAACAGCTTGAGCAGGACGTCATGGTCAATGTTCTCGAAGAACCCAGCGACATCCACGTCAACAAGCCATTTCACGCCCGTCCAGACGGCTTTAACGTGTTCAAGCGCCGTGTGACAGGATCTCCTCGGCCGGAACCCATGCGAGGCGTTCGAGAACACCGGCTCATAGATCCTTTCGAGGAGTTGGCGCGCCACTTCCTGGACGAGGCGGTCGTCGCGCGTGGGTATCCCCAGCGGACGCCGCTTACCCTTGCCTTTCGGGATGAATACCCGACGCACTGGTTTCGGTTTGTAGGCTCCAGCCACCACACTGGCGATCAATGGGTCGAGGTCTTCAGGACCGAAGTCCGCGAAGGTCTCGCCATCGACACCCGGCGTCATCGCCCCCCGATTGGAGACGATCTTCTTGAGTCCCTGCTCCCAGAGAAGCCGAGACCCCATCAGACGATGAAGCCCATTTACTCGTTTGCCCGACGCTGCCAGCGTCGGAATGGCCTCCAACCGGGCCATCACAGTTTCAGGTAGCATCAGCACACCCCATGATTTCGGTTGAAGTATCGCAACTGCCGCCCTTCCCCCGGCGGTCTCCGCTTTCGGCCCGGTCGCCCGTTCCTTATGCGGATGCACCGTCTCCCCGACTGGGAAGTTGTCCCAGGCATTACCCCGGGCGTTTGAGTACTATGGCGGCTCCGTACCCATGCAGGTCGGCCGAAGCCGCCTGTTTAGGGCATCCCGTAGTTACACTGATCGGAGATACGACGCGGTTAGGTGTCCCGTTCATCCACTAAACCCCTCGACGAGAGGCGCGCCGGACGGGCTGAGGAGCAAAGAGCCAAGACATGAGACTCTTGCCATCGTCCGGGACTGGCGTGTCAGTCGCTTTCGCCAGCTTCCGCTATATAAAACGCTGCAGACTGGGATTTAAGCAGTGTAGCTTTCACCTTACGCGTCTTGCCCTGACCGGCATCGCTCCTTTACGACTGGAGCGCCTTCGGCCTTACTCCAAGCATGCTGTTGTCCCCTGTCCGTTTCCGGATTTCAGGTCTTTCGAACCCAAGGTTAGCTTGGCGGGCAGAGGTTTCCTCAACTTACCTCATCATTACTGATACTCCTTTCAGCGCCACAACGGCGCACTATCCTTATACGCAAAGACGTAGCCGTCTTTCGCGCGGGGGTTCCAGCTAACTAGGCAGACCACGGCGACGGTGGGCTCGTCGATGCCGTCGTTGCTGGGGGTCACGGCTGCGTACCAGACCTTGTTGCGGAGGCACGACGAGGCGACGACACGCAGTGCCCTGCCCTTACCTTCCGTATCGCGTCGATCGAATGTGAACTGTGCATCGAGGTAGCCCTTGGGCGTCGAGTGGGGGGCCATCGACGACATTGGCATGCTGAGCCAACCCATGGAGTGCTCCTTTCGGGAGGAATGTAGGGGCAGGATCGATCAACCGGCGAGAAGCGCTTGGGCCTGTACCATCGGCGTCAGCCGCAGTTCTCGACGAAGCCGTCCGGCGAACTTTTCGGTTGCGAGGAGCTCGCGGGCCATGGCGTATCGGGCACGATCGCCCAGGTGATCGTGACGGCCGCGGACGCGGCGGTAGTTCACCTCGTGGCCTGGACCGAGTGCGGTAAGCGAGAGTTGCACCCGGACCTCGTCGGTCTGCAGCGTGATCTCGCCCGATTGCGAGACATGGCCACGGTTCGATCGTAGGTCGAAGTCGCCCTCCCTCAGCCCCAGTGCGACAGCCAGGCGGTACAGGGCAGCTCGTCCCTCAACATGGAAGAGGTTCTTGGCGGCCTCGTCGTACGCGACCCCCCGAATAGCGAGTGTGGCGAGCGCCGGGTGTTGCTTCAATTCGGCGATCTTGTCTTCGCAACGACGCCTGAGGAGTGTGTCGTCCGAGCCCGCACCGGCTATGTGGCCCAGGTGACGGGCGAGAAGCAGCACGCCGGGATCGGCATCGAACGGCACGCCGGCGTTTCGGCAGTCGTCGATCGCGGTGGTGACGGCATGGAGGGCGGCGACGATTGTCGTCAGCGCGCTGGGATCAAGCGCCTGCTGATGACGGAAAGCGACGTCGTAGGGCATCTCTGAGGTCTCCCGAGCGCCCAATTGCGCTCGAAATCTCGCTCCCCCTTCCCTCTACTCCGACTGGATGTTCGGCCGCGCCTCAAGGCTGTCGGCGACCTCGTCAAGGAGAGCTGCATCAATCTCCTCGCCAGGCTGCAAGGGACGCAAACCGCGTTCTGAATCGATCGCACCCTGCAGGAGACAGGCGGCGCTGGACGCACCGTCGCCAGCTGCGTCGTAGAGCGACAGCGCCCGTGTCATCAGTTCGAGACGAGTCGTCATGTCTGCTCCGGGAGATCAAGGATGCGTGGGGGTGGCGTAGCAGTTGCTACATCACTCCGAGCGGAAGGCTCCGCGCCCCAATCGAAACGCACCGACGACGGATCCACCATCCCAGTGACCGCCAAGGATGCCGCGTCGTGGCACGCTGCCGACTGGATAACGGCGAGCAGCGAGCAGCCGAGCTCGACGCGTGTCGCGGTCGACAGGCCTGTTCGTCATGAAGTGGGTAGCGAAGCGAAGGGCTAGCATGGGTCACCTCCTATCGAGCCTGATGCAAGTGTTCATGCCTTTCACAGCATAAGGCCCAGCGGATCGCTGGAACGGCGGGCGGCGTCGAAGCCGCGGTGCCAAGCGCTGGCACGGCGGCTGCCGGCACGGTAGCAGCAGACCAGATTGCCCATGACCTGGGCGCGCCAGCCCGCCTTCTCAGCCTCCCATTCCGCGTCGGGCGGACCCGACGCGAGCAGGGCCAGAACATTGTATGTCACGGCCCGTTGTTGAGCTCGTCGGCAGCGATCATGATTGTGATCGCTGCTTCCAGGGCGGCTTCATCGTCGTTCACGACCCGCGCGGCGGGCTTTTGCCGCTGGACAGCCGATGCCACAGCCGCGACCGATCGGCCCTTCAGCGGGTATGACCAGACCTTACCGGCCTCGATAACGACCAGCTTGGTGCGGAAGGCGCGCCGCAGCCGCTTCGTCTCCTCGATCCGGGTCATCAACGCGGCGACCTCGAACTCCAGCGTGTGTTTCAACACCGTGTCGCCGATGCGCGTGGGCGCGCGATTGTCGGCAAGCCACGCGTCGACGTTGGCTTCGCTGACCTGACCGACCGGGTGAAACATGTCGGCTGCGCCGTGGCCATGGTTCGAGGCGAGGAAGGCGCGCTGCCCATCCACCCAGACCTCCGCGGTGTAGCAGGCTGTCTCCTCGGAGAGTGCAGCGATGATCTTCAGCTTTCGCAGCTCGATGTGCATGTCGAGGGCTCCTGAGAGGTTGCGCGGTCATGCCGCGAGGGCTTGCATGTTGCGGGCGTCGGCCCCTTCGCCAGCAGCGTTCTTGAGCCAGGTGACGGCCTGCTCTGCTTTGGACGCGGCTTTGATGATCGCGCTCGAATCCCCTTTGAGGATACGCAGCCAGTGGTCGATGTAGCTGGCGTGATTGTCGTGCAGCTCGCCCGGCAAGCCGAGGTCGGCACAGATGAGGCACTGACCAATCGATGCGACAAGTTCCTCGAACGCGTAGGCTTGGTCGCCGAACTTCTTGCCGAACTCTCGGTCGAGCCGCGATTGGGCGCCCGAATAGTGCACGTACTCGTGACCGAGCGTGCTGGCATAGTGATCGTCCGAGCGGAACATCGTTCGATGCGGCATCTGGATGTAGTCGCCGATCGGCGAGAAGAACGCCTGATCCCCGCCATGGCGTACGGTAGCGGGCAGAGCGTCGAAGAACCCGTCGATAGCGGCCCGATGCACGCTTTCGATCCGCGGTTCGGGCGGAGCAGAGACCGGATAGTAATAGACCGGTAGTCCGTCGATCTGGTCGACGTTGAAGACGGTGTACGAGCGCAGGAAGCGAACGCTCTTGTTCGCCTCTTCGCCGGTCACCCGGTCTGTCTCGGTCTTGGAGAAGCTCGAGAAGTAGACGCTGTGCGAGCCGTGTTCGCCACGGCGGACCTGGCCACCCAGCTCCTCGGCCTGACGGTAGGTCATCCAGGTTCGCGCCGAGTAGCCGCAGGCGTCGCCGATCGCCCAGAGGTAGAGGTTGTTGATTCCGGTGTACGGCGTTCCGCAATGTCGCAGCGGTCGACCGCCGGCACCGGTCAGGCCCCACGGGCGAGACCACGGCAGCACGCCGGCTTCGAGTTTCTCGATGATCAGGTTCGTGATCTCGGCGGCGACATCGCGGCGAGGCTTGTCGGAAGGTTTGCGACGGAAAGTCATGTCGGGATCTCCCCAGAAACGGAAAAGGCGGCCGCCCCGGTGTCGAGGCGGCCGCTAGTCGGGCCCGAGATGGGCCAGGCAGCGTGTGGACGGCGGACCTATTCGGCCGCGATTAGCGTCGCATCGTCGTTGACGGGCTCGAGTGCGTCCTCGTGATCGTCGTGGCCGTGGTCCGCGAGCTCCTCGAGGGGATCGTCGCTGGTGAGACCGCCCTCGGCATCGCCGGCGTCCTCATCGTCGAGGGTCTCGTCAATGTCCGCGTCGCCAAGCGAGGAGACAGCATCGAAGCGCATTGCATCCGGAACCCAGGCAAGAGCCGCTTCCTTGGTCTCCGCCTCGGTGATGGCCTCGCCCGCGAACAGCTTTTCGCACGACGTCGAGATCTCGCCCTTCTTTGAGCCGACGTAGCGTGCGGCGAGCACCGGCCCCCCGACCTCCGTGAGGAGAGCAAGCAGCGTACCTTTCGACACGCGGTCGAAGAAGTTCGCCGATGTCGGCCGCCACCACTTGGCAACGTCGATCTCGAGGATCGATGCGAGACGGCCGTGTAGCGGGTTGGTTTTTGCCGAGCTGTAGTCCGGCTTCGCCTCGAGCGACGATGCGACTGTGACCGCAAGCCAGGATGCCTTGGCGTCGTCATCCAGCGCGCGGAACGCCTCGAACCTCTCGACCGGGCTGGCTGCCGTGGTCCAGTCGCTGACCAGCGCCTCACGCGCCTCACCGATCGCGAGCTGTGCCTGGGTCGCCGGCTGGTCCTTTGGCATCTGGGGATCCTGCGGGCGCCCGGCCGTGATCGTCGTGCCGTAGCGACTATAGCTGCGACCTTGGTCCGCCATGGCGAACAGCATGTAGTCGAGAGCCAGGGCGGGATCGGCAAGGATCGATGCCGCGAGGATATCGCGGCGCTGCACCGCGAGTTCGTCATGAAGCCGCGCACTCAACGGCTTGCCGCCAGGTGCAACCGCCTCGGGCGGCAGCGACGAGGTGTCGCGAGCGCTGCGGCTCGAGCTGGTCGCACCGTCGCCGGTTGCACCTTTCAGCGGCGTTTCGCTGAAGTACGTGGACTCGAGCGTCATTTTGCCGTCGCGGCCGAGCGTCAGGAAGGTGCCGACCTTGCCCTTCATCTCGTCGGCCAGCACGGGCGGTTTGGAGTGGAGCGCCTGATATTCCTCGCGGAGCCGCTCGAACTCCTCCTCGAGCGCTGCGTACGCCGCTTCTTCGAGATCCTCGTCTGCCATCTGCTCCTCGAGTGCCTCGCAGCGCTCGACGATGGCGTCGGAGCGTGCCGCCTCCTCGTCGTCGAGGGGTGCCGGCTCGAGCGTGACGCGGTGCAGGTCCGCGGTCGCGCCGTACAGGCTGGTGTTCGCGATCGGGCGAACCCAAGCGAGCCCCTGCTCCTCACCGACGCGCTTTGCCTCGGCCTCCATGATGGCAGCCGCGAGGGTTTGGGCAAGTTCCGGATCTGACCAACGGTCACCATCCTCGCTGAAAAGGTCGCACTCGACCTTGCCGCCTGCGGCGACGTAGGCGTCGGCGCCGACGAGCATCGCGACAGGATCGCTCGCCTTCATCGTGTCGTTCGCGATCGCGCGGCGGATCTGATCGGCGTTCACGTAGGAAGAGTGACCATACTGCTGGAAAACGCGCTCCTGCTTGGCCTTGTCCTCGGTGGAGCCGTAGGCCTTCGCCATTTCCAGCGTGATGCGCCCCTCGCTCAACGCTTCGAAAATCGGCTCGGCGAGATTGGCAAGCCGGAGTCTCCCCTCAATGAAGCGCCGGGTCTGTCCGAACCGGTTTGCGACCGCGTCGATGTCACCGTCGGATTTGAGGAAATGCTGAAATGCGACGCACTCCTCCGCCGCTGTCATCGGCTCGCGCTGGAAGTTCTCGGTGAGCGACACCTCGCGCAGATCCGCGTCGTTGCCCGAGACGATTTTGACCGGCACGTCGTAGGTGGCCGCGTCGATCTCACCGGCATCGGCGAGCATCATAGCGCCGAGATAGCGCCGATCGCCGGCGATGATCTCGTACGTGCCCTTCGGGCGTGCGGCGGTGACAAGGAGGTTCTGCATGATGCCACGGGCACGGATGCTCGAGGCCATCGCCTCGATGTTCCGCGGCGGCGTAGTACGGACGTTCTTCTCGGAGCGCTTCAGCTTTGCGAGTGGCACGGTCTGGGTCATCGTCGTCTCCATCGGGTGCCCGGCCGCGCGACGTCTCGCCGCACCCCAACCGGACACCCTCTCGCTCCCCCTCTCCTTCCCTGTCTCGGGCGCTCCTGTGCCCGCGCTCGTGCGCGGGTGGCTGATGTGGAGCGCTCTTGCGACGTTGGAGGCGTCGACGTCATCGAGGTCTGAGCATACGCTCCAGAACCGCGGCAGCCTCGGGCACCGGCACGAACACGCGTGTTTTGTAGGCGATCACCTCGGTGAAACAGCCGATCGACTTGAGCCAGGCGAGTTGGTTGGCGGGAGGGCCGACGATCTCGATGCGTGGTAGGCTATTCACCCGCGCGCGCTTGACCTCGCAGGCGAATGGACGCTTCAGCGGAATGGCATTGCCGCTCTCGACCGCCTGCACGACCTCGCTCGGCGACAGCGAGCTCTCCTCGGTAAGGCCGAGCTTGCCGAACAGCTGATGAAGGTCCCCGGGGAACACGATGCGTCCAAGCCAAGATCTCCCGTCGGCGTCGACGATCCGGCTGACAGCCAGATGCGTACTGGGAAGCGCGGACCAGATTGGTAGAAGAAGCCCCGTCGCGAGCCGGATTGTCTCGGTGTCGACGTGGTTGCGGGCCTGCTCTTCTTCCTCCGCCCACGCCTTGGAGAAGGTATCGCGAGGGCATTCCTCCCAGGCTGTCTCATAGAGGTCGTCGGCAGCCAGGTACTCCCGGCGCGTTGGCCGCATCAGTTCGATGCGCGCCACGGGCATGCCATCCTCTGTCATACCAGCCCGCGCAGGCGTCTTGAGGGCGACCTTCCCGGATTTCGCGTTGCGCACGAACACCGCGGTGTCGTCGGCATCCACCAGGCGCAGTACTCGGTCGAGCGACACCGGGTGGCGACGCCGGGTTACCTCGATAGTGAGCAGATGCGAGGTCGCGCCGCTGACCGTGTCCGTCCGCAGGACCCGATCGTCGAGAACGGTCGCGGTTTCCACCAGCATGGTCTCGACACCGACGTCGAGAGTTCCCGCCTCACGCGCGGCCGCAACGCGCGTTTCGACCAGTGCGAGAAACTCGTCGAAGATGAGGTTTTGCAGGCCGATCGGCAGCGCCAGCAGACGGTTGAGCCAACGCTGGATGGGCGGAAGCTCTTCCTTCAGAACACCGTCCTGGTCGGTCAGTTCGAGCCCGGTGCGGTGGGTGAAGTCCTGCAGGTTGGTGCTCTTCAGCTTCCCGCTTCGGAGCAGGTGATACCAGCTGATCAACGCTGCCTTGGCGTACTCGCTTTCAAGATTGTCGGCAGGATCGAACAGGTTTTGCCCGCCGGTCTGACGCTGCCCGCGGGTTAGCGCACCGAGGCTGTCGAGCCGACGGGCGATGGTGGAGGTAAACCGCAACTCACCCTTGCAGTCGGTGGTGACGGGGCGGAACAGCGGTGAGCAGGCTTGGTGCGTACGATGGGTACGACCAAGCCCTTGGATCGCGCGGTCGGCGCGCCAGCCCGGCTCCAGCAACAGGTGGACTCGCTGCTCCTGGTTCGCCGCGTCAAGGCTGGCATGGTAGGATCGTCCCGTCCCGCCCGCGTCCGAGAAAACGAGGACCCGCTTGCTTCCCGCCATGAACGCCGCAGCGTCGGCCTGCGTCGAGCGCCCCGATCTTGTCTCGAGCTTTTGGGTGCCGTTTGCAGCCGGGACAAGGCGCTTCGTCCGACCGGTCACTTCAGCGACGGTATCGTGGCCGAAATGGGTAAGGACGCCGTCGAGAACCGCGGCGATCGGCGGGAGCGCGCAAAGCTGTTCGATGAGATCGTCGCGGGCCGCTTCCGCCTCGGGGTTAGTGACCGAGTGACCGTCGTCGTCGATGAGCGGACGTGAGCGCACCTCGCCGGTATCGTCACGGTAGTCGCGCATCTGCTGCACCGGAAAGGCGCGGGTCAGATAGTCGATGACCGCCTCGCGCGGCGACAAGTCGATATCGAGCTCCGCGCGCTGATCGGGAGTGAGTTCGCCTAGGCGTCGATTGAGGATCGCCTCGGCGGTGCTGACGAGTTGAAGGACGACCGACTGGCCAGCATCGAGATGCTGGCGAACGGCTGCGAGCACGGTTGGCAGCTTGCAGGACAGGAGCAGGGAGCCGAAGAAGCGTTGCTTGCAGCTCTCGAAGCGCGATCGCGCTGCCGCCTTGGCGCCGGCATTCTTGGTCGCACCGTCCAGTGCGTCGACGACGCCGGTGATCTCAAGCGCCTTCTCCATGTTGCGGTGGATGATACCCCAGGCGTCGGCGTAGCGATCATACACGTCGATCTGATCGGGGGTCAGCTCGTGTCGCAAGATGTCATATTCGACACCTGCGAAACTTAGCGCGCGCGCCGTGTAGAGGCCGGTTGCCTTGAGGTCACGTGCAACGAGCTCCATCGCCGCGATGCCACCCTGGCGTATTTCGGAGATGAACGCTTCACGGTCGGCGAACGAGGTTTCCGGTCCCCAGAGTCCAAGCCGAACGGCATAGGCGAGGTTGTTTACCTCGGAGGCGCCGGTGGCAGAGGCGTATAGCACACGGGCGGCAGGGAGACGGTTCTGGAGGAGGACGCCGGCGATGCCTTGCAGTGAGCCTGCTTTGGTGCCCATTGCCCCTTCGCCGCCGGCAACCCCGCCCATCTCATGAGCCTCGTCAAAGGCGATCACGCCATCGAAGTCGTCTGCTGCCCATGCGATGATCTGTTCGAGCCTCGAAGCGTCGCCCCGACCCGATCGCAGCGTCGGATAGGTGACGAACAGCACCCCCTCGCTCATTGTGACGGGCTCATCGATCTTCCAGCGCGACAGCGGCTGCACATCTGCCGCCATGCCGCCAAGCGCCGTCCAGTCGCGTACAGCATCCGCATGGAGTGCCTCATTCTTTGACACCCAAATCGCTTTGCGTCGTCCAGCCAACCAGTTGTCGAGGATGATGGCAGCAACCTGGCGACCCTTGCCCGCTCCCGTGCCGTCGCCAAGGAAGAAGCCTTTGCGGTACTGGCGGCCGGCAGCGTCGAGAACGAGACCGACCCCTTCCTTGTCGCAGGTGAACATGCCCGGGATGAACTGCGTCCAGGCGTGACCGGCGTAGACGACGGTTTCGAGCTGCGACGACGACAGAAGGCGTTCCGATACGGTCCGTTCCGGCAAATGTGGGATGTGTGACGGAATCGGCGCTGGAATGGAACCCATGGCCACGGACTCGACCAGCGACGTCGGGTGCTCCCCGGCCGCCTCGAAGACGATCCGGCTGGGGCGGTACGGCAGATAGACGCCGACCTGCTCCGCGATCGGCGCTGGTGTCTCGAGCACTTGGTAGCCGACCGGCAGTACCTCGTTGCGGGTCGGCGCGCGGAAGATGCGCGGCGCTACAGCCGGCCGCGATTTCATGGCTCGTAAGAGCGAAACGGCCCCTCCCCGCTTAACTGGGGTCCCCAGGGCTTCGATTTGTGGCGATCCCCGCTTCGGGACGATAAGCGCTTCGATCAGTTCACCGACGTTCCGGCGCGATATCGTGACGGTCGTGGTATCACCCACTGCCTTGTCGATCACGTACAGCCGGACCGAGACCCCGGTCCCGTGTTTTCCATAGCCGTTCGTCAGGCGGATCGAGGTTCGCAGCGCCATGCCGGCGAACGTCATGGCCCAGATATCGGCCATCCGTGCGGAGTTGGCGAACCAATCCGGCATGACGGCGACCAAGCGCCCTCCCGGCAGCAACCGCTTCAAAGCAGCCTGGAGATGGCGGACGGCCGCAAGCGCGTCGGAGCCGCGGCCGACGGATCGGGAGAACGGCGGATTCATGAGGATGAGGCTTGGACGGGGCAGATTGGTCATTGTGCTGCCGATCGCCGCCCCGTCGTGGCCGGAAACCTCGGCACCGGGGAAGGAAGCGGCAAGCCGCGCGCGCCGGGCAGGGTCGATCTCATTGAGGTGCAGAGCAGCCACCCTCGGTAGTTGGGCGACAAGCAGACCGTTACCTGCGCTCGGTTCGAGAACGACGTCGGTCGGCTGCGCCGCGGCAAGCAGGACCACAACCGCCGCGATGTCGACAGGCGTTGAGAACTGCTGCCAGTCGATTTGATCCTCGCTGCGTACAGTCTGCGTCGGCAGGCGGTCGAGCAGGTCTAGGGCGAACTGGATGTCAGCCGGTGACTGCAGCGCCGGAGCGCTGCTCACAAGGTGGAGTGCGAGCGCATGTTCGAGGACCTCGAAGCTGTCACGCTGGGTCCAGCACCCGTCAGCGTCGGTGCCTCCATAGGCCGCAACCATCGCGTCGTTCAGGTCTCGGCGGCTGAGCTTCGTATCGCCGCTGAAGAGCGGCAAGAGGCTGCGCGCGGCGTCGGTGCAAGCGGATGCACGGTCATCTTTGGGGTCGAACAGGTCGGTCATGGTGCGGGTCTCCGGGACTGGCTGCGTGCTGCAGCTCAGTCCCCCGCTCCCCCTCCCCTTCTCAGCCCTTGGGCTTCAGTACGTCGGCCCAGTCGCCGTATTGTTGCGGCGGCGCCATGCGGGCGAGCGTCAATCCGCGTTCCCGATAGGCGCGCCAGGCCTTGGTTCGCGCTCGACGTCCTTCGGGATCGTTGTCTTCGGCGATGATCAGCCGTGTCACGTCTGTCGGGATCTGAATGCGGTCGAGCCGCGCCGCTCCGAGGGTCGCCCAGCACGGTATCTGGTTGATCTGGGTGAAAGCAGCGGCCGTCTCGAAGCCTTCGGCGAGAGCGAGCGTGTCGCCTGTCCTACTGCCACACCACGCGCCCGCACCAGGAGTGCCAAGCATCACCTTGTCGAGATAACCGCCGTGCGCGACGTCCAGGAAGATCCGTTGGATCGCCCGAAGAGTGTTGCCCTCGTGGACTGCTACAATGAGCGCCGGGAGAAAGCGGGTCGAAGGCTTGGGACCCCACGGGCACCGGGGATGAAACCGGAGGTTTTCGAGGGGCAAGCGGAGCCCGCGGCTGGAGAGGTATTCAGCAGCTGGCGTGGCGTCGACCGGTAGCCCCTCGTGCCAGATACGGCCGACGTTGCTTCCGCTGGACACCCTTCTCGAGGGAGGAGGATGAAAGCTCGTGGATGGACGCACCCGAGAGATCTCGCGGAGCACATCGCCTGGATCGCACCCAGCGAAGCAATGAACGAGGATCCCGTCGTGCCCCTGTCTGACGGACAAGCTGGGATCGCGGTCCTCGTGCGCGGGGCAGCGGCACGTCGCGATATAGCCACGCCAAGTGCCGCCAAGGGCACCTACAATGTCGACGACGCGCTGGGTTGGTCTGAGGGCAATCAGGGACATTCCCGTCTCCTTTCACCCCCTTTCACCCCCTCCCCTTCCTACAGAAAGGCACATTACCGCTTCTACGAGTAGACGGCGAAGCGTGAAGCCGATAAGCCGCTTTTGCAGTTTGCAGGTTTTACGATTACACGCTTTCACGGAAGGTGGCTTGGCCATGATAGTCGCATTGCTCAATCAGAAGGGTGGCGTCGGAAAGACGACGCTTAGCGTCAATCTAGCCTCCAGTTTGGCGCGCGATGGGTCGCGCGTCTTGCTGATCGATGCGGATCCGCAGGGCAGCTCGCTTGACTGGGCCGCTGCCCGCCAGGATCAACCGATGATCTCGGTGGTCGGTTTTCCTCGCCCCACGATCCATAAGGAACTGGATCAGATCGGCCATGGATATGACCATGTCGTCATCGACGGTCCTCCCCGGGTAACCGAACTGGCACGATCGGCGATCATGGCAGCAGACGTGGTGTTGGTTCCCGTCCAGCCCTCGCCGTACGATATCTGGGCAGCCGACGAGGTGGTGAAGCTGATCGTCGAAGCTTCAGTATTTAAGGAAGGGCTGAAGGCCACATTTGTGGTAAATCGTAAAGTCGCAAAGACGGCGATTGGGCGGGACGTGGTCGAGGCGCTGGCAGCTTATCAGATCCCAACCATGACCGCGCAGATCGTGCAGCGGGTGGTCTTCGCCGAAGCGGCTGCAACGGGGCGCGCCGTTTTCGAGATCGACAGCAAGAGCGCGGCCGCAACGGAGATAGAGGCTGTCCGCGCCGAACTGATGGAGTTCGTGGCATGAGCAAGAAAGTGACCATCGGGCCGCGGCCGTCGATCGCTGCAGCACCGCCCGCGGAGGCCGACGCTTGGGTAGGGGCCGGTGCGGAGAAGGCGGCGGAGCCGCGCGCCGCGGACGTTAAGATGAAGCGGCTTACGATCGACATTCCCGAAGGCCTGCATCGCGCGATCAAGTCGCAGTGCGCCATGAGGGGTACAAAAATCGCTGATGAGGTACGCGACCTCCTAATCCAGAAATACGACGCGTCGTAAAGGCGTAATTCCGGTTATCCGTAAAGCCTGCGATACGGGAACACGAAAGGGCGCATCGTCGTATTTGCGGGAATCTGGGTAGCCAGCTTTCCGCAAAAGCCGGTCCGCAGTGTTCGCCGCGCTGCAGGCCTCGATGAACCGCATCGTCGAACGCTCGTCGACAGGGTAATTTTTTTCCACGTTGACCACGCTCGGCGATGCTGGCTGTTTCGCGCAATGAAGCACATCGGCGCGCTAAGATTTGTCACAGGCTTGGTAGCGGCATCTGCCGTTACCGGACCGGTTGTCGCTTCACAGCGCCAGGCGGAACTGGTCGCGTTCCGAGGCTTATCTGATGGCGTCGTGATTGAGGTCGGACGGGCGACTGCAAAACCGCCAACCGTTGATCTCGCGGAACAAGGCGTATCGCCGACTGCGTTGCAGAACGATTTTCAGAGCATCGCAGGTCTCGAGCAGGCGCCGGCCGTTCCGGAGGTCCCAAATCCGCCGATCGCGATCCCGCTCTGGATGCAGACGGGGAGGGTGATGACCGGCGCTGCGCAGGTCGCTCGGAGCATCGTGGCTCCGTACATGTACAGCCCGGCCGCCTGTTCGATGACGCCTTACCATCCTCGTGGCGATCTGGTGCCGTGGCAGGAGGCACGCCGCGCGCGGTATTTCCCGCTGATCTCGGCGGTCGCCTGTGAGGCCGGCGTGCCAACCGGGCTCCTCGATGCGCTCGTCGCGCAGGAGAGCCGCTACGATCCTCTGATCGTGTCCAACAAAGGTGCGGTTGGTCTGACCCAGTTGATGCCCGACACAGCTCGCGGCCTGGGTGTCTTCGACTCCCGGGATCCGCTGGCCAATCTAAGGGGAGGGGCCAAGTACCTTCGATCCCATCTCGATGAGTTCAAGCGGGTAGACCTCGCCCTGGCAGCCTACAACGCCGGCCCCGGTCGGGTCCGGACCTTAGGCCGGATCCCACCATTTCGGGAAACGATCGACTACGTTGCTGCTATAACCAAGGGGTGGAGCAGCGGCGCCTACAGAGCCGCGTCCGTGCAGACCGCTGCAATGCCGATCGCCGCAACATGGCGGGGCAGGGGGGTCCAGATGCTGGCTTATACGTCGACGAGCGTGCCGAACCCAAGGTAATGAGCGAAGTAGAGCGCGATACCGAGGATGGCCGGCGCACCTAGGAGGTAGTTGAGCTGCCAACGGACCCACATCCGCGGCGCCACAAGGACCTTGTCGAGCACCGTCGCGGTCGGAAGTCGGCTAGTTCCGGAACGATAGTCGTACGCCGTCTTGATGACAGCGAAAACGGCACACATCGCCACCATGACGCCGACGGCGGCATAGAGGGAGAGCCAGGCCTGGAGTGTCGCTTGGGGCATGTTGACCACCTAGCAGCAAGATGCTGACGATCGCTTAACCTTCCTAGCGCCGGTAAGTTACCAGCGGTCACCCGACAAATCGACGGCGCGATCGCTTGGAGGGGAGGGGGAGGGGGCGTCATCAGTGCGCGGCCATTCGCTCGGTCCTAAATCCCCAGAGGGTCTTCTGAAGATCGAGCTCTCCTCTTTTAGCTCTTGCGATCATCCCCGCATAGTAGGCGCCGGCGGTGAGGCGGATCTCGTTGCGAGCTTCCCGCTCGGCTGTAATCATCACCGCGACCGCGGCACCGTCACGCCCCAGCGTGTCGATTGCGTCGACCCAAGTTCCCGAGCGGATGCCAAGATCCTGCCGCAACCGCGCGGCAGCGTTGTGGGCGTCGGACCAGCTTGGCCTCGTCTCCGTCAGATACATCGCCGTCGTCGGAAACATGTCGGCTAGATCGGAGGGCCGTACCTTGAGGATGCTCTTGGACGGGGAGGGAGGGAGCACCGCCTGGTTTGGAACCCCCACCTCAGGGTCAGAACTACATCCTCGATCAGCTTGTACGGACTTTTTAGAGGGAATGGTTTGTATATGTATGCAGGGAGATTCTGCTGACCCCGACGGGTTATTTTCAACTGAAAACATGAACTGATCGATCGTCTCGCCAACAAGGTCCTCGACCCCGCTTAGGCTGTCGAGCGCGATTTGATAGCCATCTGCATCGCCCATGGCTTTGGCCTGCGCTGCTGCGAAGGCAGCTGCATCGATCGCGTCCTGCAATGCCATCCAGTGCGAGCCTGTGAGGTTGAGATCCGCCGCTTGGGCGAGGGCCTGGCCAACGATCCGCCTGACGCGGGCGATCTCCTTCTTGCCGCTCTTGAAGAGCGCATAGAGGGCGTTGAGCCGATCGCCGGCGTCTTTCAGTTCGGCATAGCGCAGTCGGATCGGTGACAGATCGAGACCGTAGGCCTCGACGATAACGCCGTCACGGTTCCGGAAACCGCTCCGCCGTCCCGATGCGCTGTCATGGCCGAGAATAAGGCCGGCAGCGCGCAGCTCGCGCAGCCGTGCCTTGATGCAGGCCACGGTCTTCCTGACCTCGTCGGCTAGATGTTGGTTGCTTGGCCAGACGACCAGCGGGCGATCATCCGTCCAGTCGGCCTCCCAGGTGAGCTGCACGAGGTCCATCAACGTCTCGATTGCGCCGTTGCTGACACCAATCGCGCCTTTCAGCGCCTTCACGGCCCTGCGCGCATCCTGTTTGGAGACCTGGATGCCAGTCGCGTCGACGACCTTCATCCGGCGGGTGAGCTCGCGTGTCAGCGCCGTGATCGGCCGCGCGCCGGTGCGGCCCGTGAAAGCGGTTTGGGTATAGGTCATCGTTCGCCCCCTCGAGTGGAGGGACCGTCAGCAGGCAAAACTCGTGCGTGGCGCGAATCGCGCTCCCTTGAACCTTCCGTCGGAAATGGCTAGATAGGAGGTCTATCGAGTGACCGGTCAGCGTTTGGCGACGCTGCCCATCTAACGGTTCCAGGGTGCCCGGCCTTCGTGCCGGGCATTCGTTTATGTGGCCACGGTCATAGCTCCAGAAATACGACGGTATGTCGCTCGAGCACACTGCCGCAGATGCAAAAGTTAAGGAACAACGAGTATTCGTGGTATCGGCTACGCTTGCCGAAAAAGGTTCGTGGTATCGACTACGCCTGCGCACGTAAGTTCGTGGTATCGACTACGCAGCCAGGCAATCTTCGCGGTATCGACTACGCTTTCGCAGGTAGACAGGACTACTGGTGCGATTCGCAGACATCGACGGCAGAGCGCATTCGGTCGACCGTTGCTGCTAAGCCGGCGAACGGGCCAGATCAGTTGTCCGGAGTAGCTTTCGCTCGCTTCATTGGGGCCGCCACTGTCGGCACCTCCTTTATGACAACGACGTCGTCGAAAACCTTGGCGCTTTTAGACGCTCCGTCTGCCGGTTGAATGGAAAACTCAAAGCCCGGAACTGTGCCGTTTGCGGCCTCAACGACGTAAGGCTTGAAGAGCCGCGTTAGGCTTTGATGGCCAATCTGGTGTTGAAGGTCGCCCAGTCTTATCGATGTCACGCCCGAGAAGCGGAGGAAGCAAGCCACCTCGTAGAGCCTACGGTTGATCGGGCTCAACTGGAAGTAACTGGGCGCATATTGCATGACGCTACGATCCTTGAGGATCGCTCTGAAGAGCCAATCACACAGACGGACGTTCACCGCCTTCAATCGGCGCTCGCCTGTTCGCGTCTTGGTGTATTGGAGGCGAGCCGTCTCGACCCAAGAGAAGAAGCCGGCCTCTCCCTCCCCGCCAGTCTCGATATCTGTCTTGATCTGGGTGCTTTGCAGCCGCTCCAGCGCTTCATACAGTCGCGTGTAAGCGTTCGCAGAGGGGGTAGCGCCGGTGACCCGAAAGAAGTCATTAGCCGTGAACACAAAGTTCTGGCTTACCTCCTCGCCATTCTCGATCTTCGTGGCCATGAGGCTCGCGATGTAGAGGATGACTTCCTTGTCATAGATATTTGCCACACCCTTGTGACCGGGGTTCACCTCAATAGTGATATCCCCGGTGCTATAGGTGAGTGGCTTCATCCACGCCTGCTTCGTCAAGGCGAAGAACGGGTATGCCATCAACGAGAGCTCGCCGTGAACGCCGCCCCGCAGAGGGCTGTCCATGGAAAACAGGTCGCCTTGCATGGGCGCCACTGCACTTTTGTCGGCGCCGGCCGGGGCCTTCGGGCTCGATGTTCGCGGCTCGGCCGCCTTACCCTTGGGCAT
>NZ_CP037915.1:0-150273 GCF_004354345.1 Sphingomonas sp. AAP5 | reverse complement strand
TTAGCAAAGCCGCTTATAGCGGATCGGCCGCAAACCTGCAGTCGGATAAGCGACCGCGTTATCGATAGCACGAGGATTTGGAGCGATTTAGCCGGTAAATCGGGGTGTGTTTCACATTTCGGTAGGTGCGCACCACCGCAAACTCGGTGGGGACTCGTGCTATCGGTAACGCCGTGAAAGCCGTTCAAAGACCAGGTGTGCAGTACGAGGTCCAGGCCTTTGAAAAGATGACGAGATCCCGTCATCGTAGTCCGGCTCCCCGGGAAACCAGCCGCGACATCAGGCTCCCGATCGGCGTCGCATCGGTCCCATCGGACATCCCCCGCATGGCGACCGCGCGGCTCGTGTCCTTGAGGCCGTGGAGCGTCCGCCCAAGGTTCAATTCGCCCTTGCCAGCTTTGCTGCTCATTCCGCGAAGATACGCGCCGGGCCGCTGAACCTCGCCACGCCGGTATTTCTGAATGGTGGCGATGACGGAGGCAGCAGCACCTCGCTGACCCATGATGCGACAGGCTTCCTTGAACGCGTGATTGCTGATCCCCGACTGGCCCGCGAGCCGCTCCGCGGTGGCGACCACCTCGCCCCACGATCCATCGCGGTGGAGCAGACCGGAACAGAGCTCCGGCGCGATCGACATCATGAATTCCGGATCGACACCGTGTTTCTCCAGATCGTCGTCGACTGCAGTTTGAGGTTGAGAGGGGAGGGCGTCCCCATTTCCACTACTCTTTTTCGCCAAGCCACTACGGGTATCTGCTTTAGCAGATGGGAGTTGGTTTGTAGTTGTAGAGTGGATGTCCTCAGGTCCATCCCAGCATGAACTATCAGCCTGATAACTACCTGTGTTGGGGACGGCAATCTTGGCCGAAACAACCCCGACAAGACGACGCGCACGCTCTTCGATCTGCTCCACACAAGCCGTCAGGAGGCCGGCATCGCGGACGCAGCGCATCTGGTCGGTGGCCATCAACGCCAACGCGAGATCGTCACCCGCCTTCAAATCGTGAAGATCGGCGTCGAATGCCGTTTGGGCCAGAGCCCTGATATTCCTGCGGGCAGCGGCAAGGCGCTTGCGGAGCACTGTCAGTGCCGCGTCCTCTGCGGCTCCCTTGGCCGCGCGCGCAGCAAATTCCTGAAGCCTGGTCCCGATCGGAGCGAGCACGATGCCGTAGCCCCACGTGATGAAGCCGTCGGCCCCGCGGCGTCCACCACGATGACCGTTCGGACTATCCCGAAAGCTGATCAGACCGAAGGCCTGTGCCTGGTTCAAGAGCTTTTGAACCTGTCGAACGGTTACGCCCAGCTTTTGCGCGAGCAGGTCGTTCGATGGCCAAACGACGGGGATTTGTCCACCCTGCCAGTCCTGCGGCTTCGTCCAGGCAAACAGGAGATCGATGACGGAGACCACGCGCAGGGGGACGCCCATATAAGGAGCCGCCCTTTTGAGCGCCGCAAGCGCGTTGGAAGGTGCCATTCCGGTCTCGAGCCCGCAAAACTCATCGACAAGCTTCGTCGCCTTGGCGGCATGCTCGTCAAACCGGCGTAGTCCCCGACCGGGGCTTTGGGCAGCAGCCATTGTTCGTTCTCCCTGGGAGGGGAGCCCGTGCAGACACAGCGACACCGTGGCGCCACGGTCGACGCTTTGGGGTAGCAATATGAAAGGGAGCCAGCTAAGTGAGGGTTCTCACATCCGCCCTAGCAGGCGTCCCGAAAAGCCCGGCCTCGTGCCGGGTTTTTCATGTCCGCACAGCGTCCCCCTTGATCGTTGTGGCGCCCGCCCGGGTGGACGGCGGCGGTCAGCGTTGAGCCGATCCACAACGTTGATTGTTAAGCATCGCTGGCGGGTCGGTCGTGCGCGATGAATCGTGCTATCGGTAACGGGACGGTCAATAATCACGTGCTATCGGTAACGAAGCGTCGATCTTCGCTCGTGCTATCGATAACGCCGTGCCGCTGAGACACGTGCTATCGGTAACGCCGTCGCGTTCTCGCTCGTGCTTTCGGTAACGGCGTGAGAATCGTGCGATTCGGCTGTCTTACGTGACATGTAGCGCAGAAGGAGAGCATCCTCCTCTGCGCCGCGCCGGATAGGCGTGGCGGGGCAATGGCAGTTAAGTTAGCGAGGCATTGCAGGTTCGGGCTCGAAATTGGCTGACGCCGTCTGTCCAAGCGGTAGATCGAACGAGACCTTTTCAGTCGTTCGATATGTCACTGATGACCAAAAGAACGGAGTCTAGTGTGAGCCGTAGAAAATCGTCAGCCCGATCTCCGATCCTGTATTCGGGACTCCGCGATTTGAAGATCGAGCCACTGCTCCGAAGCAGCAAGAAGGGGAGCGAGCGTGCCGACAATCAGGCGGCGTCCGTCCTCGGGATCCGTTTGTCTGACTATGTATCCAAGCGCCTCGAGATGCTCGATGTGGCGCAAAGCGGTGGTCGTCGAGCCTCCGCTAAGCTTACAAAGCTGGGACACAGCGATGCGGCGCCGCTCGCACGTGGCCACGTAAAGCTCCAGGATCATGTCCCAGCTCGGATCATAGAAGCGGACCCCGTTGAAGTGGGTCGCCCGCCGACGCCGGCCGACCAACACCGCCCTGGCCTCGGCAAGCCTGCGCTCGGACAGGTCTCTCGCGTCTGGCGGCATCGACAGCAAAGTGTCCTCGATCGCCTTGCGCGGCAGCCGCACGACGACGTCGATCAGGTCGTCTCCTTCAGATGCTGCACCCATAATCGTCTTGATCCGTTTCGGATGTAGGGCTCGGCGTTCGCCGGCAAGCGGAACGTGCCGAGTGAAAGCGCGCCGAGCGCGAGGTAGGCGTAGATCCCAAGCCCGGTGTGGTAGGCAAAGAGCGGCACGCGGGGCAGCAGGGCGCCGAAGATGCTCATGAAGAGGTCGGCGACTGCGAAACCGGCCGCCCAGACGGGCCAGAAGCGGATTGTAGTTACACCCAGCCAATAGAACCCGCCCGCTACAGCGAGATCTATTAGCAAAGTGATCGTTTCCGCGGGCGCGAAATACGATGCATCCATCAGCCGAAGGGCGGTCGTCACGACCGACGCTATAAGATTTATAGCCGCTCCGACACGCTCAGGTCGCCCGCCCTTCAGTGCGGCATAGCCACAAGTGAGCAGCAGTGTGACGTCGAACAGCAGAGCCAAAATAATCTGCAGCGACATCACTTCTCCTGAGGGGTTCGCCCCTAAATTGGATGGCTCTCAAACTCGGGCAAAGTGGCCAATGCGGGCTTCGGTGCGCCTTCCCCCCAACTCGTCTCGGTCAGCCCCAGCTGTCGCCCGACCTTTTCGATCGAAAGATGCGCTCGTATCGCCATGTGATCTTGGCCTTCGATGAGGGAGGCCAGAGCTGCGACGGTAGCTTTAACGGTCCGCTGTGTCATCGCGGGAGCTAGGCGGTGCGCCTCCGTCGCATCAAGCGTCGTCAGTAGAAATTGCGCGGTGTCGCGCGCGGCGAGGTTGATCGACCGCTCCGCCTTTCGGAGCTCATCCGCGATTACCCGGCTCGTATTGGAAAGTCCTTGCATTACGGCTCCCTTGGACGATCAGCGCCCATCATAGTGGTTTCAGCCCAAGCAGGAGGAGCAGCGTTACGATCGCCATGCCGGCCGCAGTTAGGCCCAAGGGGGTCACGATCGAGATGATCGCGGTCCAGAAGGCAACCTGCTTCCAGGTGAGCATATTCGCTGCCGTCCCAGCGGTCGGCCAAGGGAGGGGAAGCGGGAAAGTTGGTGGCGCGGAAGGTAGGTCGTTTGCAGGGGGTAAAGGCTCTACCCCTCCGTCGTACTCCGCCAGGAGCCGCGCGGCATCAAAACGGGTCGGCACACCGAGGATATTATTCGCCTTTAACAGCTGCTTATCGACCGCCCGGTGGCTGCTACCCGTGGCCGCCGCGATCTCCTTCGAGTTGCGGTTCTGAAGCACAAGGCGGAGATAAGACCGTTGCCGATCGGTCAGGCGGGCAATGCGATCAGGTGCGCTTACACCGGGCGTCGGGGTTGGGGGCGTCTGTTCGGCAGGACGTCTATCCGGTTCGTTGGTCAGCATGCTCTCGAAAATACTCACGACGCGGAATGATTCGGCTCCAGATCAGCGATAACTCCTGACGGGCTCTGTCGATCAAATTGACATCGCGAATGGGTTCAGTCGGCGCGCGAACGCGGCGAACGGCTCCTGTTCGAGCGCCCACGACGCCTCGCCGAGTTCTCACTTTGAAGCAGGCCGAACCCATGCGCACCTTGGCGATCAGCAGCGGCCGCCAGTCAGCATGAGTGATAGCCCTAGTGAACGGACGGAAAATTGCCGAGAGTTGCGGCTGTGTCGTTCAAGCGTGAGGCCCAGAAGGAAAGGATCTGTCCCTCGGCAGGGCGATCTTCGGCTGTATGCGCGGCAAATTCGGACAGGGTGCGGGCGAGTTCGGCGCCTGTAATCACGCGTTCGCGTTCCAGTATCGTGGCAAGAAGTGCCAGCCAATCACCATGTGCCTGCACCAGCGCTTCGACCTGAAGCATTCCCGAACCACTTCCGGAGAAACCCTTTGAAGGGCTTTGATGCCGGCGGAACCTCGTAAGCAAACTTTTGATCAACGACATGGCGCGCGTTCCATCAACCGCCCGTAGCCGGGACGGTTGAACACGCGGGAACACTGGTAACCACGCCCCACGTATTCCCCGCACCGACAAGCGGTAGCAAGGTCTTGTATTTCGCGGGCCGCCCGACGGAAATCGGGGACCCAGCATTCGACCGCACATGCGGGCCAAGGATGGTGTTCAAGCCATGCCCAAGCCCGACCGCTATGGCACAAGGCTCAGGCGAAAACACGCTGTCATTGCAAATCCAAGCAGACCCCAGCATCCTGGAAGTAGGCGTCGCGCTCGTTGCCGGATCGATCTGCCGCATGGCGGGCGGCGCGGGAGCTCGCCCGGACGATCGTCGTGTCGATCGCCTCCGTGGGGGAGGTCATCAACAACGATCGGCATTGCTCGCGCGCTGCGCGTCCACAGGTGTGCCACGTGGCACACCTCAACCGAGGATCCTCACCCGCGAGGGCAGAGACGCTGGCACGGTGGCTTGGTCGGCGCAAATGCGCCGATGGAGCCGTGCCCGGTAGGGTCGCGCCCGATCATCGGCAAAAGAGTATGTATCTCACAAGCCGGCAGCGGCGACGGCTACCGCGAAGATCCGGATACTTGGGGGGATCGGCTGAGTTCGGGAAGGTGCGATGGTCGCCGCGTACTGATGAAAACGATCGCACCGCCCAGGATCAACGCGCGCGGATCGCTGTAACCTCCGCCACGGAACCACGCATCCTCATGGCAAAGTCGACCCGCTGTCCGACTTTCACGGTCTTGAGCAGTGCCGGTGGGATTGCCGTGAACGCCATCGTCATCGCAGGCCAGCTCAGTGCCGCGATCGGCCCATGCTTGATCGTCACCTTGGCGGCCTTGGGATCGATCGCGATCACGATGCCACTGCCACGCCCGACTTTCACGGCCCCCTTCATCGGCATGCCCTGCATGGAAGCGCCCGCCTGCGCCGATGCTGTGGTCGTTGTGAGGCCCGCGAGGACGGCGAATGCCAACAGGGTCTTCTTCATAGCGTATTCCTTTGCAGCGGTGGGACTGGGGTCGAAGGGTGAGGGGAACGCCGGGAGCGCCGCAGCAGCAGGAACGCTGCCGGCAGTACCAGCATCGAGAGCAACGGTGCGGTGAGCATGCCTCCGATCATGGGAGCCGCGATCCGGCTCATCACTTCGGAGCCGGTGCCTGTACCGATCAGGATCGGAAACAGGCCAGCTAGGATCACCGCGACCGTCATAGCCTTGGGCCGGACACGAAGGAGGGCGCCTTCGCGCACGGCAGCCTCGACCTCGGCATCGTCCGGCACCGGGCCTCGGGCATCCAGCGCATGCTTGAGGTAGATCAGCATCACCACGCCGAACTCTGCTGAGACACCGGCGAGCGCAATGAACCCGACACCGGTCGCGACCGATTGGTTGTAGCCGAGCAGATAGAGCAGCCATAGACCGCCGGTGAGCGCGAACGGGAGCGTGCCCATCACCAGCGCCGCTTCATCGAGCCGGCGAAAGGTCGCGTAGAGCAGCAGGAAGATGATGACCAAGGTCGCCGGAACGACGATCTTCAATCGCTCGACCGCGCGCTGCAGATACTCGAACTGGCCGGTATAGGTGACGCTGACGCCGGGCGGCAGTTTCACCTTGGCGGCGATCACATTCTGCAGATCGCGAACAATGGTGGTGAGCGGCGCGCCGCGTCCATCGATATAGATCCACGTCACCGGTCGGCCGTTCTCGCTGCGCAGCATCGGTGGTCCATCGGTGATGCGAACGTCGGCGACGGTGCCGAGCGTGATCTGCTGCCCTGCCGGCGTCAGCACGGCCAGGTTGCGCAAGCCCTCGATGCTGTCGCGCAGCTCGCGCGGATAACGCACGCTGATTGGATAACGCGCGAGCCCTTCGACGGTCTGGCCGATCGTCTCGCCGCCGATCGCGCCCGACACGATCGACTGCACGTCGGCGACGTTAAGACCATAGCGTGCCGCAGCAGCCCGGTTGATATCGACATCGATGTACCGCCCGCCGGTGAGGCGTTCGGCGAGCGCGGACCCCACGCCGGGCACGGTCTTCGCGACCTGTTCGATTTCGCGCGCGGCCGCGTCGATCTCGGCGAGGTTCGCGCCTGCCACCTTGATGCCGATCGGACTCTTGATGCCGGTCGACAGCATCTCGATCCGGTTGCGGATCGGGGGAATCCAGAAATTGGCGAGGCCCGGCACCTTCACCGCCTTGTCGAGCTGATCGATCAATTTGTCCTGCGTCATGCCCACGCGCCACTGATCCTTGGGCTTGAAGCGGATCGTGGTCTCGAACATTTCGAGCGGGGCAGGGTCGGTCGCGGTGTCGGCGCGGCCGGCCTTGCCGAATACGCTTTCCACTTCGGGTACGGTCTTGATGAGCCGGTCGGTGAGTTGGAGAAGCTGGCCGGCCTTGGCGGTCGAGATGCCGGGCAGCGCGGAAGGCATGTAGAGCAGGTCGCCCTCGTTCATCTGTGGGATGAACTCGCCGCCAAGCTGACTGATCGGCCAGAGGCTGGTCGCAAAGACGAGGCCGGCGATGACCAGCGCCTGTTTCGGCCGCGCCAGTACCCAGTCGAGCGCGGGGCGGTAGAGGCGGGTGAGGATGCGATTGATCGGATTGGCGTTCTCCGACGGGATGCGGCCGCGGATCAGCAATCCCATCAGCACCGGGATCAGCGTGATCGACAGGATCGCAGCGCCCGCCATCGCATAGGTCTTGGTGAATGCGAGGGGCGCGAACAGCCGCCCCTCCTGGCCCTGAAGCGAGAAGATCGGCACGAACGAGAAGGTGATAATGAGCAGACTGAGGAACAGCGCCGGGCCGACCTCGACCGCTGCGGCGGTGATCACGCGCCAGCGCTCGGCACCCACCAACGTCTCGTCCGGATGATCGTGCGCCCAATGTTCGAGATGCTTGTGGGCGTTTTCGATCATGACGACGGCGGCATCGACCATCGCCCCGATGGCGATGGCGATGCCGCCCAGCGAGAGGATATTGGCGTTCAGGCCTTGGACGCGCATCGCGATGAAGGCGATGAGAATACCGAGCGGGAGCGTGAGGATAGCGACCAGCGCCGATCGCACGTGCCAGAGGAACAGCGCGCAGACGAGCGCCACGACGATGAACTCCTCGATCAGCTTGCTGCGCAGATTGTCGACCGCGCGATCGATCAGGCCCGACCGGTCATAGGTGGTGACGACCTCCACGCCGGGTGGCAGGCTCTTCTTCAATTCTTCGAGCCGAGTGCGTACCCCGTCGATCACCTCGCGCGCATTCTTGCCTTGGCGCATCACGATGACGCCGCCTGCAACCTCGCCCTCGCCGTTGAGCTCTGCCAACCCGCGCCGCATTTCCGGACCGATCTGAACCGTGGCGACGTCGCCGAGCGTCACGGGCACGCCGCCAACCGTCTTGAGCGGCACGCTACGGAAGTCGTCGAGCGTCTTCAGATAGCCGGTCGCGCGGACGATATATTCCGCCTCGGCCATCTCGAGGACCGATCCGCCGCTCTCCTGATTGCCGCGCTTCAGTGCCTCAGTCACCGCCTCGTGGGTGATGCCATAAGCGGCCAGCTTCTGCGGATCGAGGACGACCTGATACTCTTTCACCATGCCGCCGATGCTCGCGACCTCGGCGACCCCCGGCACGGTCTTCAATTCGTAGCGCAGGAACCAGTCCTGGATGCTGCGGAGCTGTGCGAGGTCGTGACGCCCGGTCCGGTCGACCAGCGCATATTCATAGACCCAGCCCACCCCGGTAGCATCCGGGCCGAGCGATGCCTTTGCGCCCTCGGGCAGGCGGCTTTGTACCTGGCTCAGATATTCGAGCACCCGGCTGCGCGCCCAATAGAGATCGGTCGTGTCGTCGAACAGCACATAGACGAAGCTGTCGCCGACGAACGAATAGCCGCGCACCACGCGTGCGCCCGGCACGGACAGCATCGTCGTCGCGAGCGGATACGTGACCTGGTTCTCGACGATCTGTGGGGCCTGGCCCGGATAGGTGGTGCGGATGATGACCTGGACGTCGGACAGGTCTGGCAGCGCATCGACCGCAGTCGAGCGCAAAGCGCCCACCCCGACGACGATCAGCGCGAGGGCTGCGAGCAGGACGAGAACGCGCGCCTTGACGGACGCCTCGATGATCCGCGCGATCACTTCGTGTCGCCCGTGATCGGGCGCGCGGCAACACCGGTAAGGCTCGCCTCGCTGTCGAGCAGGAACTGGCCCGATGCGACGACTTTCTCGCCTGGCACCAGTCCGGCGAGGATTTCAGTCCTGCCGCCCGCCTCACGGCCCGCCTTGACCTCTGCTGGCCGATAGCGGCCCTTGTCCTCGGCGAGCATGACCAGCGTCCGCGTGCCGGTGCGGATCACGGCTTCGCTCGGCACAAGCAGCGCGGTGTCGGACGTACCGCCCAGATGGACCGTCGCGAACATGCCGGGGCGTAGGCGACCGCCTGGGTTACGTAGCTCGATCCGTACCGTAAGCGTGCGGCTGTCGGCCTGCGTCGTCGGCAAGACGGCGATGATACGTCCGGTGAATCGCTCGGCAGGGAAGGCCGCCAGTTCGGCAGTCGCGGTTTGCCCGACCTTGACGGCGCTTGCGCGCACCTCGGGCACTGCGGCATTCAGCCACACTGTGGCGAGACCGTTGACCTGGGCGAGCGTCTGCCCGACGGCGAGCGTTACACCCGCCCGCGCGTCGAGCGTCTGGATGACGCCGGCGATCGGACTGCGCACCGTGGTCAAGCCGCGTCCGCGAGCCGTACCGCCGGGAATTCCCAGGAGACGAAGGCGCTGGGCCGCAGCAGCGGTGAGCGCTCTGTCGCCGGTCCGCCTTACAGCCTCATACTCGGCCTGTGCGCCGCCCCATTCGGGCACCAGCATGTCGGCGATCGGCGCACCGCGTGCGATCACGTCGCCCGGTGCGCGATTATAGACCCGCTGGATAAACCCGGCAGCGCGCGCCTGGATGATCGCAATATCGCGCTGGTTAAAGTCGATCGTGCCAGTCGCATCCAGTGCGCCGGCCAGCGTCCCGGTGGTCGCCGTGGCGATACGGATGCCGAGATTTTGCATGGCGGACGGATCGATCGAGATGCCGGGGTTTGGGCTTGCCCCTACGGCGCTTGCATCCGGATATTTGGGGATCGTCTTCATCCCCATCGACGAGAGCGAGTCCGGATTGTCGTAATGCTCCTGCGGCACCATCGGGTCGTAGTAATAGAGTGGCTTGGGTTTAGCCGCGGAGGCCGGATCCGCGGTCGCCGATGTCACCGGGGCTGTCGTAGCCGGGCTCGTTATCCGCGCGGCCACGAACCCGATTCCGCCGCTGGCGAGGATAGCGAGAACAATGGCGCGGGAAGCAGGCGTGCGGGGAACGAGATCGCGCGGGCTCATCGTGGGTCGCTCCGATAGGTGAGGGTGAGGCGGGCGCCATCGATCGCAACCAGTGCCTCGCGGTCGAGGGTTTCGAGGACGGCATTGGCAAGCGCACTATGCGCGTCGACGACATCGAGCAGCCCGGCGCGTCCCCCGGCATAGCTCGCGGTCTCGAGATCGACGCGCTCGCGTGATAGCGGCTCGAGCGTCTCCTTCGATCGCATCCATTGCGCATGGTGCATGATGTGATCCGCGAGCGCCGCATCGAGGCTTGCTGCGAGCTGACGGCTCGTGTCCTCCTGCTCGGCGCGCCGTTTCGCCGCATCGGCCGCGCGTGCGGCGATCATCGGGTCTTGGCGATGCGATTTGAATAGCGGCAGGCCGATAGTGACGCCTGCAGAGACATAGTCGCCAAAGCGCGGATCGCGGCGCTGGTAGCTGACGTCGACCCCAAAATCGGGGCGGCGATCGGCCTGCGCCAACCGGACGTCGGCATCGGCCTGCCCGACACGGGCAGCAATCGCCGCCAGCATGGGGTTGCGGTCGAGGGCACTGCGCAATTGCGCGGGGTCCACCATGAAGTCTGGCAGGGGGCCGGCGACCGTAGGGGTCGGATCTCCGGTCCAGCGGATAAGGTCGGAGCGGGCACGCACGACTGCGGACACCAGTTCGTCGCGGCGATCGTCGAGGGCGGCGAGACCTTGGCGTCCGGCAAGCGTCTGCGCCGGGCGAGCGCTACCCGCCGATACCGCACTTGGTGATGTCCGTACCAAACGATCGAGCCTGCCGCGCACGGCGTCGAGCGCCACCAGACGGCGCTCGGCATAGGCCAGCGTGATCCAAGCGATTGCGGTTTCGACCTCGACGGTGCGGGCTTCGGCAACCGCCTCCGCATCGGCAGCCGCGATATCGGTATCGGCACGCGCCTGTTGCGCATGGCGCTTGGCGGCGTTCGGAATGTCCTGCGACAGCCCGACCCGCGCCCAGGTGAAATTGTCGCGATTGGGCTCGAACGCGAGCGGCCCCGAGACCGGGAAGCTATCGATCCCGAGCGCAAGCTTCGGATCGGGAAGGGCGCCTGCAGCTCCGCGTGAAGCACGCGCGCTATCGGCACCGAGAGTACGAGCGCGTAGCGACGGCGCATGGCCCTTCGCTGCGGCGAGCGCCGCATCGAACGTGAGCGGTTCGGCCGTGGATGTAGTGGCGGTAAGCGCAGCGATCAGCGCAGCGCTCAGTATCGTGTATTTGGACATGGTTTCCCCGCTGGCAGATCGATGCGTAGCGAAAAGTCGACCGGCAGGGTCAAAGCCCTGCCGGTCGACTTTCAGCGCTCGATTAGGAACTGTGCGAGGCGCAGCAGGCCATAGCGCCGGACTTGGCCGTCATCATAGACTGGCAAACGTCGGCGTCGGTCATCGCAATGGCCGCTGGCACCCAGACGCGGCGCGCCACGGCAAGCGGAGCGCGAGGGCCGGGAGCCTGGACACCCGGCCGCCATTCGTAATGACCGGCATCTGGACGCGGTGATGCGGATGCGGAGGTGGCAGCAAACACGGCGATCATACCGACGAGGACGCCGGAAAACTTGATATTCATGGTGTTAATTCCTTGATCTGAACAGTGGCCGCCAGCACGCAAGAGCCTCGAAGAGGCCTGCGGCAGACGGATTTCGGGTGTCAGATCAGGAAGCTGGGTGGGTCGGGGTCGGGGCCGTAGGTCCGCCCATCAAGGCGCGCAGTCAGTGGCCATGCTGGATCAAGGCGATCGAGCTGGCGTGTCGTGAGAGTAGCACCTACCGGCTCGGTGATCGCTGCGGTGGTGCATCCCATCGCCGCGATGCATTGGAGCGTCATCTTCTTACACGGCACCGAGCCGTGCATCTGTCCCGCCGTCATGCCATCGCGGCAATCCATTGAGGCCATTGTCGCCATCGACATGGTCTCGCTCTGAAGCGGGCTCATTGCCATGGCCGTGGACTGTCCGAACAGGCCGACGACCGCAAAGAACAGCAGGAAAAGGCGAAGAAAGCGGGTCACGTCATCGTGTAACCTAATGCAACGGGGTTAAAGGTCAATTCGCCCAAACGAGCAGTCGGTTACACGGCAAGATCGATGCCGCAGGACCAACCAGCTCTTATCTACCATGATGCGCGAAGACGCGCCTCCCAGCCGGGCCGAACGCGATCACGTCATAGGGCTGCGCTTTCATGCCCGGCACTTCCATGCCGGCTGAACCCATCGGCATTCCCGCCACGGCTAGGCCGCGCACACCCTTGGGATGCTGCGCAAGCGCTCGCTTCATGGGGACCGGTGAGAGGATGTTCAAAAACGTACGCTAAGGCACATCGTTGACGTACGACGCCTCCGGGTTTTCACCACGGCCAGTCAGGCGGCCGGCGTTTGCGGCAATGATGACGGCAATCTCATCATAAACGACACGCACCCGCTTCGACATTTCGGCAGCGGCATGGCCCACTAGCCACAGCGGCTCTTCCATCAGCAGCGTGGAAGGCAAGCGTAAAAGGCCCGAGCTCAGGAAACAGGGCAGAATGCCGATACCAAGGCCCGCAACAATGGCGGCACGGTGAGCTTCCAGATGATTGAAGCGAATATCCGCCGATCGTCCGGTGAGGCGATGAAGCCAGCGTGAGGCCGGGAGATCATGATCGTCAGTCCACCCGACGAGCCGCGCCGACGCGAGATCCGGAACTGGGCCGACACCAGCGTAAAGGCCATGGCACATCATTCCGGCCTTGCGAACCGTCAGTGCGCCATGATCGGGGGGCACGAGACGTAATGCGAGGTCGGCTTCGCCACGGGCGATACCGACCGGAGCTATGCCGGTAATGATTTCGAGTTCCAGTTCCGTGTATTGCGAGAGGATGGCTCGCAGCGCCGGCAGCAGCAGGTGGGTCGTGATCGTCTCTGGGGCCGCGAGGCGCACGACCCCACTGATTGCTTCTGCCCTCCCGTTCGCACGGGCGCGGAAGCCGGCCACGGCCTCCTCCACGCGCCCTGCTTCCGACATAAGCGCTTCGGCGTCTGGGGTCGCCGTATAGCCGCCCGAGTGTCGAACAAAGAGTGTCGACCCGATCGCTGCTTCAAGGGCGTCAATTCGCCGGCCGACCGTCTGGATGCTGACCCCAAGCATCCTTGCAGCACCGGTCAGGCTACCTGCCCGGTAAGTCGCCACGAAGTAGCGTACATCGTTCCAATCCATCAATGATCCATAATTGGAAAACCAGTTTCCTTCTACTTCCATTCCTGAAGGCGGTGTTAGACGCGATATCGTCCGGCGAAGGAGATCGCTCATGGAGCAATCACGATTTGAACGTGGCCAGGCTCGATTGGCAGAGGTCGATGGGGAAGCCGGACAGACGGTTATCGCGTCGCTCGCCGACATCGCGCCTGACCTTGGCCGCTACATTATCGAGTTCGGCTTCGGCGACGTATACAGCCGCCCCGGCATCGACCTCAGAACCCGCGAACTGGCGACCGTCGCGGCCCTGGTCTTCATGTCGGCGATCGGGACATGTCCCTCGAAAGCCATGCCGTCGATAATCGCGGTATGGCAGGAGCCAAGATCAGCCGGCACACCCATCTTGCGCTGAAGCACGTCGCGGCGCGTATCATCGATGATCTGGACGTTGCGGCCGAACTGCTGGCGCACCTGCGCCGCCCACTTCTCGCAACAGCCACACCCAGGATCACGGTGCATCGCGATGCTGCTCGCCGCCAATGCGGCAGCGGGCATTATCATGGCTGCGGCGACGAGAGCGCTATGGATCGACAACTTCATCGCTCAACTCCTTAGGGAAGGCCCCGCCCGTGAGGGCGGGGACCTAGGCAACGGCCTTACTGGGGACGCTTGCCCATCTTGCGCAGCATAGCATTGAGCGTCGCGATCTCGCGGTTTTGGCTGGCGATCGTTTTCTGCGCCTCGCGCCGAATCTCGGCATTCTGGCTGTGACGAAGCACGGTCTGCGACATGGTCACGGCGCCGCGATGGTGCTCGATCATCTTGCGGACCCACGTCTCGCCGGCATCGGCGCCCATCGCCGCCATCATCTGCTCATGCATCTTCATCATATCCGGCCCGTACGGATTGGCCGGGGTCGGCTGCATCATCTTGGAATGATCCATGCCCTGCATTTGGCTATGGTCCATCCCCGCCATGCCGCCCTGCTGCGCGACAACGGGGCTGGCGGCGAGCGCCGCAGCGAGGATACCGATCGTGGTGATAGTCTTCATGGGTACTGCTCCCTAGGAACCCCCGCCCTACAAAGGAGCTACGCGGCAGCCTTGCTCACCCCTCGAACTTTTCTTCGCCTGCGGCGCGGCCAGCGCATGTAGAGGAGCACCACGCCCGCTACGGCCAGGATCAACCCTCCCGCTGCGAATGCCATCATCCAGGGCGTGTTGAAGTTTTCGTGGTTCTTCCAGTCCATGATGTGGAGCCCCCAGAAGAAGTCATAGAGCCGCCACGTGCCGGTTCTGACACCGACGATCTTCCCGTTATCCGGCAAGACGAAAACCCGGGTCGTCTCCGCATCCTCGAACTGCACGCGCCAAACCGGCAGCTTGCCACGAAACTCGGTGCTCGCGGTGCGGACCAGCTTCGCCGACGCAGGCGGCGCGCCGGTGCCGCGGTACGCCGCCCGCGCGATCTTCACGGCGAATGGCGCATCGATGCTCGCCATCGCGTTTCCGCTCAGGGCATCGTGCATGCGCACCGTGCCGTCCGCCATCGTCAGCTCGGCGACGGGACGGCCGAGCAAGCTCGTATAGCGCAACTCACGAACAAGACCCGGCGCCGCCCTCAGGACGGCTGCCGGTGAAACGAGCTGCTGGGCCAGTGCCAGTGTCTCTCCGCTATCGCGGGCGACGAGATGCTCGCCGCGAACCCGCTCGATCGGCAGGATGCTCATCAGCAAGCCGCTGGAGAACCAGAGCAGCAACTGCACACCTATAATCAGCGCCAGCCAGCGATGAAGCTTACTAGCGCCGATATGGAGGCGGAGCCTGCCGCTCCTCAGAACCAGGTCCTCACACCAGCGACGAAGCTGAACCCGCCGGTGTCATCGCCCCGTGCCCTCGTGAACCGCGCAGTATCGCCGAACTGCCGTTCCCATGACACGCCAATGTAGGGCGCGAACTCTCGGGATTTTTCGTACCGCAGGCGAAGCCCGAGCTCGAGGTCGGTGAGCCCCGAGCCGATGCCATCGCGCTGCACGTCCTGGGCCGAAAAATTGGCTTCCACGCGAGGCTGGAGCACGAAGAACTGTGTCACGCGCTCATCGTACCAAGCCTCGGCTCGGCCGAGCACGTCGCCCTTGTCGGACAGGAACAGGGCGCCCTCGACATCGAACCAATAAGGAGCAAGTCCCTCGATACCGACCGTGGCATAGGTGCGGGACGGGTTCGGCTTGAAGTCGTAGCGGACGCCCGCCTGCAGATTCCAATAGGGGTCGAGCGCACGGCTATAGAGCGCCTGGACCTCTGCCGCTTCGAGCGGTTTACCGAACGTACCCTCACCCTCGCTCTTCAGCGTAAGCCGGTTGATGTCCCCCCCAATCCACGCCTCGCCGTCCCAACGATAGCCGTCGCCGCCCTTGCGTGCCTGGTACTCGGCGAGATTGAAGAGCACCTGGTAATAGGTCATCCCGCCATGCTCACGACGCAGGTCGCGGTTGGCCACGCTCATTGCCGCCTCACTATAGTAGCGGGACGCGGCGAGCCCCGCGGCAGGGGCAGGTGCGGGAGCATTGCCCGGCTTCAGGTCGGTGCCGACCGGCGCCGCCGTCCCCGGCATCGCTGCCATGTCGTGCTGCGTGGGCTGGCCGGGTGCCATCTGCATGCCGGGCATTGCCGACATGTCATGCCCGGCGTGTTCGCCCTCGATCGTGACCGGAGCAGGACTCGGGGCCATGCCCTGCATGCCCGACATGTCGTGGCCGGCATGCGGATCGGCCGGCTTGGCACCGCCCATGTCCATTCCCGGCATGGCGTGTCCCGCGTGAGGATCGGCTACGGGAGCGACCGGGTGCTTCGTGGGCGCCTTCCGCAACGTCGCCTTCTTGGCAGGGATTTTCCTAGCAGCGGGCTTGGGTTTGGCAGCCGGCGTTTTCGCCGGCATCTTCATGCCGGGCATGCTCATGCCCGGCATCATCGAATGGTCCATCGTCTGGGCCGTCGCGGGCGCAACGCCGACCACGAGTGCACCGATCCCGGCGAGAAGCAGCGCCTTCATGCCGCCCCTCCCTTCGCGGAACGCACCTGGACAACCTGCATCATGCCCGCGTGCATGTGGTAGAGCATGTGACAGTGGAACGCCCAATCGCCCTCGTTGGCGGTCACATCCCAACTGACCTTGCCCCCGGGCTGCACCATGACGGTGTGCTTCCTCGGGCTGTACGCGCCGTGGCCCGTCACCAGCTCGAAGAAGTGGCCATGCAGGTGGATGGGGTGGCCCATCATCGTATCGTTGACCAGCGTGACGCGGACGCGCTCGCCGGCAAGGAACGGGATCGGTGCTTTCACCTCGGACAGCTTCTCGCCGTCGAGCGCCCACATGTAGCGCTCCATGTTGCCCGTCAGGTGGATCTGCATCTCGCGCGACGGCGCGCGCAGATCGGGATTACGATCGACCGCGACCAGATCGCGGTAGGTGAGCACGCGATGCCCGACACTCTCCAGCCCCTGACCGGGATCGCCGGTGCGGTCCATCGGCATCGGCGAGATGGTCTGGACGCCCGGCCCCTTTTTCACGCCGGGGGCTTTTGCGAAGTCCCGCATGTTCATGTCCATGCCGGCCATACCGCCCATCGCCATGCTGTCGTGCGCGCTCGACGCGCCGGCCATGCCCGGCATCGCAGCCCCGGCCTGGGTGCCGTGATCCATACCCGCCATGCCGGTCATGGCGCCGGCACCGGCACCGGCAGCGCCGTGCCCCATCTGCGCGTGATCCATTGCGGGAGCGGGCGTGCCGGCAGCCGGCATCGACGCATGATCCATCCCGGGCATGGCGCTATGATCCATGCCCTGCATCGATCCGCCACCCGACATGTCCATCCCCATGTCCTTCATGGTGGCGACGGGACGTTTGCGAAGCGGCGGGATTTCCGCCGCCATGCCTTCGCGCGGTGCCAAGGTTGCGCGCGCCATTCCGGAGCGATCGACGCTCTCGCCTACCAACGTGTAGGCGCGCTCGTCGATCGGGTTGACGATCACGTCGTATGTCTCGGCAACGCCGATCTGGAACTCGTCGACCTCGACGGGGCGCACGTTGAGGCCATCAGCCTGGACGATCGCGAGCTTCAGACCCGGAATGCGAACATTGAAAGTGGTCATCGCGGAAGCGTTGATGACGCGCAGGCGTACCCGCTCGCCGGGTCGGAATAGCCCGGTCCAGTTATCTTGCGGGCCATGCCCGTTGACGAGGTAGGTATAGGTCGAACCCGTCACGTCGGCGACGTCAGTCGGGTCCATTCGCATCTTGCCCCATTCGAGGCGGTCCTTGAGTGACTGATCCTCGCCCTTCAACAAGCCGGCGAGCGTCTGTTGCTGCCTGTTGAAATAGCCCGACTGCTTCTTGAGCTTCATAAAGATGCGGTGCGGATGAAGCTGGCTGTGGTCGGACAGCACAATCACGTGCTCCCGATCCGACTGGATTGGATCGACACCCTTGGGGTCGATCACGATCGGGCCGTAAAGCCCCATCTGCTCCTGCAACCCGGAATGGCTGTGATACCAATAGGTGCCGGCCTGCACGATGGGGAACTCGTAGGTGAAGGTCGTACGCTTTTCGATACCGGGAAAGGCAACGCCGGGCACGCCGTCCATCTGGAACGGCACAATCAGACCGTGCCAATGCAACGAGGTCTGCTCGTCGAGACCGTTCTCGACATGCAGGCGCACGGTCTGGCCTTCGCGCAGGCGGATCAGCGGAGCGGGGACGGTTCCGTTAATACCGATGGCGTGGCTCTGCCGCCCGTCGATCGTCATCATCTGATGCGCAACGCGCAGCCGGATGTCTTCGCCGGACACGGTTGGCAGTGGCTTCACGATGCCGGCGGAAACGGGTTGCGCCCAAGCCGGCATGTACGCCGACAGGGCGACGCCTCCTCCGGCAAGGGTAGCACCGCGCAGTAACTGGCGGCGGTCGAGAACGCGCGACATGGTGGCTCCTTGGAGTTGGGCCGCTACCGGCCCGTCTTATTCCTCTACGCGGGTCGGGAGCCTACCCCTCGAGCCGCGTTCAACTTTTCGATCAGGCGAGCGCGAGCACGATACAAGCGGGTCTCGATCGCTTTCTGGCTGACGCCCAGAACCTCTGCCGTCTCGGCCTGGCTCAAGCCCTCGATCGTCCGAAGCACGAGCACCTCCTTGAGGTTCATCGGCAGGGTCGCGATCGCGCGCGTTACCCGGTCCAGTTCCTGCCGATCGGCCACGGTGGTATCTGTTGCGGGACCGTCATCGATCACCGCGTCGGCCTGACCATCGTCGGAGATAGCGAAGGAGAAGAAACGGCGGACGGTCCGCTTTCTCCCCCAATCGCGGCACTTGTTGATCGCGATCGTCGACAGCCATGCTTTCATCGACCGCTGCGCATCGTAGCGCGACAGGGCCTGGTGAGCCGCGACGAACGTCTCCTGCACCAAGTCGAGCGCCTCTTCCGGCTCGCCCGTGCAGGCGCGGGCGAGCCGGAAGACCGGTTGGCGATAGCGCCGCATGATTTCGGCAAAAGCTGCCTGTCGGCCGGCGATGCTCAGTGTCGCCAGCTCGCCATCGGTCAGCGAAGTCCAGTCGAGACTCACCCCTGGCCGTCGGTGAGCGCCTTCACCACCGCGGCATCGAATTGAGGGGTCTGATCGGCACGCAGGAGCTGCCGCATCGCGAAGATGTGCGCGAGCGTCGCCTTCTGTAGCTCGCCCATTGCTGCGTGGCTCTGGTCGACCGCGGCGGCGACACGGGGACCATTGCCGTGCTCGGACTCGATCGCCTCGGCGAGCCGGGCATTGGTGGCGCGCAATTCCAGTTCGAGGGCACTGCGCTGCACCGCGAACCTGTCTTCCAGGACCTTCAACTTCGCCTGCTGATCGCCATTCAAGGAAAGCTTGTGATGCAGCACCTCGTGCAGCGCGGAGCCGGGCTGCTTGGGATGGGGCAACAGCGCACGCCCGACAAACACGCCTCCGATCGCGGCCAGGAAGGCGAGCACAACGCACAGGACAACGCGAGTAGTCGATGTCATGGCTCGCCTATCAGCAACGCGGAAGGCGCGAGCGGCGAGGCTCCTCCAAGTGGAGCAAGCGATGCGACGGAGCTGGCGGTCGCCGGCAGCTCCGCACCGGCCATCCCGATACCCAGCGCAACCACCGTCATCACGCCGATGCCGAGCCCGGCCCGCCGCGCTACAACCGGCTGCGCGCCGATGCGCGCCAGCACCCGGCTTTCGATGTCATCCAAGGCAAGCGGAACAGGTGCGCCCGCCAGTCTCGCCAGTGCTCTGTCCAGATCGTCCATGCTGTCCACTCTGCCTCTCTACCATCCCTTACGCAGCGCTGCCCATCATCCCTCATGCGAGCGTGAGGGGTCGGCGCTCGCGACGCGTAAAGGGGAACACGAGCCCTTCATCGGAGTAACTTTATGCGTCGCGTCGCCCTTCCTGCCGCCCTTGCCCTTCTCGGGATCGCCAGCGCGGCCTACGCCCACCCCAAGCTGGTGTCCGCGTCTCCGATGCCGAACGCAACCGTCGCCAAGCCCGCCCGGGTAGAGCTGCGCTTCAGCGAGAAGCTGATGCCGAAATTTTCGGGCGCGGATCTGATGATGACCGGGCATGGCGGCGCCTCGCACGCACCGATGAAGGTAGCGGCTGCAGCCGGTGTCTCCGGTGACGGTCGCACCCTCGTCGTCACGCCCAGGTCGCCACTCGGCGCGGGCCGGTACAGCGTCGCTTGGCACGTGGTCTCGACCGACACGCACCGGGTCGCGGGTAACTTCGCCTTCGCGGTGAAGTAAGGTGGAGGCCGACTGGCCGCTGATCGCGGTCCGCTTCGCGCTCTATGTGACGTTGAGCGGGCTGTTCGGCCTGTCGGCCTTCAGCCTCTACGGGCTCAAAGCGGGCGAGCGCGCAGCCGCGCTCGCCTTGCGCCCCTGGCTGGTCGGAAGCGGCCTCCTCGGTCTTTTGCTCTCCGTCATCGCCCTAACGCTGTTAGCTGCGGCCATGGTCGGCACGCCGCCCTGGCCTATCGATCGCGAGGCGATCGGGATGCTGCTCAGCGGGTCCGCGACCGGTGCGGCATGGGAGGCACGCATGGTCGCGCTGGTGGTTGCCTCGATCATCGCGCTGATCGCCGCAGGACGTGCCGCTCCGCTGGGCATGGTTGCGCTTACGGCAGGGATCGCGCTCGCGACGCTCGCCTGGACCGGTCATGGCGCGATGGACGAGGGTACGACCGGCTGGGTGCATCTGGTAGCTGACATTCTCCACCTGTTGGCAGCCGGAGCCTGGATCGGCGCGCTGCTTGGGCTGACGCTGCTCGTCACGCGCGCGCCAGGTCAGGTCGACGCCACCCATCTCAGACTGACCCATCGCGCACTGCACGGCTTCGGTCGGGTGGGCACGATTGTGGTCGGCACGATCGTCGTAACGGGTCTGGTGAATGGCTGGCTGCTGGTCGGCGCCGGCAATCTGCTGAACCTTCCGAGCACTCGCTACGGACAGCTCCTTCTCGCCAAGCTCGCGCTCTTTGGCGCGATGCTGGGGCTGGCGTCGCTCAATCGCTTCCGCCTGATGCCGGCATTCGAGCGGTCGATCGCCGCGGCCGATCATCGGGGCGCGCTCGGCACGCTGCGGCGCAGCCTCGCGGTCGAGGCGGCCTGCGCCGTCGCGATCTTGGCGCTGGTTGCTTGGCTAGGAACCCTCGAGCCGCCCATATCAGCAATGTGAAGATCGGGACGAGGGCAATCGGGCGCGGCGGCGTAAAACCATTACAAACCGTGCATCGCCGGAAAGGGGGCTTGACCCTGACACGGTGTCAGACCCTACATGCCCTCGGGTCGAAGGAGTTTCTTCTATGAACGACCCTCATTCCCACGCCCATTCTGCCGGGGGCTGCGGCTGCGCGGGCAAGCACGACGGCAAACTGGCTGCCGTCGAGCGCGAAGCTGCCGCGTCCTGCTGCGCGCCCTCCGAACCCTCGTCTGTGCCACAAGCTGCCAAGGGAGGTTGCTGCTCGGGGAAAGCGGGCAGCGAACCCTCGGCCACAGTGACCGACCCCGTATGCGGCATGACCGTCGATCCGGAAAAGACAGCGCACCATGCCGAGCATGCCGGGCACGATTATCATTTCTGTAGCGCAGGGTGTCGCACCAAATTCGTCGCCGACCCTGATGCGTACCTCGGCGCGAAGCCAAAGCCCGAGCCGTTGGCAACGCCGGGGGCGATGTGGACATGTCCCATGCACCCGGAAATACGCCGGGAAGGGCCGGGCACGTGCCCGATTTGTGGCATGGCGCTCGAACCGGAAGAACCGTCGCTCGACGACGGCCCCAACCCCGAGTTGGTCGATTTCACCCGCCGCCTATGGGTGGCGGGCGCGCTCACCATCCCGCTGCTCATCGTCTCGATGTTTGCCGAGATGTCGGGAATCCACGTCGTCAGCCCTGCCGCTTCGCCTTGGGTCCAGCTCGCACTCACTGCACCCATCGTGCTGTGGGCGGGGTGGCCGTTTTTCGCGCGGGGGTGGACGTCGCTTCGCACCCGTCACCTGAATATGTTCACGCTGATCGCGATCGGCGTCGGTGCGGCATTCCTGTACAGCCTGGTCGCAACGCTCGCGCCCGGCATCTTCCCTGCGACGTTCCGGATGCACGGGGGCATGGTTCCGGTCTATTACGAAGCTGCCGGCGTCGTGGTGACGCTGGTGCTGCTCGGACAAGTCCTTGAACTGCGCGCCAGGGCAGCAACGGGGCGCGCGATCCGCGCCCTTATGGACCTCGCTCCCAAGACAGCGCGACGGTTGCGGTCTGACGGCTCGGAGGAAGAGGTCGGCCTTGCCGACGTGGCGACCGGAGATCGGCTGCGGGTCCGCCCCGGCGAGGCGATCCCGGTCGACGGCGTGGTGGTCGAGGGTCGCTCCTCGGTCGATGAAGCCATGCTCACCGGCGAGCCGGCTCCCGTCCTCAAGGAAGTCGATGCCGCGGTCACCGGGGGAACGGTGAACGGCACGGGCAGCCTGGTCATGGAAGCCCGCGCGGTCGGTTCGGACACGATGCTGGCGCGCATCGTCCGCATGGTCGCGGAAGCACAGCGGAGCCGTGCCCCGATCCAGGCGGTCGCCGATCGCGTATCGGGCTGGTTCGTACCCTTAGTCGTGCTGATTTCGATCGCGACTTTCGTTGTGTGGTCACTGGTGGGTCCGGAGCCACGTATGGGCCATGCCCTTCTGAATGCGATTGCCGTGCTGGTGATCGCCTGTCCCTGCGCGCTCGGACTTGCTACGCCGATGTCCATTATGGTCGGCACCGGGCGCGGTGCGCAGGCGGGCGTCCTAGTCAAGAACGCCGAAAGCCTACAGGCACTCGATAAGGTCGATACGCTGGTCATCGACAAGACGGGCACGCTTACGGAAGGCAAGCCGACGCTAATCGCGATCGAGGCAATTGGCACCGTTGCGGAGAACGACGTTCTTGCGCTCGCCGCTGCGGTCGAAGGCCAGTCAGAGCACCCGCTCGCCCATGCGATCGTCGTCGCCGCCAAAGAACGCGGTTTACAACTCGGCACCGTTGCCGATTTCGCCTCGCAAACTGGGATGGGTGTCAGTGCCACGGTAGGCGGCCGTTCGGTGGTGATCGGCAACGCGGCACAGATGAACAGGGTCGGCGCCGATCCCAAACCGCTCGACGCTGCGGCCAATCGTCATCGAAACGAAGGGGCCGGCGTCATCCTGATCGCCATCGACGGCGCGCTCGCCGGCTTGCTCGCCGTTGCCGACCCGGTGCGGGCCTCGGCACGCGATGCCATTGCGGCCCTTCGCAAGGAAGGTCTGCAGGTTATCATGCTGACGGGCGACAATCGCGGGACGGCCGATGCGGTCGCGCGCGCCGTGGGCGGTCTGGACGATGTACGCGCCGATCTGCGGCCGGAAGACAAGGCGCGCATCATAGGCGAACTTAAAGCGGGTGGTGCCAAGGTCGCGATGGCCGGCGACGGGATAAACGACGCCCCGGCGCTGGCCGCTGCCGACGTCGGGCTCGCGATGGGGACCGGAACGGACGTGGCGATCGAAAGTGCTGGCATGACGCTCACGCGCGGCGATCTCTCGGCAATCGTGCGCGCCCGCAAGCTCGCCCGTGCGACCATGCGGAACATCCGCCAGAACCTGTTTTTCTCGTTCCTGTTCAACGGGATCGGCGTGCCGGTCGCGGCAGGCGTACTTTACCCGGTGGCCGGCATCCTGCTCTCGCCGATGCTAGCCGGCGCGGCGATGGCTCTTTCGTCCTTTACCGTGGTCCTCAACGCGCTGCGGCTGAACACGGTGAAACTGTGAACATCGGGGCGGCATCGGATGCCAGCGGCGTCTCGCAGCGCATGATCCGCCATTACGAGAAGATCGGTCTCGTGCCCCCGCCGGCAAGGCGTGGGAGTTACCGCGACTATGCCGACCCCGACGTTCATCGTCTTCGCTTCATCGCGAATGCCCGCGACCTTGGGTTTCCGATCAAAGAGATCAGGACGCTACTCGGCCTGTGGTCCGATCGGGCGCGTTCGAGCGGGGAAGTGAAGGCGCTTGCGCAAGCGCGCGCTGCAGAGTTGGGTCGCAAGGCTCAAGCACTCGAAGCTATGCAACGCTCGCTGATCCACCTTGCCCACGCCTGCCATGGCGATGATCGGCCTGACTGTCCGATTATCGATCGCTTGGCAGGATAGGTGACGTAAGGATGCTGGCGCCCGAAGCGAGGATCGTTGTCTCAACCGGAATTTGTGACCTGACCTGGCAATGTGGTAATTGCTTCCATGACCCGGCAGTCGGCGATCCGTCCCCCATCGCAGGATCTAGTTGCGATACGTAGAGCGTCGCGAAGGGAAACTAGCCGCATGATGCGATCCTCCACGCTCGCAAGATGCCGTCGCGCGATAGCGCCGGCTTCATTGCAGTCCTGATCTGGGTTCGCAGACAAGGCGATCAACGAGCGGATTTCGTCAACCGAAAAGCCTAGCTCACGGGCATGACGAATGAAGGCGAGCTGTCGGACCTGAGGTTCGCCGTAAATGCGACGACCACCTGACGTGCGGACGGCCTCAGGCATCAGCCCAATATCCTCGTAGAAACGGATCGTGTTGACCTTGGTCCCGGTCCGCTTGGCCAGATCACCGATCATCAACACGCCATCACCTCAAGAAACCTCTTGCTCCTACAGTGACTGTAGATCGTAGGGGAGCATCATGAGTGCAAGTGAATCCTCATCCTGCGGCTGCACCGGCGACACGAAACGGGCTGAGCGCGATCCGGCATATCGGCGCGCGCTATGGATCGTCGTGCTGCTCAATCTGGGCTTTGGCCTGATCGAAATTGTGGGCGGCTTCCTGGCCGACAGTCAGGCGCTGAAGGCGGATGCGCTCGACTTCATCGGTGACGGCAGCATCTCCCTTCTTGGCCTGATCGCGCTTGGATGGACCTCCCGTGCACGCTCCCAGATCGCGCTCGCGCAAGGCATCTTCCTCGGTACGCTCGGTGTAGGCGTCATCGCGTTCGCCCTGTGGCGCGCGATGAACGCTGTCGCGCCGGAGGCCGAACTGATGGGCGTGATCGGAATCGTTGCGCTGATCGTCAATGTAACCGCGGCGCTCGTGTTGGCGCACTTCCGCAGCGGCGATGCGAATGTCAGCGCGATCTGGCTGTTCAGCCGTAACGACGCAATCGCCAATATCGCGGTGGTCATCGCCGCGGCGCTGGTTGGCTGGACCGGGGCCGCCTGGCCCGACCTGGCTGTCGCAGGCGTGATCGCGCTCCTGTTCCTCCATTCCGCCTACGAGATTGTCCGCAACGCGCGGCGCGAACTTCGGCCGGCATAGGCGCTATCCATGACGACACTGATCCGTGCGCTATTGCGCCCGCTACCGGGCATGCTGATCGCAGCTCTAGCCGTTCCATGCGCGGCCGATGCCCAATCGCAGGCCAGCGTCGAGACGACCGTTGGCCCTGTGCTGACACTCGAACAGACACTGGCGCTTGCCGAGGCGTCCGCACCATCGCTTGAAGCGGCGCAGGCCGGCGTTCGCGCGACAGGTGCGGGGCGCGACGTCGCCGGCCTTCGGCCGAACCCGACGATCAACGGCGGTCTCGAATATTTTGGTGGGTCCGGGCAATATCGCGGTCTGCGGAGCGCGGAGGCCACGGTCGGTGTGGCGCTCCCGATCGAACTGGGCGGCAAGCGATCGGCGCGTGTCGGTGTCGCGAACGCGCTGGGCGAACAGTCGCGTGTGGCCCTGGTCATCGCCGTAGCCGATATCCGGCTTGCCGTGACCCAGGCCTATATCGAAGCCGTGGCGGCCGATCGCCGCGTCACGACCGCGCGCGAGCAGGCAGGCATTGCCGGCGAGGCAGCGCGAGCGGCGGGCATTCGGGTCCGCGCGGGGCGCGCGTCACCGATCGAGCAGCAGCGGGCGGATGTGTTACGCATCAATGCCGACGCATCGGTCGAGCGTGCGCAACGCTTGTTCGACGTCGCTCGCGGCAACCTGGCCCGACGTATCGGGCGACCCGTAACGGGTGCGCTCGACCTTGCATGGTTCGATCGTGTTCAGAGTTACGGCCCTTCCATGCCGGTCAGTCCGGGCGGCACGCTGGCGCTGTCGGCCGCTCGCGCGGAAGTCGCGACGGCCGACGCGCAGGTGCGGCTCGCGCGCTCGCAACGCATCCCGGATGTGACGGTCAGCGCCGGTGCACGCCGGATCGAGCAGACGAACGACATCGCAGCAGTCGTCGGGCTGTCGATCCCGATCCCGCTGTTCAACAATGGCAGGGCCTCCCTCACCCAGGCGACCGCGCAGCGCGAGCAGGCAGGCGCCATGCGACGCGCGGCCGAGTTGGACGCGGGACAGTCGATCGCGACCGCACAGGCCGAAGTGGCGAATGCCGCCACCACCGCCAGAACCACGAGCGGCCCGGTGATGGCGGCGGCGCTGGAGTCCGCGCGGATCGCACGGATCGGCTACCGCGAAGGCAAGTTCGGCCAGCTCGATTTGCTCGATGCCGAACGTACCTTGTCGGAGACGCGCACCGCCGCGATCGATGCGCTTGCTACCTATCACGATGCCAAGGCCCGGCTCGAGCGGCTGACCGCTGCCGCTCCCGACCCTGCGAAGGACCAATGATGACGAAGACCGGCGCGCGGGCCGTATTGTCCGCCCTCATTCCCCTGATGCTGCTCGCGTGTGGCGGCGGGGAAAAGAAGGCCGACGAACCGGCCGGCATGGAAGGAATGGAGAAGGGCGAGGCCGGCAAGCCTGCCGACAAGGATGCCGTCATGCTTTCAGCGCAGCAAATCGCGGATGCCGGCATCGAGGTCGGTCGCCCCACGATCGGTGGCATAGCAGGTGCCATCGAGCTGCCGGCGCTGATCCAGGGCGACCCGCAAGGCGTCCAGGTCGTCTCCGCCACCATCGGCGGGAGGCTGGTCGCGCTCAACCGCAACCTCGGCCAACCGGTCGGCCGCGGCGAAACGCTGGCGATCATCGAAAGTCGTGAAGCGGCTTCGCTGAACGCCGAAGTCGAGGCGGCACGCGCGCGATCCGCGCTCGCCCAATCGAACCTGCGTCGCGAGCAACGCCTGTTCGCCGAGCGCGTCTCGCCCGAACAAGATCTGGTGGCAGCCCGGACCGCCGCGACGGAAGCGAACATCGCCGTCCGGCTCGCGCAACAGCAGCTCTCGGCAACGGGGGGCAGCGGGGGCGCGCTCAACCGCGTCGCGATCCGCTCGCCGATCGCCGGCCAGGTCATCGCGCGCGCTGCCACGCTCGGACAGACCGTCGCAGCAGACGGCGAGCTGTACCGTGTCGCCAACCTGTCCCGCGTGACGATCGCGGCGTCGTTGTCGCCTGCCGATGCCGGCCGGGTCCGCCCGGGAACCCGCGTAGAGGTCACATCGGCCGGACGCCGGCAGGAAGGGCGCGTGACGTTCGTCTCGCCGGTGCTCGATGAAACCACCAAGCTCGTCCAGGTCCTTGCGACACTCGACAATAGCGGGGGAACATGGCGTGTCGGCGAACCCGTCACCGCATCAATCCTGCTACCGTCGACCAACGATCGCAGCATCGCCGTACCCTCGACGGCGGTCCAGTCGGTCGAGAACAAGACCGTCGTGTTCGTGCGCACGCCGACCGGGTTCAAGGCGATGCCGGTGACGGCGGGTCGTCGCAACGGCGATCAGGTCGTCATCACTGCCGGCCTGAACGGGAGCGAGCGGATCGCGACCACCAACAGCTTCACGCTCAAGGCCGAACTCGGCAAGGGCGGCGGAATGGACATGGATTGATCCAATGATTGGTCGCCTCGTCACCTTCGCCGTCGAGCGCCGATGGCTCGTCCTGCTCTTCACCGGGATCGCAGCGCTGTTCGGCGCGCTCGCGCTCCAGCGCCTCCCGATCGATGCCGTACCGGACATCACCAACAACCAGGTCCAGGTGAACGTGATGGCCCCGTCGCTGTCGCCCGATCAGATCGAGCGGCAGGTATCGTTCACGATCGAAACCGCGCTCGCCGGCATTCCCGGCCTCGATTACACGCGCTCGCTCAACCGGAACGGCTTTGCCCAGATCACGGCCGTGTTCTCGGATAGCACCGATATCTACTTCGCGCGCCAACAGGTCGCCGAACGGCTCCGCTCTGCCGAAGAGCGTCTGCCGCAAGGGGTGATGCCGGAGATGGGGCCGATCGCGACCGGCCTCGGCGATATCTTCATGTGGACGGTCGAACTGCGCGAGCTGGACAAGGTTCGGCATCGCGACGGCGAACCAGGGCTGCAACGTGACGGCAGCTACATCACGCCGGAAGGCGAACACCTCATCAGCGAAGCGGACAAGGCCACCTACCTGCACACGGTCCAGGAATGGATCGTCGCCCCGCAGCTCCGCGGCACGCCCGGCGTTGCCGGCATCGACTCCCTCGGCGGCTATGATCGGCAGTATCTCGTCGTGCCGGACCTTCAGCGCCTGGCCGCGTTGCACCTGACGATCCAGGACCTCGCGACTTCGCTCGAGCGCAGCAACACCAGCATCGGTGCCGGCACCGTTAACCGGAACGGCGAAGGACTGTTCGTCCGCTCCGATGCGCGGGTCCGCACCGCGAACGAGCTGGCGCGGACCGTGGTCGCCACGCGCGAAGGCGTGCCGATCACGCTCGATCAGGTCGCGACCGTCCGGCCAGGGCAGGGAATCCGCACCGGCTCGGCGTCAGAAAACGGGCACGAGGTCGTTGTCGGCACGGCCGTCATGCGCATTGCTGAGAACAGTCGCACCGTGGCGACTGCCGTTTCCGAACGCCTGAAAACGATCGGCCGTTCGCTGCCGGCCGATATCGTCGTGAAGCCGGTGCTGGATCGCACCAACCTCGTGAACTCGACGATCACGACGGTCGGCCGCAACCTTGCCGAAGGCGCGGTGCTGGTCATCGTCGTGCTGTTCCTGCTGCTCGGCAATTTCCGGGCGGCACTCATCGCCGCACTGGTGATCCCGATCACCATGCTGCTGACCAGCGCCGGGATGCTCAAAGCCGGGGTGTCGGCGAACCTGATGAGCCTCGGCGCGCTCGATTTCGGCCTCATCGTGGACGGCGCGGTCATCATCGTCGAAAACGCGCTGCGCAGGCTTGCCGAGCGGCAACACGCGTTGGGCGAACGCCTTTCACTGGAAGAACGGCTTGCGATCGTCGCCGCGTCGGCGCGCGAGATGATCCGCCCGTCTGTATACGGGCAGGCGATCATCATCCTAGTCTATGCCCCGCTGCTCACGTTCTCGGGCGTCGAGGGCAAGATGTTCGAGCCGATGGCGCTGACCGTCATCATCGCGCTCGTTTTCGCCTTCGTTCTGTCGCTGACCTTTGTGCCTGCGGCGATCGCCGCATGGATCGGTGGCAAGGTCGACGAAAAGGAAAGCCGGATCGTTACCGTCCTGCGGCGGCGATACGAACCCGGCCTCGATGCCGCGATGCGCCGACCGAGCATCACGATAGGCGCTGCGGGCGTCGCGGTGGTCGCGGCGGTGCTGGCCTTCTCGACGCTCGGCCAGGAGTTTCTGCCGCAACTCGACGAAGGCAATATCCTCGTCCAGGCATGGCGTCCGCCCGGCACATCGGTCGAGCAAAGCCAGCAGATGCAGTTCGCGGTCGAGAAGACGATCGCCCGAGAGCCCGAAGTCCAATTCGCCTTCTCGCGAACGGGAACGTCGGAAATCGCCTCGGACCCGATGCCCCCCAACGCGACGGACACGTTCGTCATTTTGAAGCCACGCAGCGAATGGCCCGACCCCGATCTTGCCAAGACCGAGCTGGTCGAGCGGATCGAAACGAAGCTCAAGGCGGTGCCGGGGAACGGCTACGAGATCACGCAGCCGATCCAGATGCGCTTCAACGAGCTGATCGCGGGCGTGCGTGGCGACATTGCGGTAAAGGTGTTCGGCGACGACTTTGCCCAGATGAATGCGACTGCCAACCAGGTGGCGGCGGTGCTGCGGAAGGTCCGCGGCGCGGCCGATGTCCAGGTCGAACAGACCGATGGCCTGCCGTTGCTCGATATCCGACCGAACCGCGACGCTATGGCCCGCGTCGGCGTGACGGCCGGCGACGTGCAGGACACCGTTGCCGCGACGATCGGAGGCCGTGAAGCCGGGATGATCTTCGAAGGTGATCGTCGTTTCCCGGTCGTGATCCGCCTCGGCGAAACGTCTCGTGCCGATCTTCAGGCGATCGGCCAGATTCCGGTGCCGACCGCAAGCGGCTCCTATGTGCCGCTTGGGAGCGTCGCCGACGTCGCTCTAGGGGACGGACCGAACCAGATCAGCCGCGAGAACGGCAAGCGCCGGGTAGTCGTACAGGCCAACGTGCGCGGGCGGGACGTTGCCGGCGTTGTCGCCGACGCCCAGGCCGCGATCGATACGCAGGTGCCGCTTTCGCCAGGCATCTACCTCAAATGGGGCGGGCAGTTCGAGAACCTGGCGGCTGCGCGAGATCGGCTGACGATCGTCGTCCCGATCTGCTTCGCGGTCATCATGCTGCTGCTCTACGGGGCGTTGGGAAGCGTGCGCGACGCGGCCCTGGTATTCACCGGCGTTCCGCTGGCGCTGGTGGGCGGCATCCTCGCGCTGGTGCTGCGCGGTATGCCCTTCTCGATCTCGGCCGCTGTCGGCTTCATCGCATTGTCCGGCGTAGCCGTGCTGAACGGCCTCGTGATGGTCAGTTCGATCCAGGAGTTGATGAAGCAAGGCATGCCGCGCGCCGAGGCTGCAAGAGAAGGCGCGCTGACGCGCTTCCGCCCCGTCGCGATGACGGCGCTGGTCGCCTCGCTCGGGTTCGTGCCGATGGCGCTCGGCCACGGCGCGGGAGCGGAGGTTCAAAAGCCGCTCGCTACGGTCGTGATCGGCGGGTTGATCTCGGCAACGTTACTGACGCTGTTCGTGCTGCCGACGCTGTACGCTCGTTTCGGGCAGGCAAGAGCGTCCTCGGTTCCGCTGGCTGACTGAAACGCGCCTCTACCGCCAATTTTTTCTGGTCGCACTGGTAGCGCCATGGCCAGCAAATCGAGACGCGGCACACAAGTTTCGGCTAGCCAGCCCTGATATATCCTCTATGCTGGATATATGGAAAACGAGTCGGCAATTGTTGCGCTAGGCGCTCTCGCACAAGGAACGCGGCTCGACGTGTTCCGCCTGTTGGTGCGGCACGAACCGGATGGCTTGGCTGCGGGCGAAATCGCCCGCCAGCTCGACGTGCCGCAAAACACGATGTCCGCACACCTCGGCATTCTGGCCCGTGGCGGACTGGTACGATCCGAACGGCATAGCCGGTCGATTATCTACCGTGCCGATCTCGACGGCCTGCGCGCGCTCACGCTGTTCCTCGTCAAGGATTGCTGCGCGGGCAACGCTGAGTTGTGCGCTCCGCTGATCGCCGAACTTACCCCTTGCTGCTGAAAGGACGCCCCGTGGCCGTCGATATCGTCATCTATCACAACCCAGAATGCGGCACGTCGCGCAATACGCTCGGTTTGATCCGCAATGCCGGCATCGAGCCGCATGTCGTGGAGTATCTGAAAACCCCGCCCTCGCGCGCGCTGCTGATCGAGCTGATCGCGCGCGCCGGGATCACGCCCCGCGAGCTGCTGCGCGAGAAGGGCACGCCCTATGCGGAGTTGGGCCTGGGCGACACGTCGCTATCCGATGATGCGCTGGTCGACGCAATGATGGCGCATCCGGTCCTTATCAACCGGCCGCTGGTCGTTTCGCCGCTCGGCGTAAAGCTCTGCCGGCCGTCCGAAGCCGTGCTCGATCTGCTGCCGGGCAATCAGCTCGGCGCATTCGCAAAGGAAGACGGACAACAGGTGGTCGACGCCTCGGGCCAGCGCGTCGCCTGATGCTCGTTGCCGTCCTGATCTTCGTCGCCACGATCGCGCTCGTCATCTGGCAACCCAAGGGCCTCGGCATCGGGTGGAGCGCGATGGGTGGTGCCGTCGTGGCGCTGCTCGCGGGCGTCGTCACGCTGTCCGACGTGCCGGTAGTGTGGGGCATCGTCTGGAACGCGACGGCTGCGTTCGTTGCGATTATCGTCATAAGCCTGCTGCTCGATGAAGCCGGTTTCTTCGAATGGGCGGCGCTGCATGTCGCGCGCTGGGGGAGGGGGCATGGTCGCCGGCTGTTCGTTCTGATCGTGCTGCTCGGCGCGGCGGTGTCCGCGCTATTCGCCAACGATGGCGCGGCGCTGATCCTGACGCCGATCGTCATCGCCATGCTGCGGGCGCTGGGCTTCAAGGACAAGGCGACGCTAGCGTTCGTCATGGCGGCCGGGTTCATTGCCGACACGGCCAGCCTGCCGCTGGTCGTGTCGAATCTCGTCAACATCGTGTCGGCCGACTTCTTCAAGATCGGGTTCGGCACATATGCGTCCGTGATGGTGCCGGTCGATCTGGTGTCGATCGTCGCCACGCTGGGGGCGCTGCTGCTGTTCTTCCGGCGCGACTTACCGGAAGACTATGACGTGGGCGCGCTGCGCGTGCCCCGCGAAGCGATCCGTGACGTCGCGACCTTCCGCGCCGGATGGATCGTGTTGGCGCTGTTGCTCGCCGGCTTCTTCCTGCTCGAACCCCTCGGCGTGCCGGTCAGCGCCGTCGCCGCTGCCGGCGCTATCCTCCTGCTGGTAATCGCGGGGCGGGGCCATGTGATCCAGACCGGCAAGGTGCTGCGCGGCGCGCCGTGGCAGGTCGTGATCTTCTCTCTCGGCATGTACCTGGTCGTCTATGGCTTGCGGAACGCGGGCCTGACCGACCATCTGGCGGTGCTGCTCGATCGCACCGCTCAAGGCGGCGTGTGGGGCGCCGCATTCGGCACAGGCGTGATCGCGGCCGTCCTGTCGTCGGTGATGAACAACATGCCGACCGTACTGGTGGGCGCGCTGTCGATCGACGCCACCCACGCCACGGGTGCGATCAAGGAAGCGATGATCTATGCCAACGTGATCGGCTGCGACCTCGGCCCCAAGCTCACGCCGATCGGCTCGCTCGCGACGCTGTTATGGCTTCACGTCCTTGGCCAGAAGGGCGTGCGGATCGGATGGGGCTATTACTTTCGTGTTGGCGTGACGCTCACCGTGCCAGTGCTGCTCATCACGCTCGCAGCGCTCGCGATCAGGATCAGCGTTGCGTGACGAAAATGGCAGCCGCGTTGCTCGATCCGGGCGAGCTGGCCGGATTGGCATGGTGTCTCGACGCCGCGAACCTGCCGAGCGCCGATCTCGCCGATCCTGGCCGCCTGTTCTTCCGGTTCGAGGCGAATAGCCTCGTCGGGTATGGCGGTCTTGAGGGGGAGGGGGCCGACCGTCTACTCCGCTCGGTCGTCATCCTCACCGATCGCCGCGGACATGGCCTGGGACAGGCATTGGTCGCCACCCTCGAACAAGAGGCCCGCAACCGCGGGGTAGAGCGCCTGCATCTGTTGACGACAACGGCTGCACCGTTCTTCCGAGCGCTAGGCTATACCGACGCCGATCGCGGTGCCGCTCCCCAGGTCGTCGCCGCATCGCGCGAATTTACCGCGCTGTGCCCCGCGTCGGCCGCCTATCTCGTGAAAGCTCTCTGATGCCGCTCCGCATGCTCCCTGATCCCGACACCTTGCCAGCGCTTGATCCTGCCTACGCCATCCAGCGGCCGGCCCTAGGGCTCGGATCGCTCGATCCCGCGCCGCGTATCCTGTTACTCTATGGTAGCTTACGCGAACGGTCCTTTTCCCGGATGTGCGTCGAAGAAGCGGCGCGCCTGCTCCGCTTCTTCGGGTGTGAAACGCGCATCTTCGATCCTTCCACCCTGCCGCTCCCTGACCAACACGCCGGCGACGATCATCCGGCTGTCCACGAACTGCGAGAGTTGTCGCTATGGTCGGAAGGACAGGTGTGGTGCAGCCCCGAACGGCACGGCCAGATTACGGGCATCATGAAGCTGCAGATCGATCATCTGCCGCTGTCGATGGGCGGGATGCGACCAACGCAGGGGCGCACGCTGGCGGTCATGCAGGTATCGGCGGGGTCGCAGTCGTTCAACAGCGTCAACACGCTGCGCGTGTTGGGCCGCTGGATGCGGATGGTCACGATCCCGAACCAGTCGAGCGTTGCCAAGGCATTCAACGAGTTCGACGATGCCGGGCGCATGAAGCCGTCCAGCTATTATGACCGGATCGTCGATGTGATGGAGGAACTGGTACGGTTCACGGTGTTGCTGCGCCCTCATGCGGTTCAGCTCGTCCATCGCTACTCGGAGCGGAAGGAAGCCGGCGTGCCGATCGATACGGCGACCGATCTGTCGAGCGTTGCGACCGCCCCCCAAGGATAGCCTGACAGATTTCAGCGTTAGTCGACGTTAAAGCTGACGACGCTCGGCGAGCAGCCGCTTGGTGGTCCCTGCGCTGGCGGGCCTCCGGGGGCGGGGTGCGGCGCTTGACGGGCTCAGTGCCGCGCATGCGCGCGGGGCGATAGGTGTGCCACGTGGCACACCTAACGGGAGGATCGTCACCCGTCAGGGCTTAGACGCCGGTACGGTGGCTCGGTTGGCAGAAATGTGTCGATAAAGCCGGCTCCGGCGGAGTCGTGCCGCAAGCCCCTTAAATCAGGCCAGATCGCTTCTGCGTCCCAGCCGGCCAAGAAACCGCTTTGGAAAGGACTTGCGAACGGCATCGTCGGGAATGCTTGCCAGTGCGCCTTCATGCGGGACGGCCAGAATGTCCCGGGATTGATCCGCCTGACGAAGCAGCTGGCCAGGGCCACGACACCATTTACACGCGTGCGCCGCTCCAGATCGCCATCAATATGCACGAGCTGCGGTGCCTCGAACGGCTTGCGCTCCAACGGCTAATGATGCCTGCGCTCCACAGACGGGCATGATGCGCGCTGATGTTGCGCACGAACGCGAGCGTCTTGATCCAGCTCACCAGCGTGTTGGGAAGAAGGCCGTAGCGCTTGCCGGTCGCGGCACGATCGTTGGGATGCGCCATCTCGAGCAACCAGGACAAGGTCTCGAAATTCCATGCCTCGACTGCCATCCATATCGGCGCGACAAAGCCGCGCGGTTTAAGAAGCGCGATCTGATCGGCGAAACTAAGGAGAGGGCGTGGTATAGGGCGCAAGCATCCGGCCCACATACGGAGAAGGCCGCCCCTTGATGCCAGCGGCAACAGAGGGGACGGCCATGTTGCGTCCGATATAGGCCTGGATGCATGAGGGTTCAAATAAGATTTGAAAGCCGGTCAGGGAGGCAGTTATCTAGCTTCCTTCGGGGGATGACCGCGCTCCTGCAACTCAATGTCGCCGGAACGCCTTGGACATTTCGACCCGAAGATGCGCTGCTGGTCGGCCAATTAAGTCGCAGTGATCAACGCGGTCGGTGGCGCCATGCAGGCATGATCTGAGAGAGAGTGTGCCACGTGGCACACCTGCAACGTTTGCTGGGCGCCATTCGGCTGCGATTTGTGGAACGCGCTTTGAATATCGACGGCGATCGCGCGACCGGCTGTAGCGGAGAGATGCCACAGGCGTTATCTTGAGATAACGATTTAACCTTGCCGCAGGAGGGTAGGATATGGCGACCCACGCGATAATTCAGCTTGGCAAGCCCAAGGTGAGAAGGCGCAAGACCCGCTTCGGAAGCGTGACGGTGACTGCACCCGCGCCTTCCGAGGCGGTGGTCCAGCACAACGTGAAGGCCAGCACGCAAGCGCTCGAGCGGGTAACGGGACGTTTGGCCAAAGCCGGCGTTCGGCTTTACGCCAAGAAGGACGTGCCCCTCTATTCGCTCGACAGCGACAATCCCGACGTGATGATCCGCAAGCTCAACGGTAAGGTCGAGCGAGGCAGCTTCGTCGATGGTACCTTCAGGGCGGCGGGTTGACGCCTGCGATCAGAGCAAGCCGCCAAGTTCGTGAGACCCAAGATAAGCACAAACGCCCTTGCGATCAGTCCCACGGGACCGCCGTAAGGCAGGTATCGCGGTTTTCTTCTCCGCTGCCCTTATATATATAGAGTGAACCTGCGGCCGCTTATCGGGCGTGTCCGTTTCCCGAGAGGGTACTAACAGACTGGGGCCGCCCAAAAAGGGCGGCCCTTGGTTTATCTGCTCTCGAGGAGTGCCACTCCACGGGCAGATCATTCCCGGCGCTTGAAGATTTCATTTCGCGACTCTAGCCGCAGCAGCTCGCCACGCCCCCGGTCAGCCGAGCCTCCTGAATGGGCGGGCATGGGACGTCGGCAAACGAACAGTAGACGCAGCAATCACCAGCGTTCGGCCGGAGCACTGCGGCACAACCCTTGCAGTCGTAGAAAAATTGGCACGCATTCGTCGGCATCGTCTCGGTTTCGACGTGTCCGCACTTCGGACAGGTAATCGTCGATCTTGGTTCGATCGCCGTCGCGTCAGCCCCCCGGCTCATCGTGTCGCAATCCGTGCGGGATAACCGACCTTGGTTGAGGCCGCCGCGATCCCTGCAGGTGTCGCGCGCGCCGGGTCGTAATTCACTGTCGCGATCTTGGTCGAGAAGTCCACGGTAACGTGGGTGACGCCGGGCACGCGTCCCATCGCCGCCTTCACCGCGATCGGGCAGGTCGGGCATGTGAGATTGCTGACAGCAAACGTGACGCTTCGTTCAGGGGCGGCGATGGCCGCTGAGGGCAGGCAGAACGCAGCGAGTGTGAGCACGAGATGTCGATTCATCGGGATTCCTAGTAGAAAACGGGTGCCCACCACCGAGTGGTAAGCGCGAGAATGACCAGCACGGCACCGAGCCAGAGCACTGTCCGGGTGAGCGTCCGGCGACGGATGCTTGCGCAGGCCCCTTCAGCGCATCTGTTTGGCTGCCCGTGATAGGCGTGCCAGAGACCTACTGTGATCAGCCCCAACGTCACGACCGCGAACAGCGGGGTGTAGGGCTCGAGCACAGCAAGATTGCCGATCCACGCACCGCTGACGCCGATCAGGACGAGACTGAGAGGCAGCAAGCAGCAGGACGACGCAAGCAGCGCGCCTGCGATGCCGCCTGCGGCGAGCCAGCCGGCACGGCGATCACTGAGGCCGCCGGATGTTGATGGTCGATCCATTCCAGGTTCCGATCCTTGTATGAAAAGACTATAGGGTCTGTAGTTACTACAGGTTCAAGAGGTATTTTAGTGGCGATTGCGGGACGGTCCAGGAAGCGTGGCGACGTTGCCCGGCGGTTCGGATGCAACATCGAGACCGTGCGTCACTACGAGAAAATCGGGCTGCTCGACGCGCCGGATCGAACAGCGTCTGGGCACAGGCTCTATTCGGCCGACGACGAGGCGCAACTCGCGTTTATCCTACGCGGTCGTCAACTCGGCTTCTCGATTGACGAGCTGCGAGGGCTCCTGAGTCTAGGCGGATCTGGATCCGAGGCCTGCGGCGAAGCCAATGCGCTCACGCAGCGTCATCTAGCCGACGTGCGCGCCAAGCTGCGCGATTTGGCGCGATTGGAGAAGACGTTGGTCGCGATCTCTGCGCAGTGTGAGCACGACGGAGACGGCTCGGGCTGCCCCATCCTTGAGGCATTACAGGCCGGACCGGAGGGTCAATGACCTGTTCTAAATAGTGCCGCGACGTGCCTAACGCCTGCCCGGTCAGGGCAGCCCGCATCAGCCTAGCGATCGTCAACCGTGAGGGCAGCAATTTATCGAAGTTCCGAGGCGTGCCGGCGGGGAGTGGCCTGAAGCGGAGGTCCCGTCGACTAAGCGCTTGATCCAAGCGCGCATCCTTTCGGCATTGTCGCCCGCTGGCCAAAGTCTGCTATTCTTTCGCGACAAGGCGTCTCTTCAGGTTCTGAGCAGCATTCTTCAGGGATCCGCCGCCCTTCAGCACCTGAGACGCGATCGGTTTGGTAAGATCAACGCCCTTTTCCAATTTCAGGCGGCCGTTGAGCGCACCGACGCCGCGCACGGTCTGAAAACGACCTGTCCTCGGGTCACGAACCGAAGTGCTGGTTAAGGTAGGCTGCGCCCTGGCCATAGCTCAAATATACTTCGTCGCTCGCGCTGAAGATAGGTGTGCCACGTGGCACACCTCCTCTACCAGGGGTTCAATCTACACGCACTCGCGCTGCAGATCGCCTTTTTCCTACAGCATCTAGATTCGCCATACCTGCGGCGGTCTAGCGGGCCTATCCGTCTCCCCGAAGGGTACTCGCAGACCTGGGCTGTCGTCTAGGCGGCAGCGATCCCTCAACAATCGTTGCGCGACGTCGCACATCCACGCGGACCGCAGCATTGCGCTAACGGGGCTGCCGTGGTGATCGGTCGTCAAAAGCACGAACCGGAATGGTCTTACGCGAGATGCTACTCGAAAAAGGTCCGGCTACACGCCGTGAGTTCGTGCTTTTGACGACCGTTCGTGCCTGACCAGCATTGCGCAGAAAGCTGCATCCCGCATCCAGGACGAGCACGTAAGTCGGCGTTCCTCTGTCCTTTACTCGGACGATCTTGGCTTGTTGAGCGAGCAGGTGCGCGACACGGCCGACTCGTTGACCGGGATCGATGCGATGGCCAGACGGCACCAAAAGGCGGTCGCAGCGGAGTTGGGTAGGGGTTGGCGTTCCTTAGCCGTAAGTTCGTAGCCGGTTGAAGAACCCGAGAAGAATTTGATTCAAGCCGACCACACTATTGCCGCAGATAACGCATGAACTCAGCGGCGACCGTCTTGTGGGTAAAGCTGAAGTATAAGGCTTGGCATCAATCTTGGTGGAACGCCCTCGTCAAGCATCATTGCAAACATCTCATCGTCATCCGCCGTCGGTACAAGCCCCTCGATGACCAAATTAGCGCGCGCTTCCGCCAGATCGTCACGCCAAAGGGCAATTTGATCCGGTGTGCCACGTTCAAACGTCATCGAGCGGATCTGCGTTTGCATTTTACTCAGATCGACACTTCCCATTGTGGCTCGGCCTCCGCACGTTTGAGGGTGTTCCTGAACCTATACGATCGATGCAGATCGACAAAGGAACGCGTCAGCGGTCGCGCCGGACCGTGTCGAAAAAATCGTTCTCCGAGTTACACTCCGCCCGTCACCTACCACGCCATATAATTAGCGATAACGCTGATTCCCGCTAATTACATGCTGGCCTCAAAACGATCGCTCGCGTATCGATTCCGAAGGTTCAAAAACGGCCGCCGACGCGTCTGTTTCGGTTTGGACGAGCAACGCAGGAGTTCGGCATGGCCGACGAAGGTAGCATCGATGACGTGACGCGCGTCGATCCTTCGGATCTGGCTGGTATCGTGGCTGACGCGCTGGTTGTGGTCGACCAGGTTCAGTCGCTCGAGCCGTATCTCCCGCAACTTGCGCCCGACGATCGCGAACGGGTCGACGATTATGTCCGTCGGGCCTCGGCCGACGCGACGTTGCGCGCCTACAAATCGGATTGGCGTCTGTTCTGCGCGTGGTGCCAGGAGAGCGGCTATCGGCCCCTTCCAGCGACGCCGGCGACGGTCGCAGCGTTCCTCACGTTGCTCGCCGAGAGCGGGTTCAGTCCGCAGGAAGTCCGCCGAACGAAACGCGGGACGGCGCTGCCGCGAAAGGAGCCCGTGCCGCTCGGCCGCGCGACGATCGGTCGGCGGCTTGCTGCGATCGTCTTCGCGCACCGTGCTGCGGACGTCGAGCCGCCGACGTCGCAGCCAGACGCCGCGCGCCTCGAACGGGCGATGCGCGGGATCCGCAAGGACAAGCGCGGCGAACTGCCCGGGAAGAAGCGTCCTGCCGACGGCGACGTCCTGCGTGACATGGTGCGCGCAATCGTTGGTGAGGATTTGCGCAGCTACCGCGACCGCGCGCTACTCGCGATCGGGATGGCGGGCGCGTTCCGGCGCTCAGAGCTGGTGGCCATCACAGTCGGCCATGTGAGCCAGGACAGACGCGGGCTCCTGGTGCGGATCGCTGCATCGAAGACCGACCAAGAGGGCAAAGGCCACACCGTTGCGATCCCCGACGGACGCCGCTTGGAGCCCGTGCGTCACTATCGCGCCTGGCTCGAGAGTGCTGGTATAAGCAGCGGGCCAGTGTTTCGAAAGCTCACGCCGCAAGGCCGGCTGACCGACAAGCCGATGAGCGCGCAAGGAGTGGCGTTGGTCGTGAAGGCGGCCGCGGTGGCGGCGGGCTATCCGCCGGAGTTGTTCTCGGGTCACTCGCTGCGCGCTGGCTTCCTGACCGAGGCCGGTCGGCAAAATGCTAACCTCTTCAAGATGAAGGAGCATAGTCGGCACTCGTCATTGGAAATGGTTGCGGAATATGTGCGGGACCATGAGCGGTTTCGAGAGCATGCGGGCGAGGGTTTCTTATAAGCCGGCCCACACGGCGCCATTCACTCTATAGAGCTCTCTTTTATCGCTCACGGATTTTTCTATTATGCGGCAATCTCGCATTCAATACTTGATCACGGGTTTTCGGTATCTCGCCAGTCCTCCCAGGGGGAAGCGATCTGTTTGCGCAGTCGCACTTTAGTTCATTCCAAGCGCAAAAAGTGCGTTATCAGTAAACTCTTCCGGCTAGGAGCCGGCCAGCTCATATGATGGGCATCAAAAACATAGCCCAATAATTTATCTTATGTTAAGTAATATCAATAACTTAGATGTTGCTTACACCAAAGCGGGTCATTCGGCGGAGTATCTCGCGGAGCCCTGCGATCAGTATTCCTCCAGTCGTACTCACGTCATTTTATTCCGTGATCTGCTGTGTTGCACAGGTGCAAAGAAGCAGGCACCAAGCTTTATCAGGCTTGGTCGTTCGGCTCGCGGCATGCTAATATCATGCCTTCTATCCTTCCGATTTCTTGTTCGCGGACCATCATGATCCAGCACGACCCACTTCATCAGATCAGTTTTATCCAGCAAGCCCTCTCGCAAAATCGAAAGCCGATCGGTTTCTTCATCGGCGCCGGATGCCCCTTGTCGGTTCGGATTGAGCGTGAGGTCGACGGTGTGACGAAAAATGAGCCGCTCATTTGGGATGTAGCGGGCTTAACCGCGATCATTCACAAAGCCTGCACGGGCACCCCGGAGGCGCCGTCCGCTTGGGACAGAGTTGTTACCGTGGTCGACGAGGATGGCGGGGATTCGAAGAATATCGAACTTCTACTGAGCACGATCCGTCTTCTTATCAGCGTTGCAGGTAACGGCACGGCACGTGGCCTTCAACGAGACGAACTGCGCGCACTCGATGAAAAGATTTGCAAGGTGATCTCGGATGTCGTCGACGTCCCGCTGCCATCTCACGACACGCCCTATCACAATCTCGCGATATGGGCGCGGGCCATCCACCGCGAGCAACCGGTCCACGTCTTCACGACCAACTATGACTTGCTTCTCGAACAGGCTTTCGAGGAAAGCGACGCGCCCTATTTCGATGGCTTTATCGGCGCGCGCCGGGCGTTCTTCGATCTTGGAGCAGTCGAGGACGAGACCCTGCTTCCATCCCGCTGGGCGCGCCTTTGGAAAATTCATGGCTCGCTAAACTGGCGCCTCGATAAGACCGGGGCGGTCGTCCGCAGCGACGTCAAGAATGATGGGTCATCCTACCTGATTTACCCATCGCACCTAAAATACAACGAGAGCCGCAAAATGCCCTATCTGGCGATGCTCGATCGCCTGAAGGCGTTCCTCTTGAAGCCATCGTCTGCGCTCTTCATTTGTGGTTATTCGTTCGCCGACGAGCATATCAACGATGTCATCTGCCGCAGCCTTTCGACCAACTCGACCACACAGGTCTTTGCCTTCATGCATGGCGCCCTCGGCGATGCGAAATACAAAGCGGCCCGTGAGTGCGCATTGCGTACGCCCAATCTGAGCTTGATGGGGTTCGACGAGGCCATCATCGGACGCAATGCGGGTAGCTGGAAACCAAATGACGGCGATCCACCCGCCCTCCCGCCAAAAGTCTACGTCTCGGACGGGACGACGGCATCGGTCCAGCTCGGCGATTTTGCCGCTTTCGGCAATCTCCTGCGAGGCCTGTCAGGCGTCAAGGAAGATACATCGACACCTCCGGTGTCATGAGCATGCGGTCTGAAAGCCTCAACGCGGCGACGGCGATTGGGTCGGTCCAAGATGTCAGCGGAACGTCCGTCAGCGTGACCTTGCGCGCTGACCGCTTCTCGGGCCTTAGCTTCGTCGATGGCCAGGGCTATCGGATCGGCCAGATTGGTAGCTTCGTAAAGATCCCGATCGGCTATATGGACCTGTTTGGCATCGTGTCCCAGGTCGGGGCCAGCGCCGTTCCTGAGAGCTTGGCCAAGGAACTGCCAAACGGATTGCGCTGGATGACAGTCCAGTTGATCGGCGAGGGCTATCGAACGGGCCGTTTCCAGCGCGGGATCTCGCAATATCCGACAATCGACGACGAGGTTCATCTCGTTTCCGAAGCCGACCTGAGAGTGATTTATGGCAAATCCGATCGGCAGAACCACCTGGTGCGTGTCGGGCATATCGCAGGCAGCGAGTCGATAGACGCCTTGGTCGATATCAACAAGCTCGTCACGCGGCATTCCGCTGTGGTCGGCACCACGGGCTCGGGCAAGTCGACTACCGTTGCTGGTTTACTCAACGTGCTGTCGAACGAAGAACGCTTTCCATCTGCGCGCATTGTCGTTCTCGATCTTCACGGCGAATATGCCAAGGCGCTCGGTGATAGGGCGACCGTGTTCCGGATCAATCCGGACCCGCGCAACCCGAACGAGCAACGGCTTTGCATCCCCTTTTGGGCGCTGAGCTTTGACGAGATGCTGCGCGTGACATTTGGCGCGCTGTCGACAGATGGCAAGGCGCGTAATGTCATTCTCGAACGCGTGCTTGCCGCAAAGGCGGCAAGCCTCGCGACGTCGCCGATCCGCGGACTTACCGCGGAGAATCTCAGTGCGGACAGCCCGGTCCCTTTCTCGCTGCATAAGCTCTGGCATGAACTCTACGGCCTGGATTTCGCGACCTATTACAACAGCAAGGGCAGTCCGGCAGATCCGGCGACCTGGGCCTATGAGTTAGATGCGAACCACAATGAGATCGCCGGCAACGCCGAGGCGGGCCATCCGCCGCGCTTTCGCAAGGTCAAGAACGTCAAGGACGATCCGGAGAAGATCAACTATGTTCCTGATGGCCTGAATATCCGAGCCCAACTCGAGGCGCTCGGATCGAAATTACGGGTGTCGCGCTACGATTTCCTGCTCCGTGCAGGCGACTGGCACCCAGATGCCGAAGGCATTGTGACCAAGGGTCTCGCCGACCTGATGAAGGCATGGCTCGGCAGCCCCAAGCCGATCACTATTCTCGACCTGTCCGGCATTCCATCGTCAATGACCAACGACATCATCGGCAATGTTCTGCGGGTGCTCTATGATGGGCTGTTCTGGGCAAGGAACCTCTCAGAAGGCGGCAGGGAGCGGCCGTTGTTGATCGTGATGGAAGAAGCTCACGCCTATTTGAACGACAATTTCGACAGCGCTGCCTCGCTGATTACACAGCGTATCGTCAAAGAAGGCCGCAAATACGGTATCGGCGCGATGATCGTCAGCCAACGCCCTTCGGAGATCAATGCAACGATTCTGTCGCAGTGCGGCACGTTCTTCGCCATGCGGCTGAGCAACGGCTCTGATCGCTCGCAAGTGACCGGTGCCCTTTCGGACAATCTTGAGGGATTGACCAATATGTTGCCGATTCTGCGAACAGGGGAGGCGATCATCCTTGGTGAGGCGGTTGGCCTACCGATGCGAACGATGATCCAGGCCCCGCCCAAAGGAAGGCGACCAGACAGCCAGGATCCAGTGATCTGTGACGAACTCTCGCCCGACGAGTCGATGACGCCTGGTGGGTGGAACATCAAGCCGCTCGAAGCGCCCAGTTACGATCCCTTTGTCGAAACCTGGCTTCAGCAAAACCCCATCCCGTCGAACAACCCATAAGGACAAGACGCAAATGGCATGGCAGCAATTTCCTGCGTTCACTTCGTCGAATATCAGCGCGATTAGATATGAAGACCAACAGCTGATCCTGGAAGTGACCTTTCACAATGGCGGGACCTATCAATATTACGACGTGCCCAATCATGTCGCGGCGGCCCTCAACGCGGCCGGTTCGAAGGGGGAGTATCTCGCCAGCGATATCAAGGGGAACTATCGGTACAGCAAGGTCTGAACGAACGGCGGATTAAACCCCGGCCGTTGAAAGCCGGCACGATTGAAAAGGCACGGGGCTGCAGCCTGGCGCCTTTCCCCGATCCTCTCAGATCGGGCTGAATGAAATCCGATTGCCTGGCACATGTCGAAAAGCTCGATCTCGGCACGTCAGCAAGATAACCTGCATCCGCTCGGCAGCCTCACTCAATATCTCGACCATGAGGTCGAGCCGAGCATCATCGGCATAGACAAGCGGATCGTCGAGAATGAGCGATACCGGCCGCCCCTGCTCGAGAAGCATGTCTGCAAACGCTATCCGGGTCAGTACCGCTAGCTGCTCCTGTGTGCCACGCGACAGATCCCCGCATCCTTCGCTGATCCCGCCCCGGACGACCGCATCGAGCATAAGATCCTCAGAGAAGGATAAATCGCACCCAGGCAAAAGCCGCTCGATGTGCTGTTTCGCGCGCTTCGCCACCGGGCCGACGAACTTAGCCGACGTCTCGTCGCGTGCCTCATCGAGAATTTCGCGCAACAGCTTCAGGGTTTCGGCCTCTTCGGTGACGCGTTGCACGGCCGCGCGTGCGGCCTCAGCTTCCTCTCGGGCGCTTGCATCACGGTCGGCAAGACCCTTGCCCCCCTCGCTCTCGATCGTCCCTTCAAACCGGGCAATCTCCATCTCAAGCTTTGTCCGCGCTTCCCCGGCGGACCTGCTCCGCGCATCCACCGTCTCGATCTTCCGCGCGATCGCCCCAGCGTCGTGCGCTGTTGCGTCGCGGGTCGCATCTTCGAGCTTCACGGCCGCCTCAGCAGTCTGCTGGCGGGCACGAGTGAGATCCTCCGCCAGGCTCGGAAATTCCGGCCGGCTCTCGATCGCTGTGATTTGACCCGTAGCGTTTGCGAGATCGCTCGCGGCACCCGCTTCGGCGGTGGCGAGCGGTGCATCCTCTTCCTCGGCACGCCGGAGAGCGGCGAGCGCGCTATCCTGACCGCCTTCGGCCCGCGCAAGCGCGGTGTCGGCCACCTCCAATGCTGTGGTGAGGACTGCGATATCGGGAAGAGCGCCCTCGCCCGCCTCGGCTTCATCGCCGAGCTCGACGATGAAGAGCTTGAGCGCGCCGGCGCCGGCGGCGAGCCCGATATTTTCGTCGGCCGCCGTCGTTGCTTCGATCCGGGCTGCGATGGTGCGCAGCTCGCTTGCGGCATCCCGCGCAGCGTCATTGCGTAAACGCGCAGCCGCAAGGTCGGTAAGATCGAGATCCGCCAGGGCAGACTGCTGCTTTTTCAAAGCTGACGACAGAGCCTCTTCGGCGCTGGCCGTGCCTGTCGGCGGTATCACTATCAGCTCAGCGCCACCGATACGGAATTGGGTCCTCCCGGTGAGGGTCCGCTCTCCGGCGCCCGCGGGTTCGCCGTCAATCAAGATGCCGGCAGTGTCGCCGGTCAGCGCAATGCGCGTCGCACCCGCGTTCTGCGCTGCGCGCGCCTCGGCACTCGCTCGCTCATTCGTCTCGAGCAATTCGATCGTCTTGGCAGGGATCAATGTCGCCGCGAGGGTCTTGGCCTTGCCCTGAAGCCGTTCAAGCTCGACCAGTTCCGCATGCCGTTTGCGCGCAGCCGCGATCCCGGTCTTGCGACGTGCAGCTCGCACACGATCCTCGCCGGCACTGAGTGCGACGCGCGCGTCCTGACGCGCCTTCCGGGCGCTTTCGAGCGCTTCACGCGCATCAACGAGGCGCTGCTTGGCCGCAGCCAGTCCCTCGCCGAGGTCCGTCCGTTTGGCGCGCGCCTGCTCCAGTGCAAAGCTTGCCTTGTCACGAGCTTCCGTCGCCGAGCGGTGGCGCTCCGAAAGATCCTCGAGCCCCCTGCCCTTCGCGCTGACAGCTTCGTGCTCGGCGCGACGGGTCGCGAGGATCTGTGCGGCCGCACGCGCGACCTCAAGGGACGCGACCAGGTCCTTCCGGGTCTGGACATCCGTGTCGTCGGCGATCTCCCGCTGAACGACCTTCAGCCTGGCCCGCGTGGCTTCAAGCTCAGCGAACGTCTTCTCCAATCCCGCGTGCCTATCAGCGGCGTCTCGCGCGGCGGTCTCAGCGCTTTCGACCCGCTCCCGCACGTCATTCTGTCGCTCGCGCTTCTGACCGGTTGGCGACCAGTAGCGGGCAAACTGCTCATCGAACCTGGTGCGGACGCGTTTGTAAGCCGGACCGCCCATGATCGAGCCAACCTCGGCTTCAAGAGTCGACCTGACGGTATCGCGTACGATCTGCCCGGGTGCGGTGACCGCAAGAGCGTCCGTTTGCGCCACCCAGAGCAGGCCCAAGGCACCATAGGTTCCCGCATCGCCCTTCTGACTAGTATCGCGGACGGACCCGAGAAGCGTATGGAGCCGCGCTTCGGCTTCCTCGCCCTGGGCCTTTCCCTGTGGCCCCGTGACCTCGATCATGGCGCCCCGCAGGAACCGCTTGGTGACGGTCCACGGCGCCCCGTCGGCCTCGAACGACACCTGGATCTCGGGCCCGACCGCCTCGCCATAGGGCGCGAACGACTGGGCAAGCTGGTTTTTGGTTCCATGGCGCACGAAGAAGGCTGCTCGAAGTGCTTCGAGCAGTGTCGATTTGCCGGTTTCGTTGGGCTCAATGATGATGTTGAGGCCATCGGTCAGGCCTTCGATCGCCATAGGCTCGCGAAACTTGCGGAAGCCGTCGACGGCGATCCGGCGGAGGCGCAGGCTCATGCCTTCTCCTCCCGGCTATATTCAACGAACAGACGCTCTAGCGCCCGTTTCGCGACCAATGCCTCAGGTCCACCGGCTTCAATCCGGGCCGAGAGTTTAGCGGCGGCAACGCCTAGCATGCCTTCGACCGCAAGCTGAGCGAGATCATCTTCGCTCGGCCGACCGACGAGGTCGTTGGCGCGAACATCGAGGTAGCGAACGCGGTGGCTGATGTCATTTTCGAGCCGTCCGAGCATCGCCACCCGATCGGTGAGGCTGGTGATCCCGGCGAGCGATAGTTCGAAAAGCGTCGCTGGCGGGTCGATCATCCCCAGCAGCTGGTCGCATTCGGCGTCGAACGCAGCCTGATCGTTCACGGTCCAGCTGCGCCTAATCCATTGGAAACGGCCGGTGCGGATCGGGGTGACGGTCGGCTCGCGGCCTTTGCCGACGTCGACCAGCAAGATGTGGCCCGGCTCGTCGCGCTGGAAGCGATCGGTCTCAGGCGTGCCCGAATACCAGGTGCGCCCGTCGACCTTCAACGTTCCATGCCAGTCGCCGAGCGCCAGGTAATCGAGATTGGATCTGCGAGCACGGTCGGGCGCAATCTGATTCTTGGTCTCACCCTGCGTCCCGAAATCACGGATCGACCCGTGAGCCACGCCGAGTCGCAGCCGTGCGCCGGGCGTTGCCATGCCGTCGAACAGGTCGGTCGGATCATCGAGATTGTGCCGGTGCGTGAGCGGCGCAGGCAACAGCCAGACGCCTGGCTCGATCTCCTGGGCCTGCGGTTCGGAGAAGACGGTGATAGTGCCGCCCGCGCGCTGGCGCAAACGATCCCACAGACCGCCATTACGGGCGAAGTCATGGTTGCCCGGGAGAAGCCACCAGCGACACGGATGGCGCTCCATCCGCGATATCGCCTGCACGATCGTGCGATCCTCGGGGCCTTCGGTATCGAAGACGTCGCCGGCGACAAACACATGATTGGCACCGTGAAGGGTGGCCGCCTTACCGATCTCGTCGATCGCATCGAAGCGCGCCTCGGTCAGCGCTCCGCGAACCTCCGGTTCGAAGCGGCCATAAGGCTTGCCAAGTTGCCAGTCGGCCGTGTGGATGAATTTCATTGTACTCTATCGATGGCAGTTTCGTCGGACGGCCTGAGAGGCTCAAGCCGACCGGCCGATCAAAGCCGACCTGCCAAAGCTCCGGCTGCCGCATCCGTGATTGTATAGACTGCCTTTCGCTGCGCACCACGTTTATGGTGATCGACGCGAGAGCCCTGATAGTGACGGCGAACGAGACCGGCCCGCACCAAATCTGGCACCGCGCGGCTGACGTTTGCTCGACCCGACCGCCGCGCTACCGGGGTCCTTTTTCCACGCCGATCCACAGACCTCGGTTGCGGAAGGTCCATAAGATCGGCAAAACTCTCGCTTGAACTGGTATGACCCAATCCACAAAGCAAAACCCGTCACGGCGACACCACTTTATTCCCCAGTTCCTGCTGAGGGAATGGGGTGACGGTGCAGGCGACCTGGTCTGTTATTGGCCTCGGGGCGATGGCAAGGTTCGCAGCAAGCCGCTCAGTCCCAAGAGCGTGGCTTACAAGGACTGGATCTACGAGACGACTGGCTTCTCAGCCGAACACGCGCAACAAATGGAAGACATCTATTTCAAGCTGATCGACGATCGTGCGTCGAACGCCCACCGTCTTCTGGTAGACGGCCGAACCGGCGAGATGAGTCACGAGATGATGTGCGACTGGGCGCGGTTTATCATGTCGATCTGGTTTCGCACACCGGGCGACGTGAAAGGGCTAAAGACCGTTATTAACGCGCTTTCCGACCCTGCCGTTAGCGAGGCTGCTATCGGCCTGACCGTTCCTGATGACTTTCCCGAAGCAGCCTTGAATCAATTGCAGATGGAGGCCATACGCCGCGCCATCGACGATCCCGAGCGGGGACAGGTTTTCCTTTCTATGGAGTGGGCCACGATCACGTCGACGGAAACCCGTAGCTTCCTGATCTCGGATTGGCCGCTCGATACGGCCAAAGATCTGCCGTTCCTGGGACATCCGAAATCGTACATTACGATCCCGATCAGCCCCCGGCAGCTCTTCATCGCGGCGCCATCGCGGGCGTTTCTCCTCGCTCTTGGCGATCTCCAAGAAGGTGAGCTCGAGCGCAGGCAGAATTATGCCACGGTCGCTCAAGCGCGGAGCTTTGTCGGCGCCTCTAACGATGAGGAGGATGCCTTTATCAAGCAAAACTTCGGATGCGAAAAAAGGCCCTCGATCGCACGATCGATCGCGGAGGCTTGGAATGTCGAAATCTGACCTCCGCGTGCTCTATGCCTTTCGGCGCCGATCCGCTTGGGCAGCCGATTGAAAAAACGCATATTCTGCGGTTTCCTCGAAGCGAACATGAGGCACTATCAGCGAGGTGGACGCGTTGACGATATATGGCCGCATTTCCTTGTGGAACGGCCGTTGATCGATCTTCGCTAGAACCTGAAACCCTCCCAGGCCCATGCTGAACACATTCAGGTTTCCAGACCGGATGCGGAATGGATTGAAGATAAATCTGCGCGCGTCATGATCGGCAGAGGCATACCGTAGCAAAGCGATCTCGATTTCAGGGAAATCTGGAAGGTTGCTCAGCCCGAACAATATGTTGCCGATGATGGACTCGTATCTCCCCAGGGTGATTTCGATCCATTCCTCTCGCACGCTGATCGATGCCCGCCAGAGGATTGCCAACATCGCGCGCGCAAAGATCGCGCCGTTGAATTCCGATTGCCGGTAAAGACTGCCTGTCGGAGCGGCGCTGCTCGCCGGCAACGACCCGCAGAAATTGATCGCATATTCGTCAAACACACCAAGCTTGCCGTCGCATTCGGAGCACAGAATGTTGAGATCGAATGGCCCTAGAGGTTGGTTCGCGGGTTTTGCGCCGCCCGCGCGAACCGCTTTGTTATGACCGTCCGCTTCGCTCAAGGGCCGCGCAAACCCCTGCGGGATGATGTGCGCTTTGCAGAGCTTGGTAGCGTCGCAATCGGGCGCTCTGCACTGAGCGAGAGGCATCCCTTCATCTCCTCGCCGGACGACCTTCATAGCGGCTCATAATACTGATCGCAGCCCGTCAGCTCTGAAAAATCGGCGGACGGAAAGGTGACGATCCTGCGGATGCACTCCCTGGGCAAGGCAACTCGGACGCGGTCATGCGGCAGACCATCGTAGGAGTGGCCAGCACGCCAAGCAGAGAACTGCCGCGCAATGTGCGACTCGAACCCGAGGCTATCTGGAAACAAAGCGATGGGGATCGCCGCCTCCACAACGGATGGGATACCAACCGATCGCAACACCGGTCCGAGCGTCGGGTCGCGGTCGATCGCCGCGTACAGGGATTCCCCACCCCAGAAGCGGAGAAAATCCTCAATCCCCGTGTCGTTATGCGGCCGCGTGAACAGAAACCAGATGCGGCCAGCTCGGGTTGGCGAGTCTGCCTGGTGCCGTCCCTTGAACCCATCGGCGATAGCCGAGGAGAAAGCGCCTTCCGCTTGTGCTGCATCGATCCGCTGGAGCAACGCGTCAACGCTGGGCAGAAACATGCCATTGGCGAGGATGGCTTCTGCTTCGCGCGCCGTCAGGCGAGTGTTATGCCAAGCGAGAATGTCATGAGGCTCGAGCAGGGCGTAGAGCCTGCGAATGATATCGTCATATTCATAGGGCGTCGCAAAGCGCTGAACGCCGTGCCAGTCGTCGAGAATCGCGACCGTCTCGTCGAGGAAATTGATGACCTCCGCCGGCCATGTGGCGGGCGCATCGTAATCAAGAATCATGGCGCCTTCTCGATCATCGAGGCGAGGCAGAAAGGCAAACCCGCTTTCACGCTGGGAAGGCTTCGGAAACCCGGTTCGAGGTCGCCCAGAGCGCGGACATGCCGGAGAGTTGGTCGAGGATGAGCGGCTCGCGCAATCGTACGTCGACGCTTCGCAGATGAAGGCAGGCCGCGCTGTTCGAAACGCGATAGGGCAGGGTCAGCACGGTCTCGCCCAACCCGGCGTGGTGCGGATAGAGCAAGACCAACTCACCGCAGTCGTACAATTGGCCGTAGGCCATCATCTGGTAGACATCGGACTGGCTGACACCGTGCTTACGATCCTCGACCGAAGGTGACAGCCGTTTCCACTTGGTGTCGATTATCGCGACAACTTTCCCGCCGTCCTTAGGATGGCGACGGAGAACCAAGTCGGGCTTCGTCTGGAAGCGCCCGCGCCCCCCCTCCTCAATCAAACAGAACAACCGACCGCCCTGCGCCTCCACGCTCAGATCGAGCGGGCGGATCGCCTTTCTCATCAAAGCCGCGACATAGGCTTCGAACAGATCATTCATCGGAAAGAGGAGCGCGATCCCTTGGCCGACGTCAGAGGCGCGGTGCGTCGCCTGCCAGTCGCGCTTTAGAAACAGCCGCGCGAGCCCGTAGAGCGTTTCCCAGCGGCGATTGGTCCGGTCGATGCGAACCGATCCCCAAGGAAGGGCGGACACGTCGACATCGCTGATATCCGCCAGAACGAAGCGCAACTCGTCGAGTTTCCGGGTTGTCGCCCCTGCCCTGGCATGGCGACGGAGCGCGATCACACATGCCTTCATGACCTGCAAAAGCGGAATATCGTTGGAGAGAGCGTCAAACCGGCAAGCAAGCCTATCCGGCCGCACTGCATGCGCGGTAAATTGCCTCACCACGTTCAGGCGGCCACGCAGGGCCGGCAGGTCTTGCTCCTGTGCCAGATACATCCGCGGCAACCCGCGCCGCGCCTCTTTCAACAGCTTGTCAGCAAAAATCCGGATCAGGATATCAAGCAGGCTCTCTTGCTGCCGTGCCATACTCGCCGCCACGCCATCGCCGATGTTCAATCCCAAGGCCACATCAAGCATTCGAACCAGACGCTGGCGCACGGAGCTCCGGGTTTCGATGTCCTCCCCTTCCGTTGGGTCGATCTTCGGAAGGATTTCGAGGCTGCATCCCGGCGCGGCGATCACCCCGACCATCTGTCGTGCGGTCAGGTGGCGGTAGTGATCGCCGAGGATCCCCGTGCCCTCATCACCGCCGAGGGGGTGAGCGCGAGCAGCAGCGATCAGCGCATTGGCCTGCGCGCGCGTGAAGCCGGCCTCGTCTGATCGATCGAGTACTGGGACACGTCCCCATTCGCTGACCGACAAATGGCTCATTCGGGCTCGGATTCTGCCGGCGCCTTGCCGACCAGGCCTGCGAAGGCATCATCCCCGAACCTGTCGCGCACGAACCAGCTATCGCGCTCCTCGCCTTCGATGCCCGGGGGAGGTGCGAGCTTTCGCGCGCCGATGAAGCCATCGCCAAGCACGCCCTGTATCCGGCTCCAATCCTCAAAGAAATATTCCTGAAGAAGCGGAATCACCTTGTCTCGCATGACGCTGGCGACAGCCGCTCGGCTGTCGCATCCCATGAAAAACGCGTGACCGATCCGATGTTCTCGATCGATCAGGTACTCGATCCGGTCGTTGATCTTCACAAGCACAGCCTTCAGATCGATGCCATCGACGGTCCCGAGCAACTCCGGTCTTGGCGTGATCTCCTGGAAGACGAAGCGGCGGCGTAACGCTGTATCGAGCAGCGCGATCGAGCGGTCGGCCGTGTTCATCGTACCGATGATGTGAAGGTTGGCGGGGACGCCGAAGTCTCGCTTCTTCGAGTAAGGCAAGGTCAAAGTCAGGGCATTGTCCATACCGAGCCGCTTGTCAGGCTCGATCAAGGTGATCAGCTCGCCGAAAACCTTGGAGATATTGGCTCGGTTGATTTCATCGATGATGAGAACGAACTGGTCAGGCTCGACCTCTCCTTCACCAACCGCTTCCGCGCTCTCATCGCCAATCAGGCGCCCGAGTGCCGGCAGGTTCACCCGCTTCGTCGCGATCGGATAAAGCGTGCGCATCGTGAAGTTGCCGTCGACGATGGTGTCGAGGGCTAAAGGCTCATCGAGCGTGAGCAGCCAACGCACATCCCGCCGATGCGCGTAATGCCCCTCGGCTGAAGGTTCATATCGATAGTCGCCTGTTACCTCGGCGACGGCCCGGAAGGCCGTATTACCGTAGGGGACAATGACGATGTCGCCCACCTTCATTTCACTGCGGAAGGGCCACATCTGGGTCCAATTGCTGGGTGTGGGATCCTCGGGATTCCGTTCAAGCCACTCCGCCTTGATTGCTTCGAAGGTGGAAAATCGCTCGTCACTCCAGTCTATCGAACCTCCCCAACCGAGCGTGATGTAGTTATTTGAAATCGCAGCATCGTAGACATCGTCCTCGCTGCCGATCGCGCCTTGGCCCATCTTCCAAAACCGGCGATCGCTGAAATCGAAGCCTGTTGCACTGACCGGCGGCACGGTGCGCGTGCGCGCCTGATCGGCAAGCGCACAAATTTCACGGAAGATGCCAGGACGTGCCTCAAGCCGAAAACCGACCGTGGCTCCGTCGTTGTCTCCGGTCTCAGGGCGCAGCCCCTCCACGAAGCTCTCATAGTCGTAATTCTGGTGGAAGGTGACGAAGGCGATCCGTTTCTCTGCCTCCAGGTCGCGATATCGGCCCATGAGGGTCTTCCTGCCATCCGCGGTGTCAGGATAATCCGCACTGCCGTCACAGAGCGCCACGGCCTCACGGGCCGTCTGATAGGTCTTGCCGGTGCCCGGCGGTCCAAAGAGGATGAGGTTGGTTGGCAATTGCTTTGGCCCGGTCACGTCGCCAGCCTTCGATTTCAGTGAAAAGGTCAGTTTGCGGGTCGTGCTTTGCCGCGGCCCCTCCGCTGTTGGGCGCGGCACATTTGCAAGCTCCAAAAAGAGTCGGCCCTCAAGCGCCTGACAGATGTTCGGCCACGCCATCTGCAGGCCCATCTCATTGTTCAGCGGTCCAACGGTGATCGTTACCGTCGGCTGCCCCTCGGCGCGCGCAGGGGTGATGTAATTGTCCAAGACGTACCGACGGATCTTGTCCGCCTGGCTCTCGTCTTCCTCGTCCTCGTCCGTCGTCTCAGACGTCGAATAGTTCGGATCACGACCTTCGCGAAAATAGCCATATTGCTTGAGGGCCGCGATCATGTTTCCTAGCTGGACATGCGGCTCCTCCGCTTTTGGCACCACGGCCCGCATGCCTTCCAGATCTGCTTCCGGGTCGCTCTTAAGCGCGGTCAGCTTGTCGAGAAGTTGCTGCCATTTCCCGGCATCGAACAGTTCGTCGAGCGTGTCTTCGGCGAAGCCGAGACCGTGTATACCGCGTTCCGCCCGGAAGCTTCGACGGACTCGGTTGTCCGTTGCCTTTTTGGTCAGGGACTGTCCCTTCCAAAGGCGTTTGCCCAACCAAGTCCTGAACTCTTGTTCCTGCATCTCTTCCCCCACGCCGGGCCAGCGGCACCGAATTTGATATCTTTCTATGCAGCCCTAATGACCTTCGGGACGACCGTCAGACCAAGGAAGCGGGTTCGCCTTTGCGGCGAGATAACTCGCATCCAGGCGTGGCGTCAGGAGCAGGATGGCCGATATGCGTCGCGCCGCGTCAGGCAAGAACATCATCTCTTGGATGGATAGAGGGCGGCCCAGCACCCCTTGCTCTCGATAGGAGAGCCACTTTTTCAAAACTTGGTATCCTGAGAGCGAATAACTCCACACCAATTCTGGGATGTTTTTGAGAAATACGCGGTCAGATAAATAAATATCGTATGTTGCCAGTCCGAGAAGGGCAAAAAGCTCCTCGCTATCAATCTCCTGCGCCGCGGCCTCCTCCTCGAAAGCCACGCGCTCTTCGACGGAGTAACCACGACGGACAACCTTCCCTCTTCCGGGCATGACAATCTGGTTTCCGTTGGCGGTGATCTGGATGTTGCCCCAGCCGGCCCGTACCGACAGATCGTCGTCAGCAATCATTTCACCATCGGTGCGGGCCGGTTGGGCGACGACCCTTAGACCCGGATGTGCAGCGCCGCCGATCATTGGCGCGACGTTTGATTCGGTGTCGAGCAGCTTCGCCAGTATCTCGCCAGCTCCTGCAGAGACGGCGAGGACGGGAGGATCTGCCGGTACAGGAACGCGCGGCCACCCCATCCGCAACGCGCTCCTGTTGTCCGTCCTGTTCGCCGGCGAATGCAACATGGCGAGCGCGTGATGAAATATTGTTGTTGGCGCGAGCTCTAGGTCTCGTAGATACTCAGCAACCGAACGCGAGAGGTTGATCCTCGGCTCACCTTTAGGCTCGTCCGGTGCGAGCAGCATCGGGAAGAAGGTAGAGAACCCACTCCCATAATTATCCGCAAGCGTGCTCGTCAGAGCGCCGCGATCGAAGCTCTCCTGAGTTTGCTTCTCACGCGCCTCGATCCAGAGATTTCCGCTGAACGCATTCGGAAAGAAGTCGGGGCTTTTTTCACCCAGCAGCTTTGTCTCCGGTTCCCAATATATCCATCGCGTGTCGAATGGGCGGTAGCTGTACTTCACGATGTTATCAGCAAGGATGCCCGTTTTCAGAAGTTCAGCTCGCGTCTTGGCCGGTTCATATCGCTTAGTTGCTTGAGAAGCCTCGGGGTAGCGAGATGCGAAATTCTCGAAGCTCAATGCCGTATCGTAATATTCAGCAATACGTTTGCCGAGCGCATTACGGTCAATATCTACAAGAAATTGATCACGTTTCGTCTGAACACCAGACATATATGCCGGCAGCAATTCCGTGATCTGTGGCCAATCTAAATATCCGTTCTGGAGGTTGGTCTTGATGAACGGCAGGCCAAGCGGCAGCGAAGGCGTGATCTTTTCGTAGATGTCCTCAGCCGCCGCGCTCCCGGTCGCTGCGAGTTCGTCTACCTTACCCGTGCCCCAGAGCAATCGTGACTCGATGGTCGATGCGGCGACATGGTCCAGCCGGCGAACCATCGTCGTGATGGTTGTTCCGACCTGGATTCCCTCTCGATTTTGAACCGTCGAGAAGATCGAAGGGTCTGCAAGGCCATCCGGTGTCTTCTTCCCTGTCTTATATTTGTCGCCGTTCAAAACATCGACGCGGATAGCGTCAAACACGTCGAGAAAACGCTCGCGCATTCCCGTGAACGATAAGCCGTCGAGCCATGAGTAATTCGATATGAAGCAGACGACACCCGCGCCTGTCTTGTCGATGATGCGCCGCTCGGCCATCCGAAAGAAGCGAACGTACAGGTCGTTGAGGCCCTGTCCTTCGGGCGGTTGGACAGCCTTAGTCGTCTTATAAGCTGACGATAGCTCGCGCTCTTCCTCAACGGCGACACCCGCAAAGCCGTTATAAGGAGGATTGCCTAGGATCACTAAAATAGGCGCGTCCTGCTTCACTTCGTCAGCGCGTCGCCGTTCTTCTTCGAGTTCGGGGAAGGGCAACGGCTTCGATACCACCGGCTCCCAACCGGTCAGCGCGTTGGTGAGATAGACTCTCGCCCGCTCGTCTTCCGATTGCAGAACCGCGCCCAACGAGCGCAGAACAAGCCCCGCCTGAAGATGCGCGACGATGAAAGGCGCGGGCATGATCTCAAATCCGAAAACGCGTTCCAGCGCAGCTTTCTTGACCAATTGGCCCGTCATGCTGCCATAGCCCGCTGCAGCCAATGACTCGCTGATCCTGCGTAGGACCGACGCGATAAACGTCCCGGTCCCGCAGCACGGGTCAAGAATGTATACGTTCTCGGATGCCAGACCCTCAGGCAGCCCGAGGTCTGTTTTCAACGCAAGGTCTACCCGCGCGACCATATAATCGACGACAGGTGTCGGCGTGTACCATACGCCTAGTTCCTTGCGCAGGACCGGGTCAAAGGCCTCAAGAAACGGCTCATAGAAATAGGGCACCGCCTCGGCGTCGTCGAACTTGTCGAAGAATGAGTCGACCTGAACTCGATTCAGCGTCCCCGCCGTCCAATCCAGCACCTCCGTCAGGTGCAACGGCTGGAGGTGGAGGGGGCTTGCGATTTGCTGGAAGAGAGTACGTACGAACGGAACATTAAGGTGCCAAACTGCACCATGCCAGTCGAACCGCTCCGTCGGCCTCGGTAGCTGGCGAGCCCAAAGCACCCAGGCGGAAAACACTCCATAGAAGAGCGTTTGCACGAGCGTGGATCGGAAGAAATGGTCGCCCTTCTCAGCTTCGAAAGCGACTCCCAAAGCCCCTTCAAGCGACTCGCGGACGGTGTGAAGCGCGGGTAGATCTCCGGCATCCGTAACCCTTTGAAGCGCGTCTCTTGCGTAGGATGCGAGGAACCAAGCGACGTCTTTTGGTTCATGGAGTGCTACAGATTGTGTGAGAGCGCGGCGGAGGAACTCAAAGAAAGTGCGCCCGTATTGCCGTGCCGATTTCGTTGGTTCCGAGACCAAGTCCCAGAATGCTTTCTCGGACGTAGCAAACCGGAAGGTTTCCAGCCGCACTGGCAATCCGCCCGGCCCTTCGCCGATGACGATGAAATCGCGTAAATTTGTGACGAGGACGCTTCGGTAAGCGCCAAAATATTTGGTGACCTGTTCCGTTTTGGCGGTCACCCAAGCGTCGTCACCGACGCTCTTCATTTCAATCACGCCGCGCTCGGGGGACTGGCCGCGCCGAGGTTCTCCCTTCTGCAGCTGCGACGCTGCGAAAAGGCCAAAATCGGGGTGGCCCGCGCCAGTGTTTCCAAGGTCCGACAGGCATATGACCCGCGGGCTCAACTCGGCGCCGATGCCGTTGAGGACTTCAGCAAAAGCGGGATAATAAGACCGCTCTTTGGTTCCCGCTCCTAGGCTTCGAACATCCCTGAGCGATCGAAAATAGCTCTCAATCTTGGCCTCGACCTTATCCACGTGTACCCAATGCCCCCATCCTCTCACGGGGGCGTGATCGCCCCAAGCCTGCGTCTGCGCCCATACGGAGAGTCAATCCGAATATCGCGGCGATGCTGCCGCGTGGCAATGTCAAACCTGACCCGCTGGCCGCGGCCCTAAACGTCGACTTCAATCGCCAGCTTAAGCTGCATATGCTGACAATATTCCGTCGAGCCGCGATATTTTACTGAATTCACGCGGCGGCCGCAAAGATGTGTTGGATCAGAAAAGGATCGCCCGTGCCGCTGCGGTGATGCGATATATAGAAGACGCGCTTAATCTGGGGCACGAAGCTCGATCTGAGCAGCGCGGCGTCGCCGTCAATCATCAGGTCACGGCCGCTGTACATAATCGTCGTCTGGACAGACTGGATCGCGAGAAAGATCTGGCTGTCATGCGCCTACCGTGCCGTTTCAAATTCAGGTGATCCGATAATACATGCAGGACTAAGGTTCTCGACATTTATTACTTCGCAGTTGTCACACTGATCCAATTAACCAGCCGCTAGTTAGCGGCGTGGATCAGGCGTATCATCAGAATTCTTCTAAATGGCTGCAGATTTAGACGTCGAGCGCTGCATCATGCCAGCACGGCACGTGCCGCGGCGCGCTCACCGTGTTCGAACGCCTCGGCAAAGCTGTCGAGGTCGGCGCTGGTCATGCCGAGCGCGCGTCCCTCGTCTTGCCAAGCCGCGACGGCATGTTCGACCTGAGCTAGCATCTCCCTCGCGCGATACGGGCTGATGCGAAAGTATGGCAGCACCGACATCAGGGCATCGATCGTCGCTTCAGGTCCAACCTCTTCCGAGACCCAGGTCTTCAGCTCGCGCAGTCGCTCGGGGAATGGATTGATGTCGAAGGCTGGCGCCAGCCGCCACAGGCCACGGTCGACGTGCAGGAAACCGTGGTTCATCAGGTGATCGTCGACGTTCGTAATCAGGATCGAGAAAGCGATCCGGCGCCATAGCTCCTCGATGTCGGCGGTGGGGGCGCTGCCATTTACCCGAAGCGCATCGACGATCTCGGTATAGGCGTGCTCCTGCGCATCGCCGGGCTCCGCACCGATCATCGTCGCTGCCGAGACGTACATGAGCCGCCCGCCCCCTGCGGGCCGATCGAACCGCCGGATCAGCGCGATCGCGTCACCATCGCTTTCGATCAGCCGGGCTTCGGCCGCGTCGATCCCGGCGCGACGGGCCAGCCGCATCGCCAGTACCTCCCCTCGTGTGACCGAGCGCTCGTCGGCGACGCTCGGAAACTTGCCGATCGACACGCGCCCTTCGTCATCGACGACGGTGCATTTGGGGCGGAGTCCACCGAGCGAAGTGCCGCGACCGCGCAGATAGGCAAGGTCTGCCGCGGTTTCGGTATTGGTCTCGACCGCACGACTGGCAGCGAGGAGGTGGCCCAGCTCGATGAGGGGCGGCGTGGTGCGGCGACCATCCTCGGTCGCGCGCTGAGCAACCCCCTGTTCGTCGACAAGGCGTAGTGCCCCCACCCGGCTGACGTCATCGACTGCCAAGAGATAATCGAGGCCGTTCAGTGCACGAGCATCGACCTCATCACCGCGGCGGCGGGCATCCTGCCGCCGCTTGGCATGGTCGCGCTGGATGACGCGCTTCCCCCAGCCGTCCGGTTCGGTGTCGGCGATGGCGGCATGGAAGACGGAGCCGGTGCCCACCTTTCGATGGAACTGCGGGCCGGCAACGAGCGGCAGCGCAGGCTCCAGCGCGAAGCGATCGGGCGAGCCGAGCCAAGCGGCATCGTATTCGAAGCCAGCGCTCTCGCGACTTCCTTGCTGATTGTAGTGCACGGATCCGACGCCGCGGGCTTCGTCGCCGATCTGGATGCCGATCGTTCGCCTCACAGCGAAGCCGGCGGTTTGGGTCGGCGGACGCGCTGCGGCATGCGTTCCACGTCGAGTAACAGACCCTGCTCGTCGTTCTTGGCGTCGAGGATCTCTCCGAGGCTCTCGCCAAAACCCAGAACGAAGAAGGTCATGGCGTATGTACCCAACGCGACAGTCGGGTCGCCTTTTTCCAGCTTGAGATATGTGCTCTTGGCCACACCGATGCGTTCGGCCATCATGACCACCGTGAGGCTGCGCTTCTTGCGCGCCAGCGCAATATCGTCGCCCAGCTTCGTCAAGCTCCGCCTCACGCGCGGCGGAAGAGTATCAGCGACAGTCGATCGCATCTAGCGTCTCATATAAGCGCCCATCAGGCCAATACGGTACGTTATACACGACCTTATGCCGCCAGTCGAGATAGCCGGTTCGAAGCGCATTGCCTGGGTTCGACAGGAGCGGATGCAAGTGCCCGCTCGGGCGGCATCGACAGAACCGGTAATCTCCCACAGAGCGTCGGCCGTGGCGGCTTGCTCTTCAGGCAGCCGCCACTGCGGGGCGTGGTACGTGCAAGTCGCATGGCGCGGCGCTATGTCGTTGGTCTACCGATCAGACCGAGCAACCTTCACGAGGCAGAATGAAAGCCCTAGACGCCCTGAAGGCTGCACCCCCTGAGGTGCGCGCAGCAGCGCTTGCCGTTCTCGATCAGGTGTCGGCGCCATTGACCGAGCGACAACTCGCCAGCGCCTTTCGCGCACATGGCATCGGGCTGCTCGATGCCAAACGCATGGCGCGAGCCCTGCGCAAGCTCGATATCATCGCGGTCGCCCCTCGCGGCCCTTGAAGCTCGAGCACTGTGAGCTTCGGACTGGCACGGACGCGCCCTGTCGGGCTACATTCGAAATCGCGCCAAGAACCAGACGCGAGAAGGTAGACGATCATGACAGAAGCGACCTGGGGTGAAAGCGCCAAGACCCCCCAGATCAATTGGCGGATGAGCGCCTCGCTCGAAAACGTCCCGCGCGGCGATAACGACGTCGCTGAAGTCACCAACCTGGAACGAGCAGTTCGCGATTGGCGCGAGCTGGACCCCGAGCATCAAGTCGCAGCCGTCCTGACAGTGGAGCATCCTGTCCAGATCAAGGGCGCCTCCAGCACGACCTTTACCGGTGAGGGTATCGCAGCACTGGCGGAGCACCTGCCGGCTTCCAGCCCAACCGAGGAGTAAGCCGGCATGGCCAATCCCAGCGTCCGCTTCGAGATGGGGGACTATTACTGGGTTGCCGAACGCGAGAGCGTCGGTTTCACGGGTGCCACCAACTTAGGGGTCGTTGAGTTCCTCATTACCAGCGAGGCTCTGACGCAACTCCTTGATCCCGATCGCGATACGCTCGATTCCGAAACTGCCCTCGAGGTCTTCATCGAGTTCGAGAGCGACATTCACCGCATAGCACAGCGCGAGTTCGTCAAGCGGCTCGGCGGGGAGCCCCCGATCCTGCTGACTGCCGCCGACGTAGAAGGCTGAAGCCGTGACGCAAGGAAGCCCAGCCGGATCGATCCATGGCATTCGACGGGCATCACCCCCGAGGTGCCTGAGCCGAGGATGCGGGCGGCACTCTTTCTCACTGATCCAGCACTTCCTCATATCGGCCTGCGCGGCGCAGCTGACGGACAATGCCGTTGAACGCGGCGGTCACACCCTGCGCCCTGCCGATCTCATTCTCCTGGCGCGCCGCATCCCAATAAAGCTCGAGCGGCCAACGCTCCGGGCAATGCGGTAGAAGACACCGAAGCGCCAGGCGAACCTCTACGCCGTCCACGCGCGCGTCCGAGCAGCGGGCGACGCCGCTCCGCAGGATATGGACCGATAGCGCTATGACGACGCGCTGGTGGCGAGCGAGCTTTGCCATCGCTCAACGAAAGTCATGCGATTTGAAGCGAACCGCGTCCTCGGGGTCCATGCCCTCGGCGTGCGGCGGCCAGTAGCAGTTCCGCGGCTCCGGCTTCCAACCCGCGTCACCCCGGTCAGGCGATCCGGCATGCTTGGCCCCGTCGCCGCGGCCGGTACGATGGGGGAACGACATCTCGCCCACGCGGTGCAGCAGATCACCATGGTCGATGATCCGGTCGCAGATGACGTGGATCACCTCGCCCTCTTTCTGCACCCTGCCCTTCATACCGATCATCGATGCGGACATGATCGTGCGGCGTTGCCGCTCGAACCGATCCGGCCATAGTATACCGTTGGCGATCCCGGTTTCGTCCTCGATCGTGATGAACAGCACGCCCTTGGCGGAGCCGGGCTTTTGGCGGACCAGAATGATGCCGGCGACCTCAACGTGCCGGCCATCCCGGATGTTCGCGAGTTCGGCGCATTTGGTCACGCCACGCCTGGCCAGCTCACCCCGAACGAACGTCAGCGGATGCGCCCGCAGCGAAAGCTGCAGCGAACGGTAATCCTCGATCACCTCGCGCCCGTCCGTCAACGGACGGAGCGCGACGGACGGTTCGATCCCTTCGGCGCTGATCGTCTCCGCAGCGCGATCCGCGGCGGCGAACAGCGGCAGTGGCGCCTCGCCGAGGCCCCTCACCTTCCACAGGCCCTGCCGCCGATCCGCGCCGAACGCGTGAAACGCATCGGCATCCGCCAGCTTCTCGATCGCCGCGCGTTGGACGCCCGATCGACGCCACACGTCCTCGACAGAATCGAACAGCGTCGTGCTGCGTGCGCCTACAATCGCGGCACCGTCGGCGTTCGACAGCCCGCGCACCTGGCGCAGCCCGAGCCGCACCGCGAGGTAGCGGCCGCCTGTCGGCTCCAGCGTGCAGTCCCAACGGCTCGCGTTGATGCACGGCGGCCGCACCTGGACATCGTGCGCCTGAGCGTCGCGCACGATCTGCGCGGGCGCATAAAATCCCATCGGCTGCGCGTTCATCAGCGAGGCGCAGAAGACGTCGGGATGATGATGCTTCATCCAGCTCGACGCGTAGGAAATTTTGGCGAAGCTCGCCGCGTGGCTTTCCGGGAATCCGTAGGAGCCGAAGCCCTCGAGCTGGCGGAAGGTGCGTTCGGCGAAGTCGCGCGGATAACCGCGCGCGACCATGCCCTCGACCAGCTTCTCCGAGAAGTGCGATACGCCACCGGTGACCTTGAACGTCGCCATCGCTCGACGCAGCTGATCCGCCTCGGCCGGGGTGAAGCCCGCACCCACGATCGCGACCTTCATCGCCTGTTCCTGGAATAGTGGCACGCCGAGCGTCTTTTCCAGCACCGCGCGGAGCTCCGGCCGGGGATATTCGGGCTTCTCCAGCCCCTCGCGCCGACGAAGATAGGGATGAACCATGTCGCCTTGGATCGGCCCGGGTCGGACGATCGCGACCTGGATCACGAGATCGTAGAACCGGCGTGGCTTCATCCGCGGCAGCATCGACATCTGCGCGCGGCTCTCGATCTGGAAGGTGCCGAGCGTGTCGGCCTTCTGGATCATCGCGTACACCGCCGGATCGTCGTCCTGGAGGTCGGCCAGGCCGATGCGGATGCCCTTATCCTGCTCGAGCATGTTGAAGGCACGGTTCATGCAGCCGAGCATGCCGAGGCCGAGCACATCGACCTTCATGAACTTCAGCGCATCGATGTCGTCCTTGTCCCACTCGATGATCTGGCGATCTTCCATCGCGGCGGGCTCGATCGGCACGAGATCGTCCAGCCGATCATGCGTCAGGACAAACCCGCCCGGGTGCTGGCTCATGTGGCGGGGCACGCCGATCAGCTTGCGGGCGAGTTCCAGGGTGAGGCGCAGTCGGCGATCGCCGATATCGAGGTTCAGCTCCTGGACCTGTTTCTCGCCCACGCCTTCGGCGGACCACCCCCATACCAGCCCCGCCAGCGAGGACGTGAGGTCTTCGGGCAACCCCAACGCCTTGCCGACATCGCGCACCGCACCGCGCGCGCGGTAGCGCTGAACGACCGCGGTCAGCGCGGATCGATCACGCCCATAGGTTTCGTAGATCCACTGGATGATCTCTTCTCGACGTTCATGTTCGAAGTCGACGTCGATGTCGGGTGGTTCGCGCCGTTCCCCCGACACGAAGCGCTCGAAGAGAAGCTCGTGCTTGATCGGATCGATCGAGGTCACCCCCAGCACGAAGCACACGCACGAGTTCGCGGCCGAGCCACGCCCTTGGCACAGGATGCCGCGGCGGCGTGCTTCGCGCACGATCGCATAGACGGTGAGGAAATAGGGCGCGTAACCGAGCTCGCCGATCAACCGCATCTCGTGGCCGATCTGGTCGGTATAGGCGGCCGGGACCTTGCCATCGAACATCCGCTCAACCGCCTCGGTCGCGAGCTTCTGCAGCGCGTCCTGCGCACTCAGGCCATCGATCAGCCGCTCGTGGGGATATTGATAGGCCAGCTCACCAAGATCGAAGGTGCAAGCCCAAGCGATATCGACGCTGGCGCGCAGCGCATCGGGATAATCACGAAAGCGCCGGACCATTTCCTCCGGTGATTTGAGCGCGCGATCGGCGTTGATCTCACGGCGGTAGCCGAGCTCATCAACGGTGCACTTCTCGCGCACGGCCGTGACCACGTCCTGCAGAAGGCGGGCTTCGGGCGCATGGTAGAGGACGTCACCGGTTGCGACCGCGCGAACCCCGGCGCCGCCAGCCTGCCTAGCCAGCGCATCGATACGGACGGCGTCGTCCGGCCGCCGTCGCTGGAACAGCGCCATGTACCCGCGTCGGCCGTAAACCGTCTTCAGGTCGGCAAGTGCCGCAAGGTTCGCCTGATCCGCCTCGTCCGGCAGAAGGATCGCAACAATCCCCTCCGACCATGGCTCGAGGTCGTGCCAGTGCAGCAGGCAGCCCCCCTTCCCCGCCCGCTTCTTGCCGAGGGTCAGGAGCCGCGTGATCCGTGACCAGGCGGGGCGATCGGTCGGATAGAGAATCAGGCGACGCCCGCAGGAGAGATCGACACGCGTACCCGCGATCGAGCGGACGCCGGTCGCCTTTTGCGCCTCCCAGGCGCGCACAACGCCCGCCACCGTACCGATGTCGCTGATCCCAATCGCGGAATACCCGAGCAGTGCCGCCGCCGCGAACAGCTCGTCGGGGCTCGACGCGCCGCGCAGCAGCGAGAAATGGGTGAGCACCTGAAGCTCGACATAGGGCGCGCTCATGCGAACACGCCGTGGATCCACCAGCTCAGATCGCCGGTATCATCATGGGTGCCGTCGCCGCGCCGGAATACCCAGAAACGGCCGCCTGCCTCATCCTCGACGCGGTAATAGTCCCGTACCGCCCAAGTCTCGGCGTCGCGGCGCCACCATTCGCCGTGAATCCGCTCGGGGCCATCGCCGGCGACGACCTTGTGCGCTTCGCCACGCCACTCGAAGCGCCGCGGCGGTTGGTCGGGCAGCAGCGCAATGACGCCCCATAAGGGCTCTGGCCTGGCGAAGAGCCGAACCGGCCGCCGCCATGTCGGCCACCCTGCCGGCATTTCGACCGGGTCGGCGCGCGCGACCGCTCGCTCGGGTACATGGCTCGGGATCGGCGCGATCCGATAGACGGCATTCGGGCCAATGCGGCCGGCGACGACATCGACGAGGCGCGCGGGGTCGCGCACCAGAACCTCGCCGGCTAGCACTGCGCCGAGATCCACTGCATCGAGCGGCTCGGTATGCGGCGCCACAAGCAGGAACTGCTCAAGCCCCAGTCCGGGATCAATGCGCTCGATCCTGAGCTTCAGCAGTCGCAGGAGATGGGGAACTTCGCGTGTCGGCCGCGATGTCCCGACGGCAACCACCTGTTCCGTCCCGTCGACGCACAGCCCCGACAGTCGGAGCGATCGCGCACCGAGCCCTCTCGCCTGCAGTACCTCGGCCAAATCGCCCAGCAGATCTTCCATCACCTGCGCGATCGCCTCGGCCGTGCCGATCGGCTCGAGCAAGCGGCGCTCGACGGCTGGAACGGTGACATCTTCGCGCGGTGTGATCGGCTCCGCTACGCCACCGAGCGCCTGATCAAGCCGGGTGATGGCGGGCAGGCCCAGCCGCCGCGCGAGCGGGCCGCGCGCGACCGGCAAAAGGTCTGCGATAGTCTCGAAGCCGAACCGCTTGGCAGCGCTGAGCGCCGTGCCGGTCAGCCGCAAGGCAGCGATCGGTAGCGATGATATCGCTCGGACCGTACCACCGGCCGGCACGATCGTCAGATCTTCCCGGCCGTACCGGGCGAGCGCGTGTGCGGCACCGGGCGTGTCGGCGACCGCAACGCGCGCGGTAAACCCAGCACGCTGGCAAAAGGCGCGCAGGCGTCGGCAAAATCGCTCTTCTCCCCCGTAGAGGTGATCGCAGCCGGCGAGGTCGAGCCACAGGCCATCGGTCGGCGTCGCGGCCGCAATGGGCGACCAACGCCGAACGGCAAGCAGCGCCAGGCGATCGAGCAGGACTGCGTCCGCCTCTGGTTCGGCGGGCCGGAAGTCGAGATCGGACACCAGCGCGCGGGCATGCGTCGCGGCCATTCCGACATGGATGCCGAGCGAGGTCGCCGCGGCACAGACGGCCACAACTTCCTCACGACGCCCAACCTTGCCGACAAGCGCCAGCGGAGCGTGAGCGGTTGCGGGCCGTGTCACGATCATGGCCGGTCGCGTGACCGACTGGTCCTTGTACGGATGGCTCGCAGCTTCCGATCGCCGCCCGAGTTCGCGCATGGGCGGCTTCGCATGCGCCGGAAGCGCGGCTATCTGCCCGGCAACCTCGGCCTTGGTAGGCGATTGCGCCCGCGCCCAGCGCGCACCCGGCCGCCATCCGCCACCCCTCGGGACAGAGCATTCACCCGGATCGTCGTCGACCGGAAGCTGGAGCGCGGGCCGCTCAGGCCGCGGCGTAGCGTGCCGGTCCAGCCGTCTCAGCCGCTCGATGGCCAAGTGCGGCAGGAACAGCGAGACAACCCGTCTCATCGCACCCCTCCACGATCAATGAGAAAGACCCGCCGGTGCGTTGACGCGCCAGCTCGACCGACCAACGGGCGCGTCCCACCCCGGCAACCGTGAGCCGCTGCGACGGGGCGCTGGCAATCCGCCAGCGCGTCCAGGCAGCGGAGGGCTCGCCGAGCGGGTCTTGCGAGCGGCCCCGCCAGCGTCGCAAGAGCAGCACAGGAATGTCGGCTTCAGCAGCGACGAGCTGCAGGCGGCGCGTGGCTACCATCGAAACTTTTGCCGTCTCGGCCACCACCGCTGCCGGCGTACCATCCCGGATCGCGTCCTCGACAACCGCCAGGAGAGCGGCGTCGTCCCCAGGCTGAGCGTAGACCACGTTCGCCGAGCACAACCCGGCTTGCGCCAAGCCAGGCGCGTAGAGATCGTTCCGGCAGCTTGCCCAAAGCACCGGGGCACGCATGTTTTGCGCTTCTCGCGCGGCAATACCGGCAAGGAACAACGTGGCAGCCGCATCGTCGACCAGCGAACAGGTCCGTGCGGCGACCTCGTGCAGCGCTCCAGCCCGGAGCCCTCCCCCGTTCAGCCGGTTGTCGAGGTCACTCACGCCGAATGGCAGGACCCGGTAATCGGCGAGCGGCATCGCGATGCTTCGCAGATGGGCGATGCTCTGGGGAAGCGAATCGAGGACGGCTGACATGGTGGTTAGACTCTACGTGTTCGCTTTATGTTCCGTTACCGCCGGCGCTTGGTCAACGGATTTATGTCTGCCGGATCGAGTCTTTGGGCTTGACCGCAGCCGAGGGCCGGACGGTACGGATTCGTAACGAATACGAGGTCTACAGCGCGATCTCGAGTGAGTTGCCAGTTTCGCCGCGCACGATCACGGGCATCGGCACGAAAACTGACGGTACGCACCGCGTGGAACGGTTACACAACAGACCAAAAACAAACCAAGAAGATTTCGCTTTCGTTCTGCCATCGGCTGACTCATAGAATCGAGATGCCGATCCGCCCTGAAAACCGCTGGCTTTACCCGATCGACTGGCGCCAGCTGTCGGACGTGATCCGGTTCGATCGGGCCGGCGCGCGCTGCGAGCACTGCTCGAGGCCGCATATGCGTCGGGTCGCACATCTTGGCGATGGTCGCTGGTGGGATGCCGATGCCGTGTGCTGGCGCTCCGGCCGTGGCAAGCGGATCGCGCTCCAGGGCAGCTTCATTCTGGCGTCGATACGAACGACTTATGTCGTGCTGGCTTGTGCGCATCTCGATCACGATCCAGGCAACAGCATGCCCGGCAATCTCGCGGCGCTCTGCCAGCGTTGCCATATGATCCACGATGCGGCCGAGCATCGATGGCAGCGCTGGTGGAACGTCTTTCGCCTGCGCGCAATCCGCGACCTGTATGAAGATCCGCGCGTCACGCGAGAGCGCAGCGCGCAGTAGAAACCCGGCCGAAGTCTTTGCGTTGGCTCGGGCGCCAGCTCGGCGATCGCCCCCTGCCCGCACCCGGGCTGATACACCTCCACCACGTCATGATTAGACAGTTTGCGGACCATCAGGCGGGCGCCCGCGACATGCGCATCGTCGAGCAGCATCATTGTATCGGCGCTCGGCACGGCTAAGGTCCGGCCAGATCCACTAGGGAGAGTAAGTAGCATGAACATCGGTGAACTGGCGAAGGGCGTCGCTGGGACGACAGGCACGAGCGAGGCCGAGGCCAAGGCCGCAACCGCCGCCGTGTTCGACCAGATCGCAAGCGCGGCCGCAAAAGGCGAAGAAGTCTCGATCGCCGGCTTCGGCAAGTTCTCGGTCAAGGATCGTCCTGAGCGCCAGGGCCGCAATCCGTCGACCGGCGAGGCGATAACGATCGCTGCATCGAAGAAGGTCTCGTTCACACCCGCCAAGGGTCTGAAGGACAAGCTCTAAGGCCAGAGTGCCGGCGGGCGGAGCTTGCCGGCACCGAAAGGGTGCTCGGATGTGCAATCGATACAGGCTGACCGCGAAGCAGGCGGAGATCGCCGCGACGTTCGGCATCCGCCCGCCTTACGAGCCCGACGAGACGTATCCGGTCCCCGACATCTTTCCGACGGGCAAGAAGACGCCGTTCTACGGCCAAGTGGTCATCCAGGACGGCGCCGACCGGAAGATCGAGCGGATGGAGTGGGGTGTACCGACGCAGGTGCCGAGCAAGCGCGATCCAGCGGTCAAGCTCACCAAGTACGTGACCAACGTGCGCAATCTCAGTTCGAGCTTCTGGCGGTCGATGCTGACAACGCCGGGGCGTCGTTGTCTGGTGCCGGTGACGGCGTTCTCCGAGTTCGGGGTCGCGCCTGGCGAGGACGGAAAGAAGCCGCTGCACTGGTTCGACGTGCCTAGCCGCCCGATTTTTGCCTTTGCCGGAATCTGGCGACCGACCGAGCGCGGGAATGCCTATGGGTTCTTGACCACCGAGCCGAATGCGATCGTCGCGCCGATCCATCCAAAGGCGATGCCGGTGGTCCTTCACGACGACGACTATGATCGCTGGCTATCGGCACCATGGGACGATCTGAAGGGGCTCGTTGCCCCCTACCCTTCCCAGTTGATGCGGCTCGGCTGACACGCCCATGATCCGCGTAATTCAGCTGCCGCAGTTGCGGTTTCATGCGCTCCGCTGGTGCGCGCGCCAGGCGTCGTTCCAGTCGTCATGATGCTCCGGCACGCGGCTGATGAGCTCGCGCCCGTTCGCTGTCAGGTGATCGCGTGCCTTTTCCAGCAGGCGATCGGCCGCGCGGCCTCGGTCACCGTAAACGATCACCCGGCGGACCTTCTCCGGGATCGCGACGAAGGCTAGCCGTTCGACACCGCCCAGCGCCCATGTCGGCGTCCCGAACCATTCAGTCGCCGATCGGGCGTCCTCGATCCCTTCGGCAAGGCCCAGCTCGTCGGTCGCCGGCGCAAGACGGATCGCTGCTGTGCCGAGCAGTCCGAGCGCAACCTTCGGCTTTGGGATGGGCTTGCGCAGCACATCGACAGGATCGAGGAAGGTCCGCTGGACAGCAACCAGTCCGACGTCGTTTTCGACTGCGGCGATCATCGCGGGCATTACGCGTCTGTCGGCACCGGAGCCGAATATGGTCGCCGGGTTGAAGCGCAAAGCTTTGGGATAGGGCGCGGAGAGGCCGCGGGCGACGAGATAGGCTTCGGCCAGCGTGCCCGCGACCGGCACGCTGGCATTCCAGAGACGCAGGGCGAGCGCGCCCATGTCGCGCTTTGGTTTTCCCTCCGGCATTGCCACCGCAGAACGGTCGTGGAGCTTTTGGCGCTGAAGCGCCTTCAGCACCTCGAGCGCTGTACAGCCGGCAAAACAGTGGAAGAGGATCGCCGAATCGCCGAGGCGGACGGACAGGCTGGGTGAGCCATCGTCATGGGCCGGGCAGCGGCATTCGCCGCGAGTGCCGCGCCACACCCCGCCGAGCTGTTCGACGATGTTCTTGGCTCGGATTTCGGCATCGAGCGGTAGTCTCGTCATCGGCCACGTCCTGTGAAGTTGGTCGGTTTCGGTCACTTTAGCCTCCGGAAAATATCACCGAAGGCACAGGCGGCATCCTCCACTCTGGATGGTCGACATGAGAAGGTGGGCCGCGCGCGGCGCGACGATCTCTTTCGTCCGGGTGGCAACCAAGCGAGGATCGTCACCCGACCGGGTTGGAACGGCCACGCTGGCTCGACCGCAACGCGGCGGAGGTGCAGCCGTGCCGCCAACCCGCTTCCGATCCCCAATCAGCTATGCTCGGCTTCGGCCTTGGTCAGGATCGAGAAGGTGTCGGCGATCAGCTCGGTGCGGTAGGAAACCTCGTTGCCTTCGCCGTGGTTGCTCTCGCGGACCCGGCCGGTGACATGCACCAGATCACCCTTCCCGGCTGCTTCGACTTGGGGTCCGACATTGGAGAAGCACACGACGCTGTTCCACAGCGTGTCGGTCTTCCAGTCGTCGCCGTCGCGGCGGTTATAATTGGCGGCGACGCTCACATAGGTGACCTTCTCGCGCGCCGTGATTTTGCCGATGCGACCGATGATCCGGAACTCGGCAATATTCTGTGGCATGATTTCCTCCTTCGTTGATGTTCGGATCGGATCCGGCGGGCCTGTGCGAGCCTAGTCGCGCTCCTTTTGGCGGTGCGCAAAGTGGTAGCGCGCCACATTCTCGGGCGTCGCGTATGTGTCGTAGGCCTTCGTCCAGTCGCGCCGGATGGCCTGCTGCGCCGTCCGAAGTGGCACGCGGCGCTCGCAAACCAATCGCCACAAGACATAGGCCAAGGCATTCTTGTCGGCCGCGTTCGCCTGGCCGCGCCGGGGCTGGAGCCATAGATCACGCAGGTCGAGCGGCGCACCGCCAAGCGAGATCGGGATCAGATGGTCGAGTTCGTAATCGGCGAAGGACTCGCCTGGATGCTGCGCGTCCATCAAGCGCCGTTTGACGGGCGCGGTAACCGCGAAGGCGGGGCGGACCGATCGTGCATAGCCGGGTCGGCAGATCGTCGTGCCGATGTTCGCCTGAGTGATAGAGGGATCGACGGCCCCTGGCGTATCGCGGGGCGGCAGGATGCCGGTTCGGTCCACCCGCAAGAAGGGATTGCGGAGCGCCGTCGATAGGCCGGCAACGGCATCGCAGAAGTCATGGGTCGCAGCGACGCTGCAGGCCGAAACCTCCCCGCGCCTCCCAGCCCGCTTGTCGTCGAACGGCCGATACCAGAAGCCGATGGCGATCAAGAGCGCCAACCCGCCCGGTATAGCTTGCAGCTTCAAGAGCGCATGGCCCGTATATCCACCATCGTCCCAGTCCACTCGAAACCACTCGACAACTGAATCAGCTAGGTGCTGGCCTAGCTGACAATTGCCTAAAGCCGTTTGAAACGCATCTCCTGTGGTCAGGGTGCAATATCGTGCCTCTAGTCGCAATAGATTACGCCGTATCACTCCATAATCGCGAATGGATCGCTCCAGATGTGTTGTTGTTTGCCTTATGCTTCAGGTTTAGCCTTTTGATGTCGATGTCCTCTAGTCGCTGACATCTGCTTTGGATCAATTCAGCAATGGTGCATTGGTGTGCTTCCGGCGAGTATCGTAGCGAAGGCAATTCAACTCTGTGCCGCCGGGCTAGCCGGGGCCGGAACGCCATCTCCCGCGTCGCTCGCAATCTCCGTTCGTTCGGGTGCGGTCCTCGCTAGGCAGCCCGGCAACGCAGCTGACGCAGAGGCGACGGTGCGTGATCTGATCGCGTTGGGCGCGGACTTCGAGGCGGGGCCGCTGGCGATCCGCGGCCGTGATTTCGCGACTTACGGTATCACGCTGGCAACGGTTTTTGATGCCTGCGCGTTCTCGCATATCGACGACGACCGGTCTTCTATCGGCTCCGTGGGCGCGCTCTCGGCGTCGAACGTCGCAGCCCTCGTTCGTCGCGCCTTTGGCTCGCGGATCACCGATACGATCCGCCCGATGAACGCCAGCTACGGCGCGCGGTATAGCTGGCACAAGTTCGGCCAGGCGGTCGATTTCGTTCCCGCAGGCGGCGTCCACGCGATCGACCGCGAGCAGATCCGGGCCCTCATGGCACAGAGCGGTATCCGTATCATCGAGCTGCTCGGGCCGGGTGATCGCGGTCACGCGAACCACTGGCATGTGGCGTTCGCGCGACCCGGACAGGTCATCGACCGGACCCGACCGATCGAAGGCGACGAGGACTGGATCATCACCGTCGCACAAGGCGACGCGCCGTCCCCGCCGACGCCCGCCGGAGTTGAGGCGGCCCCCGCACCGACCGCGCCGGCCTCGGCCCTCGCCTTTGCGGCCAGTGCACCGGCGCAGTGGGACGTGTTCGCAACCGAAGAGTGGCGCGCAGTTCATGGAGGTGGCTCATGATCCGATATCTGATGACCAAGCTGGGCGGCACTACTGGCGCCATCGCACTTTGCGTGGCCGGCGTCGTGGCGGTCGCGGCCCCACAACCCGCCTACGCGTCGGACTGGGGGTGTCAGGTGGTCCTCTGCCTCGCGACACCCGGTTCGCCGACGAAATATGTCGAGTGCGTCCCCCCGATTACGAAACTCTGGAACGCCCTCGCTATCGGCGGCTCGTTCCCGACCTGCACCGGGGTCGGCATCAAGACGAAAAAGGCCAAGCACGGCTACGACCTGACCGTAACGCAGGCCGATGGCGGAACGTCGCGGTACGCGCTCGACACCCGCTACCAGACGGTGACGCAGCAATGATCCACGCCATCGCCGCGATCACCATGCTTGCGCAGCAATGCGCGCCTGAGATCGCGACCGAGGCGGTTGTTCCCCTCGTCGTGACCGAAAGCGGCGGCGACGATCTGGCGATCAATATCAACAAGGGACCGCGTGTCCGCGCCGCGTCGATCGCGGACGGCGCCGCGCTGGTGCGGCGGTACATGGCGGCCGGCTATACGGTCGATGTCGGGTTGGCACAGGTGAACTCCGCCAATTTAGCGCGGTTGGGCGTTACCGTCGAACAGGCCTTCGACCCCTGTACGAACCTGCGGCTCGCATCCTCGATCCTTCGGGCGGGATATGGCCTCGCGATCCAGCAATATACGGGGCTGGACGCGATCTCCGCGACCTATTCGCTCTACAACACCGGCACGCTGACGCGCGGTTTCCACAATGGCTATGTCGGTCGCGTCTGGTCGGCCGCGAGCGGCATGGGGACGATCCAGACACCCCCGCCCATCCCGGGCTCGGCGTCGGCGTCGGCGTCGGCGTCGGCGCCGACCGCCACGCCCGCCTCGGCAAAGCAAGGGATCGCCGAAGCTAGCTGGGTGGTGGGGCAGATCGATTCCAGCGCGGTTCAGGTCTTCAAATGAGCGCGGATAACAGCGTTGCTCGGGGCGGCCTCGACGCGCAGACGCAAGCCGAACAGGCTGCGTTCCAGATCCCGCCTGAGCTGGCGACACGTTATCAGGTCCGGATCATCGAGCCGTCCGACGGCAGCGAGCGCCGCGTCGGCATGTTCCTGCCGACAGATCGTGAGAATCCGTCGATCGAGATTGCCGGCGATCGCATCATTGCTCGAAACGAGGATCCCGACACCGTCTCGGCCCTGGTCACGATCGCCAAGCACAATGGCTGGGCGGGGATCGACGTCGAAGGTTCGCCTGAGTTTCGTCAGGCCGTGTGGACGGCGGCGTCGCGCGAAGGCCTGACCGTGCGCGGCTATGAGCCGAGCTTCGACGAACAGGCGCGAATGGAAGAGCTGCGTCGCGCCGATGCTGCACGACGCGACCGTGAGGTGGCGGAGAAGCCGGCGCCGACTGTCGAACCAGTCGCTCCGACGGCGGCTGTCGGGGCGACGGAGGCGACAGTCCTCGCGCCGTCGGCCGACGCGGAGAGGAACGGCGCGCCTCAGCCGTTGCCAAGCGGAAGCAGCACCGAATTGTCCGACGCAGACAAGCGCCTCCTGTTGACGGTGAGCGTCCACACGCAGGATCGCAAGGCGCTCTACGCGGCCGTCAGCGAGGACATGGACCCCTTGCGGAGGGAGGTTCAGGCCGAACGTATCGATCTGAACAGGGATGCGCTGAACGGGGCGCTGGAGCGGGCCCTGGAAAGCCCGACGCTGGTCAACGCCTTCTCCAGGTCCGGTTATGAACCCGACGATCTCCGCCGGATGGCGCGCGACGGCGCGTGGGACGGCGAGGTCGCCGACGCAATCTACCTCGTCCGGTCCGGGGTCAAACGGCACGAAGTCGGCAGGGAAGTCGGCGCGAACATGTCGCTCAGCGACGAGCCCGCCGGCGCGCGCGAAGACCGCCTGGTCGGGGCGTCGACGGCCGGGCCCGAACGGCAGCCCGAACCGGAGCCACTCATCGTCCGGGAGGAGCCCCTACATCGGCCCGCGCCTGGGCGACGTCACGAGAATGACGACCTGGCCGAGCTGTTCCTGCATGGCGAGGCGGAGCGGATTGCCGCCGAGCCGCGCCTCGCCAATGCGCTGCAGGCGCAGGAGGCAATGGAGCAGCATCTCGGTGCGGCTTTCGACGGGGACGCGGACCGGATGACGTCCGCGAGCCTGGAGAGCCGCCACATGATCTCGGACGTGCTGCGGCGCGGCCTGGATGTTTCGGTCCGCGAGCCGACGCCTGTTCGGCAGGTCGAGCCGATCCGACCCACCCACGATCTCGAGAGGTAACCTCAAGCCATGGAGACCCGTATGAAGTTCACTCAAGGCATGGGCCGGATGTTGTCCGACGCCCGCGCCCGGCAGGTCATCGGCTTTGCGGGTGCGCTCGCCCTCATTTCGCTCGCGCAGCCGGCCTTTGCCGATGGAACCGCGATCGAAGGTGGTCTCAACACCATCAAGACGTGGATGACCACCGTCGCGTCGGTGGTCGGCGTCATCGCCGTCATGGCGGTCGGCTATGCGAAGCTAACCGGTCGGATGGACTGGGGAAAAGCGGTCACGGTGTTGATCGGCATCGGTATCATCTTTTCGGCCACGACGATCGTCGGCTGGATGAGCAGCTCGGGTGGCTGACCTGGAGAGGCTCGCCGAGGATAAGGTGTTCCTCGCCCTCACCAGACCATCGGTGTTCATGGGATTGCCGCTCGAGGCGATCCTACCGATCATCATGGTCTGCATGGTGATCTGGGGGGTTTTCCATAATCCGTTCTACCCCCTGGCCTTATTCGGAGCGCTCTACTTCCCGGCACGCATGATCTGTCACTACGACTTCAACGCGTTCCGGCTGTGGGGCCTGTGGTTCCAGACCAGCTTCCTATCCAAGAACCGCAAGTTCTGGGGCGGCGGGAGCTACTCTCCCGTTCGCCTCGCCAAAGGCGTGAAGCGGAAGCATTTCGGCAATGACTGATTCCAGGCTCAAGCATAAGAAGATCGCTGTCCGCGAGACGGATGACATCAAGTTCATTCCCTACACGCGACACGTCGATGACACGCTGGTTGCTCTCGAAGACGGCTCGCTCATGCGCATGTACCGCGTCGATGGGCGGCCGTTCGAGACCAGCGACATCGGCGACCTTAACACCTGGCATAACAAGCTCAACATCGCGTGGCGCTCGATCGGTGACGATCGCGTTGCGCTGTGGACCCATCTCGTGCGGACAGCCACAGACCCCGTTCTCGGCGGCGACTTCCACTCCGACTTCGCGCGAACCTTGCAGGAGAAATACGCCGACACGCTGAAGGAGAAGGTTCTCTACCACAACGAGTTCTACGTTACGATCATCGTCCGGCCGTCGAGTATGGCCGGCGAGCAAGTGACGCGGCTTTTCTCCAGGCGAAAAGCGAACGCCGAGATCGACCATCGCGCGCTCACGATTATGGCGGACAAGTGCCGCGACTTCGAAACGCTGCTTGCTGATGTCGCGCCGGAGCCGCTCTCGATGTATGAGCATAACGGTATTCTATTTTCACGACCGATGGAGGTGCTTCACTTCATCCTGACCGGCGACCGCATCCGCGTGCCGCTGCTCGACGGCAGGCTGGGCCAAGCCCTGTATGCCTCACGCGTGGTGTTCGGTCGCGAGGCGGCCGAGATCCGGCTTCCGCACAAGTCGCATTTCCTCGGCATGTTCGGCGTGCGCGAGTATGTCGCTAGCACCAGGACCGGTCAGTTCAACAGCCTGCTCACCCTCGACTTTCCGTTCGTGCTGACCCAGAGTTTCGCGCCGTTGGTGAAGTCGGTCGCGAGCGAGCGGTTCACCAAAAAATACAAGCAAATGGTCTCCTCGGACGATGCCGGCGTCAGCCAGGCGGAGGAACTGCTCGACGGCGTCGACGATCTCATGGCGAACCGCTTCGCCATGGGCGAGCATCACCTCTCGATCGCGGTAATCGACGAGAACCCGAAGCGGCTGCTGGAACGCTTGTCGATCGCACGATCCGCAGCGGCCGATACAGGCATGGTGATGGCGCGCGAGGACGTCGCGCTGGAGGCTGCCTTCTGGGCGCAGCTTCCCGGCAATTTTCGGATGCGTGCGCGCCCCGCGGTCATTAACACGCGCAATTTCGCAGGCTTGAGCCCGTTCTACACCTTCCCGGCAGGCCGCAAGTCTGGAAACCACTGGGGCGAGGCGGTAACGCTGCTCAAGACCCGCGCGGGCTCGTCTTTCTGGTTCAATTTCCACCGCGCCGACATCGGCCACACCCTGATAATCGGGCCGACCGGTGGCGGCAAGACAGTCCTACAGAACTTCCTGCAAGCGCAGCTCGAAAAGACCGGCGCGAAACAGGTGTTCTTCGACAAGGACCGCGGCGCCGAAATCTTCGTGCGCGCTTGTGGCGGCACCTATTTGGCGCTGCGCGACGGCGAGCCCACCGGCTTCGCGCCGTTGAAGGGTCTTACCCCATCTCCACACGACATTGCGTTTCTGCGGCAGTTCATTCGTGTGCTGGTACGCCGGGAAAACCGGCCGCTGAGCGTCGCGGAAGAACGACTGATCGACGAGGGTATCGAGGCGGTAATGCGCCTGCCGGCGCCGTCGCGCTCCTTCAGCGCGTTGCGCGAGATGCTGGGTTACGCCGATGCCGAGGGTATCGGCGCCCGGCTGGAGCGCTGGTGTCTGGGCGGCCCGCTCGGCTGGGCCTTTGACGGTCCGCAGGACGAAGTGTCGATGTCGGCGCGGTTCATCGGCTTCGACATGACGGACTTCCTCGAGAACCCGGAAATCCGCACTCCCACGATGTTGTACCTCTTCCACCGCGTCGACGAGCTGCTGGACGGGCAGCGTGTCGTGGTCGACGTCGATGAGTTCTGGAAGGCGCTTCAGGACGAGGCTTTTCGGGCGTTCGCGCAGGACGGCCTCAAGACCTTCCGTAAGCGCAACGCCTTCATGGTGTTCGGCACGCAGTCGCCGGCCGATGCGCTGCGCTCGCCGATCGCGCACTCGATCATCGAGCAGACCGCGACCAAGATCTTGCTTCCAAACTCGGACGCCAAGCGATCGGATTATTGCGACGGGCTCGGCCTGACGGATGCGGAGTATCGGCTGATCCGTGAAGACCTGACGCCGGAGAGCCGGACCTTTCTGGTCAAGCAAGGGCATACCTCGATCGTTGCGAAGCTCGATCTCGGCGGGATGCCCAATGAGCTGAAAGTGCTTTCTGGCCGCGAGGAAACGCTTGTCGCCATGGAGGAGGCCATTGCCCTGGCGGGCAACGATCCCGCGGCGTGGCTGCCGCATTTCTATGCCAACCAAAGGAGAAGCTGACATGTCGCTCAAGCGCATCATGATGGTTGCAGCCGCGCCGGTCGCGATCGTCGCGTTTACGTCGCCGGCCGCTGCACAGGGCATCCCTGTATTCGACACCTCTACCTATGTGCAAGCGCTCGCCCAGGTCCAGAACACGATCAAAATGATCCAGCAGGGCGAGCAGCAGATCCAGACGGCGACGACAACGCTCAGCTCGCTTCAGAAGCTGACCAACGTCAACGCGCTCGCCCCGCAATTGCTCAACGCGCAGGTGCGCAACATCCTGCCCAACACGACGATCGACGCCTCGACGTTGCTCAGTGGCGACCTGTCGAAGATTGGTTCGCTCGGTTCGCTCGCATCGAGCATCCAGTCTCGTTACGCGCTGCCGGCAACGTCGTCCTCCGACGCAGACCTAGCCTACAACCAGGCGCTCAAGGATGCGACCAGCTCATCGGCCGCCACGGCCGCGCTGGGCGAGAATACGCTCAGTATCGCCCAGACCCGGATGCAAGGCCTCGACCAGCTCCGCGAGCAACTGTCGTATGCCAAAGATCCCAAGGACGTGATGGACCTCCAAGCCCGGATCTCGGTCGAACAGGCACAGCTTCAAAACGATATGCTCAAGATGCAGGCGATCCAGATGGCGCAGGCCGGTCAGGCGAACATGCAGATCAGCGCAGCGCAAGTGGCGGCCGGTCGCGATGAAGCAGCATTCTTCAGTGCCAACACGATCAGGAAGTGATCATGCGCAAGATACTATCCCTCTGCTCGTTGCTCGTCGTCTGCGGATGCCAACAGAACGTCGTAGTGCCTACCGCCAAGGAGCTGATCGCCAGTCCTCAACTCCTCTCGCAGTGGCAGGCGAAGTGCGACGCGGGGGAGTACAGCCATCTCCCTGCGGATCAGAAGGCCAAGATGTGCGCGACGACCGGAGACGCGACCATCTCGGTCGCCCAGACCAAGGCCGGCAACGAAGAGGCGGACTTCTTCAAACAGAACACGATCCGCAAGAAGTAGATTTAATCGCTGCGCTTTGATCGCCGAAGATCGGAACCTCATCCAGTGGCTGCCGGCCCACCCAACATCATGACGCTGTTCACGACGATGTATTCGTATGTGGAGACCGCCATAGCGACCTCGGTTGCGAGCTTCGGGGCGGGGCTCGTCAGTTTCGTTGCAGCGCCTTTGGCACTGGCGGCGATCATCTACTTCCTGCTGCTCGGCTTTGCCGTGCTACGAGGGGCTATCCAGGCTCCACTTCGCGAGCTGGTATTTCAGGCTGGTAAGGTCGGGTTCGCCCTCGCGGCTGCCAGTGCGGTTGGCTATTCGGCGTTTGTGGTGAACGTGGTCACCAACTTGCCGAGCGAGATCATCGCGGCTGGATCGGGCACGCCCGTCACCAACCCGGGCACGACCTTCGATACTTATGTCTCCGATACCGGCAAGCTCTCGGAGAAGTTGGTCAATGCGAACCTGAAAGTTCAGTCGCAAGAGCAGAAGGGCATCACCGACTTTCGAACGCCCGTGATTCAGCTCAGCGCCACGCTGATCACCTATCTGTGCGTCGCCGTCCTCTACATCTTCGCGTTTATGTCGGCGTCGATCGGCTTTTGCATCGTCATTTTTGCCAAACTGTCGGTTGCGATCTGCGTCGCGCTCGCACCGCTCGCGCTGGCGTGTCTGCTTTTCAACTCCTCCCGCTGGTTGTTCGACGGGTGGCTGAAGCAGACCGTCAATTTCATACTGCTGATGGTCGTCATGGCGATCATGACGAAGTTCATCACCGGCCTCCAGGAAGCCGCGATGGACGGCATCATGGGATCGATCCCCGAAGACGGCTCGTCCTTCGTCATGGCGCAGAACGGCTACATCGTTCTGAAAGCCGCCGTGATGCTCGTCGCGACGATCGCCTGTGCGGCGATCTACATCGTCGGCACGATCTTCTTCTTTCAATCGCCGGCCATCGCCGCGGGTATCTCGGGGGGTGCGTCCTCTGGCGGCCATGGCTTCCTGCAGACCGGGGCGAACATGTTGACCAACCGGCTGATGTTCCGGCGCGCGACGCAGGCGAACCGTCCCCCGCCAGGAGGGGGCGCCACGGGCGGCTCGGCCTCTCGGTCCAATTAGGCCGGCTGGCCGGTCCGGAACCATGCATCACGGAACCGCCGGGCGCGGGACCTTACGAACGGAGACCGTATGAAAAGGCTAACCATCGTGTCGATCGGCACGCTTGTGCTTGGCGGCTGCACCGGGACTCATATCAGACCTGTCTCGGTGTGCGACGGCAAACACCGGCGTCCCGCCAACCTCTACGGGTCGATCCTGCCGAGCTTGCCCGTGCCACTGCCGGCGTCACAGCAGGGCGCAGGGCAGTCGATGGTGGCGCCGCCATCACGCGAGCTAGCACCGGCGCCTCTTCCCGCACCGACCCCTACGCCCGGTGCCGGAGGTACGCCTGCCGCCCCCATCGGACCCGGGGCCATGAATATCCCGCGATCGGCGCCACGCACGTCCGCGCAGGACGTCGCGCCGACCTACTCCTCCTGCTGAAGGGATCGACGCCATGGGCGCGGTGAAGGCCGAAGATAAAGAGAAATACTACGAGACATCGAGGACGTGGGAATATGACCGTATGCGTGCGGCGATCCAGTCCAAGCGGCTCGCCTGGGGCGTTGCGGCGGCTGCTTGCACGCTCGCTGTGGCGTCGGTTGCGGCAGTCGCGATGCTCAGCCCGCTGAAGACCGTCGAGCCCTATGTCATCAGGGTCGACAAGAGCTCGGGCGAGACGCAGGTCATGACCGCGCTCAAGGGGCCGCAGCCGCGCACCTATGAGGATGCGGTCAACCGCTACTTCATCTCGCAATATGTGCGGTTGCGCGAAGGCTGGCTAAACGATGCTGCGCGCGAGAACGCCTATACGGTCATGCTCACCAGCGATTCCGCCGAAAGCGCTCGTTACCTGAACAGCGTTCAGGCCAACAACAAGAACGCGCCTTCCAACATTTACGGCGACAAGGGCTTCGTCTCGATCTCGATCCGGACGATCAGTTTCCTCAGTCCTACCGTGGCGCAGGTCCGCTTCACGAAGATCATCACCTTCGGGCAGAACACGCCGATCGCGCAAAATTGGAACGCGATACTGACCTTCAGATACACGACGGCGCCGGAGCATGAGAAGGATCGGAATCTCAATCCGCTCGGCTTCCAGGTCGTGAATTATCGTTCTGACCCGGAGGCGTGACATGAGCGATCAGCCAAATACGTCGGACAATGGCGACCGTCTCGCCGTCCCCTTCATGCCCGCGCTCCGCAAAAGGCTGGATCTGCGCCTGTCACCGCCGACGACGGAGTTGGTGCTGACGGAGGATGGCGCCAAGAACCGCTTCTGGCGCGGCGTGGGGGCGGTGTGGCACCGCCTCGTCGCGTTCTCGGTTCTGGGTGCCGCGGCAGTCACGCTCGCGCCACACGCCGCGTTCGCGTCGGAGACCCCTGTTCCTGGGGCCAAGGACGCCCGCGTTCGCAACGTCAACTACGATCCGGATCAGGTGGTAACGATCGTCGGCAGTTTCCGGCACGCGATCGAGATACAGTTCGGGCCCGGCGAAACGGTCACGCAGGCCGCCTTGGGCGATACGGTCTCCTGGCAGATCGCGCCCGTAGGCAATATCGTCTTTCTCAAACCCCGAGAGAGGGCTGGAGGCACCAACCTGATCGTCGTCACCAACGCGGGCGGCGTGCCGCGCACCTATCATTTCAACCTCGCACTAGGGACGGGCGCCACGATGTACGGCGTACGGTTCCGCTATCCGCGCGAGGAACGGGCGATGGCGGCGTTGCAGGTGCAGATTGCCCAGGCCCAGGCCGCCAAGGCGATCGAGACGACCATCACCACCGCCGCGCTCGACCATGCCGTGATCGAGGGCACCCGGAATATGAATTATACCGTGCAGGGCGACGTCGCGCTGCAACCCACCGAGATCTCCGACAACGGCGAGTTCACCGTGCTGCGCTATCCGGGCCACGCCGACATTCCCTCGATCTTCGCGGTCGACGTCGACGGGACCGAGACGATCGTCCCCTACGATGTTCGCGAGGATTTCGTCGTGATCCATGCGGTCTACCGTCAGCTGCGCCTCCGGCGCGGGGCGGCGGTGCTGTGCATCTACAACGAGGCGCCGCTGCGCAACGATCGCGGCGATCGAACGGGCACCGTCTCCAATGTCGTCGAACGCAAAGTGAAGGGGCAGTAACATGGTCGGGACCGTGATTGACCGCGGGGGCGATGTCGCTGCCGACACCGTTGCTCCAGGCGAGGTCGATAACCCGGTCGCGCGTAGCGGCGGGTGGGGCAACCTCGCCTTCATCGGTGCGGGGATCGGCCTGCTCGGCGCCATAGGCGGCATCGTGATAGGCTATGGTGCGTTTCACCAATCGGCCAGTACCGCGGCTGCCGCGCAGCCCGCGAAGGCCAGTGACCGTGCCGTGGACGACGTGATGGGATCGCCGAGCGCGCAGCGAGCGGCGCTCGCGGGTCAACTCGGCCAGCCCGGCGCGGCGCAGACCGATATCTTCGGGCGGCCGATCGCCGCAGCGGCGGGGACGCAGGTCGCCGATGCCAACGGCAATCCGGTGCCGACAACGGGCGGGACAGCCTCCGCCACGGCGAACGGACAGCAATCTCCCGAGCAGCGACGTGCCGAGCAGGCGCGCGCCATGGCCGATGCGGCCCGGCGATCGCCGATCATGGCCTTTGGTAACACCGGGCTGGCCTCGACCGCTCTTCCCGCCTCCGCGCCCGGTGCGGACGCTCAACAGAGTACGGACCTCGAGGACCGGACGCGCGGCGCTGGACAATCCACCGTCGCGCGGCGGGGTCTCGGTGCCAGTGGCTTCGGAGCGCCGGGCGAAGACAATCCGGCCGAGGCGGGCAAGGGTTCGACCGACTTCAGCGATCAGCTCGGCCATGCCGCGATCCAGACGGTCCGGGCAACGATGGTCGCGGACCGTAACCTTCTGCTGAGTGCGGGCACGGTCATCCCCTGCACGCTCCAAACGGCGATCAACTCGACGCAGGCCGGGTTCGTGTCCTGCGTCATCAACCACGATGTCTATTCCGAGAACGGTCGCATCGTCCTGCTCGACAAGGGGACCAAGGTCCTCGGGCAATATTCCGGCGGCATCACGCAGGGGCAAGCGCGCCTGTTCGTACTGTGGACGCGCGCCCTGACGCCGCGCGGCGTCGCCATCGACCTCGGGTCGCCGGCAGCCGATAGCCTTGGTCGGGCCGGGTTGCCAGGCGGCGTCGATACCCAGTTCTGGGCACGTTTCGGCGTTGGGCTCGTCATCTCGGTGCTGGAGGATGCCTCGCAAATCGCCGGTCGGGCAGTTGCCAATGAGGGGAGCAATACCACGCAAGTTCCTGGGCAAACCGGGCAGACCGTCCTTCAGCAAACTATGAACATCAAACCGATCTTGAAAAAGAACCAGGGCGACACCGCGGCGATCTTCGTCGCCAAGGACTTCGATTTCCGCTCAGTCTATGACGTGGGATTGAGGCGTTAAGGCCGTGGCATCCAGTCCGACGTCGCTGATCTACGAACATAATGCCGAGCCGATCCGACGGCACCTTCTGCGCGACGATGTGACCGAGCTGGTCATCAACGAGCCGGGGATGATCGGCCTCGAGACGCGGGGTGGCTGGGAGTGGCACGAGGAGCCCGCACTCGACAATGCGGCCCTCATGACGCTGGCGAAGCTGATCGCGGGGCTGACCAAGCAGGACATCAACTCCGAATATCCGATATGCTCCTCGGTCCTGCCGGGTGGCGAGCGCGCACAGGTCGTCGTTCCCCCGGCGGTCGAGCAAGGCTTCATCTCGATCACGATCCGCAAAGCGTCGGGCGTGACGATGACCATCGACGATTTCGAGCGCGCAGGCCTATTTAGTGAGGTCCGCGCGCACGGCTTGTACGAGGAGGTCGACCCCGATCTGCTGCGACTGCGCGAGGCGGGCGACTGGCGCGCCTTCTTCAAGCTGGCGGTCGAAGCCCGCAAGAACATCCTCATTTCCGGCGCGACGGGCTCCGGCAAGACGAGCTTCTCGAAGGGTCTCATCAAGCTGATCCCGGACTATGAGCGGATCCTGACGATCGAGGACACGCGCGAGCTCGTCGTACCCCAGCGCAATCACGTCCACATGATGTACGCCAAGGACGGGAAGAGCCTCCAGAAGGCGGGCGCCAAGGAGTTGTTGGAATCGGCGCTGCGAATGCGGCCCGATCGCATCCTTCTCCAGGAATTGCGGGACGGCACCGCCTTCTTCTACCTGCGCAACGTCAACAGCGGTCATCCCGGTTCGATCACCACGGTCCACGCCAATACCGCCGAGGGCGCGCTCGAGCAGCTGACGCTGCTGGTGAAGGAATCGGACGGCGGCAACGATCTCGACCGCCACGACATCCGGGCGCTGCTGCGCTCCCTGGTCGATATCGTCGTGCAGATGCATCGCCTGCCACCCGGTGAGGGCAAGCCGGCGCGCTATCGCATGACCGAAGTATGGTTCGATCCGGCGAGCAAGCCGACCGACTGAAGGGGGTGCCGGCATGAACGGAAAATGGGTGCGAAGCGACGAAGGGTCGCAGCCGGGCGCGATCGCGTTCCTCGGCGTCATCGGCATGTTCGTCAGCGCCGCGATCGGCGCCCTCGCCGTCCTGTGGCGTGCCCACCTCCTCAACGCCCATACCCCGTGGCGCAAGGTGCCGGCCGCGCTGTGGGCGCTGAAGGGCTATCCGATCGTCTATCAGCCGTTCCTGATCGGCTTCGGGATCGGCATTGTCCTGACGGTCGTCATCATCGTCTCGACGCTGTTCACGCGGCAAAAGCTCCACGGCGAGGCGCGCTTCGCGCGAGTCGGCGAGGTCCGCAACGGCAAGATGCTCGCCTCGGCCGGCATCGTGCTGGGCAAGTTCGGCGGCAAGGTGATGCGCTTCGGCGGGCCCGAGCATGTGATGCTCGAAGCCCCGACGCGCGCCGGTAAGGGGGTGGGCGTCATCATCCCGAACCTGCTCGACTGGCTCGATTCTCTCGTCGTGCTCGACATCAAGCAGGAGAATTACGACAACACGGCGGGGTATCGGCTGAAGGTGCTCGGGCAGCAAGTGCTGCTCTTCAACCCGCTCGATCCCACCGGCCGCACCGTGCGTTGGAACCCGCTGAGCTACATCAACCGGTATGATCCGGTGGAGGTCATCAACGAGCTTCAGAAGATCGCGGCGATGCTCTATCCCGATCCGCTCACGGGCGAGAAGTTCTGGGCCGAGGGCGCGCGAACCGCGTTCCTCGGCATCACCGCCTATATCGCGGCGACCGTCGACGATGGGGACGATGCCCTACCCTTCACGCTCGGCGAGGTGTACCGCCAGTTCGCGGCCAGCGACGCCCAGCGGCGTTTCCCGAAGATCATCGCCGATCGTAAGAGGGCCGGAAAGCCCCTGTCGGAAGGGTGCGTCTCGGCGATCAAGGATTATACCGGCTCGTCGGCGAACACGTTCTCCGGATTGCGCCAGTCGGTTACGTCCAAGATCAACGGCTGGCTGAACCCATATGTCGATGCGGCGACCTCAGAGAGCGATTTCGATCTCAGTGACTTTCGGGACAAGCGGATCTCGCTCTATCTCGGCGTGTCGCCGGATGACCTGGAGCGGGTTGCGCCGATCTATGGCCTGCTCTTCCAGCAACTCATCGATCGCAACGTCCGCGAGCTGCCGAAGGGCGACAAGCATCAAATCAAGGTGCTGCTCGCCCTGGACGAGTTCGCGAGCCTCGGCAAATGCACCGTGCTCGCGAACGCGTTCAGCTATGTCGCCGGCTACGGGTTGCGGATGCTGCCAGCGTTCCAGTCGCTCGAACAGATCCAGGGCGTCTATGGAGATAAGGTGGCGGCCGACATCGAACGAAACTGCGCGGTGCGGCTTGTTCTTCGTCCGGCCGGTTTGGCCGAGGCAAAGAAGATTTCGGACCAGCTCGGCAGTTACACGTTCAAGGCGCGCTCGCGCTCGATGGGAACGTGGGGTGGCGGCGGCGGCTCCACCTCGGACTCCGATCAGCGCCGGCCGCTTATGCTCCCTCAGGAAGTCGAGTTGCTGCCGGAGGACGATCTGATCGTTTTCCGGCGAGGCATGTACGCGACCTATGGAAAGAAGGTCCGTTACTATGCCGAGAAAAAGCTCTCGGCGCGGACTAAGATACCGGCCCCGGAGATGCCCCAGATCCGCGTGGACCCAGCCATCGCTGCCAACAGCCTTCGCGTGATCGAGGCCACTCAGGCCCCCGATGACATCATTCCCGCCTGGTCGGCGCCAAGCGCCGTGCCGACGTCGGGATCCGTCGCAACCGACGGAGCAACCGCAACGGGTCGGCGTGGATTGAACCAGGCCGCGATCAGCGCTGCCTTAGCCGTTCCGACAAACGAGCGTGTCGCCAAGCTCTTCGAAGGCGTCCTCATGGTGCGAGGCAGGCCTGCATAACCAATGCGAAGGCCTACTCATCGATTTTTAAAGTGGGAACGAGCGAGGTTGCCTCGAAGGGCGTTAAATGGGACGAAGCGGTCATTCCAGAGTATCACTTTGAACGTCGGCTTTCGGACGGATCAGCCATCCGCGGGGCCTCGGGGATCGGCACAGCAGCGGGCAATCCTGGCCGGTAGCGAACTGTCAGGTTTTGGAGAAGTCGTGCCGAATTGCGGTCGTTGCTCTCATGACGAAAAACGATGCCTTCAAGGTTGTCGCACACTTTCCCAATCCGACAGGGATTGTGGGACACTCGTGCCAATGTGGAAATTTTACGACGCCGCGCTCGCTTTGCGCGCGGTGCGACAAACGTGTGTTTTCCGACAGTCTCAAGACGCTGCGGCAACCTATACCGGCGTCATGACCAAGATACTGGATACGGACAGGAGATCGCAGGGTTCACCTGAACCCTCATTTCTGCACCTGAACGACAGCGCTCGGCATCATCGGGTCGCCTGACGCAATGACGAGGTACCGGCGCATGTCGCCCTTCGCGTCGCTGACGATCTGGCGGAGCGGTCCGAGCGTGTTGACGATCGCGCCGCCAGCCGGATTGGTCATGAACTTTGCCAGAGGCTGGATCACGCCGCCACCATCAGCGCGGGAGGATAGCCCAAGGACATAGGGCATCTTTGGGCTGAGGCCCGCAACCGCCGCCTGCAGGATCTGGACTTGGCCTTGATCGAACAGCGTGACCTGGCTGCGGCCAGTCCCGGCGAGGGTCAGCTGGATCTTCATGCCGGCCTGTGCGAGCGGTATCAGGTTTGCACGGCCTTCGCCTACCGGCACCGCGCCGGGAACATAGGCCACGCCTTGCGGCCCCTGACCGATCGGAATCGTCGCGATGACGGTGTTGCTGGCGGTGTCGATCGCCGCAACAGCGTCGGCGTTCTCCAGCCCGACATAGATCCGCGAGCCGTCGCCCGACGGCCACAGACCGTGCGGCAGCGCGCCGACCGGGATGCTCGCGACCTGCACGAAGTCGGTGGTGCGGAACACCTTCACGACATTCTCGGTGCCGACCGTCACATAGGCGAACTGGCCGGCCTTGGTGCGGGCGATGTTGACGTGGTTGGTGATCGCGCCGGTGTCGAACGTCTTCAGCACTGCGAAGGGTGGCTTGGCGTCGAACACCATGACCTTGCCGACGTCCTTCAGCGTCAGCCAGACCTGCTTGCCGTCGGGCGTCGCGGCGATGTCGGGGCAGAACGGGCTTGCCTGCTTGACGCGACCGACGATCTTCTTCGAGGCGGTGTCGATCACCACGGTCTCGGGTGAGAAGCTCGAACAGACATAGCCGTATTTCCCGTTCGGCGAGAAAATCGTCATGCCGGGGCCGTTGGGGACGGGGATGCGCGTGGTCGGCGCGAAGGTCTTGCCGTCGAGCACCTGGATATAATCCTCGCCGCGCACCGCGACCCAGACTTCGCGACCGTCGGGGCGGAAAAACGCCTCATGCGGCGAGCGCCCGACATAGGTCGTGTGCTTCACGGCATTGGTCGCGGTATCGATGAACGTCACCGAGTTCGAACCGATCGAGATCGCCGCCAGCGTCTTACGATCGGGCGAGAAGCCCATGCCGTGGACAAGCAGCTGCCCCTTGTAGAGCGGGCTGAGGTTGGCGGGGGTCTGGTCGCCGAGCTTGATGACGCCGAGCAGCGTGTTGGTTGATGGGTCGATCACCGACACGGTGTTGGAGAACTGGTCCGACGTGTAGAACCGGTCCTGCGCGCTGACAGGGATGTCGGGGGTCGCATTGGGCACTTGCTGGGCAAACGCAGGGCCTGAAAAGCACAAGGCGGTGCAGGCGGTTAGGGTGAAACGCTTCATGGACGGTCTCCGTGATGGGGGTGACCAGTCGCGGTCGGTCCGGTGTGACGTGGCAACGCGCCGCCTTCGGATAGGATGCCCTGCATCACCGCGATTTCCTGACGCTGTTCGACGATGATCCCTTGCGCAAGCCGGCGCAGGCGTTCGTCCTTGCCGTAACGCAGCTCGATCTCAGCCATGTCGATCGCACCTTGATGATGCGGGATCATCATCCTTGCGAAGTCGCGATCGGGATCGTTTGAATAGCCGGTCATCATCGCGCCGTGCATCCGCGTCATCGCCGCATCCATCGCGGACGCGAAGCCGTCCGTTTGCGCGATAGCAGCGGTCGATACGGACAAGCCTATCGCCATCAGCAAGGTCATGCGTGATCTCATCGTCCTGTCCCTAGTTTTCCTGTTTACGACACGCGAGCGATGATGCCGATAATCGTTGCTAGCACGGCCATGCAGGCCGGGAGAAAGAGCATCTGTATAGCCGCTTCGCGCCCTGTGATCGTGCCCGTCAAGATATCGACCGGGCCCTTGATGAACTCCGAGAACGAACGGAGGGGTTCGCCGGGGGCGGGAGTATCGCTGAGTACGATGCCGCCAGCAATCAGACCGAAATACAGGATCATGAAGACCGACACGACCGTCAGGACGAGCGCCGTAGCTGCATCACGTGCGAAGAAGGTCCAGAAAGTCAGCAACATTGCTGCATACACGCCGACGAGCAAGCCCAACGTGGCAGGATGGACGCCGCGCGATGCGATGCCTGGAGCCGTTCTTTCCAGCTCGTCATAATTGCCTGCATCCGGCACGATTGCGAGATGTCGACGCACAGGCTTAGGAGCAACGAGTGTCTCGGTAGCGAGATCGTAGATCGGCTGTGTTGCCATGAGGAAGTCTCCGCGCGTCTCGATGAATGCCGAGCGTGACAGGATAGATGATTGCGGCGGGGCGGTCGGTCCAACGCATAACCACGGTCATTCCAATCATTTAACAGGAACGGTCGGCAATCTATAATCGCGTTTTCGTATTGAAATCATCGCGACCATGCGTTGGACGCGAGGGACATATCGGTCGATCTAGCGGCATCGGACCGGCACGATCACCCGCCGGGTCCGTGATAAGGATCAAACGATGAAAGCTGCGATCGTTCTGGTTGCCGCGATGTTGGCCTCCGTAGCGCCAGTCCCGGCGATCGCTCAGGCCTATTGGGCTGCACCTGCGGCGGACGACTTTCCCTACGATATCAAGGCGGTTCAGGCACCGTGGTCGAAGGCTGATATCGACCTCAGCCATCATGACCGGATCTATGTGTCTGACCCTACATCGACAAAGATCGTTGTCATCGATCCTGCAGCGGGCAACGAATTGGGACGGATCGACCTCGCCAAAAGCGCGATAGCTGAGCCCAGCTTTTCCAGCCCCAAAGTCCAGCACCTGGCTGCAACGCGTGACGGGCGGACCCTGGCGGTATCGGCATTAGCGCAGCACAGTGTGACGCTCGTAGATCTGGCCACGAACACGGAACGAGGCCGGACCGTGTTCCAGACGTCGCCTACCGCCGTCGCGTTTACGCCCAATGGGCACGAACTCTGGGTTTCGCTCGGCGATGAACATGCCATCGCGGTCGTGGATCCTAAGACAGCGCGGGAGATCACCCGCGTACCAGCAAGTGGCGGAGCGGGCGCGACCATCCTGTCGCCAAACGGACGCTATGCCTTTGTATCGCTTACTGAAAGGCCGTCCATCCTGGTTGTCGACGTCGAGCATCGGCGCGTCGTCGGACACGTTGCCAGCAACGGTGCAGGTGCGGGAGCAATCGCGGTCTCGCCAGATGGCAAACAGATCTGGGCAACACGCCGCGAGAGCGGCACGACCACGGTCTTTGCTGCCAAACCGCCGTTTGCGGTACGCGAAGTGATAAACACTGGTCCAGCAACGGGCGCGGTCAACTTCGCCCAGCGCGCAGACGATTCCTTTGCCTATGTCAGCGTTGGCGGCGATCAACCTGCAATCAAGGTCTATAGAACCGACAGCCTGGAGGCTGTGGCAACCGTCCCGCTACAAGCGGCTCCGAGTGCGGTTTGGCCGTCGGGCGATGGTACGAGGATCTATGCCAGCCTGGCCGGAACCAACAAGGTCGCTGGGATCGACACGCTGACGTACACCACCGTGTCGACGATCCCGATCAGTACGGATGCGCAGAGCCTGATCTACGTTCCTGGTGCCGTAAGATCAGGAAAAGGTCTCGCCAATCTGGTGCCATCCGGGCGCGATGCGGCGCTTGCCCTGGCGGCGCGTTGATCGGTCTCACACCGTCTGTAATCTCCCAACGAAAGCCCTTTCCAAAATGACCAAGCCCCCCGTCAGGATCGCGATCAGCGGTGCCGCAGGACAAATTTGCTATTCGCTGCTCTTCCGGGTCGCGCAGGGTGACGTGTTCGGACCGGACCAGCCCGTTATCCTTCAACTGCTCGACGTGCCGCAGGCGCTGGACGCAGTACGCGGCGTGGTCATGGAACTGGAGGATTGCGCGTTCCCGCTGCTGGCAGATGTGATCATTACTGATGATCCGATGGTGGCTTTCAAGGACATCGATGCGGCCATGCTGGTCGGGTCTCGTCCCCGCTCGAAGGGCATGGAGCGCCGTGATTTGCTCGCTGCCAACGCAGCGATCTTCAAGACGCAGGGCGCAGCGCTGGACGCAGTGGCCAAACGCGACGCCAAGATCCTGGTCGTCGGTAATCCCGCCAACACAAATGCCTGGATCATTGCGCAAAGCGCACCGGGTTTCCCTGCCGAAAACATCACGTCGATGATCCGCCTCGATCACAACCGCGCGCAGGGACAGCTTGCGGCCAAGGCGGGTGTCGGTGTCGATGCGATTACAAAGCTCGTCGTCTGGGGAAACCATTCGCCGACGATGTTTGCCGACTGGGGGAATGCCGAACTCGATGGCCAAAAGCTTGCCGACCGTATTGGAGACGAGGCCTGGTACCGCGAGACCCTGATCCCCACCGTTGCGCAGCGCGGAACCGCGATCATCGAAGCACGGGGTGCGTCCTCGGCCGCGTCGGCAGCAAATGCGGCGATCGACCATCTGCGCGATTGGGTGCACGGCGCAGGCGACAATTGGGTGTCGATGGGCGTGGTGTCAGATGGCTCCTACGGTATCCCGCAAGGGCTGGTGTGCGGCGTGCCGGTGCACTGCAAAAGCGGTGGGTATGCGCGTATCGAAGGACTGATCCTCGATCCATTCCAGCGAACGATGCTTGATCGCACGATTGCCGAACTGGTCGATGAACGTGAGGCGGTTATCGACATTCTGAAATGAACGACCGGTATATCTGATTGGAATGACCGTAATCTTTGGTTGGTGCGATTGATCTCCTTTCCCTATCATTGGGGCAAGGAGATCGGGCATGACCCTGGAACAACTCAGGATTTTCGTCGGTGTCGCTGAGCGCGAGCACATGACGCGCGCGGCCGAAGCGCTCAATGTGACGCAGTCAGCCGCAAGCGCTGCCATCGCCGCGCTGGAAGCCCGGCACGGCGTGCCGCTGTTCCACCGGGTCGGCCGTGGGATCGAACTGTCCGAAGCGGGCCGCATGTTTCTGGTCGACGCACGCGCAGTGCTTGGCCGTGCCGCCAGCGCGGAACTTGCACTGGCCGAATATGCAGGACTGGAGCGCGGCACTCTGCGGCTAGTCGCAAGCCAGACGATCGCGGGCTATTGGCTGCCCCGCCAGCTGGCCGCGTTCCATGCGCGCTACCCCGCGATCTCAATCGAACTGGCGATCGACAACACCGAGGGGGCCGCGGCGCGCGTGCTCGACGGTGCGGTCGAGCTCGGCTTCGTCGAGGGTGTGATCGACGAGCCCGCGCTCGCGCATTGGACGGTCGCGAACGACCGCATGGTGCTGGTAAGCGACCGCGCAGCCGACACGATCGACGAGGACTGGATCCGCGCCGCACGCTGGATCGTCCGCGAGCAGGGATCGGGCACGCGCTCGTCGTTCGAGGAGGTGCTGCGCCAGCGCGGCGTCGATCCGTCGGACCTCACCGTGGCGCTGATGCTACCATCGAACGAGGCGGTACGTAGCGCGGTCGAGGCCGGGGCGGGCGTCGCGGTGCTGTCGCAGCATGTCGTCGCACCTGCAATCGCGGCCGGCACGTTGCACGATCTGCCGCTCGGTCTGCCGCGGCGTCCGTTCTACGCGCTGCGCCATAAAGAGCGGTATCGAACGCGGGCGGCCGATGCGCTGACCGATCTCATCAAGGAGACTGGCAAGTGACCGCCGATCTGAAACCCGTTCTCGATGGCCTGAAGCCCCTCAGCCGGCTCGACTCCCCGCGCGAGATGATCCGGCAGTTCACCCCCAACTGGTTCGCCGCTACGATGGGCACCGGCATTCTCGCGCTCGCCTTGCCGCAGGTGCCGGGCGTCGGCGCATCGCTGCACCCGGTCGGCGAGGCGCTGTGGTACTTCAACATCGCGCTCTTCACGCTGTTCGCCGGGCTCTACACCGCGCGCTGGACGATGTTCGGACACGAGGCGCGGCGGATCTTCGGGCACAACACCGTGTCGATGTTCATCGGCACGATCCCGATGGGGCTGGCGACGATCATCAACGGGTTCCTGGCGTTCGGCCTGCCGCGGTTCGGCGCTGGCGTGATCCCGATCGCCGAGACATTGTGGTGGATCGACGTCGCGATGTCGCTCGCCTGCGGTGTAGCGATCCCCTACCTCATGTTTACTCGGCACGAACATTCGCTCGACGGCATGACCGCGGTGTGGCTGCTGCCGGTGGTCGCGGCGGAGGTCGCAGGTGCGAGCGGCGGCCTGCTCGCCCCGCATCTGGCGGACGCGCATCACCAGTTCGTCGTGCTCGCAACGTCGTATGTGCTCTGGGCTTATTCAGTGCCGGTCGCGTTCGGCATCCTCGCGATCCTGATCCTGCGGATGGCACTGCACAAGCTGCCGCACGAGAGCATGGCCGCCTCGAGCTGGCTCGCGCTCGGTCCGATTGGCACCGGCGCGCTTGGGATGCTGGTGCTCGGCAGCAACGCGCCCGCGATCCTCGCCGCCAACGGCCTGGGGCAGATCGGCGCGGTAGCGCAGGGGATTGGCACGATTGCCGGGCTGCTGCTCTGGGGTTTCGGTCTGTGGTGGCTGGCGCTCGCGACGCTGATCACGATCCGCTACTGGCGCGCGGGCATTCCGTTCAACCTCGGCTGGTGGGGCTATACCTTCCCGCTTGGCGTCTCCACGGTCGCCACCTTCAAGCTCGGCACGACGCTTCAGCTCGGCTTTTTCGGGATCGTCGGCACTGTCCTCACAGTGGCGCTCGCAGCAATGTGGCTGCTGGTCGGCGCTAAGACGGTCGCGGGCGGCTGGCGCGGCAACCTGTTCGTGTCGCCCTGCATTGCCCAAGCCAATTGATGGGCCAAACCGATCGTCCTGCCGGATCGAACCGGCGAATCTGATCGACCCGTACCGGGCAGACCGGCGGACGGGTCGCGCATACAGAACATGACAGAAACGGGAGAATGTTGGTGGACAGCCTGGATATGAAACTGGCGCAGGCGACGAACCGCCGTCGCTTTCTCGCAGAGGCCGCGATCGGCAGCGGCGCGCTGATCGCCGCACCCGCGCTGGCGCAGAGCATGGTCGATCTGCACCTGCCGGGCGGTCCGTCGGAACGGCCGATGACCAGTGCGTTCCCCGGCAAGGGCAACATGATCCTCCAGCGTATCCACCCGCCTTTGCTGGAAACGCCGATGAGCGTGTTCAATGGCGACGTCTTCACGCCAAACGACCAGTTCTTCGTCCGCTGGCACTGGGCTGACATTCCGACCGCGATCGATGTCGAGGCGTTCCGGATCAAGGTGCACGGCGCGGTCACGCGGCCGCTGTCGATCTCGCTCGCGCAACTGCTGAAGTTGCCACGCGTCGAGCTGGCGGCGATCAACCAATGCTCGGGCAATTCGCGTGCGCTGTTCCAGCCGCCCGTTGCCGGTGCGCAGTGGCGTCACGGGGCCATGGGCAACGCCAAATGGCTCGGCGTGCGCCTGCGCGACGTGCTCGACATCGCCGGCGTGAAGCCGGGCGCGGTTGCGGTGCGGTTCGGTGCGCTCGACCAACCGGTGGTCGCGGGTGGACCGGATTTCGCCAAGTCGCTGTCGATCGACCACGCACGCGACGGCGAAGTGATGCTCGCCTTCGGGATGAACGGCGAACAGATGCCGCTCCTCAACGGCTTCCCGGTCCGGCTGATCGTACCCGGCTGGTATTCGACCTATTGGGTCAAGATGCTGAACGACATCGAGGTGCTCGCCGCACCCGACGACGGTTACTGGATGGCCAAGGCGTACAAGATCCCTGACACTCCAGGCGCGAACGTGCGGCCTGGCCAGAAGGATTTCCCGGCCGTGCCCATCAACAAGATGATCCCGCGCAGCTGGGTCACGAGCCTCGACGAAGGGCAGGCAATCGCGTTCGACCGGTCAATCCCGCTGGGCGGCATTGCGATGGGGGGCGATTGCGGCGTCGCCAAGGTCGATGTGTCGACCGACAACGGCAAGACCTGGTACAAGACAGTGCTCGGCCCCGATCACGGCAAATACAGTTTCCGCCGCTGGGACGCGCAGGTGCCGCTCACGCATGCGGGCCCGACCAGGCTGATGTCGCGCTGCTGGAACACCGCCGGCATCGCGCAGCCGATGACGCCGATCTGGAACCCGGGCGGGTTCATGCGCGGCAACATCGAAACCACCAACATCGTCGTCGGCTGAGGAGCGCTCCCCCATGAAAACGCCTTCCATCGGCACGCTGTCGTTCGGGTTCGTCGGCGCGACCGTCGTTCTTCTGCTCGCGATTGGTGCCCCGAACAGCCGCGTCGCCCCGCCGCCTGCCGCCCCGACCGCACCACCGCCGCCAAGCGTCTCGGCGCGCGGCTTCTCGCTGGCGTCCACTTCGGTCGATCTCCCAACCGACGAAGGGCAATATCCCGCCGGCCCGCATGCCGACGTCATCAATGCGAACTGCACCTCGTGTCATTCGGCGAGCATGGCGCTGAACCAGCCGCCACTCTCCGCCGACCAGTGGACCGCGGAGGTCACCAAGATGCGCGAGGTCTACAAAGCCCCCGTCGCCGCAGCCGACGTGCCGGCGATCGTCGCTTATCTGACCGCCATGAGCGCAAAGCAGCCGGGCGCCGCGAAGGGCAAGGCGCAAGACCCCGATCCGAAGGCTGCGCCCGACGTATCGGGGGGATCAGGCTAAGCCCATCAACTCACGACACGCGGTTCTGCGCGCGAAGTGCTGTGCGGTGTGGCCTCTGGGGGAGGGCGTCGACGCCAATCGAAACACTGCTCGCGCCTGCGCGTTCGCAGGTGCGCCACGTGGCACACCTTACGCGATAATCGTCACCCGGCAGGGCCGAGACGCCGGCACGATGGCTCGGTCGGCACGCCCAGCGGGCCGATAGAGCCGTGCCCGCGGGGTCCCGCCCCACTCGTTGGGGACTTCGGAAAAGAGCGTAGGGTGCCGACTGCCTGCCTACTTGGTGCTATAAACGTCTGTACCGGAACCATATAGCTGCTATTCTGGATATATGGAAAACAACACGGCAATTTCAGCGCTCGGCGCGCTCGCACAAGGAACACGCCTCGACGTGTTCCGCCTGTTGGTGCGGCACGAACCGCATGGCTTGGCTGCGGGCAAAATCGCCCGTCAGCTCGACGTACCGCAAAACACAATGTCCGCACACCTCGGCATCCTCGCCCGTGGCGGGCTGGTGCGATCCGAACGTCATAGCCGCTCGATCATCTATCGTGCCGATCTCGACGGCCTGCGCGCGCTAACGCTCTTCCTCGTCAAGGATTGCTGCGCCGGCAACGCGGAGCTGTGCGCCCCGCTGATCGCCGAACTCACCCCCTGCTGCTGAAAGGACGCCCGTGGCCGTCGATATCGTGATCTATCACAACCCCGTGTGCGGCACGTCGCGCAACACGCTCGGCCTGATCCGCAATGCCGGCATCGAACCGCACGTGGTCGAATATCTGAAAACTCCGCCCTCGCGCGCGCTGCTGGTCGAGCTGATCGACCGCGCCGGCATAACGCCCCGCGAGCTGCTGCGCGAAAAGGGTACGCCCTATGCGGAGCTCGGCCTGGGCGACACGTCGCTGTCCGACGACGCGCTGGTGGATGCGATGATGACGCACCCGATCCTCATCAACCGGCCGATAGTCGTCTCACCGCTCGGCGTGAAGCTCTGCCGGCCGTCCGAAGCCGTGCTTGATCTGCTGCCGGGCGATCAGCGCGGCGCGTTCGCGAAGGACGACGGACAACAGGTGGTGGACGCCTCGGGCCAGCGCATCGCCTGATGCTTCTTGCCGTCCTGATCTTCGTCGTCACGATCGTGCTCGTCATCTGGCAGCCCAAGGGGCTCGGAATCGGGTGGAGCGCGATAGGCGGGGCCGTCTTGGCGCTGCTCGCGGGGGTCGTCACGCTGTCCGACGTACCGGTCGTTTGGGGCATCGTCTGGAACGCGACGGCTGCATTCGTCTCGATCATTGTCATAAGCCTGTTGCTCGATGAAGCTGGATCCTTCGAATGGGCGGCGCTGCACGTTGCGCGCTGGGGCAGGGGACATGGGCGCCGGCTCTTCGTCCTAATCGTGCTGCTCGGCGCGGCGGTGTCGGCGTTGTTCGCCAATGATGGTGCGGCGCTGATCCTCACGCCGATCGTCATCGCCATGCTGCGCGCGCTGGGGTTCAAGGACAAGGCGACGCTGGCGTTCGTCATGGCGGCCGGGTTCATCGCCAACACGGCCAGCCTGCCGCTGGTGGTCTCGAACCTCGTCAACATCGTGTCAGCCGACTTCTTCAAGATCGGGTTCGGCACATACACGTCCGTGATGGTGCCGGTCGACCTGGTATCGATCGCCGCCACGCTGGGCGTGCTGCTGCTGTTCTTCCGGCGCGACCTCCCAGAAGACTATGACGTGGGGGCGCTGCGCGCGCCCCGAGAAGCGATCCGCGACGTTGCGACCTTCCGCGCCGGGTGGATCATCCTCGCGCTGCTGCTGGCCGGCTTCTTCCTGCTCGAACCCCTTGGCGTGCCGGTCAGCGCCGTCGCCGCTGCCGGTGCAATCCTCCTGCTGGTGATCGCGGGGCGGGGCAACGTGATCCAGACCGGCAAGGTGCTGCGCGGCGCGCCGTGGCAGGTCGTGATCTTCTCTCTCGGCATGTACCTAGTCGTCTACGGGCTGCGGAACGCCGGCCTGACCGACCATCTGGCGGCGCTTCTCGATCGCACCGCCCAAGGCGGCGTGTGGGGCGCGGCGTTCGGAACAGGCGTGATCGCGGCCGTCCTGTCGTCGGTGATGAACAACATGCCGACAGTGCTGGTGGGCGCGCTGTCGATTGACGCGGCCCATGCCACTGGCGCGGTGAAGGAAGCGATGATCTATGCCAACGTCATCGGCTGCGACCTCGGCCCCAAGCTGACGCCGATCGGCTCGCTCGCACCGCCGAAGAGATGAGTGGCGATCGTGCCGATGAAGACCAACGGTGCCATGCGCAGCGGAACGCCGCCTCCGGGCTCGTGTATCTGCTCGACGATGAGATTATTGCCCGCTTCGACCGAACGGCCGGGAGGTGATAGAGCAACGCGACCGCCGCTCCGCCTAAGGGCAGGAGGTAAAGCAGCCAGGGATAGTCGAACCGCGCCTGTGTCGCGGCGTCGAGGCTCCAAAGGAAAGCCGCGCAGAGTGTTCCCACCAGCGCCGCCATCGGCACGAGGACCAGCGTCCAGCGCAACACCGACAGGGCATGGTCATGGCGATCGCGAAAAAAAGCGGCCAAGTTTAATGCGTTATAGAGATTGCGAAACGTCGCGCGCACAATTCCTCCTTGCTGCCTTGCGGCGCCCGGTAGGAATCATCGGCCCTTGCGAGGGCGGTTCGGCCAACATAGCCAGGCGGAAATCCATCGCCTTCGGCCACTATATGTCGCCGCGGTGCGGCAACGTCAATCCGATGTAGAAATGAAACTGTATGGTTGCCGGATGACAGGCCCGAAACGGCAGGATAACTGACGGACCGATGCTGTTGCTCGCAGCCATCCGATTGCTGTGGCCGGCGGAGCAGGCGAAGAGCCGCCGCCCAAGGGCGGCGAGGTCACGCCGCTGTTCTTCATCGGCGCGGCGCTGGGTCATGCGCTCGCCGGCCCGATCGGTGTCCCCGTCGACCTCTTTGCCGCGCTCGGTTTCGTGGCGGTTTTCGCGGGCGCGGCCAATACGCCGCTGGCCTGCACGATCATGGGCGTCGAGCTGTTCGGCGCCGAGACCGCAGTGCCGGTCGCGGTCGCCTGTTTCGTCGCTTACGCCTGCTCCGGGCATAACGGGGACCGGTGAGAGGATGTTCGAAAACGTACGCTAAGCGTCGCGGCCGGTCTGGTGAAGGCGGAGCGGCCTGAATCGCTCGCGGGGCTTGTCCATCTCGCTCCAAAGATAATCGCCGGTAAGACCGATATGCTCCCAGCCCAATGGCGCGACGTGGGCAAGCAGTTTGTCCGGCACCTCGGCACCGCTGCCGCGCAGATGCCGGACGGCACGGTCGAGATAGACGGTGTTCCAAAGGGTGACGGCTGCGGTGAGAAGGGTTAGCCCCGAGGCACGATGGCGCTGGTTCTCGAATGTGCGGTCGCGCAATTCGCCGAGGCGGTTGAAGAAGATGGCGCGGGCTAGCGCGTTGCGGGCCTCGCCCTTGTTGAGGATGCTGCCGGTACGACGCCGCTGCTCGGGATCGTCGAACCAGTCGAGCATGAATAGGGTGCGCTCAACCCGCCCGATCTCGCGCAATGCGCGGGCCACTGGGTTTTGACGCGGAAAACCCGCCAGCTTGCGGAGCATGACCGAGGCGCTGACGGTGCCGGCGCGGATCGAGGCGGCAAGCCGCAACGTCTCGTCCCAATTCTCTTCGATCGCGCGGACGTTGACCGGGCCGGTGACGAGCGGGCGTAGTGTCGGCCAGGGATCGAGCGGTGAGAGGCCGTACAGCCGGCGCTCGTTGAGGTCGCGGATCCGCGGTGCGAAGCGGAAGCCGAGCAAATGGCACAGGCCGAAGATATGATCGACAGCCCCGGCGGTATCGGTCGCATGTTCGCGGATGACCAGCTCGCTCTCATGATCAAGCAGGCCGTCGAGGACATGCGCGGCTTCGCCGGCATTGGCGGCAATGACCTTGGTGTGAAAGGGCGTGAAGCGGTCGGTGATATGGGTGTAGAACAGCACGCCGGGATCAGTGCCATAGCGGGCGTTGCGATCGGCGCGGGCCTCGCCCTGACCGCCGGCGCGGAAGAACTGCCCGTCCGACGACGATGTGTCGCCTGGCCCCCAGACCTGGGCGAGCGGGTGCGCGGTATGGCAGTCGACGATCGCCGCCAGCGCCGACAGATAGGTTTCGTCGCGCACATGCCATTCCGCCGTCCAGCGCAGGCGGGACAGGGTCAGCCCACGCGAGCTTTCCGCCATCCGGCTCAGCCCGAGATTGGTCGCATCAGCGAGGACAGCACCCATCAGCGCGGACTGGTCGGAGGCCGGATCGCCACTACGTGCATGGACGAAACGGTCGGCGAAGCCCGACCATGCGGCGACCTCCACCAGCAGGTCGGTGATCCGCACACGCGGCAGCATCGCGTAGAGCCGGGCCTTCAGCGCCTCGGCATCGTCGGACGGCGTTCGTCGGATCCGCGAAATCAGCAACTGCCCGCGCTCGATCGTCACATCGATCAGTTCACCCGTCGCAGCTGCGCGTTCCACCTCGGTCATGCGCCGGGTCAGCAGAGTGCGGCGCTCATCATACCATTCGGCGAAACCGGACGGTACGGCCAGCCGCAGGTTGCCATCGGCTCGCATCGTGTCGAACGCAGAGGTTGGCAGCAGGTAATCGTCCAGCGTGCGATAGGCGCGACTGCCGTCTACCCAGATGCTGCCGGAGCCGAGCCGTTCGCGCAGGTGGACGATCACTGCGATCTCATAGGCGCGGCGGTCGATCGTCCCTTCGGTTGGCTGCACGACCTTGCGCCAGCGCGGCTTGATGAAGCTGATCGGCAGTCGCTTCGGCAGGACCGAGCGGCCGTCACGGTACATCGTTCGCAGCGCCTCGATCGCGCTGAGCAGCGGATCACCCGACCGCGCCGTGCGGAAGGTGAAGGCGGCGAGGAATGTTGGGGCGAACCGCCGCACGGCGGGATAGCGCTCGATCACTTCCGCCAAGCCGTCGTCGGCCGACCGGGTGAGATCCTCGGCGAAGCGGATGCTGCGTTCGAGTTGGTCCCATCCCACCTGGTCCTCGATGCGGCGGATCGCATCGCGCCCGGTCGCGCGGGCATCGACCAGCAGGCGACCGAGCCGAGCATGGAAGCGGGCGGTGTCCTTCAGCAGCCGCGCCTGCCCGAGCAACCGGTCGGAGCGGGTGCGATCGGCGCGGCGGAACAGCGCGCCCACCATTTTCTCGACCATGACCAGTGCCGCGTCGGTCAGCGCTGCCTCCATCTCGATCATAGCCGCAACGAGCATGGCGAGCCGGGGCGGACGTTCGAGACGGCGCAGATGCTGTGCCGTGACGATGCCAGCGGTCCGTGCGATAACGGCATAGCGAGCGGCATGGATGCGCCGCGCCCGATCGGCTGGGATCCCGATGCCGCGCACCGTGTCGAGCCGCTCGACGATGCCTTTCAGGTTCGACGCCGATGGTGATTCCGACCATTCGCGTATCCATCCAAGCCGGGTGCGACCATTGTCGTCCGATGCGATCAGGCGTTCGAGCGCTACTTCCTGATCGGCCGGGCAGTCGCGGATCAGTCCAGCATGCGCGGCCTTGCGTGCCTGCGCCCGTACGATGAGGGCGAGCCGTTCCAGCGTCGATGCTGCGGGCAGCACGATCTGGTCGAGCCGCAGGCGATCGACCATGCCAGCGACGATTGCATCGCCACGATCGGTCGAGGTGGCGATCTCCGATCCCAGCGCCAGCATCGATCGCACTTCTGCTCGGTCGAAGGCATGCAGACCGAGATACGCTTCAACCTCGGCGCGATGCTCGCGCAGCGTCGTCGCGCGCGCAGAATAGTCGGCGAAGTCCTTGGTACGGCAACCGATCTGGTCGGCGAGCAGCGCCAGCATGGCGGCAGGCACCGCTTCACTCGGCAGCAGGCTTCGTCCCGGGTGGCGCAGGTAGCAGAGCTGCACCGCATATCCGAGCCGGTTCGCCCCGCGCCGGCGACGCGCGATCTGTCCAAGGTCATCGGGACCGAGGGTGTAGAGCCGTTCGATCGTTGCCCGATCGGCAGGCGGATCGAAGATCGCGCTGCGCTGGGCGGGGGACAATATGGTTCTGGACGGCATCGGCTTCCTGTTCGTCACGCAACAGGAAAGCGACCCTGTTCACGGAGCGTAGACCACAAGACGGGTTATGTGACATTATAGCGATCGATCGACGGGCAATGCCGCTCCGTCACGCAGACGGACGTATATGTGACGCAGATCGGTTACGCGCGGGTGTCCAAGGCGGACGGCAGCCAGGTCCACGACCTTCAGCGCGATGCGCTGATCGCGGCCGGCGTCGATCCCGAGCATATCTATGAGGACAGCGCATCGGGCCGGCTCGACAAGCGGCCAGGTCTCGATGCCTGCCTGAAGGCGCTGCGCCGCGACGACACGCTCGTCATCTGGAAACTCGACCGGCTCGGTCGCGATCTGCGCCACCTCGTCAACACGGTCGGCGACCTGACGAAGCGCGGCATCGGCCTCAAGGTGCTGGCGGGCGAAGGCGCGTCGATCGACACCACCACCGCCAACGGCCGCCTGATCTTCGCGATCTTCGCCGGCCTTGCCGAGTTCGAGCGTGAATTGATCGTCGAACGCACCCGCGCCGGTCTGAAATCGGCGCGAGCGAGGGGTCGGCATGGCGGTCGCCCGTTCAAGATGACGACCGCCAAGTTGCGCCTCGCCCAGGCGGCGATGGGCAAGCCGGAGACGAAAGTCGCCGAACTGTGCGCCGAACTCGGCATTACCCGCCAGACCCTCTACCGACACGTCACACCCAAGGGTGAGATCAGGCCGGACGGCGAAAAGCTGTTGGCGCGAAAGGCTCGACCGGTGTGATCATATCAGTCATCCCGAAGCAGGGCAGCGATGGCATCCGGCTGCTCGGTCGGCACGTGATGCGCGGCACCGTCAACTATGGTGTGACGCCCACGGCCAACGGACACCGCAATTTCCTGACCCAGTTCGGGAGGTGTCGCTTGGTCCGACTCGCCGGAAACCACCTCCACCGGCATCTTAATCCGATCAAGTAGCGGTCGAACATCGCCGCGATCGAGAACCGCTGCATCAAGCGCCAGCGCGAGCGATGCGGGATCATGCGACGCCATCACCTCGCGTTCGCTCGTGGCTTCGGCGGGGTGTGCCTTCACCCACCCCGGCGCGGTCGTCATGCGCTGAACATCGCTCAATACGTCGTTTCATGATCCGGTATCCAGCAAAGCCCCGCGACGCGCTCGCCACGCATCAATCCTTTCGGGGTACTCGGGACGCGCGCTGGTATTCACCAGAACAAGACGTTTGACGGCATCCGGATGCCGACCAGCGAGGCGTAAGGCTATCATGCCGCCTTGGCTATGACCGACGATTGTAGCTGGCGCGGCTCCGTTTTCCACGATCCAAAGCGCCAGATCATCGGCGATACCGTCCAGATCGAGACCATTAAGCCAGGGGCTGACGCCGTGGCCTGGCATGTCGAAAGCGACGCACCTGTGGCCTTCTCCCAATCTGTCGATTACCGGGGCCCAAAATTGGCGGTTCAGGAACAGCCCGTGCAGGAAAATGATGGTGCGCCCGCAGCCGCTGTCATCCCAACCGTAAAGCACCTCGTTGAGACGAGCTTGCCGGGCAATTGCGTCGCTATGCCGAGCCATGGCGATCAGCAGCGAATCTTCGAATATCTGGTAACGAGCAATCCGACCGCCACGGATCGTAAAGCGGATGGCGTAATCGCTGTCCACTATGGCATCGGTCGGTTGGACGCGGTGCCGGAACCGGCCTAGCGCGATCACGTCGGCACCCTCCCCGATCAGGCGATCGACGGAGAAAGCTAACGGTCGAAAGCCGGTCGGGAAGCGTCAAGCCAGCGGCGCACCGCGTCACGCCCCTGAATGATTCCTACAGTGACGACTGCCGGGTCGCCATCGACGTGCCAGATCGCATCAGGGTGGATGCAATCGAGAGCAGTGCCGATGTCGCCTGCCCCGAAGGCGGCAAAGTATCGTTCGATCAGAGCGACGTTCTCACCCATGGCGAGCCTCCAGAACCGTACGCAATGCCGCAACGCCGTTCAAGGCAGCGGGAAAGCCGGCGTACAACGCCATCTGGGTGATGACTTCGACGATTTCCTCCTGCGAGGCCCCGACATTGAGCGCACCGTGCGAATGCACCTCGAGTTGCGGGCGGGCGTTGCCAAGAGCGACCAGGGCCGCGACGGTCGCCAGTTCGCGGGTTCTGAGGTCGATGCCGGGGCGGCTGTATACGTCGCCGAAGCCGAACTCGATAATGTAGCGGCCAAGGTCAGGCGCGATGTCGGCGAGCGACGCGATAACCGTCTGTCCGGCTTCCCCATCGACCTCTGCCAATCGAGCCTGGCCACGTTCAAATCGTGATTGCTCCATGAGCGATCTCCTTCGCCGGACGATATCGCGTCTAACACCGCCTTCAGGAATGGAAGTAGAAGGAAACTGGTTTTCCAATTATGGATCATTGATGGATTGGAACGATGTACGCTACTTCGTGGCGACTTACCGGGCAGGTAGCCTGACCGGTGCTGCAAGGATGCTTGGGGTCAGCATCCAGACGGTCGGCCGGCGAATTGACGCCCTTGAAGCAGCGATCGGGTCGACACTCTTTGTTCGACACTCGGGCGGCTATACGGCGACCCCAGACGCCGAAGCGCTTATGTCGGAAGCAGGGCGCGTGGAGGAGGCCGTGGCCGGCTTCCGCGCCCGTGCGAACGGGAGGGCAGAAGCAATCAGTGGGGTCGTGCGCCTCGCGGCCCCAGAGACGATCACGACCCACCTGCTGCTGCCGGCGCTGCGAGCCATCCTCTCGCAATACACGGAACTGGAACTCGAAATCATTACCGGCATAGCTCCGGTCGGTATCGCCCGTGGCGAAGCCGACCTCGCATTACGTCTCGTGCCCCCCGATCATGGCGCACTGACGGTTCGCAAGGCCGGAATGATGTGCCATGGCCTTTACGCTGGTGTCGGCCCAGTTCCGGATCTCGCGTCGGCGCGGCTCGTCGGGTGGACTGACGATCATGATCTCCCGGCCTCACGCTGGCTTCATCGCCTCACCGGACGATCGGCGGATATTCGCTTCAATCATCTGGAAGCTCACCGTGCCGCCATTGTTGCGGGCCTTGGTATCGGCATTCTGCCCTGTTTCCTGAGCTCGGGCCTTTTACGCTTGCCTTCCACGCTGCTGATGGAAGAGCCGCTGTGGCTAGTGGGCCATGCCGCTGCCGAAATGTCGAAGCGGGTGCGTGTCGTTTATGATGAGATTGCCGTCATCATTGCCGCAAACGCCGGCCGCCTGACTGGCCGTGGTGAAAACCCGGAGGCGTCGTACGTCAACGATGTGCCTTAGCGTACGTTTTTGAACATCCTCTCACCGGTCCCCAATTCAATATCGACGGCAGTGCCCGAACGGCTGTCCACATAGGTTGGCAGCCCGATCTGACGCATGCCGGAGAACCGCTTCAACTCGTCGACGAAACCAATACAGGCGCTTCCGCAGCCATAATCCGTAAGAACGTAAACCTTGGCGCGGACCGGGTTGACCGGTGCCCTCCCGTTGTTGGGGAAAGGAATAGGCGTCGACTGGAAAATCTGCCGGCCGGACGCAATCGCCTGCTTCTGAAGGCGGTCGTTGGCGGTATCATTGATCTCATATGGCGGGTCGGCCGGTTCCCCTAAGTTACCTGCCTCCGATGCACCGTCCCGGTCAAGCTTTACGTAGGCTGGTGACAGGCGATAGACTGCGCGGATGTGCAATCGCTCAGTGGCATAATGATCGGCATATTCCTGGCCATATAGCCCTCGCAGGTACGCCATGAACCAGTTGTAGGGGCCGCCGCCGTTGCCCCGTACGTCCCTTTTGGTTCGAAGAGCAGGCGCAGCATCGATCGCTGCGTGGAACGCCTTGACCTGCGCGGCATCGTTGGGCTGGAAGTATCCGAGCTTCACCCACGCTCCGTGGCTGCCGACCAGCCGTGTGCTGACCTCTGGCACGCGCTCGCCGCGCCACGAGCGCTGGATCGGATTGATGTCCTTCATCGGTGCCGGCGTCCAGTCCAGTGTCACGGGGCGGCCGCCGATGGTGCATCGCACCGGCCGCGGGCGCAGCGGACTACCGCGATCGACGAAGAGCCGCAGCGCCGCCTCGTTCCTGGCGACCTCCACCGTGTCGGGTAGCCCGACTTCGAGCCGCGCAATAGTCGCATTCGACCACGGTCGAAGCCTGACCGGTTCCGCGTCTGTCCAAAGCTGGCCCTCCGCTGCTGCCGTTCGGTATGACGGGAACCCGGTTTTCGTCATTAATATGCAGCGCTCAGGTGGTTTGCGCCACCTGAGCGGGCCTGCTGGCGCTTAGCGTATATCTGGGTCCGTTCTATGTTCTGACCCCGTTTTGCCGTAGCTTTCGAACTTACGCCGCTCACCTACCGGCGTTATCTCATGCCGATTGGGCATCAAAGTTAAGCGAAACGGTCTTTTGTGGGATGAGGTGAATAATTTAGAACGAAATTGAGGAGAGCGGAAAATGGCTGGAGACTTCAGCATTGAGGCAGTGGAAACCGTCATCGTCGATGTACCAACGGTCCGGCCGCACGTGCTTGCCATGGCGACGATGAACACGCAGGCGATGGTGATCGTACGCATCCGTTGCTCCGATGGCATCGAGGGCATCGGCGAAGGCACCACGATCGGCGGGCTCAGCTATGGCGATGAGAGCCCAGAGGGCATCAAACTCACAATCGACACCTATATCACCCCCATCCTGCGGACCTGTGATCCGCGTCATCCTGCTATGGCGATGGCGCTCGTGTCGCGCCACGTAGTCGGCAATCACTTCGCCAAGAACGCCGTGGAAACAGCGTTGCTCGACGCGATGGGTAAGCGCGTGGGGCTGCCACTCAGCGAGTTACTCGGTGGTCGCGTGCGTTCGCGCCTTCCTGTTTTGTGGACGCTGGCGAGCGGCGATACCGCGTCGGACATCGCTGAAGCGCACGGGATGATGGATGCCGGACGTCATAATGCGTTCAAACTCAAGATCGGCAAGCGCAGTCTTGAAGAAGACGTAGCTCATGTCGGCGCGATCAAGTCCTCCGTCGGCGGACGCGCCAGCGTGCGCGTCGACGTCAACCAGGCATGGGACGAAGCGACTGCCAAACGCGGTGTTGGGATGCTCGCCGATGTCGGCGTCGATCTCGTGGAGCAGCCCATAGCCCGCGCCAATCGGGCCGGCATGGCGCGTCTAACGCAGCTCTCGCGGATCCCGATCATGGTGGACGAGGCATTGCGGGGACCAGAGGACGCATTCGATTTTGCTGCAAAAGCGGCTGCCGACGTGTTCGCCGTAAAGGTCGCACAAGCCGGTGGCCCGTCCGCCGGGCGGGCAGTCGGAGCGATCGCCGATGCCGCCGGCATCGCTCTCTACGGTGGCACGATGCTCGAAGGACCGGTTGGTACGGCCGTATCCGCCCACCTGTTTGCTACCTTCCCGCGCCTTTCATTCGGCACCGAGCTCTTCGGTCCGCTACTTCTGACACAGGAGCTGCTCGCAACGCCGCTCGAATACGGCAACTTCACGCTGGTGGTTCCAACCGGGCCTGGTCTCGGCATCGAGCTTGATGAGGAAGTCGTCGCGGCGCACCGCCGCGATCGGCCGGCAAAGACGATGACGTTCCCCAAAGCCGTGGCGGGCTGAGCCATGCTGTTTCACGTCACGATGGACGTCCGCATCCCGCAGGACGCGGACCAGGCCAAGATCGACGATCTCAAGGCCAGGGAAAAGGCTCGCTGCCAGGAACTCATGGAGTTGGGCATCTGGAGGCACATCTGGCGGGTCGTGGGCCAGTATAAGAACGTGAGCGTCTTCGACGTCGAAGACAATGCGGGGCTTCACGAGATCCTGATGGGTCTCCCGCTGTTCCCGTACATGCTCATCGAGGTGACGGCGCTCTGTCGCCATCCGTCCTCGTCCAGGGAAAACGATCGCTGATCAACAATAAGACGACTTTAGGAGAGTGAGATGAGAGAAGATTTTGTGCAGACAGCGGAGGTGCAGCGACTTCTGGACCGTGCCAGCGGCAAAACGGTCGATGGCGGTGATGATCGGCTCAAGGCGATCACCCGGGATGTGGTTGAGGCTCTCATGTCGACCATCGTCAAATACGATGTCAGCGAAAGCGAATTCTGGGGCGCCATCAAGTATCTCCAGGATGGCGCAGGCGAGCTCGGCCTCATCGTCCCCGGGCTTGGCCTGGAGCATTTCATGGACCTCTACATGGACGCCAAGGACGCCGAGGCCGGCTATTCGGGGGGCACGCCGCGCACCATCGAGGGGCCACTATACGTCGAAAACGCGCCGTTGGTCGAAGGTGACGTCAATCTGAGCGACGATCCGGATGATACCGACACGCTCTATATGACCGGCAGGATCGCAGGCTCGGAAGGGGAAGCGCCCGTCAACGCGATCCTGCACGTCTGGCACGCGAATTCACATGGTTTCTACTCGCACTTCGATCCGACCGGCGAGCAGACCCCGTTCAACAATCGCCGACGGATCAAGATCGGATCGGACGGACGTTACGCATTCCACTCCAAGATGCCCAACGGCTACGCGGTTCCGCCGGACGGCGCTACCGACCGGCTGCTGAAGGCGATCGGTCGCCACGGCAATCGGCCGGCGCACGTTCATTTCTTCGTCGAGGCACCCGGCTACCGCGCGCTCACGACGCAGATCAACTTCGGCGATGATCCATTCGCGAACGACGATTTCGCTTTCGCCACGCGTGAAGGGCTTCTCCCCGTCCCGCAGCGCCAGGGCGACACCGCCTATGTCGCGTTCGACTTCAAGATCCAGCTCGCAGCTTCGCAGGGCGACCAGGTGTTTTCGGAACGCGCTCGCGCCACCGTTGCCGCCTGAATACGGAAGAGTGAAAGTGTCGAAGAAGCTTTATGCGTCGCCAGGCGCCGCACTTGAGGGTCTCCTGTCCGACGGGATGACGATCATGTCGGGCGGGTTTGGGCTTTCGGGTAATCCCGAGAGCCTCATCCCCGAAGTCAAAGCCTCCGGGGTCAGCGGTCTCACGGTGATCTCCAACAACGCCGGCGCCGATGGCTTCGGACTGTGGATGCTGCTGGAAACACGCCAGATCAGGAAGATGATCGGCTCCTATATCGGTGAGAACAAGCTCTTCGAGCGACAGTATCTCGATGGAGACCTCGAACTGGAGCTGAACCCTCAAGGTACGCTCGCCGAGCGGATCCGCGCGGGCGGTGCCGGAATTCCGGCTTTCTTCACCAAGACCGGGGTCGGGACGATCGTCGCAGAGGGCAAAACCGTCGAGCGCTTCGCCGGCGAGGATTATGTCCGGGAGACATGGCTTCGCGCCGATATCGCGCTGATCAAGGCATGGCGCGCCGATCCAGCCGGTAACCTGATGTTTCGCAAGACCGCCCGCAATTTCAACCCGGTCATGGCGACCGCCGCCAAGATAACGGTGGTGGAGGTCGAGGAGATCGTCGAGGCAGGTTCGCTCGACCCCGATTGCATCCACACGCCCGGTATCTACGTCGATCGCATCGTGCAGTGCACGATCAACGAAAAGCGGATCGAGAATCTGACCGTTCGTCAGCGAGCGGCCGTCTGATGGCCTGGACCCGCGACGACATGGCGGCACGCGCTGCCCGCGAACTTCACGATGGCTTCTACGTCAACCTCGGGATCGGCATCCCGACACTCGTCGCCAACCATATCCCCGCAGGCGTCGATATCACGCTCCAATCCGAGAACGGCATGCTGGGGATGGGGCCGTTCCCGTACGAGGGGGAGGCCGATCCCGATCTCATCAACGCCGGCAAACAGACGGTCACGGCGCTGCCGACGACTTCGTTCTTCTCCTCTGCCGACAGCTTCGCGATGATCCGAGGTGGCCACATCGATGTTGCTGTTCTTGGCGCGATGGAAGTCTCCGCCGACGGGGACCTCGCCAACTGGACCGTGCCCGGCAAGATGGTGAAGGGCATGGGCGGCGCGATGGACCTCGTCGCGGGCGTGAAGCGCATCGTTGTCATCATGGATCATGTGAGCCGGGGCGGCGCGCCGAAGATCCTCGAACGCTGCACGCTTCCACTTACCGGCAGGCGGGTCGTGAGCATGATCATCACCAATCTGTGCGTCATGACAGTCATGCAAGGAGGTGGCCTTTCACTCGTCGAGCTTGCGCCCGGTGTCACCGTCGAAGAGGTTTCCGACCACACAGGCGCGCCATTCTCGGTCAATATCGCCTGCCAGTTGGAAGCCTAACGATGCCTTTCAGCGCGAACGCGGCCTGTCGGCTTCATTGGCAGATTGCCGGGGCGGCAGACCAGCCGGCGGTGGTCCTCCTGAACTCGATCGGCACCGACCTCTCGCTGTGGGACGCGGTCGTCGATCAGCTGGCCAGCTCCTTCAGGCTGTTACGCATCGATACGCGGGGACACGGGCAATCCGACGCACCTGCCGGTGATTATGACCTTCCGCTTCTCGTGAGCGACGTGGTTGCGGTAATGGCGGATGCCGGGATGGAGAGTGCGCTTATCGCCGGCGTTTCGCTCGGAGGGATGATCGCGATGCAACTCGCGCTCGACCATCCGGATGCGGTGTCGGGTCTGGTGCTCATCTGCACCTCGGCAACAATGGATCCAACCGCGTGGCAGGCACGCATCGACGCCGTTCGCTTAGGCGGGACCGCAGCGATCGCTGACCTCGCGATGTCCCGCTTCCTTTCCGCTGATTTCACGCGCGAGCATCCCGATACGGTCGCACGGATTCGCGCAGGGCTGATCGCGACCGCAGCAGACGGCTATGCCGGCGCCGGCGCGGCGATACGAGACATGGCGCTTGTCGGACGGCTGCCCAGTCTGGCCGTCCCTGTTCTTGTCATCTCGGGATACGCCGACACATCGACCCCATTCGAGGGGCACGGCGAACACCTCGTTGCGAATATTCCCCACGTCACCGACCTGCGGCTCGACACCGGGCACTTGGCTCCGATCGAGGATCCGGCTGGGATTGCGACGGCGATCGCCAAGTTCTTCAGCCAACGCGACAGGATTTGACTCATGCAGCATGCCTTCATCTGCGACGCCGTCCGAACGCCGATCGGCCGGCTCAACGGGTCGCTCTCGGGAATCAGAGCCGACGATCTCGCCGCCGTGCCGATCAAGGCGCTCATGACACGGAACACCTCGGTCGACTGGGCATCCCTCGACGACGTCGTGCTCGGCTGCGCCAACCAGGCGGGCGAGGACAATCGTAATCTCGCGAGGATGGCCGCCCTGCTGGGCGGTATTCCGGTGAAAGTCGGGGGCACGACGATCAACCGGCTATGTGGCTCGGGACTCGACGCGGTCGGATCGGCCGCCCGTGCCATCCGCGCGGGCGACGCAACCATCATGATCGCGGGCGGCGCCGAAAGCATGACGCGCGCACCGTACGTCCTGGGCAAGGCTGGGGTTCCGTTCGCGCGCGATCAAAGGATCGAAGATACAACGCTGGGATGGCGGTTCGTCAACCCTGCGATGAGGGCGGCTTACGGCGTCGACACGATGCCGCAGACCGGCGAAAACGTCGCGGATGAATGGTCGGTCTCGCGCGAAGAGCAGGACGTTTTCGCGCTCGCAAGTCAGCAGAAGGCGGCGATGGCGCAAGCCAATGGCAGACTCGCCGCCGAGATCGTAGCGGTTGACGTGCCGGACGGGCGTGGCGAGACACGCAGCTTCGACCGTGACGAGCATCCTCGCAAAACCTCGCTTGAGGCGCTCGCGCGCCTCAAGCCAGTCGTTCGACCCGACGGTTCGGTGACGGCGGGCAACGCATCGGGTCTGAACGATGGCGCGGCGGCGATGATCATCGCCTGCGAAACAGCTGCCGCACATAATGGGCTCATCCCGCGCGGGCGCGTCGTCGCCATGGCATCGGCAGGCGTTGCGCCGCGTATCATGGGCGTTGGACCGATCGAGGCCGCCCGCAAAGCTCTTCACTTCGCCGGACTCGGCGTTGAGGACCTGGACGTCATCGAGTTGAACGAGGCGTTCGCGAGCCAGGCCATCGCCACGTTGCGGTCGCTGGACATCCCTCCCGACGACGAACGCGTCAACCGCAACGGCGGCGCCATCGCGCTCGGTCATCCGTTGGGAATGTCTGGAGCGCGTCTTGCAATGACCGCCACGGAAGAGCTCACACGCACCGGTGGGCGATACGCACTTGCGTTCATGTGCATCGGCGTTGGTCAGGGCCTGGCCATGATTCTTGAGCGGACCTGATTTCAGTTCTTGACCAAGGCAGCACGTACCGCCGCGCAGAACAGCCGCACGGTCGCCGCATTGTTGTCGCGGCGGTACGCCAGACTTAGCGCGGTCGTGGGAACCGGAGCCGCGATCGACCGATAGGCCACACCGTGGCGTTGCGACTCCTCGACCGAAGCTGGGACCAACGAGACACCGGCACCGACCGCGACCAGCCCCAAGGCGGTCTGCAGCTCCATCGTCTCCTGCGCCACGGTCGGCGAGAAACCGGCGGATCGGCAGAGATCGAGAATGGTGTCCGCAAAGCTCGGGCGTGGCTGACGCGGATAGAGGACGAAGCTGCTGTGTGCCAGGTCGGCGAGCGCGATCTCATCGCGTCCAGCGAGCGGATGATCGGACGGCAACGCGATGATGAGGGGCTCGTTCAACACGACCTCGTTCTCTATTTCCGCATCGCTGATAAGCGGTCGCGCGAAAGCGACGTCAATCTTGCGCTCGACCAACGCGACCCGCAGTTCGGCGGTGTTCATAGCTTGTAGGGTGAGTTCGATCTCAGGATGTGAGGACCGAAACTGGTTGAGGATGTTGGGCAGGATCGAATAGGTCGCCGACCCGACGAAGCCGACCTCGATCATGCCGGACATACCCTCCGCCGCGCGTCGCGTCAGTCGAGCAGCCTCGGCGACCCGAGCCATGATGTCGCGCGCGCGTGGCAGCAGCGTCTCGCCCGCCTTGGTAAGTTGGATCTGACTTCGGGAGCGGTCGAACAACTGCGCACCGATCGCACCCTCCAAATGCGCGATCTGGCGGCTGAGAGCCGGCTGCGCGACATGCAGCCGTTCGGCCGCCCTCCCAAAATGCAACTCCTCGGCGACATGGACGAAATAGCGCAGGCGCCTGGTATCTACGCCTGCGAGATGCGTCGGCCGCGATGCCTGTGATTCTGGGTCCTGCTGCATGCCAGAGCGTAAGATACCGAACCGGCATCAGCAAGTGCCATTTTGATATTTGATTCGGCATGATATCGGTCTCAACATGCCCACTCCCGGATAATGCGGGATCCCAAGATCAACAGGTCGGGGCGCGAGAGGGTGTGATGACGAGGTGATTTATGACGAGATCTGATTTGCGCTTGGTACCAGACTGGTCTCCTGACCAGATCGTCAAGCGCGTCGTAGTAAAAGGCTTCAAGCACGTCGAGCACGTGGAATTCGCCTTTATCTACGGTGATCCAGACCTGTCGGTCGAACTCGTCCTCCCATTTCCCGCCTTCGCCAGTTTTTGCGCGGATAACCACTGCGAGTTGTCGGCGGAAAGTCCCGAACTGCTTTCTAGCCTGGCCCGCCTCCAGCATCAGGCCGATCCGACAACGCATCGCCTCGCGGCCCTCGCCTCACACGGAGACGCATAGATGAATATCGACATTCAGGCAGAGGAATTCACGCCGCGCCGGCAAACCTTCTCGCACATCGCCAGACGGTTCGGCGAGGACCGCCCGGCATCACGATATGAGGAAGCGACATACGACATCCAGCCGACGACGAACTTTCATTACCGCCCGACATATTCTCCGGAATTCGAGCTTTACGATACCGCGCGCACCAAGGTCGTGATGGCCGACTGGTACGTCTTTCGCGATCCACGTCAGTTCTACTATGCGACGTACAACATCAGTCGCGCAGCGATGCAGCAATCGTTCGACGATGCCATGACCTTCGTCGACAAGCGCAACCTGTTGGGATCCGTCAACGCCGAATGGCTCGCCAAGGTTGAATGGTATCTGCTTCCGCTTCGCCACGTCGAGTGGGCGGCCAACATGAACTGTCAGCTCATCGCCGACTGGGGCTACGGCGCGCAGATAACCTCGGCATCGGCGTTCTGCGGTGCAGACCGTCTCGGGCTCGGGCAAATCATCTCACGCATCGGCCTACTTTTGGGGCGAGGCACCGATGAGAAGCTTGTCGAGGCCAAACGCGTCTTTACCGCGGACCCCGACTGGCAGCCGCTGCGCCGCGTCGTGGAGGATCTGCTGGTCGTGCACGACTGGTTCGAGACCTACGTCGCGCAGCTCGTTGTATTGGATGGTCTCATCTATCCGCTCATCACCGAGGCGTTCGACAAAGCGGGCGGCCCGAATGGCGCTTCGAGCGTGTCGATGCTGACCGGCTTCATGACCGACTGGTTCGCGGACAACAGCCGCTGGACCGACGCCGTGTTGAAGGCGGCGGCAGCCGAGTCAGATGCGAACCGCGAGCTGTTGAGCGAGTGGCTGTCCAAATGGACGGCTCGCGCCAGGGACGCGATCGAACCGATCGCGCGCCAGGTCCTTGGCGATCTTGGAGCGGTGGCCGTTCGCGAATCCGAGGCTGCACTCGAGGCGCGCGTTTCGCAGTTCGGGCTCAGTATCAAGCTGGAACTCGCGGCATGAGGATCGTCTCGATCACTTTGCAGAACTCGCCTGACGCGGCCGCGATCGTTGATGCGATCCTCGCCGACAACCCCGACGCACAGCGCAAGCTTTATCCGGCCATGACGAAGATCGATTGCCCTGGCCGGATCGACGTCAACGCGCAGTCCGTCTCGGACCGGCTCGGTCGCGAGTGGGACACGCAGGAAATCAGCATGTCCGTCATCAGCCTTTCCGGCACCGTTGACGAGGATGACGGCATTTTCTCTCTTTACTGGAGGTAGTCATGGCCACGAAAAAGCTGAGCCTGAAACAGAAGTACAGCCATCTGACCCGTGGCCTGGACTGGGAACCGTCCTATCAGAAAGCCGACGATATCTTTCCGTACGCCAAGTACGAGGGCATCAAGATTCACGACTGGGACGCCTGGGAAGACCCGTTCAAGCTGACGATGGACAGCTACTGGAAGTTCCAGGCCGAGAAGGAGCGCAAGCTCTATGCGGTGATCGAGTCGATGGCGCAGAATAACGGGCAGCTCGGGATCACCGACGCCCGCTACCTCAACGCCGTCAAACTCTTTATTCAGGGCATCACCCCGCTCGAATACCAGGCGCACCGGCACTTTGCGCATCTGGCGCGGCACCTCCCGGGCGCTGGCCTCCGTGTCGCAGCCCAGATGCAGTCGATCGACGAACTGCGTCATTGCCAGACGCAGATTCACACGATCAGCCACTACAACAAGTTCTTCGACGGTATGCACGACTTCAGTCACATGCATGACCGCCTGTGGTATCTCTCGGTCCCAAAGTCATTCTTCGACGATGCGACCAGCGCCGGTCCGTTCGAGTTCCTGACTTCGATCAGCTTCGCGTTCGAATATGTTCTCACCAACCTGGTGTTCGTGCCATTCATGTCGGGCGCGGCCTACAACGGCGACATGGCGACCGTCACGTTCGGATTCTCCGCGCAGTCCGACGAAAGCCGGCACATGACGCTCGGTCTTGAGGCGGTGCGGTTCCTGCTCGAGCAGGATGAGAGCAACGTGCCGATCGTCCAGCATTGGATCGACAAGTGGTTTTGGCGGGGATACCGCTTGCTGTCTCTCGTCTCGATGATGATGGACTACATGCTCCCCAAAAAGGTCATGTCCTGGTCTGAGGCCTGGGAAATCTATTACGAGGAGGCGGGCGGCGCCTTGTTCGCTGATCTGGCCCGCTACGGCATTCGCGAACCGAAATATTCCGACGTCGCCAAAGCCGAAAAGGATCACATCAGCCATCAGGTCTGGTCGATCTTCTACAATTATTCGCACGCGGCAGCGGTCCACACCTGGGACATCGACGACGAGCACATGGCATGGATGCGCGAGAAATATCCGGCATCGTTCGAGGCGATCTACCAGCCTCGCTATCTGGAGTGGCGTGAACAGGCCAAGAACGGCCAGCGCTTCTACAATAACGGTCTACCCCAGCTCTGCCAGGTCTGTCAGATTCCGATGGCGTTCACAGAACCAGATGACCCGAGCAAGATCTGCTTCCGTGTCTCCGAATACGAGGGCGACAAGTACCACACCTGTTCGGACGGATGTAAAGACATCTTCGATTATGAGCCGGTCAAGTACGTGCAGGCCTGGTTGCCGGTGCATCAGATCTTCCAGGGCAATTGTGGAGGAGCGACGATGCCCGAAGTCCTCGATTGGTGCCATATCAAGCAGGGCGCGGACAATCTGGATTACGCAGGTTCTCCAGAGGAAGAGATGTGGAACCGCTGGATGGAAGGCCGCCGCTCGCCTCCGCCCGCATTCGCGGTCGCAGCAGAATAACCAGCACAAAGGAACTTTCCATGGCGCTCGCCAGCCTGAACCCGGGATATTCCGGTCCAACCCGCGACAAGGTCGAGAACTTCAACGGCGCTCAGCTGGTCTACGTCCACTGGGAAGGCCATTTGAATTTCTGTGCGGGGATTACCCTTCCCCTCCCACCGGAAACGCCGTTCGGCGCACTGGCGTCGGAGATCTTGCCGTCACTCTACTCCGCCGATCCGAAGTGGCGTTCGGACGAGCTCGAAACCGCACGCTGGTCGCTCGACGGCGAAGACTGGGCACCGGATGCCGGCAAGACGCTCGGAGAGCAGGGCGTCGGACACAAATCGCTGATCCGGTTCTGGACCGGCGCGGCAGCGTAGGCTTCGAGAATCATGGCGACGCTAACCATCGAATCAACCGGCGACCAGGTGAGCGTCGCACCCGGGCAGACTCTCCTGGATGCCTGCCTTCGGGCAGGCATCTGGCTCCCGCATGCTTGTGGGCACGGGCTTTGCGGAACCTGCAAGGTTGTAGTGCTGGAAGGCAGCGTCAACCACGGCGCCGCCTCGTCCTTCGCTCTCATGGATTTCGAACGGGTCGACAACAAGGCGCTCGCCTGCGTGGCGACGGCCGACGGCGACGTCATTATTGAAGCGGATGTCGATGATGAGCCAGACGCCCTCCAGCTTGCTGTCGGTGACCATCGCGGCACGGTCAGCCGTCTCGAGATGCTGACACCCGACATCCTCGGCATATGGCTTAAACTCGATCAGCTTGGCTTTGGCTTTCAAGCAGGCCAATATGTCAACCTCACCGTGCCGGGGGCGGAAGGAACACGAGCGTTTTCCATCGCGAACGCGCCATCGGGAACAGACGAAATCGAGTTGCACGTCCGCCTGGTTGCCGGGGGAAAGGCAACGTCGATCCTGCACGGCAACCTCAAGGTTGGCGACCCGCTATCATTCGCCGGCCCTTACGGACGCTTCTTCGTGCGTCATTCCGCCGAGAAGCCGCTGATATTCATGGCCGGTGGTTCCGGGCTTTCGAGCCCGAAAAGCATGATCCTCGACTTGATCGAGCGGGGTTACAGCCTGCCGATCACGCTCCTTCATGGCGCCCGACGGCCGCATGACCTGCACTTTGCCGAGCTTTTCCAAAAGATCGCCGAGGAGAACGCTAACTTCCGTTACGTACCAGTCGTGTCGCAGCCGCAAGTCGAAGACGAGTGGGCGGGTGAAACCGGCTATGTGCACGAGGCTGCAGATCGACTTTTCAACGGCAAGTTCTCTGGACACCAAGCCTATCTATGCGGTCCTCCGCCAATGATCGAGGCGGGTATCGGTACACTGATGAAGGGTCGACTGTTCGAGAGAGACATCTTCGTCGAGAAATTTTCTACCGCGGCCGATGCTGAAAAGTCCGTCAGGTCGCCCTTTTTCAAAAGAATTTGAGCCAATTCGATAACCGGGCGTGGCAAACGGCGATACAGCCGCAGAGGATGCGCGTCCCTATTTCAGGGGAGAGTGATGTGAGCAAAGCCATATCAATGGCACTGGCTACAATGGCGGCGACCGGTATCGCGGGATCCGCCTCGGCATCTGAGGGCGGCAAGAGCACCTATCCTAATGGTGCCGAGACCTTGACCGTCGCCGCGCTACCACCGCCCGGAACATATCTTCTCGACTACAACTATTACTACTCGGCCGATCGCGTGAACGACGGCAAAGGCAATAGTGCCGGGCCTCCCGACTTTTCATTGAACGTCGTCGCCAATATTCCTCGGTTCATCCACGTGACCAAGATCAAGATACTTGGTGCGTCGCTAGCAATGCAGGCCTTTGTCCCAATCGTAAACGTCAATGTTCGCGCTGGTGGTATGCGGCAAACGAAGTTTGGCCTGGGCGACGTCATCGTCAACCCGTTCATCTTGGGATGGAACCACAGGAACAACTTCCTCGTCCTTACCATGGACACCTTCGTTCCAACCGGCCGCTACAAGCGCACCGATCTCGCAAATATCGGCACCAATGTCTGGACGTTTGAGCCGGTCCTGGCTCTCTCGCATTTCGATCCAAAAGGTGGCCCCGAACTTTCGGTAAAGCTCATGTACGACTTTAACACGAAGAATAAGGCTACGGATTACCGTTCGGGCCAAGCCGCTCATGTCGACTTTGCGACATCGTATAATTTCAATCCGGTCACGATCGGTGTGACCGGTTACTACTTCAAGCAAACCACTGACGATAAGCAGGATGGCCTCAAAGTCGGTGCGGATGGCAATAAGGGTGAGGCCTTGGCGCTGGGACCGTTGATCCGTTACCAGCTTGGTAAGGTTCCTATCACTGCACAGTGGCAGCATGAAATATTTTCAGACAATCGCACGCAAGGGAACAGTTTTTGGCTAAAGGCGGCCTTCCGGTTTTGAAAAGCCTCAGCTCGGCCGCAATGCGCTTGCGCGCTTGTTCGCGGCCTGCGACCATGAATCACTGGTCTTGTGAAGGGTTTCGGGCGCTTGCGTACGAAAGCCTCCAATGCAGGAACCCGCGGGCCCCACGCGCTGGTCTATGGGTAAATGAGCTTTGGGATGGTTCTGGTGGGTAAGCGCTGCCTATCCGGAAGTGCCGCTCCTGGTCCGATTGACTTGATTTGGTGCGGCGTCAGATTGCCGGTGGCGTTGGTTTTGCAGCCCGTTGTGCCCTGCGCCCGGCGCAATTCCGGGAAGGTGCGAAAGGGGCCATAGCCAAGGCCGAAGCCTATGTGCTGGTGTGGACGGCCTCTCATCTGGCTCGCGACGCTACCGCGTCTTGATGCCGTTGGGATGAGAGGCCGTCCACACCAGCACGAGCTCAGGCGGCAAAGGCCGACCGGTGGCTATACTGACGAGGCGTACACCCCATCTCTCGCCGGAATGCGAAGACAAAGGCGCTTTCAGACTCATAGCCTAGCCAGCCGCCAATCGCCCCGACCGGATCAGACGAAACCAAAAGGCGATCGGCCGCAAGCAACATCCGCCAGCGGATTAGATACTCCATTACCGCGACGCCGACCTTTTCTTTGAAGCGGAGAGCAAAGGCCGATCGCGACATGTTCGCGCGCTCCGCAAGCTGCTGGACAGTCCATCGCCGGCCCGGCTGTTCGTGCATTGCCGTCACGGCCCGGCTCAACTGGTCGTCCGAAAGCGCGAACAACCAGCCCACGTCTCCACCTGTAGCTTTCGTGAGGTGCAGCCGCAGAACCTCGATCAGCATCGTCTCGGCCAGGTGCGCGGTTACGAGCACACTGCCCGGCTGTGGACGCCTGAGCAACGCCATCACCCGGTCGAGATAGAGGTGCAATGCGTCGCGGTCCGCCCCGTCGCCGATATGCAACACGGCTGGAAGGGCATCGGTCAGGTATTTTGCAAAGTCCGGTCGGAACGTGAAAAGCGCGCCAAACAGGCAAGCACTACCGCCGCCCCGGAGCGACAGAACGCGGCCGTTCAGCGGGCCATCCATCTCGCGATACATGTCAATAGGCGTGATTGCCGGATCGCTCGCCAGTGAAAAGCGCCGGCCGTGCGGCAGAGCGAAGAACTCGCCTTTGTTAATCTCGATCGGCTCCGATCCATCGGCCAGCGTTAGCCAGCAGCAGCCGGAGACCATGGCAAAGCATCGGAACGCGCCATCCGCGTCGAAATTGTAGGACCATTCACCACCAATATCGAGCCCGCCGGACATGAAGCCGTTGCTCTTCACAAGCGACAGGACATCTGAGAGCGGATCGATGCCAAGAATGGACGATCGCGATATTAAATTGGACTTCATGATATAGAATGTACGGCACTGCTGGCCCAATTCCAAGGAGATTGGAAGGATCGGCAATGCGCATATTCGTAACTGGAGCGACCGGCTTTATCGGTTCGGAGCTCGTCAAGCAGCTCGTCGAGGCCGGGCACCAGGTCCGTGGTCTTGCGCGCAGCGACGCGGGTGCGGCCCAATTGCGCCACGCTGGTGCTGAAGCGCATCGCGGGAGCCTGGAGGATGCAGCAAGCCTGTGGGACGGTGCCAGCGGCATGGATGCCGTGGCGCACCTCGCCTTTGGCCTCGACATGGCGAAATTCGCCGAGAGTGCTGCGACCGAGATCAAGGCGATCGAGACGCTAGGATCATCGCTGGAAGCGGGCAAGCTGTTGATCGTGACGTCCGGCCTCGCCGCCGTCATCAGCAAGCCAGGGCGGCTGCCGATCGAGATGGACCCGCCCGGCACACCGCCCTCGATCCCGCGCCGGCCGGATCAGACCGTGCAGTTGCAAGCAGCGAAGGGGCTCAACGTCGGGATCGTACGGATGTCCCAGATCCACGACACCCGCAAACAGGGAATCGTCCAGTTTCTGATTCAGATCGCGCGGGCAAAGGGCATCTCCGCCTATGTCGGGGATGGCGCAAGCCGCTGGGCGGCTTGCTCGCTTGCGAACACCGCGCTCTTGTATCGCCTCGCGCTCGAGAAGAACGCAACCAACGCGACCTACCATGCGGTTGCCGAAGAGGGTGTGTCGTTGAAGGAGATCGCGACGGCGATCGGCAAGGGGTTGAGTGTTCCGGTAGTATCGCTCGTCCCACAAGAGGCTGAAGCACATTTTGGGCCTATCGCGCAATTCGTCAGCATTGACCTTCATGGTTCAAGCGAGCTGACCCGGAAAGCCTTGGGCTGGATGCCGGAGGGCCCAGGGCTGATCCAAGATCTCTCCAGGATGAACTACGCAGTCTGACCCGCGACGACCGACCGTTCGTCGGAGCGACGACGTTGGCCCATATTAATTTGGCAGGTAGAAAAGGATTTCAGGATGGCTCGGCAATCGACGTTCTTGGTGCTAGGCGCGACCGGCGGAACTGGGAAGCACTTCGTCGCCAAGGCGCTGACAGACGGGCACAAGGTACGAGTGCTGGTCCGATCACCGGAGAAGCTGCCGGCGCGACCCGCGAACCTTGAGGTGCTGCACGGTTCGATCACGGATTTGATCGACACCGATGGGCTCGTGGCGGGCGTTGACTTCGTCGTCTCGATGCTCGGAGACAAGAACCTCCAGAAAGACACCAAGATCAACACGGCGTTCGTGAAGCGGCTCGTGCCGTCGATGCAACGGCAAGGTGTGAAGCGCTTTCTCTACCAGGCTGGGGGCCTGAGCCGCCCTCATGGCGGGCATCTTCCGCCGCTCTTCTGGGCAATCCGGCATACCCTTGCCCGCGGCTTCCTTGGCCAGCACCAGGATAATGAAGCGGTGATGGCGTATTTGGCGACCGAGGCTCGTGATATAGAGTGGATCGTCCATCGTGCTGGCATCGGTTCGGACGGGCCATCCAAGGGTGTACTGGAACGATCGCAGACGAAGTTCAGCGTTGCGACACATGCGGACTGTGCTGCATATAACTACCGCACGATCACCGACGCATCGGCCGTGCATACGGCTGACCTTAGCCATTACACCTCAAGCTAGCTGGCGATCGTCCCCTTCATCGCTCACCAGCGCCATCTCGCCGAACCAAGGTTCTTGAAGGCCGCGTTTCCCAAAACTCGATCCCAATCGGGACGGTCGCGCTTAGCGTACGATTCCGAACATCCTCTAGCCGGCCCCCCACTACGGCTACAGCAACCACGGCCCGGTGCGTGAGAACGGCGCCGAGATCGCCGATCCGCACCTCACCATGTGTGTCGAACTGATCGGCCAGCGCGAGCAGCTCGAAGGCTTCTGCCGGGCGCACGGCGACCTGCTTGCGAACAAGGTCATCGTCTACAAGCACCTGGAGCATTGGACGGTCAGCCCGGCGGGCTTGCGCCAGGAAGATGCGGATACGGCCGAGCTGGCTGGCTGAGGCATGGGGCCATACCTGATTATGTTCGCCGGGACTGGTTCCGACGGCATGCTGCGGTATGGGCTGAACGGCCTCAGCCTGCGCCTGTTCGGCCCCGACCTGCCGATCGGAACGCCCATCATCAACGTGCTCGGCTCATTCCTTATGGGTCTGCTGGACGGCTGGTTCCTGTTGCGGAGCGGATCGAGCCGGGGATGGCGATTGTTCCTCACCACCGGCGGGCTGGGCGGCGTCACGACCTTCTCGACCTTCTCGCTGGAAGCGGCCTTGCTTTAGGAGAGAGCCGAAGTCGGGCAAGCCGCCCTTTATGTTGTCGGATCGGTTGGGCTGGGCGTGCTCGCGCTGTTCGGCGGCCTCGCTCTCGTTCGCTCCTTCAGCCCGGCTTAGCGGCGCCAACCGGCTCAGGAGCGATCATCTTCCTTGACGTTGTCAACCTTCGCCTTGTCTTTGGCGCGGACCGACTCCTCCAGCTCCAGAATCTCGGCCGATTCTTGCGTGGTGGGCTTCTTCTTGTCGATATCGCTCATGAAGTCCTCCGTCTGCAAAACTACTGGTACACCGTTTCGCGCCAAGGATTATTCAGGGTTTCTGCTCGGCGTCCCGCCGGTCCGCTTCGGCCGGGGTCTGCCGAGCGCGTTCGCGGATACGGCGTTCGAGCGGTGCGCCGACGAACAACACTAGCATCGCCAGCAGCAGACCGCCCACAAGTAGTGGCCACACCGCCAATCCCGCTGCCGCTCCGAGCGTCGCTGACACCCAGATGCACGCCGCCGTTGCTAGCCCGTGCACCTCCTGCCCGCTGCCAACGCGCAGGACCGCGCCCGCGCCGATGAAGCCGACGCCGGATAGGATGCCCTGCATCACTCGACCTGCTGCATCGGCGTTCACGTTCGGCAAGCCGCTGTGGACGATCGCCTGGACGGCGATGCAACTCGCGAGCCCGACCAGCCCCAGCGTCCGCAGACCCATGATCTGTCGGTTCTCGCGTGACCGTTCCCAGCCGAGCGTCATGCCGGCCGCCGTCGCCACGATCATCCTGCCGATCGCGTCGACCCAGAAGGCGAGATCGACCGACAAAGGCGGCGGATTCACTCGACCAGCACGTGGACGTGGTGCCAGGCCGTGCAGAGGTATCCGGCGAAGTTCCACATCGTATCGGGTAGTTCGGGCTGACCCTGGCCCGCATCGTCGAACGCGCGCACCACAAGGTGCTGGCGCCCCTTGGGCAGTTCCGCATCGAGCGACCAGCGCTGCCAGCTCCACTGCCCGTCCGGATCGTCGGAGAAATCGGCCTGCCGCCAGTCTCGACCGCCGTTCAGCGACACCTCTACCCGCGACACGTCGCGCTCATAGGCGACGGCATAGCCCTCGATCCGGACCTTGCCCGCGGGCAGACTCTCGCCCGAACCAGGCGAGCAGATCGCGGCGTTGAGCGGCATGGCGTTGATCGTCAGCCCTTGCGTCCAGTCCGCCGTCTCGCTGGTCACGTCGGCCGGAAAAAGCTTGTAATCGTGCGCCTGGATCGGCGCCTCGGAGGGCGTGTCCTTGACCTCGATCCGGGTCAGCCACTTGGCGCTACGCACGCCAGCATAGCCTGGCACGACCAGACGCAACGGCGCACCGTGCTCGGATGCCAGCGGTTCGCCGTTCATCGCCCAGGCGAGCAGCACGTCGGGCGCCCGCGCCTTGGTCATAGCGATCGAGACGCCGAACGGTGCCACCTCGCCTTCCACATCCACCTCGTCAGCGCCGGTGAAGCAGACGAACAGGTTGGACGCGTCCGATGCTCCAACTGCATCCAACAGGTCTGCGAGCCGCACGCCCGTCCACTCGGCATTGCCGATCGCGCCTATGTCCCACGGATCGCCTGAAGTCTTGCCCACCTGTTGGAGATCGGTCCGGCGGTTGCCGGCGCACTGAAGCACAGCCGTGACAGTCCGGACCGGAAAGCGCGCCTTCAACTCCGCAATCGAGATGGAGCACTCGCCCACACTGATCCCGCCCACCTCAATCCGGTGATCGGCCGGCAGCTCCGGCACGGGCCCATGGCTGCGCACATAGAACAGGTTCTGTGGCGTCAAGAACCGCTCGATCAAGGCGCCGGGCACCGGCTCGGCGTTGTAGGGCTCGGGGTTCCGCTCTATCATCAGCTCGCTCATGCTATTGTAACGCCTGACAATCGGTTTGGCCTCGGCCTCATCCTCACTATCTTGCCCGATCATGCGATGTGCAGCGCGGCCAGCAGCGTCAGGCTGATCGCGGCCAAGCCGAGCAACGACAACACGACGGCCATGGTCACGCGGCCCCCGGCCTTGGCGACGGTGCGGACGTCCACGCCGAGCCCGAGCGCCGCCATGGAAACGACGGTCAGCAGCGTGGCGCTCCGGCCGATCGGCGCGATGGCGACGGTCGGCACCAGACCCAGCGAGCGGCAGGCGACCAGTGCGAGGAAGCCGATGATGAACCAGGGCACGAGGTGGGCGAGGTCCATCCGCTTGGCCGTAGGCGCACCGGCGATGAACTCGCCTTCGGGAACCGACTGCGGCGCGAGACGAGGCGCCACCAGCGACAGAACAAGGCACACCGGCCCGAGCATCAGCACGCGCACCAGCTTGACGAGCGTACCCATCTGCACGGCGGTGGCGCCCAACGGCGAGGCGGCTGCGATCACCTGCGGCACGGCATAGACAGTGAGCCCGGCGAGCGCCCCGAAGGCGAGCCCGCCCATGCCGAGCGCAATCCCGAGCAGTGGCAGGCCAAGCACTACCACCACACCCAGTACCGCCGTGAACGCGATCGAGGCAGCTACGTCGTCGCTGTCGGCGCCGATTACCGGTGCCACGGCCGCGATGGCGGAGTTGCCGCAGATTGAATTGCCGCAAGCCACCAGCAGCGCCATCCGCGTCGGCAAGCCGAGCAATCGGCCGATCCCAAAGCTGAGCAGGATTGCGCTCACGACCACGCCGGCGATACCGGCGAGGAGCGGCAGCCCGGCCGCCAAGATGGTCGCGGCACTGACCGAAGCACCGAGCAGGACGACCGCCACCTCCAGTAAGTATTTGGCGCTGAATGCGATGCCTTCGTGCCACCTTTCATCCGGGGTCCACAGGCTGCGCACGGCGGTGCCGATCAGGATGGCGAGCACCAGCGCCTCCAGCCACGCCTTGCCGGCCAGTGCGCGCTCGCCCGCCTCCAGCGCGTAGGCCGAGCCGGTGACGGCGAGGCAGAGGCCGACGCCGGGCAGCAGCGCGGGCAATCTGCTAGTCTGGACGGTAGGGAATATACGATCGGGATAGGCAAAACTGGCCACGGCGGTGTTCCTTCCGTCGCACGATCTAAACCCTGCCTACCGATCGCTCCAACTTAGCCTTGTTGTCATTCCGATCGTCAATCGTGATCGGTTTCTATATCAGGTGCGGTGTGACACTGGAGCAACTGCGCATCTTCGTCGGCGTGGCCGAGCGCAAGCATATGACCGTCGCGGCGCGGCCTTAAACGTCACGCAGTCAGAGGCTTCCGCAGCCATCGCCTCGCTTGAGGAGCGACACGCAACCAAGCTCTTCCACCGCGTCGGGCGCGGCATCGCTCTGACAGAGGCCGGACGGCTGTTCCTGACCGAGGCTCGCGGAGTTCTTGCGCGGGCCGACGCGGCCGAGACGGTGCTGGAGGAGCTTGGCGGGCTGAAGCGGGGCACGCTGCGCCTCGTCGCCAGCCAGACCATCGCCGCCTACTGGTTGCCGCCCATCCTTGCGGCTTTCCATGAGCGCTATCCGGCGATTAGTATCGAACTGTCGATCGGCAACACCGGGCAGGCCGCGGCACGCGTCTATGACGGCAAGGCCGATCTGGGTATTGTCGAGGGCGAGATCGACAACCCGGCGTTGGCGCATTGGCCGATCGGCGAAGACCGGCTGTCGCTCGTCGGAGCACAGCCTTTCGGCGACGCCGACATCGACGTGACATGGCTGCGACGAGCACGCTGGGGGCAACGGGAGCCTGGATCAGGCACGCGATCGACGTTGAATAGCGAGTTGCGCAGCTTGGGAGTCGATCCGGCTGCCCTCGACGTGGCGCTGACGATGCCGTCTAATGAAAGCGACCGAACGGCCGTGGAGGCTGGGGCGGACGTTGCTGTCCTGTCGGCGCTAGTGGTCGACCCGGCCATCAAGGCAGGTCTGTTGCACGTCGCACCGATCACATTCGCTCCTCGCCCCTTCTTCGGGCTGCGGCATAAGGAACGCTATCGCACGAAAGCCGCGGATGCGCTGTTGGACGTGATCGGGTTGCAGCGGCGGTAGGTACGCATCGGCATTCTCAAAACGCCATCCTTTTTGGGACCGCCCGCGATCGCCATCTCCTTCCTGAAACCTGTCTGACCGCACTCTACCAGATTTGCGCCATAGTAGGACGGGACATCGCCCACGAGCGGCCGGATCTGGCAGTAGCTGTCGTTCGGCAGACCGTGCCGGGACGACGCCCTTGTCCCAGAAGGCGTAGATTACGGCGGAAAACCCTGTCGCCATCCTGGATGCACGACAAACGGGTGTTTTCCGCCACCGCAGGTCCCGCCCCCTTTGACTCAGCAGGGGGGTTGGCCGAGATGGGTCGCAACGCCGCACATTGGTTTCGCGCGGCGTGAGTGGCAGGTTCTGCGAAAAGCCGCCCTTCACGCCTTTGCTGGCGGATGGCGTGAGTTGGTCGGAAGCCGCCGATCCACTCTACCGGACGCCGTCTAACGGTCCTTGCCGGGCTCGACCGCAGTCGCACGTTCGTTGCTGTAAACCGGGCCACTGTCGCCGATGCTCGGCCGATCGCCTGCCTCGATGCGGGTTGCTAGATCGCTGTGAAGCGAGACGAGCTCGGGTGGAAAATCCACACCAGCCGCAGATCCCAGCCTGCGCTCCGCATCGTCGAAGATATCTACGGCGCGCGCCAGCTCGGGTTCGCCGTAAAGTGCTGCGCTTTCCCCTGCTCGCCATAGCTCGGCAAGTTGGTGGGACCGGATCATGCAAGCCGAGGCCGTTCGATCGACCGCAACGGCGGTGCTTGGTGGTCCTGGCGGCTCGCCCCCCCTCCCCTTGATCTCGGCCCGCGTGATTGCTGCCAGGCGGTAGCGCAGGACCCGGGATTCCGGGGTATCCGTTGGTGAGGGCTGCTGCTGATGGTTCAGGAGAGAAATAAGCTCCACGGTGGTGATGGACGACGCGGCGTTGCGCCAGTCCGTCAAAGCCCGCTCCTCCGATGCCAAATCCGCAGGCTGAGTCAGGATAAAGCGCTCGAGAAGTGGATCGCTGGCTACTGCGACAGGCAGGGGTGCTCGGTTGCCGTTAGCGGCGGCATGGGCGAAGCCGATCGCCGTCGCAATCGTACCGAGCTGCGTCTTCATGATCTCGCGATCGTCGATCGATCGCCTCAGGATCATCTCGAGGATCGGCGTTAGATCCGTCACGGCGGCCTGGCCCGCATCGATCGTGTCGAGCCTATGGACGATCTCTCTGTGTGTCGCCTCGATTCGCTGGCCGCTTTCGGTCAGCGCATCGAGCTGCTCCTGCACGAGCGTCAACGCGTCCAGAACGCCTGCCAGAGCAACGCTTACTTGGTCCGTGCTCATCGTTCTGGCCCACCCCTATCCGGCGAACGCGCGCGGTCCAGAGTTGCGCGATCACGATCCAATATCTCGCGAAGGACCTCTTGCGGCTTGCTTGACGAAGGTGCCGTGGCCTGCCGTTCGGCTTCGTCCATAAGCGAGCGAAGGCGCTCGGATACCCCCGAAGGTCGGCGTTCATGCGGCGTGTCTTCGGTCCGCTCGGGTCTCTCCCGGAGTGCTTGCTTGGCCTCCAGCTTTCCACGCATGACGCGAGAACGTTCCAGTGCTGCGGTGATCGGATCGGGCCTGGGATCCGCAGCAGCGGGGCGCGTTCGAGCATCGACCATCGCGCCGCGCGTGCGGGACGGTGAAACGGCACGCATCGCCCGAGCGGAGTTGGGCTCGGGCGGCGGCAATGCTGCGACGAACCGTTCGAGGCTCTGGGCAACCACCTGATCGGCAAGGGAAGGCGAAGCCGACAGCTCCGCGACGGATCGCATATAGGTCGCTCGAACGGTTGCCTGCCGACTTGCAATAACGGCCTCGACCGGGTCGGATATACCCTGCTGGCGGAGGCGCATAGCGCGCTCCGCCCGGCTCCTATCGAGCAGCGGAACCTGCCCTTTGTCGCGCATCTTCCGTACCGCAATGTGTTCATGCGCGGGGTCGATGCCGCGCGCCCTGGTCGGCGTGGCGTTGGCCTCGATGCCGCGTTCGCGGAGCTTCTCGGCGAAGCGCTGCCGCCAGCGAAACAGATCATCTCGGTCCGGATGAAAGCGGCGCCCATCGAAATCGCGACGCGCGATCGTGATGTGAACGTGCGGATGGTCGCGATCGACGTGAAGGCCGGCAACCCACGACCGGTTCGCAAACTCCTCGCGTGCGAAGTCCAGGGCCGCCGCTTTCAAACGCTCCGGATCGGTCCCCGTCGGCATCGAGAGGATCATGGATATCGACGTCGCACCTTTTCGTCTGGCGTCCCCGTCCATCTCGAAGTTGTGCCAATCCTTCGCGAGAATCTGCATGTCGCGTCCGTCCCGCAGCACGACGCCCTCGCTGGTTTCAAGCCCAAGTTCCTTGTCGGGACCGTGCCCCAGCCGGCTGATGTAGGCGAAGTTGGCAAGGACGTGTCCGCCGCCATGCTGACGCCCCGTGATCCGCACCATGACCTCCGGAACGCGACGTGAGGTGCGATCCGCAGTCATTATGGCACGGCCGTTCATCCGGGCTTGCGATCCGCCCCCGAAAGCGTGCTTCGCCTGCGCACTGACACGCGATGTGGCCGGTGATGATGCGGCCTTCGAGAACATCGACGCGACGGCAAGGCCGAGCATTGTGCCCCCGGTACTCGGGCCCTTTGCACTGCCGCCTCCAGTCCCGAGGCGGTACTTCTTCGGCGGCGCGAAGACGCCCGCCATGGAGTCCATCGTCCCGGAAGAGAAGCGGAGGCTCACGCTGCTGAACCTCGGTAGGTTTCGGTCCAGTACCCGACCTCTGCCCCGATCGCGGCCGAGAGGGCCAGCCGGGTCGTAAACAGAAGCGCGTTCAGCTCTTCACATTTTTCGATAAAGGGACCGGCGATGCGGGCGATATCGAGCGAGCTTTCGGGCTGGTTCGCTGCGTTCATCGCATGGACCGCCTGGTTGATGTTTCGGCCGATCAGAAGCACCTGCTTGCGCAATTTGACGATCTCAGCCTGGGTGGCCGGAGCCAGCCTCAGCACGCCCGCCTTGTCCCAAAGCTGCCAGCGAAGCGTGCGTTTGATCCATTCGTTTCGCGTCATCTTCATCGGCGCCGCTACGGTGTCGATGCCTTCTACCTCGCTCCGGTCAAGCCGGACGGTGACGCGAACGAGGTCGTCGGGATGCCCCCTGCCCTGAATTGGCAGCACCGGGATGTCATCGTTGTCCGGGGCCAGCACGGCGTTGGCCAGCACGCTTGCCATCCAGCTGCTGCGGTTCTGCCCATTCGCTGCGGCAACGCGGTCGATCTCGGCGACCAACTCGTCCTTCAACCGCAGGCCTACATTCATCCCAAAAGCCCCGTGCAGCGGCGCTCCACAAGCCAATGTTAAACATTGGTGCCGTGAGGCATATCCTGCCATCCCTAATAATTGCCTATCCTCATGAAACAACGATCCCTTTGGAGCTAAATCACTCCAAACGCGGAGGTGAAAATTGATTGACTGTGCGCTTGCGACAAGTAGCTTTCGGTCTTGTGGCGTCGGCGCAAGGCGTGTGCACGATTAGGTACGCCTACTTGCTATCTCCCGGATGGCCCGCAACGTCCTAAGTTGTTCTCTATTGGAACCGGATTCGAAGAATGGCCCGAACAAGAAACGTCGTCGATCTCGCAACAATCGAGGCTCGGCGGGAAGCTCTAAAAGCGGAACTTGCTCATCTGGAGGAACAGGCAAAGGCGGCGGAGCAGACGGCTCGGGACGCTGGTCGTCCGGTTCTTACCGCCGCGCTCGAGCGGGTTAAAATTGCAGCGATCGACAAAGCGGATGCCCGGGCAATCGCGACGGCTATCTCGAAACACGGCGGCAAAGCGGTGGCGAGCCAGCTTGCGTCGCTAGGCTAGGCTTCCCGATCCACCATCAAGACGAGAAGCCGGCGTTGGCTTGGCGTCCAGGTTAGGGCAGCCTCATCGGATGCCTCAACGCTTGAACCTGACCGCTCTCCTTGTCGACGAATATGACACCGCGCTCTCCTTCTTCGTTCAGAAGCTTGGCCTCGAACTGCGTGAAGATACCGTGCTGACTGATCACAAGCGGTGGGTGGTGGTCGCGCCGCATGGTGCGGCGAACGGACTGTTACTAACGCGAGCGATTGGCGACCGGCAACGTGAGGCGATCGGCGATCAAAGCGGCGGTCGCGTTTTCCTGTTTCTCGAAACAGACGACATTGCCCGTGACCACCTCGCTTACACGCAGCTGGGCATCCGTTTTGTCGAAGCCCCTCGCCATGAACCATATGGCACGGTGGCGGTCTTCGAAGACCTCTACGGAAACCGATGGGATTTGATCGAACCTAGCGTGGGCAAGGGATGACCTTCGATCCACCATCCTATGCGGTAAGTTCATTGGCCGGGATCGAACGCAGCGGTTCCCCAATCTTGGCAGCCACGGCCTGTCTGGGTGTTGCGCCGACGGAGGCTGACCGCCGGCGCTCGCTTCAGCGCGGCCGAGCAGAATACCCGAAAGCAGATTGACGGCGCCAGATGAGGCTGCCCCCTCCCCTGCCGGCCCACCACCGATTGCGTCGTGTTGGTGGCTGGCGATTGCCCGTGCGCCGCTGCGCGCGGGCGCCGCGCGTACGGTGTTTCGGGCGCCGTCGCGGTTCTGCCAAGCGAGGATCCCGCCCTACCTATTGACTAGCGCCATCGATCTCGCGTTCGTAAAGCAAAAGCGCCGCATCAGCGACGACGTCGGCGAGCACGCGTTTGCGTGCCGGGTCCGCGTCACGAAGAGCATAGAGTCTCGCAGCGGTCTCGGGATCTACCCTCACGTTGATCGCGATATTGCGATTGCCGGTTACGCGTGGCGGCCGTTGGAATGTCCCGGCTTGGGGACGCTCTTGAGGCACGGGCGCCGCTACAGGCGGGGCGGCTACAGCGGGAACGGCGGGACGGGACGGAAAGCCGGCCCCGTCGCTGATCTCGCGTAGCTTGGCTGGATCCTTGTTCGGGGGCGTATCATCGAACTCCGAGAGATCGAGCCGGGACCGGGTCATGCTGCCTCCTTCACGGTACGCGCCTTACGCAGCCTTGCGATCACCGCAGCCGCATAGGCCTCGGCGTTCTCGAGCGCTGCCTTCATGTTACCGACGCCTTTGTCGTTGATGGTGCGAAGCGTTCCACCAGCGGCGAACATCGCGCGATAGGCCTCGCGATTGTAGATCATGACCGGAAGGACTGGAATTTCAGCATCGTTGAACTGCTCCGCGATGTCCTTCTGATTGTTCGAGCGCAGCGCCGGCGGGATTTGGCTGAACAGGATCGCATAATCGATCTCTGTCCTGGTACCGCGCGCCGTCTGCTTGACGAGCTTGATAGCGCGGGCAGCCTGGGTGGCATCCAGATGCGACCCCTTGCAAGGAATGATCACCAGATCGCTTTGCGCGATTGCGAACGTGACGGTCGCGGTCGCCGCGCCTTCGAGGTCAACGAGTGTGAAGCGCGCCTCCGACACGCCCCTCTCGATTTCATCGATGATCGCGTTTTCGTCGCGGCACCCGACGACAGTTATCGCATCCGGTCGTCCCGGTAACTGGCCCCAGTCGACCAGCGGAAGGTTCGGGTCAGCATCGATCAGGCGTACGGTACCCCCCGCCTCCGCCAACTCTCCGGCGAGCAACAATGTCGCGGTGGTCTTGCCCACCCCGCCTTTCGGCGACACGAAGCTGATGACTGGCATGCTGCTCTCCCGTTGCGGCCAGGTTGCCACCATGTAGCAGCCAGCGTTCATGAAGCTGCTATATCGCAACCTAGCAGCTAGCGTCTAGCGACTTTGACGCATTCTGACAGCGAACAACTTGCGGTATGATTGCGATTTGATCACAACTAGACCGCGAGTTAGTAGCGAGTTTACCGCGAGCCAATCGCAGCTTAGATGCAACAATGCTGCGGCTAAGGAGCTACATGCTCGCGATCTGGTTGGTAGTCGGTTGCTGCTTGCTACCAACCAGCGATACGCGCCCTTGCGATACCGTCGAGACCCGGTCGTAAAAGCGAGAGAAGCAAGGCCACCAACCAAGTATGAACATGCTAGGTCATAGCTATCGGGTTGCTACCCGAACGCAATCAGCGATCAGGTCGCTACAATGTCGCTAGCTCGTTGCTACCAAGCAGCTACCAGACGAAGGAACAATTCCCCTCAGTTCGCGTGTCGCCAAAGCAATTGATGAATCCGCAGTGCCAAGCCACAAATCGACAAGAGATTGAGCCGCCGAACGCGACAAACATGATCGGCGTTCACCAAAGCGCAAAATGGCGAAATCGATCGTGAAGCACCCACGGCCCGATCTCGTTCGACACGACCTGCATCACACCGGATATAACGACGCTCAAGACGAAGACCCGATCCTCTAATCGGGCGGCCGAGGCCGCCCGGACGATGTTCATTCCTCCCAGAGCGGCTTGAGCTTGCGGGTCCGCCTTACTGCGGGGAGGGGTGCCCGCTCGGGCATCCCGTGTGCTGCGATCTCCGCTTGGATGCTTGCAAATTCAGCGAGCCATGCCTGGGTGCGTGCGGTTTGGACGTGCATGTGAACCTCCGTCTGTTCGTTGAGACGGATGCCGACTGACGATGGGGTGGGGTCAGGGTCACAGGACCGCGCAGCGGCCGCGCAAGCGGGGCGTGGGGGTGCCGATTTTGTCGTGGTCGAAGCGAAGCGAAGGCCGCGTCAAAATTGGGGGAACCGCGCATCCTTGACGCTGGCTCCGCCCGGTCGTCACGATGGACAAAGTCGACGACAGAGCCTTTCCGACGTTGGTAGGGCAGGGGAGGCGCCGACCCACGCGACGGTCTTGCCTCCCACACGCACCAGTCCCCCTTCCCGGACAACCGTCGATGTCCAGATAGCGACCGTCGGCTGGTCTCAACGAAATTCTGCGGCAAGTCGCAGGCATTGAAGCACTCGATCTCATCGGAAAGAATACCGCCATCACGATGACCGCTGCCATGAGCGAGGCGATCTAAGACCCCGGGCGCTCCCGCACGGCCCTGCTGATCGCCGAGCGTGGTGTGGGGAAGGGGGGCTCGAAATTGATGATCTCATCCTTTCCGCAGCAGGGGGAACCCCGGCGCCATCGCGCCGGGGCGATGCGTCATCGTTCGTCGACGCGCATGATCGTCAGGACGCGCGTGGTTTTGAAGGGATCGGCCGGATCCTCTGAGCCCGCGCTCAGGTCGTGATTGTAATAGTCGATCTTCCAGTAGCAGTCGGTGCCTTCAAACCGGAACCGGCCCAGGTCGTGCTCGCCGTAGGGGTCGATCGCATCGTCGAAGGCGTCGAAGTCGCGAACCGCGCGGAGCAGCTCCGCCCGCTTCCGGAAATTTCGGAAGAGGCTGATGTCGCCGATCAGGTCTGCGATCCCGCTGGTCATCACGACCCGGTTGTTGCCCGGGGCGGTGAGATGCTCGCGCAGCCAGTCGTTGAGGCGGGCGATCTCCGCTGCGCCACCCTTGGCGCGGTCTGATTGAGGCTTTTGCTCGGCCATGATGGTCTCCTGCCAATGACCCCGACGATCGGGGCCTTTCGACAGGCGACAGGACGGCCGGGGCATAGATCGCTCGCGCACCCGTAGGGTCACAACGGAGTGGAGAAGCCCGCTGGCGGGCTTGCGCGGGGGGGGCGCCCCGGCCAGGACGTAGGAGCCCGAAATGCCGCGCGGATCGTCGACCTGGAAGAGACTTCAGGTCGAGGCTGATGCTGGACGACCATGCCGATCGCGGCGTATCGTTCGATCATGGAAACGGCTGCCAATATCGTTGCCCTGTGGCCCCGGTGGATGGAAAGCGTCGGCGACATGCTCCGAATGAACGCGTTGGTTCGGATCCGTTGCTGCAAATGCGGGACGCTGATGCGGGCCGAGCTGGAAGACATCGTGGCGCGCCACGGCTCCGACTATTCGCTCGTCGACAAGCTGGAGCGCTGCCGGATGGTCGAGTGCGAAGGGTCTACGTTCTATCTCGCGTCGCGAACCTATGGCCGGGAATGGGTGACACTCCTGCGCGACCCGCGGCTGATGAAGGTGTTCGAGGAACTGCCGCCTGTCCGGACGGCGTGGAGCTGATTGCCCGCGTCCGAAAGAGATACCGTCTGAATTTGCATCCCGCACCAAATCGGTGGTTGGAAGGGGGTAGAAGCCTTTCGTCCAGCAGCGCTGCCGTGCTTGCGCAGCGGGGCCGGGGCGGGCTCGATGCCCGCTCCGGCGCCTTCACCGTTGAAGAGCGGGGAGGGGAGGGGAGGGGGGCCGAGGCCCCCCGGGAGGCTCAGGCGTAAGGGTCGTACTCGTTGACGATCGTGAGCGAGCTGTCGTGATCCTCGGCGGTGATGACGGCGTACCCCGTGCCGACGGCAATGACCATGGTTGCCACCATCAAGGTTCTTGCGAGGCCCATGGCGTTTTTGCGGGCGATCCAGATATCGTTGAACATGTCCGAGGCTCCTGTGAAGCCGGCGGGGTTCATCCCCGCTCGACAGGCGCCCGACAGGACGGGGAAGGGGCGCGATCACTTTTATCGCTTGCGAAAAAAGCCGTAGCGAAGCGCCCGGACCCCTTGCGGGTTGATCGTACAAGGCCCTGAGCCGGCCCAAGGATTGCGCCTCAAGAGCGGGGTGAAGCCCGCCTGCCCGGAACGTCGTGCTCAGCGTTGGTTTGCCGGTAACGCGCCCCCTCGCGGGCGCGGTGGACACCTGTTCATTCCGTGCCCCCTCTCGGCGCCCCGATGTCGACAGGGACAGTGCGCTGCGCGGCGGTGCAACCCCGGCCGGGCCAGAATGGAAGGAAGTTGCCGCTTTTCGGAAAGACGTTTCCGCGCTGCGCGCCCGTCAGTCGATCGTCACCCGAACGGGCCGAGACCGGCTACGGGCTCGGTGGAGCGAAGCGGAATAGAGCGACGGTCCCGGCTTCGCCGGGAGACGCCAACTCGTCTCGACACACCGACACAGGCTACCCGGCTTCATGATAAGGCTTAGACTGAATGGCGATCCCTACCGTCCTCTATGCATTGGTAGTCGACGACGATCCGCTCATTCTCAGGCATGCGTGCGACATTCCGGACGGAGCGGGTTTTCACTTTCACCAAGCGGGTACGGGCGAGGAGGCTAAGGCCTTCCTGGGCGATGACGCCGACGGTGTGACGCTCATGTTCTCCGGCGTGGCGATGCCCTGCGACTGCGACGGGTTCGCGCGAACCCATTACGTTGCCGAGTATTGGCCCTGGATCGAGATCGTGCTCACAAGCGGCAACGTGACGCCATGTCCGGGGGACATGCCCGACAAAGCAACGTGCATCGGCAAGCCTTTCGACGATCGCATGCTCCAGCAACATCTCACGGAGAAGCTGCCGGACAACAGGCAACTCGAACAGCTCAAGCGCGCGGTGTAGCTGTGTTTTCGTGAACTTATGACCTTGCGGTCCTGATTGGCCGGTGAACGCTAAAAGAGGCCCGGAGCGTCAGCTCCGGGCCCGTACTGCCTCCCTCAGAAGGGGACGTCATCCGCCTCATCGTCCTGCGCGGCGCCTTGGCGTTCCTGGCGGCTTTTGCCGTAGGAGAGGAAGGTCACTTCGTCGGCGATGATCTCGACACCGTAGCGCTCGATGTTCTGATCGTCGGTCCAGCGGGTGTAGTGGATGCGGCCCCGGACCATGACCTTCTGGCCCTTCTCGACATACTGCGCGACGGTCTTGCCGACGCCGTTGAAGCAGGTGATCCGGTGCCATTCGGTGTCCTCGACCCGGCGACCTTCGCCATCCTTCATGGTCTTGCCGTCTTGGTCGCGCTTGGGGCGCGAGGTGGCGAGGGAGAAGTTGGTGATCTTGGTGCCGCCCTGGGTGGTGCGGATTTCAGGCGTGGCGCCGACGTTGCCGGCGAGGATGACGAGGTTCTGCATTTCGAGGTTCCTTTTTTGCTCGCCGGGGGGTCCGTCCCCTCGACTGAACACCAAAAAAGACGGCCAGGACGCCCTCTCCACCGAAAGCGCGTAGACGCGCAGGGGAACCCCGATCGAAGGGGTGGTGCGGGCAGCCGTGGCACACGGCAACTCGGCCCGAATGATCGCGGGTTGGAGCGGGTGGACGGCCGGATTAGGTCGTTCAGGAAAGAGAGGGGATGGCCCCCCACGGCGGGCAACGGACATAGAACCGTGAAGCAGAACGCCCTTGTCGCGTTGCTCGTCCGGCAGTGCCACTATGCCTTGATCCCGCTATCCGGGCGGCGCTGACACCCTACCTCGCTGGTGATCGCGCCCTGCGCCGGTGTCTGTCGTGAAGGATGATGGTTGCGGCGTGGACCTTGGTGCCGCCTTTCGCCGTCACGGCGCGCGCGCGTCGTGCGTGTCGAGATGACGATGGGGGGTTCGTGCTGCGCAGCGCCCCGCCCGGACGGCAGGAACCGAACGCGGCTGTCGTGATTCCGGCAGCGCATCCCCCCTGGCATAGAGCGGCGAAGCCGGCGCAGAGACCAACGCGGTGAGGTGGCGTGTGGCCTGAACGAGAGGCACACGGCGCGGGGCAGACTCCGGCCTCGCCCCACGGAACCGCTCCGCGTCGGAATCGCGATGCGGGCACGGTAAGCCCCCCGTCAGTCGATCGTCACCCGAATGGGCCAAGACCGGCTAAGGGGCTCGGTGAAGCGAAGCGGAATAGCGCGCTGGTCGCGACACTATTGGCCCCGAACCTTCGCGAGCTTGCCCTTAGGAACCAGTCATCACCGCTCGGCTGTTCGCCCTGGGAAGCCTGCACGACCGATCATGACCTCGACAGCGCGATCCGCGTCGTCATGCAGGCGGGGGCCGGCGACGGTGACGGTGACGAAAACCCTCTTGCCGCTCGCGCGAGGAGCGCTGCGATTGTCCGTCATGACGACGTGGCAGGTATCGCCGTCAGACGAAGCGCGAAACGCGAAACGCGAAGCGACCGCAATGCGCAGCCGTCTGTTACGGGTTGGGCGAGGCATCGGTTTGCTCCCAGATGGGGTGGAAGTGAGTGGAATCTGCGGGGAGGCGGCAAAGGGCGAGGCCGCTGGCTTTGCCAGCGGCCGAGCCGAAGCTCAGGCGACCTCTCGGTCGCGCTGAGCGTTCTGAGCTGCGGGCGGGGTCCCCAGCGGACCGCGACGATCGACCACGCGGATGCCGGCCTTCTTGGCGTCGATGACCAGACGCTCGGTCACGCCGTTACCCTGGAAGGCGATGACGTAGCGGGGCTTCAGCGAGAGCATCTGCTCGTTGCGACGGAAGCCGGCACGATCACCCAGCTTGCGATCGAGACCGAAGCGGACTTGCTGGATGCCGTTTTGCTCGGCCCACGACGCCGCGATTCGCTCGATCCCCTTCATGTCGCCGCCATGGACGAGATACATGTCGCCGACGCGCTCCCGAACCGCACCCAGGGTACGCAGCAGATTGTCGCCAAACGCCTTCATGTCCTCATCGGTCCGGAAGGTCAGCCGTCCCCCGGCAAATACTACTGGCGTGCCCTGTGCAGTGTTGGCGTCGCGGACCCGCTCGCGCCGAGCCTGGAGGAAGGCGCGTCCGTCAACGATTGCCGACGTAACCCCGAGCGAAATGCGGTTGCCGGTCGACGGGATCCAGGAACGGCCGGTCTCGCGGATATAGTGAGCCGCTGCGGTGTCGCGCATGTGTTCGTAGCAGGTGGCGGCCTCCTCGATCTTCTTGGCAAGGTCGATCTTGTCCTCGAGGTTGGCGGTGTTGATCTCCGAACCGTCCTGCTCTGCCAGGAGGAGCCTGATCTCGTCGGTGAGACGGTCAATGGTCGCGTGCTTCTTCGCCGCGGCCCGGTGGAAGAGGTTGACCAGGCCCCAGCCCATCTCCTCGATGTCGCGCTCGAGCGACGTGTTCTGGAGGGTTGCGAACAGGTCGCTCCAGATGGCGGTGGTGGTCTGCTCCAGTGCTTCGGTCGAGGGCGGGCACATGCCTGAAATGTCTTCGGCGCGGGGTTCGAGGTGTCCAAGCTCCAGAGCGGAGAGTGCGGCAGCGAGGGAAGTGGTCATGGGGTCAAGCCCTTCATCTGATCGAGGCCGGCGGCCTATCCGCCGGATGCGCACCTCCTGGGCGGCCGAATAAGAGACGCCCGCACCGGAGCGTAGCGGAGGGAAACCGCAAAAACCGGGGTGGTGCGGGCAGCCGCAAAGCGGCAACTCGGCCCGGATTTTCGCGGTTGCGGGGGTCTCGCGGCCGCCCATGTGCCGCATCTCTCTGGCGGAAGGCTGTCGGGCGTCAGGTGGCGTCGGGTGCAGACGTGACCACGCCTGCTGCTACGGTTGAAGTGGGGCTCAACCCGAACGTCGCGATGTCGTCGAGAAGTGCCTGCCCCGTTGCACACAAGCGGACCATCGCAGCTGGGGTGATTCTCAACGCTCCATCGGCGCCGATCGCGTCGATCATGATGTGTAGCGGGTCAACCAGATCCTCGCTCCGGGTCACGGCATGGCCCGCGCACGCCGCCACCTCGGAGAACAGGCCCGGGACGGGCAGGACGGAGGCATCGCCCCCATCCGGGACAAAGCGCCAAGGATCGACTTCCGCACCTTCAGCGATCGCGCAGACATAAGTGGGATGCTCCGTGTCGAGGCTCTTCCACCCGTCGGTCGTGTGCGACGCGTCGATCGCGGAGCGGCAGGCGCTGACAGCGTCCTCCGCCTCAACCGTGATTTCCGCTCGGTAATGGGCAGGGTATTCGAAAGGGGTCGGTGAAGGTCTTCATGAGACCGGACTTCTGAAGGTTGGCAAAATTGGAGACCCAAGCGGTTCGGGTCATTCGTAGCGGGGACGCTCGGCCGGAAAGGCGAGAGCGGGCCAGCCTTCGTGGGCGTGGGTCCCGAAGCGACCAGCGGAGAGGACGCTGCTGATCTCACGCGCGTGATCGCCGACGTTCCAATCGCGATTGAGATGCGCCTTAAACTCCAGCGCCATCATTCACCCGTGGTCCTCGTGACCCTCGGCAAAGGTGACGCCGAAGGCGGTCAGTGCCGGTTCGGTGCAGAGTTCGCCGGAATCTCAGTACCATGTTGATGGTCTTCGGCCAGCGCGTCGGACGCGCGATGAAAGTCGTCGAGCCAGCGCCCCATCGGGACGCGTTGCTCAGGGAGAAGCGCGGCCTGCGCGGCCTGAAAATCGAGTAGCGCCGAGGGCGCCGTCTCGATGATGCGGTCGACTTCGGCCGGTGATAGGAGGCCGCGTTCGCGGATGAACTCGGTGATGCTGCCGGGACGCGGCGTCGCACCACGCCGGCCCCCCAGGCGGCGATGACGGGCGGGCGGTCAGCCACTGGCCGCGTCCCGCACGACGATCGCCGCATGAACGATGCGGTAGGCGCGCTTCCGAAACGCCGGGATGCGGCAGATCGCGCGGCTTTCCGGGTCACGGAACAGCGGCGTCTTGCCCTTGGGGTTCGCGACCACCTCGAAGCGGCTGCGGTCGCTGCCGTCGCTGAAGCGCATGGGTTCATCGAAGATGATCGTTTGCCCGGGCTTCGGCGTCGGCTTGGCCCGGTCGAGCTTCTTGGCGAGCAGGTTGGCGCGGCACCGCGCGCGCCAGGCCAGGGCGTATTCGCTGTCCGTTTCGGTCAGCTCGTCGAGGATCGCGGCCGGGCACTCGCTCTCGTTCGGCCCGACCGTTTCATCCATGTCCTTAAACCCGAACGTGCAGCCGTCGCGCGCGCCGGTGCTGGTCTTGGTGAGGCAGACGATGCCGAATACGACTCGTTCGGCGTCGTCCGCCAAGCGCTCGCAAGCGGCGTAATAGGTCGATCCGACCATGGCGGATGCCAGCACGGTGAGGCGATGTGTGTCGCGCTGGTAGGTGAACTGGTTGTCGAGATACGAGCGCGGGGTGGCGTAGCCACCCATATCGCGCATGAAGAGCCAACCCATGATAAGTCTCCGGTGACGTGAGGATCAGGCGGCCGCGGCGAGGCGCGGAGCGCCAACGTCGCCAACCGTCGCGGTAAGCCGGCGCTGGAACGTGCTCACGTCCAGCAGCTCGGCGATCGGTGCGCGTTGAACGGGGCCGGCGTGTTCGCCGCCCCGGCAGCGGTTGAAGGTGATCTCGCTGTCCGCGAGGAAGCTGTGCGGACGCACCCGGATCGAGAGATCGGCGTGGCGCAGCTCGGTCGTGCCATCGTCACCAATTCCGCCCATGTCGGTATCGATGCGGACGTCATGCGCATTTAGGCCGATCGCCTCGGCAAGCGAAGCGAGCGCGAGGCGTGCCTGCCGATGGAAGGTGCGTTTCGCGGCGGCATCGTCGGCGACGCTGTTGCCGGCGATGTCGAGCAGCGCGGGTCCGGAGATGACGCTGTTGCGGTCTTCCGCGCAGCGGAGCCGCAGCTCGTTCGTGCTGGGCGCGCCACGTTCGGCGACGGACGCCAGGTTGCGGATCAGCAGCAGGATCGACGCGTCGCGGTCGATCGGTTTGCCGGCACGCCGGCAGTCGTCGACGCCAGCGTTCAGGGCGTGGAGCGCTGCGGGCAGGGTGCCGAGCGCGTCGGGAGAAAGCGCCTCATTGTGGCGGTAGTGCGTGTCGTAGAGCATGGCCGAACCTCCTGAGCGCCAGGGCGCGCTCAAAAGGCCGAAGGCTTCCTCTCCTCCGTCAACCGGGCTTTAGTCAGAGCATCCGGCCGACAGGATCGGCCGACCGTGAGGCTGCATCATACCCGCACTGCCAAGCCGTGCGGAGCTTGCTCCCACGGCGGTAATGGCAACGGTCGTTGCCCATGACGAAGCAGTGCCATCCCGATTTGTTGGCCTCCCACAGCGGGTCTTCTCGCGTGGGAGCGAGCAGGTCCATGAGGTCGACGCGCGTGGCGGCGTTCATGGCGGGCCTGCATGGTCGCCGAAGGCACCGGCAGGGAGCGTCCAGCGATCCGCCAGGATCGCAAGACGCCAGACCGGATCATCGGCTTGCTCCAATTCGTCGGGATGCAGCGTCGCGGCCGGAAACGCCGTGCCGCGATCAGCGAGCTGCGTGACGGTGAGCGAGCGATGGATCGTCTTCCCGCTCGCGGCTTCGCGAGCCGCAACCCGGCGGAAGGCGGCGGGGAAGACGAGACGGAGCGTCGCCCATTGGTCGGGCGATCCGAAAATGCAGGCCCGGCACGACAGACGCCCCCATCCCAGGACGTAGGCCGGGTGCGGACGAATGCGCGCTTGCGCGATCGCATCCCAGATCAGGCGTTCGGTCCAGTCATGGACCGGGCGCCAATGATCGACTGCACGCGCGATGGTGGAGGTGCGATGCGTTTCGAGCGTCGCATAACGCGCACGCGAGGGACTTTCCTCGGCGCGCTCGCCGGTGATGACGAGCGTGCGCCCCTCGAGGAAGCGGGGTTGATTCCGGATCGCGGCCGCGAGGACGTCGATCTTCAGCGCCGGGCTGCACCAGCGCACCCGAAGATCGGGAGACGTCTGGGGGAACAGCCCGCGCGTGCCGGCAGGGCAGTTGCCTCCGGCACGGCCGATGCCGGTCGGCGTCTCGAACGCGATGGGCGCGGTCGGCGCGTCGTCGCGTGCCAGCTCGCGCGCGAAGCCACCCTCGCGCCATGAGGCGTAGAGCGCGATGCCGAAATGCTCGGCGATCGCGCGGACATAGGCGGGCGTGCACGGCCAATCCATGAAGGTCGGGCCGTGGCCATCGACATCATGGTGATGCAGCTCGATCGCGTGTGCCGGCACGCCGAGGCTGAGGAGGTGGAGCAGGGCGGCAAGGCTGTCCTTGCCGCCACTGAATGCCACGACGAAGCGCCGGTAGGCGCCGAGGTCGGGGAGGGCGGCCGGAACGGTCACGCTGCTTCACGGATCTGTTCCTCGGGTTCGGCCGAGGCGTCGAGGCCGGTCGCGCGGAGCAGATAGCCGGCTGCGGCTTCGGCCTTCGCCGCGGCGGTCATGATCGCGCGGCTGTCCTTGCGCAGCACCTTCAACCACGAGCCGATATAGGCGGCGTGGTCGTCCATATGCGACGTCGGCAGACCGAGATCGGCACCGAGCAGCGCGGAGGTCATCTCGGCGCAAAGCTCCTCGAACGCGTAGGCGTCGTCGCCGAAGCGCTTGCCGAACGTGCGATCCAGCCGGTCGGGATGGCCGGTCCAGTGGCCAGCCTCATGGGCGAGCGTGGCGGCGTGGTAGGCGCGGGTCGAGAATAGCTCGACGGGCGGCATGGTGATGGTGTCGGCGGTGCGGTCGTAGAACGCGCGATCGCCGCGCGCGTGGACCGTTGCCGGCAGCGCATCGAGGAAGCGCTGCGCGCGCTCGGGGAGCGCATCGGCCGGGGGCACGATGCTGACAGGGCTCGGGTAGAAGTCGGTAGACAGCCCGTCGATCTGGTCGCAATTGAACACGGCGTAGGAGCGCAGCACGCGCCGCATCTCGTCGGTCGTGTCGCCGGTGACGACGGATTCGACGGTCTTGCTGTAGGATTTGTAGAAGATCGCGATCTGCGACCGCTCGCCCTCGCGGACCTGACCGCCAAGGGCCTGCGCTTGTTTGTACGTCATCCAGGTGCGCGAGTTGTAGCCCGCGCCCTCGGCGCACAACCACAGCCAGAAGCAGTTGATGCCCTTGTAGGGATCGCCGGTTGCGCGCAGCGGACGGCCGCCAAGGCCGGGGCGCCACGGCTTTACCCATGGACGCACCCCGGATTCGAGCTTGTCGATGATGGTGTTGGTGATGATGTCGGCAGGCGAGGGCTTGTCGGTGGTCTGTGCCACGATCGTTCTCCTGGTTGGGTTGAGGCGAACCGGCGTGAGCATCCTTCCCTCTGGAAGGGCGGTGCCGGGTCACAAAAAGAGGGGCGACACTCCGCGAAGAGTGCCGCCCCCAGGTGCCTCGAAATGTGCAAGCCGGCGTCAGGCCGCTTGGCTGAAATCCTCCTCTTCCTCGTGATCGATCACTGCATCGTCACCGGTGTCGAGGTCGGTATCCTCGTCCTCGTCCGGATCGATCCCCGTTTCGTCGTCGGCGAAGCTGGAGCGCAGCGGCGTGCGTGCCGCCTTCTCGATGCCGTCGAAGCGCATCGCCTCGGGCAGCCAGGCGGTCGCCTTCTCGCGGATCTCGGCTTCGACGATGCCCTGGCCGTTGCACAGCGAGGCGCAAGTGCCGGCAAGGTCGCCCTTCTTGGCGTCCTTGTAGCGGCCGCGCAGGATCGGGCCTCCGATCTCCTCGAGCGCGTCGAGCATGACGGGCTTCTTGACCCGGCCGAAGAAGTTCTCGGCCGTCGGGCGCCACCAATTCTCGACCTGGATGTCGAGGAGGCGACCGAGATGGTCATGGAAGCCGTTGCTGCGATAGCCCTCGGCGACGTTGAGCGTCGGTTCGAGTGTACGTGCTATCGAAAACGCGACCCACGCGCCCCGGGCCTCGTCGTCGAGCGCTCGGAAGGCGTCGAAGCGCGCGGTCATGGTCGGCAGACCCGCCCAGCTCGTGTCGAGCTTCTGGCGCTGGTCGTCGATCGTCTGCGACGCCATCGATCCCTCGTCGCGGAACCCGAAGATGGGGAATCCAGCGGCGCTCGACTTCAGGGTCGAGTGGTTCGGGATGTGGGCCTGCTCGAAGACCACGTTCTGCGCCATCAGGAAGATGGTGAGGTCGAGTGCCATCGCCGGGTCGCTGGCCATATGAGCGACGAGGATCTGGCGGCGCTGCGTCGCCAGTTCATCGATCAGCGTGGCGCTGAGCTTCGGACCCTGTTCGGCGTCGCCGGCAGCCCCTTCCACGGCTGCGCCGCCCGACTCCTTGGGGGGGGCGTTCGGATCGACGACCGGTTTTTCGCTGAAGAGGCGGGTATGAACGCGGGGTTCACCGTCGCCCCCGATATAGACGAACGTCCCGATCTGCGCTTTCAGCGCAGGATCGATCTCGTGACGGTCGTCCTCGATGGTCTCCAATTCGCGCTCGATCGCCTCGATGCGCGCGTTTGCCGCCTCGGCCTCGGCACTGCCGTCGGGCAGTTCCTGCTCGAGCTGGTCGATCAGCGCGTCGTTCTCGGCCGACAGTACCTCGACACGCGCCGTCTCGTCCTCGGTAAGGGCGCGGGCAGGCGCGTGATACTCATGAAGCTGGCGCTCGAGATCGTAAGGGACGTGCGTCGCCGCGATCGGCGTGACGAACGCCAAGCCCTCAGCTTGTGCCAGTTCGGCTGCTGCGGCTTCGAGCTTGCTGGCCGCAAGCGTCTCGATCAGGTCGACGTCGATCCAGTTCTCATCGCCCTCCGTGGCGAACAGGTCGCCCTCGATGCGGCCGCCTGCGGCGACATAGGCATCGCGACCGACAAAGCGGGCCTTGGCGTCGTTCGCCTTGACGGTGCCGTTGAGGATGGCGCGGCGGATGTTGTCGGGGTTGTCGCCGTAGTAGGACGTTTTCATCTGGGCGAACACGCGCGTCTGGCGATCGACGTCGGTGGTGACGGCGTAAGCCTGCGCCACGCCGAGCGTAATCTCGCCGGCTGCGAGCGCCTCGAAGACAGGCGGTGCCAGCTCGGCAAGGCGCACGCGCTGCTCGACAAACCGGGTGGTGACGCCCTGACGCTTGGCGACGTCCTCGGCCGTCATGCCCTTCTGGATCAGGAAGTTGAACGCGGTGCATTCGTCGGCCGGGTTCATCGGCAAGCGCTGGAAATTTTCTGCGAGGCTCGCCTCGATCGCGTTGTCGTCGTCGCCGAGGACCAGGACCGGAACGGTGTGGTCAGCGGGGAGGGTGCCCTGCTCGATTAGAAGCTGGAGCGCGCGGAGGCGGCGACCGCCCGCCTTCACGGTGAACGTCCCCGCCTTCTTGAGCGGGGTGACGATCAGATTCTGCAACAGCCCTTGGGCTGCGATGTTCGCGGCGAGGGGGTCGATTCCCGCGCCACGGTTAGATTTGCGCACATTGTCCTTCGACAGCGTCAGGTTCTTGACCTTCACGGACTGGATCATCGGTCATACTCCATTCGAGATCAGCGCGCCGCGTCCCGCGGTCACGCGAGCCTGGTCCTCCAAGCTCACAAAGCCGAAGGCTCCCTCCCCTCCCTTTGATGATCGGGAAGAGAGCCCTGTTCGGGTCAGGCGGTGATGCGGTCGATCACGATCGCGGCTGTCGCGACGGGAATGAACATCCGCGTCTTGTGCTGGATGATCTCGGTGAAGCATCCGGCTGCCTTCAGCTCGGCCAACCGCGTGTGCGGCCAGTCAAGCAATTCGAGCCGCTGCTGTCCTGCGACCAGGCTGCGCTTCAGCCGGTACGCACCGAGCGCGGTGATCTCAGCCGTCCCCATGACGTGCTTGGCGGTCTCGGCACCCGACACCGTGATGGTCGCAGCGATGCCGAAGGCGTCCGCGAGCTTGGTCACAAGCGGGGCGGGCACGATGCGGCCAAGGAAGGACTGGCCGTCATCGGTGTTGAGACGCCAGACCTGGACGTGATCGTCGGGCAGGCGGTCCCAGACCGGCAGGAGCAGGCCGGTGACGAGGTAGAGCGTGTTGGTGCGGGTCTTGCCCGACATCTCCTCGACCTCGGCCTGCCAGAGCGCGGAAAACTCCGCCTCGCTCGCATCTTCCCACATCGTCTCGAGCAGAAGATCCTGCCGCATCCGCTCGGTGCGCGTGGGGCGGACCAGCTCGTAGCGGCGCACGATCTCGCCATCGTCATCGGTGAGCGAGTAGGTGCTGCATCGGATCGCGGCCTTGCCCGACTTGCGGTTGACGATCAGACGGGCGTCGTCGCTTAAGGTTCGCAAAGCGCGATCGAGCGCGAGGGGCTTGTAGCGTTCCTCGGTTTCCAATCGGAGGATCTCGGTCTCGGCGCCGCTGGTCTGGTCGCGGCGGATGACGGTGCGATCGAGGATCGTGATGCGCTCGGCGTTGATGCTCTCGACACCCAGATCGAGCGTGCCGGCTTCCTTCGCCGCCTCGATTCGGGCCTCGATTAGCCCCAGATACTCGTCGAAGATCGCGTTCTGCATGGCAATACGCAGTGCAAGGATGCGATTGAGCCAGCGCTGGATCGGGGGCATCTCCTCCTTGAGCCCGCCACCTTCGCCCTCCAGCTCGAGGCCGGTCAGTTTCTGGAACTCGTCCAGCGTCGTCGAGCGCAGCTTGCCATCGGCGAGCAGGCGAAACCACTGATCGAGCGACTCCTTGGCATAGTCGCTTTCGAGATTGTCGCGCGAATCGAACAGGCCCTGACCGCCCGTTTGGCGCTGGCCGCGGGTGAGCGCGCCCAGGCTGTCGAGCCGGCGCGCGATCGTCGAGATGAAGCGCCGTTCGCCCCGGCAGTCGGTCGACACCGGCCGGAACAGCGGTGCGGTCGCCTGGTGGGTGCGGTGCGTGCGTCCGAGCCCCTGGATGGCGGCGTCAGCACGCCAGCCCGGCTCGAGGAGGTAATGGTTGCGGCGCGACTGGTTTTCGCACGTCAGGCTCGCATGATAGCTGCGGCCGGTGCCGCCAGCATCGGAGAAGATCAGGATCTTCTTCGCACCGCGCATGAAGGCGTCGGTCTCGGCGAGATTGGTGCGGGGTGAGCGGCTTTCGACGCGCTGGCGACCGTGAGCGTCCATGATGACACGCCGACTGCGCCCGGTTACCTCGGCAACCGCATCGGTGCCGAAATGCCCAATGATATGGTCGAGCGCGGAGCCGACGATGGGCAGCGCGCAGAGCTGCTCGAGGAGGTTGTCCCGCATCTCGAGCGCCTCCTGGCTGAAGACGGGGCGGCCGTCCTCGTCCGACATCGGTTCGGAGCGCGTTTTGCCGGTCTCGTCGACAAAGGTCTTCATCTGCCGGACCGGGAAGGCGGCCGTGAGGTACGACATGAGAAACTCCCTCGGCGAAAGTTCAATGTCGAGATTGGCGCGCTCCTCGACCGAAAGAGCCGCCAGTGCCCGGTTGAGCATCGCCTCGGACGTCGAGACGAGCTGGATGACGACGCTCTCGCCGCGGGCGAGATCGGCGCGGATCGCGGGAACGAGCGAGGGCAGCTTCATGCCGATCAGGAGTTGGCAGAAGAACCGCTGCTTGGTGGATTCGAAGATCGACAGTGCGGCCGCCTTGGCGCCGCTGTTATAGGTGTCGTTCGAGAAGCTGTCCGTCACGCGGGTCGCGTCCAGCGCCGCGCGCAGGTTGCTGTGGATGATCGCCCACGCATCGGCATAGGCGTCATAGACCTCGATCTGGTCGGCGGTCAGCTTGTGTTCGAGGATATCGTACTCGACGCCGGCGAAGCTCAGCGCGCGCGAGACGTAGAGCCCCTGCATTTTCAGGTCGCGGGCGATCAGCTCCAGCGCGGCGATCCCGCCCCGGCGCAGGGAGTCGACGAAGGTCCGGCGATCGGCGAACGCCGTGCCCGGACCCCACAGGCCAAGCCGCGTTGCATAGGCCAGATTGTTGACGTCGGATGCACCGGTCGCGGAGACGTAGAGTACGCGGGCGCGCGGGAGGAGGTTCTGGAGACGGACGCCGGCGATACCCTGGTCGGAGCCTTGTTTGGTGCCGAAGCTGCCTTCGCCACCTGCGACACCGGCCATCTCGTGCGCCTCGTCGAAAACGATCATGCCGTCATAGTCGTCGCCAACCCATTCAAGGATCTGCTGGAGACGGGTGCCCTTGTCGCCGCGATTGGAGCGCAGCGTCGCATAGGTGAGGAACAGCACGCCCTCGCCAGCACCGATCGGCGTTCCCAGCTTCCACTGGTTGAGATGCTGGATATCGAGTGCGAGACCGCCAACAGCGGTCCAATCGCGCCGCGCATCTTCGAGCAGCGTCTCGGTCTTGGAGACCCAAATGTGCTTGCGGCGACCGCGCAGCCACTGGTCGAGAATGATCGCGGCGACCTGGCGGCCCTTGCCAGCGCCGGTGCCGTCACCGAGGAAGAAGCCGGTCCGATACGGACGGCCATCCTCGGATGGTGCGATCGATAGCCCCTCCTCGACAGGTTTGAACAGGCCGGGGATGTCACGCTCGACGGCGTCGCCCGCATATATCAGCGTCTCGAGCTGTGCGTCGGAAAGCGTCTTCGCGTCGACGACGGTTTGCGTGAGCGTGGGGACGTAAGTCGGCCGCGGTGCGGTGATCGAGCCCATTGCGATCGATTCCACCAGCGCGGTTGGATGCGCCGATGCGCAGCCGATCGCGATCCGGCTGGGCCGGTATGGCAGGTACACACCGACAGACTCGCCGGTCGGGAGTGGCTCGGCGAACACGGTGTAATCGATCGGCGTCGCGGTCTGCGACCTCGCGGCTTTTGCAGGTGCTGCGTTGAGGCGCGGTTTGCTGGCGAGGCCGCCAAGCAGCGAGCTGCGCCCTGCAGGGCGCGCGAGCAGCGAGGCGGTGCGCGGGACATGCGCGGATACGGGGGAAGCGGCCTTTGCCGCGATCGCCGCGAGCGCCTCGGCGAGCGTCGCGCAGCGGATCAGTTCGGCCGGCGTGCCGGTGCCATTTTCCAACACCATGATCTTCACGGCCTGGCTGGTGCCGTGCTTGGCATAGGCATCTGCCGGCAGCTCGAGGTGCAACGTGAGGGTGCAACCCTTCGTCGCTTTGGCCCAGGCGCGGCTCGATGTGTCCACGCGATCGGGCAGGATTGCGGCGCAGCGGCCTCCGGTGCCGAGACGCATCAAGGCGGCGCGAAGATGCCGGAACGCTGCCAGCGGGTCGGCGTGGCGACCGATGCTGCGCGAGAAGGGAGGATTGATGAGGACGGCCGTTGGCCGGATCGTTGGTTCGAGTAGATCGTGGATCAGCTCGCCGTCGTGCCGCGTGACAGCAACGCCCGGGAACGCGGCAGCGAGCATCTCAGCGCGCGCCGGATCGATCTCATTGAGGACCAGGCGGGCACCGACGCGGTGCGCGAAGGCGGCGAGTAGGCCTGTCCCGGCAGACGGTTCGAGGACCAGATCCGTGGCCGCGATCCTGCCGGCGAGCGCAGCTAGGTAGGCGATCGGGGCCGGGGTCGAGAATTGCTGAAGCTCGATCTGCTCCTCGCTGCGAACGGTATGCGTCGGCAGGTTGGCGACCAGCTCGGTCAGCGCGGCAAGGCAATCGCCGGGTGTGGACGGCAGGTCGGCCTTCGCCAGGTGCATGACCTCGGCGAGTTCGAGCATGTCGTAAGCGTCGCGTAGCGACCAACGACCGTCGGCCGAGGATCCGCCATAGGCTTGCTCCATGACCCACAGCAGCGTGTCGCGCTGGAGCGATCCGTTCCTGGCGATGGTGTCGGCGACCGCCTTGGCCGCCGTGATCGAGGGTTCGGTGAAGTCGAGTTCGAGAGCTGCGGCTGAGGTGCGCATCGAGGGCTTCCTTCTTGTCGCCCGGTGCTCATCACCGGATCAACAAGCCGAAGGCTCCCTCTCCTCTGCACGCCTTGTGCCCGACGAAGCATCGCTACCGCGAAGCCATCTCCCAAAGCCGGTTGGGACGCGTCGGCCGCAGCTAGTTGCGTAGAATGTCAGGCATATGGATCGATATCAGGCGGCCAACGCGGCTCGACTTCCTGTCAAACGATCCTTGGGCTTCATCACAACAACCGTCTCGGGCTTCCCGACCCGTCGGCCTAGTTTATCCCGCGCAGGGACTTCCGGAACAACTTCCCGAACTTCGATTGAGTAGCTCGGCATTTTATTCTCGGCTGCGATCTTCTTCAGCTGACTTTTCAACGTGCGGAGCGGCGACGTTGAGCCGATCTTCGCACCCAGCATTTCCAGAGGCATTTCATATTCTTCATCACGACAATAGCAGTGCGCCAATTCATAAAGGCGTCGTTCAATCGAGCCGAGACGAAAATAGTCGTTGTGGTAGTCATAGATACGGCTGTCACGAGAGACCGCGCGGACGAGCCAGTCACAGAGCTGGACGCGGACCGGCATGAGTTGATCGACGCCGCTCGCCGTTTCGCGAGTGGTCGCCTGCGCTTCCGCGAACCAAGAGAAGAAGCCTTTCGTCCCCACGGTGCCAGTTTTGATGTTCGTCCGGATCTGCGTGCCCTGCAAACGACCGAGCGCTTCGATGAAGCGATCGTAATCACGCTTCGATGGGCGTCCAACGCCGGTCGCCCGGAAGAAGTCGTGTGCATTGAAGGTGAAGACGTTCTGTACTTCACCCCCGGTCCGACCAATATGCTGCACCATCAGCGACAGGACGTATATCAGGACCTCTTTATCCCACATCGTCGCGATACCGCTCGAACTGGGCTTGATCTCGATTTTGACGCCGTCCATCTCGTAGGTCATCGCCTCCATCTGAGGCCGCTTCGCTAACGAGAAGAGTGGAAAGTCCATGATACTCTGCTCGCCACGGACTTTGCCGTGCAGCGGGCTGTCGAGATAATCGAACAGCTTACCCTGGGTGAGAGCGACTTCTCGCGAATCCATCGTCGGGGCTCCCACCAGCTTCAC
>NZ_CP037916.1:0-31551 GCF_004354345.1 Sphingomonas sp. AAP5 | reverse complement strand
GGTTCAATCCTGCACATTTGCAGGTGTGCATATGTGCACACGTTCAAGCACGTCCGAACTGCTTGTCGGCGTCGTATTTGGCGACCAGCTCGGCGATCGCTTCGGCCAGCAAATCCTGATGGCTGCGGCGCGTCCTCGCCGCCAGCACCCGGAACGCTTCGGCGGTCGGATCGGCGGGATCGAAATAAGCGCCCAAGTGATACTTGCCCGGTCGTTGCCCGCTCGATCGCGACGCGCGCGCGTCTGGCGGAGAGGCTACGCGCTCGGCCGCAACGGATTCCGGCTTCGGTTTCGTGGCGACTGCGGGCGCGAGGAGCGATGATCGTCGTGCCATAATATCAAGCCTTCACATTTGCAGGTGTGCAATTCTGCAATTCATCAAACAGGAACTGGCGAAGCGACGCAATCTCCTGGGCGGCTTTGCCATTGGGTTCGTGCTCGGTCACGCCAAGTCCGTAGGGCCATGCTGCCCGATAGGCGCTGCGCTCCCTGATGACTGCGCGCGCGACCTTTAGCCCGGTATCCTCCGCCAGCGTCTTTGCATCATCCAGCAGCGTCGTTGCTGTGGGCGGGGCCGCATTGAGCACGACAAAGCCGGTCCTGCCGGTGCTGATGATGAGCTGGGCCGTGCGTTTGATCGCGTCCAAGTCGATGAGGGAAGGGCGGCACGGTATCAGCACGAGATCGGCCCGTTGCGCGGCTGCGGCTGCCTCGGCTCCGGCTGCCGGGGGCGTGTCGATGATGGTGAGGTCGAAACCGTTTGCCTCGGCCGCGTCGATCGCTTGGTTCAAGCGGCGCGCGCTGATCGGCTCCACATGGGGTAGCTCGGCTTCGCGGCGCTCGCTCCACGCTGTCGCGCTTTCTTGTGGGTCAAGGTCGAACAGTGCCGTCCTGATGCCTGCCGCTTGCGCCGCAACCGCCAGATTGACCGCAAGCGTCGTTTTACCGACGCCGCCCTTTTGCGCTGCAAGTGTGATTATATGCACGTGTGCACACCTTCAATGTTGATAACGTGATAGTATGCAGAATGGCAGGATCGCACAACCTCTTCTTGTCGGCCGAGGCAGACCCCCGGGTTGGGTGGGCGGGTACAACAACACTGCCGCCTCGGCGGCCCCTTGGGGCGCGTCCAACCCTTGACGATCGGACCAATGGTAACATATATGGAACTGATGGTGCTAAAGGAGTATGAGGACAGGGAAGGGCGAAGCCCGTTCGGACTCTGGTTCACCGCGCTGGATGCGGTAGCGGCCGCAAAGGTGACGGTGGCGCTGAACAAGGTCGAACGTGGCGCGATTTCCAACGTCAAACCGGTGGGAGAGGGCGTCTCCGAATACAGGATCGATTTCGGGCCTGGCTATCGCGTCTATTTCGGCATGGACGGCCAAACCCTCGTTATCCTCCTGAGTGGCGGCACGAAGAAGCGACAGCAGCGTGACATCGACACCGCCAAGTCGCTGTGGGCGGACTACAAGGCGCGGAAGAAAGGAAGATCGTGATGGCTCTCACTCGCAACTTCAAGGACACTGTGCGCGCGCGTGTTCAAGCGGACCCGGCATTTCGCTCGGCGCTCCTCACCGAAGCCGTCAACGCCTTTCTCGTTGGTGACATCGAGACGGGTAAGGCGGTCCTGCGCGACTACATCAAGGCGACGGTGGGTTTCGAGGAACTGGCCGAACGAACCGGAAGGCCATCCAAAAGCCTGATGCGGATGTTCAGCCCGGCGGGCAATCCGGCTGCTGACAATCTGTTTTCGGTCATCAGCACGCTGCAACGCGCATCGGGTGTAACACTGGAAGTTCGCGCCGCGTGATTTGAACCTGAAAGCGGCAACTTTCCGCTTTCGTTCTCATCGGCCATGACTCATAGGATCGTCATGCCGATCGCGCGCGAACATCGCTGGCTCTATCCGATCGACTGGCGCGAGCTGTCGAACCTCATCCGGTTCCGCCGCGCCAAGGGGCGATGCGAGCATTGCCGTCGCCCCCACGGCCGCGATGTGCTGCACTTAGGGAATGGCGTCTGGTGGGACGAGGACGCCGCGACCTGGCGCGACGGGCATGGCAGGGGGCTTCGCCGCCTGCCGTCGCCGGACGAGCTGGCGCGGGCGCAACCGGGTCTCGCCGGCATCGACCCGCCATCCCACTTGCGGGTCACCCGCGTGATCCTCGCCAGCGCGCACCTGAACCACGATCCCGGCGACAACCGGCCGCGAAACCTCGCGGCGCTCTGCCAGCGCTGCCACATGGTCCACGACGCCACTGAACATCGCCGACGCCGTTGGCTCAACGCCTTCCGGCTGCGCGCGATCGGTGATCTGTTCGCCTGACTGCCGGGCTGTAGGACCGGCCCCAAGGGTTGGGTGGGTGGGACAAAGACGCGGCCGTCGATCAACGGCCTCCATCTAGGCCGGTTGGCTGAGCGAGCTGCGCCCGCCGGGGATATGGCGATAGAGCGTCGACGGCTGCACGCCGATTTGCTGCGCGACCTCCTCGACGGTGATGGTCGGATCGGCAAGCATCGCCTTGGCGCGCTTGATCTCGGCCGGCCCCATCGCCGGCTTGCGCCCGCCACGCCGCCCCAAGGCTCGCGCCTGGGCAAGCCCGGCATGGGTGCGCTCCAGGGTCAGCTCGCGCTCGAACTCGGCGACGGCCGCGAAGACGTGGAACACAAGCCGCCCGCCGGGGCTGGTGGTGTCGATCGCCTGGGTGAGCACGCGAAGGCCGATCTCGCGCTTGGCGAGATCTTCGGCCGTCTCGACAAGCTGGCGGACGGAGCGTGCGAGCCGGTCGAGCTTCCACACCGCCAGCGTGTCGCCGGCGCGAAGATAATCGAGCGCTGCCCTCAACTCCGGCCGATCGCGCTGCGCGCCCGATGCCTTTTCGGTGAATACCTTCTCGCACCCGGCTTCGCGGAGCGCATTGAGCTGTAGGGCAGGGGACTGGTCCCTGGTGGACACGCGCGCATAGCCGACGAGCAAAGGGCTTTCTCCGAAAACTCGACACGACCTAGCCGGATTTCGGAAAAGGAAACAAGGGACGGTTTTAGGAAGCTCAACGGGCTGTTTTCGCGACCTCGGCCGCGATCGGCGCGGCTGTCCCGCGAACGACCGTTCGCGGGAGAGGGGCGGCAACGTCGTTCGGTGGTCGGAAGTCGGAAGTCGGGAATACGACGCGGTAGCCCGTAGGCTGAAGCGGACAGCGCACCGTAAGCCGCTTTTTAGTTGAACAACGCAGCATTTCCAACTCCTTGAAGCCGCAGCTCTTGGTTTGCATAAAGACAACCAGCGGCATGAATGCTATCTTGCTACGATGTGGTGCTCCGGGTCTGTCTGTCGAGCAGGAAGCAAGGGGGTCCTGATGACAAAGACAATCGCGGTTTTAGTCTCGCTGCTTGCACTATTTCCTGCTGGTGCCGAAGCGCAGCGTCGGGGAGCCCGCGAAGCTCCGCCCGTCTACTCGCATGTTCCATGCAGCACGCCTGGGGCAAAAGAAGAGCGTCCGATCGACCTGAGCACGCAATCCAGCCCCGCCACCAAGGTCGATCAGCGGGTTAATGGCGACAGGAAAGAAGCTCAGCAACGTGATCGCGTACGCTGCGTCATCGAAGGACCGGTGGGGACCCGATAGCCCGCCGGGTCAATGTCCCCGACGAGTTGCCTTCTGGTGCCCACCTGTCAGCCCAATATCTCCTCGATTAGGAGCAGCCCTAAAAAGCCGACGAAGAACATCGCGCTGATAAGCGGGGTGTCGGGCTTTTCGTGCGCCTCGACCAACAGCTCCTCTGTCACAAGATAGAGCAACGCCATCAGCCCGAAACTCAGAAATCCCGCGATGATGACGGGCGGGAAGGTCGCGACGGGCGTTGCCACTGCCGCACCGATCGGAAGCAACAGCGCAATCCCCATCGTGATCGCGATGATGCGCGCCTTGGAACTGATCGTCTCTCCCAGCTCGGTCGTTACCGTCAGACCAAGAAACAGCACCTCCAACGTCAACGCGATGGTCAAGAGGATGCCAGCCTTTCCACCAGCGACAAACGCAAGACCAAGTACCAGACCGTCGATCAGAATATCGACGGCGACCGCGCCCAGCATCGCGACCGGCCCGCTTGCTCGGCCTTCAAGGGCTTTGAGCGCTAGCATAATTATGATGCCGAGCGCGCCTCCGGTAAAGGTCGCGATTGGGGATGCCTGGTGCATCACCTGTGGCAAGATTTCCGCCGCCGCCGCGGCGAACACCACGCCTGCCGCCAGATGCTGCATGGCGCTCACGAACGCATCGCTTGGCCGCCTGGAGACCGCGAAAAGCGATCCAATCAAAACGGCGAAGACGGGAATTAGGGTGAAGGCAACGGCCTGCATGACTATCCCCTCACACTGTCTGGTCGGATTCGAGTTCGCACGGCGTCGCCGGGTCGGTCTCGATCTGGATGGTGGCGTGATCGATCCCAAACTTCTCCTTCAAGGCTGCGGCGACACGGGCAGTGTAAGTATCGCCCGGATAGCCACCAGGCACTAGCAAGTGGACAGTCAGCGCCGTTTCCGTCGTGCTCATCGGCCAAACGTGCAAGTCGTGAATCTCCTGCACGCCGTCCTGGCCGCGAAGGAAGGTGCCGATCTCTGCGGGGTCAAGGCCCGGGGGTGCTGCCTGAAGGCTCATGTTCACGGAGTCGCGCAATAGGCTCCACGTTCCAATTGCGATCACCGCGACGATTACAAGGCTCGTCACTGGATCGATCCAGGACAGCCCGGTTTTGACGATGAAGAAACCGGCGACGACGACGCCCGCGGACACGGCCGCGTCGGCCGCCATGTGTAGGAACGCGCCCTTGATATTGAGGTCGCCCTTGCGGCCCGACATGAACAGCAACGCCGTCGCGGTATTGATGACGATGCCGACCGCGGCGACGATCATCACCGTGCCGCCCGCGACGGGCGCGGGTTCGGAGAAGCGCCGGATCGCCTCCACCGCGATCACGACGATCGCGACGAGCAGCAACAGCGCATTGAGGAACGCCGCGAGGATCGACGAGCTGCGGAAGCCGTATGTGTAGCGTCCCTTGGGGGTGCGTCGCCCTAGTGTCGCCGCGCCCCACGCGATCAGCAAACCGAGCACATCGCTGAGATTATGTCCCGCGTCCGCCAGCAGCGCCATCGATCCGGCAGCGATGCCATAGCCCGCCTCGATGATAACGAACCCAAGATTGAGGGCCGTTCCGATCGCGAAAGCCTTACCGAAACTCTTAGGGGCGTGGCTATGGCCGTGTCCGCCATGATCGTGCCCGTGGTCGTGTGCGCCACCATGCTCATGGCCGTCGTCGTGTGCGTGCGCTTGGGCCACTATCGTTCTCCGTTTCGCGTAGTCGCCGATGCCCGATAGGGGCCTCGTTTGTTGCACTGGTTACCGAAGACAGTCCGCTCGCTGCCGGCCGCAGGGTGCCGCATAGCCGATAAGAAAGCGTCGCCGAGATGCAGCCACGTGGCACAGATATCAACCTGGATCACTGCGCGTGCTGGAATGATCGTATAGTTCAGCGCCAGCATGATTTTCCCCTGAACCACAGATGCTCGTTGATGCCTTGCCGGTTGATCCGCTCCAGGTGCAGCACGTCCGGCCCGACCGTGACCTCCAACCTTCCATTGACAGAACGGATGCTCGTGCGGGCCGCGGTCAACTTTTCGCGACCTTCGCGCGTTGCGCCGACCACATCGACCTGGAAGGTATCAGCACCCATGCTTGTCACAATCGATGATCCGTCATCACAAGCGAAAACGTGCATTTGCATCTCGGAATTGGGTGGCGATGATTTGTGGTCGTCGCCAACATTGGTTGGTTGGGCCGCTGAGCAGGCACCCACCAGCAACGCGATCAAAACTATCCCTGCACGCGGAACCGAAACGCCTTTCGGCGTCGTCAAATGTGCAGGCGTCTGGAGCTGCGTCATCCGAGCGGCATGCTCATAATATCCCTGTAAGCCGATAGGACCTTGTTCCTGACCTGAAGCGTCGCCTCGAAAGAGACCGAGGCTCGGTTCTGCATCAGCGCAACGGTGGCGATGTCCGTCGTCTCGCCACGCTCGTAGCGCTCGGTGGCTAGATCCTCGGCTTCCTGCGCCTCGTTCACCTTGCCGACGATGCTCTTCAGGGTGTCTCCGAACGTCGCCGGCGTCTCCGTCCGAGGCACGGCCGCAACCCTCCCCGGCGTTGTGTCAGGCGGCGTCAGGCGGTTCAGCGTCTGGCTGCGCGCGAGCATTTGCGCGCGGACGGCAAGGACACCGGAGACGGAGGAATCGGACATCGAAAGTGCTCCTTTCTAGCCTGCGGAGGCCGCATCAAATGGATGTGGCCTCCAGAGCATCAAGCAGTTCGCACCGCAGCAAACCGATCGCGGTAGGCGAGCAGGCGCAATGCGTTCACGACCACGAGCAGTGTCGACCCCTCATGCATGGCGACGGCCGCCCCGATCCCAAGACCAAAAATAGTCGCCGGAACCAGAATCGCGACCACGCCCAAACTGACGAAGACGTTCTGCCGGATGATCGATCGGGTCTGCCGCGACAAGCCGACCGCGAACGGCAGATGGGCCAGATCGTCCGCCATCAGCGCTACGTCGGCAGTCTCCAGCGCGACGTCGGAGCCTGCTGCACCCATAGCAATTCCGACGGTCGCATTCGCCATCGCGGGAGCGTCGTTCACACCGTCGCCGACCATCGCCACCTTGCCGTCACCGCGCAGCTTCTTGATCGCCTCGACCTTGTCTTCCGGCATCAGGTCACCCCACGCCTCGTCGATGCCAACCTCGCGCGCAATAGCCTCGGCAACCGTCTGATTGTCGCCCGAAATCATGATCATCCGCGTGATGCCGAGCGTGCGGAGCGTCGCCAGCGTCGCTTTGGCTGTCGCGCGGGGCGTGTCCATCAGGCCGATAACGCCAAGGTCCACGTCACCACGCCGCACGACCATCGTCGTCCGTCCGCCCGCACGAAGCCGTGCGACCACGGCCATCGTATCTTCTGCCAACGCGGGGATGCCGTCCTTGCCGAACATCTCCGCCTTACCGATCGTGACGGGATCGCCCTCCAGCGTCGCACGGACGCCGCGGCCGGTCAGGCTCTCAAGATCGTTCGCCTGCGGCAGCGCCGCATCGTTCAGGCGCGTCCTGCCGCCCTTGACGATCGCCGCCGCGAGAGGGTGATCGCTCAGTGCCTCCACGGCAACGGCAGTCGCGAGCAGCCGATCCTCGGCGACGCCCGCCATCGGGACGACATCGGTGATCTGTGGCTGGCCCTGGGTCAGCGTGCCCGTCTTGTCGAAAGCGATGGCGCTTAGCGAGCCGAGGTTCTCCAGTGGTCCGCCGCCCTTCACCAGGACGCCACCGCGGGCCGCGCGGGCGACGCCTGACAGGACCGCGCTCGGCGTCGCGATCGCGAGCGCGCAGGGGCTGGCGGCCACGAGGACTGCCATCGAGCGGTAGAAGCTGTCGCGAAACGGTTCGTCGACGACGACCCAGGCAAACAATAACAGGATGGCCAGGCCCAGCACCACGGGCACGAACACACGCTCGAACCGATCGGTCATGCGCTGCGTCGGCGACTTCTGCGTCTCGGCCTCGCTCACCATCTTAACGACTTTGGCCAGCGCGCTGTCAGTCGACAAGCGCGTGACCTCAATTTCGATCGCCCCTCTACCGTTGATCGTGCCGGCGAACACGCGGCTTGTTGCGTCGACGCGGTCGGGATTGGCCCGCGCCTGGCCCGCATCGGCGACCGCAGTCTTGTCTACGGGCATGCTCTCGCCCGTCACCGGCGCTTGATTGATACTGCTGAAGCCAAGCGTCACGAAGCCGTCGGCTGGCAGCCGCGCATTCGGCTTGACCACGACAATGTCGCCAATCACCACGCGGTCCACGGATATTTCGCTGATCCTGTCGGCGCGCCGAACCAATGCCGTTTTCGGCGCCAGTTCGGCCAGTGCTTCGATTGCCCGCTTGGCACGGCCCATCGCATAATGTTCGAGCGCGTGGCCGAAGCTGAACAGGAACAGGAGCAGCGCGCCTTCAGCCCAGGCACCGAGCGCGGCTGCACCCGCCGCGGCGACCAGCATCAGCGTGTCGATCTCGAAACGTCGCATCCGCAGATTGTCGATCGCCTCGCGGACGGTGAAGAAGCCACCCAGCAAATAGGCGATCAGATAGCACGCGAGCGGCAGCCAAGATGGCGCTCCGGCGACTAGCTTCCCGATCGCAAAGCCGACGCCCAGAACGACACCGCAGCCCAATGCAAAAAACAGCTCTGTGTTAGGCCCGAGAAGGCCGCCATGGCTATGGTTGTGCCTCTTATTCCCGGAAACGTGCTCGCCCTGGCCATGATCGTGATTGAAATGATCGCTTTTCGCCTCTGGTTTGAAGGCTGATCGCAGTTCGTCAACGGTCGCCCAGAGCTTCACTTGGTCTGTTTGCTCACGATCGAATTCGACCCACACCAAGCCACTAGCGGTGACGTTTACATCCAAGACGCCAATGATCGTCTTGATCCGTTGGCCAAGCGTCTGAACGCGGTCTTGGGGTATTGGCATATCGATCTCAAACGATGCATAGCCATAATGTGCGTTGATTTTTGCCCCGGCCTCAATGACCTCGTCTCGAATTTTTAATATAGAAAATAGGTCAGGATCATAGTGGACGCACAATTGCGCCGCCCTCATTCCTGTGGCGCCGACGATGTGCGCATGCATTACGCCGTTTCGGCTTTCCAGAGTTCTCACCAAGCGATCGACACAGGCGTCGGCTGCAATTGGCAAGTCCGGCAGAACAAGCGAGACGTCGAGCATTGCGTTTTTAGCCATTGTCATAGCCTTTGCGATTGCTGACTTTTGGGCGATCGGTCACTGGCTCGTAACCTTCCTGCAAATGACCGGACGTTTACGCGCAGCCTCGACTTTGATCTCGTTGCCCGAAAATGTGGCGCTTATGGCGTCACCGACATATTGAAGGCCCTGGGAGGGAGCCGTCAGAACGATTGCCGATGCCCCAGCATCGCGTCGCAGCTCGACCGTGAGGCCCTTGTCCTTGAAATCGACAAGGAGCGTTCGATCATCATCGCACTGGTAAAGGTGCCGACCTGGCTTGCCGCTTGGCACGGCACTGTCGCCAGCGTGAATTTCCTGTTCGGTTGGTGAGCGCTTTTGGGGCTGTTCGGAACAACTCGGCAACATCAGCACGGCGCCTATGCCGGCGACCCCAATCCACAACGGTGTCATTTTTGCCTCCGGATTTTTTTGACACCGTGCCGCGCAGAGGTCGGGCGCAGCTTCGCACCTGACTGTGCCGCCAACCGCCTGAGATAGCGTTCCAGGCTCTGATCCGATGCGACGAGGCTGGCCTCCAGTGTTCGACGCCGCAATGCTATCCAGGGACCACCGAGAAGGCCGGTAAAGCGCATGCTATGTCGCAGACGTGTTCCCGTCGGAGCGTTTTCCAATTCATACGCTTCCTCAAACAGCAACAGCTTGGCCACCCCGGTAGTCCATGCAAACGCGCTGGGTTTTTCGACGCGAATTATCTCGGCTGTCGCCGTGATAGTTTTATCGAGTCCGCCGACGCGAAAGCTGTATGTCGCATCGCCGCCTTCGACAGCATCACCCGCAAGCTGGATGAACGGCTTCCAGTATCGATGATTGGCGAAGTCGGTCAGGGCCGACCAGACGCGGAGCGGAGACGCCTGGAGGATCATGACGTGATCGACTGTTGTCCGCCGGGCGCGCACCTGCTGGCCATCGGGGCTGCTACCGATACTGGCGTCCTCAACCCCTTCCATCGCTCGCGTCCGTATCGGCTAGGAGGTCGACGATCTCCACCGCCTCCAGCGTCATCAGCCCGATCCCCGTCAAATCCCGCAGGTCGGCAATGAAGCTGCGCAGTCGCGTGTCTTCGTCGACGATCTCGATCACCACCGATCGATCGTTTTCGAGGATATGACGTCGGTGCGTATGCGCCGATCGCCCGATCCCGATCATCGCCTCGATCACGGTAGCGCCGCCAAGGTGGGCGTCGCGCGCGCGCTCGGCGATTAACTCGAAGACCTTCCGGTCACCAAAATATGCGTTCTCGTCGCTGTAGACCCGCAGCAGCTTCATCATGGTCATGCCGTCACCTCCTCGGGTGCGCTGGTGGATTGGTTATTTGAAGGGTTGGCCACGATTCAGTGTCCGAACAGCCCGCCGAGGAACCCGCCGCGCTGACCATGCCCTCCGCCACGCTGGCCGCCGTGACCACCGCCGTGCCGGCTTCCGCCATGACGATCGTCGTCATATTCCCGGTAGCCGGGTCCGGGCTGCGCATGACCCGGCGTCGGCTCTGCGCCAGGCGCTTGAGGTACGGTGCCTTCGTAGGCGGCGTTGCGTTCGATGATCTTGTCGAGTTCGCCGCGGTCGAGCCAGACGCCCCGACACTGCGGGCAATAGTCAATCTCGATACCCTGACGGTCGGCGAGCAAGAGATTCACCCGACACGCCGGACAAAGTAGCCCCGGTGCCTGACGCGGAGTAGTGTCCGATGAAGATGGAACTTCTGACATGATGATGTCCTTGAAAGAGTTCGTCAAATAGCGTTGTTGCAAATGCGAGACCTGAAGCGTTCGCGACAACGATGCATCCGCCATTTTCGGGACAGGAAATGGAGAGCGAAGATGGTCCGATTCACCGCCACTTGCCGTGCCTCGTCCGCCACACGTTGAACCCAATGCGCGACAGTCGGCCCGACAACTTGGTCAGTCGAAACGTCACCTGTTGCGGCGCAACATGGGTCTGCATAACCAGGCGCGCTGCGCAGAGCATCAGCTTGCCGCCCATGATCCAGAGGCCTGCGGGCAGCACGGCTTCCCACCCGGTCACGAGACGCGGCAGCGGTGTCATTGGGACGTTTCTGCGGCAGGAGGGGTCGTAGCCGGACATGAAGCCTGCTTGACCGAGCGCGCCGAACGGAGCGTGAGGAAGGTGCTGAGGCTCAGGATCGCGGCGATGTCATAGAGGCCATAGCCAACGGCTGCACCCAGCGCGCCGGTCGCCCACAGGCTTGCCGCGGTCGCCGTACCTGACGCCTTGCTACCTTGCTTCAGAATAGCACCGCCGCCGATGAACCCCACGCCGGTGATCAGACCTTCGAGAATGCGGGCCTGCCCGGGTGATCCGGCGCCGAGGACGCTCACCGCGATCAGCACGAAACTACAGCTCGCGAGCGCCACCAGCGGGAAGGTGCGGATACCCGCACTTCTATCGTCTTGTTCTCGATCCCAGCCGATTGGAAACGCGAGCGCATAGGCGATCGCGAGCGAGACGAGATGTCCTAGCGCCTCCCATGCCTCCGCAGCGTTCAGCGACATGGCGGCCGGGCTCTGACCGACACACCACGCGCCAATGTAGCTGCATACTTAACCCGCATAGTCATGCCGTCACCTCGTCGGGTGCGTCGTGCGCCGGCTGGTGCCGCTCGGCATCCTTCCTCGAAGTGACGCCAAGGATGACTTTGGCGAGCGCCGGCAGGACGAGCAGGGTGAGAATCGTCGCGGCGACAAGACCGCCGATCACGGTCGTCGCCAACGGCTTTTGCACCTCTGCACCAGTGCCGTGGGCAAGTGCCATCGGCACAAAGCCAATAGCGGGCACAAACCCGGTCATAATGACCGCGCGCATCTTGTCGGCCATGCCTTGGCGGATTGCTTCTGCCACTGGCAGTCCAGCTTCGCTTCGTTCGCGGATCGCCGTCATCACAACGAGGCCGTTCAGCACCGCCACGCCTGCAAGGCAGATGAACCCCACCGCCGCGGACACCGAGAAGTTGATGCCGGTGAGCGCGAGCGTAAAGACGCCGCCCGCGAGCCCCAGCGGCACCGCCAGGAACACCGCGGCCGCTCGGCCGAACCCGCCGAGTGCCATGTAGAGTAGTCCGAAGATGACCAAAAAACACAATGGCACGACGATCGACAGACGCTTCGATGCCGCTGCCAAATTCTCGAACTGACCGCCCCATTCGAGGTAATAGCCGGCAGGAAGCTTGACCTTTGCGATCTTCGCCTGCGCCTCCTGAACGAACGAACCTGCATCGCGGTCGCCGAGATTAACTTGGACGACTACACGGCGCTTGCCGTTCTCCCGGCTGATCTGGTTCAATCCTTCAGTCAGTCGGATTTGTGCGACCTGTGAGAGCGGCACTTGGGCACGTGGCCGTCCAGCAACCTCGGGCAGCAGTACCGGCAGTGTTCTGATGTCGTCTAAATTCGCACGCGTTGCCTCGGGCACACGCACGGTAACATCGAACCGTCGATCGCCTTCATAAACAAGCCCTGACTCACGGCCGCCGAGCCCGGCTGCAACCGTATCCGCAACGTCGCGAACCGTAAGACCAAGACGCGCGATCGCTGCGCGATCGAGCCTCACGTCGAGCGCCGGTGCGCCTCCGACCTGTTCGGCCTTGACGCTGGCCGCACCGGGTATGGTTTGAAGGACCCGCACCATCTCGTTTGCGGTCTGCGACATCTTGTCGAGATCATCGCCATAGAGCTTGATCGCGACATCGCCGCGAACGCCCGCAATCAGTTCGTTGAACCGGAGCTGGATCGGCTGACTAACCTCGTAGAGATTGCCCAGCAGGCCACCAGTCGCCTTCTCAATCTTGGCGACGACGTCGGCTTTAGTCGTGCCCTTAGCCCAGTCCTCCTTCTCTTTTAATATAACAAAGCCATCGGAAACGTTCGGCGGCATCGGATCGCTAGCTACCTCTGCGGTGCCTGTTTTGGAAAACATCAAGGCCACTTCGGGGACCTTGGTTACAGCCTCCTCAACCTTACGTTCCATTGCCAACGATTGATCAAGACTGACCGAGGGCACTCGCGTCGAAGCGAACGCCAGATTCTTCTCGTCGAGTTGGGGGATGAACTCTGAGCCTAGCAGCCCGAACGCTGGTATCGCTGCCAGGAAGAACGCCAGTCCGCCGATGATGAACGGCCACGGTCGGGCAATCGCCTTGTCCAACAACGGCAGGTAACGCTCCTTCGACTTGCGGATCAGCCACACGTCCTTCTCGGCGACCTTGCCGCGGATCAGGATTGCGACCAGCGCTGGCACCAGCGTGATCGCCAGCACGAATGCTGCCACTAGCGCGAGCATGATCGTGATCGCCATCGGCGAGAACGTCTTACCCTCGGTGCCTGTGAAGGTGAGTAGTGGTGCGAAGGCGAGCAGGATGATGGCCTGACCGAAGACGGTTGGCTTGATCATCTCCTGCGCGGCCCGCATCGTCTCCTCCAGCCGCTCTCGAACCGAAAGCAGCCGACCCTCATGTTCTTGGCGGTGCGCCAATCTGGCCAAGCAGTTTTCGATGATGATAACCGCACCGTCGACGATCAGACCGAAGTCGAGCGCCCCCAGGCTCATCAGATTGCCGGGAACGTTGAAGGCGTTCATCCCCATTGCCATCATCAGGAACGAAAATGGGATCACCAGCACCGCGATTACTGCTGCACGCCAGTTACCGAGCAGCACGAACAGGGCCACGGCAACCAGGATCGCGCCTTCAGTCAGATTTCGTTGAACTGTGGCGACCGTTGCGCCGACCAGCTCAGCGCGATTGAGCACCACCTTCACCTGAATCCCGGGCGGTAGAGTCTTTGCTACCTGATCCAGCTTGGTGGCCGCTTGTTCGGCCACAACTCGGCTGTTTTGGCCGATCAGCATCAGCACCGTGCCGATGACCGCTTCCCGGCCGTTCATGCTGCCGGCACCCGTCCGCAAATCGCCGCCCACGCGAACATTGGCAATCTGGCCGATGGTGATCGGGGTTCCGCCGCGCGTTGCTGCGACAGCGTTGCGGATCTCGTCAACGGTCCGCACACGGGAGTCGACGCGTACGAGATAGGCTTCACCGCCGCGGTTGTAGTAGTTGGCGCCGACAGCGATGTTTGCGTTTTCTAGAGCTTGGCCGAGTTCGCTGTATGAGATTCCGAAGCTGGCGAGTTTCGTCGGATCAGGTTCAACCACGAAGGTCTTGGCATAGCCGCCAATCGAGTCGACGCCGGCAATGCCTTTCACCGACCGAAGCTGAGGGCCGATAATCCAGTCCTGGACGGTGCGCAGATAACTCGCCTTGGTAACGGCATCGGTCAGCCGTTCGCCTTCGGGCGTTAGATAGCTACCATCGGGCTGCCAGCCGGGTTGGCCAGCGACTTTCTTCGCGCCCTTGCCGTCAGGATTGGCATAGCCGACCGTGTACATGACGATCTCACCCAGACCGGTGGAGACCGGTCCGACCTGCGGCTGCACGCCTTGCGGCAGGTTCTGAGTGGCCTGGCGCAGGCGCTCACCGACCTGTTGACGTGCGAAGTAGAGATCAGTGCTGTCGGTGAAGATCGCACTGACCTGGCTGAAGCCGTTACGCGAGATCGAACGCGTGGTTTCGAGACCGGGAATGCCGGCGAGCGCGATTTCGACGGGATAGGTTACAAGCTTCTCGATCTCGACCGGCGAAAGACGCGGATCGACCGTATTGATCTGGACCTGTTTGGTAGTGATGTCGGGAACAGCGTCGATTGGCAGCTTGGTGAGCTGCCAGACACCAAGACCGCCGATAACGAGGAAAAGCGCGAGAACCGTCCAGCGCATGCGGACGGAGAGCGCCATGAGATTTGCGATCATGGTCTATTCTTCCTCGCCCGCGCCCTTGCCGAGTTCGGCCTTGAGCAGGAACGCGTTCTTGGTTGCGACCTCGCTGCCGGCAGGCAGTCCGCGGACGATTTCGACACGGCCGTTACTGCGCTGACCAACCGTCACGGTCTGGGCACGGAACCCCTTGGCGGTTCGCACGAAAACAACATCGCGGCCTTCGAGCGACTGAACCGCCTCTTCCGGCACCACGATAGCGGTTGAAATGTCACCGCGGCTGGGCAGCAGCCGCACGCGCACCGCAAGCCCCGGCTGGAGCGAACCTGGAACATCGAGGACCGCAGTAGCTGAGCGGGTCTCGCTTGCGAGCCCAGGGGTGACTGCACGCACGCGCGCATCGATTGTTCGACCATCGGGCAATTCGATGATCGCCCGATCGCCGGGCGCGAGCCGCTGTGCATCGCTCGGTCCAACGGCAGCCTCAACCTGTATTTTAGAGGCATCAGCGACACGCATTAGTTCGGTTTCAGGCTGGACGAAGGCGCCCAGGCTGACATTCTCCGATGTTACCCGCCCTGAAATTGGGCTCGATACCGTGACGCCCCGGCCATCCGCCGTCACCCTCGCGGCGCCCGCTGCGACGCTGGCTCGGCGCGATTCTGCTGCTGCCGACGCAGCTCCCGCTTCCGCCTGTTCCAGGTCGACCCGCGCCGACACTTTCTGGCGATACAGATATTGCTCACGCGCTAGCGCCTTCTGCGCGAGCGTGGACTTCGCGGCTGCTACGGTGCGATCGGCTGCGAACTGCGCGGCGTCCCGGCTCTCGACGATGGCCAGCGTCTCGCCAGCACGTACGGGATCACCAAGGCGCTTTAATAGCCGGGTCACGGCACCGCTGGCGCGCGCGGTCACGATCGCTTCCCCTTGCGGTGACGCGCTAACGGTTGCTTGCGCGACGATCTCCGCGCCAAGGCCGCCCGGTCGGATGGTCTCGGTAGCAATGCCCGCTTGTTCGATCGCCTGCGAGGCCATCGTCACGGTATCGGGAGCCTTCTTTTCAGATCCAGCAGCAGTAGTATTGTTGCTCGCCGCCGCTTCGGTCGACTTGTCGGCGCCGCAACTCGAAAGAGCGAAACCGCCCAGCCCAGCCATAAGGGCAATTGCAGCAACGCCCGCCAACGGGCGCCGCTTCTGATTATCGTCCTGATCGATCATCGATTCTCTCCGGGAAAGGGGGCCGGCGTCGTAAGCCGGTCGAGCCGCGCCTGTGCGTCGTGATAGGCCGCAAGGGCATCGACGTAGGTCTGGCGGGTCTGGGATAAGGTGCGTTCAGCATCGAGCAGCGCGATCTGGTCGAACTTGCCCTGCGCCCAGCCGATGCGCGCAATGCGGGCTGCCTCCTGCGCCGCGGCGAGGCCTGGACCACCCGCCGCCCGCGCCGTGGCGGCGGCATTGGCCACCTCGGTCTGTGCGCTGGCGATCTGCTGACGAATATCGAGTACAGCGAGATTGCGTAGCGCGATCGCCTGCGTCTGCTCGGAGCGCGATTGCGCGACGAAGGCGTTCCCGTTGTTGAAAAATGGCAACGGAATCGAGAGGCCGACTACGGCCGCATTATCCTTGGTGGCCTCCAAACGGCGCGCGAATGTGCTGATGGTCAGATCCGGCGTTCGCAGCGACCGAGCAACGCGCACCTGCGCATCTGCCGTGCGAACGTCCGCTTGCGCCGCAGCGAGCGTCAACGTCTCTTCTATGTCGATGGGACGTGGTGGCCCGTAATCGTCAATCCGCTCGAACCAGGCGCGATCGAGCGGACCATACACTGGCGCGGCAAGCAACGTTGCAAGGTTGGACCGCGTAGCCTGCGCTTGCCGTGTTGCGCTGTCGGCCGCGACCTGCGCGTTGATGCGCAGCACGTCGGCGCGCTGTTGCTCAATCGGACCGACCGCGCCAGCCTTCACGCGCTCGCTCGACACGCGAAACGCATTGGCAGCGATTCCCGCCTGCTCGCCCAGCACCTCGGAGCGCCGTTCAGCGGCAGCGGCCTCGATGTAGAGCTGTGTGATCCGCAGGCGAAGATCGGCCCGTGAAATCTCGGCCTGGATTTGCGCGCGTGTGAGACGCGCCGTCGCCAGCGCGACACGTGCCGGTCGTTTGCCGCCTAATTCCAACGGGATCGCCAAGCCAACGGTCGTTTCGGAACCTCGCAGCCCCTTATAGACGCCGGTGCCGCCGATATTCTCGACCTGCGCCTGCAATTCGGGATTGGGGCGCAATCCGGCGACCTGACGTGCGGCGGTTGCGGCACCAACGCCAGCGGTTGCGGCTGCGACCGATGGAAGAGGCGCAGGTGCGCCACCCCCGGCTGAAACGCCATTGGCCGTAGAAGGTGATGGCGTGGATGGCATTCCGCCAGCAGCAAGAGCGTTCTCGAGCGAGAACGCATTCGGCACTTGCGACGACGTGGTCGCCGCCGGAATACCGGGCGGCGGTGATGTCTGCGCCCCGGCCGCACTGGCGAGGGACGCCGCGACCATGAAGGCCGCGATTGTACGATGCATCGATGATGTCTCCTGACGAACCTAATTTGCCCCGCGCGGCATCAGCCAGCGGGGGTCAACGGGTCGTCAGGCTTGCGGAGGCCTTAGCGCAGGGTCGGCCGTCGATAGTGGCCGCATCAACCGGCCCGTGAAAACAGGGGCAAGACGAAGGTCTGGCGTCAGGGCGGTGCTGGCGACCTTAACCGGCGCTGCAACATGATCGCCGTGGCAACCGCCGTGATGGTGCGGATAGCCTTTGTCGCCATCCGCAGGCACCTGGTCGGCGTCACCGGGAGTGTGTCCTTCGGCAATTTCCTCACCGCGCGTCACGTGCGTGCTCGCGCTTACATCCGGGCGCTCCAGTGCATGCGCCATCGCCGTCGTCTCAAGCGAGAAAACGAGGGTAAGACACGCAAGGATGTTCAGGATACGTCGCACGGGCCGCTTCGTAGCAGTAATGCTTACCTTAGGATAGCCTTTGCGCGTCGCACCAAACAGGCCCGTCGTCGCAAACGACCGTTCGCGGGAGAGCCACGTTGCTGATTCCGCTCGGCTTATCGGCGGGATGCAAAGGTTTGGGTGTTTGATCGCTCAAGCCTATGTATGCGCTCGTGTTGAGTGCGCTGGTGAGGGTGCATTATGGTCTCCCCGCCCAGGGGCACGGAAGGCGGGGAGTGATCGCACCATTTAAGGCCGCGCGCATTAAGAGCTGCGGCCATGCCCCTGCAACTTTGAGTCGAGAGAATTAGGGCTTTTGAGGGCATTTTATAACAACGGGCGGCACCTTCCCTGATGGTCCAAACTCTCGAACGCAGCGCGCATTTTGGCCTGATGCGCGCGCTGGCTGGCTCTGACTGGTGGCACACCCGCTAACAAGTGTAGCCGTTGCGGCGATGGCTAATGCGATCTGTACGCGTATCGCAATCATGTGATCCTCCTTTGTCACGTGTCCGATCGTCCTGCGCACCTCTAGGTTGCCGGCCGGAGTTCCGCCCGCGCGTTGCGGACGATGACATAGGCCGAATGGAGGAAGAGGAGCGCAATCACGCCTGCGACACCCAGGTCGGGCCACGCGCTACCAGTCCAAGCAACAAGCCCTGCCGCGACGATCACCGCGACGTTGGCCAATGCGTCGTTGCGGCTGAACAGCCAAATCGCGCGCACATTGGCGTCGCCCTCGCGGAAACGGGACAACACCAGCGCCGCACTGACATTCACCGCCAGCGCGACGATGCCGATCATGCCCATCAATTCCGCCTCGGGCAGCGTCGCATTGAACGCCCGCCAAATGGCGAACGCAATCACGCCAAGGCCGAGCGCACCGAGGAAGAGCCCTTGGGTCAAGGCGACGTGCGCCCTGGCGCGCGCTGTCCATGTCAGCGCCAGTAAGCCGAGCAGGCTGATCGAGCCGTCGCCGATGAAGTCGAGCGAGTCGGCTTTGAGTGCCTGGCTTTCGGCGATGAAGCCCCCCACCAGCTCGCAGAGGCCAAAGCCGAGATTGAGAATTACAACGATGGCAAGCGCACGGCGATAAGCCGGGTCATGCTGGGCGCGTTTCTCATCGCCATGACAGGCGCACGCGTCGGTTCGGATGTCGGTCATCCGGCTTCCCTACAATCTCTAGCTACTATAGAAGCAAGAAGAATATGAACAGTTCGGACGGGACCGTCAGTTTATGATCAAGATCGGTGAGCTATCGCGCGCCACCGCGACCAAGGTGACGACAATCCGTTTCTATGAGCAAATCGGGCTGCTCGCGGCGCCCGTGCGGACAGCATCGGGCCGACGCACCTACGGGCTCAGCGACGTGGATCGGCTCAACTTCGTTCGGAATGGGCGAAGGCTGGGTTTCACGATCGAGGAAATTCGCTCGCTCCTCGCGCTCGCCGACCAACCGGAGCGCGACTGCGCGGAAGCGGCGGATATAGCGGCGCGCCACCTTGTCAGCGTGGAGGACCGGCTCCGCCAGCTCTCGGCTTTACGCGAAGAGTTGGCCGCCATGAGCGCGAGCGGATGCTGCGCCCGATCGATGGCCGAGTGCCGAGTCATTCAGGCAATCGCGCGCCCCGCCTCATAGCTTCCTGCTGATTGCGCCCAAACGGAGTATTTTCGATGCCTTCCCGTTATCTTCGCAAATTACCCTTGTTCATAATCGGTGCTGCGTTCCTCGTGGCGGCTCCAGCTCATGCGGACCCTTCCGACGACTACATCAATCCCGATCGGCCCGGGATCGCGGATGGGAGCACGACAGTGGGCCTGGGTCATTTTCAGATCGAGACGGCTATCCAGCGTGAGTATCGCCGCAACGGCGATGAACGAGAGCATACGACATTCATTCCGACGCTGCTGAGGTATGGCTTTAGCAAGAGCTGGGAGTTCCGGGTCGAAGGCAACACGTTCACTTGGCAGCGCCAACACGATCCGGCTTTGGGCAACACGCACAGCAATGGTTTCGCCCCGACCTCGATTGGTCTGAAGTATAATATCGTCGAGGCGTCGGGATCGACCCAGCCATCAATCGGCGCGATTGTCCGGGTCTTTCCGCCTTCGGGTTCCGGAGATTTTCGTAACTCGCGCACAACCGGCGACTTCCGCTTAGCGGCCGACTGGAATTTCGCCGACAAATGGTCGTTAAACCCCAATGTCGGCGTGGCGGTGTATGAGGACGACACGAAGGACGACGCGGGTGCTCAAGCTCGCCGACTACTACTAAGAATTCAGTTCCTGACCCCGGATTTGGCAGATGCTAATGCGAGCGGGTCGCAAATCGCTTGATCCTCTACCTGCTAGAGGTTGTAGAGCGGGCTTATGTCATCGTTTTACCTAAGCCCTGCCACGAGTCCCAGCGCACGCGCGCAGGCAATGATTCGCGTTCCGATGATGCGCCTGCTGGCTCGCGCCATAGCAGTTTTGCTTGGCGTTATACTTCCGGCCGCCCTCCACGCCGCGCCCGTCGCCAATCCGAACGACGTGCAAACCGTATGGCGGCTGCTCGACTATATGGCCGTCGATTATGACGGCGCGGTCGAGGGCGGCCGGGTCAAGAGCGCGTCGGAATATGCCGAGATGACGGAGTTTGCTGGCTCGGTATCGTCGCGGCTCGCCACGCTGCCGCCCAAGCCCGAACGGGCGGCGCTGCTTGCGGGGACGGCGCGCCTGAAAAGCGTAATTGCCCGCAAGGGCACGCCGCAAGAGGTCGCGGCGCTCGCACACGGGTTGGCGGCCGATCTGCTGCAAGCCTATCCCGTGCCGCTCGCGCCCGCTTCGCCCCCCGATTTCGCTCGGGGTGTGGCCCTGTTCGGTTCCACCTGCGCGGCCTGCCACGGCGCGACCGGGGATGGGCACGGCCCAGACGCCGCCAAGCTCTCAACCCCGCCGATCGCGTTCACCGACGCAGCCCGCGCGCGCGAGCGCAGCGTGTTCGCGCTTTATCAGGTTATCACCCAAGGCATCGACGGGACGGCGATGCAGAGCTTCGCCGATCTGCCGAGCGGGGATCGCTGGGCGCTGGCATTCCGCGCGGGGAGCTTCGCGCTCACCGATGAACAGGCGCGCGAAGGCGAACGGCTGTGGAAGGCCGATGCCGCGCTGCGCCAGCGCATCCCTGACCTGAAAACGCTGGTGGGGCTCACGCCCGCCTCGCTCGCGAACAGCGTCGGCGAACAGCGGGCGCTGCCAGTCATGGCCTATCTGCGCCGCCATCCCGAAGCCGTGATCGAACAGGCTCCAGCGTCGCTAACGCTCGTCCGCCAAAAATTGGCGGCAAGTCTCGATGCCGCCCGCAAGGGTGATCGTAGCGCCGCGAAGGAACTGGCGCTGTCGGCCTACCTCGACGGGTTCGAACCGGTCGAGCCGACGTTGGGCGCGCGCGACGCGGCGCTGCTTGCTCGGATCGAGGGCGCGATGGGCGAATATCGCGCCGCGGTCGATCATGGGGCCGCGCCCGACGATCTGGCAAACCGTGCTCTCGTGCTCGACGGCCTGTTCGACGATGCGGAAGCGGCGCTCGCCCCGAGCGCGTCCAGCAGCGCATCGACGTTCCTGGGCGCGTTCACGATTCTGCTACGCGAGGGTCTGGAAGCCCTGCTGATCATCGTCGCCATGATCGCGTTCCTTCGCAAAGCGGAGCGGTCGGAAGTGCTGCCCTATGTGCATGGCGGCTGGGCCGGGGCGCTCGCGGCGGGGCTACTGACTTGGGTGGTCGCGACCTACGCGATCGGGATCAGCGGCGCGAGCCGGGAGCTGACGGAAGGGTTCGGATCGCTGTTCGCGGCTGTGGTCCTGCTCTCGGTCGGGATATGGATGCACGGCAAGGCGCAAGCCGATCAATGGCAGCGTTACATTCGGAAGAAGATGACGCACGCCCTTTCGGGCCGCTCAGCCTGGTTCCTGTTCGGCCTCGCGTTCGTCGTGGTCTATCGGGAGGTGTTCGAGACGATCCTGTTCTATGCGGCGCTTTGGACGCAAGGGAATGGGGGCGCGTTACTGGCCGGTGCCGGGACGGCCGTCGCGGTGCTCGGGGTGATCGCCTGGGCCATGCTGCGCTACAGCCGCCAGCTCCCGATCGCCAAGTTCTTCGCCTACAGCTCGTGGCTTATGGCGGGACTGACGGTGGTTCTCGCCGGCAAGGGAGTCTCGGCGCTACAGGAAGCGGGCATCATCGACATTGCCCCGATCGCCGACGCACCCCGGTTGTCGATGCTGGGTCTGTTCCCGACCTGGCAAACTATTGTCGCACAACTTCTGATGATAGTCGCGATCGTCGCGGGCTTCTCGCTAAACCGCCGTAGAGGGCGTCGAACGCACGAACTCGCTCCAGCGGAGTGATCTGCTGCCAGTTCGACCACCGCGTCGAGTAGTCATGCGCGCTTTCATCACCGCTACCGGCACTTATGATGTGCATTGTTCGCGCTTCATGCACTCGACTTTCGACATGGAGGCGAGGATCATCGTTCAATAGGCTAGGAAGCCAGCTATGACACAGGAACAACGTCGCGAGCTGCTGCCGCTCGCCGCGCGGGCCGCGCTGGCAAGCGTAACGATGGCCTGCTTTCTGCTCGGCCTCAAGGCGTTCGCGGCCTGGCGCACGGGTTCGGTCGCGATGCTGGGCTCGCTCGCCGATACCGCGCTTGATCTGCTTGCCTCGCTGGTTACTCTCTACGGCGTGAAGCTCGCGGCTCAACCTGCCGACCACGATCATCGCTACGGGCACGGCAAAGCGGAAGCCTTGGCGGCGCTGTTCCAGGTGGCGCTCATCACGGCGTCGGCGGTTGCGATCGGCTGGCGCGCAGTTTCCGCGCTTGGAATCAAAGCCGCAACCCAAGATGCCGAGCTGGGCATCGGCGTCTCGGTCGCGACGATCGCGGCGACGATGGTGCTATTGGCCTATCAGCGAACCGTGATCCGTCGCACCGGCTCGGTCGCGATCGTCGCCGATAACGTCCATTATCAGGCGGACGTGATGCTCAGCATCGCGGTCATCGTCGCCTTCGTGCTCGATCAATATGCGGGATGGCACGGGGCCGATCCCGTCTTTGGCATCATCATCGCGCTCTACCTTGCTTGGCAAGGGTTCCGGGCGTCCAATCAGGCCATCGACATGCTGATGGACCGCGAGTGGCCTGACGAACAGCGTGCGGCCTTTCTCGACGTGGCGGCCCGCCAACCAGGGCTTCGCGGTATTCACGATTTCCGCACCCGTCATTCAGGCACGCTCGACTTCGCGCAATTCCACATGGAGGTGGATCGCGGGCTGACCGTAGGAGACGCGCATGACATCGTGGAACGCGTCGAAACCGCGTTGCGCGATGCGTTCCCTAAGGTAGAGGTCTTGATTCACCTGGATCCCGAGGGACACGTCGATAGCGACAACGAGCTGGTGGAAGCGGACGTTACGCCCCACTGGTTCGGCAAGCGCGTATAGGCGGGATGTTTTACCTCGCCGTCAAGGCCCCGATCTCCGACATGATTATCGTGGCCGTATCTGAAATCGCCAAGCGCAGCCCAAGTCGATAAACTAAAGAACCGTTTTGCACGAACCGCTAGGCAAGGTTCGGGTTTTAAGGTTCGGCTCCTACGCTCACCGTGCATCGCACGGAACCGCGAGTTTTGGCGGCAGTCTTCCGGCATCGCTCGATCGCCTCGCGGTTCGCCTGAACGATGAGCGCGCCTGTGAGCATCGCGTTCCATGCCTCGGGCTGGCTCACGCCCGCCAGCCGGCGCGCGCCGTCCCACATCGACCGGTCGAGCGTCCGCGCCGCCATGCGCTCCGGCCATTGCCAGCTCGCCGGTGCGATCTCGCGCGCGACCAGGCCCGGCACGATCGCCCATGCGAGGATGCCGGCCGCTACCCCGCCAAGCCCGAACCATAGCTGCCGGTTCCTCTGATCGGCCCGTGTCCACGCGGACCCGGCGATGGCGCGAAGCTCGGCTATGACACGCGCCTTGTCCTCGCCCGCCTTGGCGAGCGCCGCCTGATCCTCGCGCCGGGCGGCGTTGCCCGCCGCGGCTATCCGCTGCGCCATTTGCTCGGGCGTCATCGCCAGCGCCGGACTCCGCGCGATCACGTCGTTGATAACCGCGATCCGGTCGGCCGTGGCGTTCACGCCCTGCTGCATCCGCCCTAGCGTCTCGGAATAGTCGGGAACGTCGATATGCGCCCGCTCGGCCGCCAAGCCCTCCACGGCACGGCGTAGCAACGCCAGCTCGCGGTCTTGGCCCTCTATCACGGCGCGCAGCCGGTCGAACGCCTCCGCCGGATCGTCGCCGTCCTGAATACCGTCGTCCATCGTCACCTACCGGCTCATGCCACGGTCGCGGTCACGCCCGATGCTGACCGACTGCGCCAGTTCCTGCCCGATCGACCGGCCCCGCTCCATGCTCAACGCCAGCTCGGGCGCGCGGGCACGCAAAACGGATTCGAGCTGCGGGTCGCGATGTAGCCCGCTCGCGATGCCTTGCATCCGCTTGCCGAGCTTCTCCGCGCTCGCATGATCGCCGGCACGCTCCATGTTGGCCCGCGCGTCCTTCATGCCCTGCCACTGCTCCACGAACCGGCCCGCGCGCTTCTCCGGGTCGAGACGGACCTGGCGCTCCGTCTCCATCGCCCGCGCCGCGCCGCCCGTGTTGCCTCCGGCGGCCTGCTCGATCAGCTTAGGATCGCGCGCCAGCGCCGATGCAAGGTCGCGTGCGGCATGGGGCCGGGCCTGGTCGAGCGCGTCGCCTGCCTTCGCCAGTGCCTGTTCCTGGTGCGCCAGTACCGGCAACCCCTTCTCCAGCATCCGGCCTATGTCGGCCCCGGCGCGCGCGTAGCGTTCGATTGCCCTGGCCTGGTCGGATTTCCCGCCGATCGCCGCCACGGCCCTCTCGGGTGCTGGTGCCTTCTGCGGTGCTGCCTTCGGCCGGAACCCGGCAAACATGCCCTTGGCCTTGTCGCGGACCTTCTCCGCCACCTGCCGCGCGAGTTCCGGGAACCGGATCTCGCGCCGATCGGCGAACGCACGGGCCTGATCCTGCTCGGGCCGCGCGTAATCGCTCGCCATATCCTTCGACCGCTCACGCGACAGGGTGCGAACGAGCTGGCGCTGATCGGCGAAGTCGTCACGGCCATAGTGGAGCTGCGCGCTATCGCGGTGCCGGGTCATGCCGACATAGGTGCTGTGGCGGTCCATGCCCGGCGTTGCGAGGACATGGGCGCGATCGACCGTCACCCCCTGCGACTTGTGGAACGTCGCCGCGTAGCCGTGATCGATCGCGGCATAGTCCTTCGTGTCGAACGCTACGCTGCGCCCGCTGTCGAGCCGGACGCTCATGCGGTCGGGGCTGACGCCCTCGATGGTGCCAAGGGTGCCGTTCTTCACGCCTAGCGACCGCTCGTTCCGCAGGAACATCAAGCGGTCGCCCGCCGCGAACGCTCGCTCGCCACGGTCCGCCTTCACCGCCACGTCGTCGCCAAGGTCTTCGGTCGCGCGCATCCGCTCGCGCGCTTCCCCATTTAGCTCGCGGACCTCGGCGTTGGTGTGCGTGAAGATGATCTGCGACCTTCCCGGCTCGGCCTGGCGCTTGCCATCCCAATCATCGACCAGCCCGGCCCTCGCTTCCTCGCGGGTGGCATATCCATGCACCATGCCGTGTGCGTCATAGGCCCGGATCGCCTCGCCGGTCCTGCCGGTCGCGAGCTGGCGCGTTGCCTCTTTCTGCCAGTCTTCGCGCTGCCGGCGTATCTCGGTGATCTCGGCCGCGCCGTGGCGCTCGGTGATCGACCGAAACGCCGCGCCCGCCTCGATCGCCTGCAACTGCTCGGGGTCGCCTACCATGACGACCTTGGCACCGGCATCGCGCGCCTGGGACAACACCCGTTCCATCTGACGCGAGCCGATCATGCCGGCCTCGTCCACCACCAGCACGTCCCTGGGGCCTAGCTGCTCGCGCCCCTGCCCCCATGCGTGCTCAAGGCTGGCGATGGTCCGCGACGCGATGCCGGACCCGCCTTCAAGATTCTCGGCCGCGATGCCGGACAACGCGGCCCCGCGTACCGTGTAGCCCTGCCCCTCCCAAGCCTCGCGCGCGACGCCAAGCATCGCGGATTTGCCCGAACCGGCATAGCCGACGACCGACGCCAGCCCGGCGTTGCCGGTCACATGATCGAAGGCGTCGCGCTGCTCGCCGGACAGGATAAGGCCCCTGCCCTCGGCCGCACTGATCGCTTTCTCGCGGTGCCGATCGGCGACGCCATGCCCGGCGCGGCCCGCCAGCTCGTCGCCGGCACGCTCAAGCCGGGACTCCACCGCGATCATGTCGCGGCTGGTGAACCGCTCTTGGTCGCGCCCGTCCTTCCCCAACGCGACCAGCTCGGGGCTGGCGCGCACCGCCCCCATCACTTGATCGAACTGCTCCTTGCCGTCGCTGTGCCGGAACGCGAACGTCGCGAGGTCGCGGGTGGTGAACGTGGCCTGCTGCCGCGTGATGGCGTCCAGCGCCACGCTCGGGTTGGCGATGATCTTCTCGCCATTCTCGCGGGCGATGCGGGCGTGATCCTCGATCCGCTCCGCCTCAAGCCCCTGCTCCGGCCTGCGCGACGCTGCGGGTCCGATCTTGTGCTGCGGCTCCAGCTCGATGCCCTGCGCCTCATAGGAGCGATGGTCGATCCGCCCCTCAAGCCCCAGCTCGGCCATGCGCTCATTGACGTGCGCGCTCCACGCCTCGCGCCAGTCCTTCAACAGCTCGGTCGAGTTCCAGTCGCGGTTCTTCTTCCCGAACCCCTCCGGCCCCACCTCGCGCATTGCCAGCATGACGTGCGCGTGCGGCTTGGGGGTGCCGTCCTTCGCCTTGTCCCAATGAACATTGAGGTCCGCGACCATGCCGCGTTTCACGAACTGCTCGGCGACGAAATCGCGAGCGAGCGCGACGCCCTGTTCCTTCGTCATCTCACGCGGAATCGAAAACTCTACCTCGCGGGCAAGCTGCGCGTCCTTGCGCTTCTCGCCTGCCTCCACCTCGTTCCACAAGGTCGAGCGGTCGTTTAAACGCTCCGGCGCACCCTCCGGCAACATCACCTCGGAGTGGACCACGCCCGCCTTGTTCGAGAAATCGTGATCGCGCCCAAGCCGCTCGTCAAACAGCTCGGAAGCGGAACGATAGGCGGCGCTCGCGACGGCGCTCGATCCGTTCGCGCGGCTCACGACCTTAGCGGAGAAATGGTAGATCGCCATGAATCCATGCTTATTGCACTTCTTAGCGCACGTCGGCAACGACGTATAAGCGCGCACTCACAATCCGCTTCGCTCCTCGTGACTGACTTGATGACATTTTCTGGTCGTTCTGCCTTTACCCTCATGCCGATAACGCTAAGATGCTGCCGACCGATACGCGGAAAGGTGAGAACGATGCGGAAGGTTCGCGATTACGACGCCGAGCTGAAAGCGCTGGGTGACAAGGCCCGCGCTTTGAAAGCGAAGCGAGTCGAACAGCTAGGCCAGCTCGTCGCCGCGACCGGAGCTGATGCCCTCGATGCGGAAACCCTCGCCGGTGTTCTGCTCGATGCGATTGGATCGAAGGATGCAAGCGCGAAGGAGGCATGGCGCGCGAAGGGCGTGGCTTTCTTTCAACGGCGTGGGCGCAAAGGTGGCGGCGTTGCTGCGATCGATGGATCGGGCGCTGCGACTGAACCGGGCGGCAACGCTGCGGGCGGAAGCGGCGGAACGGCGAACGGATAGCAGGGGCTGGGTCGTGCAGCGTCGCGAACGAACGCGCCACCTGATTGAGCTGGGCGGGTTGGTCCAGAAAGCCGGCTTGGTTGAGCTGACGGACGACGATCGCGCCACCCTTTACGGCGCGCTGCTCGATCTTGCCGGGCGTGGTCGCGGCGACGAAGCCGGCAACATGCTGGCGCTGTGGAAAAGACGCGGAAAACGCGCGTTCGATGCGGAAGCTGAAGGGAGCGAAGCGCAATGAGCGATTTCGATATGGAGGCAATCCGTAGGCAAGTCCGCGCGATGGATTTCGTACGCGGCACGCCGGCGGAAATCGCCATGTGGCACGAGGACATGGCGGACTCGCGCGCTAACCTGGTCATCGAGGACATGATCCCGACGCCCAACGACGATGCGTTCTTCGCGATGATGCTGGACGAGGGCGTGCCCCCTCCCCTCGTCTCGCAAATCCTGCTCCGGCTGCTCGATCATCCCGACGCCGATCGGTCCCTGCCGATCACGCCTATTCAACGGACGACGTGATGCCCAAAACCGTCGATCGGAATGAACAGATTGCGTCCTTCGACACAGGCCCTTTGCTGCGGACGGTGGATGATCTGGACGTGATGCGCGATCACCTCAAAGGCGATAATTTCAATGCACCGGAGATGCGGCACGACCTGCTGCGCCTGCACGGGTTAGCCATGCGCTTCGTCAATGAGGCGCACACCGATCCGGTCATGGCCGAAGAAATGTTCGACCTGGCGGCAGACCTTGAATGTCGCATCCAAGACCTGTCCGACGCGCTGGCGAGGATTCTTGCTCCGATCCGCACGCTGCAAGCATTGGAGCCAAGTGATCAGGAGAGACCGGGTTTTTGATGTGCTCGCCTTTGCAGAACGCTATCGTATTCTGATCTTGAGATATTCCGAGCGTAACGACGCCCCGGTCATTACGCTCCCGCTGGGGAAGTAGCATGGGCCTTGCGCGCGCCACCCGTAATCTCGCCCGCACCGCCCGTGCCAACCCGATGTGGGCCTTGTTCGGCATCTTGCTCGCCCCTTTCCGGTTCGCCCGGCACATCATCGGCGTGGTCCTGTTCGCCATGGTGCTGTTCGTGGCGCTATTCCTCCTGCTGATGCTGGCGATCTGGTACTTCGGCCTCGATAAGAACGGCGCTGTCGCTCAGCTTGGCGTGTTCGGGATCAGCGGTGCCGTGGTCCTGGTCACGGCCTGGATGTTCGTTCTGCCCCTGCTTCGCCGGTTCGACTATGGTGATAGCGCCGACACGCATGGTTCGGCCCGCTTTGCCACAGCCGGGGAAGCCCAGGCCCTCAACGACGATCACGGCCTGCTGATCGGTCGCGACGTGAAAACCGGCAAGCCGATGCGCTATGCCGGTCCCGCCCATCTGCTGACGATCGCACCCACCCGCACCGGCAAGGGTGTCGGCACGATCATCCCCAACTTGCTCGAATATCCGTTCGCGGTCGTCTGCATCGACCCCAAAGGCGAAAACGCCCGCATCGCCGCGCGCCAGCGCGGCAAGTTCGGCGCAGTCCACGTCCTCGATCCGTTCGGCGTCACTGGCCTGGCCTCGGCAGCGTTCAATCCGCTCGATCGCATTGACCCGCACGGCCTCGATCTCGCCGATGATTGCATGACGCTCGCCGACGCGCTGGTCCACGACGCGCCAGGCGAAGCGGGTGACGCGCATTGGAACGAGGAAGCCAAGGCGCTGATCGCCGGTATCCTGCTCCACATCGTCACCACCGACCCCCCCGCCACCCGCACCCTGGAAACGCTGCGCGACCGACTGACGCTCGCCCCTGCCGCACTGGCGGCGCGGTTCGCAGCGATGCAGGCGCAAGGTGGCCTGGTCGCGCGCGCCGCCAACCGCCAGCTCGGCAAATCCGATCGCGAAGCGGCCGGCGTGCTGTCGGCCGCGCAGCGCCATACCCACTTCCTCGATTCACCCCGCATGGCGACGGTGCTGGGCGGCTCGGATTTCACGTTCGCCGGGTTGAAGGATGCGCCGGCGACGGTGTTCCTGGTGCTGCCACCCGATCGGCTCGCCAGCTATGCTCGCTGGCTGCGGCTGATGGTGGCGCAAGCCCTGACCGAGCTGGCGCGCGCGCCGGGTCGCCCGCCCTGGCCGGTGCTGTTCCTGCTCGATGAGTTCGCGGCGCTCGGCCGCCTCGAACCCGTCGAGCGCGCGATGGGACTGATGGCTGGCTATGGCGTCCAGCTCTGGCCAATCTTGCAGGACGTTCACCAGCTTCGCGCGCTCTACGGGCAACGCGCCGGCACCTTCCTGTCTAATGCCGGCGTCCTCCAGGTGTTCGGGGTGAACGATCAGGACAGCGCCAAGCTCATTTCCGATCTGGCCGGGCAGGAAACCGTCGTATTCGAGACTATGAGCCGCGCGCTCGACGCGGAGGAAAGCGGCCTGTCCTACGGGCAGCAGCACGTCGGCCGCGCCCTGCTCACCCCCGATGAGGTCCGCACGCTCCGCCCCGATCGCCAGCTCCTGTTTCTCGCCGGGCAGCGGCCGATCATAGCCGCCAAGCTGCGCTACTATGCCGATCGCGAGTTCGCCGGGCGGTTCGATCCGGCGTGATTGATCCCTGAAAGCACGAACGACGGTGATGATGCCGATACGGGCGGACCGATTTAAGCCCCGCTGGTGACGTTCGCGCGATCTGCGCCCCGAAACCACCTAAAAGCCCCCTCCTGCCCTCACCCCGCGCCTGACGGCTGTGGAGGGGGGATTCCGTCGCTACCCTGCCCCACTTCTTTCCCGCTAAGCCAGCGGCGCTTGCGCCGCCCTTGTGACGCCGAAGGCGGCACGAAGCGAAAGCGCATCGGCCGGTAGGCCGATTCCATTGGTCTTCTCTTCCGTCTCAAGCGCGGGCTGTTTGACGTTAAGAGATTCTGTTAAATATGAATCGTTAAGTAGGTTAAGCTGCAAAAACCGGTCTTTTCCTGCCTAGAAAACAAAGGCTTACGGTAACCCCCGGTGGGTGAAAACACGTGATTCGGTGTGTGAAAACACGATAGTGCGGTGTGTGAAAACACGAGTCCAAGGTGTGTGAAAACACGATAGGAAACGGCTCGGGAACGCCGATCGCCGGTGTCCAAGGGGCTTCGCCTCCTCTTGGTCTCAACCGCGCCGCGCCGCTTTCCGGGGCAGCGGTGTGTGATAACACGATAGTTAGGAGCGCCCTGAAAGTCGGTCCATGAGGTCATCGACCTCTGTGGTGCGCCGTCGATCGGCTTCCATGCGGTCGCGTCGGTCCTGCTCGGCCTGGAGCTGCTCGGAGAGCGCCAAGGCTTCCGCCTCCCCTCTCAACCGAAATTGAATGGCGGGGCTACCATCGTTCGTCGCGACCATTTCCACTGCGTAATCGGGGAGTTGGTTGGTCTCCACGATCTTGCGGAGCATCCGGTTGAACTCCTTGGGTTTGCTGTCGCTGCCGGTCTTGTCGCGCAGCACCTCCACCCGGCACGTCCACCCGCCGCGCTGATTGCCGGCGTGCTTGCGGGCGATGCGATAAAGCGCCCGCTCAAGCCCGCCGGTCAGCAGGAAATAATCGGGGTGCATGGTAAGAAGCGACCGCTCCGCCATGATCCCCTCATAGACCCAATCCGACAGGGTGATGGTCATGCCGCGAGGCTGGTCGGTGTCGGGGTCGACCTCTAACGTCCATTTGTCGAGCCAATTGAAGCCCGCTTTGCTGCGCCGCTTGGGGGCGCGGATCGACGTGGAAATGGAAGTCGTCTGCAACCGCTGTAGCGCGGCTTGAAGATCTTGATAGGCGCGTCCGCTGGTGTTGCGCTTGATCGCCCGCAATAGGTCGTAGGACGTGGTTGTAAGCGTCCTGGGTAGGTCGTTGACCCCCTGCTCTCGCATCCGATTGAGAGCCGACGTGGCCCATATGATGATATCGGCATCCCAGATTGTCGCCATGCCGTAGGCGGGTATCGCCTCGATCTTCACCCAGGTCGCACCGTCCGGGCTGGTATATTCGATCGGCTTGACCCGCTTGCGTTTCTGCAAGGAAAAGAACGGCCGTTCCATCGTCTCCCGCTGATCCTTGAGCGGAAGGTCGCCCATGATCGGCAGGAACAGGTCGAACTCCGGGCTAGGATCGCGCCGCTTTTTCAT
>NZ_CP037913.1:3707500-3987367 GCF_004354345.1 Sphingomonas sp. AAP5 | reverse complement strand
GCCAAAACCTTTGCATTGCGAGCTGCGGGAGACCCCGCACCGCTGAAATTACGACAGACAAACATCCCCCCAGGCGGAATCACGATCCGTCTGACGCTTGCCATTCAAAGTAGGTCGCGAGCCAGAAACACCGCTCGCGGCGGAGGGCCATTTATGAAGATCACAGCGAGTCGAGCAAGGCCCCGACCTGTCACATTTTCTAAATATACCCGGTTGACTCGGATTGAGCGAAGGTTTCGCGTCGAAAATCTCACAAGCCTATGAAATCAGGACGTTTCGTCAGTGACACTTTGATGAAGGTTCTGCGAATCGCGGTAAACTGCGCCTTTGCCGTTTGGACGGTCAAAAGCGTTCGCGCAACGTTCCTTGATAGGGGTTAAGTCGACACTGCGAGACCCATCGCCGCGTCGAAAAGCGTAAACCACGACAAAAAGCCCGCCGGACCTGTGTCCAGCGGGCGATCAGCCGTTGCGTAACCCGATTGGGATTAAGCGAGCGCGGTGAGACGCTTGGTCAGGCGCGAGAACTTGCGGCTCGCGGTGTTCTTGTGCAGCACGCCCTTGGCGACGCCGCGCATCAGCTCGGGCTGAACCATCGCCATCGCGGCGGTTGCAGCAGCCTTGTCGCCCGCTTCGAGCGCAGTCTCGGCCTTCTTGACGAAGGTGCGGATGCGGCCGGTACGGTTGCCGTTCACGATGGTCCGCGCGGCGTTACGACGGATGCGCTTTTTCGCCTGTGGCGTGTTCGCCATGAAGCCCTCTGATCTGTAAATAAGAAAGGGCGGGAGATCGCTCCCGGCCCCGGAAGCCGTGCGCCTTACGCAGAACGGGGGGGTCGGTCAATCATTTCTGGCATTTCGGGCACCAGAAAGTCGAGCGGCCGCCTTCGGCATAGCGCTCGACGGTGCCGCCGCAGCTGCACGGCGCACCCTCGCGGCCATAGACTGCGAATTGCTTGGAGAAATAGCCGAGCTCGCCGTCGGGGCGGGCGTAATCGCGCAACGACGAGCCGCCTGCGTCGATCGCCGCGAGCAGCACCTCGCGAATCGCCGGCACGAGTCGCGCGAGCTTGGCGCGCGAGACGGTCCCGGCGGCGCGCTTGGGCGAGATACGCGCGGCGAACAGCGCTTCGCACACATAGATATTGCCGAGTCCCGCAACGAGTCGCTGGTCGAGCAGCATCAGCTTGATCGAGGCGATTCGCCCGGCGAGCTTGGCGTGGAGGTAGGGGACGGTCAGTTCGGGGCCGAGCGGTTCGGGGCCGAGCGCCTTGAACGCGGGGAAATCGGCAAGCGATTCGGTCGGGAGCAGATCGACCGAGCCGAAGCGCCGCGGATCGTTGAGCGCGAGGCGCTGAGTCGCGGTTTCGAGAATCAAATGATCGTGCGGCAGCAGCTCGGACGGATCGACTCGCCAGCGCCCCGACATGCCGAGGTGGAAGATCATCGTGTCGCCGCGATCGGTCTCGATCAGCCCGTATTTCGCGCGGCGCGACAAGCCCGTCACGGTCGCGCCGGTCAGCCGCTGCCCGAGATCTTCGGGAAACGGCCGCCGCAGGTCACCGCGACGGGTTTGCACCAGCGTGATGCGCTGGCGCTCGAGCACGGGCCGGAGCCCGCGCACGGTGGTCTCGACTTCGGGAAGTTCTGGCATCCCCCGTCCCTGCCCGCTTCCATGCCGGCAGCGCAAGCGGGCGCGCTGACGGAAACAATCAGGCGCTCGTCGGGACGAAGACGCGCTTGGACCGCGGGTCGCTGGATTCACGCGAGACGATTTGTCCGAGCTGCAACGCAGCGGTTTGCGCCGCCGCTTTGCTCGGCTAGAGCGTGCGACATGAACGATCCAAACTCTGGCACCGTCTCCTTCGGCTACGAAGACATCCCCGCCACCGAAAAGACCGCGCGCGTCGGCGGCGTCTTCTCGAGCGTCGCACGCAGCTATGACATCATGAACGATGCCATGTCGGGCGGGATGCACCGCGTGTGGAAGGACCGCTTCGTGCGCCGCGTAAAGCCGCGCGACGGCGAGCAGATCCTCGACATGGCCGGCGGCACCGGCGACATCGCCTTCCGCCTCGCCGAATCGGGCGCGAGCGTCACCGTTGCCGACATCAACCCGCAAATGCTCGAAGTCGGCGTCGACCGCGCGGCCAAGCGCGGGATCGACGGCCTGGTGTGGACCGAGGCGAATGCCGAGACGCTGGTCTTCCCCGACCGCTTCTTCGACGCGTACACGATCGCGTTCGGCATCCGGAACGTGACCGACATCCCCATGGCGCTGCGCGAGGCGAACCGCGTGCTACGGCGTGGCGGGCGGTTCTTCTGCCTCGAATTCTCGACCACGCTGTGGCCGGGATTCGCCGACGTCTATGACGCCTATTCGCACAAGCTCGTGCCAAAGCTCGGCAAGCTGCTCGCGCAGGACGAGGACAGCTATCGCTATCTGATCGAATCGATCCGGCGGTTCCCCGACATGCCGACCTTCGAGGGGATGATCCGCGATGCGGGCTTCGTGCAGACGGGGGTCGAGCCGATGCTAGGCGGGCTGGTCGCGATCCACCACGGGTGGAAGATTTGATGGGGCGCGAAACAAAAGCCCCTCCCCTTCAGGGGAGGGGTTGGGGTGGGGCCGTAACAGGTGCTGCGCTCTGCGAGGCGTCCCCCACCCCCAACCCCTCCCCTGAAGGGGAGGGGCTTACGATATGACCGCCCCCGCAACCCACGTCTGGCGCTTGCTCAAATGGGGCCGCATCCTCGCGCGCCACGGCGCGCTGAGCGGCATCGAGCGCGATCAGAACACCCCGCTGCCGATCCGCCGCCTTGCGCGAATCGCGCGGATCGGCGCGCGCGTGCCGGCGGTGCCGCGCTATGCCGATGCGCTCCAGGCGATCGGCCCCGCCGCGATCAAGCTCGGCCAGACGCTCGCGACGCGCCCCGATATCGTCGGGGAGGCAGCGTCGAACGATCTGATGCGGCTCCAGGACGCGCTCCCGCCCGTCCCCTACGAGACGATCCACGCCGCGATGACGCGCGCCTTCGGGCGCGATCCGGCCGAGCTGTTCGCCTCGATCGATCCCGTGCCCGTCGGCGCCGCGTCGATCGCGCAAGTCCACCGCGGCGTCACCACCGATGGCCGCACCGTCGCGATCAAGGTGCTGCGCCCCGGCGTCGAAGTCGATTTCGCGCGCGCGATCGAGACATATCAATGGGCCGCGGCGCAAGTCGAAGGCTATGGCGGCGAACTCGCACGGCTGCGCCCACGCCTCGTGATCGAAACCTTCAAGCGCTGGACCGCGCGCGAGCTCGACTTGCGGCGCGAGGCCGCCTCGGCATCCGAACTCGCCGACGCGATGACCGCCGAGCCCGATTTCCTGGTGCCCAAGATCGATTGGCAGCGCACCACCGGCAAGGTGCTGACGCTCGAATGGATCGACGGGATCAAGCTGTCGAACCGCCCCGCGCTGGTCGCGGCGGGCTATGACTTGCCGCTGCTCGCCAACACACTCGTCCACGCCTTCCTGCGCCAGGCGATCGCCGAGGGGTTCTTCCATGCCGACATGCACCAGGGCAACCTGTTCGCGCTGCCCGGCAACAAGATCGCCGCGATCGACTTCGGCATCATGGGGCGGATCGACCGGCGCGCGCGCGTCTGGCTCGCCGAGATCCTCTACGGGCTGATCACCGGCAATTATAAGCGCGTCGCCGAAATCCATTTCGAGGCGGGCTATGTCCCGCCGCACCACAGTGTCGCCGAGTTTGCGACGGCGCTGCGTGCGGTCGGCGAGCCGATGCGCGGCATGTCGGTCAAGGATATGTCGATCGGGATGATGCTCGACGGGCTGTTCAACATCACGCGCGACTTCGATATGCAGACGCAGCCGCATCTGCTGCTGCTGCAGAAGACGATGGTGATGGTCGAAGGCGTCGCGACGAGCCTCGATCCCGAGATCAATCTGTGGGACGCAGCGTCACCGTTCGTGCGCGAATGGATCCGCACCGAGCTTGGCCCCGAGGCTGCGGTCGCCGACCGGTTGGTCGCGGATTTCCGCACGCTCGCGCGACTTCCCGACCTGATCCGCAACATCGAACGGCGCTTCCCCAATCCGCCCGGCGCGCCGCCCGAGCCCCCCTTGCGCGAAATCGAGGTCGTGCGGATCGGCGGCGGCTGGCGCTATGCGCTCGTCGCGGTGCTGAGCGCGGGTGCCAGTCTGGGTCTGGGGTGGATGCTGTGGGGGTAAGGCGGCGCCTCCGCTCGCCGCGGCACGACGCGCTGGCGTGAGTCCACGGCCGCCCTTCTGGCTGGCCGAGCCATCGCGCTATGCCGCGCTGTCGCAACCGCGCGCGCGGATCGCCGCGGCTTTGCTCGCCTTGCTGCTGCTCGCGACGCTGCTCGCGCTCGCCAGCCCCGGGCCGCCGCCGGTGAGCCACACGCCCGCGTCGCGCGCCGACGACCAGCGCGACGTCATGCTGTACGAGACGATCGTCCAGGGCATCCGCGGCGGGGGCGATTATTACAGCGTCACCGCGCAGGCGCTGCGCACCGGCGACTATCCGATGCGCCCGTTCGTGACCTTCCGCTTGCCGACGCTCGCGGTCGTCCAGGCCGCGCTGCCGCGCCTTGCGACGATGGCGTTGCTCTACGCGCTCGTCGCTGGCGTCGCCTATGCCTGGTACCTGCGGCTCGGCGGGGTGTTCAATCGCCCCGCGCCGCGCCTGATCGCGCTCGCGCTGCTCGCCAGCGGGCTGATGGCGTTCGTGCAAAGCGATCTCGTCGCCTTCCATGAGATCTGGGGCGGGCTTCTCATCGCGCTGTCGCTCGCGGCACGGCGCGAGGACAAATGGATCGAGGCGGTCGCGATCGGGCTGATCGCGATGCTGATCCGCGAGACCGCCGCGCTCTATGTCGGGGTGATGGTGCTGTTCGCGCTCGCCGAGGGGCGGCGGCGCGAGGCGATCGGCTGGGCGGCGACGCTCGGCGTGCTCGCGATCGTCGTCGCGCTCCACGCGCATGCCGTGGCGATGGTGGTGCGCGAGACCGACCCCGCCTCGCCTGGCTGGGCCGGGCTGCTCGGCTTCGGCTTCTTCGTGAAGACGATGCAGATCTCGACCGCGCTCGATCTTGCGCCGCTGTGGATCGCCGCACCGCTCGTCGGGTTGGCGCTGTTCGGCTGGTCGGCGTGGCGCAGTCCGCTCGCGCTGCGCGCGCTCGGCGTGTTCATTGCCTATGCGCTGCTGCTGGCGCTGTTCGGGCGGACCGACACCTTCTATTGGGGATTGATGATCGCCCCCACACTCCTGATCGGCCTGGCCTTCGCGCCCGACGGCCTGCGCGACCTGATCGCCGCTGCGCGCGAGCCGCGACGGAAAATCATCGTGACGCGGGTGACGCGGTGAAGATCCTGCTGATCGTCGGCGGCGGGATCGCGGCGTACAAGGCGTGCGAGCTGATCCGGCTGTGCCGCAAGGCGGGGATCGGCGTGAAATGCGTGCTGACCGCGGGCGGCGCGCATTTCGTCACGCCGATGACGCTCGCGGCCTTGTCCGAGAACCAAGTCTATACCTCGCTGTGGGATCTCAAGGACGAGGCCGAGATGGGGCATATCCAGCTCAGCCGCGAGGCCGATCTGGTCGTCGTGGCGCCTGCGACCGCCGATTTGATGGCGAAGATGGCGGGGGGAATCGCCGACGATCTTGCGACCACGCTGCTGCTCGCGACCGACAAGGCGGTGCTCGCGGCGCCCGCGATGAACGTGCGGATGTGGCAGCACGCCGCGACGCGCCGCAACGTCGCCACGCTGCGCGGTGACGGGATCACCGTGCTCGAGCCCGACGAGGGTGCAATGGCGTGCGGCGAATTCGGCCCGGGGCGGTTGCCCGAACCTGCGGCGATCTTCGCCGCAATCCAGGTGGCACTCGCCCGGTGAGCGCGCTTGCCGGACTGCATATCCTCGTCACCGCCGGCCCGACGCACGAGCCGATCGATCCGGTGCGCTATCTCGCCAATCGCTCGTCTGGAAAACAGGGCTTCGCGATCGCTGCGGCGCTTGCCGCGCGGGGCGCGCGCGTAACGCTGATCGCGGGGCCGGTGACGCTCGCGACGCCTGCCGGGGTGACGCGAGTCGATGTCGAAACCGCGCTCGAGATGGAGGCGGCGGTGGCGGCGGCACTGCCGGTCGACGCGGCGGTGCTCGTCGCGGCGGTCGCCGACTGGCGCGTCGATAGCGCGGGGCAGAAGATCAAGAAGGGCGCGGGCGGTCCGCCGATGCTCCATCTCGTCGAGAATCCCGACATTCTTGCGGGGCTAGCGCGCAGCCCGCTGCGGCCGCGGCTCCTGATCGGCTTCGCGGCCGAGACCGAACATGTGATCGACCACGCCACCGCCAAGCGCGTGCGAAAGCAAGTCGACTGGATCGTCGCCAATGACGTGTCGGGCGATGTAATGGGCGGTTCGGCGAACACGGTGCATATCGTCACCGCCGACGGTGTCGAAAGCTGGGAGCGGCTGCCCAAGGGCGAGGTCGCCGAGCGGCTTGCCGAGCGGATCGTGGCCGCCCTGACGCACTGACGGGGCGCTTCGCGGTGCGGCGCACCCCTTCCGTCACCCCGGCCCTGTGCCGGGGCCCACCGCGCAACCGCCACAACGGCCAAGGTTCGCGGCACGGTGGACCCCGGCACAAGGCCGGGGTGACGGTTTGTCCGGGGGGGGTCCCCAAACCCTTACAGGTCGAGCTTGCCCTTCAATTCGTCGATCCGCTTCGACGCATCGGCCTTGCTCAGGTCGGGGCTTGGCGGCTCGACATGCGCTTCTTCACTGAGCGTCGTAAGATACGATTCCTGCGCGCCGGTCATTGGGTCACCGCCCGAAACCCACTGGTCGGGGTTCTTCTCGGTGTTCGATCCCGGATGCTCGTCGAGCTTCGGATTGTGCGGGGTGTCGGCCATGGGATACTCGCATGTTTCTGGTATGTTCTGAACCACCGAGACGCCGCGCGGTTCCGTTGCACGCGGCAGGCTTCGACACCGACTGCCAGACTTGCTAAGGCCGTCCGCATGCATACGCCTGCCACGCCGCCGATCACGATTGCGCTCAAGCGCTTGCCGCACGGCGAAGACTTGCCCCTGCCCGCGTATGCGACCGATGGCGCCGCCGGGCTCGACGTCGTCGCCGCCGAGGCGCTGACGCTCGCGCCGGGCGCGCGTGCCGCGGTCGCGACCGGGTTTGCGATCGCGATCCCGCATGGCTTCGAGGTGCAGGTGCGCCCGCGTTCGGGGCTCGCGCTGAAACATGGCATCACGTGCCTCAACACCCCCGGCACGATCGACAGCGATTATCGCGGCGAAGTGAAGGTGATCCTCGCCAATCTCGGGCAGGCGCCGTTCGAGATCGCGCGCGGCGACCGGATTGCCCAGCTCGTTCCGGCCCCGGTTCAACGCGCGATCCTCGACGAAGTCGCCACGCTCGACGATACCGAGCGCGGAACCGGGGGCTTTGGATCGACCGGACGATGATACTTTTCATGCTGCTGCTGCAGGCCGTGGAGCTTCCCGCGGTCCCCGCCGACTGGGCGACGCTCGCGCCGCTGCCCTATGTCGCCGCGCCACGCCTCACGCCGCAATTGACGAGCTTCGTCGCGAGCGAGATCACCGCCAATCGCTGCCCGATGGCCAAGCCCGCCGACGGGCATTACGTCGTCAAGGTCGACGTCGCGACGCTGGTCGGCGCGGACGGGATCGTCCGCCGCACCGTGCCGCACGCGATCAACTGCCCGACGGTCGAGCAATATGCCGCGGGTCTCGTGACGGGGTTCGCGCGCGGCAACCTCGCGCTGCGCGCCGGGACGACCGATCATTGGTACCGCGCGACCATCGTGTTCGACTGGCGCGGATGACGCTCTCCGACGCCGAGCTCGAGCGCTATGCGCGCCACATCGTGCTGCGCGAGGTCGGCGGGGCGGGACAGCTTGCACTCAAGGCAGCGAGCGTCGCGCTGATCGGCGCGGGCGGGATCGGCAGCCCGGCGATCCAGTATCTCGCCGCCGCGGGTGTCGGGCGGCTCGTGCTGATCGACGACGACACGGTCGATCTGTCGAACCTCCAGCGCCAGACGCTGTTCGGCGAAGGTGACATCGGCGCATCGAAAGTCGCCGCCGCAGCGACCGCGGCACGCGCGATCAACGCGCACGTCGCGATCGACGCGCGCCCCGCACGGCTGACGCCCGCCAATGCCGGCGATCTGCTCGGCGGCGTCTCGGTCGTGCTCGACGGCAGCGATTCGTTCGCGACGCGGCTCGCGGTGTCCGACGCGGCACACGCGCTGCGCATTCCGCTGGTGTCGGCCTCGGTCGGGCAGTTCGAGGGCCAGCTCGGCGTCTATCGCGGCTGGGAGCCGGACAAGCCCTGCTACCGCTGCTTCGTCGGCGACGCGCGCGACCGCGCGGGCGACAGTTGCTCCGAGCAAGGCGTGCTCGGCGCGATGGCGGGCGTCATGGGCAGCCTCGCCGCGCTCGAGGCGCTCCGCGCGATCGTCGGCTTCGGCGAGGATAAGGCGGGCAAGCTGCTGCTCGTCGATGCGCTCGCCTTCCGCTTTCGCACGATCGCCTTGCCCAAGGATCCCGGCTGCCCGGGCTGCGGTTAGCAGCACCTTAAGGGTGGCACGCTAGGACAGTCTCATGAAACGCGCGCGCATCCTCGTCATCTTCGGTACCCGCCCCGAAGCGATCAAGCTCTTCCCGGTGGTCGCCGCGCTCAAGGCGGTGCCCGGGCTCGACGTGCGCACCTGCGTCACCGCGCAGCATCGCGGGCTGCTCGACCAAGTGCTGGCGATCGCCGGGCTCACCCCCGACGTCGATCTCGATTTGATGGAGCCGGGCCAGTCGCTCGACCGCCTCACCGCGCGGTTGCTGACCGGCCTGGGCGACGTGATGGACGCCGAAAAGCCCGACCGCGTGATCGTCCAGGGCGATACCGCGACCGCGATGGTCGGTGCGCTCGCGGCCTATTACCGCAAGGTGCCGGTCAGCCATGTCGAGGCGGGCCTGCGCTCGGGCGACATCTACCAGCCCTGGCCCGAGGAAGTGAACCGCCGCATCGTCGCGCCGATCGCCGACCAGCATTTCGCGCCGACGCAGACCGCCGCCGACGCGCTGCTGCGCGAGAATATCGATCCGGCGATGATCCATGTCACCGGCAACACCGTGATCGACGCGCTTCACGCGACGCGCGCGAAGCTTGCGGCGGACCCGTCGCTCGCCGCCGGGCTCGATGACATCGCGACACGCTTTGCGGGCAAGAAGATCGTGCTCGTCACGACGCACCGGCGCGAGAATTTCGGCGGCGGGATGGACAATATCGCGCACGCGCTCGGGCAGATCGCGGAGCGCGGTGACGTTGCGATCGTCTTCCCGATGCATCCCAACCCCAATGTCGTCGAGGCGATGAACCGCGTGCTGGGCGACCGCCCCAACATCGCGCGGATCGATCCGCTCGATTACCCGCACTTCATCCGCGCGCTCGGCTTGTGCCATATCGCACTGACCGATTCGGGCGGGGTGCAGGAGGAAGCCCCCGCGCTTGCCAAGCCCGTGCTGGTGATGCGCGAGACGACCGAACGCCCCGAAGGCGTCGTCGCCGGCACTGCCAAGCTGATCGGCACCGATCCGGAGCGGATCGTCGCCGAGGTCAGCACGCTGCTCGACGATCCCGCCGCCTATGCCGCGATGGCACGCGCGCACAATCCGTTCGGCGACGGCCATGCGAGCGAACGGATTGCCAGCATCGTCGCCAAGGGCTTTGGTGTGGCGACGCCGTGAGCGCACGCCGCGTTTCCGAAATATCAACGCTCCGCGCGCATGAGCCGGAACGTGAGCAAGTAAAGGCGCAGGATCGATGATGTCGCACGCTGACCTGAAGGTCGTTGTCGTTGGTCTGGGCTATATCGGCTTGCCGACCGCTGCGGTGATTGCGCGGACCGGCGCGAGCGTGCTCGGCATCGATGTGTCGGCGCATGTCGTCGAGACGGTCAATTCGGGCAAGGTGCATATCGAGGAGGTCGATCTCGACGGCCTCGTCTCGGGCGTCGTCGCGCGCGGCACGCTGCGCGCATCGACGCAGATCGAAGCCGCCGACGTGTTCGTCATCGCGGTGCCGACGCCGTTTGCCGCCGATCATGCGCCCGATATCGGCTATGTGCTCGACGCTGCGAAATCGATCGCGAGCGTGTTGAAGGCCGGCGACGTGGTGGTGCTCGAATCGACCTCGCCGGTCGGTACGACCGAGAAGGTGCGCGATCTGCTCGCCGAGCTGCGCCCCGATCTCAAGGTGCCCGGCAGGAGCAACGGCGACAGCCCCGACGTTGCGATCGCCTATTGCCCCGAGCGCGTGCTGCCCGGACGAATCCTGGTCGAGCTGATCGACAATGACCGCGTGATCGGCGGCATCACCCCGCGCTGTGCGCGCAAGGCGCTCCAATTCTACCGGCGCTTCGTGCGCGGCGCGTGCGTCACGACGACGAGCCGCGCCGCGGAAATGACCAAGCTCACCGAGAATGCGTTCCGCGACGTCAACATCGCCTTCGCCAACGAACTCAGCCGCGTCGCCGACACGATGGACGTCGATGTGTGGGAGGTAATCCGCCTCGCCAACCGCCATCCGCGCGTCAATATCCTCTCGCCCGGCCCCGGCGTCGGCGGGCATTGCATCGCGGTCGACCCGTGGTTCCTGGTCCATGCCGATCCCGCGAACACGCCGCTGATCCGCACCGCGCGCGAAGTCAACGACGCCAAGATCGATTATGTCGTCGAGCGCGCCGAGGCGATGGTCGCGGCCAATCCCGGCGAGCGCGTCGCCTGCCTCGGCCTCGCGTTCAAGGCCAATATCGACGATTTCCGCGAGAGTCCGGCGTTGAAGGTCGCGCTCGCGCTGGCGGCGCGGTTCGGCGACCGGCTGTGTGTCGTCGAACCCTATACCGACACGCTCCCGCCGAGCTTCGATGGCAGCGGCACGACGCTGATCGACGTGGACAGCGCGATCGAGACGTGCGGGATCATGATCGTGCTGGTCGACCACGACGTTTTCAAATCGGTCCCGCTCGACGAGCGCGCCGACAAGCACGTCTATGACACGCGCGGCATCTGGCCCGATCAGCCGCGCAGCGTTCCGCGCGGCGAAGCGTTACGACTGGCGAGCTGACGCGCGTGACCGCCGATCCGCGCGGTTGCTGCGAGTCGGGTCGCGATGAAAGGTCCAACGATTGCTGACGACTGACCCCCGCCCGCCCAGCGGACCACCCGAATCGCGCGCGTATGCGATCGGCGACGTCCATGGCCGGCTCGACTTGCTCGACGCGCTGCTCGAACAGATCGCGGCGGATCGCCAGGCCCGGCCCTGCGCGCGCGAATTCCTCGTCCTGCTCGGCGACGTGGTCGATCGTGGTCCCGATTCGCAAGGGGTCGTCGCGCGGCTGCGCGGGCTCGATGACCCGACGCTCCACACGGTGTTCCTGATGGGCAATCACGAGGAAATGCTGGTGCGCGCGCTTGGCGCGCAGCCGCAGCGGCTGCGCGACTGGCTCAAGTTCGGCGGCGCCGAATGCGTCGAGAGTTACGGCGTCGATGCAGGCGACGTCGCCGAGCTCGATCCCGCCGCCGCCGCCGCGGTGATCCGCGCTGCGATCCCACGCGGCGACCTCGCCTTTATCGACGGTTTTGCCGACAGCTTCCGCTTCGGCGACTATCTCTTCGTCCATGCCGGCATCCGCCCCGGCATCGCGCTCGAGCATCAGCGGACCGGCGACCTGCGCTGGATCCGCGAGGATTTCCTCGAAAGCCATGTCGCGCACCCACTGTTCGTGGTCCACGGGCATACGATCAGCGAGCGCCCCGACGAGCGAGCCAACCGGATCGGGATCGATACCGGCGCCTATGCCAGTGGCGTGCTGACGGCGCTTTGCATCGAGGGCACTGGGCGACGGTATCTAGCGACTGGGAGCTGACAGCGGGCCATCGCTCAGCTGAAGTGCTAGGCCCTTTCGTCACCCCGGCCTTGTGCCGGCCCCCACCGGGCAGCGTATACTCCGCAGACAGCATGTGCGTCTCGGTGGACCCGGGACGAACCCGGGGTGACGAAGCGTTGGTGCCGTGGATCGCCGCTAGCGCAGCAGATCCACCGCGAACGCGCGTACCGTTTCGCCGATATCCTCGCGCCCGATCGCGACCGACAGATTGGCAGTGACGTACCCGGCCTTGTCGCCGCAATCATAGCGCTTGCCGTCGAAGGTCAGCCCGTGGAACGGCTGGTCGCCGATCATCCGCGCCATCGCATCGGTCAGCTGGATCTCGCCGCCCGCGCCCTTCTCCTGATTTTCGAGCACGCGCATCACCTCGGGCTGGAGGATGTAGCGGCCGATCACCGACAGGTTCGACGGCGCTGTCCCCTTGGCGGGCTTCTCGACCAGCCCCTTGACCTCGGTCAGCGCGCCATTGCGCACGCCGGGGGTGATGACGCCGTACATGTGCGTCTGGTCCTCGGGGACTTCCTGCGCGCAGATCAGATTGCCACCAACCTGCATGTACGCATCGACCATCTGCTTGAGGCAGCCTGGCTTGCCGAGCATGAAATCGTCGGCAAGCAGCACCGCGAACGGCTCGTCGCCGACGATGTCGCGCGCGCACCACACCGCATGGCCAAGCCCCATCGGCTCCTGCTGGCGGACATAAGCGACCGCGCCCGGCGCGAGACGCGTCTGATCGAGCACGTCCAACGACTTGCCGCGCGCCGCCATCGTCGCCTCGAGCTCATAGGCGATGTCGAAATGGTCCTCAATCGCGGACTTGCCGCGCCCGGTGACGAAGATCATCTGCTCGATCCCCGCCTCGAGCGCTTCGTCGACCGCATATTGGATCAGCGGACGATCGACGATCGGCAGCATTTCCTTTGGCATCGCCTTGGTCGCCGGCAGGAAGCGCGTCCCAAGCCCGCCTACGGGAAAAACGGCCTTACGCAGGGGTTTAATCGGCATCGATGTCTTTCGAATTCAAAGCACTTGGTACGCTTGATACGCCGCGTCCGACGCCAAGGAAAGCAACGACGCGCAGTCCGTTGCGGAGCGCTCAGGGCGCGGCGGGCGCTGGCGCGGCAGCCTGTTGCTGCATCTGCTGGAATTGCGCGCCGGAGACGAAATCGAGCAGTTCGATATCGAACGCCAGTACCGATCCAGCCGGGATCGGCCCGGTCGCCCGGTCGCCATAGCCGAGGCTCGGCTTGATCCAGACGCGGTACTTCGCACCCTTCGGCATCAGCTTCAACGCTTCGCTAAAGCCCGGGACGACACCCGAAACGGGCATCGGCGTCGGGCGCGCGCTCTGGTCGAAGGTCCTGCCGTCGATCAGCTTGCCGACATAATTGACCAGCGTGACGTCCGCATCGGTTGGCTTGGCGGGGCCGACGCCGGGGGTGAGCACGCGATATTGCAGGCCCGACGGCGTCGTCACGACGCCCCGCTGCTTGCCGTTGCTGGCGAGGAAGGCTTCAGCCGGGTTCAGCGGCACGGCCGTCGCAGCGGGCTTCGCCTTGACCGCACGGTCCACCACCTTGTGGGTCGCCGCGTGCAGTGGCGCCGCTGGGACAAGAATCGCGCCGATCACGCCGGCAATCGCGAGGTTGCGCATCTCAGCGGCCGGTCGGCGGTCCGCCCGCACCCGGCGGCATGCCACCGGCCCCACCCTGCTGCTGCATCATCTGTTGCTGCTGCTGGATCTGGCGATAGGTGCTCATCGGGATGAATTCGAGCATCTCGACATCGAAGGCGAGCGTCGAATTGGCCGGGATGCCGGGAGGCGATTTGTCGCCATAGGCCAAGGTCGGCTTGAGCCAGATGCGATACTTCGCACCCTTGTGCATCAGCTTGAGCGCCTCGCTGAAGCCCGGCACGACGCCCGCGACGGGCATCGGGGTCGGCTGCTGCGACTTGTCGAATACCGTGCCGTCGAGCAGGCGGCCTTCATAGTTGACCAAAGCGACATCGTCGTCGGTCGGCGACGCGCCGGTCCCCGGGGTCAGTACCTGATACTGCAGACCAGACGGCGTGGTCATGACGCCCGCCGCACGCGCGTTGCGCGCCAGGAAGCTGGTCGACGGATCGACCGGCGTCTGGAACGCCAGCGCGATCGCGGCGATCACCAGCACGGCGATGCCGATCCACAGGTACACCAAAATACCCCGCTTCACGGGCTTTAGCGGGACAGCGGTGATCGACATGGTGGCTCCCGGGCGGGGGTCGTGAGGTCTTTACGGACTTGGGGCAGGCAAAGCGGGCACGACGGCCCGCTTTAACGTCTTACCGTGCGCCGTCGCGTTCCATGCGCTTGCGCTCGAGCTTGCGTGCGCGACGAACCGCAGCGGCACGCTCACGGGCGCGCTTCTCGCTCGGCTTTTCGTAATGCCGGCGCAGCTTCATCTCGCGATAGACGCCCTCGCGCTGCAGCTTCTTCTTGAGCGCGCGCAGCGCCTGGTCGACATTGTTGTCGCGTACGATGATTTGCATAAAACCGAACAGCTCCGAATCGATAGAAAAGCGCCGCCGCAAACCCACGGCCCGCGTCGCAAGGCAGGCGCCCTACACGGGAGGTGCCCAACTTTCAAGCGATCCGTCACCTTTTACGTGACTTTGGGCTCGCCCGGTCTGTAAGCGAGCGGGATGACCGCAACCCCGCTCACGCTCTACAACAGCCTCACGCGCAGCCTGACGCCGTTCGTCCCGATCGATCCGGCGCTGGTGCGGGTCTACACCTGCGGGCCGACGGTCTACAATTATCAGCATATCGGCAACATGCGCGCCTTCCTGTTCGCCGACACGCTCGGGCGCGTGTTGCGCTGGAAGGGGTATCCGACCAAGCATGTCATCAACATCACCGACGTCGGCCATCTGACCTCGGACGCCGATGCCGGCGACGACAAGATGGAGAAGGCCGCTGCGGCCGAGGCCAAGTCGATCTGGGAGATCGCGGCGCACTATACGCAGGCGTTCAAGGCCGACGTCGCGCGGCTCAACATCGATCCGCCCGCCGAATGGACCGTCGCGACCGAGCACATCCCGCAGATGATCGCCTTCGCGCAAGCGATCGAAAAGGACTGCTACCTGATCGAAGGCGGGCTCTATTTCGATACGACGCGCGTGCCGAACTATGGCAGCCTGGCGCGTGCGGTTTCGGACGAGGGCGAAAGCCGGATCGACCCCGTCTCGGGCAAGCGCCATCCACAGGACTTCGCGATCTGGCGGCGCTCGCCGCCCGGCGAGCAGCGCCAGATGGAATGGGAGTCGCCGTGGGGGCCGGGCGCGCCGGGCTGGCATCTCGAATGTTCGGTGATGAGCCGCCAGCATCTCGGCCATCCCTTCGACATCCACACCGGGGGAATCGACCACCGCGAGATCCACCATCCCAACGAGATCGCGCAGAACCAGTCCTTCTGCGGCTGCGACGACAGCGGCGCACGGATCTGGATGCACAACAATTTCCTGGTGGACCGCGGCGCCAAGATGTCGAAGTCGACCGGCGACTTCCTCCGCCTGCAGACGCTGGTCGACTCCGGCGTCCATCCGCTCGCCTATCGCCTGATGTGCCTCCAGGCGCAGTATCGCAGCGAATTGGAATTCACCTGGGAGAACCTCGCCGCCGCCTTCACGCGGCTCAAGCGGCTGGTGATCGCGCGCGACGCCTTGCGCGCGCGCGATGATTACGTGCTCAAGGGCGATCCCGAGCCGTATCTCGCGCAGCTCGACGCCGCGGTGAGCGACGACCTCAACACCCCGCGTGCCCTGATCGCGCTCGACGAGATGCTCGCCGACAAGCGGCTGTCGCCCGCGACGCGACTGCGTGCGCTCGAGGATTTCGATGCGGTGCTCGGGCTCGAGCTCGTCACGCTCAAGCGTGCGGCGCTGCGGCTCTGCCCGATCGATGCGACGCTCGACGAAGCCGCGATCGATGCGCAGCTCGCGGCACGCAAGGATGCGCGTGCGGCAAAGGATTTCGCGGCATCGGATGCGATTCGCGACGCGCTCGCCGCAGCGGGCGTCGAAGTGATGGACGGCGATCCGCTCGGCTGGGACTGGAAACTCGCGCTCTGAACCCGTCGCCCCGGCGCAGGCCGGGGCCGCTTCGTATTCGCGCGCGTCGGTTCGACCAACGGGGCGGCCCCGGCCTTCGCCGGGGCGACGACGAAACGATCCGCAAGCGGAGCGCACCGCTTCCCTTCTCGCCCGTGCGCGCTACGCTCTTGCGCTATCGAGGGCGACGGTACTTGCTCACCGCGCCTATTTGGAGCCTCGCCATGAAAGTCGTCCTCCCCGCCCTCGCCCGCGCGCTGCTCGAGCCCAAGCTTCCCGCCGGGCTCGACATCAGCTGGGTCATGACGCGCGAAGAGGCGACCGCGGCGATGGCCGATGCCGATATCGGCTGGGTCGACCTCTATCCGCACGGGCTGACCGAGGAAGCCGTCGCCGCTGGCACCGCGCTCAAATGGCTGTTCACCGCGATCGCCGGGCTCGATTCGCTCGATCTGCCTGCATTGGCGCGGCGCGGGACGATCGTCACCAACGGCACCGGGATCAACGCGATCGCGGTCGCCGAATACACCGTGCTCGGCATCCTCGCCGCGGCGAAGCGCTTCGACCAGGTGGTACGGATCGCCGACCGCCACGAATGGCCCGATTCGGCGCCCGGCCGGATCGAATTGTTCGAAAGCCGCGCGCTGATCGTCGGCTATGGCGCGATCGGCACGCTCGTCGCCGAGCGGCTGCGCGCGTTCGGCGTCGCAGTGACTGGCGTCACGCGTTCGGGGCGCGACGGCACGCTGACCCCCGATGCGTGGAAGGCCCGGCTCGGCGATTATGACTGGGTGATTCTCGCCGCCCCCTCGACCGACACGACCAAGGCGATGATCGGCGCCGAAGAGCTCGCCGCGATGAAGCCCAGCGCCTGGCTGATCAACATCGCGCGCGGCGACATGATCGACCAGGACGCGCTGATCGTCGCGCTCACCGCAAAGACGATCGCCGGCGCCTATCTCGACACCGTCACGCCCGAGCCGTTGCCCGCCGACCATCCGCTGTGGTCGGCGCCCAACACGATTCATTCGATGCATCTGTCGGGCCGCAGCCAGACCAAGATGTTCCAGCGGGCGGCTGCGCTCTTCCTGCGCAACCTCGATGCGTTCCTGGCGGGTAGGCCGATGGAAAACGTGGTCGATCTCGACGCCGGTTATTGAGGCGACAACGGCGCCCGATCCATTCGGGCGCCGTCCTGGCGATCAATAGCCGTCGTTGCGCCAATCGCGACCGCGGCCCCAGCCGCCATGTTCGAAGCGCTCGCGCTGCCAGTGGCGGCGGCGGGCCTGCTCCTGCCAGCGACGATGCTCGATCCAGCGCTGACGGGCATAGCCCCCGCCGCGATAGCCGCGATCGTCATACCGGCGGTCGCCGCGGTCGTGGTAGCCGTCCTGATACTGCAACTGGCTGTTCCAGCCATCATAGCGCTGTGCCGAAGCCGCGCCGGGGATGATCGCCAGCAGGGCCGTCAGGCCGAGCGACGCCGGAAGGATCAATTTACGAAACATGCGCGAACTCCTCGTCGGCAAGAGGCCGATCGCCATCGTCTAGCAATCGCGCGATGCGCCGAGGCTGAACGCAGGATGCAGCCAAGGTTAACGTCGCCGATCGCCAAAACGACGAACGCCCCGCCATTGCTGACGGGGCGTTCGAATACACCAAGCAACGTTTTAGGGTTCGCCAGAGTCTTCGGCACCGAGCGTCGGCACGTCGAGAATCTCGACGCGCAACCTCACACGGCGCGTCTCAACAGCCGCCAAGCCCGGTGACCGCACCGAGCAGGCTTGGCTTGCAGCGTTTCCGCGGGCGTTCGCTGCTCGATCGGTCGCCGTTCGAGCGCTCACCGCCCGATTCGTCGTCCATTTCGGGCATGCCGGGGAAGAAGGTCGCCGAGGTGCGGAAGCGCACGCGCGCGCTCCATTCCTGGTTCCACGGTCCCGTCGCGGGCCGCTCGGGATAGACGAAGGTCGATTCGGGACCGTAGCCGATCAGCGTCCCGAACATCATCTCGCCCGCCGCCTGCTTCACTTCGGCGGGCACGACGCAATTGGTCTGCGTCGGTGCGAGCAACGTACCATCTGAGACGAGTCGCTGCGCTGTCGCCGGGCTGATCCAGTCCCACAGCGCACCACCGAATTCGCGGCTGGTCGAGGACGACCACCAGACGATGTCGCCGGTATCGCTGTTGCCGCGCCGCCCGGCGTCCTTCGCCCCCATCAGCCAGGCGTAATAGCCCGTCGCCATCGGCACCCCGTTCCATGACAGCTGGACCGCCCCATCGGGGCCGCCCCCGGTGCGGACGTGGAGCCCCTGCAGATAGTCCTGCTGGAGGTTGAAATTGATCGACGGCGCAAAGGTCGATTGGACGCGGTGATCGCCGAGCAGCGACCCGCCCTGCGGCTGCCGGCCCGAGCGCGGGTTGGGCCATTCGGCATAGCTGCGGCTGTTGGCGAGCGTCGGCCCGCGATCGACCGGAACGCGCGCGCTGAACAAATCGGGCGGCATCTGCCCCGCCGCGAGCTTCGCGAAATCGATCACGACCGGCTGGCCCGGCCGCGCATGCGCGCCGCATCCCCAGAAGATCAGCAAGCGCCCCTTGGGTCGCTCGAACGATTCGGGCACATCCTCGCGCCCGCCGGTGCGCTGGGGTGCGAGCAGCGGGACCGACGCGCCCATCGCTGCTTGCGGGAGGAAATAATGGTCGCCCTGCGCGGCGCCAGTCGCGGCAAGCGTCGAGCCGAGACGCAAGCGGAGTTCATGCTGGTCGCCGCCGCGGCGCCCGCCCATTCCCGCCATCATCTCGCCGATGTTGGGTCGGCCGCCACCGCCGGCCATGCCACCCATCCCGCCAAGGCCCGTCATCGTCCCGACATCCATTGCATAGCGCGCCTTGGGCCCGGTGACGGTCTGGGTCGATGCGGGTCTGGGCGATTTCGGAGCGGGCTTGCGCTGGGCGAGGACCGAAGTTCCCGTCAACACCGCTGCTGCGGTTGCGACCACGATCAGACGGCGCATAATACCCCCCATTGAACGGCGTCGAAACAATAGTCCCAAATCGGTCGTAAATCCAGCGGGGTTTCAGGAGTGCCGAACGCGCTTGCTTAGCCTGATTTACCCCAACAGGGAAAATCATGCTTGCCCCAGTTACCCTTGCTGGGTAATGCGTTGGCCATGACGACGATGGCCGGCCTCAAGATCAAACGCTTCCGCGAAGAACGCAGCCTTACCCGCGCCGCGTTCGGGGCGTGGTACGGCGCGCCGGGCTCGACCGTCCAGGGCTGGGAAGAGGATGGCAAGCGCGCCAGCGGCCCGGTCGTCAATCAGATCGCCGCCAACGCCATCGCCAGCCACGCCGATTGGTACGTACAGATTCGCACGGAGAATGACATGAGCAGCTGGGCCCCCGATAGCTGGACGCGCGCCGACGCGCGGCAGATGCCGACCTATCCCGACGCTGCCGCGCTCGACGCCGCGACCGACCAGCTCGCCTCCTTCCCGCCGCTCGTCTTCGCAGGCGAGGCGCGCAACCTTACCGCCGATCTCGGCCGTGTCGCCGAGGGCAAGGCGTTCCTGCTGCAAGGCGGCGACTGCGCCGAATCGTTCGCCGAGCATAGCGCGAACAATATCCGCGACACCTTCCGCGTGATCCTGCAGATGGCGGTGGTGCTCACCTTCGCCTCGAAGCTGCCGACGGTGAAGCTCGGGCGCATGGCGGGCCAGTTCGCCAAGCCGCGCTCGGCCGATACCGAGACGATCGGCGACGTGACGCTGCCATCCTATCGCGGCGACATCGTCAACGACATCGCCTTCACCCCCGAGAGCCGGCAGAACGACCCGCAGCGGATGATCCGCGCGTATTCGCAATCGGCCGCGACGCTCAACCTGCTTCGCGCGTTCGCAACGGGCGGGTACGCGAATCTCCACCAGGTCCACCGCTGGACGCACGATTATATGGGCCGCAGCCCGTGGGCCGAGAAATACAGCCATGTCGCCGACCGGATCGGCGAGGCGCTCGACTTCATGGAAGCGTGCGGGATCAGCCCCGAAACGGTGCCGCAGCTCGCGCAGACGCAATTCTACACGAGCCACGAGGCGCTGCTGCTGCGCTACGAACAGGCGCTGACGCGGCAGGATTCGCTGACGGGCGACTGGTACGACACGTCGGCGCACTTCCTGTGGATCGGCGACCGCACGCGCTTCGAGGGTTCGGCGCATGTCGAGTATCTGCGCGGCATCGGCAATCCGATCGGGATGAAGTGCGGCCCGAGCCTCGAGCCCGACGCACTGCTGCGGCTGCTCGACACGCTCAACCCCAACCGCGTCCCCGGCCGGATGACGCTGATCACGCGCTATGGCCACGACAAGATTGAAGCCGGCCTGCCCAAGCTGGTGCGCGCTGTGTTGCGCGAGGGGCATCCGGTGGTGTGGAGCTGCGACCCGATGCACGGCAACACCGTCAAGGCCGCGACGGGTTACAAGACGCGGCCGTTCGACCGGATCCTGGCCGAGGTGCGCGGCTTCTTCGCGGTACACCGCGCCGAAGGCTCGATCGCGGGCGGCATCCATGCCGAGATGACGGGGCAGAATGTGACGGAGTGCACCGGCGGTGCGGTCGACGTCACCGAGCAGTCCTTGGCGGACCGCTATCATACGCATTGCGACCCACGGCTGAATGCCGGTCAGTCGCTCGAGCTCGCTTTCCTGCTGGCCGAAATGCTCAACGAGGAAATGGCCGAACGGCGGCGCGCGGCGGCCTGAGCCGCCCCGCGCCGCCGGGGATCAAAGCGCGCTGCGGCCCTGCAGCAAGCGGACGACGACGACGATCAGCGCGATGACGAGCAGCAGATGGATCAAGCCACCGCCGATATGCACGGCAAACCCGAGTGCCCAGAGAACGAGCAGAACGACGACGATAGTCCAAAGCATCGGAGAACCCCTTTATTTGCAGCCGGAAATTCAAACCGCATCTGAAACGAAAACGTCCGTCCGCGCGGCAAGTTCCGCTTCATCGGTGAATTGCCCCGGCTCGACCGCACCGTCTTGACGCCGCGTGCGCCGATGCGTATTGCGCCGTCTCGCGCAAGCGGCCCCTTCGTCTAGCGGTTAGGACGACGCCCTCTCACGGCGTAAGCACGAGTTCGATTCTCGTAGGGGTCACCAGCGCCGTATAGCGTGCCAGCCACGCCACATTCTCTTCGCCCTTTTCAGCTCGTTACGGCTCAGCGCTACGTGTTCGGCAAATTGCCTGTCGTCGAAACCGTATAGCTTGGCGCCGCATCGGCATGGGGGATTGCGAGGCTCGAACCGTAGCGCTTCCGCAGCGAGATCGGCGTGATGACCGGCTTTGGCGGCTTCGGCGGCGGGATCGGCGGCTTCGCCAAGCGATGGACCGGCCGCGCCTCGCCTGGCTTCCTGATCTTTGCCGCGCTAGCGGTCCCGGCCTTGGTCGGCATCCTTGCCATCAAGACCCACTGGCGCGGCACGTGGACGGCCGCCAACGGAGCACGAATTTGATGCGCGCGATCTCGGTATCCCTTCTTTCGCTGGGAGGGCTGGTGGCGACCCCGGCTCTTGCAGACCCCCTCGTCTTCACGCCCCTGATCGACGCGCAGCTGCGCTACGAACATATCGAACAAGCACCGCTGACCAAGGATGCCAATGCCGTCACGCTCCGCCTGCGCAGCGGCTTCGAGGCGAAGCTCAGCGACTTCAGTCTCCTCGCCGAATCCGAAGCCAATCTCGCGATCGACCCGAGCTACAATAGCGGGCTCAACGGCAAGACCGCCTTTCCCCAGGTCAGCGACCCGCAGACGATCGAACTCAACCGGCTCCAGCTGCAATATCGTGGGCTGCAGCACACGGTCGTCACCGTCGGGCGGCAAGTGATCAATCTCGACGACCAGCGCTTCGTCGGCGCGGCGGCGTGGCGCCAGAACGAGCAGACCTACGATGCGGTTCGCGTCGAATGGTCGGGGATCAAGAACCTCAAGGCCGATCTGACCTATGCCAACACCGTCAACACGATCTACGGGATCGACGGCGGCAACCGCTTCGGACCGACGCGGCTGGGGCATATCGGCGGCGACAACGTCTTCGCCAATCTGGGCTACAAGACCCGCCTCGGTACGCTGACCGGCTTTGCCTATCTGGTCGACCAGGACCAGGCGCCGGTGTTCGTCGAATCGAGCCAGACCTATGGCGGACGCTTCGCCGGCGCCTATCCGCTGAGCAAGACGGTGACGCTCACCTACCTGGCGAGCTTCGCCTCGCAGAGCGACTATCACCGCAATCCCAACCGCTATCACGCCGACTATTATGCCGGCGAGGTCGGCGTCGCGGTCACCGCGCTGACGCTGACGGGGGGCTATGAAGTGCTCGGCGCGGACCAGGGCGTGGCGGTCACCAGCTTCCAGACGCCGCTCGCCGCGCTCCACAAGTTCAACGGCTGGGCCGACAAGTTCCTCGTCACGCCGCCCAACGGCCTGCGCGATGCCTATGGGTCGGTCAGCTATGGCTGGAAGAAAGTAGCCGGGCTCGACGCGATCGCGCTGAGCGCGGCCTATCACCGCTTCGACAGCGATCGGCTCGGCCAGCATTACGGCAACGAGGTCGATGCGCAGGTCAGCGTCAAGCAGGGCCGGTACACCGCGCTCGTCAAATATGCCGATTACCGCGGCGACCGCTTCGCGACCGACACCAAGAAATTCTGGCTTTCGCTCAACTGGGTATATTGAGACGACGACTGCGCATTTGATCGTGATCGGTAACCGAAGGGCGGGCCGCCGCGCGGTATCGCATCACGATCTTCGGTGCGGCGCCCGATGGAAACGACAACCCCACGCTCGGGCCGCGTCGAGCGCGATGACACGCTGATCCTCGCGACCGGCTCGGACCCGTTCGTCATCCCGGTGCCGCGGCATGATTTGCAAGGCGTCGTCTATGTCGGCGCCATGCGCGGCGGCGCCGGCCGGGCTGTCAGCCTTCGATCACGTGTGGCACGAAGCGCGCCGTGTTGCCGGTGATGAGGCCATCCTCGCGAATCCCGATTCCCGCCGGTGTGCCGTCGACAACCCAACTGCCGATGACCGGAAACACACCGGGCGCCGTCTCGGGCAAGGGGTATAGCGCCTGATAGACGTATCCTTCGTCGCCATAATCGCCGTCGGTTTGCGCGACGACGGTGCCGGCCCTGCGGATCGACACGTTCGCCCCTTCGCGCGCGAGCAGCGGCTTGGCGACGGCATCGCCGCTCGGCGCCGTCATCGTCGCCGCGAGCAGGTTCGGGTGATCGGGGAACAGGTCCCACAGCACCGTGAGAATCGCCTTGTTCGACCAGAGCATCTTCCAGATCGGCTCGATCCAGACCACCCCGTCGGCAAGGCTTGTGACCAGATGCGGCGCGAACGCTTCGTTCACCAGCCATTCCCACGGATACAGCTTGAACAGCGCGGCGATCGGCTGGTCGTCCAGATCGACGAAGCAGGCGCGGTCGCTGTCCCAGCCGAGGTCGTCGATCACGATCGCGCCGGTCTCGATCCCGGCCGCCTCGGCGGTATCGCGCAGATACGACGTCGTGATCGTATCTTCGCCGGCGCTGTCGGCGACATGGGCGAACAGCACGCCCGGCGGCAGCAGCGGCGCGATGTCGGCCCATTTCGCGACGAGCATGTCGTGCAGGCTGGTGAACTGGTCGAGCTGCGGGAAGCATTCCTCCTTCCAGCTCCATTGCACGACGGCCACCTCGAGCAGCGACGTCGGCGTGTCGCAGTTGAACTCGAACAGCTTGGGCGGGCTCTTGCCGTCATAGCCAAGGTCGAAACGGCCATAGTTGAGCGCCGGGGGTTCGGCATTCCACGCATCGCGGATCGGCTGGTGGAAGGCGCGCGGGATGCCGAAGCGGTCGAGCAACGCCTGGTCGTCGACGATCGCCTGGCCGGCGAGCAGCAGCAAGCGGTAGAGCTCGGCGGTGCTCGCCTCGAGCTCGGCGATCTGCGCGCCGGTGAAGGCGTAATAAGCGCTTTCGAACCAGTACGGATCGCCGGCCGCGGTGTGCCAGATCAGCCCGTCCGCCTCGACCTTTGCGCGCCAGTCTGGCCGCGCGGCGATGTCGCGCCGGATCATTCGCCCGCGCCGCCATGGCCGCCACCAAAGCCCCTGGCCGACGCGCCGAAGCCGCCGCGCGAAATCGCCGCGGCGCGCGTCATCGCCGCTGCCGCGGGTGCACGGAAATAGGGCGTGTTCGCGCTGCGTTGAAACGACCCGCCCCCGACGCGATCACCGTAATACGGGATCACGCTGCTGCGCGCGAGATAGTACCACAGGAAGGCGTTTGCGGCCCCACCGCCCCCGCCGCCTGCGACACGCTGCTGCTGGCAGTTCGCGTCGGGGACACGCTGCCCGTTGCGGTCGGTACAGATCGCGGTGGCGCGTTGCGCGGTCTCGCCCCAATCGTCGTCGTTCTGCTGGCTGCACGCACCTGCAAGCAACGCCGCGGCAATCGCCGTCGTGATCCTCAACTCGGTCTTCATCTCGATCCCCGTCCCAGTCGAACCCGGTGCGCGTGCGGACGCGTCAGTGTTGCGGCGCCCAGAACATCCGGTGGTGCCCGGGGCGATTGGTTGTTCCGCCGAACGCCCCGATGAAGATTCCGCCGCGGGCGCCTTCGGATACCGTTTTCGCCGGGGGCGATACCCGGTGGTGCGTGTGCCGGGCGCCGATCGCTGCAGGCATCCCTATCCCAAGTGCGGTAACCGCCACCAAAGCCAGCGTCTTCATGATCCCCTCCAAGCGACGGGTTCGTCGCCCCGGCGATAGGTGCGCGCATTCGCCGTTCGCGGTCAATCCGCAACACGCCCGCGCCGACACGCGCGCATCACGGCACGCGCGCCGCGCCACTTTACGGTGTCTTTATGCGAATCGATCGTCTTCCACCGCGCGCGCTAACGCCGATCCGCCGCACAGCGACCGCCTGAAAACCATAACAGGCGGGCTCTCCATGTCCTTCGACCTTATCCTCGGCGGCATCGTCGCCGTCTTAGTCCTTATCTACCTGCTCGCTGTGCTCGCACAGCCCGAGCGGTATTGAGGAGCGCGGCACCATGACGCTTGCCGGCTGGAGCATGATCCTCCTCTTCGTTGTGCTGATCGTCGCGCTGGCCAAACCGGCCGGCGCCTGGATGCACGCCCTGTATGCGCGCGAGACGCTGCCGTTGGGCTTTGTCGAACGCGGCTTCTACAAGCTCGCCGGGATCGACCCCAAGGCCGAGCAGAGCTGGGTCGGCTATGCCGCCTCGCTGATGATGTTCAACCTCGGCGGGATCGCGTTGCTGTTCGCGATCCTCAAGCTGCAGGGCGTACTGCCGATGAACCCGCAGGGCTTCACCGGCATGGAGACGTTGCTCGCGTTCAACACCGCGGTCAGCTTCGTCACCAACACCAACTGGCAGAATTACGGTGGTGAATCCGCGCTGTCGAACCTCAGCCAGATGGCGGGGCTGACGGTGCAGAACTTCCTGTCGGCCGCGGTCGGCATCGCCGTCGCCTTCGCCTTCATTCGCGGCTTCGCGCGCAAGCAGGCGAGCGGCATCGGCAATTTCTGGGTCGATGTGACGCGCGCGACGCTCTACCTGCTGCTGCCGATCTCGATCGTCCTCGCGCTGATCTATGTCGTGCTGGGCGTGCCGCAGACCTTCGGGCCGTCGGTCGTCGCGACGACGCTCGAAGGCGCCAAGCAGACCATCGCGGTCGGCCCGGTCGCCTCGCAGCTCGCGATCAAGATGCTCGGCACCAATGGCGGCGGCTTCTTCAACGCCAACTCGGCGCATCCGTTCGAGAACCCGACCGCGCTCAGCAACTTCCTGCAGATGCTGTCGATCTTCGTGCTCGGCGCGGGGCTGACGCTCACCTTCGGCAAGGCGGTCGGCAATGTCCGCCAGGGCTGGGCGATCCTCGCCGCGATGCTGCTGCTGTTCGTCGCCGGTGTCGCGGTCGCGTACGGCGCGGAAGCCGCGGGCAACCCGATCCATCACGCGCTCGGCGTCGCCGGCGGGAATATGGAGGGCAAAGAAGTTCGCTTCGGGATTGCGGCCACCGCGCTGTTCGCGGTCGTCACCACCGCCAGCTCGTGCGGCGCCGTGATCGGCATGCACGACAGCTTCACCGCGATCGGCGGGCTTGTTCCGCTGTTCAACATGCAACTCGGCGAGCTCGTCATCGGCGGCGTCGGCTCGGGGCTTTATGCGGTGCTGATCTACTGCATCCTCGCGGTGTTCATCGCCGGACTTATGGTCGGCCGCACGCCCGAATATGTCGGCAAGAAGATCGAATCGCGCGAGATGAAGCTCGCGGTGATCGCCATCGCCGTCCCGCCGCTCGCCATCCTCGGGCTGACCGCGGTGGCGTGCGTCACCGGTGCGGGGCTTGCGGGGCCCGCCGCCAAGGGCGCGCACGGGTTCAGCGAGATCCTCTACGCCTTCACTTCGGGCGCGGCCAATAACGGCTCGGCGTTCGGTGGCCTCAGCGGCAACACGCCGTTCTACAACCTGCTGCTCGCGCTCGACATGTTCGTCGGCCGTTTCGGGGTGATCCTGCCCGTCCTCGCGATCGCCGGTGGCCTCGCCGCCAAGCGGCGCGTGCCCGAGGGCGCGGGGTCGTTCCCGACCACCGGGCTGCTGTGGATCGGCCTGCTCGCGGCGATCATCGTGATCGTCGGTGGCCTCACCTTCCTGCCCGCGCTCGCGCTCGGTCCGATCGCGGACCAGGCACAAGTCGCCGCCGGCACCTTGCTCTAAAAGGTCATAGCCCCATGGCAAACCAGAACGCTTCGCTCTTCACCGGCCCGCTGCTTGCCGCAGCGGCCCGGGATGCCGTCCTCAAGCTTGATCCGCGCAAGCTGATCAAGACCCCGGTGATGTTCGTGACGGCAATCGTCGCCGGCCTGTCAACGATCCTCCTCGTTAAGGGGCTCGTCACCGGCACCGGCCACCCGCTGTTCGAAGGCCAGTTGGTCTTCTGGCTGTGGCTGACTGTGCTGTTCGGCAATGTCGCCGAGGCGCTCGCCGAGGGGCGCGGCAAGGCGCAGGCCGCGTCGCTGCGCGCCACCAAGGCCGAACTCCGCGCCAAGAAGCTGATCGGCGTCGCGGGCGCCTGGGAGATGGTCGATGCGACCAGCCTGCAAGTCGGCGACGAAGTGCTCGTCGAAACGGGCGACCTCGTCCCCGCCGACGGCGAAGTCATCGCCGGCGTGGCCTCGGTCAACGAAGCCGCGATTACCGGCGAGAGCGCGCCAGTGATCCGCGAGGGCGGCGGCGACCGCTCCGCCGTCACCGCGGGGACGCGCGTGATTGCCGATGCGATCACGGTTCGCGTGACCGCAGGCGCTGGCCAGGGCTTTCTCGATCGCATGATCGCTCTCGTCGAGGGGGCGCAGCGCCAGAAGACGCCGAACGAGATCGCGCTGACGATCCTGCTCGCGGGGCTCACGCTGATCTTCCTGATCGCGGTCGGCACGCTGCCGGCGTTCGCCTCCTATGCGGGCGGGATGCTCGCCATTCCGGTGCTCGTTGCCTTGTTCGTCACGCTGATCCCGACGACGATCTCGGCCTTGCTTTCGGCGATCGGCATCGCAGGCATGGACCGCCTCGTCCGCTTCAACGTGCTCGCCAAGTCGGGCCGCGCGGTGGAAGCCGCGGGCGACATCGACACGCTGCTGCTCGACAAGACCGGTACGATCACGATCGGCGATCGCCAGGCGACCGCCTTCCTCCCCGTCCCCGGCGTCACGGTCGCCGAACTCACCGCCGCCGCCCGCCTCGCCAGCCTGTCGGACGAAACGCCCGAAGGTCGCTCGATCGTCGTGCTCGCCAACCAGGACGGCGGCGCCGCCGTCGCGATGCCGGCGGGTGCCGAGGAGATCAAGTTCACCTCGCAGACGCGCGTCTCGGGTCTCCAGATCGGTGACCGCGCGCTCGTCAAGGGCGCGGTCGATGCGATCCTCAAGCGGCTCCCCGATGCGCCCAATGGCGAGGCGCTTCGGAAAATCTCCGACGAGATCGCGCGCGGCGGTGCCACCCCGCTTGCGGTTGCCGATGGCAATCGCCTGCTCGGCGTCGTGCAGCTCAAGGACATCGTCAAGGCGGGCATCCGCGAGCGTTTCGGCGAGCTGCGCCGGATGGGGATCCGCACGGTGATGATCACCGGCGACAACCCGCTCACCGCCGCGAGCATCGCCGCCGAAAGCGGGGTCGACGATTTCCTCGCCGAGGCGACGCCCGAGGACAAGCTCGCGCTGATCCGCAAGGAGCAGGAAGGCGGCAAGCTCGTCGCGATGTGCGGCGACGGCACCAACGACGCGCCGGCGCTCGCGCAGTCGGACGTGGGTGTCGCGATGAACACCGGCACGCAGGCCGCTCGCGAAGCGGGCAACATGGTCGATCTCGACAGCGATCCGACCAAGCTGATCGAGATCGTCGGGCTCGGCAAGCAGCTGCTGATGACGCGCGGCGCGCTGACCACCTTCTCGATCTCGAACGACGTCGCCAAATATTTCGCGATCCTGCCGGCGATCTTCGTCGCGCTCTATCCGGGCTTGGGCGGGCTGAACGTGATGCGGCTCGCGAGCCCCGAGAGCGCGATCCTGTCGGCGATCATCTTTAACGCGCTCATCATCCCGGCCTTGGTGCCGCTCGCGCTCAAGGGCGTGAAGTACCGCCCTGCTCCGGCCGGCACGCTGCTCGCGCGCAACCTCGCCATTTACGGCGTCGGCGGGCTGATCGCCCCGTTCATCGGCATCAAGGCGATCGACCTCGTCGTCGCCGCTTTGCACCTTGCTTGAGGATCTCCAGATGTCGACCGAAACGCTTCGCGCGCTGCGCCCCGCCGCCGTCCTGCTGCTGCTGATGACGCTCGTCCTCGGCCTGCTCTACCCCGCCGCGATCACCGGCGTCGCGCAAGTCGCGCTGCCGGTGCAGGCCAATGGCAGTGTACTGAGCAACGCCAAGGGCGAGCCGATCGGCTCCGCGCTGATCGCGCAGAATTTCACGGGTCCGACCTATTTCCATCCGCGTCCCTCTGCCGCCGGCAAGGATGGCTACGATGCGAGTTCGTCGGCCGCGACCAACCTCGCGCCGGGTTCGAAGGACCTGCGCGATGCCATCGCCAAGCGCGTTTCGAGCGCGCGCGCGGAAGGGATGACCGGGGATCTCCCCGCCGACCTGGTCACCACGAGCGCGTCGGGGCTCGATCCCGATCTGAGCCCCGAGGCGGCGTTGCTGCAAGCCCCACGTGTCGCCAAGGCACGCGGCCTCGCTGTCGCCAAGGTCAAGTCGCTGATCGAAGCGCAGACCGACACGCCGGTGCTCGGCATCATCGGCGAGCCTCACGTCAATGTCCTGCTGCTCAATCGACAGCTCGCTACCCTTTCCGCTACCACGCCGGGTCAATGACCCTGACGCGCCTCCCCTTCTACCGTCACCCCGGGCTCGTCCCGGGGTCCACCGTGCCGCGCATGCTGCCGCTGCTGCGCGCGCGGCACGGTGGGCCCCGGAACACGTCCGGGGTGCCGGAAGGGGCCGCGCGATGACCGACACCCGCCCCTCCCCCGACGCGCTGCTGAAAGCCGCCCGCCGCGAGGGACGTGGCCGCCTCAAGATCTTCCTCGGCGCAGCACCCGGTGTCGGCAAGACCTTCGAGATGCTGCGCGAGGGCGCCGAACTGCTGCGCAGCGGCACCGACGTCGTCGCCGGCGTGATCGAGACGCACGGCCGCGCCGACACCGACCGGCTCACCGCCCCGTTCGAAATCCTGCCGCGCGCGAAGATCGAGCACGGCGCGCACACGCTCGAGGAATTCGACCTCGACGCGATGCTCGCGCGGCACCCCACGGTCGCGCTGATCGACGAATTCGCGCACACCAATGCGCCGGGCAGCCGCCACCCGAAACGCTGGCAGGACATCGAGGAGCTGCGCGAGGCCGGCATCGACGTGCTCAGCACGCTCAACATCCAGCATGTCGAGAGCCTCAACGATGTCGTCGCCGGCTTCACCCGCGTCCGCGTGCGCGAGACAGTGCCCGATGCGGTGCTCGACGATGCCGAGATCGAAGTCGTCGACGTCCCCCCCGACGAGCTGATCGCGCGGCTGAAGGAGGGCAAGGTCTATATCCCGGCCGAGGCGACGCGCGCGCTCGGCCATTTCTTTTCCAAGTCGAACCTGTCGGCGTTGCGCGAACTCGCGCTGCGCCGCGCCGCGCAGACCGTCGATCGCCACTTGCTCGACCATGTCGCGAGTCTCGGCGAGAGCGGCACCTGGGCGGGCGGCGAGCGGCTCGTCGTCGCGGTCGGCGACCAGCCGGGGAGCGACGTGCTGATCCGCTCGGCCAAGCGGCTCGCCGATGCGCTGCATGCGAGCTGGACCGCGGTGGTGGTCGAGACGCCGCGCTCCGCCACGCTCTCGGCGCCTGCGCGCGCGCGGATGGCCGCGGCGCTCGACCTCGCCACCGGGCTCGGCGCGACGATCGCGACGGTCCCAGCGGGCAACGTACTCGAAGGGCTGTGCGCGCATATCCGCGAGGCACGCGCGACCGCGGTGGTGATCGGCAAGTCGCGCCGCTCGTGGTGGTTCGAGCTGCGCCACGGCTCGGTGGTCGACCGGCTGGTGCGCGCGCTCGACGGCGTGGCGATCCACGTCGTCCCCGTCGCGGAAGCCAGCGAGACGCGGCGCGAGACGCCGACGACGCGTCCGATCCTGGCGCGCGGCAGCGCGATCGGCCTCGCCTTCGTCGCCGCGAGTACCGCGCTGTCGCAGTTGCTGCTGCCGGTAGTCGGGGCCGATGCGATCGACTTGCTCTATCTGCTCCCGGTGATCGCCACCGCGACGCTCTACGGCCTGCGCTCGTCGCTGATGGCGAGCGTCGGCGCGGCGCTGGCGTACAATTTCTTCTTCCTGCCGCCGCTCTACACGCTGACGATCACCGACCCGCACAATGTCGTCACGCTGACGGTGTTCGTCATCGTCGCGGTGGTGGCGAGCCAGCTGGCGGGACAGGTGCGGCGCGAGGCCAATGTCGGCGCGCGCACCGCGACCGAGAATGCCGCGCTCGCCGCGTTCGGCCAGCGCCTTGCCGGCGTCTCCGACGAGAACGGCACCGCGACCGCGACGTGCGAGGAGATCGCCGCGTTGCTCGGCGTCTCGACGATCCTGCTCGCCAATCGCGACGGCCGCCATGTCGCGATCGCCGCCGCGCCGTCGATGGTCGAGCTGAGCCCGATCGATACCGCCGCCGCCGAATGGGCGTTCGACCGCGGCGAGGTCACCGGGCGCGACAGCGGCACGCTCACCGCGAGCGAGTGGCAGTTCCATCCGCTCAAGACCGCTTTGGGCGTGCTCGGCGTGCTCGGCGTCGCACGCGAAGGCGGCGACCCGATCCCGGCGGACAAGCGCGTGCTGTTCTCGACCTTGGTCGGTCAGGCCGCGCTGGCGCATGAGCGGCTCCAGCTCGAGGCGCAGGCACGCGAGGTCAATGCGCTCAAGCAACGCGACGATCTGCGCGCGACTTTGCTGTCGTCGATCGGGCACGATCTCAAGACGCCGCTCACCGCGGTCGTCGCCGCCGCCGACGAACTCGCGGTCGCGCACGGCACCTCCCCCGCCACCGCCACGCTCAAGAGCGAGGCGCGGCGGTTGCGGCGCGTGTTCGACGATCTGGTCGAGATGACGCGGATCGAAGCGGGCGCGCTCGTCGTCAAGCGCGAGGCGACCGACCTGACCGACGCCGTCGCCGCCGCCGCGCGCGATTTGCGCGCCGAGCTGGCGCGGCACCGGCTGGTGCTCGACGTGCCGCCGACGCTGCCGCTCGTCGAGGCCGACCCGCGGATGCTGCATCACGTGCTGATCAACCTGCTCGGCAACGCCGCCAAGTTCGCCCCCGCCGATACCGACATCGTGATCGAGGGCCGCCGCACGCCCGACGGGCTGACGCTCGGCGTGCTCGATCAGGGGCCCGGCCTGCCGGTCGGCAGCGAAGCGCATCTGTTCGACCGCTTCACCCGCGTCGACGGCAATGATCGGACCGGCGGCACGGGGCTCGGCCTCGCGATCGTCCAGGGCTTTGCGCAGGCGATGGGATTGCGCGTCAGCGCCGCCAACCGCGACGACGAGGGTTCGGCGTTCGTCGTCACCTGGCCGAATGCCCTGATCCGGCGCACGACATCGGAATGAGGCCCATGAGACGACAGGTGATCGCGGTGCGGCTCCCATGACCGGCCAGATTTTGATCGTCGACGACGAAGCGGCGATCCGCCGACTGGTGCGCGGCGCTATCGAGCGCGGCGGGCTAAGCGCGGAAGAGGCCGCCAACGCCGCCGAGGCGCTCACCTGTGCGCGGCGCCCGGGCTGCGAGCTCGTCCTGCTCGACCTGGGGCTTCCCGATCGCGACGGAATCGAACTCATCCCCCATCTCAAGGCGCTCGAGCGTACCGTCATCGTCCTCACCGCGCGCGACGCGATCACCGAGAAGGTCGCGGCGCTCGATCTGGGTGCCGACGACTATGTGGTAAAGCCGTTCGACACCGACGAACTGCTCGCCCGCGTCCGCGTCGCGCTGCGCCGGCACACTGTGTCCGCGGTCGGTCAGAACCGTCTCCGTGCGGGGCCAGTCGAGATCGACCTTGCCGCGCACCAGGTCTGGCGCGACGGCGCGCCGGTCAAACTGACGCGCAAGGAGTTTGCGCTGCTTGCCGAACTCGCGCGCCATGCCGGCAAGCTTCTGACGCACACGCATCTGCTGCGTCGCGTGTGGGGCGACGGACATGTCGAGGATGTCGCCTATCTCAGGGTCGCGATCCGCGCGCTCAGGCTAAAACTCGAAGCCGATCCCGCAGCACCCAGCTTCCTCCTGAACGAGCCGGGGATCGGCTATCGCTTGATTGCGTAAAGTGCGCGGGGCGGCAGCCTGGAGCTGGCCGCCCCGCGCCCGAGCGTCAGAACAGAAAGCCGGTTTCGAGCAAGCCGCGAACTTGATCGCGCCGATTGGCATCGGCCCCGAAGCCCAAACCGGGTTCGAGCTTGCCGATCCGGGTATAGGAGACTTCGCCCCGCGCGAAGAAGATCCCCTTCTGATAGGTCGGCGTGAAGGTCGCCGACCAGGCATCGCTGTGCGGACCGTAAAGCAGGTTGGTCGGCACACAGGCACTCGCCAGCCCGCAATCCTTTCCCGAAGACTTCAGATACTCGCCGCGCGCGGCCAGCGAGAAGCCCTTGGCAAGCGTATATTTGGCGAGCAGGGCGCCCCCGAACGTCGCTGCCGAGCGGTTGAGACCCAAAGCGTCGTCGCGCTCGACCCGGTTGTATTGGAGATAGGGGGTAAGGGTGAGCGGCCCCTTGCTGTAGGTGTAGATGATATTGAAAATGCTGCCGTTGTTTTGCGCCAGCGGCGTTGCATAAGACGCGTGCCGCGACCGCGAGACGCTGCCCGCGCCGATCAGCGTAAGCGTGTTCGAGCCGTCGAACGCATAGGCCACAGTCCCCGAGACCCAGTTGAACTTGCCCGAATAATAGCCGTCGTTGAGCGAGACCGCCGCGCTCAGCTTGCCATGCGCGTAATTGACCTGCGCACCGCGGCTGATCGAGGGTTCCTGGTTCCAGAGAAGTCCGCGCTCGACGTTCATGTTCTGGAAGGTGAAGGTCGATTCCGCACCGATCATGGTCGGCAGCAGGCCCGCGGTGATCGACAGATCCTTGCTGAGCACGGCCTTGGCATAGGCCACGGGAACGGGACCGAAGAGCAGGTCCTGCGCCTTGCCCGACCGAAGGTACGACGTGCCGAGCGCGGGCAGCGAATAGGCGCCGGCCTGTACATAGAGCTGGAGCGGACCGGTGGTGGTCTGGATCTCGACCTGCGCGTTCGAAATGTCGGCCGCCGTATCCGACGTCACGGTGCCGGCCGCGTTCGTCACATGGCTTTGCGCGATCGCGAGACCGCTGACTTGGCCGGTGACCGTCACCTCGCCAAAGGGTCCGGCATTCACCGCGATCGGATGCGGATTAGGGGCGAGCGGCCCGGAGAAGCCGGGCGACGCCGCCGGATCGGCGAAGGCGGCAGACGACGCGAAAAGCAGCGCGCCACCGCCGACCAGCGCGAGACGGCGCGGGGTGAGCGCGCCGCGAGCCCGCGTCGCTAGTATACAAAAACGCACGTGTGGAATCCTTTGCCGGGGTCGATGCCCAGCGCGGTATCGATCCCGCCGTAAAGATTCCCGAGGGAAGTCAGCCGCTTTCCATAAAGAACGCGTATACCTTCGCGCTACCGCGTGAGCGCACTCACCAGCGCCTGACGCATCACCGCCACCCCCCGGCCCGCGCGGTGCGCTCGGCGGTCGCGTCGAGCGGATCGCCTGCCATCAGCGCTTGCGCATCCGCCATCAGCGCCGCGTCGCTCGATCCGGCCTGGCGGTACTCGGTCGTCGCGCCGGTCGCGCCGTTGCGCGTCTGGCGCAGCGCCCAGCCTGTCGCGTCATGGCAGGCGATGCCGTCGATCGCGGTCGCGCTGAAGACGCGGCAATAGCGGCCTGCCTGGTCCTTGAAGCTGACCGGAACGCGCACCGCGCCCGCAGCCGACGCCAATTGCGTGTCGAGGGCGGTCGCGAGCGGTCCCGCTGCATACAGCCGACCGCCCTGGGTCGTGACCGGGCCGCGATCCCAGCCGAGCCCGACCGAAACGCCGATCACCAGGCACGCCGCCATCGCAATCGCCTCGCGCCAGCGCGTCGCGATCGGGCGCCGCACCGGCAGCGCAACCGGCGCCGCACCGATCAGCGCCGCGAGCCGATCGGGCACTTCTTCCGCGGCGACCGGCGCAAACCGGCCCGCAATCCGCGCGCGGAGTTCGCGGTGGCGCTCGACTTGCGCGGCGAGCGCCGGATCCTGCGCGATCGCGCGCTCGACGCGCTTGGCGCTGAGCGGGTCGAGCTCCCCATCGGCATAGGCCATCAGAAGTTCGGGATCGACCGTCACGCCGCTTCTCCCAAGTGCGCCATCAGCGCCTGGCGCCCGCGCACCAGCCGCGAGGTCAGTGTTCCCATCGGAATGTCGAGCACGGCTGCCGCCTCCTTATATGCGAGCCCCTCGACCAGCACGAGCGCGACCGCCTCGCGCTGTTCGTCGGGCAGGACCTGCATCGCGCGGTCGATTTCGCCGAGCGCGACGCGCGCCTCGCCCCCGCCGTCGCTGCCGACGCCGAGCCCGGCCGCTTCGGCGACAAAGGTCTGCGCCGCGCGGCTTCTCGCGCGCGTCGTGTCGATCCAGCTATTGCGCATGATCCGGTACATCCAGCTATCCATCCTCGTGCCCGCCTGCCACTGCGCCCGCGCCAGCAACGCCTTCTCGACCGTCACCTGGCACAGATCGTCGGCATCCGCCGCGTCGCGGGCGAGCGCGCGGGCGAACCGCCGCAAGCGCGGCAGCAGTTCCAGCAGATCGTCCTCGAACGCGGCCAAAGGTGTTTTCCTTCTCGAGCGGATGAAACGGATGGCGTCGCCCGTTTAATCCACGCACAGGCCAAAAGGCCAATACGGGGATCCGCCTTGCCCAAACGACTCGTCCTGCTCGCCGCGATCCTGCCGCTCGGCCTCGCTGCGGCACAGGCGCAATTGCTGCCGCAAGTGCCGGTGGTCGGCGCATTACCGCGCATCGAGGGGCTCGCCGACAGCGCGCTGCGCCTGCCCGCCGCCGCGATCGACCGACTCGACGACGTCCGCCGCGCGACGATCGACCGGCTGGTGCGCCAGCATCCGCGCGAGATCGCGCGCGATCCCGACGGGTTCGCGGCACGCGCCGGAGAGATCGTCGTCGATGCGCCGAGCGACGCCTGGCTCGCCGCCGCGCAAGCCAAGGGCTATCGGCTGCTCGAACGCGGCGACATTCTCGGCGTCGGCTTCGCGCGCCTGGCTGTCCCGGCCAACCGCTCGCTGAAAGCGGCGATCGGCGATCTGCGCCAGCTCGGCGATGCCGAGGTCAGCGCGGACCAGCTGCATTTCGCGAGCGGCATCGCGCCTGTCGCTGCCGCGGCGGCCGCGCGCGGTGCGGGGCCGCTGGTCGGGGTGATCGACGGTGGCGTCGCGGGGGCGGCGCTGTCGAGCGGATTTGCGACCGGCGCCCCGCGCGCGAACGACCATGCCACCGCGGTCGCATCGTTGATCGCCGGATCGGGGATCGCCGGATCGGGCAGCGTGCGCGGTGCCTTGCCCGGCGCGCGGATCGCCTCGGCCGACGTCTATGGCGCCGATCCCGCCGGCGGCAACGCGACCGCGATCGCCAAGGCACTCGGCTGGATGGTCGCGCAGCGCGTCGCCGTCGTGACGATCAGCTTGGTCGGCCCGGACAACCCGCTGCTCGGCCGCGTCGTCGCGGCGGCGCAAGCGCGCGGGCTGATGATCGTCGCCGCGGTCGGCAATGACGGCCCGGCCGCACCGCCGAGCTACCCCGCCTCCTATCCCGGCGTGATCGCGGTGACCGGCGTCGACGCGCGCAACCGCGTGCTGATCGAGGCGGGGCGTGCGCGGCATCTCGATTATGCCGCGCCCGGCGCCGATTTGCGCGCCGCCGCGACCGGCGGCCGCAGCATGACGGTGCGCGGCACCTCGTTCGCCGCGCCGCTGGTCGCCGCGACGATCGCGCGCGTGTACCCGGCGCTCGATCCCACTGCGATGCCCGCCGCGCTCGCGCAGGTCGATGCCGGTGCAGTCGATCTCGGCGCGCGCGGGCCCGATGCCAAATATGGCCGCGGGCTGGTCTGCGGGACGTGTCGCACGCCACCCGCGAAATAATTTTCGCCCAGCGCGGGATTAAATCGCAAGCGGGTCCCGTTCTCCCTGCAGCAGCAACGGAGACTCATCATGATCAAGACCCTGTTTGGTACCGCAACGCTTGCCCTCGCGATCGCGGCGTCGCCCGCTTCGGCGCAGCTTCTCGGCGGCGGTGGCGGCGGTGGCCTCGGCGGCGCGCTCGGTGGTTCGCTGGGGGGCGGATTGGGCGGCGGATTGGGCGGGCTGAGCGGCTCGACCAACGGCATGCTCGGCAGCACGCTCGAGCGCGGACCGCTCAGCAGCGACAGCGTCACGCGCAGCACGCATTCGACGCGCACGAGCAAGACGGTCGATACGCGCAAGGGCACGGTGAACGCCTCGAACACCACGAGCAGCGCGTCAGCGCTCGATTCGACCAACCGCATCGGCGACCGCTCGCTCACCGGTAGCGGAAGCGGGAGTGCTTCGCTCGGCGGCAGCGTCGACGCGCAACTGGTCGGCACCGACGCGGTCCGCAGCACCGCGGGCCAGGCGACCGGCGCGGTCCGCTCGGGCGCGGATCGTGCGGTCGGCGCGACGCGCAGCATCGCCGATCGCGGTCGGAGCGCTGCGGGCACCGCAACCTCGCGCGCGACCGGCGCGGTCACTGCGGTCGGGGCTTCGGCCAACGGCATGGCCTCGGGCGCGGCATCGACGATGGGCAATCCCGCCAACGCGAGCGGCAGCCTCGCGCTGGCAGGATCGGGTGCGGCGAGCGCCGGAGCCTTCCCGGTCGCGCCCGGCATGGCGATCCGCGACACTGCAGGGCGCGCGATCGGCACGGTCCAGTCGGTCCGCGCAAGCGCGAACGGCGCGCTGAGCGATGTGCTGGTCCGCGTCGGCAATCGCGTCGCCACGCTTCCTGCGGCCAATTTCTCGGGGTCGGGCGACGTGCTCGTCTCGGCGATGGGCAAGAGCGACATCAAGAACGCCGCGCAGTAACGCGCGCGGCATCGATCACGGCATCGATCACGGCGAGGAGCGTCCGGCTTTCACCAGCCGGGCGCGCCTTTTCCGTACCGCGTCCCGCGATCATCCGCAGCACGCGATCGGCTCGCCATCGGCGATCAGGCCGAGCGCTTCAGCCTCGGGCGTCGGGATCATCATCGCGCGCGAGGATCACACGATCCGGCGATCTGGTCGCGCATGACGTCGCTGCTGTCGGTCGCCGCGCCAGTGACCGCACAGGCGCCTGCCCCCGATCCGATCGTGTTCGCCCCCGTTTGCCGACGTCGAGGCAGCGGTGGCCGGGCAAGCCCGCGATGCGAGGCGGGTCCTGACCCCCCACGCGCTCTACGGCGTCACGCTGCGCTGATCGCCGCGGCTCAGGCGCCCTTGAAGGCGGCTTTGCGCTTTTGCAGGAAGGCGATCCCGCCCTCCATCGAATCGGCCGATCCCCGCGCGGTGCGCTGGTTCTCCGCCTCCTGCAGCATCGCCGCGGCATAATCGCCTTCATACGCGCTGCGGATCTGGCGGCGCATCAGCCCGATCGCGACCGTCGGCCCCGCCGCGAGCCGCTCGGCCAGCGCGAACGCCGTCGCATCGAGCGCGTCGTCGGCGACGACGCTGTGGATCATCCCCCAGTCGAGCGCCTTGGCCGCGGGCACCTTCTCGCCGAGCAGCATCATCTCGCTCGCCCGCGCCTTGCCGATCAGGCGCGGCAGCATCCAGCTCGCGCCGCCATCGGGCACCAGCCCGATATTGACGAACGCCTGGAGGAAATACGCCGTCTCGCTCGCCACGCAGAAATCGGCGGCGAGCGCCAGGCTGCAGCCGATCCCCGCCGCCGGCCCGCGCACCGCGCTGACGACGGGCACCGCCAGATCGGCGATCGCCGCCATCGTCGGATTGTAGCTCTCCGTCAGCGCCGCGAACGTCGCATTGCCCGGATCCTCACTACCGAGCGCCCCGCCGCCGACATCGGCCCCCGAGCAGAAAGCGCGCCCCGCCCCGGCGATCAGCACCGCCCGCGCGCCGTCGAGCGACGCCAGCGCCGCGCGCAATTCGACGAACATCGCGGGCGGCGCAGCGTTCAGCCGCTCGGGCCGGTCGAGCGTGAGGACAAGCACGTCGCCGCGCCGTTCGGACTGGATCATCGTGGTCATGGTGTTTCCCTGTTTTCGCGGGCGTGGTGGACGCGGATGATAAGAATCACGTCATCCGCAAGACGATATCTGAGGATGCATTGCAGGTTCACCAGCGATATCTCACGGTGCCCGTTGTCGCTGATACGACGCCCCATGTTCGGAAAAGCCGCCAGCAGCTCCGCGCGTTGGCGAAGCTCATCTTCCAGTCGCTCGGCCAGGCCGATGTCGCGGTCAGCGGCAAAGAGCCAGAGCCGCTGCACATCGGCAGTGGCACGCGCCGACCACCGTACCTTCACAGGCCGCGTTCGGCCCGCCAACGCCGCTTGGTCTCCGCCAGATGCTCCCAGACTTCATCGGTGGTGTAGACGCGCCCGGCGGCGATGTCGGCCTCCGCGTCTTCGATCCCTGCCCAATAGTCTGGATCAGCGTGCACGCGGGCGACCATTGCCTGAGCCTCGGGCGACCAGATCTGCTGGCCATGCTCGTCGAGCGGACCGATGGCATCATCGACCGGCTGGAGCTTGGGATTAGGGTCGTTCACAGTCCGAACATACGCCGAAACCCAGCGCCACGCTAGCCGTGCGCCGGCGTCTCCATCAGCTCGACCAGCAGCCCGCCCATGTCCTTGGGATGGACGAAAACGATCGGCGTGCCATGCGCGCCGATCCGCGGGGTCCCGAGCACGGTCGCACCCTTGGCCTTCAAATCGGCGACCGCGACCTGGATGTCGGGCACCTCGAAACAGACGTGATGCTGCCCGCCCGCCGGGTTCTTGCGCAGGAACCCCGCGATCGGCGAGGTTTCGTCATACGGCTCGATCAACTCGATCTGCGTGTTGGGCGTGTCGATGAAGCAGACCTTCACGCCTTGCGCGGGCAGGTCGAACGGCTCCCCGATCTGCGTCGCGCCAAGCAAGTCGCGGTACAGCGCGATCGAGCGCTCGATCGAGGGCGTCGCGACGCCGACATGGTTGAGGCGCCCAAGCGTGATGGCGGCGGAATCGGTCATCGTAACGGCCTTATTCGTCTTCGGGAGCAGGGGCTTTCTTGGCCGTCGCCGGATCGGCGGGCACGCGCGGCGCGGGCGCCAAGACGCGCGCCGGCGCCTTGCCGAATTCATAGCCGCACGCCGAAAGCACTTGCCGGATCGGTGCTGGCCCCGGTCCGACAAACACCGCATCGACCGGCTTGTTGTCGGGATCGATCACCCGCACGCGGATCGACTTGCCCCCCGCGATCATCGCTGCGAGATTGGTGACGACGACATCGTCGCTGATGAACGCGCCGCTCCCCGGGAACTGCCAGTTGGTGCCGAGCCAGCCGCCGTCATCGACATTGATCGACACCGGCCGCGGCAGCGCGGCGGCAAAGCCGGCCTTGGGGATGAACTGGAGCGAGACGATCTTCTCGCCCGTCGTGTCGCAGCGCACCACCAGCCGCGCGCTGTTGTCGGTCGACCAGGCCGAGCTCGAGGTCGCGATCGTCTTGCCGCTTGGACGCGTCTGCACCGCCCAGGGTGCTGGCGTGGCCGGAGCGGCGGGCGCTGCCGCCTGGAGCAGGAGCAGCGCCAACATCACTTTGCGCCGGCCTTGGTGGGCGCACCGACGACGCTCTCGGGCAGATCCTTGCCGAACACGCGCTGGTAATATTCCGCGACCAGGCTGCGCTCGGTCTCGTCGCACTTGTTGAGGAACGACAGCCGGAACGCGAAGCCGACATCGCCGAAGATCAGCGTGTTCTGCGCCCAGGTGATGACGGTCCGCGGGCTCATCACGGTCGAGATGTCGCCGTTCATGAAACCACGGCGCGTGAGGTCGGCCACGCGCACCATGTTGTCGACTTGGCGTTTGCCCTCGGGCTGGTCATACTCGCCCGACTTGGCGAGCACGATCTGCGCCTCGACGGCGGCGGGCAGATAGTTGAGCGTGACGACGATGTTCCAGCGGTCCATCTGGCCCTGGTTGATCTGCTGCGTGCCATGATACAGGCCCGACGTATCGCCGAGGCCAACCGTGTTGGCGGTCGCGAACATGCGGAAGAACGGGTTCGGGCGGATCACGCGGTTCTGGTCGAGCAGCGTCAGCTTGCCCTCGGTCTCGAGCACGCGCTGGATCACGAACATCACGTCGGGGCGGCCCGCGTCATATTCGTCGAACACGAGCGCGGTCGGCGTCTGCAGCGCCCACGGCAGCAGACCCTCCTTGAATTCGGTGACCTGCTGGCCGTCCTTCAAGACGATCGCATCGCGGCCGACGAGATCGATGCGGCTGATATGTGCGTCGAGGTTGATGCGGATGCACGGCCAGTTGAGGCGCGCAGCGATCTGCTCGATATGCGTCGACTTGCCGGTGCCGTGATAGCCCTGCACCATCACGCGGCGGTTGAACGCGAAGCCCGCGCAGATCGCGAGCGTCGTGTCCTTGTCGAAGACATAGGCCGGGTCGAGATCGGGCACGCGCTCGTCGGCGAGCGAGAAGGCCGGGACTTCCATGTCCGAATCGATCCCGAACAGGTCGCGGACTTTCTTCATCTGGTCGGGCGCGTCGAGGATCGTCGTCTCGCGGCTGTCGGGCTGGGTGTTCGGAATCGTGGTCATGCTGAAAATGCTCTGCAAGAAGGTCGCCCCTCCCTAGCCGGTCGGATCGCGCCAAGTCGAGACGCGAGTTTCACGCAATCTTGGGGGGCAGCGCAAACAGCGTGCAGAAATGCGCCGCACGCGCCACATCGCCGCTGACCGAAAGCCGCCCGCCCGCGACCACCGCGGCGAGCGGCGTCGTACCGAACAGCGCCGGCAAGAACGCGTTGGGCTCGCCCGCCAGCACCGCGTCCGCTTGCGCGGTCCCGTCGCGGGCGAGCGTCAGACCGCCATCGCCGATCGCCGCCACATAGCGCTCGCTCCCCAGCGAAAATCCGATCCGCGCGGCAAAGCCCTCTGCTTTTGCGGGATCGAACATCATCCGCAGCGCGAGCATCAGCGCGACGCGCGAGAACGGCAGCGACGGGTCGTGCGCGGGCGAGCGCAGCGCCCAGCGGCCGAGCGCCATGACGATCGGCTCGGCCTCATAGCCCCACGGCGTCAAGGCGTAGACCTGCACATTGGCCGGCGGCGGCAGCGTCTCGCGCGTCAGCACGCCCGCCGCCTCGAGCCCCTGCAGCCGCTGCGTCAGCACGTTCGCGCTCAGCCCCGGCAATCCGCTGCGGATCTCGCCGAAGCGCCGCGGGCCGAGTAGCAACTCGCGGATCACCAGCAGCGACCAGCGCTCGCCGACGAATTCGAGCGCGAGCGCGGTGCCGCACGCATCGCCATACCAGCGCTTGCTCGTCCCACTGGGTGCTTCAGTCACGTTTGCTAACTTCATGGTTGCAATTTGTAACTATCGACAGCATCCTTTGCAAACGTCGAATCGCACCGGAGAGTGGCGCCATGACACAGCGGATCTTCATCAGCCTGCCGGTTGCCGACGTGGCGGCGTCCACCGCATTTTACGAGGCGATCGGCTGCACCAAGAACCAGGCCTTCTCCAGCGATGCCGCCGCCTCGATGGCGTGGTCCGACACCATCACCTTCAACCTGCTCAGCCACCCGGTCTATCGCGGCATCTCGCCCAAGCCGCCGGGCGATGCGCGCGCGACCGGCGGCCCGCTCTTCGCGCTGGCGCTCGACTCGCGCGAAGCAGTCGATGCCTTCGCCGCCGCTGCGATCGCGGCGGGCGGACGCGAAGTCCACGGCGCCGAGGACGAAGACTTCATGTATTCGCGCGGGATCGAGGATCCTGACGGCCACGGCTTCGGGCCGTTCTGGATGGACGCGGCGGCCGCGCCCGCCGCGCCTCCCGAGGCGGCGCTCGCCGACTGATCCGGCCAATCGAGGAGCGCTATCGATGACTCCGACCATCACCACCTTCGCCTGGGTACCCAAATTTGCGCGCGGCCAGGTCCGCGATCTTCGCGCGCGCTGGGCGTTCGAGGAAATTGGCGAGCGCTACACGGTCGATCTGATCCGCGACGCCAAGACGCCCGAGTATCGCCGCCTGCAACCCTTCGGCCAGGTGCCGATCTATCGCGACGACGGCGTCGCGCTGTTCGAATCGGGCGCGATCGTGCTGCACATCGCGCGCCGCGGCGCGGGGCTGCTCCCCGACGATGCCGCGGGCCGCGCGATCGCCGAGCAATGGGTCATCGCCGCGCTCAATTCGGTCGAGCCGGCGGTGATGGATCTGGTGCGCTGCGACCTGTTCGAGGCCGACAAGCCGTGGTCGGCGCAACGCCGCCCGAGCGTCCTGGAAACGGCGCGCGCGCGGCTCGGCGGGGTGGCGATGGCGCTCGGCGACCAGCCCTATCTCGGCGGCGACGCCTTCACCGTCGGCGACCTGATGATGGCAGCAGTGTTGCGCATCGGCCCGACCGACGAACTGTTCGAAGGCCTCCCGACGCTCGCCGCCTATCTCGCGCGCTGCACCGCGCGGCCCGCCTTCGAACGCGCGCTCGCCGACCAGCTCGCGGTGTACGCCGAGCAAGCCGTCCCCGCCGTATGAGGAAGCCCGAGCGATGACCAACCTGCATGGCACGCCGATCTGGTACGAATTGGTGAGCGCCGATCCGCCCGCGTCGAAAGCGTTCTACGATCATGTCATCGGCTGGCAGATCGGCGAACCCGCCCCCGACATGGACTATCGCATGATCGAGACCGGCCACGGACTCGTCGGTGGCGTGATGCGGCTCACGCCCGAAATGGCTGCCGGCGGGGCAAAACCTGGCTGGCTGTTCTACATCGGAGTCGACGATGTCGATGCCTCGGCCGAGGCGATCAACGCCGCCGGCGGCGCGGTCCTTATGGGCCCGTGGAGCATCCCCGGCGTCGGCCGTATGGCGGTGGTCACCGATCCGCAGGGCATTCCGTTCTACATCATGCGCGGCGACAGCGACGAAGACAGCACCGCCTATGACCGCAGCGGCATGGGCAAATGCAACTGGAACGAGCTGATCACCCCCGATCAGGACGCCGGCGACGCCTTCTACCGCCACATCTTCCACTGGAGCTATCCCGACGTGATGCCGATGGGCCCGATCGGCGAGTACCGCTTCATCGCGGTCGGCGAGCAGACCTTCGGCGCGACGATGCGAGATTCCGGCGAAGCGCAGCACCCCGGCTGGCGCTTCTATTTCCGCGCGCCCGATATCGAGGCCGCCGTCGTGCGCGTGGCCGAGGCGGGCGGCAGCGTCCTGTCGGGTCCGATGGACGTGCCCGGCGGCGACCGCATCATCGTCGCGATCGATCCGCACGGCGTCGTGTTCGGCGTGGTCGGTCCGGGGGCGACGGGCTGAGCGTCGCGATCGCGCCCGGCCGCATCACGCGAACGCCGGTGCGCCCTTCAGCTGCGTATAGGCGGCAATCACCTCCTGCAGCTTGGTCTCGAAACCGCGGTCCCCGCCGTTGCGATCGGGATGATATTTGCGCACCAGCTCGGCATAGCGCTCGCGCAACCCCCGCCGGTCGACATCCGCCGCCAGCCCGAGCACCTTGAGCGACCGCCGGTCGACCTCCGACAACGGCCGCCCGTCCTTGCGCGCCGGCTCGGCCGCGCGCCGGAAGCGCGCGCCGATCGCATCGAGCGGATCGCTGAAATCGCCCCATTTCGGCGGCACGTCGGCGCCCGAATGCGCAAAGGCGCGCGTCTCGCGCTCCCATCCGGCAAACGGGCGCTGCTGCGCGTGGATTTCCTCGGCGCTCATGCCCGTAAAGAAATTGTAGCGCGCATTGAACGCGCGGACATGATCGAGGCAGAACCAGCGATACGGTCGCGGCCCGTCGCCGCTCATCCGCGGCGAATCGCCTGCGGGCGCGCGGAATTCGCCCGCTTCGTCGCACCCCGGTTCCTCGCACACGCGCCCGGTCCCCTCGACCCGGCCGTGGAAGCGCGGGGCGGGCCGCTCTCTCGCGCCATCTTTCTTGTCGTCCTCGCGCGCCACGCGGGGCTCCCTAACTGCAAAAACGGCCTATATAGGCGCGATGACCGACCCTGCCACCGCCCCCGCCCCGATTCCTGGCGCACCCCCGCGCCCGCTCGTCGATGATATCCGCGAGCGCCTGGTCGCCGCGCTCGCCCCCACCGCGCTCGACGTGTCGAACGACAGCGCCCAGCATGCCGGCCATCTCGGCGACGACGGCACCGGCGAATCGCATTTCAGCGTGAGCGTCGAATCGGCCGCCTTTGCCGGCCTGTCGCGCGTCGCGCGGCAGCGCCTCGTCAACACCGCGCTCGCCGACCTGCTGCGCGACCGGATCCACGCGCTTGCGATCCGCGCGCGGGCGCCAGGCGAATGAGCGCGCGCTACAAGCTGTGGTACTGGCCCGATCTGCAGGGGCGCGGCGAGTTCGTTCGGCTCGTGCTCGAGGCGGCGGGGATCGGCTATGACGATTGCGCGCGGCAGCACGGCGCCGAGGCGCTGCTCGACGACATGGAACGCCACGCCGCGGCGCGCGGGCCGTTCGCGCCGCCCTATCTGGAACTCGACGGAATGGTGATCGCGCAAGTCGCCAACATTCTGCTCTACCTCGGCGACCAGCACCATATCGGGGGCGCAACAATCGCCGACCGGCTGTGGCTCAACCAGCTCCAGCTGACGATCGCCGATGTCGTCGCCGAGGCGCACAACGTCCATCACCCGCTCGACGGCAACGCCTATTACGAGGACCAGCAAGACGCCGCGCTGATCGCCGCGGCCGCGTTCCGCGAAGATCGCATCCCCAAGTTCCTCGGCTATTTCGAACGCGCGGCGAAGGCCAATCCCGGCGAATGGCTGATCGGCGATCGCTGGAGCTATGGCGACACATCGCTGTTCCAGCTGGTCGAAGGCCTGCGCTACATGTTTCCCAAGCGGATGGCGGCGATCGAAGGCGCGTATCCGGCGGTGCTCCGCATCCACGATCAGGTCGCCGCGCTGCCGGGCATCCGCGCCTATCTCGAGAGCGACCGGCGCATCGCGTTCAACGAGCAGGGCATTTTCCGCCACTATCCCGAGCTCGACGCCGCCGGAGACGAGCGGGCATGAGCCGCGTCCCCCGCCCGGCGGCGCGCATCCTGCTGCTCGACGAAGCCGATCGCGTGCTGCTGTTCCGCTTCGATCCCGACGATCGCCCGCCCTTTTGGTGCACGCCGGGCGGGGCGGTCGATCCGGGCGAGAGCTATGAAGCCGCCGCGCGCCGCGAGCTGCGCGAGGAGACCGGGCTCGATCTCGATTGCGGGCCGCAAGTGCTGCAACGCCATGTCGAGTTCCTGACGATCGAGGGCATCGAAGTCAGCGCCGACGAGCGCTATTTCCGCGTCCGCGCGCCGCACGATGCGGTCGACACGAGCGGCCATACCGCGCTCGAACAGCGCGTGATGACGCGCTTCCACTGGTTCACGCGCGCCGATCTCGCCGCTGCCACCGAACCCTATTTCCCCGAGGATCTCCCCGCGATCCTCGACGCGCTGGAGGGCTCCGAATGACCAACGACGACCTCATCCTGCAGACGATCACGCCCGTCACGCACGATCTCGGCGGCTTCAAGGTCCACCGTACCTTGCCGTCGCGACCGCGCACGATGGTCGGGCCGTTCATCTTCTTCGACCAGATGGGCCCGTCGCGGCTCGGCATGGGCGAAGGGATCGACGTGCGGCCGCACCCGCACATCAATCTGTCGACCGTCACCTATCTGTTCGGCGGCGCGCTCGGCCATCGCGATTCGCTCGGCAGCGACGTGGTGATCGAGCCCGGCGCGGTCAATCTGATGACCGCCGGCCACGGCATCGTCCATTCCGAACGCACCCCCGACGCCGAGCGCGCGACCGGACCCGAGCTGTCGGGCATCCAGACCTGGCTCGCCATGCCCGAGAAGGACGAGGAGATGGCCCCCGCATTCGAGCATGTCGCCCGCGCCGATCTGCCGACGGTCGAGGTATCGAACGCCCGCGCGCGGATCGTGATGGGGAGTCTCTGGGGCGCCACCGCGCCGACCACCACCTATGCCAGCACGATCTACGCCGACATCGTCCTCGACGCGGGCGGGTCGATCCCGATCGACGCCGAAGCCGACGAGCGCGCGCTCTACATCGCGCTCGGCGAGGCGACCTTGGATGGGATGACGCTCGAGCCGATGACGCTCTACGTGCTCAAGCCCGGCACCGCGGCGACGCTTCGCTCGACGACGGGCGCGCGCGCGATGCTGTGCGGCGGCGAGGCGTTCACCACGCCGCGCCACGTCTGGTGGAACTTCGTCTCCTCGAGGCGCGATCGGATCGACGAAGCCAAGCGCGCCTGGACCGCGGGGGAATTTCCCAAGGTGCCGGGGGACAACAAGGAATGGATCCCGATTCCGGCCATTCCCAAGACGGTCAGCTATCCGTAATGCCTCTCCCCTCCCGCTTGCGGGAGGGGCTGGGGGTGGGCTCGCGCTTTCGAAACGAACCGCATGTGGAGGCCGGGCGCCCACCCCCGACCCCTCCCGCAAGCGGGAGGGGAGTATCAAAATGACCACCTTCACCCTGAACCGAATCGCCCTCCCGACCGGCGTCGAACTCGACGTCGCCACCGCCGGCTCGCCCGAGCATCCGCCGATCATCCTGCTCCACGGCTTCCCCGAATCGCACCGCACCTGGCGCCACGTCATCCCGCAGCTCAGCGCCGATCATTTCGTCATCGCCCCCGACCAGCGCGGCTTCGCCCGCTCGTCCAAGCCCGCCGCGATCGCCGACTACACCCCCGACAAGATGGTCGCCGACCTGCTCGCGCTCGCCGATCACTTCAAGCTCGCGACCTTCACGCTCGTCGGCCACGACTGGGGCGGCGCGATCGCGTGGATGGCGGCGTTGCAGAACCCCGGCCGCATCACCCGCCTCGTCATCGTCAACGCGCCGCACCCCTTCGTCTTCCAGCGCACGCTGTTCGACGACATGGCGCAGCGCGAGGCGAGCCAGTACATCACCGCCTTCCGCAATCCCGGGTTCGAGACCTATATCGACAGCATCGGGCTCTCGAATTTCTTCGACAGCAGCTTCCTGCGCCACACCGATTTCTCAAAGATCGCCGATGAAAAGCCGGTCTATCTCGACCAATGGTCACAACCCGGCGCGATGACCGCGATGCTCAACTGGTACCGCGCGAGCCCGATCCTCGTCCCGGCAATGGACGAGACCCCGCAGCGTCCGGCGTTCCTCGACGGCGCGTTCCCGCCGGTGACGCAGCCGACGCTGGTGGTGTGGGGTCTCGGCGACGCAGCGCTGCTGCCGAGCCAGCTCGAGGGGCTCGAGACGCTGGTGCCCGATCTCACGCTGGTAAAGGTCGATGCCGGGCATTTCGTCCCGTGGGAAAACCCCGACGCGATCGTCGCCGCGATCAAGGCGTGGGAAGCCACCTAAATCCTCCCCGGCACGGGGAGGATCAAACCCTTACCCGCGCCGCCTCCGGCAAATCCACCAGCGGCGCAGCCCCCGCGCCAGCCCCCGTATCGATCCACGCCCCATGCGCATGGCTCGTCGCCACCGTCGTCCACTCCGCGCGCCCCGGCCACCACCGCGCCCGCACCACCTGGTGCCCGACCGACCGATCGGGCTCCATCGCCACCCAGCCAAGCGGCCGCTCGACCGTCGCACGCGCGCCCGCTGCGGCCATCGCCACGCGCACGCGCTCGGCCACCGGCTCGGGCAGATACTGCCACACCACCGAATGCATCAACACGCGCGTCACGCCTTCCGCCTGCGGCTCGGCGAGCCGCGCCTCGATCCAGTCGGCCGCATCCGCCCGCGCGAGCGCTACGCCATCCGCGCGCACCATCTCCACCGCCGCGCGCACCCGCGCCAGTCGCTCGGGCGTCTCGGGCCAGACATAGGCCGCGAGCCGCGCCGCCACCGCCGGATCGGTCGCATCGATCGGCGCGACGTCGCACCCGCGCACCGACACGATCTCGAGCGGCACCGGATCGGGCGGCGGCCCGCTCCAGCGCGGCGTGATCGTCACCGGCGAGTCGGTCGGCCCGAACGCCACGCCGCCAAGATCGAAGCGATACCGCCCGATCAGCAGATTGAGCCCCGCACTCGACCCGATCTCGAGCACCTCCACCCGCGGCCCGCTCGCCCGCGCAATCTCGAGCAACCCGAGCAGCAGCGCCGCCGACCGCCCCGGCTCGTTGGTCTGCGGCGGCCCGTCGAGCCACGGCAGCAACGCCGCCTCATGCACGGCGAGTACCCGCTCGATTGTCGCAAGAATCGCACCCTGCTCGGTCACCGCCCCGGAATACACCGCCGCCAACCCGGCATCGCCCCCCGCCTGCACCAACGCATGCAGCCCCCCGAACAGCCGCAACGGCAAGGCATCGCGCGTCGGCTCGCCCGCCCAGTCGAGCACCCGCGCCCCGATGACCGATCGCCGCGTCAGCCCGTCGACGAGCGCGGCGCACATCCGGCCATAGACCGGCGCGGCATTGGCCTCGCAATACTGCTGCTGGATCCGGAACGCGTCACGATTGGTCTGCTCATCGGCCATGATCGATTTTCTCCGTCGGTCGCGTTGTTGCGCCCACCCCCGCCGCCAAGTAAAGCCCGCGGCATGGCAGACCCGATCATCATCGCCGTCCCCAAGGGCCGCATCCTCGCCGAAGCGATCCCCTTGCTCGAACGCGCCGGAATCGTCCCCGAAGCCGCGTTCAGCGACGAGAACAGCCGCGCGCTGCGCTTCACTACCAACACCCCCGGAATCGACCTCATCCGCGTCCGCGCGTTCGACGTCGCGACCTTCGTCGCGCACGGTGCGGCGCAGCTCGGCATCGTCGGGTCCGACGTGCTCGCCGAGTTCGATTATTCCGAGCTCTACGCGCCGGTCGATCTCGGCATCGGCCATTGCCGCCTGTCGGTCGCGGAGCCCGCCGACATGGCCGCAAATGACGATCCGCGCGGCTGGAGCCATGTCCGCGTCGCGACCAAATACCCCCACGTCACCGAAGCGCATTTCGCGCGCCGCGGCGTGTCGGCCGAGTGCGTCAAGCTCAACGGCGCGATGGAGCTGGCGCCGCTGCTCGGCCTCGCGCCGCGGATCGTCGATCTGGTGTCGTCGGGCCGCACGCTGAAAGAGAACGGCCTGGTCGAGGTCGAGGTGATTTGCGAGGTCACCTCGCGGCTGATCGTCAACCGCGCGGCGTTCAAGACGCGTGGCGAAGTCGTACCGCTGGTCGAGGCGTTCCGGCAGGCTGTTGCACAGGAGATGGCGGCATGAGCGCGTTTACGACTCGCCTGGCTGAAAGGGAGGGGAGGATCTTATGATCAAGCTCACCACCACCTCGCCCACCTTCGCGGCCGACTTCACCACGCTGGTCAACGCCCGCCGCGAAGCCGATGCCGACGTCGCGCGCGACGTCCGCGCGATCATCGCGCGCGTCCGCGACGAAGGCGGTTCCGCGGTCCACGCCTATACGCAAAGCTTCGACCGCCACGATCTCGACGCCACCGGCTGGCAGATCGACCCCAGCGAATGGCGCGCCGCCTATGACGGCCTCGCCCCCGACCTCCGCACCGCGCTCGAGCTCGCGGCAGAGCGCATCGCCACCTATCACGAGAAGCAGAAGCCGCAGGGCACCGACAGCACCGACGCCAACGGCATCCGCACCGGCGCGCGCTGGAATGCGATCGAACATGCCGGGATCTACATCCCCGGCGGCCGCGCGGCCTATCCGAGCTCGGTGCTGATGAACGCGATCCCCGCCAAGGTCGCCGGCGTCGATCGCATCGTCATGGTCACGCCGACCCCCGATGGCGAAGTCAACCCGCTGGTGCTCGCCGCCGCGCACATCGTCGGCGTCGACGAGCTGTGGCGGATCGGCGGCGCGCAGGCGATCGCCGCGCTCGCCTACGGCACAAACCGGCTCCGCCCGGTCGACGTCATCACCGGCCCGGGCAACGCCTGGGTCGCCGAGGCCAAGCGCCAGCTCTACGGCGTCGTCGGCATCGACATGGTCGCAGGTCCGTCCGAGATCGTCGTCGTCGCCGACGGCGAGAACCGCGCCGACTGGATCGCCGCCGATCTGCTCAGCCAGTCCGAGCACGACCCGACCAGCCAGTCGATCCTGTTCACCGACTCGGCCGAATTCGCCGACGCCGTCGCGGCGCAAGTCGACGCCCAGATCGAGACGCTCGCAACCGCGAAGGTCGCGCGCGCGGCATGGGACGCGAACGGCGCGATCATCGTCGTGCGCACGCTCGAAGAGGCGCTCCCACTGGTCGACCGCCTCGCCGCCGAGCATCTCGAGCTCGCGTGCGACGATCCGCAAGCGCTGTTCGACAAGCTGCGTCACGCGGGCTCGGTGTTCCTTGGCCGCCACACGCCCGAGGCTATCGGCGATTATGTCGCGGGGCCGAACCACGTGCTGCCGACCGGGCGGCGCGCGCGCTTCGCCAGCGGGCTGTCGGTGCTCGATTTCATGAAGCGCACCAGCTTCCTGCAGCTCGGCCCCCAAGGCCTCGCGGCCATCGGCCCAGCCGCGGTAGCGCTGGCCGAAGCCGAAGGCCTCCCCGCCCACGCCAGATCGGTCGCGCTCCGCCTCCCCTAACCTCCTCCCCTCCCGGGAAGGGAGGGGCTGGGGGTGGGTCGGCCTCCCGGGCGAGCGGCACTCTGACGCAAGCGGTGTCCATCCTCGCTCCTAGGGCACGCGTCACGCCCGACTACGGGCCGCCCCATCCCCGACCCCTCCTTTCCAAGGAGGGGGGGCTCGCGGGCAACCGTCGCCCGAACCAACCAACCCCGCCCCCTCCAGGGAGCCGAGACGCGCCCACACACACCAATCTTCCCGTTCCCCGCTTTTTCCCCTAAGGCGCGCCGCATGTCCTCCCACGCCACTCCCCGCACGGCCGCCCGCTCCAAAGCGCGCGCCGCCGCCCGTCTCGCCGCCGTCCAGGCGCTGTACCAGCACGACATGGAAGCAACGCCCGTCGCGCAGCTGCTCAACGAGTTCCACAACCACCGCCTCGGCGCGACGATCGAAGACGCCGAATATGCCGAGCCCGAGGTCGATTTCTTCGACGATGTCGTAAAGGGTACCGAGGCGCGCCTCGCCGAGATCGACACGACGATCGCCGCCAAGCTCGCCAAGGGCTGGAACCTCGCGCGGCTCGACAAGGCGATGCGCGCGATCCTGCGCGCGGGCACCTACGAGCTGCTCGCGCGCGCCGACGTGCCCGTCGGCACCGTCATCACCGAATATGTCGACGTCGCGCACGCCTTCTTCGACAAGCGCGAGGCGGGCTTCGTCAACGGCCTGCTCGACGGTATCGCCAAGGACGTCCGCGCCTAACCATGGGCGAGGTCGTCAACCTCCGCCGCGCGCGGAAAGCCCGCGCGCGCGACACCGCCGAGACGACCGCCGCCACCAACCGCGCCGCGTTCGGCCGCAGCAAGGCCGAACGCGCCGCGACAGCGCACGACGCGGCACGCGCCGAACGCGCGCTCGACGGAGCCAAACGCGAGGAATGACCCTGCGGTCGCGACCGCCGGGCGATCCCCATGCTTCCGCGCGCCTCGCCGCCAGGCGGCAGGAGGATGCGCGCTCGGAAACAGAGTTTGGGAAAGCAAAACACCCGTAACTGTATTGCCGCAGCAAGACACCGCGCTTATGGTTCGATAGAAAGGCGATGGCGGTGACACTGACGAGTAAGCTCATCCGATATGCCGCGTGTGCGACGCTCGTCGCAGCGGGCATGTCTCCCGCCTTGGCCGGCCAATGGGTGCCGATGGCAACTGCGGGCAAGGCTGCCGACGGTGTTTGGCGATCCCGCGGCTACGGGCATATCCTCGTCGTGCGCGGCGGGGCGCGCACGCTGTATCACGTCGCCGGCGCGTTCTGTTATCGTGATCCGACCGGCGACACCGACGACGACACGTATCGGCTCGTGTCGATCGTAAGCCCGACGCACATCGTATTCGCCGCCTCGGCCGACCAGACGCGCTATGGCTTCGATCGTATCGCCGCGCTTCCGCGGCGCTGCACCGTGCAACGAGGTTGGACGGCGCACGATCTTGGCGAGGTGATCGCAGCCACCTTTGCCGATCTGTATCCCGGCTTCGGCCGACGCGGACGAACGTTGGGCACGCTCACCGCTGCGCTTGCCACTCCGGTTACCTCACCCCCCGACCTCGGCTTTTTCCAGCGCACGACCCGGGCGCTCGCGCGGCTCGACGATGCGCATGTGGGCTTGCAGGCCACGATCGCCGGTGTCGATCACGCTTTCGAAGGCGGTGAAGCGCCAACCATATCGAGCGCACGAGCCAACCCGGCATTGGGGGCCGATCCCGCCGAGAGGGAGCGAGCCTGGTCCAAATCCTATCGCGAGGGGATTATCCGTCTGCTCGACGGCGGCGGGCATCAGGTCGCGAACCGCCGCATCCTGTGGGGCACGACGGGTCGCATCGGCTACCTCAACATCGTTGCGATGGGCGCGTTCGACAAGGATGCTCCACCCGACGACATGCGCGCACTGGACGCGGCGCTCGATGATGCCCTCACCGCCTTTCAAGGGCTTCCGGCGGTGATCGTGGACGTGACCAACAACCGGGGCGGGTATGATGCGATCAGCCTCCACATCGCCGGTCGGTTCGCGAGCGAACGCCGGTTAGCCTTCTCGAAACGAGCGGTCGGCGCGAAGGGCGCCTATCAGCGGTTCGAAGTCGTGCCGAGCGATCGCGTGCGGTATCTCGGCACGGTCGCGCTGCTGACCAGCGACGTGACGGTCAGTGCGGGCGAAACCTTCACGCTGGCGATGCGGGCGCTGCCAAACGTGAGGCAGATCGGCGGAAGAACGCGCGGCGCGCTGTCCGATCAGCTCGCCAAGCCTTTGCCGAATGGCTGGACGTTGATGCTGCCGGCCGAGGACTATCGCGATCCCGCTGGCCGGTCGCAGGAAGGTGTCGGCATCGATCCCGCGCGATCCTTGCCGCCCTTCGCTCCCGATCACCAGACGATGATCCGGCGGGTCGTGCAGAGCCTGTCGCCTCCGCGCTGAGCGGGCATGATCCTGCCTTCCCGTTTCGGCATCCTTCCTGGAAAAGGCAGCAACGCCGCGCAGCGTCGGCGATCGCCATCCGCCTTCCCCAAAGCGGCCGGGCGGTCTCCACCCCGTATCGCCGTTTCGCCGTGTCGCCCTCGAGACCGCGCGAGCATCGCCTGAAAGCCGACCGGCAGTGATCAGGCGGCAAAGCGGTCGGTCTCAAATCGCACCAGAAGTACTTATCGGGCGGCGATTGGCGGCTTCCCAAAACCGGACCTTCCGTAAGGCCCGCGATTGGCCTATTCAGCGAGAATGGTCGCACAACCTGAACTGTGGAAGCAACTGGCAGGGCGTCTCGGCATCGTCACCGTCGCGCCGTTTGATCTTAAGATCAGAGGCCAGAGCATCAGGTTTACCGCTCTACTCCCGCAATTCGGTGGGAGCGCCGGTCTTGTCGCCGACCCGCGATGGGAAGCGATTGAGCCTTATGTAGAAGCCCTCACTGAGGCAGGCTTTGGCTATTCCGCGGTGACATTAGACGAGACTATCGACGCCGAATCGGCTCGCGATATGTTGCGAGATTGGAAGTGGTCCGGGGGTGCGGAAGCGCCAGACTGGTTGTAAGCACGCCTCCACAATCATCGTCCGCTATTGTTGCCAATCGTCCGAAAGCGGTCCGACCGCTCCCCACCCATTGTATCCTTTGACGCCACCTGACGACTGTTCCTTAACGTCCAACAGCGTCGTCCCCGCCGGCTTCGCCTCACTCACACACCGCACGCTTTGCCCGCGACGATCAGCAGATAGTCACACGGCCCGGTCGCCAACGGAAACTCGCGCACTGCAATGCCAAGGGACGCAGTGCGGTTCATATCGACACGGTCTTGCACGACCCAACCCGCCACCGCGAGCGGCCGGCGATGACCTCACGGGCCCGCGTTTCAGAAGTCATGTACATGCGCGACTTATCGTCACAGTCGTTCGACTGAGCAGGTCACGTCAATTTGCTTTCAGAGAAGCTGAAGCGCGACGCCAATCAAGCGTTTAGGGTGCATGATGGATGCCGGGCGTTGAGAACGTGCTTGAGACACGTGCCGATGCCTTTAGCGTGTGGCTTGGACATCCGCATCGGCCACCCGGCATCGCAAATCTAGTACGTCCATTTTCGATGGGCCAGCTCCAGCATGTGATGCAGGATCACCGTCCTACGATTTTGCTCGAAGACTGGCCCACCGCTCCTTGGTGAGAGTTCAAGTCGGATAGGGTCGAAAGTCGTCACCTGACTTCCAAATGCTGAGCATGATGACTGCCAGCTTTCTAGCCACTGCTAAGCGAGCTTTTCCATAGCCCTTTTTGCCAACCAGTGTTCGGCCCCAATCGCGTACGGCACTGTCGCCCGCAGCGCGTGAAATCATCACCCCTGCAGACAGGACGAGGTGCCCGCGCGCAAGAGTGTCACCCGCCTTAGTGATACCTGATCGCCTCAGCTCCAAGCCGCTCTGTTTCAGCTTCGGTACCATGCCCAAATATGGGCCGACGCTGGCTGTGTTCGAGAACCGGTGGGGATCTCCGATCGTGCTGTAAAAAGATATCGCGCAGATTGGTCCGACGCCTGGAATTTTTAGGAAGCGCTGCACTTCGGGAATATCCGCTGCAACTCGCGCGAGTCGCTTGTCCGATTGCTCCACGAATCTGGATTGGGCCTCGTGCAATTCGAGCAGCGACCGGGTCGCAGAAGCAGCGTCCTGTCCCGCCACTCGCTCGATAATCTGCAGCTCAGCCTCTACCCGCTTGCGGAGTCTCTTCCCCGACTTGAGTTGCCGGGTCGCGCTGCCTTGGTTCCTCAGCATTGAACGTAGCGCATTCCGCGAAGCCGTCCGCTGGTGGACGAGCTGATTGCGGATAATTAGCTGATCCCGAATTCGCTGGCACTCCACGTCCCTAATGTATGAGCGCAAATGTGCGTGCCGATCCTGTCGAGCGATCTCCGCAATGCCGCGCGCATCGTTTCTGTCAGTTTTATGATGCCTGATCGACAGGAATCGACTCACTTTTCCGGCATCAAGCAAGACAATCGGCAAACCCAATGCAGCAAGTTTTCTGACCAAGCTATGAGCCGCGCCCGCCTCCATTGCGACTGCAGCGATGCCATCCCGCGGAAAGGGGGATAAACACTGCGCAATCTCACTTGCGTCTGATGTAGACGTACGTTCCAACAGCGGCGCCTCATCTGCGCCTAATACCCACACACCAGTGCTCGCCTCACCCACGTCAAGACCAACCCCAGTATTTGTGACCCATGACATCCTCCTACTAGCGAAGAGGCCGACACCAACTTGAAGAACGGGATGACGCGGCACTTGCCGATCCCCTAAAGCAAGGTTGCGGTGTTCAGACTTCCTGCCGTCTTGCGGCGGGCCCGTTCTCAACCGCTGCGATTATCAGCGAATTAACAAATAATGTGATCGTCATGGTGTCGGCAAAATGGTGAGAAGTCAGCCATTTTCGGGTAATGCGACACTGTCAGCGCCCCGGCAGCGCCAAAATTCTTAACAAAAAACGATGTGCAGACAAACACTTACGGCGCCACCGGTGCCGTAGCTTTATCTTGCCTTCTACTCTCCTCCCATCCAGCCGCCAAACCCCATAAGTTCACGCCATTCCCAACCCTCGAGGTCAAAGCCAGCCGAGGCAAAAAAGACCGGGAAACGATGCTGATCGCACCGTCACCCGGCCTCGATCTTGTGCAATTAATGCGCCTTGGCCATCGCTTCCCAGGCTGCTTTCCGACTGCGGAATTCCCGGCATCCGAGCACCCCGTGCGCATTGCCATCGCCATCCACGATCATCGTCGCCGCGAACCATTTGGCGTCCAGTCGCCCGCAAATCGTGCTATCGAGCCAGAAATCTTCTTCGCTGCCTTCATATGCACCCAGCCAGCGCTCCCCGATGCGCACCTCCCATCGAAAATCCGCATCCTCCGCAGCCAGGAAATGCTGTGCCAGTCCCTCGCCCGCGCCGCGCCCGAACTCCACCTCAAGCCCTGCGATGAGTGCCGCCATCACTCGATCCGACGCTGCTGAAACTGGTTGAAACACGGTCATGATGTTCTCCATCGATTGACGCCTTCATCATCGAAGACAGCCTCTCGACGGCGGTTGGCGGCGTGGCAGTCAGGGCTGGCGGAGCGCCAGCGCAGCCACCGCGCGAGCGGCGGCGGAGGAACCGATTTTGTTATGCGGCGCCAAACAAACTCGGCTGCGCAGCAGCCACCATTTCACAACAAAATTGGAGGGGCCGCCGGCCTTGCACAGCCGCGCCGCCAGCCGCCATGCTCGGACGATCCGAGACGAGCCCCGCCCACCTCTCGATGGTGCGCCAACGTCTCCCCGCGCGCTGAAAGACCGGCCCCGACGCCCTCTCGGTCGCCGGAGCCGGTCCCTGCACCGTCAGTCGGCCGGGTTCCAGATGACCGCGAACCGGTCTTCCGGGCCGCCGGTGGCCTGGCCGAGATTGGCGTAGAGCCGACGCGGTCCAAACTCGGGCGCCGCGAGGCTCAGCGACACATAATCGCGGCCCGAGCTTTCCGACCGCCGCATCCAGCCCGCGCCGATCTCAACCCCGTCGGACAGCACGCGATAGTGCGGCTGGGTATCGCCCGAGCGGCTGGTATTGGCGACAATGTCAATGTCGGCGCGGATGCTGAGCGTCTTGAGCTGGCCCTTGAACGAGCCGTCCTCGTTCTTCGTCACATATCCGATGGCAGGCATGATCTTCACTCCTTCACGCGACCCGGGACCATTCCCGCGTCGACCCGCCGACCACATGGACGGGCCAGGGACGCGCGAACCGTCAGGCCGCAGCGCCAGCGGAGGACCGGAGCGTGCGCGCTGTTTTGCCGCGCGAGGAATGGCCGGCAGGCCAAGGGAAAACAGTGCGTGCGCGATGGTTTTGCCAGCGGTCCGACCGGCCATAGGTCACAGGCGACCGATCGCGGACACGGTCCTGCCCACAGGAGTAAGATGCCTGCTTTCGTACCGGTGACGACGGGGTTCTGGCGTCAGGATTGAGCCAGCCGTCGCTCGCAGACCTCGCGCACCAGCGTCTCCGGCACCGCGACCCGCTCGGCAATCCAGCCGATCTCTTCGTCGCTGAGCTTGTATTCGGGGGAATAGCGCGCGTTGACATAGGCGAGCCGTAACAGCTCGAAACAGCGCCGCGAGAATTTGTCCTCGCGTGGCCATGCGGCGATCAGTTCGGGCGCGAATCCCTCGCAATGCGAGCGCAGGAAGTTCAGCTTGTGCGACTTTGGACTGTAGAGCGTCAGCACCAGCAGGAGGGTGTGATAGAAGCGTTCGGTAGACTGGTGGTACAAGAAGGGCGCGAGCTTAGACTCCCCATCTCGCACAGCGTAGCCAGCGTTACGTCCAAAGCTGGACGCACTCGTAAACCACTCGTCGAAATAGCGCTGTGCCTCGGCGCGCGCTTCCTCCGGCGGCAGGTTCCGCGGCTGCCCGAACGGGTGCCCTTCGGCCTCATACAGCGCAATCCCCTGCTGCACGATGTCACCGAAAAAGGGTCGCCCATGCTCCAGTTGCTGGTTCACGTCCTTCAAGGTGTGGACGATAAAATTGACCGGTGCCGACAGCGCGTTGGTGATCGTCACGTCGCGCATCAGCCGGTCCTCGGCGGCGGCCCAATAGTCGGTGAAGTCGGTGAGCTTGTCGTGGCTGACCACGATCAGGATGTCATAATCGGACGTGTAGCCGTCGATCGGATCGCTGGCCCAGTCGCCGCGCGCATAGGAGCCGTAGAGCACAATCTTGAAGATGCGCGCGACCTTGCCGAACCCGTTCGACTTCGTCGTCGCGGCCTCGAACTCCTCGAACAGCACGTGCACGACGTGTGCCAGCTCGCGCTGCTTCGAGAGGGGCAAATGATCGAGGTCGGTCTTCATCCGTGACAGACTCGCTGCAAAGCGGGGCGATGCCAAGCGCATAATGCACTGTTCTTCGCGCGCCCGGGTGCGGAGCCGTGAGGATCCGCGCCTGGGCGCGCCCCGAATTTTGGGGCCTTTGGGGTGCGCGCGGGACTTACCCCGCGCGCACCCTTGGTCAGGCCGCACGCCGCTCCTCGTCCTCGGCGATGACGGGGTCGCCGTCCTGCGGGTCGCTGTCGTCGGGGTCCGGCGATGCCGCGAGCGAAGCCGGGGCATCGGAATCGGGGTCGGCATCGCTCACCGCATCGCGCTTGGCCGCCGCCACTCTGGCATTGGCCCTGACCGTGCAGACGCCGCCGCGCGACGTGTAGGCCGATGGCGGAAACGCCAGCCAACGCGGCACCCAACGCTCGACTTTGGCACGCCCGCCGCTGCCGCAAAGATGGTCGGCGATGATGCGTTTGAGGGTCGCGCCTTTCTCTTTGGCATTGGCAGCGGCAATGGTTTCGCCTGCGACTTCGCCGACCATGTTGCCGAGCACTTCCTTGTCGCGGACAAGGTCGAGGAACGCCGCATCGGCCTGCCACCATGCCGCCATATCAACGCCGAGGGTTTGCCCCACCGCCTCCACCGCCGCGCCGCCCGCGATCAAGGTTTCGCCCATCGCGATGGCAATGGCATCGCCGAGCGCGGCATCGGCCACGTCGAGCAATCGCAGGAACAGGCGGGTCAGTTCGTAATCATCGCCATCGCCGCCGGTCACGGTCGCTCGCTCGGGGTCCTTGCCGAGCAACGCCAGAACGGCGCGACGGCGTTCGTCGAACACGGCTTCGCCGCAACAATTTTCGACGCTCTCGCACGTGGCATCGTTGCGCGCAGCCTGCGGCTCGCGCCGTACGCTCCAGAGCGGCGACCCGACAATCACATGCGCAACCATCATCCGCAGCGCGACGCCGGGATGGCCCGCGAGTTCGGCGCGGACGGCGGCGTGGCGGTGCAGATCGACATAGCTCTGACAGGCGGGGGTGATCTCGGGCCGGACCGGCCTGGCGTCGGTTTCCGTCCCTGCTCGGGCGGCACGTTCGGCTTCGCGGCGGCTGACATAGCCTTCATAGAAGGTCACCTCGCCGGTCGCGCGGACATCGATATAGACGCGTCCGCCCTTGCGCCGGGGCGTCTTTTCATACGCCCAGGTCTGGAAATACTCGCTTGCCGGAATGATGTGCACCCCGGTCCAGCCGTCTGCCAGATAGGCAGCGCGCCGCTCTTCGATCGCGGCATTTTGCGCGGTCCAGAACGCGCCTGCGTCGGCAAAATAGCGATCCTCGCAGAACAGATCGGAGACCGTGGCAAGACCGCTCTCCGCCACGTCGAACAGCGCAACGGTGACCGCGATCGACTGCCCGCCCAGCAGCCATGCCTTTAATTGCCCCCCCATAGGCGCCCGCTGTTCGGCATCATCGACAAGCGCGAGCCAGTCGCTTTGCTGGCGCCTGCTGGCAAGCGTCAGGTGCCGCACCGTCGCGCGGTCGATCTGCTCGCCTGCATACATCTTGCGGATGCGCGGCAAGAGATTGCCAAGCGCCAGCACGCGCCTGATGGTGAGGTCGGGCAGACCGAACGTCGCCGCCACGTCCTCGATGCTGCGGCCCTCCTTTACCAGTCGCGTAAAGGTCGCCCATTGCGTCACCTCGTCGGCATCGAGCCGCGCGATGTTCTCGATCAACGAAGCCTCGACCGCGTCGGCATCGTCGCTCCGCTCGAGAATCGCGCAGGGGAGCGGCTCGGGCGGCCCCGCTTCCCCCGCGGCCGCGCGCTCATCCGCGACGATCCGCGCGGCAGTGAAGCGCCGTGCGCCCGCGATAATCTCGAACGTACCGGGCGCGCCGTTCGGACGCACCATGACGGGTTGCAGAACGCCGCGCCTGCGCACGCTGGGCAGGATGTCGGCCACATCGGGCGCGCGTTTCGCATAGCGCATGTTGGTCGTGCTGACGCTCAGTCGGTCGAGCGCAATGAAGTCGAGTTTCATGGGTGTTACTCCTTTCCCTGCCACACCCGGCCCCCGGAAAGCGGGGGTGAGCGGCAAACAGCGAGAGAAGCGGACCGCCGCCGAGCGGTGGCGGCACCCAAGTCCGGGGCCCCATCGCGACAGCGCGATGGGTCGCGCAGGGCCGCAACGTCAGTGAAGGAGCCGGGCTGCGCCCGGCTTGCCGCTGCCGCGGGCGGTCCTAGCAGCGAGTGCCGCGCACTCCCGCGCACCGGGAGCTACGCCGCGGTCCAATCCGGTTACCTTGGTGACGGATTGGACCGATCAGATCGGTTACACTTTGGACCGGTGACCTGGGTGACGGTCCGGCAATATGGCCATCGAGGAGATGGCCATGTCGTGGATGGAAACGGACCCTGTGAGCGAACGCGTGCGCTTCATATCGGCGTGGTTGAGCCGCGAGGAGAGCGTCAGCGCGCTGGCGATCCGGTTCGGCGTCTTGCGCAAAACGGCGTATAAATGGATAGGCCGCTACGCGGCCGAAGGCCCTGCCGGGCTTGCGGAACGGACGAGCGCGCCGGTGACGCAGGCGGCACAGACTCCGCCAAAGATCGTCGCGGCGATCCTGAAGCTACGGCGCAAATACCCTGCGTGGGGACCGCGCAAGCTCCGCGCGCGGTTGCAGCTCGACGATTCAACGACAGTGTGGCCAGCAGCGTCCACGATCGGCGACATCCTCAAGCGAGCCGGGCTGGTTCGTCCGCGCAAACTGCGTCGGCGGGTTCCGCCAGCGCAGCATCCGTTCCGCGGTGCCGATGCTCCCAACGACGTGTGGTGCATCGACTTCAAGGGCTTCTGGAAAACTGGCGATGGCGTTCGGGTGCTGCCGTTCACGGTGACCGACGCAATGAGTCGCTACCTGCGGGTCTGCCAGGCGGTCGAACATCCCGACTTCGAGACGGTGTGGTCGATCCTGACAAAGGCTTTCAAGGAATATGGTCTTCCGCGGGCAATCCGCTCGGACAACGGCCCGCCGTTCGGCGCGGTTGCCGCGGGTGGGCTGTCGAGGCTGGCGGTAAACTTCGTGCGGATGGGCATCACGCCGGAGCGGATCACACCGGGCAAACCGCAGGAGAATGGTCGCCACGAGCGGATGCACCAGACGCTGAAGCGCGAAGCGGCGACGCCGCCTTCCTCGACCGACAAGGCTCAACTGGCACGGCTCGAGCGCTTCCGGCAGATCTTCAACGACGAACGTCCGCATGAAGCGTTGGGCCAAATCCCGCCAGCCAGGGTCTTCACACCCAGCCCAAGACTATGGGACGGCAAGCTGCGCTCGCCGGCTTACTGGGGTGCTACGCACGTTCGCACCGTGCGGGTCAGCGGATCGATCAAATGGCGTGGGCGGGAGCTGTTCGTCTCGGAGGTGCTGAACGGCCACCGCATCGGGATCCTCGAGATCGCGGACGACGAATACGAAGTGCGCTTCGGTCCGATCCTGCTCGGCTACATCAAGGGAAAATACAAACTCATCCGCGTGCGCCCCGGCAAACGGCGCCGCCACTCTCCTGAAAACTGTCACCCAGCTGCCCGGTCTGAAACGTCACCCATGTGACCGGTTGCACACCGCCGCCGCGTAAGCGGCGACCGCAGCACCCGGCGCGCCAGCGCCGCGCAGCAAAGACCGGCACCCCGAGCGGGGACGGCGGAATAAGGTGCAGGGTCGGGCTTCGCCGGGCCGCCGTGCCGAAGGCGCCAAGGCCCGCGCGAAACCGGGCGCACCGACCGACGGCCGAGCCGGCGTGCCTGCGGGGCGATCGTAAGACGCCGCACCCTGACCGGCTGCAAAGCGGGTTTTCGCAAAGCACGGTTTGCGAAGACCGGCGGGGCAGTCCGGCAGTGTGCGCCCTCCGCCCCGCGCCGCTGTTCGGGGCGTTGCGGGGTGACCCCGCAGAAGGGGTATGGCCGAACTTTCGGATCGGCCATCAGGGGAAGGCTTTCCCCTCTTGGCCCATCACCCACGGCATACGGCCCAACGGCAAAGCCTTGACCGGCAAACCATGCGACTCGGGGCGAGATCGCATCCCTAACAACAAGATTCAGCCACTATGCACTGGCTCGGCCGCCTACAGGTCGGCCCTAATATCCAGTAAATGCCAAGTTTATTGCTCCTGTTTGGCTCGCAAGCGCTCAAGAGCGATTTTCATGAACTCGCTCCTGTTGCCGCGCGCTCAGACCCTACCAAAGCTCCGCAGCACGCATCATCGCGTTCAACAAAGGAGAGAGACCATGGGCGATGCACCCGACCGAATTCTACGAATCAAAGCCGTTCTTGAGCTAACCGGCCTGAGCCGTTCGACGCTCTATCGAAAGGTAGGGCAAGGCAGGTTTCCGAAGCAGATCAACATCGCCGAACGGTGCGTCGGCTGGCGACAATCCGCCGTGCGCGAATGGATGCAGAATCCCGCAAGGTATCTCGCTGGGTAACTAAGGCGCGGCCGCCTTGCGCCCCAACCTCGGCCGTTCCGACCAAACCGGCGAACGCTTGAAAGCAGACATTGCTCTTGGAAAAATTGATTGGCTGGGTCTGGGACATTTCAGTCGTTCAGATCCGGCTCCGCGAACGGCGGCTTCGGCTAAAAGCGGACTTTCCCGACGCATCCCACCGCTGCCAGTTTAGGCGGCGACGGCGAGCGGCGGCACGCGCATCTTGATGATCTCGGCCGCGATGCGCGCCATGCTGCGCAGGTTGATGACGACCTCGGAAGTGACAACCCTGGGCTTGGCGTCGATCAGGCAGATCGCGCCCAGATTTGTGCCGTCGTATACGATCGGCTGGCCAACGTAGGTGCGAATGCCGCCTTCACATGTGACTAAGGCGTTTCCGGCGAAGCGAGCATCGGTCGCGGCGTTCGCCACCACAAATGTCTCGCCAGCGCACAAGGTCCAGTTACAAAAGCCGAGATGGCGCGGCATCGCGCAGCGGGCCATGTTATGAGTTGCCTTAAGCCATTGCCGATCGCGGTCGATAAAGGTGATGATCGCGGTTGGGAAATCTGTGGTAGCGCCCAGGTGCGCGACCAGCAGATCTAGCTGTTCGTCCGGCGTCTCGCTGGCCAGGCCAATGCGCCGCAGCAAGGCTAGCCTTGCCTGTTCATCAATTGGGATCGGAAAAGCGCCAGGGCGCATTACGGATGCTACTGACTCGTCAGGCAAGCTCCGTTCGGCTGCGACTGGTAACCCCCTAAGGGCGGTGCGAGGCTTCGACCGGGCGAGTATCGCTTGTATTCTGCTGCAGAACTTGGCGGGATCCTGCGACAGATCCTTCTTGTGGATACATGCATCGGCGCCGGCCGCCTCCAGGCTGGCGGCGATGGCGGGGCTGTCGAACGCCTGGCCCGAGACGATGACCTTCCGAACGTCGGTCAGGTCCGCGATCATCTCGAGCAGCTTGCGTCCGTCGATATAGGGCATGCAAAGGTCGATGGTGACGAGGTCGGGCCGCATCTTACGGATCAATTCAGCCGCGGACTGTGCGTCGGACGCCAGGCCCACCACGTCAAACCCGAGCCGCAGCGAGAAGATCTGCTCCAGCGCGGCCTGCATTGTCCGTGAGTCGTCGACGACAACGACCCGTTTGCGCCTATTCGTAGTTTCCTTAGAAAACTTCATGACGCCCTCCCTCGATGATAGCGTGATGCACCGAAGAGAGGGGGCGGGGTATCTACGGATTCCACTGTATAACCGGAACGGGTTCCTGATCCGGTCTTTCGGTCAGGCCCGCTTTTTGCGCGCGTCGATCCGGTGTTCGATCTCGGCTAGCATGTCCGCCGTGCGGAAGGGTTTGCGCAACACGGGGATGCCGTCGATCTGGTCCACCTCGGCCGCCAGTTCCTCGGCGAAGCCGGTCATCAGCAGGATCGGGAATGAGTGGCCGCGCTCGACCAGCAGCCTGCTCAACTCAACCCCGGTCATGCCCTCACGCAGCCGGATATCGGACAGCAGCATCGCCGGGGTCAGGCCGCCATCGACCAGCGCCATGGCCTCCTCGGCCGAGGCGACGGCTTCCACTGCATAGCCGGCACGATCCAGATGCAGCGTCAGCACCTTGCGAATCTTGGCCTCGTCCTCAACAAGCAGTATCCGCTGGCGCGCATCAGCCTCAGTTGCGGATCGGATCGCGGGCTCGTCAATCGGCAACAGCATGTTCACCGTTGTGCCGACCCCCGGCGTGCTGTCGATGGTCACATCGCCGCCCGACTGCTTGACGAAATTGTATACCATCGCCAGCCCTAAGCCGTTGCCGCGCCCGTCCGACTTCGTCGTGAAGAACGGTTCGAACGCCCGCGCGACGGTGGCGGCATCCATTCCGGTTCCGCTGTCGCTGACCGACACCATCGCCACCGTGCCCAGCTTGGGGCCCGCGTTGATGCGACGGCGTGTGGCGATTCGGATCGTGCCGCCGTCCGGCATAGAGTCGCGCGCGTTGAGCACGAGATTCATCAGCGCCGTCTCGAAGAGAGTGCGATCCAGACGGACGCGGCCGACTGCGGCGCTTAGATCAGTCTGTACGTTCACACGCTCGCTGATCGTGCGTGCCAACAGCGCCACGATGTCCTCGATCGCGGAATTCACCTGTACGTCGACCAGTTCGCCATTCTCACCACGCGCATATTGCAGCATCCGGGTGACGAGCTTGGATCCGCCATCCGCGGCTTCCATGATGTCCAACGCGGCATCGCGCGTCATAGATTCATGTGGCGCCTCGCCGGCGATGATTTCTGCGTTGCCAAGGATCAGCGCCAAGATGTTGTTAAAGTCGTGTGCGATGCCGCCCGACAGCTTGCCGATCGCCTCCATCCGTTGCGACTCGCGTAGGCGTGCCTCGAGTTGGCGACGCTCCGTGACGTCGGACTGCGTACCCATCCAGAACCGGCCATTCTCGCCATCGTCGAGCAACGCGAGCGACAGCTCGTTCCAGAACGCGCTGCCGTCCTTGCGGTAATTAAGGATTAGCCCATCGAACGACCGTTCGGTCGCAAGCGCGGTGCGCATCGCCGCCATCGTTTCGACACTCGTCTCCGGCCCGGCTAGAAAATTGTAGCTTCGGCCGACCACCTCTGACGCGGCATAGCCCGTCAAAGTGGAGAACGCCTCGTTGACGAAGATGATCGGGTGACCTTCGCGACTTGCGTCGGCGATCACTACGCTTTGACGAATGGCGCTCAGGGCGAGTTCGCGAACGCGGGCGATATCATATTCCTTGCGGCCACGCACCGCGCCGGGTCGTGCCGAATCTTTGAAGGGTAAGGTCGTCACGATAAAGCAGTCCGCTTTTGACGGGGTGTTCGGAGCATAACCCGAAAACGCTTAAAAATCCAGTCTTCGCGATTTCTTTAACCTACATTTAGTTTCGAACTGCGACAGTTCAAACAAAAGGGGAAGCCGATGCGCGTCTATATAATCGACGACGACCCGCTGATACGGCGCATGATAGCGCGCATGATCGCGGGCGAGGAGGCACAGTGGGAGGAGTTCGGATCCGCCGCGGCGTTCCTAGAGGCGCTCGACACGCTGCCCATCGGCTGCGTCCTGCTCGATATCGGCCTGCCGGACCAACACGGCCTTGAGGTGCTCAACCGCATCGTCGCGAGACGCCCGTTTCCGGTAGTGATGGTATCGGGCAGTTCCGACGTGAACGATGCGATCGGATCGTTTCGCGGCGGAGCGATGCACTTCATCCGCAAGCCATTCAGTCGCCAGCAGTTGCTGGATACGCTGGCCGAGGCATGGACGGTCGGACTGGAACGCACGGCTGCGGCCGAGCGCGAGGCGGCGGCGGGCCGCATACGGCTGACTGCCCGCGAGAAGACCGTCCTGGAAGCAATGACGAGGGGCCATCAAACGAAGCTGACTGCTTGGCAGCTTGGTCTCAGCGTGCGCACAGTCGAGATGCACCGGTCGAACATCCTTACGAAGCTTGGCGCCCGCAATGTGGCGCATGCTGTGGCGATCACGCGGTCGCTGCACCTGTTGCCAGAGGCTGCGTCGCTGGCGTGAACAGAGGAGGCCTGCATCTTGCCCCCGCCTACAAGCGTGTGTGGCTGGCGGCCGCAAGATCTTCGGCCATCGAGTAGCCCAGCTGGCATCGGTGAGGAGAGGGCCAAGGCGCGCTCGCTCCTAAATTTGGCGACGTGGAGACGGGACCGCTGCTGTTGGCGGGATTTTCGGTTCCTGATGCCGTCGCGATTTGCCTATTGGCCGGGAGTGGGCGGTAGCCGTCCGGCAGCTTTCCGGCGCAAACGGCGGTTCCTGTCCGGGGCGGTCGTTCGGTGCTTCGCTCGGGAGCGGCCGGGATTGGTCGACTGCTGCCGAAAGTGGGGTCGGCGCTTCTTGGTCAATTTCCGACGGATCATTAGAGGCGCTTCAACGACAGCTATTTGCACTCTGTCCCCCGAGCCAGCCAATAATCGATCATCGCAACTCAAGCCATTCGTCGATCGAGCCGGTGATCTGACAAGGCACACCTTGCGACATTGGTAATCGAATTCGAGATCGGCGCGGAGAGTTTCGAGATACGCAGCTACAATGCCAGCCCGGCTAGAGCCTCGGCTGCAGCATGACGACTAAGATGGCCGTAATGCCTCTCGATCATCTCAGCGCTCGTATCGCTGATCTGGGCCACTGCCAGCAACGGCAGGCCCGCGTTCACTAGGTCGGTGATCGTACTGTGACGCAATGTGTAGGCGGTCGTACCGATCGGCAGCTTAGCAGTGACGACCGCCTCAGCAATCGGTCTTTTCCAAGTTTCCTTGTCCCACCGCTTGCCGTTGCCGCGTGCCAGTAAGGGCTTGTTTGGAAGCCGTCCTTTCGTCTGCCCAGCGAGAAGTTTGGCGGCAGCAGTGGGAACGAGAATGCGGCGGGGCTTTCCACTCTTGTCCTTGCCGATGCTTAATTCTGATGTTCGCTTATCAAAATCGCCAACAATCAGGCCCGATACCGCACCTGGCCGCAACGGGAGCAGACAGAGCGTTCGTACAAAAGGTTCAATTTCCGCGTCGATGTTTTCCAGAAGCGCCCGCCGCTGATTGCGGTCTAAATAAAGGGTCCGCTGCCGATCAGCATTACGGATCGCCTTCAAGGCCGCTTGCCACGCCGCTTCCGTATTCGGCGCACCCGGTGCAAGCACCGTGTTCAGGGCTGCACGAAGCATTGCCATATCGCGATTGATCGACGACGGCGCTCGATCCCGGGTCACCTGCGGACCCTTTTTGCGCAGTGTGACCTGCGCAGGCTTATTCTCCAGGCGTTGGCGCCACGCGTTTAGATGATGTCTGCGAAGCTTCGCCAGTTTCACCCTGGCAATCGGGTCCGAGTAGACATGGCGTGTGAAGCGCCCCTTCGCGTCCGCATGCGACACTGCATATCGCTGGCAGGCTTCCTCCATGGTTTCAATTTTTTCCTCAGTATATCCGCCAGCTTCCACAATCGCAGCGAACGCTTCCGCTTCCCTCTTCGCATCGGAGAAGCGATCCCGTGCGGGAAGCGTGCCAAAGACGCCAATGGCCTTGAGACGATAACTGCGCTGGTCTTCGTCGTAGGCGCGCGCAATCCACGTCCCAGCGCCCTCTCGGGCGGATGGTCGATAACCGAGGAAGCAGCCGGGCCGGATCCGCTGCCAATGCGGCTCACGCTGGCTCGAGAGCGATTCCCGTTCCTTCACCTTGCTCAGGTCCAAAGCCACTACCGGTCTCCCGCTTTCGTTCCGTACGGAAAACGTACGGAAAACATGGTCGGAATAAGCTGGACTGATTGAGACAAGAAATCAAGATATCGTAGTAACTTATAGATTTCAGGAAATCTCAAAAGCCCCCATTTCTTTGCACTCCGAAGGCAGAGGCCACTGGTTCGAATCCAGTCGGGTGCACCAAACTTACCAACAGGTTAGCGGGATACGCTGTCGTCGTACGGAGGCCGTACGCAAAACACTGTTGGACAATTGCGCCTCAATCCGCGCGCGCCACGACGAATCGTAGGGCGCAGCCGGTTGCAATTCCGTCGGGGTCCACTCTCACTCGCCTACGCGGCAAAGCCCTTGGTCGGACCGTCACCATAAGCGAATGCAGATGCGGGGAAATTGACGGAACGATAGCAATCGGTACCGCATTGCCCCGACTGCTTCCTCGTGACATGCTGCGACCCGAGATCGCTGCGGGAGAGTATGTTGAGCAACCATCGCAAGCCGGTGCAAGCGCGGTCACGCAAGACCTACGAACTGTTGCTCTCCGCCGCCGAGACGCTGCTTGAGGAGGTCGGCGTGGAGCGCATCTCGACGAATCTGATCGTCCAGCGCGCGAACCTGACCGCGCCCGCCTTCTACCGCTATTTCGATGACAAATATTCCGTGATCGAGGCGCTGGCCGAACGGCTGATGCAACGACAGAACACGGCGCTGACCGCGTGGGTCGCGCGCTATCGCGACAAAGGCTATGACGTGCTGGTCGATCGTGCCGAGGAACTGGTGCGCGAGATGGACACCATCACCCGGCAGCAGCCTGGCGCGATCTGGATCATGCGAGCGCTCCGCGCGGTCCCGCGGCTCGCGCATGTCCGGCTCGCCTCGCACCATTTCGTTACCGACCTGCTGACCGACGTTTACGCCACCTACTTGCCCGGCGTTGCGCGCGAACGGATCCGACGCCGGACCCGACTCGCCGTCGAGATCGCCTATTCGGTCGACGAGATGCTCAAGGAGGATCGCAACGATGAAGCGGAGGTGTTCGAAGACCTGAGCTATATTTTCCGCTCGCTCTATTATCATCCCGACCTCGCGGTGCCGCCGCCTGCACGCGATGCGAGCGCGGAGACAATTCCCGCGCTGTCATAAAAACGATATTAAAGACTATCATACGCGGCCTCGACACGAATCAGTTGGGGCGCAGACATGATCCATTCCATCGCTCGTTCTGCGGTGTTCGCCACCTTGTTGGCCGGCACCGCGATCACCACGCCGGCGTTGGCGCAACAGGCTACCGACCCCAAAGCGGCAGAGCCCGACAAGACTCGCGTAGCCGATGGCGACGACATCGTCGTGACCGGCCGCGCCGGCACGTCGCGCCAGCGCAAGGTCGAGACGAGCTATGCGATCTCGACGATTTCGGACCAGGACCTGCGCGTCCGCGCGCCGATCGGCGTCGCCGAGGCGCTGAAACAGGTTCCCGGCTTCTACAGCGCGCCGACGTCGGGCGAAGTCTCGGGCGGGGTGCGTGTGCGCGGTATTCCGAGCGACGGGTATCAGACCGTCGCGCTGCTCGAGGACGGCATCCCGATCCAGGGTGATCCCGGTCTCGGTTGGCTCAACGGCGACCAGTCGCTGCGGATCGACCAGAGTGTCGAGCGGATCGAGGTGGTGCGCGGCGGGCCGTCGGCGATCTTCTATTCGAATGCGCCGGGCGCCGCGATCAACTTCATCACGCGCAAGGGCGGCGACACGCTCGAGGGGCTCGTTCGCTACGAGGCGGCAAGCTACAATTCGCACCGTGTCGACGGCTGGATCGGCGGACCGATCGGCGCGAGCGGGTGGCATGTCTTCGCTGGCGGCTATTACCGCGTCTCGGACGGCCCGCACAATTCGGGCTTCACCCAGGATCGCGGCGGCCAGTTCCGCGTCAACGTGTCGAAGGCGTTCGAGCGCGGCGACATCACCTTCGGCGTCAAGCGGATCGATGAGCGCGTCGGCTATTGGGGCGGCGGCATCTATCAGGCCAACGCCAATGGCACGCCGAGCAACGTCGTCGGCCTCGACAACAAGGTCGACAATATCGTCGGCCCCGACACGCGCTATTTCAACTTCCTGACGCCGAACGGCGCGGTCAAGTTCGACGATGGCGTCGGCAGCAGCGTCAAGCTGACGCAGTTCAGCTTCCAGGCGCATTACGACATCAGCGACGCCTTCAAGGTCGAGGAGAATGTCCGCTATCGCACGAGCTGGACGCAGCGCAACAGCATCACCCCGTACACCGTCGCCGCATCGGCGAGCGCGCTGCTGACCAGCACCTTCGGCAAGCCCGCGGCGGGGACTGGCTACGCCTTGCTGTATCGCGACAGCGGGGCAGCGTTCAACCTCGTCAACCAGAACGGCAACGGGCTCGCGCTGATCGATCTGGCGCGCACGCACACCGTGCCGCTCGACGAGTTCATCACCGACACCCGGCTGGTGGGCAAGGTCGATCTGCTCGGCACGCACAATCTCGCGTTCGGCGTCTATTATGCGCGCGAGCAGGAAGATTATAACGCGCTCAGTGCCGCCGTGCTGACCGACGTGAAGGCGCATGCCGAAGTGCTCGATGCCTATCTCGTCGATGCGAAGGGCAACAAGCTCTTCAAGATCAGCGACAATGGCGTGATTCAATATGGCGCCGAATTTGCCAATGCGAGCGGCAGTTCTGACAATATCGCGGCCTATGCCAGCGACGAGTGGCAACTGACCCCAAAGTTCCGCCTCGAGGGCGGCGTGCGCTACGAGCAGATCAAGACGCGCGGGCAGGTCGAAGGCACCAAGAAGGTCAATCTCGGCCAGAGCCCGACCAGCGCCGATGACTCGGTCGGCGTCGGCACCGGGGTGTTCACGCCCTTCTCGCGCAAATACGATCATGTCGGCTGGACCGCCGCCGCCAATTATCAGGCGCGCCCGTTCTTCGGCGTGTTCGCGCGCTACACCGACACGTTCCGGCTGCCTGCGGTGTCGAGCTTCATCACCAACGCCAATGCAGCGCCCGTCGTGCAGACGCTCAACATGCTCGAAGGCGGGATCAAATATTCGCGCGGCAAGGTCGATCTCTACGTCACCGGCTTCCGTACGGTGTATAACAGCTACGCGATCAGCGACTATCAACGGCTTGCCAACGGCCTGTTGTCGCCGGTCACCGTCTATGGCGACACCAAGACCACCGGCACCGAAATCGAGGGGACGTGGCGGCCGACCAACTGGTTCGATCTCCACGCATCGTGGACCTGGCAGGACAATCGCTTCAGCAAGTTCGTCTACACCAACAGCGCCGGCGTGCTGACCGATTATTCGCACCACAAGGTCAACGGCGTGCCCGACAACACCTTCCGCATCACGCCTGGCGTGACGCTGTTCGACCGCAAGGTCCGGCTCCAGTCGGACGTCAACCATGTCGGCGCGCTCTATACCGATGTCGCCAATCAGATCCGGTTGCCAAGCTATTGGTCGGTCGATTTCGCCGCGCAGTTCCAGCTCACCCCCAAGCTGCAATTCGGGCTGATCGTGGCAAACGTCACCAACGCCTTCGGCCTGGTCAACGGCAATCCGCGCGCGGGCACGATCGACAGCAGCCAGGCCGGGCAGCCGGTCTATATCGGCAGCTCGCTCTACCAGCGGAACTATCGCGGGTCGCTCACCTACCGCTTCTGATGCGTCTGCGCGGCGTGAGCGATCACGTCGCGCGTCGCTTTGCTTCGAAAGGATCCTGCCGTGCGTATTGGTCTCCCCCTGCTGGCGCTCGTCCTGGCGCAGACTCCGCTGCTCGCCGCGCCGGGCGACGCGCCGCGCATCCCGCCTGTCGCCAGCCTGAGCGACGGGCAATGGCTCAAGGGCGATTTGCATCTGCATTCGCGCCACAGCAAGGATTCGACCAACAATCCCGAGGCGAAGATCATCACGTTCGCCGAGGATACCGGCTTCGACTATCTCGGCATCACCGATCACGACAATCACGTCGCGGGCGACGTCGCGCACAACACGTGGAGCGACCCCGAATTCACCTCCAAATCGGTGATCCTGCTCTACGGCGCCGAATGGACCACCGAGCGCGGCCACGGCAACGTCTTTTCGGCCAAGCCCTATGACCATCGGCGCCTGTTCGACGTGCGCGACGCGCGCGATGCGAAGATCCTCGCGGTCAAGCAATCGCTCGGCATCCATCTTTCGGGCAACCATCCCGCGGGCAAGGACCATTGGGGCTTCAGCTTCGACTTGCTCGATTCGCTCGAAGTGTGGAATTCGGCGATCTGGCCCAACAACGCCGCAGCGATTCTGATCTGGGACGACATGCTCAAATCGGGCCGCAAGCTGACCGGACGCGGCGGCAGCGACTCGCATCATGGTACGCCCGACACGCCCGAACAGAAGACATCGCACACCGCCGAGCGCAGCGCCAACTACGTCGGCACGCCGACCACCTGGGTGTTCGCCAGGACGCGCGACGCCAAGGGCGTGGTCGATGCGCTGACCAACGGCCGCGTGTCGATCAGCGCCAACCCGTACGATCCGCGCGTCGAGCTTCGTGCCGATCGCGACGGCGACGGGCGGATCGACATGATGATGGGCGACAATGCGCGCCCGACCGGCAAGCCCGTCACGTTCCAGGTGCGGCTCGTCGGCGGTGGCGTGAAGGGTGCGGTCTATCACATCCGCGTGATCAAGAACGGCGAGCCGCTCGGCGCCTATGACACCGATCCCGCAAGCAACGCCGTCAGCTTCACCGATACGCCCGCCGCCACGGGGCGCAGCTATTACCGCGTCGAGGTCGAAGGCCCGCAAACACCCTATCCGCAAGTGCCGGTATCGACCGTGCTGAGCGGCAAGATGATCGCGCTGTCGAACCCGATCTATTTCAATTTCGATCCTGACTTTTGAACCTGCCTGTCAGGCGGCGTTACCGATCGGCGATTGTGGATCCGTGCTCGGCGGCGCGAGGCCTTCGAGCACGGTCGGGATCAGTTCGGAGACCGTGGGATGGATCGGCACCGCCCAGCGCAGCACGTCGATCGGCTGATCCGCGTTCATCATGTCGAGGATGCCGTGGATCGCCTCGTCGCCGCCTGTCCCGAGGATCGCCGCGCCAAGGATACGCTTGGTCTCGGCGTCGGCGACGATCTTGATCATCCCCTTGGTCTCGCCTTTTTCGACCGCGCGGCCGACGCGCGTCATCGGGCGGTTGGCCACCAGGATCGGCCGGCCTGTCTCCGCCGCCTGCGTTTGCGTCATGCCGACGCGCCCGAGCGGCGGATCGATATAGAGCGCATAACCCGGGATCCGGTCGCTGACCTTACGGTCCTCGCCGTCGAGCAGATTGGCGGCGACGATCTCGAAATCGTTATACGCCGTATGCGTGAAGGCACCGCGCCCGTTGCAATCGCCGAGCGCCCAGATGCCGCGGACATTCGTCTGCAAACCGTCATCGACAGTGATATAGCCGTGCGCGTCGGTCTTCACGCCTGCCGCATCGAGCCCGAGATCGTCGGTATTGGGCCGCCGCCCGACCGCGAGCAGGACATGACTCCCGACCACGACGGGCGCGCCGTCATGGCAATCGACCGAGACCGCCACCCCGGCGTCGTGCGGCGCAAAGCCGATGCAGGTCGCCCCCGCGCGCACGGCAATCCCTTCGTCCTCGAGGATCTGGCGGACCGCATCGGAAATCTCCGGATCCTCGCGCGCGATCACGCGATCGCCGCGCTCGACGACGGTTACAGCCGCGCCGAAGCGGCGGTACATCTGCGCGAATTCGAGGCCGATATAGCTGCCACCGACGATCACGAGATGCTCGGGCACATGCGCCAGCGCGACCATGTCGGTATTGTCGAGATGCGGCACATCGCCGACCCCCGGCATGTCGGGCACCGCGGCGCGACCGCCGACGTTGAGGAAGATCCGCGGCGCCGAGAGCGCCTCCCCATCGACCTCTACGGTGGTCGGCCCGGTCAGGCGCGCATGGCCGCGGAGAAACGTCAGCCGCTCCATCTTTTCGAGCCAGCGCTCGTTGCCGCCACGCGCGTCGAGCGTCACCTTGTGCGCACGCGCCGCCACCGCGGGCATGTCGATCGTGACTGGCCCGACCTGCACCCCGAAATCGGCGGCACGGCGCGCGAGATGCGCAGCATAGGCGCTCGCCACGAGCGTCTTGGTCGGCATGCAGCCGGTGTTGACGCACGTTCCGCCGACGAGCTTGCGCTCGATCAGCGCCACGGTCATGCCCGCCGCGGTGAGCCGCCCGGCGAGCGGCGGCCCGGCCTGCCCGGCGCCGACGATGATCGCGTCGAACGCGCGGGTCACAGCGCGAAGACCACGGCGACGGCCAGCGCGAGCGCGATGGCGTCTTCGGTGAGCGCGGCCGGAAGGTCTCGCCCGAATGCCAGTGCCAGGCGCGTGCGCAGCGCGGCCCCGCCGAGCGTGCCGACCACCGCGCCGAGCAGCCCAAGCCCGAGCCCGACCAGCGGCATCGCGCTCGCCACGCCGATCGCCGCGCCCGACACCCCGCCGCTCACCAGCCGCGCGCCGAACGGTCCAGCCAGTTTCCGGCTCGGCGTGGTCGGCAAGACATCGCCGACGCACTCACCGAGCGCGAGCAGCGACGCGATCCACGGCGTGAAGCGCCAGCCGAAAAAGGCGAGCCAGCTGCCCTCGAGCGCCAGCCCGCGCGCGGCGGCGGCCCAGGCGATCGCCGCGGGCGCGAGCATCGTACGCGACCCCGCGACGATACCGATCAGGAACGCGAGCACGATCATAAAGCGAGTCCTGCGCGAGAGAAGGCCTGTCCCTCCCATGCGCGCCGCGCGCGGTCAAACGAGTCCTAGCTTTCCTCGATGCGGCGCTCGCCCTCGGGGAGCAGCGAGAGTTCGCGCCAGTCGATTTCTTCCTGCAGGCGATAATAGCTCTCGTCGCCGATCGCGTCGTCGACTCGCAGCGCCTCGAGCCGTTCGCGCTCGGCAGCGATCCCCGTGAGGCCGACCTTGCGATAGGGCTTCTCCGCCGAAGTGCCGAACAGCGCATAGGCATAGCGGAACTGCTCGGGATCGCGCCCCGGCGCACCGTCGAGCGCCGCGGCGCCCGCCGCCGCCAGATCGCGCCGCGCATCGGCGAGTTCGCGGTCGACATCGTCGACCGAGTCGAGCCCGAGCCAGCGGATCAGCGGCGCAAGCGTCATTCCCTGGACGATCAGCGTCGCGAGCACGACCGCAAAGGCGGTGAGCACCACGACATCGCGCTGCGGGAAGTTCGCCGGCAGCGCAAAGGCGGTCGCGAGCGTGATCAGCCCGCGCATCCCGCACCACGAGACGAACACACCCTGCGCCAGCGTCGGCGGGGTGAGATCGCCGCGCACAGCCGCAAAGCGCCGCGCGAGCAGGTTCCACGCCATCACGACGACGATCCGCGCGCCGATTACCGCGAGGATCACGACGCCGGCGACCGCGAGCGAATCCCACAAATGCGCTGCCGTCATCCGCCCCACGATCAGCCGCGCCTGCATCCCCATCAGCAGGAAAGCGAGCACGTTGAACAGGAACACCACGGTCGCCCACACCGCGAAGCTGTGGACGCGCATCCGCGGCGACCCGCTGCCGCCCGACCGCGCGATCGTCATCGCGCAGCCGACCACCGCGAGCACGGGCGAGAGGTGCAGATGCTCGGCGACGATCCACACCGCGAAGGCGTTGATGAATTGCAGGATGTTGCCGCCGAGTGTCCCCGCGACGAACTTGCCCAGCCACTGGAACACGAACGCGCTGGCAATGCCGAACACGATCCCGCCGGGCGCCGCGAACGCGAGCTGCAGCGCGACCCCCGAGCCGAAGCCGCCATTCGCCTGCACAGCGAGCGCCGCGCCGAACAACAGCAGCGCCGTCGCATCGTTGAACAGGCTCTCGCCCTTCAACACCGCGATCGTGCGCTTGGGGAGCGAGACCGTGCCGAGCACCGCGGTCGCCGCCGCTGCATCGGGCGGCGCGACGATCGCCCCGAGCGCCACCGCCGCGGCGAGCGGCAGGCCGACGAACGCGACGCCGATCCACGCGACGGTCGCAGTAGTGACGAGGATCGCCCCGACCGCGAGGATCGACAGCGGGCGCCACAAGCGCTTGGCCGCATGGAGCGGAAAATCGAACGCCGCGTCGAGCAGCACCGGCGCAATGAACAGCGCAAGCACCGTACCGGGGTCGATCGCGATCGTCGGCGCACCCGGAACGAAGGCGATGACCACGCCGCCGAGCGCGAGAATCGCGGGATACGGCAGATTCAGCCGCCGCGCTGCCTGGAGCGAGACGATCGCTGCGAACAGCAACGCCAACAGGCTTTCGAAAAAGGTCATGGCGCGAGCGTATCAAGCCGCGCGCGCCGTGTCAGGCCCGGCGCAACCGACGCGGCGCGCAGCCCGCGCCGCTTAATGAAGCAGGCCCGCAGCGCGCAGCGCACGCGCGATGATCGCCTGCACCGCGTTTGCCGAATCCTCGGGCTGCGGCGTTCCCCGTCCGGCGGGTCTTCTGGTCGTCCGATCGTTCGGCCGCGTCGCCTGCGCCTCGCCCGTCAATCCCCAGGCATCGGCGATCATCCGGCTGCTCGAAAGCCCGACATCGAGCATATAGGGACCGGCCTGCCCCAGCTGCTCGGGCCCCGATGGATCGATCGGCACGCCGTGGCCCATCCCCGCGACATTCCACTGCTCGACCGCGGCGCGCCCCGATGAATCGCGCCACACGCGCTTTTGCCAGGTCGCGCCGGTCTTCGTCTCGCTCGGTGCGTCGGGCAGGCCGTGCACGGTCCGCCATTGATCGGCGAGTTGGTCGGCATTGGCGGGGACGACGGTACGATCGGCATCGCCGTGCCAGATCGACACGGCGGGAAGCCGCTGCGCCACGCCAGGCGCAGCACCGCGCACCACATCTGCCGCAACGGCTGCACTGTCGGCACCGTGGCCGCGCATCCGGTCGAGCGCCTGCAACATGCTCGTCGCGCCGCCATAGGGCAGTCCCCCGATGATCGCGCCCGCCGCGAACAGATCGGGATAGGTGGCGAGCATTACCGCCGTCATCGCGCCACCCGCCGAAAGACCCGTCACGAAGATCCGGCTGCGATCGATGCGGTGCGTCGCGACCATCGACTCGATCATCTGCGCGATCGATTCGGCCTCACCACCCGTGCGCGCGATGTCGCTGCGTTCGAACCAGTTGAAGCACAGGTTCATGTTATTGGCGCGGCGCTGTTCGGGATACAGCAGCGCAAACCCCGCGCGATCGGCCAGCGTCGACCAGCCGCTGCCTTGATCGTAGCCCGCGGCATTCTGCGTGCAGCCGTGCAACACGACGACCAGCGGCGCATTCGGGCGCAAATCGGGGGGGAGATAGCAATGCGCCGCGAGCGCGCCGGGATTGCTTCCGAAATTCTCGAGCGACGCGAGGCGGCTCGGCACTTCAGGGGGATGGGGCGCGTAGGGATGCGCCGCCATGCGCGCGATAGTGTCTGAAATGCGCCGCATGATCGGCCTCTTGGGTAACGCCTGCAGGTGCTGGCCGGTCCTTGAAGATAGGGATTATGCTGCACTGCACAATAACAAAGGTTTGGAAATACGTCGCAGTGGATGGGCCACCCACACCGCGATCGCCGATTATTCGGTCGGATCAGGACAGCCGCGCAAATTGATGGCGTCGTATTGGGCGAGCAGCCGGCCGACTTCGGCGATGGTCGTTTCGAGCTCGTGCCGATGGCGTTCGGTCACGTCTTCGGTGGGAATGCCATTGCGACCGTCATGAACCGAGAAGCCGTTTTCGATCAGCCAGAGCGCATCGCTTGCGCGCGAGCGTTGGCGGCGCAGATGCATCGCCCATTGCTCGATAAGGCCGGAAGGCACGAGGCGATCGATTTCACTCAAGATCTGTCGTTCGATTGTCTTCATCCCCAAGGAGCGTGTCGCCACCGTGCCCGAGCGGCACGATGGCGACCTGGCATTACTTGCCGCGCAGCGTGTTCATCACGGCGAGGCCTAGCACGCCGACCAAGGCTGCCGTAGCATACGGCCGGTCGCGCGCGAAGGTGCGGACCTTGTCGACCAGCGGGCCGGGGTTCGAGACGGCGTCCATCGCCGCGCCGGCAACCTGCTTGGCATTCCCGACGACCTGGTCGGCGACGCCCGAGCCCTGCAGCGAGGTGTCACCCGTCAGCTTGCCTGCGGCTTCCTTGATGGTGCCACCGAGATCCTGAGCTTCACCCTTGAACGACGTGCTATTCATAACTGACCTTTCCATGCGCTCTGCCGGTCTTGGCGCGCGTGCGGCGATAACGAGCATTTGGCATAGAAGGTCCATCCACCGCCGCACTGCGCTGGAAAAGCCGCGCATCGTTCCTATTTCTCCGTATCGACAACGGGATACGGACATGGCGAACGGTTGGGCGCAGGACGGCGCGGTACAGGATCAGATCGACGATACGGTGGCGGACGCCGTTTTGGCGGCGCGCGCGCAGCTTCTGGCGGGCGAAGCGGCGCGCTATTGCGAGCAATGCGGCGATGATATTCCCGAAGCGCGCCGCGAGGCGCTGCCCGGTGCACGCACCTGCATCGCGTGCCAGGCCGAACGCGATGCAAAGATCCGCAGCGGCGGTATCAACCGGCGGGGCAGCAAGGACAGCCAATTGCGCTGATCCCGCGTATCCCCAGGTCGCTTCCACCATCGCCGCGAACATCCCCCTGCGAAACGGCGTTTGCAGTCGCGCGCGACATTGCCGATAGGGCCACACCGCGATCGGCGACGGTAAGGGGTGAGATGACGATGAACGGCTTGAAGGCGCTGGCCATGCTGCTGGCGCTCTGCGCGGTTGCCCCAGCGGCAGCGCAGCCGCGGCAGCGCACGATCCTGTTTATCGGCAACAGCTTCACGCAAGGGGCCCATTCGCCGGTGCGCAACTGGCATGCCGGCAGCGTCGTCGATCTCAATCGCGACGGTTATGGCGGCGTGCCGGCCTTGTTCAAGGAATTCACCGAGGAGGCCGGGCTCAATTACGCGGTCAGCCTCGAGACGCAGGGCGGCCAGTCGCTGGCGTTCCATTTCGATGAACGCCGTGCCTTGTTCGAGCGCGCCTGGGATGTCGTCGTGCTGCAGGAATTCAGCACGCTCGACCGCGAACGGCCGGGTGATGCGAGCAGCTATCTGCGCAGCGTGCCGCGTCTGGTGGCGCTGTTCCACGGCTATAATCCGGCGGTGCAGATCGAATTGATGGCGACGTGGAGCCGAGCCGACGAGACCTATCGCCCCAAGGGTCACTGGTACGGCCGCCCCGTCACCGCGATGGCGCTCGATCTGCGCGCCGCCGCCAATCGCGTGCGGGCGGCGACACGCGGCGTGTCGGGCGTGTTACCGGTCGGCGAGGCGTGGAATCGCGCGATCCAGACCGGCGTAGCCGACGCCAACCCCTATGACGGCGTGGCGTTCGGCAAGCTCGATCTGTGGAGCTACGACCAGTATCATGCGAGCGTCTATGGCTATTATCTCGAAGCGCTGGTCGTGTTCGGCCGGATCACCGGGGTCGACCCGCTGACGCTCGGCAAGGATGAAAGCGCCGCCGACGAGCTTGGCCTGTCCCCCGCGCAGGCGACCGCGCTGCAACGCGTCGCGCACGACCAGCTCGCTGCCGAAGGCCGTCCGCGACGCTAGCCGAAGCGGCTAGGGGCGGACTTCGCCCTGATCCTCGCCGTTCCAGTAATGCACCCGTTGGGCGTGGACCTTGATCAGCACGAGGCCCGGCGTGTCGACACCCTGTGCAAACCAGCGCTCGAGATCGGGATTCCAATGCTTCGCGAACACCGCTTTGTCGCGGATCAGTTCGGCCTGGCCAGCCACGGCGATGAACAGCGGCGGCTTGCCGAGTAGCCCCGAATTGCCGTGCAGCGTCAACCCGACCTTGGGGTTTGCCGCAATCTCGTGGACGCTATGCGTGTCATCAAGCGCAAAGAAGTAGCTGTCGCCGTCATAATCGACATCGGCATTGTTGCTCATCGGTCGCGCGGCGAGACCACCATCGGGCGCAACCGTCGTCAGCATCGTGAAGTCGATCTTGCGCATCGCTGCGGCAAGATCCTTTAGGGTCATCGTCACTGGCGGCTCTCCTGCTGGTTTGACAGGATAACCGGCCGTAGCGACGCGGGTTCCGCGATCGTCTCGAGCAAAACGGGCCGGGCGCCGGGCGCGAGCAGCGGACGTCGACAATCGACCCACCGTCACCCCCGTGAAACCCGGAAACTATCCCGATCGCGCAAAAGGCGCCTGACGCTCATTGCGCGGTAAGCCGCAGGATCCGCGCGCGTTTCGGGCGCGGGCGGAGCGAGTCCTGCGCTTTCCAATAGAGCGCGATCGCACCGATACGCAGCAGATCCGGCGCGCCCGACCCCGGTTGGCCCGTGACCGAAACGCTCCGCGCCCGCCGCACGCGCATTCCTGGCGGCACGCGCCGCCAGCGCGAGGCGAGGTCATCCGCTGCGCCGCGGCCGTCCGACCGGATCATGTCGCGGCGACAGCGGAGGCAATGGCTGAACGCGAAGCGTTGATTGCGTTGCAGATTGAGCGCCGGCACATGGCCGAGCAGCAGACACAATATCGCCATGAGTGACCTCCTTGGTGACCTGATGGGTTTGTAACAACGCTGCGAGCGTGACGAGGTCCGACGGCCCATGCGCGAGCACGCTTTCGAGATCCCAAAGCTCGAAGCACGCGCCGCTCGCTACCAGCAGAGCCGCAGTCCCGATCCCGCCGCGCTCGCGCATCGTCGCGGGAAGCTGCAACATCCCGTCGGGCGCGAGGGGCGCCGTATCGACAAAACCATAGGTCCGGCGCAGCTGATGGTGATCGTGAAATGCGCGCGGAGATTTGGCGAACCGCTCGGCAATTTCGAACTGGCGTTGCAGGACGTAGACCCGATCAAACGCGATGAGGCAGGGAGATTCCTCGTGCAGGCCAATGAACAGGAATTCGTCGATGCAGCGCGATCGCGAAGTTTCGAAGAAGCGGCGCGGCAGCATCAATTCTCCGCCAGGCGTAACCTCGCACAGCGCGCTGCCAATGTACATTTCTTGCATCGCCTGATCCCTTGCCTAAGCAAGAGAATGGTTAATGCCGAAAACCGATACTTTGAAATATCGTAAGATTACCAATCTGATTCCCCCATGAGAGATAAATGCTTTGTTTGTTAAGATCCTACCGCCCTGAAAATGACGACGTCGACGCACATTGTATTTTTACCATATCAACACCAGCGACCGAGCCAGAGCATGGGGAAGCGCAGGACCCGCCCAAAATGGCCTGATGTCTTGGTGAATAGAAAACATCTTCGACACCCCAACCCGCCCCCCGGCGGTCCTCCCGATCAGGCGCCGGAGCACAGTGCGTTCTCGTAACGCGACGCTGTCGGTCGGAAATTTTTTATTCGCCTTCGCGCATTCGGCCGACACGACACGATCAAATGTCGACTCGATTTTGCGGGTCTTTGCGCATATGGCCACGCCGCAGCGCTCCCGGAGAAGAGCGCCGACGTCACGGATACGGTCGATCAACGAGACCGTTGCCATAAAGTCACACACCCAAACCATCGCGCTTCGACCGAGGAACTCTGACGTTCCCGCCGGGTTGAACCGCCACTTGTCAGCATTTCAGAGGCTCATCCATGTACAAACTTCTCACCGCGTCGCTCGCAGCGACCCTCCTTTCGGCCGTTCCCGCGCTCGCGCAGGACGCCGCCGCACCGATGGCAACGCAGGACACCACGGCAGCAACCCCCGCCGAGGCAGCAGCCAAGAGCACCTCGGGCAGCTTCCGCGGCTTCCGCGTCGAAGGCAATTTCGGTGGCGATCGCTTCCAGTCGCAGGGCGTGCACCGCGACAAGTTCGGCTACGGCGCGTCGGTCGGCTTTGACGGCCAGCTCGGCGAGCGTTTCGTCGTCGGTCCGGAAGCGACCTACTGGCGTTCGAACAACTGGAGCGAGAACTGCACCGGTGCCGCCGGCGGCGCGCTGTGCACCAAGTCGTTCGAGGAACTGGGCGTTGGCGTCCGCGCGGGCATCCAGGCGACCCCGCAGTTCCTTATCTTTGGTAAGGGCGGCTATGTGAACAACCAGCAGCGCAAGCGCTTCACCTCGCCCGTCGCCGGTCGCAGCTTCTACGATCGTTACTCGACCGACGGCTATCAGCTCGGTGGTGGCGTCGAATACGGCATGGGCAGCCGCTTCTCGGGTCCGCTCTCGGGCCTCTACGTTTCGGCGCAGTACGTCTATTCGCAGTATTCGGACCACACGTCGCGTCAGCGCATCATGGGCGGCGTCGGCCTCCGCTTCAAATAAGGTCCAGTCGGGCAGCGGCGATCACGCCGTTGCCCGGATCAGATCACGTCGACGGGCGCTCTCGCAAGAGAGCGCCCGTTTTCGTTGGCGCAGCGACGCGAGCGGAATCAGCCGGTGATGCGGAGCGCGCGCCGGCCAGTGACGTCGTGCCGCTCCTCGATGCGCGCACCGGGAATAGCCACGCCCCGCTCCTCGCCGTGTGGAAGCACGATCGTCAGCGGATACGCATCGGCGGCATCGATGGTGAGCGTGATCGCGTCGGCGGTACACTGCCCTGTAATGCGCCAAACGCGCGGTTCTTCGCGTGTTTCGTCATCCTCAAAGGCGCTGACGGTAAAATCGCCCTCCCCGACTGGCGGGAACAGCCACAACCCGCGATCGCGTGGCGCGGGCGCGAAGCCGCCCTGCGCAAGATCGACGAACATCGCCGAACCGGCGCGCGCGAACAGCGGCGGATTGCCCGCAAGCGGCGCGTCGACCTCGATCACGGCGCCGCCGGCATGGCGCGTCCCGCTCCACACGTCGTACCAATCGTCGCGCCCCGGAAGCCGCACGGTGCGCGTCGCGGCACCGTGCTCGACGACGATCGCCGCGAGCACGTCGCGCCCGAGCATATGGTCGTCGCCGTCGATCCAGGCCGCCGCATCGCCGGGATGATCGAGCCATACCGGCCGGACGATCGGCTCGAAATCATGGCTGTAGCGCAGCAGGAGATCGCCGAAGAACGGCAGCAACGTCTGCCGCAACGCCATCAAACGCTGGATCGCGGGGAGCGCCTCGGCATGCATCCACGGTTCGTTGACGCTGCGGTCGTCGTTCCAGCTGTGGATGCTGAATCGCGGCATCAGCACGCCGGCTTGTACCCAACGCACCAGCAGTTCGGCATCGGGCGGCGGTCCGGCAAAGCCACCGACATCGTGGCCACTGTTCGAGATCCCCGAAAGCGCGAGCCCTAGGCCCATTTTGAGATTGTAGCGCAGCGTCTTCCAGTCGGTGCGATTGTCGCCCGACCAAGTCTGTGCGTAGCGCTGCAGGCCGGTCATCCCCGACCGCGTCACGACATAGGGCCGCCTGCCCGGCGCATGCGCGATCTGCGCGGCACGCGACGCGCGCATCATCAGCAACGCCTGCAGCGGCAGCGCTTCGGCCGCCGCGCGCGGGGTGCCGAAGCCGTGGATCCGCGCGCGCGTGTCCCACACTTCATATTCGTTATTGTCGTTCCATGTCGCTTCGATGCCGGTGTCGAGCAGTGCTGTCGTCACCTGCGCCTTCCACCACGCCGCAGTCGCCGGGTTGGTGAAGTCGAGGTAGACGCCGGGCGCGTCCCAGAATTGCGCCTGGGTTTCCACGCCATCCGCGTCCGCGACCAGCAAACCGCCTTCGCGCACCTCGTCGATCAGCGGATGATCGAGCAGCATCGCCGGCTTGATGTTGGGGACGAGCCGCACGCCCGCATCGGCATAGCTTTTGACGAAGGCGGCGGGATCGGGAAACTTGTCGCGGTTCCAGTGGAAGACGTAGCGCTTGTCGCCGATCGAGGTGTAGCCCGACGACAGATGAAACGACGTACAGCCGATGTCATGCTCGGCGAGCTTGGCGGTGAAGCTCTGCATCTGCACGGCGGCATCGGGCGCATCGGTGTAGGTCATCGTCGAGCCCGAATAGCCGAGCGACCAGGCCGGCATCAGCGCGGGGCGCCCGGTCAGCCAGGTAAACCGTTTGGTCACCGCGAGCGGGTCGGGGCCAGCGATCATCCACAGATCGACATCACCGTGATCGGCGACGACGTGGCGGTACGGCCCGTGATAGTTATCGAGTTCGCGACCAAAATCGTAGGTGACGCGCGCGAGCGTGTCGTGGAATTCGCCGTGGCAGCGGCCGGCAGCATCGGCGACGAGCACGTAGGGAATCGCCTTGTAGAGCGGGTCGCTCAGTTCGGCGTCATAGCCCATCGGATCGAGACTGGTGAGGCGAAAGCGGCGGCCGGTGCGGTCCATCGCGCCCGCGCGTTCGCCCAGCGCAAAATGGCGATCGCCCGCGCGGCGCTCGAGAAAGTGGTGCGCGCGGCCGTCCCACCAGCCGAAATCATACGCCTGGGTCGGGCGGTCGGCGGCGATCGGCTGCCAGGCCGCGCCGTCATACTGTTCCCAGCGGCAGTGCAAGCCGTGGAGCGCGATCGTCACGCGGATCCGCGCGGTCGCGACGACGAGCGTGCCGTCGGTCTTCTCGACCAAAGCCTCGGGGCAAGCGAAGCCCGCGACGTCCATCCGGTCGCGCCCGGGTTCCGCGATATCCTCGGCCCCCGCGGCGATCGCCCAGCTCGGCGGGCTCGTCACCGTGCCGTTCGCGAGCAGCAGGAGGCGGACGATATCGTCCTCGAGCACGAACAGATGCGCCACCGCGCCAGTATCGGCGGTGAGCGTGATCCGTCCGCGCGCGCGCTCGGTCAGCGCGAACAGCGGCGGATTGGCGATCGTGGCGCGTCTCATGCCAACTCCCTCGACTCAGGCACTTCGGGTAACGTCAGGCGGCTGACGAAGACGATCAGCACCGCTGCACCGATCAGGTCGAACACGGCGAGCGCGCCGAACAACGGCGCATAGCCGACCGTATCCGCCAGCTGACCGATCAGCAGCGAGAAGAGCAGCCCGCCGATCCAGCCGGCCTGCCCGACAAACCCGTTGGCGGTGCCGACTTCCTCGGGCGTGAAGACATCGGCCGACAGCGTGTTGATCAGCACCGAGATCATCTGGTGCGCAAAGCCGCCGATGCAGAACAGCGCGATCGCGGTGTACGGGCTCGCGGCGAGGCCGATACAGCCCGGCGCGATCATCAACACCGCGGCAAGGCTGATGCCGAGCACGCGTGACGGGATCAGCCGCATCCCGAAGCGCTTGATGAAAAACGGCGACAGATACCCGCCGAGCACGCCGCCGAGATCCGCCGCTAGAAACGGCAGCCACGCGAACAAGGCGATCTGCTTCAAATCCATCCCGCGCTCGGTCGCGAGGTAGAGCGGGATCCAGAAGCTGAAGGTCTGCCACGCGGGTTCGGCGAGGAAGCGTGGCACCGCAATCACCCAGAATTTCGCGCTGCCCAGGATCTCCTTCGCGCTCGCGCGGCGCGCCGGGACGAGCGGGCGGTCCTGCGCGATCATGGCGCGTTCCTCGGGCGTGATCGACGGATGGTCGTTCGGCGAGCGATAGAAAGCGTACCACGCACCCGCCCACACCAGGCCGACCGCGCCGGTCACGACGAAGGCCAGCCGCCAGTCGCCCCACAGCGTCACCGCGACGACGATCGGCGGCGCGATCAGCGCGCCGAGCGACGTGCCGGCGTTGAACCAGCCCGTCGCGACCGAACGCTCCCGCGCTGGAAACCATTCGGCGATCGCCTTCATCCCCGACGGGATCGCCGCCGCCTCGCTCATTCCGAGCAAGGCGCGGAAGAAAGCGAGGCTCAGCCAGCCGCCCGCCAGCGCGCTCAGCATGTTCGCGGCCGACCAGGCGACACCGAAAAAGGCGAAGCCAGCGCGCAGCCCGAAATGATCGACGATATAGCCGGCGACGGGCTGCATCACGGTGTAGGCAAGCTGGAACGCCCCGACGACATAGCTGTATTGCTGCGTCGACATCGCGAAACTCGCCTTCAGCTGCGGGGCGAGCACGCCGAGCGAATTGCGGGCGAGATAGTTGGCGATCGTGCCGACGCAAATCAAACCGACGATCCACCACCGCAGACGCCGGATCTTCATGCGGTCAGCGTCCACGCCATGCCGTGCAGAGCGTCCTGATCTTTCGCCGGAAGTGGCGTGTCGGCAGCCAAATCTCGCCCCCACGCGGTGGCGATGACGCGCGCGTCCAGGATCTTCACGATGCGTCCCTCCCCGACATTATGCCGAGGAAGCTAGACAGATCGGTCCGCGCTGTCCATGCTGGTAAGGCCAGATTGGCCAGGGAAGAATTCGGTATCCAAGATGTTGCAGATGTTGCGCTCTTCGCAAAGCTCGGTCACGATCGCATGATGAATGACCAGCCGCGCCGCGTCACAAGGCTTTACGAACAGGTCGCATCCGACGTCCGCGCCGCGCTCGCCAGCGGGCGCTATGCGATCGGTGATCGACTGCCGTCCGAGCGCGACCTTGCGCTGCAGTACAAGGTGTCGCGCCCCACGGTACGTGAGGCGATCATCGCGCTCGAGGTCGACGGCATGGTCGAGGTGCGAACCAATTCGGGGGTGTATGTCGCCGCGCTGCATCCGGCGGGTGGCGTGCTCAGTGAAACCGATGTCGGCGGATTCGAGCTGCTCGAAGCGCGGCGGCTGATCGAATCGCAAGTCGCGGGGCTTGCGGCCGGGCAGATCGACGCCGAGCGCCTTGCGCGGCTGCGGTCGCTGGTGCGCGAGATGGAGAATGTCGATCTCGTCACCGCCGAGGTCGCCGATCGCGAATTCCACCTCGAGATCGCGCGTTCCACCGGCAACAGCGCGCTCGAGATCACCGTCGCGATGCTGTGGGACACGCGCAGCCGGTCACCGCAATACCGCCTGCTGACCGAGAAGGTCCGCACCGCCGGGGTCGCGCCGCGCCAGTCCGAGCATCTGCGGATCGTCGAGGCGCTGGCATCGGGCGACGCGAGCCGCGCGCACAATGCGATGTGGGACCATCTCGGCCGCGTGATCGACGCGTTGCTCGAAGCGACCGAAGTCGAAGCGATCGAGCGCGCCCGCGCGGACGTCGACGCCAAGCGGCGGCGTTTCCGCGACAAGGTGGCGGTGGCGAGTTCGGGCTGAGCTGCGCACCGGGGCGATACCGTTGACGGACCCGCGCTCGGCCTGTCGTAGCCGTCACCCCGGCCTTGTGCCGGGGTCTACCGGGATGCGCTGCACTGCGCTGGCAGCATTTGCGGCACGGTGGGCCCCGGCACAAGGCCGGGGTGACGGAGGTCCGATCGTCCAACCCTACCGCGTATAGGCCGCAGCCAATGCGAGCAGACCCTCGGCCTGCTTCAAGTGCGGCAAATCCACCATCCGCCCATCGAGCCCAACGGTCCCCACGCCCGGCGCCGCTGCAAACGCCGCGACGATCCGCTGCGCGTGTGCGATCTCCTCGGGCGACGGCATGAAGCTCGCGTTGATCGCGGCGACTTGCGCGGGATGGATGGCGAGTCGGCCGGTAAAGCCCTCCGCCCGCGCTGCGCGCGAACTCTCGCGCAAGCCCGCCTCGTCGCGGAAATCGACATAGAGCGTATCGATCGCCTGAACCCCCGCCGCCTTCGCGCCGAGCAGCGTGAGCGAGCGCACCAGGCGATAGGTCAGCGCCCAGCCGCCGGCGGGATCGAGATTGCTGCTCGCGCCGAGCGCGGCGGAGAGATCCTCCGCGCCCCAGGTCAGCCCAAGCAAGCGATCGAGCCCCGCCCCCGCATACGCGCCAAGCGTGAACGGGGCTGCGGCGGTTTCGGTCGCCACCGGCACGATCTTGATCGATCCCGGCGCGACACCGGCTTGCGCCTCGAGCGCGTCGAGATAGTGCGACAGCCGGCGGATGTCGTCGGGCCCGTCGCATTTCGGCAGCATGATGCCATCGGGCGCGGCGCCGACCACCGCGACCAGATCGTCGAGCGCGAGGCCGCTGTCGAACGGATTGATCCGCACCCATAACTGGCCCGGACGGGCGCCGCGCGGACGCTCGCCGACGAACGCGGCGACCAGCGCCCGGCCCGCCGGCTTGTTCGCCGCCGCAACCGAATCCTCGAGATCGAGGATCACCGCATCGGCGCCACAAGCATCGACCTTGCCGAGCTTCTTCTCGCTGTCGCCGGGGATGAACAGCCAGGAGCGCAGCGGCGTCATGCCGGCCGCCGCCGCTGCAGCCCCGAACGCTTGCACGAGGCGACCAGCTCGTCGCGCTGATTGTAGGCGCGGTGGATGAAGGTCACGATCCCGGCATTGGGGCGGGACTTTGACTCGCGCAGCTCGGCGACCTCGGTCTCTATCCGCAGCGTGTCGCCGATGAACACCGGTGCGGGAAAGCGTACCTCGTCCCAGCCGAGATTGGCGACCGCAGTGCCAAGCGTCGTGTCGCCGACCGACACGCCGACCATCAGCCCCAAGGTGAAGGTCGAATTGACGATGATGCGACCGTAATCGCTGTCCTTCATGTACTCGGCATCGAGATGGAGCTGCGCGGGGTTATGCGTCAGCGTCGAGAAGAGCAGATTGTCGGTCTCGGTCACCGTCCGCCGGATCGCATGGGCAAAGGTCTGCCCGACCTGCAACTCCTCGAACCACAATCCTGCCATCGCTCTCTGCTCCTTTGCCTGGCGATGGATTAGGCAGGAATTGCGCAAAACGCCATCGCCTCGACGCGGTGGCAGCTCTGCGGGTACCGGGCGTTCGTCGTGGCATGGCCGAATGCGCCGATCGCGCGTACGGGGGGCAAATGACCGCACAGATCTTGATCGTCGACGATGAATCCGCGATCCGCCGCCTGGTGCGCGGCGCGATCGAGCGCGCCGGGCTGACCGCCGACGAAGCCGCCACCGCCGCCGACGCGCTGACGCTGGCGCATCGCCCCGGGTGCGCGCTGGTGCTGCTCGATCTCGGCCTGCCCGACCGCGACGGGATCGAACTCGTGCCGCTGCTCAAGGCGATGGACCGCGCGGTGATCGTCCTTACCGCGCGCGATGCGACCGCGGAGAAGGTGGCCGCGCTCGATCTCGGCGCCGACGATTATGTCGTGAAGCCGTTCGATACCGAGGAATTGCTGGCCCGGGTGCGCGGCGTGCTGCGGCGGCACAATGCCGTGCCGCCCGGCGGGAACCTACTGAAGGTCGGGCCAGTCGAGATCGACCTCACGGCACACCAGGTGTCGCGCGACGGCGCGGCGGTGAAGCTGACGCGCAAGGAATTCGCCTTGCTCGCCGAGCTCGCGCGGCATGCCGGCAAGCTCCTGACGCACGCGCATCTGCTGCGTGTGGTGTGGGGCGACGGGCATCTCGACGATGTCGAATATCTGCGTGTCGCCGTGCGCGCGCTGAGGTTGAAGCTCGAGCTCGATCCGGGCGCACCCGCGCTGCTGCTCAACGAGCCCGGAATCGGCTATCGGCTTGTCGCCTAGGCGCTCACTCCGCCGGCGCGACGATCGCGGTGCGCTGCTGCCGGCCCCAGCTTTCGCGCCCCGTCAGGAACGCGTGCCAGCCCCACACCGCCCCGGCATGGCGCAGCAGCTGGAAGCTGAACGGCTCTAGGAGCGCGGCGATCAGCGCGGGGAACAGCGCGAGCCCCTCGCGCTGCCCGGTCCAGCGCTTGTACATGCCGAGCGACCAGAGGTGGAAGGTCAGGTCGATCGCGATCTTGGCGAGCATCACGAGCAGGATCGGCAAGGCGAGCGTGAAGCGTCCGCTGACCACCAGCCCGACGAGGATCGCGAACGCCGCCAGCCCGTAGATCGGCTGCACCGTATCGAGCGCCTTGACCGGCAGCATCGCGGTGCCGAGCCAGCCGAAGCGCCGCGCGCCGACCATGTCGCGGTTCCAACGCTGCGTCTGGAGGAAGCCGCCGAACCAGCGCCGCCGCTGGCGCAGGAATGCCATCGGGCTCGCCGGCGCGTCGGTCCGCGCGAGCGCGCCGCCGACCACGCGAATCTTCCAGTCGCGACCATGATCGGCAGCATGGCGATAGAGCCGGTGGATCAGCTCGTAATCCTCGACCATGCAATCGGGGTCGAACCCGCCGACCGCGACCACCGCCTCGCGCCGGAACGCGGCGAACGCGCCCGAAATCAGCAACAGGCTGTCGAGCCGCTCCCAGGCGTGGCGCGACAGGAAGTTGCGGACATATTCGTAGGTCTGGAACCACTCGAAGAAGCGCCCCTGCAGATCGCGCCCGCAGATCGGCGCGAGCACGCCGGTCGCCGCGACGAGCGTCGGCTCGGCGGCAAACGCCGCGCGCATCGCGGCGATCGCGCCGGGTTCGAGCAGCGTATCGGCGTCGACCGTCAGCACGACTTCGGTATCGACTTGCACCATCGCCGCATTGAGCGCGCGCGCCTTGCCGCTATGGCGCAGCCGCAGCCAGCGCAGCGACGGCAGGATCGCCGAGGGCGGCGTCATCGTGCCGAGCGGCGGGACGGCGAGCCCGTAGCGCCGCTCGAGCACTTCGGCGGTCGCATCGCTCGACCCGTCATCGGCGATCAGGATCAGATCGGGCGGCGACGCTTGCCCCGCGAGCCGGTCGATCGCCGCGGCGATAACGCTCGCCTCGTTATGCGCCGCGACGATGACGCCGAAGCTGGGCGAGGTGACAGGCGTTGGGTGGGGCGTCTGGCGCAGGTCGCGGATGTTCCATGCGGTAAACGCCAACAGCGCCGTGTCGTAGAGGATATAGGCGATCCCGATCGACCAGACCGCCAGGCTTTGCCGCATGAACGCTTGAACGAACAAAGCGAGGAACAGCAGTGGTCCGATCGCGCCGATCAGGCGGCTTGCGAGCGGCACGCGGCGCGGGGTGAGCCGCGGGGATTCGGCAACGAGCGTTTCGGCGAGCGAGGTCATTGCGGGGGCGTTACCGATAGTGGATGAACAAGCGATGACGCGCCTAGCGCGGCCACGACCGGGCCGCTAGGCTCCGCCCTACCAAATCGCGAGGAGCCGGTCGATGTTACAGCGCTACACCCATGTCGCGATCGTGCTCCACTGGATCATCGCGGTGCTGATCGTCGCCAATGTCCTGCTCGCCTGGACATGGCCGAATCTTGCCGACGCGCAGGTCCGCCCGGCGATCGACCTGCACAAGTCGATCGGCATCACGATCCTCGGGCTCGCGCTGCTGCGTATCCTGTGGCGCCTCGGCCACCGCCCGCCGCCGCTGCCGCAGGGCTATGCGCGCTGGGAAGTCGGCGCGTCGCATATCGTGCATTGGGGACTGTACCTGATCCTGTTCGCGATGCCGCTGACGGGCTGGATCATGGATTCGGCCTATAAGGATGCGGCGAGCCATCCGATGTTCCTATACGGCCTGTTCGAATGGCCGCGGTTGGGGTTCATCATGGCGCTCGATCCCGCGACGAAGAAAGCGGTGCATGACGGCTTTGGCGAAGCGCACGAAATCATCGCTTATGGCGTTTACGCGCTGGTCGCGCTGCATCTGGCGGGGGCGATCAAGCATCAGTGGCTCGATCGGTCGCAGGAGCTGCAGCGGATGTGGTTCGGTCGGCGGTAGGGGGACGGGAGTCCCACCCCAACCGTCACCCCGGACCTGTTCCGGGGTCCACCGGGACGCGCGTTCTGACGCCGCGTGGGCGCGTCACGGTGGACCCCGGCACGAGGCCGGGGTGACGTCGGAGAGTGGGCGCTACCGCTTGGTGAACACGGCCTTTGGCAGCATCACATGCACGCCCTTGTTGCGATCGACCAGTTCGGTCACCTCTACATCCCCCGCGACGCTGATCAGCATGTACGCGTCATCGCGCGTCATCCCCTTCGCGGCCACGAGAAAGTCGATCATGTTGCGCAGCGCTTTGCGCGTCGCGTTGCTGAGATCGTCGTCGAACCCCATCGCGATATAGTGCGTCGGGGTCTCCGCGCGCGGATACGGCGCCTTGTCGCCCTTGTGCAAGATGAACTGCAGCGTCCCCGTCAGCGAGGTTTCGAGCGCGGTGATGTCGACTTCGCCATTGCCCTGTGCGGCATGGCCGTCGCCGACCTGGAACAGCGCACCGCTGGCATGGACCGGCAGGAACAGCGTCGTCCCCGCGACGAGCGCCTTGTCGTCCATATTGCCGCCATTGATCGTCGGCGGAGCCGAATCATAACGGCCGAAGGAAGGCGGCGGTGCCACCCCCATACTGCCGAAGAACGGCCGGAGCGGGACATCGACGCCCGGCGCGAACCGTCCGAGCATCGCCTTTTTGTCGAGCGGGACGATCTTCATCCGCGCATAGGGGAAATCGTCGGTCAGAAACCCCGCGCCATAGCGAAAGGCGTTGTAGGCATAGGGGATCGCGAGATCGATCTTGAGGATGCGGATCTCGAGCGTGTCACCGGGCTCGGCGCCGGTGATCGCGATCGGGCCGGTGAGCACGTGCCCGCCCGGCCCGCGCTCGCTCGCTGGGACGCCGGCATAGACCGCGCGCAACGCGGGCTCGACATCGGCGGGCGCGACGCCCGCTTTCTCGAGCCCTGCCGGGCTGTTGGTCAGCAGCGTATGGACGACGACGGTGTCGCCCGACTCGATCGTCAGGACGGGCTTGGAGGTCGCGTCGTAATGCCCCCAAGCGACGGTCTGCGGCGTGGCGGGCAGATCATGCGTCTTGGCCGCCAGCGGGCTCGCGACGGCCAGCCCGATCAATCCCATCCAGTATCGCATATGCCACCCCTGTTTACCCGTTCGGGCAAAGGTGGCGCACGCGACGCTCAGCGTCCAGCGAGGATCGCGTCGATCGCCTCGGCGACGCCGTCTTGGTCGTTGCTCGCCACTACATGCGTCGCCTTGGCGCGGACCGCCTCGGGCCCCTGCCCCATTGCGTAGGACACGGCGGCGCGGGCGAACATCGGCAGGTCGTTCGCCTGATCCCCCAGCACCGCGATCGCGTCGAGCGGAACGCCGAGCGTCTCCGACAACGCAGCGACGCCGTCGCCCTTGTTGCCGGCAAGTGCTGTCACGTCGAGATAATAGACCTGCGACTGCGCGATCGTCGCGCGGTCGCCGTACCCCTTGGCCTGTTCGGCAAGCGCCTTGAGCAGCTCGGCATCGTCGCTGACGAAGGTCAGCTTGTCGACGCGGTCGAACAGATCGGTGAAGTCCTGCCGCACGACCGGCGCCTGGTTCGACGCCAGCTTCTCGCTGCCGACATGCCCGCCCTGATCGGTGCTGGCATACCATTGATCGTCGGCGAACACCCAGGTGTCGACCGCCGCGCCTTTGACGACGTCGAACACGCCCTCGACCACCGCGCGCGGGACATAATGCTGGCTCGTCACCGTGCCGTCGCGGGTGAACACCGTGCCGCCGTTGAACGCCCCCATCGGCGCGTCGATGCCGAGCAGCTCGGCAATCGGCATCATCCCCGAACGCGGCCGCGCGCTGACGATCGTGAACCCGACGCCCGCCTCGCGCAGCCGCGCGACCGCGGCCTTGACGCCGGGTGTAACCTGCTTCTGCTTGTCGACCAGCGTGCCGTCGACGTCGGAAACGACGAGCTTGACGCTCATTGCGGCATCTCGACATGCCCGCCGAAGCCGAAGCGCATCGCCGACAGCAACTTGTCGCCGAAGGTATGATCGACGCGGCTGCGATAGCGCGCAAACAGCGCGGCGGTCAGCACGTTGGCGGGGACTTTCTCCTCCATCGCGGCGTCGATCGTCCACTGGCCCTCGCCCGAATCGGCGACGCTTCCGGTGAATTGTTCGAGGTTCTGGTCCTTGGCGAGGCCGATCGCGGTGAGATCGAGCAGCCACGACGAGATCACGCTGCCGCGGCGCCATACTTCAGCGATGTCGGTGAGGTTGAGATCGAAGCGCTCGTCCTCGGGCAGCTTGTCCGACGCCTTGCCCTTGAGGATGTCGAAGCCCTCGGCATAGGCCTGCATCAGGCCGTATTCGATGCCGTTATGGACCATCTTGACGAAATGCCCGGCGCCCGCGGGCCCGGCATGGATATAGCCCTGCTCGGCGCGCGGATCCTCATTCTCCTCGATCCGGCCCGGCGTGCGCGGGATCGTGCCGATGCCCGGCGCGAGCGCGGCGAGGATCGGGTCGATCGTGTCGACCGCTTCCTTCGATCCGCCCACCATCATGCAATAGCCGCGCTCGAGCCCCCACACGCCGCCCGACGTGCCGACATCGACGTAATGCGTGCCCTGCTCGGTCAGCGCCTTGGCGCGGCGGATGTCGTCCTTGTAGAAGCTGTTGCCGCCATCGATGATGATGTCGCCCTTGGTGTCGAAGCCGCCGATCGTCGCGATCGTCTGTTCGGTCGGGTCGCCGGCCGGGAGCATCACCCAGTAGATGCCGGGGTGCCCGAGCTTGTCGCGCATGTCCTCGAGCGAGCTCGCGCCGATCGCGCCATCGGCGACGAGGCCCTCGACTGCGGGGGCGTTGCGGTCGAACACGACCGTCTCGTGGCCCGCGCGCATCAGCCGGCGCGCGATGTTGCCGCCCATGCGGCCCAAGCCGATGATCCCGATCTTCATGTGGACAATCCTTCGATCAAAAAGCGGTACAGCTTCCCCGGCGGAGGCCGGGGCCCAGTCGCGCAGACCGTGATCGTGAAAGGCTGTCTGCCGCCAGGACCGTGTCTCGACTGGGCCCCGGCCTCCGCCGGGGAAGAAAATGACAGGTCAGGCGTGCGCGGGGTGCTTTGCCGCGATCGCGCCGAGCAGGTCGTCGAACGCCTTGGAGAAGGACGCGACGCCGTCCTCGACCAGCGTGTCGGTGACGCCGTCGAGGTCGAGCCCGAGCCGCTCGGCCTCCGAGATCACGTGGCGCGCACCGGCGACGTCCTGCCCGAGCGTCGCCGCCGCGGTGCCGCGCTCGCGATACGCGTCGAGCGTCTTGGGCGGCACGGTGTTGACGGTGTCCTTGCCGATCAGCGTGTCGAGATACAGCGTGTCGGGATACTCAGGGTTCTTCGTTCCGGTCGACGCCCAGAGTAGCCGCTGGACCTGCGCGCCCTTGGCGGCGAGCGCTTGCCAGCGGGCCGACGCGATGAACTCTTCGTACCAGGCATAAGCGAGCTTGGCATTGGCGATCGCGACCTTGCCCTTGAGCGCCTTGGCTTCGTCGCCACCGACGCCGGCATCGATCTTGTCGTCGATCTTCGAATCGATCCGGCTGATGAAGAAGCTTGCGACGCTGGCGATCTTGTCGATCGGCTCGCCGCGCGCGACGCGCTTTTCGAGGCCCTCGACATAGGCTTCGGCGACCGCCTGATACGCGTTCTGCGAGAAGAGCAACGTGACGTTGACGTTGATCCCGGCATCGATCGTCGCGGCGATCGCGGGGACGCCGGCGGGGGTGCCGGGGATCTTGATCATCAGGTTCGGACGGTTGACCGCCTTCCACAGCTTCTGCGCCTCGGCGATCGTACCGTCGGTGTCGTTGGCGAGATAGGGCGAGACTTCGAGGCTGACATAGCCGTCCTTGGCCTCGAGCCGGTCGTAGACCGGGCGCAGCGTGTCGGCGGCGGCCTGGATGTCGAGGATCGCGAGATGCTCGTAGCGCTCCATCGTCGGCGCATCGGGATGGGTCTTGTCGAAGGCGGCGAGCTCTGCGTCGTACGCGTCGCCGTGCCCCATCGCCTTTTCGAAGATCGACGGGTTCGACGTGACGCCGGTCAGCGAATCCTCGTCGACCATCTTCTGCAGGCCGCCCTCGGCGAGGAACTTGCGGTCGACGAAGTCGAGCCACACGGCCTGACCCAGATTTGCGAGATCGTTCAAACGGCCCATCAGTGCTTCTCCGTAAATCTGTGTCGTGCGCCCTTGTAGCCCTGCATTTGGGCACGGCGGTTACGCGAACAACCCCGTGGGGGCGAATAGTGTTGGGTCCCCTCCCCGTCATCCCCGCGAAGGCGGGGATCCCGCTGCCTTGCCCCGCGCTTGCGAGAAGAAGCGGGACCCTCGCTTTCGCGAGGGTGACAGGGAGGTAGGCCCTGGCTTCGTTACTTCGCCGCGTTGACCATCTCGGTCGCGACCTTGACGACATGGTCGACGGTGAAGCCGAACTTGTCCTGCAGCTTGGCGATCGGGGCCGAGGCGCCGAAGGTCGACATGGTGATCGTCTTGCCGTGCGTGCCGACATAGCGATCCCAGCCGATCTCGCTGCCCATCTCGATCGCGACGCGCGCGGTGACGGCCGCGGGGAGCACCGACTCCTTGTATGCCGCGTCCTGGCTCTCGTAGCGGTGCCAGCTTGGCAGCGACACGACGCGCGATGCGACGCCCTGTGCGACGAGCTTGTCGTGCGCTTCGAGCGCGAGCGACACTTCCGAGCCGGTCGCGATCAGGATGACCTGCGGGGCGCCGTCGGTTTCTGGGCTATCGGCGAGCACATAGCCGCCCTGCATCAGGCCCTCGGCGCTCGCATATTTGGAGCGGTCGATCGTCGGCAGCGCCTGGCGCGACAGGATCAGCGCGGTCGGGTGGTTGGCCGACTGCATCGCCGCCTTCCACGCCCATGCGGTCTCATTGGCGTCGGCCGGGCGGATCGTGTCGAGGCCGGGGATCGCGCGGAGCGAAATCACCTGCTCGATCGGCTGGTGCGTCGGGCCGTCTTCCCCGACACCGATCGAATCGTGCGTGAAGACGTAGGTCGCGCCGAGTTCCATCAGCGCGCCGAGCCGGATCGGCGGGCGCATGTAATCCGAGAAGACCAGGAACGTCGCCGAATAGGACCGCAGATAGGACAACGCCATGCCGTTGACGACCGCGCCCATGCCGTGTTCGCGCACGCCGAAGTGGAGGTTGCGCGCGTCATAGCTGGCCGCCTGGAACGAACCGCCATTGTCGATCAGCGTCTTGGTCGAAGGCGCGAGATCGGCCGAGCCGCCCATCAACCACGGCACCTTGGCGGCGATCGCGTTCATCACCTTGCCGCCGGCATCGCGTGACGCCATGCCCTTGGCATCGGCGTCGAAGGTCGGAATGTCGGCATCCCAGCCCTCGGGGAGCTGGCTGGTGAGCAGCGCGTCGAGCTCCTTCGACAGCTCGGGGTATGCGTCGGCATAGCGCGCGCGCATCTCGTCCCAGGCTTCGCGCAGCGGCGTGCCGCGATCCGCGACCGCCTTGTGGAAGCCTTCCTTGACGCCATCCGGCACCAGGAACTTCGCCTCGGGATCCCAGCCATACGCCTTCTTGGTGTTGGCGATGTCGTCGAGCGTCATGCCCTCGCCGTGCGCCTGGGCGGTGCCCTGGATCGAGCTGCCATAGCCGATGATGCTCTTCACCACGATGAAGGTCGGCTTGTCGTCACAGGCCTTGAAGCTGTCGAGCGCCGCCGCCATCGCCGCGCAATCGTTGGCGTCGTCGACGTGGAGAACGTGCCAGCCATAAGCCTCGAAGCGCTTGCCGACGTCCTCGTCGAACGCGAGGTCGGTGCCGCCCTCGATCGAGACGTGGTTCGAATCGTAGACCCAGCACAGGTTCGACAGCTTGAGATGCCCGGCGAGGCTGGCGGCTTCGCTCGCGACGCCCTCCATCATGTCGCCGTCGCCCGAGAAGACATAGACGTCATGGTCGAACAGTTTGAAGCCGTCGCGATTGTAGCGTGCGGCGAGCCAGCGCTCGGCGATCGCCATGCCGACCGAATTGCCGCAGCCGGCACCGAGCGGACCCGTCGTCGTCTCGACGCCAGTGGTGTGGCGATATTCGGGATGGCCCGGCGTCTTCGAGCCAAGCTGGCGAAACGCCTTGATGTCATCGACGCTGACCGCCGGCGCGCCGGACTTCTTGCCGTCGCGATCGATCTCCTCGACGCCGGCGAGGTGGAGCAGCGCGTAGAGCAGCATCGACGCATGGCCGACCGACAGCACGAAGCGGTCGCGGTTGGGCCAGTCGGGGGTCGACGGGTCGGTGCGCAGGAACTTGGTCCACAGCGTGTGGCCGACCGGCGCGAGCGCCATCGGCGTGCCGATATGCCCCGACTTTGCGGTCGACACCGCATCCATCGACAGCGTGCGGATCGTGTCGATCTGGAGCCGCTCGGGGCTGCCATCCTCGTGGAGCGCGGTTGCGGGGTTCGCTTGGGTCTGGGTGTCGGCCATGCAGGGGGTCGCCTTTTAGTGTGGTCGCTGAACGCTCGCGCGTCGGTCGGGTTGCCCGGGGTTGAAGATAAGGATCGCGCTTTAGTCGCTCGCGCGGCCGCGTTCTAGCCGCGTAACGACTCCGTCGGTCGCGATATAGGCGGCATCGACCTCGGCGAGGAACAGACCGTGGCCGAGCGCCCCTGGAATCGCGTCGATCGCCGCGGCGAGCGCAGTATGATCGATGTCGGCGGGGAAGCGGCAATCGAGGATCGGATTGCCCTGGTCGCTGGTGAAACCCGCCCGCAGCACCGGTGCACCGCCGAGGGCGGCGAGTCGGTCGGCGACGAAGGCGTGCGCGAAGGACAAAACTTCGACCGGGATCTTGGCGGCACCGATTGCGCCGATGCGCTTCGATCCGTCGGCGATCACGATCATCCGGTCGCTCGCCGCGGCGACGACCTTTTCGCGCAGCATCGCACCGCCGGCGCCCTTGATGGCGTTGAGGGCATCGTCGATCTCGTCGGCGCCATCGATCGTGAGGTCGATCCGGGCGGGCATCTCGATGAGCTGGATGCCGGCCTCGCGGGCGCTGGCTTCGGTGGCGAGGCTGGTGGCAACGGCTTGAATCCGAAGCCCGGCGCGGACCCGTTCGCCGAGTGCCGCGATCGCGAACGCGGCGGTCGAGCCGGTGCCAAGCCCGACGATCATCCCGGCGCGGACTTCGGCAATCGCGGCGAGCGCGGCGAGGCGTTTGTCGGACTCGTTCATGGCGGCACCCCTTAGCCGCTTCGTCGCGAGCTTGTCGAAGGCCGTTCTCGCCTTTTCTCGCTGGAGGAACTCGAGACGCCACCGCTTAAGCCTCCCCTTCCTTCCAGGGAGGGGAGAAGAAACTTTCCCCTAGCTCTCGCCGGCACCCCACGGCAAAGCCTCCACCCATGATCGAACGAATCCTCGGCATCCTCGCCACCTTCACCATCGGCGTCATTTCGAGCGGCGGCTATCTCGGCATCGCACTCCTCATGGCGATCGAGTCGGCGTGCATTCCGCTGCCGTCCGAAATCATCATGCCGTTCGCGGGCTATCTCGTCTCGACCGGGCGCTTCGACCTGTTCCTCGCAGCCACCGCGGGCGCGATCGGGTGCAATCTCGGGTCGATCGTCGCCTATGAGATCGGCAAGCGCGGCGGGCGGCCGCTCGCCGAGCGGTGGGGCCGCTACGTGCTGGTCGGCCCGGGCGAGCTCGACGCCGCCGATCGCTTCTTCGCGCGCTTCGGCAACATGGCGGTGCTGATCGGGCGGCTGCTGCCGGTGATCCGCTCGTTCATCGCGTTCCCGGCAGGCGTCGCGCGGATGCCGCTGGTGCCGTTCCACATCTACACCTTTCTCGGCTCGTGGCCGTGGTGCTTCGGGCTTGCCTGGGTCGGGATGAAGCTCGGCGATCAGTGGAACAAGAGCCCGGCGATGAAGGCGGCATTCCACAGCGCCGATGCGGTGATCGCGGTCGTGCTCGTCGCCGCGGTCGGTTTCTATATCTGGCACCGCGTGCGTGGCTTGAAGCGGCCCTGATTCGACACGACATCTTTGTCGACCGCCAAAGCGTAACTTGGCGCGTGCATGACGCGAATGGCGTTATGTCCTGGCCTCAGAGGTGTTTCGATGTTCAAGCCCGTCCTGATCACTGCCGGCCTTGCCGGAATCGCGCTCTACGCGCTCGGCGGCGGCACGGCGAAAGCCGAGCGCGCGGTGCCGATCCCCGTCTCCAAGACCGACGTCACCGCGAGCGGCCCGCAGACCGCGGTGTTCGCGGGCGGCTGCTTCTGGGGGATGGAAGCGGTGTTCGAGCATGTGAAGGGCGTGAAGAGCGTCACTGCGGGCTATGCCGGCGGCACGCGCGAGACCGCGACCTATGACCAGGTCTCCACCGAGACGACGCAGCATGCCGAGGCGATCCGCGTCGTCTACGATCCCGCCAAGGTCAGCTATGCGACGCTGCTGCGCGTCTATTTCTCGGTCGCGCACGATCCGACGCAGCTCAACCGCCAGACGCCCGACAGCGGCTATAGCTATCGCTCGGCGATCTTCCCGCAGAGCGCGGCGCAGCGCGGCGTTGCTGCGGCGTATATCGCACAGCTCGGGCAGGCGCATGTGTTCGGCAAGCCGATCGTGACGAAGATCGAGAACGGCTCGTTCTTCCCGGCGGAGGCGTATCACCAGAACTTCTTCGACCGGAACCCCAACCACCCGTATATCGTGACCTTCGACAAGCCGAAGGTGGCGGCGTTCCGCGCGGGGTTCCCGCAACTGGCGAGCTGATGTTCTGAGCCCCTCCCCTTTACGGGAGGGGCTTTTCTTGTCCCGCTACGCCGCGACCTTGAACCGCAGCAACTTGTCGTCGACCGGGATCAGCGCCTCCGCCCCCGGCCCCACCGCGCGGACGATCTCGGGATGGTCGACGTCGAGCCCGCCGGTCAGCGCGCCGAACGCGGGCAGGATCAGCTTGGTCGGCGTCGCAACGAAGCAGATCCGCGAGACGTTGCGGCCGCGCACCCGCAACCGAAGCTTGGGATGGAAATGCCCCGACAGCTCGGGCCGCGTCTCGCGCGCGCTCGCTTCGTGGCGGAGCACCAGCCCGTCGACCACCGCCTCGTCGACCACCACGCCGCCGCAGCGATCGACCAAGCCGGCATCGTGCCCCGCATCATGATTGCCCGTGATCCACGTCCAGCGCGCTGCCGAGGTCAGGCTGCGCAGCGTCGCCTGCGCCGCGGCTGGCAAGCGCTCGCAGCCCTTGGGGTCGTGGAAACTGTCGCCCAGGCACCAGATTTCGCGCGGGCTGAGCGCGTCGACGACCGCGCTGAGATCGGCAAGCGTCGCGAGCGAATCGTACGGCGGCAGCATCTGCCCGCGCTTGGCAAACCAGCTCGCTTTCTCGAAGTGGAGATCGGCCACCAGCAGCGCCTGGCGCGCCGGCCAGAACAGCGCACCGCTGCGCAAGGCGAGCAGGGAATGCCCCCCGAAGGCAAGTGGGGCGAACGGAAAGGGAACCATGCCCCCGCCTATGTCGCAATCGATGCAACCATGCAACGCTGTCCGGGCGAGCGACGGCCCCGGTCGGTTAAACCGCTTGCGCAAAGGCGTAACGGGCGTAAAGCGCGCCGTCCTCTCCGGCGAGCCATTACCCCCTTATGACCTCTGCCACTGACAGCATTGTCGCCAAAGCCACCCCGCACCCAGCGCTCGTCGCGCTGACGATCGGCGCGATCGGCGTGGTGTTCGGCGATATCGGCACCAGCCCGCTCTACGCCTTTCGCGAGGCGCTCAACCTGACCGCCAAGGACGGGCTCGACCCCGGCGAGATCCTCGGCGTGCTGAGTCTGGCGATCTGGTCGCTGATCCTCGTCGTCACCGTCAAATACGTCATCTTCCTGATGCGCGCCGACAATCAGGGCGAGGGCGGCGTGCTCGCGCTGACCGCGCTGGCGCGGCGTGCGCTCGGCAAGCGCTCGCTGATCGCGCTGGTGCTCGGCGCGGCGGGCGCGTCGCTCTTCTATGGCGATGCGATCATCACCCCGGCGCTGTCGGTGCTCTCGGCGGTCGAGGGGCTCAAGACGATCCCGGGGCTTGGCGACGTGTTCTCCGACTCGGTGATCCTCGGCGTGACGATCGTCATCCTCGTCGCTTTGTTCTTCATCCAGAGCCGCGGCACGGCGAGCGTCTCGGCGCTGTTCGGGCCGGTCTGCATCGTCTGGTTCCTCGCGATCGGCGCGCTCGGGCTGTGGCACATCACCGACGAGCCCTCGATCCTGCGCGTCATCTCGCCGCATTACGGCGCGATCTTCCTCGCGACGCACGGCGTGACCGGGCTCTTCGTGCTCGGCGCGGTGTTCCTCACCGTCACCGGCGCCGAGGCGCTGACGGCCGATATGGGCCATTTCGGCGTGCTGCCGATCCGCATCGGCTGGTTCGTGCTCGTCTTCCCGTGCCTGATCCTCAACTATCTCGGGCAAGGCGCCTATGCGCTGAGCGCGCTCGAGGCCGCTGCCGCGGCGGGCAAGCCGTTCGTCAACCAGGACTGGTTCTTCCTGATGGCCCCAGAGGGCCTCCGTCCGTGGCTGATCGGCCTTGCGATGATGGCCACCGTCATCGCCAGCCAGGCGGTGATCACCGGCGCCTATTCGCTGACGCAGCAGGCGATCCAGCTCGGGCTGCTCCCGCGGCTGCGCATCCGCCAGACCTCGGCGACGCAGGCCGGGCAGATCTACCTCCCGTCGATCAACTGGCTGCTGCTGGTCGGCGTGCTGGTGCTGGTGATCCAGTTCCGCACCTCCTCCGCCATGGCGGCGGCGTACGGCATCGCGGTGACGGGGACGATGGTGGTGACGACGCTGCTCGCGTACATCGTCGTGCGGCATCGCTGGAACTGGGGGCGCCCGCTCGCGCTTGCCGTCATCCTGCCGTTCCTGACGCTCGATCTGATCTTCTTCGGCGCGAACATCCTGCGCGTGATCGAGGGCGGCTGGGTACCGCTGGTCGTCGCCGCGGTGATCGGCCTCGTCATCTACACCTGGAACCGCGGGCGCGGGATCGTGCGCGCCTTCGAGTTGCGCCAGAGCGTCCCGCTCGCCGACCTCGCCGCCGCGCTCGCCAAGCGCCCGCCCGAGCGCGTCGAGGGGACCGCGGTGTTCCTCACCGCCAACCCCGACAGCGCACCGGGCGCGCTGCTGCACAATCTCAAGCACAACAAGGTGCTCCACGAGAAGAATTTGATCTGCAGCATCCGCACCGCCGACCGCCCCTCGGTCGAGCAGGACGAGCGCGCCGAGATCCGCCCGGTCGACGCCAATTTCACGATCATCGTGCTGACCTATGGCTTCATGGAATCGCCCGACGTGCCGCGCGACCTAGGGCTCGAGGCGGTGAGCCACAAGAAGTCGCTCAACCCCGCCAAGACGAGCTATTTCATCGGCCGCAACACGATCAAGCCCGCCGCCGACCAGGGCATGCCGCTGTGGCAGGACCGGATCTTCATGTTCCTGCAGAGGAATGCGAGCGACCCGACCGACTTCCTGAAGATCCCGCCAGGCAAGGTGCTCGAGCTGGGGGAGCAGGTTACCGTCTGAACCGAGCCGCGCTTCGGTCCGCCGTACCGCAGCGCGACCGGCCGACGCAACACGCCCCCCGCCGGCATGGCCGACGGGGGGCGGTTCGCAGCGCAAGGGGTCGCGGCGCGCCTTACGGCCGCAACACCACCTTGATCACGCCGTCCTCCTTGTCGCGGAACTTCTTGTACATCTCGGGCGCATCCTCGAGGCTCGCCGGGTGCGTCACGACGAAGCTAGGGTCGATGTCGCCCGCCTCGATCCGCGCGAGCAGCGGCGCAGTGTACGCCTGGACGTGGGTCTGGCCGGTCTTGATCGTCAGCCCCTTGTTCATCATCGCGCCGAGCGGGACCTTGTCGCCCATGCCGACATAGACGCCGGGGATCGACACCGTGCCGCCCATCCGGCAGCTCATGATCGCCTCGCGCAGCACGTGGATGCGATCGGTGGCGAGGCCGATCGTCGCCTTGGTCTTGTCGAGCACCGCATCGAAGCTGCCATGGCCCGAGGCTTCCGCGCCGACCGCGTCGATGCAGCTGTCGGGGCCGCGGCCCTTGGTGCGGAATTGCAGCTCGTCATAGACGTTTTCGGTCTCGCTGAAATCGATCGTCTCGGCACCGCCGGCCTGCGCCATCAGCAGCCGCTCGGGGACTTCGTCGATCGCGATGACGCGGCCCGCACCCAGCATCAGCGCCGAGCGGATCGCGAACTGGCCGACCGGACCGCAGCCCCAGATCGCCACCGTGTCGCCGGGTTCGATCTGCGCATTCTCGGCGGCCATATAGCCAGTGGGGAAGATGTCGGAGAGGAACAGGGCTTGTTCGTCGGTGACGCTGTCGGGCACCTTGATCGGGCCGATATCGGCCATCGGCACGCGGAGGTATTCGGCCTGGCCGCCGCAATAGCCGCCGAGCATGTGGCTGAAGCCGAACAGGCCGGCGGGCGAATGGCCCATCGCCTTGATCGCCAGCTCGGCATTGGGGTTGGTGCGCTCGCACGCCGAGAACAGGCCCTTGCGGCAGAAGAAGCAATCGCCGCAGCTGATCGTGAAGGGGACGACGACGCGGTCGCCGATCTTGAGGTTGGTCACTTCCGAGCCGAGCGCGACGACTTCGCCCATGTTCTCGTGGCCGAGGATGTCGCCGGCCTGCATCGTCGGCTGGTAGCCGTCGAGCAGATGGAGATCCGACCCGCAGATCGCGCAGGCGGTGACCTTGATGATCGCATCGCGCGGATGCTGGATTTCGGGGTCCTTGACGGTGTCGACGCGGACGTCGCCTTTGCCGTGCCATACCAATGCGCGCATTTCTTTTCTCCGGTCGCTGGATGCTTCCGCCGGGGGTGCGGAAGCGTTTTCATGCGGCCTAACGCGTCAGGGTGCGGAATGGGGGGCGTAAGCTTTTGTTTTTCAGGCTGATCGGGATCAGGTTGGGGACGAGGCGCGGCCTTCGCGTTCTTCAGGGAAGGCGTGGACCCCACCCACCGCCGTCACCCCGGCCTTGTGCCGGGGCCCACCGGGACGCGCGTCCTGCCGCCGCAGCACATGCGGCGCGGTGGGCCCCGGCACAAGGCCGGGGTGACGGTTTGGGGGTGTGGCGGATCGGGCGCTAGCCGGCGTAGGCCTTGACCAAATCAAACAGATAATCGCGCCCGTTATACAACGACTTCACGTTCATCCGCTCGTTGAGCCCATGCGCGCGGTTGAAGTCGCCGGTCATGAAGATGCCGGGCACGCCGTAGACCGGGATGCCGATCCCCTCGAAGAAGATGCCGTCGGTCGCGCCGGTCGACATCAAGGGCAGGATCGTCATGCCGGGGAAGTGCTTGGCCGCCACGGCCTGCGCCGGGCCCATCACCTTGGGGTCGAGGCTCGGCGGCACGGCAACGGGACGGATCGGCGCGTTGGCGCTGACCTTCACCACGGCGCCAGCGAGCGCCTGGAGCTTGGCGAGCGTCCCCTCGACCGTCTCGCCCGGGAAGATGCGGCAGTTGATGTTGGCGGTGGCGCGTTGCGGGAGCGCGTTCTCGGCATGGCCGGCACTGAGCAACGTCGCGACGCAGGTGGTGCGCAGCGTCGAGTGGAAGGTCTTGTCGGTGCTGACGATCTTGTCGGCGGCGGTGTCGGCGGGGTTGGCGACGAGTTTCAACATCGCGTCGCGCATCTCGGGCGGTTGCGCCAAGGCGGCGCCTTTGAAGAAGGCGCGCGTCGTGTCGGTGAATTTGATCGGGAATTCGTAGCCCCTAATCGCCTCGATCGCGTCGGCGAGCTGGTAGATCGCGTTGGTAGGCACGGGCTGCGAGCTGTGGCCGCCGGGGTTGGTGGCGGTGAGCGTGAAGTTCTGCGAGGCTTTCTCGCCGACTTGCATGAACATCGCGAGGCGCTTGCCGTCGTCGGTCATCTGGCCGCCGCCGCCTTCGTTGAGGCCGAATTCGGCGGCGATGAGGTCGGGCTTGTTCTTGGCGAGCCACTGCGCGCCATTGAAGGCGAAGGTCGTCTCCTCGCCGCAGGTGAGCGCGAGCTTGATCGAGCGCTTGGGGCGGTAGTTCTGCTGCCTGAAGCGGATCAGGCTGTCGGCCCAGATCGCCGCCATCGCCTTGTCGTCGGTGCTGCCGCGGGCGTAATAGTATCCGTCTTCCTCGATCAGCTTGAATGGATCGCGCGTCCAGTCCTCGCGCTTGGCCTCGACCACGTCGAGATGCGCGAGGAGGAGCATCGGCTTGGCCTTGGCATCGCTCCCCTTCAGGATCGCGACGAGGCCGCCCTCCTTGGGATGATCGGGGACGCTGAAATAGGTGAGGTCGGAATCGGCGAAGCCCGACGCCTTCAATCGCGCGCCGATCTGGGCGGCGGCGGTGGTGCAGCTTCCCGAGGACAGCGTGGTGTTGGTCTCGACCAGCTCCTTGTAGAGGCCGAGATAGGCCTTCTGGTCTGGGCGGTCCTGCGCGGTGGCGGCACTGGCGAGCGCGGTGGTGGCGAGCAGACTGGTGGCGAGGATCTTGGTGATGCGTGCGAACATTGGGGCCCCCTGTGTTTGGCACGAGGCTAGCGTGGTGGCGGGGGAACGCAACGGCGCGAGTCAAAAGCCCCTCCCCTGAACGGGAGGGGCGAAAAAAGGTTATGGCGCCTTCGGCTGCGCGAGGCGCAGTTCGCGATTGGCGAAGTCGATCCGCACGCGGCCGAACAGCCGCAGTGCATCCATGCCGAGCAGCAACGCGGGCCGGTCGTGCAGCCCGAGCCGCGCGAAGGGGGCGGCATCGACGAACGCCACCTGCAGATTGGCAAAGCTGATGTCGCCGAAGTGCACGCGATCGAGCAGCGCCTGCTCGGCCTGGAGCGAGGCGCCGGTGACGCTGAGCACGCTTACCGCCGTCACCGCGCTGCTCGACGGCGCGGCGAGCCGGCGCAGCGCGAGATTCCCCATGCTGGTATCGGCGCCGGTGTCGATCACCACGCGCACGGTGCGCCCGCGATAGCTCGCATCGGTGACGACGAGCTGGCCGAGCAGATTCTTCGCGCGGATGACGATATCGTCGGGGCCGAAGCGCTCCTTGCGCAGCCGCTTGGTCGAGGGGATGACGGTCATCGTCTGGGCGGCGAAGTCGATCGTCACGGCATGGCCCTGCAGCGTGTCGATCCCGACCAGTCCGGCGGCGCCGAGATTGCGCGCGACGAGCGCGGGCGCCTCGATCCCGCGCGTCGACAGCCGCGCGCCACCGCCCGGCGATCCGATCTGCAGATCGGGGATGACGACGGTGCCGAATTGCGCCGACCCCGCCATCGCGGTGACATGGACGCTCTTCCCGGGCACCAGCCCGAGCTTGGCGGCGAGTTCGCGCGCGATCACGGTCCGCTCGGCGCCGGTGTCGACGATGAAGCGATACGGGCCGGCCGGGCCGATCGTCACCGGCACGGTCATGCGAAGGCCCTCGGAGATGAAATCGAGCTGCTCGGCGGGGTTTTGCTGCAGCTCATGCTGCGCAACAGGCGAGGGCGGCGGGGTCGGCACAGGCTGGGGCTGGGCCAGCGCCGCGGCGATCGGGACAGCGACAAGCAGCACCGGGTTCATAGCGACAAACTACGCCCGTTTCGGCCGCACGACAAGCCGATCAGTCGAGCCGCATCGCCTCCTCGGCGAGCGCCTCGGCCTCGATCAGCAGCGCGTCGTCGGCGAGGCCGGTGGCAATCTTCTCGCGGCCGATCAGCGTGAGCACGGGCACCGCGAGTGGCGACACGCGGTCGAGATCGACGTGGAGCATCGTATCGACCGCGCGATCGAGCAGGTCGGCCAAGCGCCCGACATCGGTCATCCGCGCGCGGGCATCGGCCCAGGCGGCTTCGAGCAGCAAATGGCCGGGCTCGTATTTGCGCAGCACGTCGTAGATCAGGTCGGTCGAGAAGGTGACTTGCTTGCCGGTCTTGCGCTTGCCGGGGTGCTGGCGCTCGACGAGGCCACCGATCACCGCGACCTCGCGGAAGGCGCGTTTGAGCAGCGCCGAACTTTGCACCCAGTCGACGAACTCGTCCTCGAGAATGTCGGGCGAGAAGAGCGCTTGCGGGTCGGTGATCGGCTCGAGCCCGTAACAGGCGAGCGCATAATCGTTCGAGACGAAGCCGAGCGGTTTGAGCCCCATCGTCTCCATCCGGCGCGTGACGAGCATCCCGAGCGACTGGTGCGCGTTCCAGCCCTCGAAGCTGTAGGCGACCATGTAATGCCGTCCCTCGCGCGGGAAGGTCTCGACGAGCAATTGCCCGGGCGCGGGAAGCGTCGAGCGGCGCTGCTGCATTTCGAGCCATTCGCGCACGTCGTCGGGAAAGCGCGGCCATTCGGACGGATCGGCGAGGAAACCGCGGACGCGCTGCGCGAGGTTGGTCGACATCGCCATCCGCGCGCCGCCATAGGTCGGGATTCGCGCCGGGCGCGCGGTCGCGCGGACGAGCAGGTCCTCGGTGTCCATCCCCATCACTTCGAGGCTCATGCCCGCAAAGAAGAAGGTGTCGCCGGGGCTGAGCGTCGCGGCAAACCCCTCCTCGACCTTGCCGAGCGAGCGGCCGTTCTTGAAGCGGACGGTGAGCATCGTGGCCTCGACGATGATCCCGGCGTTCAATCGATGCTGCGCAACAAATTTGGGATGGCTGACGCGCCAGCTGCCATCGGCATCCTGCGTCAGCCGTTTGAACTTGTCATAGGCCTGGAGCGCATAGCCGCCGTCGCGGATGAAGCCGAGCACGCGGCTGAAGGTCGCATCGGTCAGCGCGGAATAGGGCAAGGCCGAGCGGATCTCGTCGAGCATCTCGGCTTCCTGGAACGGCGCGGCGCAAGCGCACGCCATGATATGCTGTGCCAGCACGTCGAGCCCGCCTTGCCGGAAGATGTCGGGGTCGAGCTCGCCCGCATCGACCGCGTCGAGGGCTGCACGCGCTTCGAGATATTCGAAGCGGTTGCCTGGGACGAGTACCGCCTCAGAAGCCTCGTCCATGCGGTGATTGCTGCGCCCGATCCGCTGCAGCAATCGCGACGACCCTTTCGGCGCGCCCATCTGGATGACGCAATCGACATCGCCCCAATCGACCCCCAGGTCGAGGCTGGCGGTCGCGACGAGGCCGCGCAATTTGCCGTCGGCCATCGCGCCCTCGACCTTGCGGCGGGCTTCGAGCGACAGCGAGCCGTGGTGGATGCCGATCGGCAAGCTCATTGCGTTGACCTTCCACAAATCCTGGAAGATCAGCTCGGCCAAGCTGCGCGTGTTGCAGAAGACGATCGAGGTCTTGTGCGTTTCAATCTCGGCCATCACCTGCTCGGCGGCATAGCGGCCCGAATGGCCCGACCAGGGAACGCGGCCCTCGGGCAGCAGGATCGCGATATTAGCGGGGACGCCGGGCTCGCCCTGCACCAGATCGACCGTATCGATATCGCCATCGGGGGCGAGCCAGGCGCGATAGCCGTCGGCGTCGGCCACCGTCGCCGACAGCGCGACGCGGCGCAGGTCGGGGGCGAGGCGTTGTAGTCGCGCCATGCACAGCGACAGCAGATCGCCGCGCTTGCCAGTGGCGAAGGCATGGACTTCGTCGACGACGATCGTCCTGAGATTCTCGAAGATCAGCCCGCTGTCAGGATAGCTGAGCAGTAGGCTGAGCGATTCGGGCGTGGTCAGCAGGATCTGCGGCGGCTTGATCCGCTGGCGCGCCTTGCGGTCCGACGGCGTGTCGCCGGTGCGCGTCTCGACGCGGATGTCGAGGCCCATCTCGGCTACGGGCGTGAGCAGGTTGCGCTGGACGTCGACCGCAAGCGCTTTCAGCGGCGAGACGTAGAGCGTGTGAAGGCCTTGCGTCGGGGTCTCGATCAGTTCGGTCAGCGTCGGGAGGAACCCCGCCAGCGTCTTGCCAGCACCAGTGCTCGCGACGAGCAGGCCGTGATGGCCAGCCCGCGCAACGTCGAGCATCGCCAACTGGTGCGCGCGGGGAGCCCAGCCCTTGGCAGCGAACCAGTCGGTGATCGGGGCGGGAGGGTCGGATACGCTCACCCCCCCGATATGGGGTGCGCGACGCGGCAATGACCAGCCCCGCGCGCGCGCGCGTCACCGAATTGCGCGATACTCGCTGTAGCTCGTGCTGGTTTGCATCGTGCCGGCCTTGCCCATCATCGCGCCCGTCAGCGCGCTGGTCGCGTCCGACGGGACGACAATGCCATCGCCGAGCAGACGATAGCGCTGGTCGACCGTGATGCTGCGCAGCGAGGCGACGAGCATGACGCTGAAGCTCTTGTTCGACGTCATCCGCACGCGCTCGACGAACGGTACCGCGCCGCCGGTGTTGACCAAAGCCTCGACCTGCGTATCGGCCGACGCATCGTGCGACCCGATCTTGAAGGTGCCTGCGGGCAGCCGGGCAAAGCGGTACAGCACGCCGCCGCCGACCTCGCTGCGCGTCGCGGGGCTGCCGAACCACGCCGCCAGTTCCGCATAGGACGGGATCGGCCCGTGATTGGCCTTGCGTGACTTGGCGATTTCCTTGGGGGTCGGCGCGCGGCCGTCGATGCTGATCAGCGACCAGCGCTCGGCGGGCGCGCGGCTGGGGTCGAACTGCTCGACATAGGTTTTCCGCGGGGCGCCGGTCCGCTCGAACGCGAGCGTGCGGCGAAAGGCGTGGCGCGTGGTCGGCGTGGCGCGGGCGGTCGCGACGATCCGAGTCTGCAGCGCGTCGGCGTGCGCGGCGGTGACGGGGGCGCCGATCGCCAGCGCGATCAACGCGAGGCCGACCATCCTGCTGTTATGGCGGGGCGGCAGGGCGGACGGTGAGGATGCGCAGGTCATGCCGTATCGATCCTACAGCAATGGGGCCAATCCAAGGCGCACTCAAATCCCGCTACCCGCGCGGAGAGGGAGATTTGGAACTCAAACGCGTCCCACCCATATAGCCATGATGGCAAAGCTCGGCGACTGGATCGAACCCCACCCGCACGGAATCTACGTGAAGCCCGCCGATGTGTGGATCGATCCGTCGCGCCCCTCCCCCGTCGCGCTCGTCACGCACGGCCATGCCGATCACGCGCGTGGCGGGCACGACGCGGTGTGGGCGACGCCCGAGACGCTTGCGATCATGGACGCGCGCTATGGGCCGCAACCCGGCAACCCCGTGGCCTATGGCGAAAGCCACACCTTCGGCGACGTCAAGGCCACCTTCGTTCCCGCGGGGCACGTGCTCGGCTCGGCACAAATCCTGCTCGAATATCGCGGCGAGCGAGTCGTCGTGTCGGGCGATTACAAGCGCCGCGCCGACCCGACCTGCGCTGGCTTTCAGCCGGTCAAATGCGACGTGTTCATCACCGAGGCGACGTTTGGATTGCCCGTCTTCCGCCACCCCGAGACCGGCGACGAGATCGACAAGCTGACCGCCGCGCTCCACGCCAATCCGACGCGCTGCGTTCTCGTTGGCGCGTACGCGCTCGGCAAGGCGCAGCGCGTCATCGCCGAACTTCGCGCGCGCGGGCATGACGCGCCGATCTATATCCACGGCGCGCTCGAGAAACTGTGCGCGCTGTACCAGGCACACGGCGTCGAGCTCGGCGAGTTGCGCCCCGCCACGGTCGCCGCCAAGGCCGAAATGATGGGCCATGTCGTGATCGCGCCGCCCGGTGCGATGGCCGATCGCTGGTCGCGCCGCCTGCCCGATCCGATCACCGCGATGGCATCGGGCTGGATGCGCGTGCGCCAGCGCGCGGTGCAGCGCGGGGTCGAGCTGCCGCTGATCCTGTCGGACCACGCCGATTGGGACGAACTGACCGACACTTTGACCGAGATCGCGCCCAAGGAAGTGTGGGTGACGCATGGCCGCGAGGATGCGCTCGTCCACTGGTGCCAGACTCGCCAGATCAAGGCGCGTGCGCTCGCGCTGTCGGGCTATGAGGACGAGGACGACTGAGCGATCGCGCTGGACGGCTTTTCCCGCCGAGATTAGAGATCGAGTGAATTTGCGGGGGAAAGCAGCATGGTACGACGGTCAATTCGAGCAGGCGTCGCAGCTGCGACCGTCTGTGCCGCTACCCCGAACGTGGCGCACGCCAGCAGCTTTGGCGACACACTCTCGAAATGCCTGGTCGATCACAGCTCGCCCGCCGACCAGACGCTGTTGGTGCAATGGGTATTCTCGGCGATCTCGGCGGGCCCCGCGGTGAAGGCGCTGTCGACGATCACACCGACGCAACGCGAAGATTTCAACCGCCGGACCGGGGTGTATTTCAATCGCCTGCTGACGGTCGAATGCCGACCACAAGCGATCGAAGCAATCAAGTTCGATGGCGTGTCGTCGATCGAAACAAGCTTTGGTGCGCTCGGCGGCGTCGCGATGCGCGGTCTGATGGGCGATCCGCTGGTGCAGAAAGAGCTCCAGCAATTGGGCAGCTTCGCCGACCCCAAGGCGATGGCCGCGCTGATCGTCGAGGCCGGAAACCCTAAAGCGGCGACCCCGGCCAAATAAGCACAAAGCCAGCGGCTTCGCCTGAGGCAGATCGACACGAGCAGGATTTGGCACCGCCTCGCGCGGTGTCAGCGACGTGGCGATCGCCGCGAGGGTTGGCGTGCGCGCTCCAAATGGCTCCGATTACGGCGCGCACCGGGCCGGAAACCGCCTGCGACACTGCAGATTCACATAAGTGAATTTATTGCTTCACATATCTGCAATATATGTCATCATTCTGTAACAGACTAATGTGGAGACTGATGATGACCCTGAAATTCGCTATCGCCATCCTTGTCGCAGGCGCGGCCGTCGTTCCGGCCGCAGCGGCGCCGACGCGCGATCCCGCCGCTGCCGTGCGCACGCTCGAAACCGTATCGCAGCTCTCGCCGACCGACGGTGGTGTCGCGATCGAGCTCGCCGCCGCCTATCAGCGCGCCGGCCGCACCGCCGATGCCAATACCGCGCTGCGTCGCGCGCTCACGCTCGACAATGCGATGCTCGAAACGCCGACCGGCGATGCCGTCTGGTCGCACCAGGTCGCCAAGCGCGCGCTCGCGCGCGACGTTGCGCTGACCGCACGTTGAGCCTGTGGCCGGCCTGACTTCGGTCGGGCCGGCTCGCGCTTTCGATTAGGCGCGCCCTTTACGCGCCCCCTTTATGCGCCCTCGAGCGCCCGCGCCCGCCGGCGCTGCACCGACGATCCGATCCCGAGCGCCTCGCGATATTTCGCAACGGTGCGCCGCGCGATATCGAAGCCCTTGGCGTTGAGCAATTCGACCAACGTGTCGTCCGACAGGATCTTGTCGCCCTCCGCCCCGATCAGCGTCTTGATCGCCGATTTGACCGCTTGTGCAGACACCGCCTCGCCGCCTTCGGACGACTGGATCGCCGAGGTGAAGAAGTATTTGAGCTCATAGAGCCCGCGCGCGCACGACAGATATTTGTTGCTGGTGACGCGCGACACCGTCGATTCGTGCATCTCGATCGCGTCGGCGACCTGGCGCAGCGTCAGCGGCTTCAACTGCGCGACGCCGTGGAGGAAGAACCCCTCCTGCTGCTTCACGATCTCGGCGGCGACCTTGATGATCGTGCGCTGGCGCTGGTCGAGCGCTTTCACCAGCCAGTTGGCACTGGCGAGCATGTCGCCGAGCCACGCCTTGCTCGCCTTGTCGCCGCGTGCGCTCGACAGTTCGGTATAATAGCTGCGGTTGACGAGCACGCGCGGCAGCGTGGCCGCGTTGATCTCGATTCCCCAGCCGTCCTTGCGCTTGGCGACGAACAGATCGGGCACCACGGCCTGGGTCGGTTCGCCGCCGAAACGGCAGCCGGGCTTGGGATCATAGCCGCGGAGTTCGCGGATCATGTCGGCCAAGTCTTCGTCATCGACGTTGCACAGCCGGCGAAGCCGCGTGAGATCGCCGCGCGCGACGAGATCGAGATTGTCGATCAGCCGCGCCATGCACGGATCGTAGCGGTCGGCTTCCTTGGCCTGAAGCGCGAGGCACTCGGCGAGATCGCGCGCGCCGACGCCGGTCGGCTCGAAGGTCTGGATGATGGCCAGCACCTGTTCGACGCGCGCCAGCGGCACGCCGAGCCGAGTCGCGATGTCGAGCAGCGACGCGGTGAGATAGCCGCATTCGTCGATCTGATCGATCAGATGCGCGGCAATGAACAGGTCGGCGCCCTCGACCGCGGTGCCGGCCTGCGCGAGCAAATGGTCCGACAGGCTGAGGCCGGTATCGGCGAAGCTGTCGAAATCGGGGCCGTCCTCGCCCGTCCCGCCGCCGCTGCTTGCGCCGTTGAGACCGAGCGACCCGTCCATCCCCGCGCCCCCCGCCTGATCGGCTGGGCTGTCATGGTGGAAGCTCTCGGCGGTGAAATCGACGTCGAGCGAGGCCTCGCCCGAATCGCCGCCAGCCAGCAGGAGTTCGTCAGCGGTGGCGGGTTGGTCGCGGATCGGTGCGTCGGGTTCACGGTCCTGTGTCGGGCCGTCGTCTTCGGGCGCGCTCGCCTCGAGCAAGGGATTGCGCTCGATTTCCTCTGCGAGGAAACCCTCGACCTCGAGGTTCGACAGCGCGAGCAGGCGGATCGCCTGCTGGAGCTGCGGCGTCATCACCAACGATTGCGACTGGCGCAGGTCCAGGCGCGGCGCGAGACTCACCGATTCGTCGCCCTGGCGTAGGCTGGGGCCGCTGCGTTTGCCGCGCCCGCTCCGCCAGGCAACCCAGCGGCCCCGGCCTGCGCCGGGGCGACGAGGGAGGTGGCGTCCACCATGATCAGAGCGAGAAGCCCTCGCCGAGATACAGCCGCCGGACGTTGGCGTCGGCGACAAGCTCGGCGGGCGAGCCGGTGAACAGCACGCGGCCGTCATAGATGATGTACGCGCGGTCGACGATCTCGAGCGTCTCGCGCACGTTGTGATCGGTGATCAGCACGCCGATGCCGCGCTTCTTCAATTCGCAGATCAGGTCACGAATGTCGGCGATCGACAGCGGGTCGATCCCCGCGAAGGGCTCGTCGAGCAACATGATCGACGGATCGGCGGCAAGCGCCCGCGCGATCTCGGCGCGGCGGCGCTCGCCGCCCGACAGCGCCATCGATGGGGAATCGCGCAGCCGCGTCAGGCCGAACTCGTCGAGCAGCGTATCGAGCCGGAGCGCGCGCTGCGCCTTGTCGGGCACGGCGAGCTCGAGCACGCTGAGGATGTTCTGTTCGACCGTCATCCCGCGGAAGATCGAGGTTTCCTGCGGGAGATACCCGAGGCCGAGGATCGCGCGGCGGTACATCGGCAGGCCGGTAATGTCGTTGCCGTCGAGCATGATGCGGCCCGAATCGGGCTTCACCAGCCCCATCACCGAATAGAAGCACGTCGTCTTGCCAGCACCATTCGGCCCGAGCAGCCCGACGACTTCGCCCTTGGCGACCGACACCGACACATCGGTCAGCACGCTGCGCTTGTCGTACGATTTGGCGATCGACACGACCGACAGCCCATCATTGACCGGCTGCTCGGCGATCGGCGGCGCGCTGTCGAGGGTCATGGTGTCGCTCATCGGGGCGTGCTCGCAGTTTAGAGTTAGCGAAGGGTTAACCGCACGGCATCTGGCAGGCTTCGTGCATGCCTATACGCCATTCGCGCCGCGCGGGATAGCAGCGGGCGCCGAATTGCCCCGCTTTCGCGTCAGTTACGCTTGGGGACCGAGAAGGTCCCGCTGACGCGACCGCCGCTGCTCGTCGTGGTGCCGGCCTTGCCGCCACCGCCGCCGCCGATCGACGAGCCGTCGATCACCGCGCGACCGGTATCGAGGTTGATCGTGAGGCGCCCGCCATTGACGGTGTTGCCCGCCTGGATCAGCGTCACCGCGCCGAGCATCGTCACGACGCGCTTGTTGAGATCGTACACCGCGAAGTTGCTGCGCGCGGTCTGGTCGGGCCGAGTCACGACGACATTCCCCGCCGCGTCGAGTCGCGACACCTGCGGGCTGCCATCGACGACCTGGCCGGTATAGGCGACCGTCATCCGCGCCGCATTGAGCGTCATCTCGGCCTGCTTCACCGACACGCTGCCCGACAGCAGCGCGCGATTGGCCTTGTCCTGCAACTCGATATGGTCAGCGCTGAAGTTGATCGGCGCGGCCGAATTGTGCGCCGTCTGTGCGCTCACGACCGCCGCCCCCGACAGAACGAGCGAAACGGCGAAAAAGGCGAGAAGGCGCTGCATCGGGACTATCTCTTCTTTCGCGGGATGATCTGCAAGTGCGCATTACCATCGAGCCGCACGATATGATTGACCAGATCGGCATTGAGCTGGTTGCCGCTGAAGGTGCCCTGCGGCACCGAGCCCGTCACCGCGCCGCCGCTCTTCATCGTCCGGGTCTTGAGATCGACCGTCGAATCCTGCGTGACGAGGCGGTAGCCGCCGCTGCCGTTGACGCGCACCGGGCCGTCGATCGTCACTTGCTGCTTGTCCATGTCGTAATGGCCATGCTCGCCGACGATGTTGGCGGGACCGTCCTTGAGCCCGATTTCCGCGGTAAGCTTCTCGAGCTTGACGATCGGTTCGGCCGAACTCTTCTGCACCGCCGACCCCGCGGTCAGCGCGAAGGCCTGGCCCTTGTCGTCCTCGCCCTTGTAGCTCGCCGACTGGACGCGTAGCCGCTCCTTGGCGACCTCGACCTTTTTCTTGTCGAGCAGGAAGCTGACATCGCCGCCCGAATAGAGCGGGAGCACGACGACGAACGCGGCGAGCACGCCGATCAGGATCGGCAGCACGATGCGCAGCGTGCCGATCACGCTGTCGTGGCTGCTGCCCGGCGCCGCCCATACCTTGCGCGAATCGCGAATCGCGCGCGCGTCAGACCGCGCGTCAGACATGGGGCTGCTCCCCGCCGCGGCTGGCATCACATGTGCGCAAAGATGTCGACTTCCGGCCAGCCGGCAATGTCGAGCTCGGCGCGCCACGGCAGGAACTGGAAGCACGCCTGCGCGAGTTCCATCCGGCCTTCGCGGACGAGCCGGCGGTCGAGCTCCTCGCGCATCGCGTGGAGATAGCGCACGTCGGACGCGGCATAATCCTTTTGTGCCTCGCTCAGCACCGGGCCGCCCCAGTCGGACGATTGCTGCGCCTTGGAGATATCCTGGCCGAGCAATTCGCGCACCAGCTCCTTGAGGCCGTGGCGATCGGTATAGGTGCGCACCAGCCGCGAGGCGATCTTGGTGCAATAGACCGGCGCTGCGGTCACTTCGAGATAATGGCTGATCGCCGCGAGATCGAACCGCCCGAAGTGGAACAGCTTCACGCGCGCCGGGTCGGCGAGCAACGCGCGCAGATTGGGTGCAGCGTAATCGCTATGGGGCGAGAAGCGGACGAGATGCTCGTCGGGGCCACCGTCGGACAGCTGTACCAGGCACAGCCGGTCGCGCGGCGTGATCAGCCCCATCGTCTCGGTGTCGACCGCGATGTCGGCGCCGGGCGCGAACAGTTCGGCGGGGATGTCTTCTTCGTAAAGATGTACAGTCATCGCCCGGCCCTAGCGGCGAATGGGCCGCTGCTCAATGGGTGGGCTTGCGCTCACCCTCGATGCGACGGGGTGCGTCCCCGCGCGCGCCGCGCCGCGATGTTGAGCGCCTCGACCACACCCGAGAACGCCATCGCCGCATAGATATAGCCCTTGGGCACATGCACGCCGAAACCGTCGGCGATCAACACCGCGCCGATCATCAGCAGGAAGCCGAGCGCGAGCATGACCACGCTCGGATTGGCGGCGATGAAATTGGCGAGCGGCGTCGCGGCCAGCAGCATCACGCCGACCGCGACCACCACCGCGACGACCATCACCGGCAGATCATCGGTCATGCCGATCGCGGTGAGGATCGAATCGATCGAGAACACCATGTCGAGCAGCAGGATCTGGACGATTGCCATGCCGAACGACAGCGCCGCGCCGGCCTTGCCGGGCGTCTCCTCGCTCGCTTCGTCGTGGTCGATCGTATGGTGGATCTCGGTGGTCGCCTTCCACAGCAGGAAGACGCCGCCCGCGATCAGGATCAGGTCGCGGACCGAGAACGCGGTTTCGAACGATGGCGCGCCGTGCGCATCGAGCGTCCCCGTCAGCCCGAGATCGAAGACCGGCCGCACCAGCCCGGCGATCCAAGCGATGATCGACAGCAGACCGAGTCGCAGGCCCAACGCCAGGCCGATGCCGACTCGGCGGACCTTTTCGCGCTGCTCGGGCGGGAGTTTGTTCGACAGCAGCGAAATGAAAACCAGGTTATCGATACCGAGCACAATCTCCATGACGATCAGCGTCGCCAGAGCGGCCCAGGCGGCGGGATCGGCGAGCAAGGCGGGGATCGACATGCCCGAGTCTGTGCCGTGCTTGCCACATCTGCGCAAGAAGCGTGTGATTCTTGCCGTATTTTCGACGAATTCATTCGCAGGGTCTGGCAATTTGCGTTACACGAATCGGTGGCACGATTGGTTTGGTGCCGAAACCCTGCGTCTTTCGTCCGACGCAACGGTTGCGATATCGATGTCGGACGAACCGGGAAGACGAACAGGGCATGAGTTTCGATAAAGGACGCCGCGGCGATCGTGGCGGGCGCGGGCGCGACAAGCGCGACGGTTTCGGCGATAGCGGCGGCTTCGACGGCGGCTTCGGCGGCGGCGGTGGCGATCGTTTCGGCGGCGGCGGCGGTGATCGCTTCGGTGGCGGCGGCGATCGCTTCGGCGGTGGCGGCGGCGATCGCTTCGGCGGCGGCGGCGGCGGCGGCGGTTTCCGCAGCGGCGGTGGCGGCGGCTTCGGCGGTGGTGGCGCAGGCGGCGGTGGCCGTGGCATGCCCCCGCAGGTTGTCGGTGAAGGCACTGGCGTCGTAAAATTCTTCAACGGGCAGAAGGGCTTCGGCTTCGTCGTGCGCGATGATGGCGGCGAGGACGTGTTCGTGCACATCTCGGCTGTCGAGCAAGCCGGCCTGACCGGTCTCGCAGAGGGCCAGCCGCTCGGCTTCACCCTCGTCGACCGCGGCGGCCGCATCTCGGCGACCGACCTCAAGATCGACGGCGAGCCGATGGCCGTCACCGACCGCGGCCCGCCGCGCGAGCGTGATGCTGCTCCCGGTGGCCCGCGTGGCGCCGCTCCTGGTGGTGCGCCGCAGCGTCAGCTGACCGGCGAGAAGGCAACCGGCACGGTCAAGTTCTTCAACGCGATGAAGGGCTTCGGCTTCATTCAGCGCGATGATGGCCAGCCCGACGCGTTCGTTCACATCTCGGCAGTCGAGCGTGGCGGCATGACCTCGCTCAACGAGGGCGACCGGCTCGAGTTCGAGCTCGAAGTCGATCGTCGCGGCAAGATGGCGGCTGTGAACCTCACGTCGATCGCTTAATCGCTTTCGTCTGACGCAAACGAGATAGACCCGGCGGGCCTTTAGGCCTGCCGGGTTTTTCTTTGTGTGCGGCGCGGGGCGTGTGCCGTACTTTCGTCAGCTTCCCGGCGAAGGCCGGGGCCCAGTCGCGCTACCAGGCGTTCGCTGGGTGTGACCAATCAACGACCCGCCCATGCCTGGGCCCCGGCCTTCGCCGGAGAAGCACAGAAAGACGATAGATGCGCCTAGCCCTTGCTGCGATCGCCCTCACCTTCGCCGCGCCCACGCTCGCGGCTCCCGGCCCCAAGGTTGCCGCGGCGAGCTTCGCGCAGCTCAAGACCCCGCTGCCGCTGCCGTATGACGAGACCGCGAACGCCAAGGCGGACGTCGCCGCGGCGCGCGCCCGCGCCAAGGCGCAGCACAAGCTGCTGCTGATCGACCTTGGCGGAAACTGGTGCCTCGACTGCCGCCTGCTCGCGGGGACGATGGAATTGCCGGGCCTGCGCGAATTCCTCGCCAAGAAGTACGAGATCGTCACGGTCGATGTCGGCCGGTTCGACAAGAATCTCGATGTGGCGGCGAAGTACGGTCTCAAGGACCATTTCGGCGGCGGCGTGCCGAGCGTGCTGATCGTCGATCCCAAGACTGACACGCTGAAAAACCCAGGCCGCACCGCCGCGCTCGCCGATGCGCGCACGCTCAGCCCGCAAGCGCTGTCTGACTGGCTGGCGAGCTGGGTCCGCTAAAGCAATCTGACCGTCACCCCGGCCTCGTGCCGGGGTCCACCGGGATGCACAGTCTCACGGCACAGCACGCGCGGCGCGGTGGCCCCCGGGACAAGCCCGGGGTGACGAAATGGGATTGCGTTCAGCCCCCCGCAAACCGGTCGGTGGCGCGGATCAGCTGGTCGAGGATGCCGGGCTCGCTATAGGCGTGGCCTGCGCCTTCGATCAGGTGGAACTCCGCCTCGGGCCAGGCCTGGTGGAGCGCATAGGCGTAGCGCGCCGGGCACGGCATATCGTAGCGGCCATGGACGATCGTCCCCGGGATTCCGGTGAGCCGCCCGGCATCGCGCAGCAATTGGCCGTCCTCGAGCCAGGCATTGTGCGCGAAGAAATGATTCTCGATCCGCGCGAAGGCGAGCGCGAAATGCCCGTCCTGGAATGCCGCGCTCATCGCCGGGTCGGGCAGCAGCGTGATCGTCTCGCCCTCCCAGATCGTCCACGCCTTGGCGGCCTCGAGCTTGGCCGCCTCGTCGTCGCCCGTCAGCAGGCGGCGATACGCCTCGATCATGGTGCCGCGCTCGGCCTCGGGGATCGGCGCAACGAAGCCCGCCCATTTGTCGGGGAACATCTCGGAGACGCCGAACTGATAATACCAGGCGAGCTCGGCCGGCGTCGCGGTGTAAATGCCGCGCAGGATCAGCGCGCTGACCCGCGCCGGATGCGACTCGGCATAAGCGAGTGCAAGCGTCGACCCCCACGATCCCCCGAACACCAGCCAGCGCTCGACCCCGACCAGCGCGCGCAGCCGCTCGATATCGTCGACGAGATGCCAGGTCGTGTTCGCCTCGAGCGCCGCATGCGGGGTCGAACGCCCGCAACCGCGCTGGTCGAACAGCAGCACGTCGTAGCGTGCCGGATCGAACAGCCGGCGATGGCTCGGCGAAATGCCGCCGCCGGGCCCGCCGTGGAGGAACACCGCGGGCGTCGCGCCGGGGGTGCCGCAGCGCTCGTAGGCGATCGTGTGGCCGTCGCCGACGTCGAGCGTGCCGCTCGCATAAGGTTCGATCTCGGGATAGAGCGTGCGCAGGTCGGTCATCGAAACGGGTCCGGAGCCAGAGGTCATTTGAGCGGGATCGGCCGCCCTTCGACCATCACATAGCCGATCTTGAGCACCGCGGCAGGGTCGACCAGCGGATCGCCCGCGACCGCGATGAGATCGGCCGACTTGCCGATGTCGAGCGTGCCGGTCTCGGCCGCCAGCCCGAGCAGATCGGCGCCGCCCTTGGTCGCCGCGATCAGCGCGTCGCGCGGGGTCATCCCGCCCTTCGTCACCATCAGCCCGAGTTCCTCGCCGTTGCGCCCGTGTGGATAGACCGCGGCATCGGTGCCGAGCGCGATCGGAACGCCGGCCTTGTAGGCGCGGTTGAGCCCCCTGCCCCACACCGCGAGCGTCGCGCGCCCCTTCGCCTCGGCATTGGCGGTGAACACGCCCTTGCCGAGATATTGCTGAAGCCCCGAAAAGGCCATGAGCGTCGCCGAATAGTACGTGCCGTGCGCCTTCATCAGCGCGACGCCGGCATCATCGACGAAGGTGCCATGCTCGATCGAATCGACCCCGGCGCGCACCGCTGCGGCGATTCCCTTGGGGCCATGCGCGTGCGCTGCGGCCTTGAGGCCAAGCTGGTGCGCGGTGTCGCAGATCGCCTTCATTTCCTCGTCGGTGAAATGCTGTTCGAGGCCGATCTTGCCATCGTCGAGCACACCACCGGTCGCGTGGAACTTGATCACGTCGACGCCGTACGCCGCGACGCGCCGCACCGCCTTGGCGCATTCGAGCGGCCCGGTGCACACCCAGAATTGCTCGCCGCTCGCGTCGATCGCATGGCGCAGATCGGGGTTGAGCCCGACCGTGCCGTCGCCATGCCCGCCGATGATCGACAGCGCCGGCCCCGAGACGAGGATGCGCGGCCCGGGAAAGCTCCCGTCCTTGACCGCGTCGCGCATCGCGATGCTGGCGGCAGGCAGTCCGCCGAGATCGCGCACCGTGGTGAAGCCCGCGCGCGCGGTGATCAGCGCGTTCTTGAGGCCGATCGTCGCGGCATAGGGTTCGGAATACCCCGGCGTCAGGCCCTTGTACCACGGCTCGCCGGCATTGCTGGTGAGGTGGACATGGACGTCGATCAGCCCGGGCAGCACCGTCCGGTCGCGCAGATCGACCACCGTCGCGCCGGCGGGCGCGGTGGCGCCGTCGTCGATCCGCACGATCCGACCGTCGGTGACGATCACGGTCGAGGCGCCACGCTCGGGCTTGGCGGCGTCGACGATCAGATGGCCGGCCTGGATCGCGAAGGTTTCGGCAAGCAGCGGCGTGGCAGCGGTCGAGGCCAGCACTGTGGCCATGGCGATCAGGACTTTGCGCATCATTTCCCCCTGGGTTTTTGCGCGCAGCCTAATCGCTGCGGGGGCGGTGTCGAGGGGTCACGTGATCAGCCGCTCGAGCGCCGCGACGGTGTCGGCCTCGGCGGCGGGCTTGTCGGTGCGGATCCGCGCGATGCGCGGGAAGCGCATCGCCACGCCCGATTTGTGGCGCTTCGATTGATGGATCGAATCGAACGCGATTTCGAGCACGAGCGTCTTCTCGACCTCGCGCACCGGGCCGAACCGCCCGGTCGTATGGTTGCGCACGAACTGGTCGAGCCGCTTCAATTCCTCGTCGGTGATCCCCGAATAGGCCTTGCCGACGGGGAGCAAGGTGCCGTCCTCGGTCCAGCAGCCGAATGTGTAATCGCTGTAGAAGGACGAGCGGCGTCCCGAGCCGCGCTGTGCGTACATCATCACGCAATCGGCGGTGAGCGGATCGCGTTTCCATTTGTACCACAGCCCGGTCTTGCGCCCGCCGACATAGGGCGAATCGCGCCGCTTGAGCATCACGCCTTCGATCGCGGCATCGCGCGCGCCCGCGCGAATGCCCTCGAGCGCGGTGAAATCCTCCGCCGCGATGACGGTGCTGAGATCGAACCGCTCGGGGTCGAGCCGCGACACGAAGGCCTCGAGCCGGACACGGCGCTGGTCCCACGGCAAAGGGCGGAGATCCTCGTCGCCATCATAGAGAATATCGTAGAGCCGCACGAACGCCGGCGATTCGGCGAGCATCTTCGCCGAAACGACCTTGCGCCCAAGCCGCTGCTGCAACGCGTTGAAGCTTGCAGCCCCACCCTCTTCGGTCGCCGAGCCTTGCGCGTCGCCTTTCACCATCAACTCGCCATCGAGCACGCCAGGCGTGGTGAAGTCGCGTGCGACCTCGGGGAAGCTAGCCGTCACATCGTCGCCGGTGCGGCTGTAGAGCCGCGTCGTGCCGGCGACATGGACGATCTGGACGCGGATGCCGTCCCACTTCCACTCGGCGGCATAGTCCTTGAGGTCGACGCGCAGCTCCTCGAGCGGGTGCGCGAGCATGAACGGTCGGAACACCGGCACGTCGGCGGCGGTCGGCTGCGGCCCGCGCCGCTCGGCCCAGTCGAACAAGGCGGTATAGGGCGGCGCGATGCCGTGCCACACTTCCTCGACCGCCTCGACATCGAGATCGAAGCCGTTGGCGAGCGCGGTCTTGGCGAGCCGCGACGACACGCCGATGCGCAACGCCCCCGTCGCCATCTTGAGCAGCGCGAAGCGTTCGTCCGAATCGAGCCGGTCGAGCATCGCGGCGAGTGCGGCGGGCGCATCGGAGCGCGACAGCGACGACAGGCGATCAACCGCCTGCGCGATCGACAGGGGTTCGGGGTCGGGCGCGATCGGCGGGGTCGGCCACAGCAATGCGACGGTCTCGGCGGTATCGCCGACATAGTCGCGACTCATCCGGAACAGCACCGGATCGACGCGCTGCTCGATCAGCGTGCGGATCACCGCGGACTTGACGCCGGGCAAGTCGAGCTCGCCCGTCAACGCCGCCATCGCCCAGCCGCGATCGGGATCGGGCGTGACGCGCAGATAATCGGTGATCAGCTTGAGCTTCGCGTTGCGCGAGCGGGTGTAGATCAGCCGGTCGAGAAGGTCGGCAAAAGCGCGCATTGTCCCTCAACATGCGCGCGGCGCTGGGGTTCCGCAAGCGGCATCCCGCGCTTGCTCCGAGCGGCGCGGAATCCTAGGCTGGATGCCATACCCGATCCTCGAAAGGTTCTGTCATGCGTGAAGCTGCGATCGTCTCCACTGCCCGTACCCCGATCGGCAAGGCGTATCGCGGCGCGTTCAACGCGACCGAGGCGCCGGTGCTTGCGGCGCATGTAATGAACGCCGCGGTGGCGCGCGCGGGAATCGACCCGGCGCGGATCGACGAGATCTTCTGGGGCGTCGGCAATCAATGGGGCAGCCAGGGCGGCAATGCCGGACGGATGGCGACCTTCGCCGCCGGCTTGCCCGAAACGGTGCCGGCCTTCACGCTCGACCGCAAATGCGGATCGGGGCTCACCGCGATCGCGCTCGCCGCGCGCTCGATCATGTGCGACGAGATCGACGTCGCGCTGGCCGGCGGAATGGAATCGATCAGCCTGACGGTGACCAAGGACGCGCCGCGCTACGTCAACCAGTCGGTGATCGCGCGGGAGCCCGCCGCCTATATCCCGATGATCGAAACCGCCGAGATCGTCGCCGAGCGCTACAATATCAGCCGCGCGGCGCAGGACGCCTATGCCGCGATGAGCCAGCAGCGCGCCGCGCGCGGACTCGAGAGCGGCGCGTTCGCCGAGGAGATCGCGCCGATCACGGTCGAGAAGGCGCTGTTCGACAAGGCAGGGACGCGCACCGGCAGCGAGACGGTGACGCTCGCGCAGGACGAGGGCATTCGCGCAGGGACGACGGCGGAAGCGCTGGCGGGGCTCAAGACCGTATGGCCGGGCGGCGATTTCTCCGGGCCCGGTGCGAACGTCACCGCAGGCAATGCCAGCCAATTGTCCGATGGTGCCTCGGCGCAGATCGTGATGGACCATGCCACCGCCAAGGCCGAGGGGCGCGAGGTGCTCGGCGTGTATCGCGGCTTCCAGGCGGCGGGGTGTGGACCCGACGAAATGGGGATCGGCCCGGTGTTCGCGATCCCCAAGCTGCTTGCGCGCGCTGGCCTTTCGGTCGCCGATATCGGGCTGTGGGAATTGAACGAGGCGTTCGCCTCGCAATGCCTCTATTGCCGCGACGCGCTCGGCATCGATCCCGAGCGCTACAACGTCAACGGCGGCGCGATCGCGATCGGACACCCGTTCGGCATGACCGGCAGCCGGCTCGTCGGGCACGCGCTCATCGAGGGTCGCAAGCGCGGCGTGCGCTGGGTCGTGGTGTCGATGTGCACCGCGGGCGGAATGGGCGCAGCGGGGCTGTTCGAAATCGTTTAGCCACGCTAGGGGCACTCCGAACAAGGCTAGTTTTTGCCTCCTTAACAAGAGCAAAGCAGCAAAACGGGGTGTCAGGCTAAACAATGTTACAGTTTTTGTTTTGCCCCTATCTGTTTAATCTATGTTAGCGACCGCATCGAGTGCGGAACAGGGGCAGGTGTGACCCGTTCTACAGACATGTCGACCGGTGCTCGCTATGAGGTTCTCCTGGTTCCATCGGAAATGTCTTTGACCACTTCCGAATGGACTTGGCGTCGCCTTGACGGCGACGCAAGCGTTTCCGCGCACGGACTGCGCCATGCGACCTTGCCCGAATGCTTCGCCGAGGTGCGCGACCACGCCAAACAGTTTGGCCCGGCGACGGTCGCGGTCAATTTGCACGGCGACGCCGCGCCGCTTCCGCAAGGTGGCGAGGCGCTCTTGCCGAGCCGAGACGGTGGCTTCGCGAACCGGCTCGCTCCGAAGGCGCTGCTTCGGAGACGATCGGCGCTGCGCGGCTAGTCGGCGAAGAGCAAGACGGGCGTTTCGAGATAGCGCTTGAGCGCCTGGACGAAGCTGGCCGCATCCCAGCCATCGACGACGCGGTGATCGCAGCTGATCGACAGGTTCATCAGCTTGGCGCGGACGATCTCATCTCCGACGAAGACCGGCCGCTCGACGATCTTGTTCGGCCCGATGATCGCGACTTCGGGACGGTTGATCACTGGCGTCGTCGCGATTCCGCCGAGCGGGCCGAGCGAGGTAACGGTCAGCGTGCCGCCGCCCATTTCCTGCGGCGTGAGCTTGTTGGCGCGCGCGGCTTCGGCAAGGCGGAGGATTTCGCTGGCGAGCTGCCACACGTTGCGGTCCTGCGCGTCGCGGATGACGGGGACGGTGAGGCCCGCGTCGGTCTGTGTCGCCATGCCGAGATGCACGGCACCGTGACGCGTCACCACGCCGGCTTCGTCGTCATAGCGCGCGTTGATCATCGGGAAGGCGGGGATCGTCTTGCAGATCGCGGCGATCATCAACGGCAGCATCGTCAGCTTGGGGCGGTTGCCGCGCGCGCCATTGAGATCGGCGCGCATCGCCTCGAGCGCAGTGACGTCGATTTCGTCGACATAGGTGAAATGCGGGATCGCCCGCTTCGACGCCGCCATGTTCTCGGCGATACGGCGACGCATGCCGATGACCTTGATCGGTTCGTCCGGGCGCGCGTTGCTGGCGTGGGGGGCGTGATAGCCCTGGCCCTGGCCGTAGCGGAGGAAGGCGTCGAGATCGCTGTGGCGGACGCGGTCGGACTCGGTCTTTACCTGGGTAAGGTCGATGCCGAGATCGGCCGCGCGCGCGCGGACCGCGGGGGAGGCAAGCGCCTTCTCTTCCCCCCTCCCGCTTGCGGGCGGGGACGCAGCCACGGGCGGAGCGCTGGCGGGGGCGTCCTGTCCTCCCCCGGCCCCTCCCGCAAGCGGGCGGGGAGCAGGTTGCGCTTCCTCGACGCCGGGGTTCTCGGCTTCATATTGCTGCGCGACCTCGACCTGCTCGGCCGACGCAGGCGCCGCCTTCAGCTCGGCCGGCGCGTCATCGCGCAACGCGGGCGCTTCCTCAGCACCAACGTCCGCGGCGTCCGTCTCGATCACCACCAGCGCAGCGCCGATCGACACTTGGTCGCCGACCTCGCCCGCAAGTTCGACCACCACGCCCGACACCGGCGATTCCATCTCGACCGTCGCCTTGTCGGTCATCATGTCGGCGACCTGCTGGTCCTCTTCGATCCGGTCCCCGACCGCGACGTGCCATGCCACGATCTCGGCCTCGGAAATGCCCTCGCCAATGTCGGGCAACTTGAACGTAAAACGCGCCATTATGCGTCCTTCATGATCTTCTTGAGCGCCTCGCCGATGCGGACGGGGCCCGGGAAATATGCCCATTCGAGGCTGTGCGGATACGGCGTATCGAAGCCCGTCACGCGTTCGATCGGGGCTTCGAGATGGTAGAAGCAGCGCTCCTGCACCAGCGCCGACAATTCGGCGCCGAAGCCCGAGGTGCGCGTCGCCTCGTGCACGATCATGCAGCGCCCGGTCTTCTTGACCGACGCCTCGATCGTTTCGATGTCGAGCGGGACGAGCGTGCGCAGGTCGATCACTTCGGCGTCGACGCCCGCCTCTTCCATCACCGCGAGCGCGACATGCACCATCGTACCGTAGACGAGCACGGTCAGCGCCTCGCCGGGGCGCACGACCTTGGCCTTGCCGAGCTCGATCTTGTAATAACCGGTCGGCACCTCGCCCGCGGGATGCTGCGACCAGTTCTGCGTCGGCTTGTCCCAATGGCCGTCGAACGGGCCGTTGTAGATGCGCTTGGGCTCGAAGAAGATCGTCGGATCATTGTCCTCGATCGCGGCGATCAGCAGGCCCTTGGCGTCGTACGGGGTCGAGGGAATCACGGTCTTCACGCCCGAGATGTGCGTGAAGATGCCCTCGGGGCTCTGGCTGTGCGTCTGACCGCCGAAGATGCCGCCGCCGAACGGCGAGCGCACCGTGATCGGCGCGGTGAATTCGCCCGCCGAGCGATAGCGCAGCCGCGCCGCCTCGCTGACCAACTGGTCGAGCGCGGGGTAGATGTAATCGGCGAACTGGATTTCGGGGACGGGACGCAGGCCGTAGGCGCCCATCCCGACCGCGACGCCGATGATGCCGCATTCGCTGATCGGCGTGTCGAACACGCGGGTCTTGCCGTATTTCGACTGCAAGCCGGCGGTCGCGCGGAACACGCCGCCGAAATAGCCCACGTCCTCGCCCATCACGATCACGTCGGGGTCGCGGCCCATCATCACGTCCATGGCGGAGTTGATCGCCTGGATCATGTTCATGCGAGTCGAGGGTTCGGCGTCTGCCGCGGGCATGACGCTGGATTCGGTCGTTTCACTCACAACATAAACTCCGTCATCCCAGCGCAGGCTGGGATCTCGTGCGGCACGCGCGCGCTCGGGAACAGGGAGACCCCAGCTTGCGCTGGGGTGACGTGGGGGGCGCTCATGCTTTCCGCGCCCATGGCCGGCCGCTCGCGGTCTCCTCGGCGATCATTTGCGCCTGTTGTTCGCGCAAATGCCACGGCATTTCCTCGAACACGCCGTCGAACAGCGTATCGAGCGGCTGGTGCAGGCCGTGGCCGAGCACGCCGTTGGTCTCGGCCTGCTTTTGCGCGGCCTTGACCTGCTCGGCCAATTCCTTGTCCTGCGCCGCATGCCGCTCGTCGTCCCATTCGCCGAGCGCGATGAGATGGTCCTTCAATCGCTTGATCGGATCGCCGAGCGGCCACGCGGTCGGCTCGCCAGCCGAGCGATATTGCCCCGGATCGTCTGAGGTCGAATGCCCTTCGGCGCGATAGGTGAAATGCTCGATCAGCGTGGGCCCCTGATTGGTCCGCGCGCGCTCGGCCGCCCACAAGGTCGCGGCATAGACCGCGAGCGCATCGTTGCCGTCGACGCGCAGGCCGGCGATGCCATAGCCGACCGCGCGCGCCGCGAAGGTCGTCGATTCGGCGCCGGCGAAGCCAGAGAAGCTCGAGATCGCCCACTGATTGTTGACGACGTTGAAGATCACCGGCGCGCGGTAGACGCTGGCGAAGGTGCAAGCCGAGTGGAAATCACCCTCGGCGGTCGATCCGTCGCCGCACCAGGTCGCGGCGATCCGCGTGTCGCCCTTGGCGGCGCTCGCCATCGCCCAGCCGACGGCTTGCGGATATTGCGTCGTGAGGTTGCCCGAGATCGAGAAGAAGCCCGCTTCCTTGACCGAATACATGATCGGCAGCTGCTTGCCCTGCAGTCGGTCGGCGGTGTTCGAATAGATCTGGTTCATCATGTCGACCATCGACCAGCCGCGCGCGATCAGCAGGCCCTGCTGGCGGTACGACGGGAAGCACATGTCTTCATAATCGAGCGCATGCGCGGCAGCGACCGAGACCGCCTCCTCGCCGGTGCACTTCATGTAGAAGCTCGTCTTGCCTTGGCGCTGCGCGCGAAACATGCGCTCGTCGAACGCGCGGACCAACGCCATGCTGCGCAGCATCGCGCGCAGCGTATCGGGCGAGAGGCGCGGATTCCACGGGCCGACCGCCTGGCCTTCGTCGTCGAGCACGCGCACCAGATCGAACGCGAGATCGATGAACGTGTCGGCCGCATCCGCCGGATCGGGGCGGCGCGCCTTGCCCGCGGGCGGGATCGGCACCTGCGTGAAATCGACCGCATCGCCCGGCCGGAACTTGGGTTCGGGCACGTACAGCGACAACGGCGCAAGATTGGGCTTCAAATGATCGGGGACTCGCTCGGTCGCCATATACTCTCCACAACGCGTGCCTGGCTTGTGACCGACAGGCGGAATCGTTCTTCGAGCCTTGTTATAAAATTTCAACGCGCTTGGCGAGGGGGCGTTTTGCGCGGAATGCGACGACCCGTCGCGCGGGGATGACGGACCAGCTTGACTCTGCAGCGACAAAGAGAACAAAATAGGAACGATGCTTCAAGTGAGTCGTGCCCGTGTCCTGTCCTGCCATCATCGCCGAGCTTCGCGAAAGCCTCAAGAAGGTGGAAAGCGACGGGCTGCGTCGGCGCCCGGTGCTGCCTTTCGGGATCGGGCCGATCGACGAACGGCTCGCGCCGGGCGGACTGCGGCTCGATTCGCTCCACGAGATTTCCGCGGCGAGCCCTGCGCCGTCGGACGATGCGGCGGCGACGCTGTTCATGGCGGGGATCGCGGCGCGTGCCTGGGGGCCGGTGCTGTGGGTGGTGCGACGGCGCGACCTGTTCGCACCGGGGCTCTACCAGGCGGGTCTTGCGCCGGGGCGGCTGATCTATGCCGAGGCGGGCGACGATGCCGAGCTGCTCGCGCTGATGGAGGAGGGCCTGCGGCATCGCGGGCTCGGCGCGGTGGTCGGCGAGGTCAAGCGCGCGGCGATGCCCAATACGCGGCGGCTGCAGCTTGCCGCCGAGGGCGGGAAGACGATCGCCTTGTTGATGAAACGCCATGCGCGGGAGGGTGGCAATCCGCTCGCCGTGCCCTCGGCGGCGATGACGCGCTGGCGGATCGCCTCGGCGCCCTCCGCACCGCTGCCGGTCGGCGATGCAGGCGTCGGGCGAGCGCGCTGGCAGGTGGAGCTAGTCCGCCAACGCGGCGGCGAATCCGCCGATTGGATGATGGAGGCATGCGATGAAACGGGTCGCCTCGCTCTACCTGCCCGACTGGTCGATCGAACGGCTGGCGCAGGCCGAGCGCTCAGCCGCGCCGCTTGAGGGCGCCAGCGTAGATCCGCAGGGCCTCGCCGAGGCCGTCGCGCGCGAGCAGGCGGTGGCGTGCTCGGTGCCGCGCGGTGGCGGCTGGCGGCCTGGCGCGCGCTGGGCACGGAGCGGCGAGGCCGACGCGAACGCGCGCACGTGCCGCGCCGCGCGCTTGAGCGAAGCCGCGCCGCATCCCTTCAAGGCGATGCCGCCCGACGAGGGGCGAGCGGTGGTGTGGGATGCGCGCAAGGCCGGCGTCGAGCGCGCCGCGTCTCCCCTCACTGGAATGGAGGGGCTGGGGGTGGATCGGTCTAAGGAGAGGGCCGGCGCCGCCACGGGCAGACCCACCCCCGCCCCAGCGCCGGGTCGGCCATGCCCCCAGCATGATCTGAACAGCGCGGGGCGCTGTTCACCCGACGCTCTTCCAGGGAGCGGAGGAAAAGCACCAGCGCCTGCCCCGTGCCCCCCCCTCCGTCACCCCGGCCTTGTGCCGGGGTCCACGCCTCCACTCGGGCGGCAGGGTGCGGTAACGGGTGGACCCCGGCACAAGGCCGGGGTGACGAACGGCGGTGTGGCAGAATCGCCCCCGCCGCCCCGCATTACCTCGCTCCAATCCGGCAACCAGCTCGTCATCGCCGCCGCCTGCCCCGCCGCGCGCGCGCTCGGGCTCGCGCCGGGCATGGCGGTGACGCAGGCGCGCGCGCTGGTGCCCGAGCTCGACATTCGCCCCGCCGACCCCGCGGGCGACCGCGCCGCGTTGCTTCGGCTGGCGACGCTTGCCGCGCGGCGCTGGTGCCCGGTGGTGATGCCGTCGGGCGAGGACGGACTGTTCCTCGATATCAGCGGCGTCGCGCATCTGTTCGGCGGCGAAGCACAAATGGCGCGGCGGATCGTGCGCATCCTCGCCCGGCTCGGCTTCACTGCGCGCGTCGCGGTGGCGGATACGCCGGGCGCGGCGTGGGCGCTCGCGCGGTTTGCGGTCTCGCCTGCCCCTACCCCCCGTCACCCCCGCGAAAGCGGGGGCCCCGCTTCTTTTTCGAAGGTCGGACAGCAGCGGGATCCCCGCTTTCGCGGGGATGACGGAATATTGGTCTGCCCGCCCGCCGCCCATATCGACGCGCTCGCCCCCCTCCCCACCCGCGCGCTCCGGCTCGACAGCCGCGCGATCGAGCTGCTCAAGCGGCTCGGCATCGAGACGATCGGCCAGCTCGCCGCGCTCCCGCGCGCGCCGCTCGCGCGGCGTTTCGGCGGCGCGCTCGTCGCGCGGCTCGACCAGGCGACCGGGCGGCTCCCCGAACCGCTCGACCCCGTGCCCGTGCCCGAGCCGATCGGCGTGGTGCAGCGCTTCGCCGAACCGATCGCCACCGCCGAGGCGATCGAACATTGGCTCGGCCAGCTGATGCCACGGCTCGTCACCGCACTCGGCCAGGCCGGGCTCGGCGCGCGGGCGGTCGAGCTCGTCGCCGACCGGATCGACGGCGTGCCGCAGCGACTGCGGATCGGCCTCGCCCGCCCGACGCGCGACGGCGCGCACCTGCTGCGGCTGACGCTGCGGCGGATCGAGGAGATCGCGCCGGGCTACGGCATCGACGCGCTCGCGCTCCACGTCCGCCGTGCCGATCCGCTCGGTGCCGAGGCGTTCGCCGAGACGCTCGAGGCGCAGGCGCCCGACCTCGCGCCGCTGATCGACACGATCGCCAACCGGATCGGCAGCCACGCGCTGTGGCGCACGATTCCGGTCGAGAGCGACGTACCCGAACGCTCGATCGCCGCCGCCCCGCCGCTCGATCCGCCGGCGCGCGCGGCGGCAAAGCTCAAGCCCGACGATGTCCGCCAGCTCGATCGCTCGGTCGCGCTCCACCCGTGGGACTCGCGCTGGCCGCGCCCGGTGCGACTGCTGCACCGCCCCGAATTGCTCGACCATGTGCTGGCGGAACTCCCCGACCAGCCGCCCAAGCGCTTCACCTGGCGCGGCATGGCGCACCGCGTGGTGCGCGCCGACGGCCCCGAGCGGATCCTCGGCGAATGGTGGAAGCGCGGGACCGAGCGCCACAGCGTGCGCGACTATTTCCAGGTCGAGGACGAGGCCGGCCACCGCTTCTGGCTGTTCCGCCGCGGCGATGGCGAGCGCGGCGAGACGGGCGATCTCGCCTGGTTCATGCACGGATCGTTCGGATGAGCGGCGGCTCAGCGCCGCGCGTCGATCGCCTTGAGGCGCCCCTCGCGGCCATAGTCGAGCAGGCGGGTATCGGCGGTCAGCAGCGGGCAATTGTACGCTCGCGCGGTCGCCATGATGATCCGGTCGCACGGGTCGCCGTGGATCTCACGCGGCAGGCTCCCCGCGTCCAACGCGATCTGGCGGGTCATGTCGGCAATGACGAGCCCTACCTCCACCAAACGCTCGATCCAAATCTCGGGCGGCATGGCGAGCGTCACGTTGCGCCGCGCGACGAGCATCCCGATTTCCCACATACTGATCGCGGCGAAGAGCGCCTCCCCCGATCCGATCGCGTCGGCCACGGTGTTTCCCGCAACCTTTCCGAGGCGCGGGTCGCCATCGGCGAACCAGATCAGGACGTGCGTATCGAACAGGATCACCGATACAGCTCGGCAGGATTGTTGGCCTCCCACTCCGCTTCCCAGTCGGGATCGACCGGGGCGGTAGGGTCTACTCCGGGTGCCCATGTCACAGACCCCTTCATCATACCGAACCGTGCCACGGGGGCGGTCTTTTCGGCCACCGCCGACACGGTCGCAACCGGCTTGCCGCGCTTGGTGATGGTGATCGATTCGCCGCTTGCCTGGACCTCGTCGAGGATCGCCAGGCATTTGGCCTTGAATTCCGCCGCGCCGATCATCTTCGTCATGGGCTTTGCTCCTGCCGAACTGGTCACTTCTTATAGTCACTTCGCCAGATTCGGGCAATGATCTGGTCCGAATTGCAAGTGACGACGCATTACAGTTTCCTGCGCGGCGCATCGTCGCCCGAGGATCTCGTCAAGGCTGCGGTGTTGACGGGAATGCCGGCGATCGGGGTGACCGACCGCAACTCGGTCGGCGGCGTGGTGCGCGCACTGGTCGCGACCGAGGAACTGTCGGCGATCCGCCCGATCCGGCTCGTTGCGGGGTGCCGGCTCGATCTGGTCGACGGCACATCGGTGCTCGTCTGGCCCGAAGATCGCGCGGCGTGGAGCCGGCTCACGCGGCTGCTGACACTCGGCAAGGGCCGCGCCGATCCGCAAAAGGGCGAGAAGGGGCAATGCTTCCTGCATTGGGAGGATGTCGCCGCCCATGCCGAGGGGCTCGTCGCCGCGCTCGTTCCCGGGCTGACCGAAACCTATGCCGAGGATGCCGAAGCGCTGCGCTGGATGGCCGACGTGTTCGGCAATCGCGGCCATCTCTGCCTGACGCAGCACCGCCGCCCCGGCGATGCGCAGCGGCTCCACAGCCTCGATGCGCAGGCGCAGCATTACGGCCTGACCCCGCTCGCGACCGGCGACGTGCTCTATGACGTGCCGCAGCGCCGGATGCTGCAGGACGTCGTCACCGCGATCCGCCACCGCTGCACGATCGACGACCTCGGCCATGCGCGCGAACGCAGCGCCGACCGGCACCTCAAGGGCCCCGCCGAGATGGCGCGGCGCTTCAAGCATCATCCGCGCGCGCTCGCCGCGGCGGAGGCGATCGTCGAGCGCTGCACCTTTTCGCTGCGCGAATTGAAGGATGAGTATCGCTATCCCGACGAAGTCGTGATCAGCCAGCGCTCGCCACAGGATGCGCTCGCGACGATGGCGCGCGACGCGCTGTCCGACCGCTTCCGGGGCGCGCCGCCGCCCGCATACACCAAACTGCTCGAACACGAGCTCGGGCTGGTCGAGACGATGGGCTATGCGCCCTATTTCCTCACGGTCAATTCGATCGTCCGCTTCGCGCGCAGCCAGGGGATTTTGTGCCAGGGGCGCGGGTCGGCGGCAAATTCGGTGATCTGCTTCGTGCTCGGCATCACCTCGATCGACCCGATCGTGCATACGCTGTTGTTCGAACGCTTCATCTCGACCGAGCGGCGCGAGCCACCCGATATCGACGTCGATTTCGAGCATGAGCGGCGCGAGGACGTGATCCAGTGGATCTACGAGACCTATGGCCAGCACCATGCCGCGCTGACCGCGGTCGTCAGCCGTTATCGCTCGCGCGGCGCGGTGCGCGAGGTCGGCAAGGCGCTCGGGCTGCCCGAGGACATGACCGCAGCGCTCGCTTCGCAAGTGTGGGGCTGGTCGAACGACGGCGTCCCGCTCGAGCATGTCGAGGCGCTCAATCTCGATGCGACCGAGCCGCGGCTTGCGTTGACGCTCGAGCTCGCGACGCAGTTGATCGGCACGCCGCGGCACCTGTCGCAGCATCCCGGCGGCTTCGTGCTGTCGCACGACCGGCTCGACGAACTCGTGCCGGTCGAGCCCGCCGCGATGATCGACCGCCGCGTGGTCGAGTGGGAGAAGCTCGACATCGAGGAAATCGGGCTGATGAAAGTCGATATCCTCGGGCTCGGGATGTTGGGGTGCATGCGCCGCAGCTTCGATCTGCTGCGCGAGCATAAGGGCGTCGATATCCGGCTCGACAGCCCCGAGATGCAAGTCGACGACCCTGCTACCTATGCGATGATCCAGCAGGCCGACACGCTCGGCACCTTCCAGATCGAGAGCCGCGCGCAGATGTCGATGCTGCCGCGGATGAAGCCCAAGGAATTCTACGACATCGCGATCCAGGTCGCGATCGTCCGGCCGGGGCCGATCCAGGGCGACATGGTCCACCCCTATCTCAAGCGGCGCGAGCAGAAGGAGAAGATCGAATATCCCAATGCCGCGCTCGAGGGCGTGCTCAAGAAGACGCTCGGCGTGCCGCTGTTCCAGGAGCAGGCGATGCTCGTCGCGATCGTCGGGGCGGGGTTCACGCCCGGCGAGGCCGATCGTCTGCGCCGCGCGATGGCGACCTTCAAGATGACCGGCGGGGTCGGCGAATTCCGCGACAAGTTGATCAACGGCATGCTCGGCAACGGCATTTCGCTCGATTTCGCCGAGCGGCTGGTCAAGCAGATCGAAGGGTTCGGCAGCTATGGCTTTCCCGAGAGCCATGCCGCGAGTTTCGCCAAGATCGCGTATGCGTCGAGCTGGATGAAGTGCCACCACCCCGACGTGTTCTGCGCGGCGTTGCTCAACGCACAACCGATGGGGTTCTACGCGCCAGCGCAGATCGTGCGCGATGCGCGCGAGCATGGCGTGCGGATCGCGCCGGTGTGCGTCAACCGCAGCGAGTGGGATACGATCCTGCTTCCTCCCCTCCCGCTTGCGGGAGGGGACCGAGGGGTGGGCACGACCGGCGTATCACACGGTACCGCTTGCAATGGAGCGCGAGCCCAGCCCCTCCCGCGAGCGGGAGGGGAGACATTGCCCCTCCGCCTTGGCCTGCGCATCATCCTCGGCATCTCGGGCGCGGAGGCTGGCCGCATCCTCATCGCGCGCGGCGATCGGCCGTTTGCGTCGATCGAGGATGTCTGGCGTCGCGCCGGCGTGTCGCTGCTGACGCTCGAGAAGATCGCGCAGGCCGATGGCTTTCACGGCTTCGGGATCGATCGCCGCAAGGCACTGTGGGAGGTCAAGGCGCTCGGGCAGAAGCCGCTGCCGCTGTTCGCCGCGATCGAATCGCCGACCGAGCCGAGCGTGACGCTCAAGGCGCTCACCGCCGGGCGCGAGGTGGTCGAGGATTATCGCGCGACGCAGATGTCGCTGCGCGCGCATCCGCTGAGTTTTTTGCGCGGCGAGCTCGAGCGGCGGCGGGTGACGCGGTGCGGCGACCTGCGCGGGATGAAGGACGGCAGCCGCGTCGAGGTCGCCGGGCTGATCCTGGTGCGGCAGCGTCCGGGGAGCGCGAAGGGGGTGGTGTTCGTGACGCTCGAGGACGAGACCGGCATCGCCAATGCGATCCTGTGGCCCGACCGGTTCGAGGCGCAGCGCCGCGTCGTGATGGGCGCAGCGATGCTCGGCATCAGCGGGCGCGTGCAGAGCGAGAGCGGGACGATCCACGTCATTGCCGATCGCATCATCGATCTGACGGGGATGCTCCGCCAGATCGGCGATCTCGATTTGCCGCGCCTCACCATGCCGGGCGACGGCGCGACGCATGGCGGCACGATCGACCCGCGCGACCGCAAGCCCGACTGGAAACCGCCGGCGCAGCGCGCGCTGGAAAGCTGGCCGCCGCGGGCGGGTGGGAAGGAGGATGCGGACCTTATTCCGGTCCGCAGCCACGATTTCCACTAGCGCGCCTAACCCTCCTCCCCTCCCTTTCCGGGAGGGGAGTCGAGAGCCCCAACGTCAGGCGGTCTTGCCGGTCTCGAACAGGAACCACGCGCGACGCTCGGCGTCGTCGGTCCAATTGTCGATCATCGCGCTCGTCGCATTGTCCTTGGCTTCGTCGGCGATGTCCTTCGCCTCGCGCAGCGCCTCGACCAGCTTGAGATTGTCGTCGCGCAATTCCTTGAGCATCGCGGCCGGCGCGACGAACTCGGCGTCGTTGTCGGTGATCGTCTGATGGCGGGCAATGTCGCCGATCGAGCGGAGCGTGGTGTTGCCGGTCTTGCGGACGCGCTCGGCGATGTCGTCGGTGCCGGCGAAGATCTGCGCCGCCTGCTCGTCGAGCAACAGGTGATAGTCGCGGAAATGCGGGCCCGACATGTGCCAGTGGAAATTCTTGGTCTTGAAGAACAGCGCGAACGAATCGGCGAGGACGCCGTTGAGCGCCTCGGCGACGGTCTTGGTCGCATTGCTCTGCAGGTCGGTCGGGGTGTTCAGCGCCTTGGCAACCATGGGGTGCACTCCTGAAAAAAGTTGATTCGATGCAGCAACGATTGTCTGGCGCAATGGGTCCCACCCCGCGCAGGCAAAAATGCGATCAGACCGATCGCCGCACTAGATCAGCCGCAGCGCACCAAGTCCTTGCACCGCGCCGGAAATCAGCAGGGCGACCGACGCGGCGATTCGCAGCGCCGTGGTCGGGATGTTCTGCAGCCCGCGCGTGCCGAGCAGGATCGCGGGCACCAGCACGACCATCGCGCCGATCGTCGCCCCGACCGCGGCGAGCGCCGGCGTCGTGCTGCGCGCGGCGAGCGCGGCGGTGATGAATTGCGTGCGATCGCCGAAACCGAGCATCCCGACCGCGACGAGGCTCGAGCCGAACGTGCCAAGCCGCCAGTCGCGCGGCTTGGGCGGCTTGAGCGGCCAGCAGCCCGACGCGCCGGCCGAGAGCAACGCGAACGCCAGCAGCAGGTCGCGTGCATTGGGCGACAGCAACGGCGCGACGATCACCCCGCCGACAACGCCGAGCGCATTGCCGAGCGCGATCGCGAGCGCCGTCGCGGCGATCACCGCTGCCTTGCTCGCGTATCGATCGCCGAGCAGCGCCACGGTCCACGGCGTGCGATCGCTCGCCTGGGCAAACAGCGCCGCGACGAGCGCGGCCATCAGCGCGTCCATGCGCTCAGCCGTTCCGCCGCGCGAATCGCGCGACTCGCCCGCCGCGTGCTTGCCCGCTCCGATCGATTGCCCCACATGCCGTGTGCATACGCTGTTGCCCCTTCGCCGCACAGGCTAAGCCGCAAGGCATAAAGGCCGGCTTAACTGTGCGCGAATCGGCGTGCGCGCTTGACATCCATGGCCTGTTCCGCCATCGGGCAGGGCTTCAAGCGGCGGCTCGTTCGCCGCTTTTGCATTTTCAGATCACAGGAATTCAGGTCATGGCAAAGCCGACCACGGTCAAGATCAAGCTCGTCAGCACGGCAGACACCGGCTTCTTCTACACCACGAAGAAGAACCCGCGCACCAAGACCGAGAAGCTGAGCTTCAGCAAGTACGACCCCGTCGTGCGCAAGCATGTCGAGTTCAAGGAAGCCAAGATCAAGTGACCGTCTGGGCGGCATAAGCCGTCCTTCGTTCACGTCTGCGTCGCACATGACGCGGGATCGAGAGCGCAAGCCGCAAGGGCAACCTTGCGGCTTTTCTGCGTTGATCCGAGAGCACCAGTATCAGGCTTGGGTTATGCGCACGATCCATAAGGCAAGTCCGAGAAGCAGATACACGCCGGCCCCGATACGAGCCGCGGTCGAATATCCCCGTCGCCAAAGAAACCAATAGAATACGATCGGCAGGATAATCAGACCGAGCATCAGCAGAGCCCCAATGCTGCGCGTTGGCGGCGTTGTTACATGCAGATCGCTCATCCCTTCCCCCAGTCCTACGCTACAGCAGCGCTGCGACCGAATCGACGAAGCGCATCAGCGAAATCGGCTTCGACACGTACGCGTCGGCCCCCGCCGCGCGGATCCGCTCTTCGTCCTCGCGCCCGGCATAGGCGGTCACCGCCATGATCGGGATCGCGCGCAAGGTCGCATCGGCCTTCAATTGCTGGATCAACTCATAGCCGCTGACATGCGGCAACTGGATGTCCATCACGATCAGATCGGGCGCGAAGGCGCGGGCGCGCACCACCGCCTCGCGCCCGTCGCGCACGCCTTCGGTCGCATATTCATGCGCGCGCAAAAGGTCGCAGAAAAGTTTCAGGTTGAGTTCGTTGTCCTCGACAACGAGCACCCTTTTTGCCACGCCCGCCATTCCTTGGTCCATGGGACGTCCTACCCAATGCGCAGCGCAGTGACAAATACCGACCCGACCCAAATCGCGCTCAACGCGCTTGTCTGGACGCTCGGCGACGAAGATCGCGCGCAACGCTTGCTCGATACGACCGGCCTCACCCCCGACGATCTGCGCGCCCGCGCGAGCGAACCCGCGGTGCTGTCGGCAGTGCTCGGTTTCCTCGAGAATTACGAACCCGACCTGCTCGCCTGCGCCGAGGGGATCGGCGAGCGGCCCGAAGCCATCGTCGCCGCGCGCGCCGCGCTCGATCCGGAGTATTACGAATGAAGGGCCTATTGATCTGCGATTGCGACGAGGTGCTGCTGCACATGGTGCGGCACTTCGGCGTGTGGCTGCGCGAGACGCACGATATCGACTTCGCGCACGAAAGCGGCGATTTCGCGGCGATGACGCGCCGCGGCGGCGGCCCCAAGCCGACGCAAGAGGAGATGTGGAAGCTGCTCCACGGCTTCTTCCCCGCCGAGATGGGCCGCCAGACGCTCGTGCCGCACGCGCGCGAAGCGCTCGCGGCGTTGTCGCACGTCGCCGACGTGGTGATCCTCACCAACCTCACCGACGCCAACCGCGAGCCGCGCATCGCGCAATTGCTCGGCCACGACATGCCGTACCGCGTCGAGACCAATCAGGGCGGCAAGGGCGACCCCGTCGCGCGGCTGGTCGCCGAGTTCGGCAATCCCGTGACGGTGTTCGTCGACGATCTCGCCGTGCATCACACCTCGGTCGCCAAGCATGCGCCTGATGTGTTCCGGCTCCACATGGTGTCGGAGCCTGATCTCGCCCCCCAGGTTGCACCCGCGCCCGACGCGCATGTGCGCATCGACGACTGGCAGGCGGCGCACGCCTGGATCGCCGATCGTTTCACCGCCGGCGTGCCGGCCACCGCCTCATCTGAAAGGACTTCTGCATGACCGACCGTATCGACCGCAAGCTCGCCGACCTCGGCCTGACGCTTCCAGCCCCCGCCGCGCCGGTCGCGTCTTATGTGCCCGCAGTCGATGCGCACGGGCTGCTGCATATCTCGGGGCAGTTGCCCTTCATCGATGGCACGCTGGTCACCGGCCGGCTCGGCGACGGCGTCGATCTCGAGGCCGGCCAGAAGGCGGCGCAGGCGTGCGGCCTGATGCTCGTCGCACAGATCAAGGCGGCGCTCGGCGGGCTCCACCGCGTCGAGCGGATCGTCAAGCTCGGCGTGTTCGTCAATTCGACCGCCGATTTCACCGATCAGCCCAAGGTCGCTAATGGCGCGTCGGACCTGATGGTCGAGCTGTTCGGCGAAGCCGGCAAGCATGCGCGCAGCGCGGTCGGCGTCAGCGCGCTCCCGCTCGGCGCGGCGGTCGAAGTCGACGCGATTGTGCAGATCTCGACGCTGTAATCTTTATCCTCCCCCGCAAGGGGGAGGATTTCCCTCCTAGCCGTTCCTGCGGTGCGACGCCTGCGCGCGTAGCAGCGCGACTTCGACCGGGATCGTCCGCGCGATCGTCGCCGGTGTGAGGTCGTCGCGGGCGCTGCCGGGGAAGAGCACCGTCACGACATCCCCTTGGATGCTCTCCATCGGATCGACGACGCGCACGCACACGCCCGCCGTGTTGCGTTTCGCGCACAGTTCGCGGCCGAGCGCGCGGTGCAGCGCGATCGATCCCTCGCCCAGTTTCTCGAACGGCCCGGTGTCGGCGACGATGACGGGCACGGTCACGCCGTCATGGACGACATAGCCGAAATCGCCCGCCTTGACCCCGGTCAGCGCGGTGAACTGCCCCTCGACGTCCGACGGCCCCTCCCACGGAATGACGACATAGGGGATGCGATCGGCATCGACCGGCACTTCGCCGCCGTGCCCGTCGGGGAGCATCAGTGCGGTTGGGCATTGGTCCATCGCGCCATGCGCGGGGCTGCACGCAAAGGGCGAGCCGTCGAGATCGACCGCCAGTTTCGAGACATAGGCGATCGTCCCGTCGGGCAGCCGGCGCAGCGCGGTCACCGCGTTGGGATCGTTGCGGCAGCCGTGGACGCGGTGTCCGCGAAAGCGGTCCTTCGCGTCGCACAGCCCGAACTCCTGCCGGTACGCTTCGTCGAGCGACTGGCCGGCGGAGAGATCGACCGTGGCGGGCGCGCCGGCGGCTTGCGCTGCCGGCGGGGTCACGGTCGCGAGCAGACCGAGCAAAAGCGTACGCAGCATCATTGCTCGTCGCTCACGAATGCGCCGGCACAACGCTCGCCGGAGCGTGCGGATCCGGGATCGCCTCGAGCCGCGCATCGCCCGCGACGACGGCCTTGGGCACGCGCGGCATCGTCTCGAACGGCAAGCGCTTGTTGAGCGTCTGCGACCAGCGTTCGAGCCATTCGTTGCCGTCGGGCCCGACATAATGGTCGGCGGTGCGATACGCCGGATCGCGCATCGCCGCATCGAGCGTGATCGGTCGCAGCCGCGCATCGCGCAGGATCGCGGCGAGCGCGTCGATGCTCGCGGCGTTGAGGCGGCTGGCATGGAGCAGGAAGACGAAGCTCGGCTCGCGCCCGAACAGGGTGCGTGCGGCCTGCTTGTACCAGGCGACGATCTCGCGCGTGAAGGTCAGATATTGCTGCCGGACCCGTGCCGCCACCGCCACGTCGCCGCGCGCGATGGCAGCGTCGTACAGCGTGGCGAACTGCCAGTCGCTATTCTCCATCGTCACCGGCGCGACGCGGTAGCCATGCTCGCCGAGCCAGCCCTCGAAGCGCGTGCGCACCGCCTGCGTCGTCCCCGTCTCGAGAAAGGGATAGCGGAACCAATGCTCGCGCCGTCCGCGTGCGGCGAGCAAGGGCGCGGTCACCGTTTCGTCGCGCGCGACGTCGGCGATGTAGGTCTCGACCGGCGTCTTGGTGAGCGAAGGATGCGAATAGGTGTGGTTGCCGAGATCCATCCCGGCATCGAGCCACGCCTCGAGCAAGGCGATCCGCGCGGGCCGGTCGGCGGCATCGAGCTGGATCTCATTGACGAAGCCCGTCGCCTTCCAGTGGTTGCGCTGCATTCCCGCGAGCAAGCGGTCGGTGACGTCCTTGCCCTCGGCCGCGGTCCAGAAACGGCCATAGACGGGCAGATCGTCGACGGTGATCGCGACCCCCGTGGCGTGGAGCGGCGCTGACGTCGCGGCCATCAGCGCGGCGACCGCGAGGCATCCGCTGCGCGCACGAGGCCGGAAAGCGCGCAAGGCGGAAAATACGCCCGAGAAACGAGGTTCGACCATGCGGATCCTGCTACGGCGGGAAAGATAACGCCGTATCGAGGACGATCAGCGTGGCAACGAAGGCGAATGTGGCGTCGGCGGCAAGCGAAACAAGCCCCCGCGAAATGAACCGAAAGGACGCGAGCGCGTAATGCGGGGGATGAGCAGGAAACAGCAACAGCGTAGCATACGGTCGATCCGCTGGGGTGCCGCCGCAGCGCTGCTGCTCGCGGCGGGGTGCAGCCGCTCGGTCCACTCCCCTGCCCCGCCGCGCGTCGACACCGCGCCCGACTTTCCGTTGCAGACGTCATCGATCGTGGTGCCGATCTCGGGCTCGCTCGACGATCTGCAGCGCGCACTCGAGACGCAGATTCCGCAGCGTTTGTGGCAAATCGACAAGCAGCTCGATTCCTGTGTCGCGGCAAAGCGCGTCGATCTCGGCATCGCCAAGGTCAAGGTCGTCCCCAAGCTCGGCTGCCGGATCGTCGGCGACGTGCGGCGCGGCAAGCTCGTGCTCGGTGGGCGCGGCGATCAGCTGACGATCACCATGCCGATTCATGCGACGATCGCGGCACGGAAGGTCGGCGGGGTGGTTTCGAAGACCGCGACGGGCGACGCGATCGTCCACGCCGTCGCGCGGCTGTCGGTCGTCGGCAATTGGACGCCGAGCGCCAAGGTGTCGATCGCCTATGACTGGACGACGCCGCCGGGGATAGATTTTCTCGGCCAGCGGATCGAATTCGCGAGCAAAGCCGATGCCCGGCTCAAGCCAGTGGTCGCCAAGCTCGAACAGACGCTCCCGCAGGAGCTCAACAAGCTCAAGCTGCGCGCCAAGCTCGCGAGCGCGTGGCAGCAGGGCTTCACCGCGATTCAGCTCAACCGCGAGCGCCCACCGGCGTGGATGCGGATCACGCCCAAGCAGCTCGGCGTCGGCGGCTACAGCATCGATCGGCGGACGCTCACGCTGACGCTGGCGGCCGACGCGCTGACCGAGACCTTTGTCGGCGATCGCCCGGCTGATCCGGTCGCGACCCCGCTGCCCCCGCCCGCGCGGAAAATCGGGCAGCGTGGGCTCAATTTCTTCATCCCGGTGCTCGCCGATTATGCGCAGCTCGAGCCGGTGGTCGAGCGCGCGTTGCGCAAGCGCGCGCAGAAGGGGATCACGCTCGCCGGGATCGGCCCGGTCGATGTCGAATTCGGCAAGGTCACGGTCTATGCCACCACCGGCGGGCACCTCGCGGTCGGCATCGTCGCCAAGGCCAAGGCGCGCCAGAACGCTTTGCTCGCGACCAAGGGCGAGGTGTGGCTGACCGCAATTCCGTACAACGTCCCGGGATCGCAGCTGGTGCGCGTCCGCGACGTGACGATCGCCACCGATACCGACAGCGAGATCACCAATCTGCTGATCGCGGTGTTCAAGGACGGGTCGATCCGCGAGAGCATCGCGCAAGGGCTCTCGCACGATTTCGCGCCCGATTACGTCAAGGTGCTGACCGCTGCGCGCAAAGCGATCGGGTCACGCCGGGAAGGCGATTTCGTGCTGTCGGCCGACGTCACGCGCGTCGAGAACGGTACGCTGGCGGTGACCGGCAAGGGGCTGTTCATGCCGGTCCATGCGGTCGGCCAAGCCTCGATCGCCTATCGGCCACGCTGATCGGCCGCGCGATCGCCCCGGGGCGTCGAGCGCTGGGGCTCGACGCGCTGGAGGATTGTGCAGTTCGAGCATCAGCCCGCCGCGCGAGACGATCAGCACCGTCACGTCCACGCAGGACAGGCCATGCTTCAGCCGGGCCGGCACGCGCGTCGCCACGCGGTGGTCGCGCGTTTTCATTCCGCCGGGCGCTCCTGGATCCAGCCCTGATTGAGCGTGAACCCGCGGTTCCGAATGCCAGCCCCGGTGGTGGACAAGGGGTAGTTGCTCCACCGGGGCTGGTCTTCGCCGCAGTCCGGGATCAAGGGGATGTCCCGGGGCGGACCGGACACGGGTCGGTGGTGAACACCGCCGCTCCCGATTCCATTATAGCAAGGCACCGCGCGATTCGGCGGCGCAGCACCAATTTTTGGAGACCGGCGCTCAGACCCATCAGCCGAGCGCCGCCGACACGATCGACGTGGGGCGGCGGCGTGCCTCCGATGCGGTGGGTGGGCTGCGGCCTCAAGTGCCGATCCGCAGCCATCGCGTATCTGCGCGCGACGACGCTCGACCTGCTTCCGTGCGGCACCGAATGTTCCCCGCGAACGCCTCTTTTCTTTGGAGAGTTTCGCGCGTCGAGCGGCCGGCGTCGCGTTAGGAAAAATACCATAGTACCGCTTCGGCCGGTCAGTCGACCGCCACACCAGCCTGATGCTGCGCGGCAGCGGCGAAGGCTGTCGACGACTGGCAGGACTGGGCGGGCCGCCGCCCGACCGCACCGCTACGCGCTGCGCGCTGCGTCGATCAGCTGAATCCGGCGCGCGCGGCGTCGAGCCAACCGCCGGCATAGGCAATCCGGAGCGCCTCGGACAGGCTGTGGACATCGAGCTTGGCCATCAGGTTGGCGCGGTAGATTTCGACCGTGCGCGGACTGAGCCCGAGCTCGTAGGCGATGATCTTGTTGCGCTTGCCCGCGATCAGCCCGCGCAGCACATTGCTTTCCTGCGGCGACAGCCGCGCGAGGCGTTCGACCGCATTCCGCGCCTTCTCGGCCGCCTGCACGATCTCCCCAGCCCGATCGAACGCCGCCTCGATCACGCTGAACAGCGCTTCGGGATCATAGGGTTTTTCGAGGAAATCGAGCGCACCGGCCTTCATCGCCTCGACCGCCGCAAGCGTGCTGCCCTTCCCGGTGAGCATGACGGGCACCATTTGCGGATATTGATCGGTCAGCAGCTTCACGACCTCGATGCCGTTGCGTCCCGGCATGCTATAGTCGAGCAGCACGACGCCAGGGTCGAGTTCCGCCACCCGGCGCAGAAAAGCGTCGCCCGATATGAACCCCTGCACCACGATATCGAACCGCGCGGCGACCAAGGTCAGGAGCGACGCGCGCGTCGCATCCTCGTCATCGACAATATAACAGCTGCGCATCACGGGAGTTTCTCCTCACCGGTCAACCCTGCGCTTCATGTCCTCCCAGAGGATATCCAATATGGAAGGAAAATCCGCGATGAATATTCTGATATTTATATTTGTTAATTAGGTTAATAAATATAGTATTACGCGTTTGTATGATCTCTATACTATACCAGCTCTTATGTTCGCGATGGCTTACAAAAGCTATGCCATACATACAAAATCGACATCTCCGCCTCACTTGGCACCGCTTCGGTTCTGGTTGGTACGATCGTACGCAGCTTGCGCGGCACCGCGCACTACGCAGATTTCCGGATCTGCGTCGGATACCGCCCGCCTGCCCTATCGGATCTGTCGCGGCGACAGTGGATCGGCGCATGGCGACAGATCCTGCTAGGCGGTTACGGGGCCGCGTCTATGGGTGGTGCGGGTCGGGGACCACGCGCCACACCAGAACGGGCGAACCCGCAAGCGGAATTGGCTGGAGCCAGTCGATCCGTTCGCCACGTTCTAGCCGTGCCCACAGCCCGTTGGGCGCCACGTGTTTGTACATTTCGGTTTCATTCTCACCAGGGCATGCCGCGAGATAGGCCGCGCCACTGGCGAGCACGCGACGATGCGCGGCTTCGGGCGTGCCCATGAACGTCGCGAGCACGGTGTGCAGCGCCGCGATGTTGCGATGATAGCCCGCCCCGACCGCGCTGTGCCGGGTCCAGGCCAACACATTGGGGGTCACGTCGATCGGCGCGAAAATCCGAGCGGGGGGCAATTGGGCGAGATCGGCCATCTCATGCCCGTGGGTGCATGCTGGCCGCAAAGGTCGTGGCGCGGCCGGTATGGCCTGCAGCCCGAAGGAACCCCCCGCCCCCAGCAGCGCGACAAGGGCCAAGCCAGGGGTTGCCGCGACCAGCGAGCCCGCGGTTGCGAGCGTCCGAAGAATAACCGATCGCACCCCGCGCGCGCGCGTCAACATCGCATGGAGCGCCCACGCCGCCCCCGGCAGCGCCAACGCGTTCGCGGTCGCACCCGAGCGCATCACCAATAGCGACACCACGAGCGATCCTGCGGCGAGCGCCAGCAGCATCGTCCATTGCGCGCGCGCGCGGCCTTCGCTCGCGCGCCACGCGAACACGCCGCCGACCAGCCCGACAATCGGAAAGCCAATCGTCATCAGCGCCGCGCCGGGCGTCTGCTGCCAGACCGGCAGCCCTTCCGAAACGTTATCGTACCAGAATTTGCGGACCAGCGGATCGAGCGCGGCGAACGGGCCAGCCAGACATTTGGGCGCGAGGATACCGAGCACTGCCAGGGCCGCTCCACCCGCAACTGCCAACAGCGCCACGCGCGCCGCGCGCGACGCGCGCGGCACCATCATCGCAAGCGTTACGCCGAGCGTCGCGGTACCAAGCCCGGCGATCCAGGCGGGCGAGATCGCGTCGCAAGCGGGTGCGAAGATCGCCGCGCCGCGCGTTGCGACGTGGAGCGCGGTTACCAAACCCGTCACCGCCCATACCGCGCCCAACGCTTGCGGGCGTCGCGTCGGGTCGAACGCCCAGGCAAGCACGGCGACGCCAAGGATCGCGACGGTGATCGGCATCCCCTCGAGCGAGATCGTCAGCAAAACGGCGAGCGCGAGCCCGATCAGGGCGCCCGAGCGCGCAGTCGGCTTTGCCAACAACGCGGTGACCGCGAGCAAAGCAAAAACGACCTGCCACCCGTGATGGTCGATCCGCAGCGGACGGAGTTGATCGAGAAGCGGGACTGAAAGCGGTGCCAGAAGGACCGCCAGCTTGGCACGCTCGAGCCCGCCAACGCGCCGCGTCAGTTCCGCGCCGAGCGCCAGCACCGCGAGCAGCGTCACCAGCGGCACCGCGACCAAAGCGATCCGGTTGGCGGCCGCCGGGCCGAAGACCGGATCGAACACCAGCATGACCAGCGCCAGCGGCAGATCGACGAGCCGCGACCAGTGCATCGCGAAATGCCCGCCCCACAGGCGGTGCTGGCCGACATCCCACCAACTTTGCCCGTTCAGCCAGTCGCGAACTTCCAGCAACCGCATCGCATCGTCGGGATCGGGAAACCACAAATGCGCGATCTGCCGCGACGAGACGAAGATCAGAACGCATGCGGCAATGGCCCAGCCGATCAGGACCGAAGGCCAAAGCCGCTCGCGAGTCACGCCGCCAGCCGCTTGGGCACATGCCGCACGCTGGCGAGCGCGGCCTGCTCGCTGTCGTGACCGGCTTCGTGATATTCGGCGTCTTCGTTGACCGCCCAGATATCGTAGATCCGCTCGCCCGCGACGATGTTGCGCACCGTCAGCATCGCGGTCATCATGGCGTGATCCTGGTTGTTGTAGCGGTGCATGCCGTTGCGCCCGACGAGATGCAGCGTGTCGTAACGCGCCTCGAGCTCTGCGCGCATCGCATCGACATTGGCGCGATAGGCGTCGTCATAGACGGGATAGGCCTTTTCCTGCCGCACGACCTCGCCGCCGACCACCGAGGCCGGATCGCATAGGCCGAGCGTGGCGAGTTCGGCGGTCGCGAGCGCAACCAGATCGGCGTCGCTCGACGACCAGATGCCGTCGCCCTCGAAGCAGAAATATTCGAGTCCGACGCACGCGAGCGTCGGGTCGGGCACCATTTCGGGCGACCAGCTCCGGAAATTCTGGACCCGGCCGACCTTCACGCGGGGGTCGTGGACGTAAATCCAATTGTCGGGAAACAGATCGTCGGCCTTGATCATCAGCGCCACCGTCAGGAAGTCGCGATACCGCAAGTCGAGCGCGAGCGGCAGCGTCTCGGGCAGCGGATGGATCCGCCCGGCGAGTTCGCGCATCGGCGCCGACGAGATGACGTGGCCGGCGTTGAGCGTGCGGATCTCGCCGTCACGCTGCACCGCGACGCGCCAGCGGCCCGTCGTGGCGTCATGGCTGAGCTGGTGCAGCGAGGTCGCCATTTCGACGCGGTTGCCGCCTTCGACGACGCGGTCGCGCGCAGCGTCCCACATCATGCCCGGCCCCTGCCGCGGATAGCGGAAGGTTTCGAGCAAGGACTTCACCGCCATGCCGTCGTTGCGGCGCTTGTTGAGACCCAGCGAGCGCTTGATCCCGTCGAGTACCGCGCCGCCGAGGCTCAGCCCCTTGATGCGCTGCGCCGCCCAATCGGCCGACATCTCGCCGCACGGCATCCCCCACACCTTCTCGGTATAGGTCTTGAAGAAGATCGAATAGAGTTTGTGGCCGAACTGGTTGACCACCCACTGCTCGAACGACTTCACCTCCTTGTGCGGCCGCAGCTTCCAGCGCGCATAGCTCGCCATGCACAGCGTCGAGCGCCAGATGCCGAGATTGCGCAGCGCTTCGAACGCGCGCAGCGGATAGCTGTAGAATTTGCCTTCGTAATAGATGCGGCTCATCCGCGGCCGCTCGATGAAATCGTCGGGGAGCAGCTCGTTCCACAGGTCGACGACTTCCTTCGACTTCGAGAAGAAGCGGTGCCCGCCGATATCGAAGCGAAACCCGTCTTTCTCGACCGTCCGGCTGATCCCGCCGACATAGGTCGGATCCTTTTCGATCACCGTCACCGAATAGCCGAGCTTGGTGAGCTGATACGCGGCCGTCAGGCCGGCCGGGCCCGCACCGATGATGGCGACATCGACGGGCTGGTCGCGGTGCATGGAAATCCCTTCGAAGAGTGTCTTCGCCGGTCGGTTTGGCTGCGAAAGTCTAATGTGTGGTTAAAATCCGGTAAGATTCGGTCTTCTGCCTGGCACCCTGTCGTGGCGCGGCGGGTCGATCGAGCCGAATCGCAAACCGAGCGGACGGTCAGGTCAGGCGAACAGGTCGTCGACGCTCAGCGATGGCGGCGCGAGCCCGTCGGCAACTGCATAGCGCAGCATCGTCTCCAGCACGTCGCGATTGCCCTCGACTCCATAGGTCCAGGGATCCGTGCCGAGCGCGGCGTGCGCCTGGTGGGCGAAGGATGGCAGCCACGGCACCATGACCTTGGGGAAATCGCGCGAGTGCAAGTCCGCCGCTGCAATGCTGCGGGCCGCGTCGAAGGCCGCGAACACCGCGTCCGCCAGACCGGGGCGTGCGGCGATCAGACTGCGCCGGACGACCAAAACGTGCATGATCGGGAACAGCCGGCGGCTTTGCCAGAACAGCAGCTCTGCCGCTCGGGGATCGGGCCAGAGCCGATCGACCGGGGTGGCGGGATCGGCGAAGGCGCGGGGTGCGGTCGGGCTGATGACGGCGTCGATCGCGCCCGCGCGCAGCAACGCGTCGAGCGTCTCGGGCGAACGTTCGACGCGCAGCCCCGGCGGCAAGACGAGCGGCATCCGGTCCTCGAGCATCGGCGCGTGGAGGCCGCCGGTGATCCAGGTGATCGATTCGCGCGCGACGTCGTAATCGTCGGCAAGCAAGCCGCGCAGCCACAGCGCCGCGGTTTGCTGGAAATCGACGAGGCCGATCCGCTTGCCCGCCAGATCGGCGGGCGACGCGATCCCGCGGTCGGTCCGCACATACAGGTTCGAATGGCGGAAGCTGCGCGACAGGAACGCCGGCACCGCGCGATAGTCGCGCCGCCCCGCCGCGATCGCGGCGATGTGCGACCCCATCGAGAGCTCGGCGACGTCATAGGCCTGGTCGTGCAAGACCTGCCGGAACAGCCGCTGCGGCTCGACGATCAGGAGATCGTGCGCCACGCCCTCGATCGACACGCGACCATCGAGCAGCGCCTCGATCCGGTCGGAGAAGGTGCAGCCGATCGAGAGCGCCCGCTCCATCAGGCGAGCGTCACGTCGATCTGCTCGGCGCGCGTCAGGTTCGCGAGATCGCCCGCGCGGTCATGCTCGGTCGGGAAGCAGAAGGCGGCGCAGTCACTGCCCGCGACATCCCAGAGCTCGGCACCATTGCCGCCCGACGCCGTCGCGACCCAGCGGGCGGCCCCCGAAAGGATCTGCGTCGCATAAGCGGTCCCCGCCGGGATATTGGCCGAATCGCCGCTGCCAAGCTGATAGGTCTCGCCGTCGAGCGTCAGCGCGACCAAGCCGTCGAGGATATAGAGAAACAGGTGCGTAGCGGCGTGGCGCAGCGCAGGCATCGTCGCACCATGCCCGCCCTCGATGACGCGCATATCGATGAATCCCGCGCTTTCCTGGGTCGTGAGGACCGCGGTCGAGAGATGGCCGAGCAAAGTGCGGCGCGTGCCATAGCCTGCTTCGAGGAAATAGGATGCGGGCGTACCCGGCAACTGCTGATCGGCGGCGCCGACCGGGGTGGCCTCGGCATAGACCGGATTGTCGACGCGCATGATGCCGTGCTTGCCCATCGCCGGGCCCATCCGCGAGAAGTCGAACGGCTTGTCGGCGGGCGGCAGCCCGGTCATCCCCCACACTTCGCCCGCATCGGCGAAGAACTGCTCCCATCCGCCGGGCGCCACGACGCCGAAGAATTGCGTGCGCGGGGCGACGCTTTGATAGCTGTGCGTGCCGCCCGGTTTGACATAGGCGAAGTCGCCGGGAGTCAGCACGCGCGATTCGTCGCCGCTCCACACCTGCAGCTTGCCGCGGACGCAGAACCAGGTGTCATGCTCGCGCTCGTGCCAGTGCATCGGGATCGGACCGCGATCGAGCGGGGCGTCGCAGACCATCGCGCCGAAACCTCCCGCAGTCTGCTCGATCCCGGCGAGCGTGCGCACGACTTGGCCCGCCACGAGATGGGACACGCCCTCGCCGGCGCGCAGGACATAGGGGGTGGCACCGGGCAGGGTTCGATTGAGCGTCATGGCGTTTCTCCTAAAGCAATCAGGCGAACGGAATGGCGAGCTGTGCCGCCTTGCATTCCGCGGTCTTGGGCGGGGCAATGCCCCATTGGTCGGATCGGCCGGGGGGCCAGGTCCAGTCCTCCGGGCTGCCGACGCGATAGCTCTCGTCGACCTGCAACACCTCGGCAGTGTATTCGATGACGAAGCCGAACGGATCGACGAAGTAGGTGAAGACGTTGTCGCCCGGCCCGTGCCGCCCCGGCCCCCAGCCGATCGGAAAGCTGCGGTCGATCATCTTGCCCGCCGCGAGCATCACGCCCTCCCAGGTCGGCATTTGGAAGGCGACATGGTTGAGCGTGTTGACCGGCGCGGTCGAGATGACGATCGTGTGATGATCGGCATTGGTGCGCACGAACCCCATCATCTTCGACCGATCGGTCAGCCCGAAACCGAGCGCGTCGGTGAAGAAGGCGACGTCGCGGTCGACATCGTCGCTGTTGAAATTGACGTGCGACAGCCGCTCGGGACGCGCGGGATCATCGGGCAGCGCGGCGACCGGCGTGTCGCCCTGGACGATCCGGATCGCGCGGCCCATCGGGTCGCGCAGCGCCAGGACCGCGCCGCCGCCAGGCTCGTCGGCGGCGCGCGCCGCGTGCAGCAGCGTCGCGCCGTGCGCCAGCGCCGACTCGCAGAGCGCGGCAGGGTCGCTATCGTCGGCAAGCCGGAAGGTCATCGAACGGATGTCGGGTGCGTGGCCGGCATGGAGCGCGACCACGTGCGAATCGGTTCCGGTCGCACGCAGCCATGCGCGCTCGCCGCTGCTATCCGCCAAGTCGAGCCCCCATACCGCAGTGTAGAAATCGATCGCGGCGGCGAGATCAGGCACCGTCAGATCGACGCTGCGCAGCCCGGTGATCGGGAAACGGGCCATGATCCTCTCTCCAGCCGCGGATGCGCGGTCGGTGTCGCTATGCGCGCCGATCGACATATCCGCAAATATGCATTGCCTAGAGATGCATAGTCTATGACTATAGCCGTGGACGGAGGCCATGATGATCGATTCCCGCGTCTTGCGCATGTTTCTGGCGATCGGCCGCGGCGGTTCGATCAGCGGGGCGGCGCGCGAGCTCAACATCTCGCAACCCTCGGTTTCGGTGGCGATCGCGCAACTGGAAAAGCAGCTCGGCACGGCCTTGTTCGTGCGGGGGCGGCGCGGGATCGTGCTGACCGATACGGGCACGGTGCTGATGCGCCGCGCCGAGATGATGGAGGCATTGCTGCGCGATACCGAGGAGTCGGTCGCGCTCGCCAGCAAGGGCGTCCGTGGGCCGCTGCGCGTCGGCGGGACGCCCGGCGCGCTGGTCAGCCTGCTGCCCGCCGCGATCAATCGCATGGCGCAAGCCGACCAGATGGCGCTGCATATCATCGAGCGGTCGGACGCGCAGCTCGCCGATCTGCTGCGGCGCGGCGCGATCGAGGTGGCGGTGGTGACGACCGGGATCGAGCCACCGCCCGAGGATATCACCGAGGTCAGTATCGCGCGCGATCCTTTCACGCTGATCGTCGGGAAGGCGCATGACGCGCTGGGGCCGACGGTGTCGCTCGGCGAGATGAGCGCGATGGGGTGGGTGCTGCCGCTGCCGGGCGGCGCATTCCGGCGGCAGATCGATGCGCTGTTCCTCGCCGCCGAAGTGCCCTTGCCGCTCGACGTGATCTATTGCGATTCGCTGCTGACCTCGATGGCGATCGTGCGCGGCGGCGCGCGCGTCACGATGCTGCCGCGCGGCGTGGCCCGCGCCGAACTGTCGATGGGCGTGCTGCGCGCGGTGCCGGTGACCGACGCGAAGGTCACGCGCAGCATCGGGATCCGCACGCTCCGCAATCGCGCGCTATCCGACCTGGGCGCACAATTGGTAAAGGCGATCACCGCCGTCCTGGCATAGTCCCAACCTATGCTATTCGCAAAATCCAATATTTTACAAAGGGGCTAGGAAGCACGCATTGGGGCGCTCGGTGTCATCAGAACACCGCGAGAGGATCCCGATCGATGCGCTGCCACTGCCCGTATTCGTCCCCCGAGACCGTCCGATGACAGTGCCGCCGGCCTATGATCTGGTGATCGTCGGCTGCGGTCCGGTCGGCGCGCTCGCGGCGAACCTCGCGGCGCAGGCGGGACTTGCGACCCTGGTGATCGATCGTGACTCGGCGCCCCACATATTGCCGCGGGCGGTGCATCTCGACCACGAAATGATGCGCCTGTTCCAGGGCGTCGGCCTGGCCGACGCGATCGCCCCGACCATGCGCGAGACCGAGGGACATCTGCATATCGGTGCCGATCACGGCGTGATCCGCTATATGGGGACGGCGGGGCGCCCCAAGCCGTTTGGCTGGGCGAACGATTACTTCTTCTATCAGCCCGAGCTCGAAGCGCTGCTGCGCGACGGCTTCGTGCAAGCCCCGACGGTAACCGTGTCGCTCGACACGACACTCGACGGCTTTGTCCAGGACGATGCCGGGGTCAGTGTTAAGCTGGGCCGCAACGGCACGACCGACACGGTCCGCGCGCGCTGGGTAATCGCGTGCGACGGCGCGCGCAGCGATACGCGCAAGGCGCTGGGCATCGCGCTCGACGATCTCGATTTCGAGGAATCGTGGCTCGTCGTCGATGCGCACGTCGACCAGCCGGTGCGCTTTCCCGACCTCTGGGGCGTCCCCGAAGCGGCGAACCTTCAGCAATTGTCGGTGATGATGTGCGACCCGCAGCGCCCGGCGACGATCGTGCCCGGACGCGGCAATATCCGCCGCTGGGAGTTCATGCTGCTGCCGGGCGAGGACGACGCCGCGATGATGCAGCCCGACGCGGTCGCGGCGCTGCTCAAGCCGTATCTCGACGGCGTGCCCTACGACCTGATCCGCGCCACGACGTACCGCTTCCACGGGCTGATCGCCGAGCGGTGGCGCGACGGACGCGTGTTCCTGGCGGGCGACGCCGCGCATCAGACCCCGCCCTTTTTCGGGCAGGGCATGTGTCACGGGATGCGCGATGTCGCGAACCTGATCTGGAAGCTCGCGCTGGTCGAACAGGGCGATGCCGATGCGGCATTGCTCGACACCTATCAGGTCGAACGCGATCCGCACGTGCGCAGCGTCGTCAGCGCGGCGGTCGCGGCGGGTCGCTATATCTGCGAACTCGACCCCGAACGCGCCGCCGAGCGCGATGCCGCGATGCGCGCGCAGCACGCTGGCACATCCGGTCGTACCGCGGCGGATCTCATCCCGGCCTATACCTCCGGGGCAATCGCGGCTGGAACGCGCGGTGCCGGGGAGCGCTTCATCCAGCCGTGGATTGGCGGCGACGCGAAGATCCTCGACACCGTGACCGGCGGTGGCTGGCGGCTGTTCGCGATCGATGCGGCGGCAACAGCGGATGTTTCGGCGTCGCCAACCCTCGCCGCGCTGTCTACGCTCGATCTGACGATCGTCGATGCGGCGGCGCTCGACGACGGGGGTGTTGTCGGGCGCTGGCTTAAGCTTCGCGGCGCGCGCTTCGTGCTGGTCCGCCCTGATTTTTATGTGTTCGGCGTCGCGAACGAGGATCTCGCTGCGCTGCTGATGCAGGCGCGCACCGCCCTCCATTTGCACGCGCCGAAACCGGAATCCGCCGTGGCTGAGCTTTCCGCAGCGGTCTCGGCCCCTGCTCGAGGAGTACGTTAATGCCTTATGTCAGCTTCCGCCGCGTCGATGGCACGACCAGCTATGGCCGGATCGATCGTGCGACGATCCACGATGCGGGTGCGGTTGCGGGCGCGCCGGTCGATTTGAAGGCCGCGATCGCGGCGGGCCCTCTGTCGGCCCTTGCGGATGGCCCGGCCATTGCCGCGGCAGACGTATTGCTGCTGCCGGTTATCCCCAATCCGGGCAAGATCCTGTGCGTCGGGCATAATTACGAGAGCCACCGGGTCGAGACGGGTCGCGCCAAGGTCGACAATCCGTCGATCTTCACGCGGTTCGCCGATACGCTGATCGCCGACGGCCAGCCGATCGTGCGGCCGCTCGTGTCCGGGCATCTCGATTTCGAGGGCGAACTCGCGATCGTCATCGGTCGCGGCGGGCGCGCCATCGCCGAGCAGGATGCGATGGCGCATGTCGCGGGCTATGCCTGTTTCAACGACGCGTCGATCCGCGATTGGCAATGGCACACGTCGCAATTCATCCCGGGCAAGAACTTCCCCGGCACCGGCGCCTTTGGCCCGCAATTGGTGACGCCGCAGGAAGCGGGCGATCTGTCCGGCGTGCATGTCACGACGCGGCTCAACGGCGAAATCGTCCAGGATCAGCCGATCGGCGACATGGTGTTCCCGATCGCCAAGATCATTGCCTATGTCTCGGCATTCACCGCGCTTTCGCCAGGGGATGTGATCGCGACGGGCACGCCCGGCGGCGTCGGTGCCAAGCGCACGCCGCCCTTGTGGATGAAGGCGGGCGACCGCGTCGAGGTCGCGATCGGCCCGGTCGGAACGCTCACCAATCATGTGGTCGATGAGGATGTCGCCCACTGAGCCGTGCGTAAAAACCATCAACAACAACAACAACAACAACAACAACAAAATCAGGAGAGGTCATCATGAACCGCACGCTTGCCGTCGCACTCGCATCCGCCAGCTGGCTGGCTGTCCCCACCATCGCCACGGCGCAGGACAGCGCAGCTTCTACGTCGCCGCCCGCGGCGACCGTGGCCGACCAGACCGGCGCCGATATCGTCGTCACCGCGCAGCGTCGGCGCGAACGTGTGGTCGACGTGCCGATTTCGATCACGGTTGCCGATCAGAAGCAGCTCGAGCGCCAGCAGGTCAACACGCTCAACGATCTCAACCGCATCGCGCCCTCGCTCGAGATCCAGCAGGCGCCCGGCCAGAATACCGGCGGCGGCGGCGCGATCCGCGGGATCGGGACGCAGACCTTCTCGGCGGGCGCAGTGGCGTCGGTCGGCGTGGTGGTCGATCAGGTGAGCCAGGGCAACGCCAATATCGGCGATCTGTTCGACGTCGCGCGGATCGAAGTGCTCAAGGGGCCGCAGGGAACGCTGTTCGGCCTCACCACGTCGGCCGGCGTCATCAACGTCAGTACCAACGCGCCCGATCCGACCCGGCTCAGCGCGCGCGTGCGGACCGAGCTTTCGAACGACGGAACCGCCGGATCGAAGTTCGGCAATCAGGTCGTGCAGGGCGTCGTCAACGTGCCGCTCGCGTCGAACGCTGCGATCCGTGTGTCGGGGCTGCTCAACCAGCGGCAGGGCGTCAATCGCAACGCGCTGACCGGCGACCTCAACAACGTCGATCGCTTCGGCTTTCGCGGGCGGTTGCTGTGGACGCCGAGCGACGCACTCACGGTCAACGTGATCGGCGACTACACCAAGTCGCGCCTTGAGAATGGCGGCGACTTCTTCACCTTCGTCCGCGCCGGCGGGCCGGGGCCGTTCTTCGGCGGCGGCGGGTTCGATCCGGTCGGCATCACCGCGCGGCTTGCCAGCTGTGGCGTGACCGTGGGCGAAGGCAATCAGACCTATTGCGCCGCGCGGCCGCGGCTCAGTCGCACCTACAATTTCGGCGGTTCGCTCCAGCTCGATTACGATGCGGGTCCGCTCACCTTGACATCGATCACCGCCTATCGCGTGAACAAGGAGCGCGGCGACGTCACCTCGATCTTCCGCGGCGATCCGCTCGAATTGCAGGTCGAAAACGGCGCGACGCATCGCAATATCGACCTGTTCACGCAGGAATTCCGCGCCAGTTCGCCGTCGGGCAACCGGCTGGAATATACGGTCGGCGCCTTCTACTCGCACCAGAAGCAGACCCGGACGCCCGAATCGCTGAGTGTCACGCTCATCCCCGCGCCCAACGTCGCGATCCCGATCGCGCGATCGATCGGTGCCTATGACACGATCGTCGATGAATCGCTCGCCGCGTTCGGGCAGGCGACCTTCCAAGTGACGCCGGCCTTCCGGCTGATCGGCGGTGGGCGCATCACCAGCGCAAAGTTGTCGCTCGATCGCAACAATCTGGACCTGGCGACGAACCGGATCCAAGCGCAGCGGTTGAGCACGGAAAAGATCTCGTATCGCTTCGGCGCGCAATATGATCTGCTCAAGAACGCGATGGTCTATGCAACCGCCTCGCGCGGCTTCAAGGGCGGGCAGATCGCGACGCCGGCGGCACCGCTGTCGCCCTACATCGTGCGTCCCGAGATCCCGATGGCGTACGAAGCTGGGCTCAAGGCGACGCTGTTCCGTGGTCTGGTTGCCGATATCAACCTGTTCTACACCAAGGTGACGGACTTCCAGGCGCAGCAGTGCACCACGGTTGCTTCGACTGCCGCCTTGTCGTGCGTTCAGACCAACATCGACGGCGTCAAGACGCGCGGTGCCGAGATCAACTTCTTCGGGCGCGTGAACCGGAACCTGTCGCTCAACACCGGCTTCATCTACGCCAAGGCGACCTATCCGACCAAGTACCTCGGCACCGACGGGACGCAGATCGGCGGGACGCAGCTCGCTTATGCGCCAAAGTACAAGTTCACGCTGTCGGGCGAATATCAGCAGCCGGTGACGACGCGGCTCAACGCGTTCCTGGCGGCCGACACGGTGTGGAAGTCGCGGATCCGCTATGAAGCCAATTCGCGCCCAGAATCGACCTTCCGCCCGCATTGGACGGTCGGCGGGCGGATCGGCCTGCGCACCGAGGACGAGCGCTATCAGATCGCGGTGTTCGCGCGGAACCTGTTCGACGTGCATGAGCCGTCGCTGTACCAGAGCGACTTCCCGTACAACGGTGCGGCCAATGTCGGCGCGATCTATGGTCCGCAGTCCTTCCGCCAGGTCGGACTGAGCCTGGACGCGAAGTTCTGAGGATCGCCAGCGGCGGATCGGTTTGTGATCCGCCGCCGGTGTCGACGATCCTGTCCGGCCGTGTCGGCGGCGGGCGAAGGTCGACGTGCTGCCGCGAGGGAATATCTGGTGATGGATCGTAGATCTCTCCTCGCGGCGACGTCCGCCCTGCTGGCCGCCCCGGTGATCGCTCCGGTGATCGCCCCGGTGGTCGCGCAGCCGCGCCGCAGCGACGGCTTTCCCGCGGATTTCCTGTGGGGCGCGGCGACCGCCGGGCATCAGATCGAGGGCAATGACACCAACAGCGATTTCTGGCTGCTGGAAAACATCAAGCCGACGATCTTTGCCGAGCCGGTCGGGGATGCGTGCAACAGCCTCGAGCTGTGGACGCGGGATCTCGATCTGGCCAAGGCGATCGGCCTCAACAGCTATCGCTTCAGCATCGAATGGTCGCGGATCGAGCCGGTCGCGGGTCAGTTTTCGATCGCGCTGCTCGATCATTACAAGGCGATCATCGCGGGGTGCCACACGCGGGGGTTGCAGCCGGTCGTAACGTTCAGCCACTGGGCGGTGCCGATCTGGTTCGCCGCGCGCGGCGGCTGGACCAACCCCGAATCTCCGCAGCTGTTCGCGCGCTATTGCGATCGCGCGGCGCGGCATTTGGGCGACGGGATTGCGCGCGCGGTGACGCTCAACGAACCGAACGGTCTGCTGATCGCCGCAGCCATGGTACCGCCGCAAGCGATCATGGCGCAGCAGCCGATGCTGGCGGAAGCGGCGCGCGTGACCGGATCGCAGCGCTTCGTCGGCGGTCCGGCGTTCGGCTCGGCACGCGAGACCTTGCCCAATTTGATCAAAGCGCACCGGGCTGGGTTCGCCGCGATCAAGTCCGCGCGGACGACGCTGCCCGTCGGCTTCTCGTTGGCGATCGTCGATGAACAGGCCGTTGGCGAAACCGCCCTGCGCGATGCCAAGCGGCAGGAATTCTACGGGCCGTGGCTCGAGACCGCACGGCAGGACGATTTCGTCGGCATCCAGAACTATTCGCGCAATCAGTGGGATGCCACGGGCCTCGTCGCGCTGCCCGCGACGGCGAAACGCGATCAGATCGGGAACGAGACCTACCCCGCCTCGCTCGCCAATTGCGCGCGCTATGTCCACGCCGCGACCGGCAAGCCGATCTTCGTCACCGAACATGGCATTGCGACCGAGGACGATCGCGACCGGGTCGCGCTGATCCCGGCGGCGCTCGCCGAATTGAAGCGCGCGATCGACGAGGGCGTGCCGGTGATCGGCTATCTCCATTGGTCGCTCATCGACAATTTCGAATGGGTTTCGGGATATCGCCCGAAATACGGCCTCGCCACCGTCGATCGCACCACCTTCCGCCGCGTGCCCAAGCCGAGCGCCGCCGTGCTCGGCGCGATCGCGCGACGCAACGCCTTGTGAGCACGCAGCCATGACTCGACAATCGGATTCCCTCCGCGCCGCGATCACCGCGCTCGGCCGAACGCTCGGCCCGACGACATTGGTGCAGGTTCAGGATCTGTTTCGCGCCGAGCAGGATGCGTATCGCACCGCCCAGCCGGCAAGCGCGTGCGATCTCGCTTATGGCGACGATCCCCGCCAGCGGCTCGATCTCTACGCGCCCCCCGCGTCGGCGTCGGGCGTCCCGGTCGTGCTGTGGGTCCATGGCGGCGGCTTCGTGCGCGGCGAGAAGAGCAGCCCGGATCATCCGTTCAACGCGCATGTCGGGCGCTGGGCGGCGCGCTCGGGAATGCTCGGCGCGGTGATGAACTATCGCCTTGCGCCCGAAGCCGTCTGGCCCGCGGGCGGGGAGGATGTCGGCGCGGCGATCGACTGGTTGCGGGCGAATGCCGCCGACCATGGCGGTGATCCCGACCGAATCGTCGTCATCGGCACGTCGGCGGGCGCGGTGCATGTTGCGACGCATCTGCGCTTGCGCGCCGCCGATCCCGGCGTGTGCGGCGCTGTGCTATTGTCCGGGCTTTACGGCTACACGCCACTCGAGGAGCGCGACATGCTCTATTACGGCCCGGCCGATACTTATCCCGCGCGCCACCCGCGCGATGCGATGGTCGAGACCGGCGTGCCGCTGCTGATCGCGTGCGCCGAGTTCGACCCGGCCCGCTTCCAGACCGAGACGATCGCCGTGTTGGCGGCGCGGCTCGCGCGGCACGGGCATCTGCCGCGCAGCCATATCGCAGCGGGCCACAATCACTTCAGTCTCGCCTGCCATATCGGCGGCGCGGACACGCGGATGACCGACGAGATCCGCGCCTTCATCGCCGACGTCGCGGCACCACAGCAGGAGTCCCTATGACCATCGATCGCCGTACGCTGCTCGCCGCCGGTGGTGCGCTCCTCGCCGCTCCGGCGTTGGCCCGCCGCGCGGACCCGGGCGTCACCGCACGCGCTTTTCCCAAAGGCTTTCTCTGGGGTGCAGCGACTGCGGGGCATCAGGTGGAGGGCAACAACACCAACAGCGACCAGTGGGTGCTGGAGAATGTCGAGCCGGCGCTCGGCCCACCATCGGGCGATGCCGACAACAGCTTCGAGCTGTGGCGCACCGATCTCGACTTAGTGAAGAGCCTTGGCCTCAACAGCTATCGCTTCAGCCTGGAATGGCCACGGATCGAGCCAGGGCCCGGCCTGTTCTCGATCGCGATGCTCGATCATTACAAGGCGATGATCGACGGTTGTCGCGCGCGGGGGCTGACCCCGGTGGTGACCTTCAACCATTACACCACGCCGCGCTGGTTCGCGGCGCAGGGCGGCTGGACGAACGCGCAGGCTCCGGCGTTGTTTGCGCGCTTCTGCGAGCGGGCGGCGCGCCATCTGGCGGGGGGAATCGGCTATGCGATGACGTTCAACGAACCCAATATCGCCAGCATGCTGCCGATCGTCCTGCCACCGGCCTTTTTCGGCCTGCTCAAGGCGAATCTGGCGGCCGCGGCGCGCGCGACCGGCTCGGCCAAGTTCGTCGTGGCCAATACCGTGCTGCCCGAGGATGTGCCGGCGGTGACACGCAACATGCTCGCCGGCCACAAGGCCGCGCGCGACGCGATCAAGGGCGTCCGGCCTGATCTGCCGGTCGGCATCAGCCTTGCGCTTGCCGACGACCAAGCGGTCGGCCCCAACAGTTTGCGCGATGCCAAGCGCGCAGAACTCTACGGCGTCTGGCTCGAATCGGCCAAGGGCGACGATTTCCTCGGCGTCCAGAATTACGAGCGATCGGTGTGGAATTCGACCGGCAAGCTGCCGCCACCGCCTGGCGCGACACTCAACTTCCGCGGGGCGGAGGTGTATGCGCCCTCGCTCGCGGGCGCGGTGCGCTATGCGCATGAAGCAACGGGCAAGCCGATCCTGGTCAGCGAACACGGCGTCGGCACCGATGACGACCGCATTCGCAGCGCGCTGATCGCCGGCGCGCTCCCCGAATTGAAGCGCGCGATCGACGATGGCGTGCCGGTGCTCGGCTATATCCACTGGTCGCTGCTCGACAATTACGAATGGGGTGCCGGGTTCGACCATGGCTTCGGGCTGGCGAAGGTCGATCGCACCACCTTCAAGCGGACGCCAAAGCCCAGCGCCACCGTGCTTGGCGCCTTCGCGCGGCGCAACGCGCTGTGAGGCGGCGTGCGGCGGTCGAGGCGCGGCGCCTGCCGACGCGAAAACTCTGAGGAACGCCCTGATGCAGCATCGCTTTCGCTTCTTCGCGCTGACGGCGGCGCTGCTGGCCTCGTCGGCCGCGCTCGCCCAGACCGCTCCCCCGATCGCGGACCAAGCGTCGGGTGACAGCCTCGCCGCCGGGTTCGTCGATCCTCCGGCGGAGGCGCGGCCGCGGGTGTGGTGGCACTGGCTCGACGGCAATATCAGCGAACCCGGGATCGTCGCCGATCTCGAATGGATGAAGCGCATCGGCCTCGGAGGCGTGCAGACCTTCGACGCTTCGCTGATGGCCCCGCAGGTGGTCGAGCGACGCCTCGCCTATATGAGCCCGGAGTGGCGCCACGCCTTCCGACTTGCGGCGACGACCGCGGACCGGCTCGGGCTCGAATTCGCGGTCGCGGGATCACCGGGCTGGAGCGAGACCGGCGGACCGTGGGTGGCACCCGCAGACGGCATGAAGAAACTGGTGTGGAGCGAAACCGACATCGTTGGCGGCCATCGCTTCGCCGGGCAGCTGGCATCGCCGCCGCGCACGACCGGGCCGTTCCAGGCGCTGCCGTTCGACGATCCGCTGGCCGCTTTTGGCGGCAAGGCATCGACGCCGCCGACGGATTATGCCGATGTCATGGTGCTGGCCTATCCGGTCGATCCGCCCATAGCCGCGATTCCGGCTGCGACCGTCGCCGGTCGCCCGGTCGATGCCGCGGCATTGCTCGACGCGGATGCCAAGACGTCGGTCGCCGTGCCGCGCGGCAGCGCCGAGCAGCCCGGCGTCGTGACGCTGACCTACGCCCGTCCGACCACGATCCGCAGCGCGACGCTGTTCATCCCAGGTGCCTTGCCGCCGTTTGGCGACGCGCTGTTCCAGCCCGTGCTCGAGGTTGCCGATGGCGCGGGCTGGCGCGCCATCGCGACGCTGCCGCTTGGCGCGGTACCCACGACGGTCAGCTTTGCGCCAGTTACCGCGCGTGCGTTCCGGCTCGTGCTCGGTCCCAACACCGCGCCCCCGCGGATCGGGCTCGGCGCGCCCGTGCCCGGTGCCGTGGTCGATGGCATTTTCCCGAGCGGACCGCCCGCGACATCGGTCGCGGTCGCGCAATTGCGCCTGTCGGGTGAGGCGAGGATCGATCGGTTCGAAGCCAAGGCCGGCTTCGCGACCGTCACGGATTATTACGCGCTCAGCACCGCTGTGCCCGAAAGCGCGGGAATCGATCCTGCGCGCGTGGTCGATCTCACCGCGCGGATGCAGCCCGACGGCACGCTCGACTGGACTGTGCCCAAGGGGCGTTGGCGGATCGTCCGGCTGGGGGCGACGCTGCTCGGCACTACCAACCATCCCGCCACCACCGAGGCGACGGGGCTCGAGGTGGACAAATACGATGCCGCCGCGGTCACGCGGTACCTCGAGCATTATATCGGCATGTACCGCGCGGCGGCGGGCCCCGATCTGGTCGGCGCGAAAGGCATCCGTGCGATCGTCACCGACAGTTTCGAGGCGGGCGACGCCAATTGGACGCCGTTGATGCTCGCGCAGTTCAATCGGTTGCGCGGTTATGATCCGCGCCCGTGGCTTCCCGCGCTGACCGGTGCGGTGGTCGGCTCGCGCGCGCGCAGCGACGCCTTCCTGTACGATTATCGCCGGACGCTCGCCGATCTGCTCGCGAGCGAACATTATGGGACGGTCGCGCGCGTCGCGCATGCCGCTGGCCTCAAAGTGTATGGCGAGGCGCTCGAGGATGGCCGCCCGGCGCTCGGCGACGACCTTGCGATGCGGCGCCATGCCGACGTGCCGATGGCGGCGATGTGGACCTATGATCGCGCCGGCAAGCCGCGCCCGACCTTGCTCGGCGATCTGCGCGGCGCGGCGTCGGTCGCGCATCTCTACGGCCAGACCATCGTCGCGGCCGAATCCTTCACCTCGGGGCTGGCGCCCTGGGCATTCGCGCCGGCCGATCTCAAGCGCGTCGTCGATCTCGAGTTTGCGAGCGGCATCAATCGGCCGGTGATCCACACCTCGGTGCACCAGCCGGTCGACGACAAACTGCCCGGCCTGTCGCTTGCGATCTTCGGGCAATATTTCAACCGGCACGAAAGCTGGGCCGAGATGGCGCGACCGTGGATCGATTACATCGCGCGGTCGAGCTATATGCTCCAGCAGGGCCGCAACGTCGCCGACGTCGCCTATTTCTATGGCGAGGAAGCACCGCTGACCGCGCTGTTCGCGCGTGCGCCGCTCGGCGACACGCCGACCCATTATGGCTATGATTTCGTCAACGCCGATGCGCTGACGCAGGATCTGTCGGTCGCGAAGGGAAGCGTGGTTTCGTCCGGCGGTGCCCGCTACCGCGCGCTGTATCTCGGCGGTTCGGCACAGCGCATGACGCTGCCGGTGCTGCGCCGGCTGGCGACGCTGGTCGAGCAGGGGGCGACCCTCATTGGCGATGCGCCGACGGGATCGCCGGCGTTGGGCGACGACCGTCCCGCCTTCTCCGCGCTGGTTCGGCGCCTGTGGTCGGGCACGCCGGTCACGACGATCGGGACGGGGCGCGTCATCGCCGGGCACGACGTCGAGGCCGCGCTTGCCGGAACCGGTCTGCTGCCCGATTTCGCCTATACCAAGCCCGCGCCCGACAGCGAGCTCCTCTTCGCGCATCGCGCGCTTGCCGACGGCGACGTCTATTTCGTGACCAATCGCCGCAACCGTGCGGAGCGCATCGCGGCGCGTTTCCGCGTCACTGGCAAGGTGCCCGAACTGTGGCACGCCGATACCGGGCGGCGCAGCGCCGTTTCGTATCGCATCGAAGGCGGCCAGACGATCGTACCGCTCGATCTGGCGGGCGAGGAGGCGGTGTTCGTGGTGTTTCGCCGCGAAGCGACCGACGCCAGCGTGACACGCGCCGCGCCGCCGTCGCGGACTGTGGCACGGGTGGACGGCCCGTGGACCGTCACCTTCCAACCCGGACGCGGGGCGCCTGCGACCACGTCGCTGATGCGGCTGGCCCCGCTCAACGAAAATGCCTCCCCCGCGATCCGCTATTTCTCGGGAGTCGCCAGCTATGCGGCGGCCTTGGATGTGCCAAGGACGCTCGATCGCGCGACGCCGCTGCTGCTCGATCTCGGGCAAGTCGGCGATCTCGCCGAAGTGCGCGTGAACGGCGTTGCGGTCGGCACGGTGTGGCACGCGCCCTATCGGATCGACATCGCCGCCGCGGCGCGCCCCGGGCGCAACCGGATCGAGGTGCGCGTCGCCAATCTCTGGGTCAATCGCCTGATCGGCGACGCGCAGCCGGGCGCGCGGAAGCTGACCTGGACGGCGATGCCGAGCTACCGCGCCGATGCGCCGTTGCGCGCGTCGGGGCTGATCGGGCCCGTCACCGTGCTGGCCGCACCGTGACCCCGGCGCAGCGGCGCTATGTGCGCACCGAGATGGCGATCGCGGCGGTCATCAACGCGGCGCTGAGCGCGGTGTTCGTATGGCTGGCGTTCGGCGGCCAGGCGGTCGTGCCGGTGCTTGGCTGGCGCGGGCTGGCGGTCGACACGGTCCCGCAGAGCCTGATGGTCGCGCTGATGAGCTGCCTGGTTCCGACGGTACTGACCCGGCGGCGGCTCGCGGCCGGGCGGGTAACCGCGCTGTCGCGGGGGCACAGATGGCCGCGCCACGCGCTCGTGCGCGCGCTGCTTGTCGCCGTACCGATCGCGGCGCTGGCAGGGTTGGTGGGCGCGGCCGTGCTGCCGTTGACCGGATCGTCCTGGTCGTTCGGCGCGGTCGCCGCGCTCAAACCGCTTTATGGTGCGCTGCTCGGCGGCATCATCGCGCGGCTGGCGGTGCTGCTCGCCCTTGGCGATTCGCCTGGCCAAAGGTCATGACGGCAAGCGGGAAAGTCCTATCGCATTTCAAGCTCGATGATAGCGAACTCACCGTATCACCGACGAGTGTTTCGTGTCGAAGTAACCCGAATAGAGACTAACGGGTACAGTAGCGGAATATTGTTCATTTCTTCTATTGATGGCTATTTGTACCGTAACACGCGCTCGACCTGGTTCCGATCGCGGTAGCGTCGGAAGTCACGGGCGGGCGGCTCGCGACGGTTCGCTTCTGGCGGGATGATCGGCAGGATCCCGCGCCAGAGCAGGTCTTGGCGGACGCGCCGGCGCTACGCCCAACACGCGCTGCCCGTCGAGCTCGCTCTAAAGGCCGCCGCGCCAGATTTACGAAACGCCCTGTTTGCAATCGCTAACGACGTCGGCGCGCGTCGGGACGGGGGCGGCAACGCACCCATGTCGCCGCATCTGATAGGGCTAGATGACCTGCGGCCGATTTTTTTAGTTTCCAGGCTTTGGAAGGCGCTGGCGGAGACGGAGTCTGTCGAACGTGCACTTTACTTTATGATTTAAAGGGATTTAATCGAAAGCACTCCACCGTTCCCCACATATTTTCCCACATTTGATGAAGGTGACTGCCGCTTCAGTGAGGCAAGGTCACCTGCCACGGCAACGATGCCCTCGCGAATGCAATTATCTTTTCGTTGACTACCCCCCCGACTTCGCCATCGACAATGTCGAACGGAAGGCGGGCCAACTCATCCCGTGCCAGATCGAAAGCCTCCCGCATTGGCTTTTCAGCATCAATTCCGGGCCCATCTACCGCAATCAAGACATTACGCTCCCCGACCTTTTTGCGATCCAACAGATAGCTAAGGCGCTTACGCCAGTGGGCGCCATAATCGACAATGCCCATTGGGCTCTTTTGACTAAAAGCCAGCGGCTTGATCGCCCTGAGCTCTTGCCCAAGATGAGCCAACGGAAAACTTACGGGAATAAGATCATCGTCTATTTTGAAGTTTTTAAAATTCCTGACGCCATATTGATGCAAGCTACGCCGTATATCGCGAGTGAGAACGTTTTCTATATTATCAGCCGCAAATTCACGCTTAACGAATCGATTGAATAGGTTTTCCGTTAGAGTTTCGATATTTAAATCGGAATTAACCAGCCGCACAGCGCTAAATATAACGCTAGATTCACGACGCTTTGTTATATCTTCAAACGCGCTTCTCGATGAAACACCATAATTTTTTGTCAAAAATTGCGTCATACGCGGCAGTTCGACTGCCAAATGCTCAATAACATGGGCGTAAGCATGATAAGCTTTTTCATCGAAGAAATGCCTTATGCGAGAAAATCTCTTTGGCCCAATCTCAAACGCAATTTCTCCGCTTGCTTCATCGATAGCAATTACCCCAATATTGGCAAATTCTTCGGTTTCCGCGAACGGCCGAAATCTGATAATGGAGTATTTGAAGATGCTCTTCATTCCATCTCATCCCAAAAACCACGCTGTCCGGCTCTCGATACCGTTTGCGAAATGCGCTCCACGAAATCGCCTGAAGCCTCGATCCAAGCGCCAGGCAGCTGCCCCGTAATGTCGTTTAGCATAGCAAGCGCCGTGTCCATTGCGGCAAAAAGCTCCTCGCAAAATACAAAATCCCGGCTCATTTTTATCCACGCCGGACGGCAGGCGTGAACCGCAAGTTCGCGGTGATGGTAGGTGTTCGAGAAGGCGAGATTATGGTCAATCACGATTAACGAATTGCTATCAAGCCTAACGAGCAAATTTGGGTTGCCGCCATGCTCAGTAAGGGTCCGATCCCCGTTCATGATCCAGTGATCAAAGGCGTAGATTTTCGCCAAAAGTCGTTGGGGAATCGTCTTTAAAAACGGCGTTGCTATCGTTTCCACGGGCTCTTGCCAAAGGGATGCGAAGGCCGTGCCCTCCCCAATGGCACTTTCAAGGGTCGGATCACCAAAGCCACGAACAAGGCTAGCTGGCATCTCTGCCAGCACAAAGTCTGGTATCGGCAATCCGATTTGCCTGCCAAGGCATCCAGCAATCGTTTCGGCTATCAATCCGTGTACCAACGCTCCCCGACCCTTCACGGCGTACAATTGATCGTCAGCGAGTTGGCATAGGAAGGGCTGCGTCATCCCGCTATCAATCGGTCGCACGATTTCTACAACCTCGAGATGATCTAGTTTGAAAAGCATCGGCCTGCTTTGGTATCTTGAAATTTGGTGAGGCGCGAGTCCGCCCGAACAGGAGAAGCCGATTAAAAATTAGTCCGACGCCCCGCCCCGTTTCAAAGCAGATAGCATTTCCGTCATCTCGCGGCTGCACTCGGCATCTAGCTCGAAATAGCGCTCCAAGTGCTTTTCGTAGGTTCTGCTCCACATGCCCTTGGGGCGGAGGATTCCAGCCTCCCATCCTTCAGACGAGCCTATTTTACGCTGGAGGCGAAACAGCTTCTCAAAAGGGCGGTCGCGGTGCGCGACACGTTGCGAGCGATAGCCCAGCCGCCACGCCGCACGACCAGCAAATCTGTCCCCGCCGGGTGGCATGTAAAGCTTGGTCGCGCGCTTGCCCGAATAGGGGCAGATCATCCACCAACGCCGCCCGCCGTAGTTCGGGACGGTTGCGACAAGCGTGATGCGCTGGACGACCTTTTCTGGCTCCCGGCCATATGGCGAGCGCGTGTAGCGTAGCTCGAAACAAGCCTCCTCCGGATCGACCATTGAATAGCCATAGCTAACAGTGGCGCGCTCGTGGCCGTTCGTGGTCCAAGTAAGCGAGCCGTGATATTTCGCGCCGCCGTTACACACCCAACCGCGTTGCATCATCAACGGGAGGTCGATGGTTAGCCCATCCTCCACAGCTGGACGCGCCCCGCTCCGGCCCGATCCATAACCACCCATCGCTAAATCTCCGTCGCAGATTATACTAAATCATTAGCAAAACGAAATAGGAACTACTAACATCCATTACCGGGGGACGCGCTGGCATGAAAATTATGGCATCATTTTTAGCGGCCGCAGCATTGCTAACCTACTCGACTGAGGCGGTTGCGAGCGACTGGTGGTTCGTTACGTTGGGGGGGCAAAAGCCGGATCGGCAAATAAGTTTTCTTGATACATCGTCTACAGTTAATTTGCGGAACGGAGTCATCAGAGCTTGGTCTTCAACATACTTTGAGTCGGCCGAGACAAAAACGAGCGAAGTAAAGTATGACAAAAAATTGAATGAATATGATTGCAATGCACGTACTATGAGGCTGATTTCGTGGGCCGATTACGATTCAAATGGTAGGCTAATCAACTCAACCTCTTTAAATACATATCAACAAAATGTTGTTCAGGTTATTCCGGACTCGATCGGTGACGATAAAATGCAGTTCGTTTGCAAGGATCTTCGAGATAATTCGATACATGTGGGCCAGATGACGGATGTCATTACGGCGGGAAAGACAATTATAGTTATGTTAGATAATCTAGAGAAATGAGACATCGAATTGATAAATATTTTCCATTTAGTCTGCGCCTCTACGTAAATTAACGGCTCATCGGTTCTCGCTCCACCCCGCCCGCTCGCCGACAACGCGCCCGCCGGGTTTGACGCACTCCAGCGCCAGCAATCGAGGGTACAATGCAACAACATCAAATGGACCGCCTCGCAAAACTAAATGAGCTACGCTCGGCTGGAGCTTTAACGGACGCAGAATTTGAGCGCGAAAAGAGCAACATATTTGATCGGAGGCACTTGAATCCACTGGGCATAGCAGCGTTGACCGGTGGTCTTTTTCTAACTTTGATTGTTGTTGGGGTGCTTACCTACTGGATGACCAACGACATCACGCAACGCGACAACGCGGCACAGAAAATCAGAAAATCCTCCGTTCCAATCCGGCTATCAGTGAAGACATCCGTTCCGGATACGGCTGCAGTGCAGCGACCCGTATCGCTGCCTGACGCGTCCAATAAGTGGGCTGGTCGCTATCAGGGCAAAACAGAAAACGCCAACGCAACTATGACGATCAAAAACCGACCGGGCGGGAAGGTGTTTGTCGATCTGGGCGTGGGAAGCCCTAGATGTCTTGGAGGTATCTCGTTCAACGCCGTTCCAAACGGCAACTTGATCAGCCACCGTGAGCCATACGACGCGGAATCTCAGCAGAGCTGCAAAATGACTCTAGTTCGTAACGGGCTTCGAGTGGTAGTTGAAGAGAATGAGTGTAGCTCGTTTCACGGCTTTGAATGCTCTTTTAATGGAACTCTCGCGAAGCGGTATGCTTCACGTCAGATCCACTAAATATCTCGTTCGGCGATTGGGCATAGTGAAACGCTTACGCAGAATTACTCGCGCGACTTCCAACATTCTCACTACAGCCCGACCGCTTGCCGATGACGCGCCCGCCGAATTTGACACGCTCCAGCGCCAGCGCCGCCGCGACCGAGGGCAGCGCCCCCTTCGTCAGATAGCCAACGACCTCCGCCAGATTTTCCGCATACAGATCAGGCAGGATAACCCGCCCGCTGCCTGTACCGCGTATTCGGTGCGTCCGTATTCCTCCTGTAAAATAGGGTTTGCCGCTTATCCGCTCCAGCCACCTTTTCGAGCGTTGGAAGGCCCAACGCGTGCCGGGGGGCAGATGCGCCAGGATATGAGAGTGCGCGCCATTGTCGCCGCTATTTTCGCGCACATAGGCATAGGCGAACGGCAACCCCTGCTTGCGCAAACAGTCCCGCGCGCATGTCAGAAACGCGCCCGTCGCGGCGGCGGTCGCATCGTCGGCGACCCCAAGCTTTGCCCAGTGGATCGTGACGTGACAATTGAACGCCAAGCCCCGCCGCCAAGCGGTTTGCGCCGCCGCCTCAATGCCCTCCACCTGCTTTGCGGTCAGTCCTTCCGAACAACGGTCGGCCCTGTTTCTGGAGCCTCCCCAGCCGTTACAGGCCGATTTTCCGTGGCGATGCCGCGCACTCTTAGAAGTATTGTATATTGCAGCTTGCGTGCCAGCATTGGGAAGGCGCGGATTTCCGCCATCCCCGCGAGCGCCGTCGGAGCCTGAAAAGGGCATTTCCAGCCCCCTTTCCCATGTTTCAAGATTGCGTCCGAAAAGGCAGGGGAGCGCCCGACCCGAACGCTCCCCTTAATCTAGATGCCCTCTACTTTGCTGATAGCGGCCCGTCTGGCGGGGCACTGGCGAGATAGGCGGTCAGCGCCGCGTTAAGCTCCGGAAGGCGCTCCAGCGGGATTGTCGCGCCTTGCTTGGTCGGAAGCAATTCTGCCCCCTTCCAATACCATTTGCGCCAGTTGCCAAAGGTCCGGCCTTCATGGCTCGCAACCTCCAGCCGCCACACATCGCCACGGTGGATTTGATCGAACAGGATGGTCCCGGTCATGCCACCGCGTCCGCAATCACGACAGGCGTGCGCAGCACATACCGCGCGTGCCAGCCGTCATCGTGTTCCTCGCGAAGGGTATCGATCGACAGGCCATAGTCGTGCCGCAGATCGAAGATGTACGCGCCCAGCCGGTAAGCCCAGCTCGATACCTCCAGCGACGTGACGCCCGCCGCGCCGCTTTCGATCAACGCCTCCAGTGCCCGCGCTTCCTGCCCAGTAACGGCAATCGGTCCGGCGGGGCCAATGGCGTGGACGACGCGCTTGCGGTGCCGGGGTGGCGCGTTGTAAGTTCCGCTTGTCGCGTTAGCTCCCATGCTGGCGATACCCGCCCCCTTGGCCGCTCGAACGGCCTTGGGGGCACCTCCAACAATTTGTTGGTGCGGATCAAACATTGTCCGGCCCTCCCGCGCGAACGGGAAGCGACGCACGCCATTGCTCGGCATCATCACGCGCTACGCGGCTGGCATTGCCCAGCTTGGTAAGGCGGATGCGCCCCGCATTCACTTGTCGGTAAAACTCCGTTCGCGAAATCGAGTAGCGCGACAGGAAGTCCGCTACGGTCATCAATTCGTTCAACATGGTTGACGCTCCGACCCTTAACGGTGGGCCACCGGCTTCCGGGGCATTCCTTGGCGTCGCGTTGAATATGCAGCTTTGCAGCACTTTTGAAACAGATTGTGGTCTAACTATTCCTCGCTTTGAGTGGACTCGTCAGCGACCAACGTCTTAGCCTTTATCTGGCGCAATCGCTCTTCGCCACGTGTCGCGCGAATTGAGCGCACAGCGGCATCAAATTCTTCTTGTTCTCGCAGAGCAGCAAACACCCACGCGCGGGAGCGACCGTAAATTTCGCAGACCCGAGACACCGCAGCCTTTTTTTGCAAACCCAAAACTTCAAATTGCATGACCGCCATGGTGACGTTGTGCACCTCATGCCTTCGGTTTGCGGAATCTGTTGGCGAAACAAATCTGCCCCGTTTCCGCTGGCTTAACGACACTACGTGATATTCGTCTCTATCTAAAAATGCGTTCCCCACCGCCCGAACAAAATCACCCCAATCGTCGTCCAATCCTTTGCCAATTTCTAATAAAATTGTTCCCACAATTTCGTTGTTAAAGGTCATGGGTTCATCGTCGATATCCAAGTGGATTCGCGTCATTCGTTCGAGGCCAACGGGTGTGTATCGGCGGCTCATTTCGCAATTCGCAGGATTTTGTTCTCCGGCTCTAGACCGCTGTGGGCAGACCAAGCGGCCATCATCACCCGCCGCTTCTCCAGCATGTTGCCCCGCCGGTAAGCCGCCTCGCTCTTGTTCGGGATGGCGTGCGCCAGCGCCGCCTCCGATAGTTCATTGGGGAAGTTTGTGGTCTCCGATGCCCAATCCTTAAAGCTGGAGCGGAAACCGTGCGGGACGGCGGTCAATTCCATGTCGCGCATAACTTTGGTTAGCGTCATGTCGGAAATCGGCTTGTCGCGTTTCATGCCGGGGAAAATCAGCGCGTCGTCTTTTGTCGTTCCCGTGCGCCATTGTTTTGCGCGCTCCAGCACCCGCAAAGCCGCGTCAGACAGGGGGATGACGTGCTCGCGCTCCGCTTTCATGCGCGCCGCCGGTATCGTCCACAGAGCGGCCTCCAGATCGATTTCCGCCCATGTCGCGCCGCGTACCTCGCCAGACCGGGCGGCGGTCAAAATCAGAAACTCCAGCGCCACGCGCCCTACCGATTCCCGCGAACGCAGCTTCGCCATAAAATCGGGTAGATCGGCATAGGGCAAAGCTTCGTGATGCCGGTCGGTGCGCTTCTGGCGGGGAAGCGACTTGTCGATTGCCGCCATTGCCAGCGGCACGTCGCGATAGCCCTTAGCAACCGACCAATCGACAATCGAGATAATGCGCTGGCGGATGCGCCGCGCCGTCTCCGGCTTGGTCAACCAGATCGACGCTAGCACGTCGCGCACCGCGGGACCGTCCAGATCGGAAACCGACACGTCGCCAACCGCGGGGAAGCAATGCGTCTCCAGCGATGATAGCCATTGCTTGTCGTGCTTCCCGTTGCGCCACCCTTTGCGCGTCTCGGCATGCACAAGCGCCGCCGCTTCCCGAACGGTAGGAATACCCGCCGCCTTGCGCCGCTCCGCTACCGGATCGATTCCCACCTCGATTTGCGAACGCGCCTTGACTGCACGGTCGCGAGCGAGCGCCAAAGGCACCTTTGCGGCGCTTCCAAGCCCGATATCGCGACGTTTCCCATCTTTTTGCGCCCGCAATATCCAGGAACGCGCGCCGGTGGGGCCGACTAGCAGGAAAAGCCCGTCGCCATCGCCATAGCGGCCCGCCGCTTTAGCGGCTTTTACGGCGGTTGCTGTCAACTTGCCCAACGAAGTTGCTCCCACATTATTTCCCACATCATATGCGGGCTAGTGGGAGATTGCAAGGTACAGGGAGGGACAGAAAAGGTCGGAAAAACCGCCAATTGTTGGCCCCTCTGGGCCTGTCAGGAATGTAGGGAAATCGACAGCTGGCGGAGACGGAGGGATTCGAACCCTCGGTACCAGTAAACCCGGTACGGCGGTTTAGCAAACCGCTGGTTTCAGCCACTCACCCACGTCTCCGGATCACGGCGAAGGCGGGCTATAACCGCGCTTTGCTGCCACGGCAACCGCTTGTGCGCATGTTGCTCGCCGCGGAATCGATTCCGCTGGTCGCGACGGCGCCGCTCGTTCATTGGCGCGACAGCCAGGACGGCGCTATCATGGCGCAATTGCAGCCCCGGGGGAGAATGACGATGCACTTGCGCTGGACCAGCGCGCCGAGGATTGGCGCTGCAATCCTGCTCGCGCTGGCGACCGCGGGAGCCCCGCTTGCGGCACAAGTGCGCACGATCGATCCCAACCAGGCGATCGATTCGGATCTGCGCCAGACGCAGCCGAAAGCGCAGCCGCCCCGCCGCATGCCCACCCCGCCCCCCGCTCAGTCAGATCCTGTCCCGCTGTCCGACACGCCGCGCTATCCCGACGCGCCAGGATCTACCGAGCCGGTCGAGTCCGGCTCCAGCGGATCGTCCGCGGGCAGGCCGACGGGAGCGCCGGCAGGTACGAGCGGATCGGCACAGGACGTCGCGCGCGACGGGGCAGAGGTCGAATCGGCTGACAGCCAGACCTTCCAGAAGCAGGAATTGCTCCGCGCCGCCGAGGGAACGTTCGGCAAGGGCGCATCGGGGCTCGCCGGCATCCTCGAGCGCACGCTCAAAGAGCAGGGCTATCCCAACGCCTATATCGCCGGGCGCGAGGCGTCGGCGGCGGTCGTCGTCGGCCTGCGCTATGGCAAGGGCGAGATGTTCCACAAGGTCGAGGGGCGCCAGCCGGTCTATTGGACCGGCCCATCGGTCGGCTTCGATCTGGGCGGTGATGCCAACAAGGTGTTCGTGCTGGTCTACAACCTCTACGACACCGCGGACCTGTTCAAGCGCTTCCCCGCGGCAGAGGGCCGCGTTTATTTCGTCGGCGGGTTCGCGGCGACCTATCTGCGTCGCGGCAACACGGTGCTGATCCCGATCCGGCTCGGCGTCGGATGGCGGCAGGGTGTCAATCTGGGCTATATGAAGTTCAGCCGGACCTCGAAATGGTTCCCGTTCTGAGCGCAGCGCGGCAGGCCGCAAAAGCGGCCTGACTCGCGCAAGCTCGGCCGGCGGGGCCCGCCCCGACCGACGGCATGGGCTTTGCCCATGCCCGACAAGCGCGTAACGTCCCCTGCGTGACCACCACCCGCCAGATCCTCCGCGCCCTGCTCGCCGCCGCTTATCTCGCCGCGGGCATCCTCCACGTGTTCGTGCCCAGACCGTTTCTCGGGATCACTCCGGACTGGGTCCCCTTCCCCGCCCAGGTGATCCTGCTGACCGGCCTGTGCGAGATTGCCGGGGCGATCGGCCTGTTCGTGCCGCGGCTACGCTGGTGGGCGGGCGTTGGCCTCGCCGCTTATGCGGTGTGCGTCTATCCCGCCAACGTAAAGCACGCGCTCGATTTCATCGAAACCGGCCGCGGCGGACTCGGGTTATGGTACCATATCCCGCGGCTTGCGTTTCAGCCGGTGATCGTGTGGTGGGCGCTGTTCGCCGGTCGCGTGATCGACTGGCCCTTCCCGCGACGGAGCGCAACATGAGCGATATCGACGACACCATCATCGACACGCCCGAAGGTCCGATGACCTGGGCGGCGTGGAAGAAGAAGAACCCGGTGCAGATCCCGTCGCGCCGCACCAAGGGCAAGGACCTGCCCGTCAAGGTGAAGCGCTTCACCGAACCGAAGTGACGCGGCGTTAGCCCAAGAAGCGCCAGCCGAGCGTCTGCCCGGCGTGGAACGGCACGACCGCAGTGTCACCCGCGCCGATCAGTTCGGGAACCGTCTCCTCGCGCCGCTCGAGCGTGATCGTGCCGTCGTTGAGCGGCAAACCGTAGAAACGCGCGCCGTGTTCCGAGGCGAAACCCTCGAACCGGTCGAGCGCATTATCCTCATCGAACACTGCGAGATAGCTTTCGAGCGCGTACGGCGCGTTGAAGATGCCCGCGCAGCCGCAGGACGCTTCCTTGCGCGCGCGGCCATGCGGCGCGCTGTCGGTACCGAGGAAGAAGCTCGGCGACCCCGACACCGCCGCCGCGCGTACCGCGAGGCGATGGCGTTCGCGCTTGATCACCGGCAGGCAATAGGCGTGCGGCTGGAGCCCGCCATCGAACATTGCGTTGCGATTGAGATGGAGATGCTGCGGCGTGATCGTCGCGGCGATGTTGGCCCCCGCGTCGCTCACGAACGCGGCGGCCTCGGCGGTCGTGATATGTTCGAGCACGATCTTCAGCGCAGGATAATCGCGCACCAGCGGCGCCAGCGTCCGCTCGACGAAGATCGCCTCGCGATCGAAGATGTCGATTTCGCGATCGGTCACTTCGCCGTGGATCAGCAGCGGCATGCCGATCCGCTGCAGTGTCTCGAGCACCCCCGACAGCGCGCGGATATCGGTGACGCCGTGCGCCGAGTTCGTCGTCGCATGCGCCGGGTAGAGCTTGCACGCCGCCCACACGCCCTCAGCATAGCCGCGCGCGATCTCCTCGGCATCCGCCGCATCGGTGAGGTAGCAAGTCATCAACGGGGTGAAATCGGTCCCCGCGGGCAAGGCGGCGAGGATCCGCTCGCGATATGCCTCTGCCGCCGCGATCGTGGTCACCGGCGGGGTCAGGTTCGGCATCACGATCGCGCGCGCGAACTGGCGCGCGGTGTACTGCGCAACCGCGGCAAGCATCTCGCCATCGCGGAGGTGGACATGCCAGTCGTCGGGGCGGCGGATCGTGAGGCGCTCGGTCATGCCGACCGCCTAGCGCGCGGCGCGGCGAATCGCCAGCCGCGTATTGCCGCTGCGGCGCGCCGCCCCTACCTCCATGCCATGAATGCCACCACGCTCGCCGATCGATCGCTCCTCCGCCTGTCGGGGGAGGATGTCCGCGGCTTTTTGCAGGGGCTCGTCACCGCCGACATGGCCGGGCCCTTCCCGGCCTGGGCCGGCTTGCTGACGCCGCAGGGCAAGGCGCTGTTCGACTTCATCGTCTGGACCGACGGCGACGACGTCCTGCTCGACTGCGAGGCGAGCGTTGCCGAAGCCTTGCGGCGGCGGCTGTCGATCTATCGCCTGCGGCGCGCGATCACGATCGAGCAGACCAACGGTGCGGTGCATTGGTCGCGCGAGCCCGGCCAGGGCGTGCCCGACCCCCGGCTGGCCGAACTCGGCTATCGCTGGCTGGGCGAGCCGGGCGAGGCAGCAACCGGGTGGCACGCGCATCGCCTGTCGCTCGGCGTTGCCGAAGGCGAGGCCGAGCTCGGCAGCGACAAGACGCTGTGGCTCGAGGCGAACGCGCGCGAACTGAACGGCGTCAGTTTCACCAAGGGCTGCTATGTCGGCCAGGAGAACACCGCGCGGATGCACCATCGCAGCAAGGTCAACCGCCGGCTCGTGGTGGCACCGCTCGGCGAGCCGGGCGAGCGCACCCGTGCGACCTATCCCGACCTCGGCCTGATGGTCGAACTGCGCCGCGTCGAAGCGCTCGGCGATGCCGTGGTGCCCGATTGGCTGGCGACGGCGTTAGCGCACGCCGACGCGTAACGCCAAGCGCCCCGTTACCGCCCGATCGAGCTGTATGCGAACCCGGCGCGCTCGGCATCGCTCGGCGGATAGACGTTGCGCAGATCGACCATCACCGGCGCCGCCATCGTCGCCGCCAGCCGCTTGAGATCGAGCGCGCGGTAGATGTTCCACTCGGTCACGATCACGACCGCGTCAGCGCCCTGCGCGGCGGCATAGGCGTCGCCGCAATAGGTGATGTCGGGCATCATCGTCTTGGCGATCTCCATCCCCTCGGGGTCATGCGCGCGCACCGTGATGCCAGCGTCGAGCAAGCTTTGGATGATCGCCAGGCTCGGCGCATCGCGCATGTCGTCGGTGTTGGGCTTGAAGGTCAGCCCCAGCACCGCGACGGTCTTGCCGCGCACGCTCGTCCCGTCGCCGCCGCCGAGCGCCGCAATCACCTTGCGCCCCATCGCGCGCTTGCGCGTGTCGTTGACCTGGACGACCGCCTCGACGATCCGCACCGGCGTTTCGTAATCCTCGGCGGTCTTGAGCAAAGCGAGCGTGTCCTTGGGGAAGCACGAACCGCCGTAGCCCGGCCCGGCGTGGAGGAACTTCGAACCGATCCGGTTATCGAGCCCGATCCCGCGCGACACGTCCTTGACGTTCGCGCCGACCGCTTCGCACAGATCGGCGATCTCGTTGATGAAGGTGATCTTGGTCGCCAGGAAGGCATTGGCGGCATATTTGATCAGTTCGGACGTCCGCCGCCCGGTGAACAGGATCGGGCTCTCGTTGAGATACAGCGGGCGATAGACATCGCGCATCACTTGCTGCGCGCGCGGATCCTCGGTGCCGATCACGATCCGGTCGGGCCGCTTGAAGTCGCCGATCGCGGCGCCCTCGCGCAGGAACTCGGGGTTGGAGACGACCGCGATCGGAAAGTCGCCGGCGAGTTCGGTGAGAATCTCCTCGACCTTGTCGCCGGTGCCGACGGGAACGGTCGACTTGGTGACGACCACGACCGGCCCGTCGATCGCCTCGGCGATTTCGCGCGTTGCGGCGAACACATAGCTCAGGTCAGCATGGCCGTCGCCACGGCGCGACGGTGTTCCCACCGCGATGAACACCGCATCGGCCCCGGCGACCGCAGCCTTGAGATCGGTCGTGAAGCGGAGCCGCCCCGCCGCGACATTGCTCGCGACGAGCGTATCGAGACCGGGCTCGAAGATCGGCATCTTGCCCGCCTCGAGTGCCGCAATCTTGGTCTCGTCCTTGTCGACGCAGATCACGTCATGGCCGAAATCCGAAAAGCATGCCCCTGATACCAGGCCGACATACCCCGAGCCGATCATCGTAATCCGCATGAAAAGTCCTCAAATCTCGCAAGCGTACCACAGTCCGGAGGCGCCCCGAGGCGCGCTCCACAACTGCCGCTCTAGCCGATCATGGCGGTATTGCCAGCCCGGCGCGATCGCTCGCCGGCCTCATATGTACCGTGCCACCGGCGCACAAAAAAGGGGAGACCGGCTTGCGCCGATCTCCCCGTTTTCTGACCAAGGTCAGGTCTGGGCTTAGTTGCCCGAACCCGGACCGTAGGACACTTCCACGCGACGGTTCTGCACTTCGCGAACGCCATCGGCGGTCTGGACGCGCAGATGGGCGGGATCTTCACCGAAGGCTTCGGTGCCGATCGAGCCATCCGGGATCGAATGGGCGGTCATGTACGCACGAACCGCATCGTTGCGGCGCTGCGACAGGCCGACGTTGTACTTCGGCGTACCCGAACGGTCGGTGAAGCCAGCAAGCATGACCTTTGCGTTACCGCAGTTCTGGTACTGCGCGATTGCGCCGTCCAGGATCGAGGCTGCCTCAGGCGTGACGTCCGACTTGTCCCACTCGAAGAACACGATGAACGGTCCAGGCGAGCAAGGCGTCGCGACAACCGGAGCCGGCTCAGGCGGCGGCGGGGGAGGCGGCGGCGGGGGCGGCGGCGGCGGCGGCGGAGCAGCAGGCTCGCCGAAGTTGTACGTCAGGCCTGCGAGCAGGCTGTGCGTACGATAGCGACCGTTGTAGCCACGACCCGCAACGTCGACCAGCTTGACGTTGTCGGCGGTGAAGAAGCGATACTTGATCGACGCATCGACGTGCTTCGTGATCGGCGCGCGAACGCCGGCGAGGCCCTGATACGCGAAAACCGTGTCGCTGTCGTTGAGCAGGTTCTGCAGGCTGTTGATGCCGAAGCGCTCCTTGACGCGTGCAACACCAACACCGCCGCCGACGAAGCCCTGGATGCCGTCATCGTCGCCGAAGTCGACAAGGCCGTTGACCATGAAGCTCAGTGCGGTCGTGCGACCACGAGCGAACTGGTACGTGCCAGCCGGATAGTTGCCGACTGCGCCCGACGGGATGAGACCCGGCGTCGTGACCGACGAACGATAGTTATCGACCGATGCGCTCTTGTAGCCGACTTCGGCTTCGAGGCGGAACATGCCAAGGTCGTAACCGATCACGCCATCGACGTCGTAGCCGTAGCGATGATCGACGGTACCGGCGCTCTTCACGTTGTTGATATCGAACTTGATATCTTCCACGAGCACTGCACCACCGTCGACGCCGACATACCAGGACTTATCCCGGGCCAGCGCTGGTGTGGTAACGAGAGCAGTGGAGGCAAGCGCTATGGTAACGGCTAGCTTCCGCATAAAAATCCCCTTCATCTGGTTGTCACTCGGACAGCGCAAACCCTCTACCGAATGGAAGGTTTCCACGCAAGCGCACAAATGTCCGGACTGTTGCTGATTTAACACAGATTTAGCGGGAACCGTCAGCGATTTTCGATGCTACGCGGCAGCAATGAGACCAAGCGTTTGAAGTGCCGCCAGAATCGTTGTGATCGTGGTGCGCGCCTCGGCGTCGATCGTGCTGCCGTTCGCAGGTGCAGCAATGGCCGGCCGCGGGGGCCCGAGCATCGCAAATCCGCCGAGGATAAGGTGCGACGCAGCAAGCGTTCCGACCGTCCAACGGCTGCCATCGAAACGCGCATCGGCCCGATCGGCCTCGCTCCACACGGTCATCCCGGGTTGCGCCGCAACGAACCGCCAGCCCCCCGCGGTCCAACCGGCCAGCGCCTGTGCCTGCCCGCGCCAAGCGCCGCGCGGGGCTGCGCCAACGATCCAGCATGCGCCCGGCAACGGCGCCTCTGGCGGCGTGTCGAGCCCGACCGCCTCGACGCTCGCCTGCACCGCCATGTCGAGCAACGTCAGGGCCTCGTTGTGCGAAAGCTCCTTCTGCGCCTGCCCGGGCTGCAGCAACGGCAGGCCCAGGCGCGTGCTTTTCTCATCGCTCATGCAAATCTCCTGTCATCCGTTGCCGTCGGGAATCGTGATCGTTGCGCCGTCGGATTCGCCGTGCGTGCCGATCTGGACGACGCGCAACACAACCCCGCCCCCTCGGTCCGCGGCCGCCACGACGACACGCGGTTCGTGCGTCTCGATCAGCGTCGTAGCGCCATCGCCGCGCAGCAGCGTGACGCGATACGCCTCGCGCTCTTCGCCTTGCGGAACATCGATCCCATCGCTCCAGCGCCACCCGTTTCTGCTGCGCCGCACCCAAGTCACGCAGGCATCGCCCGCCCCGCTTTCGCGCCAACGGAGATGGACGGGGGACGGCGGCACGACCGAAGTTCCGCGCACCATCACGCGCGTCGCAACCGGTCCGTCGATGTCGCCGGTCCCCGACGCGAGGAGGCGAAGGTCGGCCCCCAACGCGGCGAGCGGCAGGTCGAGCGAAAGAGCCGATTCGGCCTCGATCAGCACGAAGCGATCGCCGATCGCCTGCCCCCCCATCGCCGCTTCGGTCCCCCGCCGCCCGCGCCACAGCCCCGCCAGCCGCCAGCGCCGCGCGCCGATCTGGGTCGCGGTCGAAAATTGCAGCAGTTCATCGCCCACCAGCGCGAGATTGGCGCCCCCATCGAGCGCGCGCGGATCGGCGCTTTCGAGCGTCATCGCCGAGTAAGCGAGATCGACCTCGAACGCCTGCGCCTGATCGGCGATCGCACTCGACGCGCGCCCCGGTAGGCTCGCCAGCCGCCCCATGGTTCCTGGCGCTGCGGTCGATCCCAGCGGCGTCCAGCGCGCCCCGCCGTCGAGGCTGTAGAGCAACGCCGCACGCCGCCAGCCCGGCTGCGTTCCGCCGGCGACGATCGTCACGCGCGGTGCCGACAGCAGCGCGTCGTCGAACGGCAAGCTCTCGAACACCTCGATCACCGTGGCGCCCGTCACCACATCGGGCGCCGCCAGCACGCGCCCCGGGCTCGCCGCCACCGGCAGCGTCCCGCCCGCGAGCCGCACGCAGTCGAGCGACAGAACCATCTTTTCGAGCGACCAGCCCGTGACGCGCCACACCCCCGCCACTCCGGCGATCGTGACGCACGCGCCCGGCACCACGTCGAGCGCGTCCCAACCGAGCGTCACGCTGCGCCGCTCGCGCCCCGCCTCGCCGCGCGCGAGGATGCCGTGCGCAAGCGTCTTGGCGGTTCCCGCATCGATCGCGGCGGGCAGCTCGATTCGATCCTCGCGCCGCCCCGCACCGGGCCGCCGCACACTCTGCAAACCTATCTGGTACTCCCGCGCCGGATCGTAGTGCGACAGCGTGACCTGTCGCGGCACGCTTTCAATCGCAGCGACTGCGCGGTGATGCTTGCCGCTCGAAGCGCCCGCGCCGCGCGTCTCGCCATTGGCGATCTCGCGCTCGGGCATGGTCCCTGCGCGCATCGCCACCGTGCCGCCGATCGGCGCGAACCACGCACCCCCGGCCTGGGCCAGCGTGTCGAGCACGCTGCCGACGCTGTCGCCATACGCCGCAAAGCCGGCGAGTAGCTGGACCGCCTCTGCCGCGGCCACGCTCCCCTCCGAAAGCGCCGCGGCGATCGCGCCGACCGACACTGGCGCGGCATCGCCGATCACTTCGAAGGTCAGCGAGGGAATGCGATTGCCATAATCGGTAAGCTGGAGCGTCTCGAACACCGCATAGGCGATCCCGCGATGCGCCGGGGCGAACCCCACCCCCTCGGCCGCGGCGATCAGCGGATCGACCGGCTGGTCCTCGCCCCCCAGATGCAGCCGAAACCCCGTCGAGACCTTGAAGTCGCCGCCACTGCCGCGCAGCAGATTGCCATCCGCCCAGATCCGCCCGACCCCGACGATCGGCCGCCCCGACAGCGCCACCGCGAACGACGCCGCATAGCTGTAACGCGTGACGCTCGGCTGGCCCTTGCCGGTGCTGCTCCTCGATCGGCTCTCGAGCAGATCGGTCGCCCAGATCACGCACCCGCCGACGCGCATCGTGCCGAACACCTTCTGCAGCGGCGTGCCGTAATTCGACGTCTGCAGGTGCAGCGACGCAAGCCGCGGCCCCTCCACGCCCTTGGGCCGCATCAGCACGTCGCGATCGACCACGCCGCCGAGCGCCGCACCCAGCACCGCCCCGATCGGCCCGCCGAGCGCGCGGCCCACCACCGAAAGCACCAACGTCGCCATTTCAGTCTCCTGTCACGCGCCAGCAGCCGAGCATCGGCCACGGCGCCGCCCCCGGCCGCGCGACGACTCGCCGCAGCACCGCATCGGCATGGATCAGTCCGCCAGCCACCAGCACCGCCAGATGAAATTGCGCCGGCCCCGCCGCGAACAGCGCGATATCCCCCGGCGCCGGGTCGCCCACGCGCGCCAGCCCGCTCGCGTCGAAGCGCGCGATCAGCGTCGCGGCATCGCCGCCCCGCAGCGCGTAATCTCCCGGAATGTCACCGTCGAAGCCACCCGCCCGCGCCGCGAGCGCCGCCACCCCAACGCAGTCGAGCCCATGCGCGGGAACACGCCCCTGTAACCGAAACCCGACCCCGATCAGCGCCTCCGCCGCCGCCACGACAGCCGCCGCGCGCGTCATGCCCCAGGATAGCGCGTCAGCAAGTCGATCCCCGGCAGGAACGGCTCGCCGCGGAAGTTGACGGCATTGGCAAAGCGCCCGGCACAGGTCGCCAGGCTCTTGTCGCACCCCTCGATCAGCTCGACCAAATCCCCCGCCGCCACCGGCAGCGCGGGGTCGATCCGCAGCGTGACGCTGCTCCCGTCGGATACCGCAATCGCCCCCTCGAGCCCCGAATTCTCCCCGCCGATCCAGCGCAGCAGCCCCCCGCCATACGCGTTGGCGACCGGCTCGGCGGCGTCGAGCGTCACCACCCGTTCGTGCCACGCCGCCACCCGCGCATAGCGCCGCCGCCCCGCCATCGCGACGCGACAGCGCGCGTCGCCGAGTTCGGCACGACATTCGGGCGAGGTCACCTCGACCACGGGCCGATCGAGCGCCGCGGTCGCACCGCGCAATTCGGCGGTAAAGCCGTGCGCGTCGCTCTCGACCGCACCGATCGTCCCCTCGCCGAGCGGCACGCGACGCGCATCCGCCCCGCTCCAGTCGACCGCGAACAGCTGGACGCGCGCGCCATCCCACCGCCCGGCGAGCAAATCGCGCGCGCCGATCGCCGCACTGGTCAGCGCGCCGGTAATGTCCATCGTATCGGCATCGAGCCCGTCGCTGCGCTTGATCGCCGAGGGCGTCATCCCCGGCGCGGCGGCATGGACGAGCCCGTCGATCGCGAGATCGCGGTCATGATCGGTCAGCCCGATCGCCACGCCATCGCGCCGCTCGATCCGCCAGCACAAGGCGAGCGTGGTGAGGGGGCCGGTGAGCAAGGACATAAGATTTCTCCAGAATCCCTCTCCCTTTGGGAGAGGATGGCCGAGCGCAGCGAGGTCGGGTGAGGGCAGTCCACGCCGGGAAGGCCCCACAAGCGCACTGCACGCTACTCCCGCACCTCGATCAGCGGCACGCTGGTCGTCGCGCCCGCCAGGAACGTCGTCCGAGTGACGCTCAGCGTATCCTCGGCAAAGCGCACCGCCACGTCGAACAGAAACCCAGCACGCACCGCCACCCCCACGCCCGGCGCCACATCGAGCACGACATAGCCCCCCGCCGCGAGCGTGAACCGCGTCGTCTCGACCCCATCGACCGCAACGCGCACGCTCCCCGCGACCGGCCGCGTGATCCGCCGCACCGCGTCGCCATAGTGTTTGACGAGCGCGAAGCTGACCGTGACGCCGTCGCCTTCCCCCAGCAGCTGATCGCCCGCCCCAAAGCCCGCCCCGCTCGAGGAAAAATCGAACGGATCGCGCAAGCGAAAGCCGCGCGCCGGCCCCATCCGCGCGCGGAAGAAGGCCAGCAACATCGCGATATCCGCCTCCGATCGCACCCCCGGCGCGACATCGTAGCGCGTCCGCGCCTCGGCCCAGCTCGCATTGCGCATTTCCTGCCCGCCAGCGCTCGTGACGATCGCAGTCGAAAATTGCGGCGTCACCTCGGCCTCGCGCCCCAGCGCAAGCGGGAACAGCACATCGTCGAACGGCACCACCGCATCCTCCTCGGTCTCGAAATGGACGAACCCGTCGCGCAGCACTTGCGGCAGCGCCCAGACGAAGGTCGCCGCCACCCCGCGCGCGCGCGCCGCCTCGGCCGCCGCCGCAATCTCGTGCCACTGCGCCCGCTGGTCGCTGCGCAGCACGAAGCCCGCAAAATAATGCGTCTGCGCCGCCGCATAGCCGAGCCGCGCCTGCGCCACCGCGACCGCGCGCGCCGTGCCCGCGACATCCCCCGCAGTCACGAAATCATAATCCTCGAGCTGCAGCACATCGAACGCCGGCCACGCCCAGCCGAGCGGCACGTTGGCACGCTTTAACTCGGGCGCATCATGCGCCAGCACGCTTGGCAGATAGACCAGCAGATGCGTCTCGACCGCCGGCGCCACCGCCCTCACCGCCGCGACCAGCGCCGCGGTCGACGCCGCGAGCAGCGCTCCCGCCGCATCGAGCAGGTCGCGCTGTGCGACACTCGTGACGGCGTGAACATCCGCAATCTCGACCGGATCGCCCAGCGCCGCCCGAGCGCTCGCATCGTACAGACACGGCCGCCCATCGCCGAGCACCCACCACCACGGCTCGCCAACCTGGAATTTGGGCGCGAGCCCCGCCGCGAGCGCGATCTCGATCACCGCCACCGCAACCGCGCGCAGATAGCCCATCGCCCCCGTGCTCGCCGGCGACAGCAGGCACGACGGCGGATCCCACCCGGTCAACGCGGGCGTGCCATCCCAGGCGCGCTGCTTCCAGTCGCTCCAGCAATGCGCGTCGAACAGTTCATAGCTGATCGACCAGATCACCTCATACCCGAGCGCCTTCGCGCGCACCGCGAAATCGCGCTGCCACGCCGCCGCCGCGACATTGAGCACGCCCCCCGCCAGGCTCACGTAAAAGCCGCCCGAATTGGCCTCGACCCGCAGGAAGTGGCTCATCCCGAGATAGTGGACGATGCTTCCGCGATAGCCGAGCAGCAGCGCATTCCGCAGCAACCGCTCGGGCGTGAGATTATAGCTGTCGTCATACCCGCTCGCGATCTGCAAACCGTGTTCGGGCACCACGACATCGCCGATTGCAAGCACCGCGCCCGATCCCTCGCAGCGAAGCGCGCTCAGCTCGACCCACGCCTCCACCGGCGCGGGCAACGCCGCACTGCCGCGTTCGACGAACCCCGGCGGCACGAGCGAAACGAACATCCGGTCGACATCGCCCGCCCACACCGGGTCGGCGTCATCGGGCAGCCGATAGCCGCCGTCGAGCGCCGCGAAATCGAGCGTGATCGTCGCATCCTCGGGCGTGCCGTCGGCATAATTCCACAGCCGCACATACCAGGCGCGCGCCGCGCCGCGCGCATCGCGCCCCTCGATCGTCAGCACCGGACCGTTGACTTGATCGAGCGCCACCACCCCGTTCGCACGCCAGCGGAACGACAGCCGACAGCCGCGAAAATCGCGCGCCGTCTCATAGCGCAGCAGCGAATGATCGTGGCTATCCTCGGCCTCCCAGATCAGCCCCGCCAGATCCCCCGCGGTGTAGAACACCGCATCGACACGCAAAGCGTCGGCGGCGGTGGTGGTCACCGCCGCCATCATCGGCCGCGGAAAATTGACCGTCCAGAAGCGCGGATCGAAGCGTGTCATCACGCTCTCGCTCTGGATCGTGCGGTCCCGTGCAAGCCAGAATGGCATAAAAAGCCCCTCCCCTTCAGGGGAGGGGTTGGGGTGGGGCCGTAAAGACCCCGACCACCCAGCACGTCCCCACCCCCAGCCCCTCCCCTGAAGGGGAGGGGAGTCGATCTTACGAAAGCGCCGCCTTCACCGCGCGCGCCACCTGGCGGCTCGACGCGGCGAGCGCTTGCGGCGCATCGCTCCCGCCCTGCACGGTGATCGACACGCGCACATCGCGCGGCCCACCCGCGCCGCCGCTTGCGACGATGCTCCCGCTCGTCGTCGGCACGAACAGTTCGGGCCCACGCTCGCCGACGATATACGGCCGCGCCGGCGACACCGGCCCGCCCGTCGCACGCCCGGGCGATCCGCCGATCAGCCCGCCAAGCACGCCCAGCAGACTGTCGCCCCCACCCCCACCCCCGCCGAGCAAGGCGCTCAACCCGCTCCGCACCGCCGCCGCGGCGATATCGCCCAGCACCGACAGCGCGACCTTGCGCAGATCCTCGAAGCCGAGGCTCCCGCCCGTCAGCGCCTTGGCCAGCGTCGTTTCGATCGCGCGCCCGGCGCGATCGACTCCACTCACCAGCGGCCCGTCGAGGCTCGCGCGCATTGCATCGACATCGCGCGCAAAGCCCGCCGTATCGGCGCGCACGCCGACGACCAGCCGTTCGATTTCATCGTCCATCGGGAAACGCCTCCTGCAATCGCGCGCGCGTCGCGGCATCGGGCGGATCGACCGCCGCATCCCCGCCGCGCAGCACTGCCACCACACCAGCCAGTTCAGCGGGTGTCGCACGCCAGAAACTGTCGGGGCTCCACCCCAGCACCGCACCCGCCAGCCCCGCAAGCCGCGCCGCGGCATCGGCGAAGCACGCCATCACCGCCCCGCCAGGATCTGGCCGAGCAACACGCGCAGCACCGGCGTCGCCGCGGCGAGCCCCTGCTCGACCACCGCCTCGCCGAACTGCGCGCGCGTGATCGCGGCGGGCGTCTCCCCCCGGCAATGCCAGAACAAAGCGACCAGCTCGCCAAGCGACAAGGCCCCCGCCGCCGCGCGCTCGACCAAAGCGAACAGCGGCCCGATCTCGCCCTCGGCGGCGACCAGTGCCGCAAAGCTCGGCCGCAGCACGATCGTCTCGCCCGCGATCCGCACCTCCGCCTCGCCGCGCACCGGGTTCGCGGGCGCGCTCATGCCGCCACCACCGCGCCCGAACTCTCGAGGCTCAGCGTGTACGACCGCTCGCCATTGTAATCCCCGGCATAATCGAGCCGCGTGACGAGGAACTTGCCCGACAGCGTCTCGCCGCTCTCGAAGCTCAGCCGATAGTCGTCGATCGCCCCCGAAAGCGCATTACCCTTGATCCGCAACTCGGCCGCCGAGCCGGTAAAGATCCCCGCCCCCGACACGCTGACGCTGCGCACCCCCGCCCCCGACAGCAAGTCGCGCCACCCGCCCGAATCCTTCGAGGTGATCGCCACCATCTCGCCATTGACGCTCAATTGCGTCGTGCGCAGCCCCGCCACCGTCGCATAGACGATCGGACTGCCGCCATTGCCGACCTTCAACAAGAAGGCGCTCCCGCGTTCTGCACTCATTGCTGTATCTCCTTATGATGTCCGACATGCCGCGCGTGCGTCGCGTGGAATGGGTTCGCGCGGAGACGCGGAGACGCGGAGATGACGCGCCCGGCTCGGACCGGACGCGTCCCAAAATCGTTGGTGGCAGGCACGCCGGGCACCCCAAGCGCGACATCTCCGCGTCTCCGCGTCTCCGCGCGAACAAAACCGCTGTCGAAAGGCGGAACCGCCGAGCGGCACCCTACCCCTCCGCCAACACCCGCACGCGATATTCGACGCTCGCGCTCCAGGCGCCGGGCGCGCCGCCCCCGATCCGCGATCGCACCAGCACCACGCTCGCCAGCCGCCACCCGGCAAGATCGCGCGGCACCGCCTCCATCGCCGTGCCCACCGCCGCCGCCAGCGCCTGAATCCGCGCGGGTGCCTCCCCCACATCGCGCACCGTCACGAGCAGCCGCAGCTCGCGCCCGGCGCGATCCTTGACGCTCCAGTCCCCGCTCAGCAGCTCGCCGAGCATCGCATAAGGCGGCGTCGCCTTGACGGGCGGGCCGAGATACACGCCGTTGAGCCCCGCCACCCCGCGCAGCGCGTCGAGCGCCGCCGCCTGCACCACGCGCTCCGCGCTCATGCGAGCAAACTCCCGATCCAGCGCAGTCGCGGATCGTCGAGCGAGATCCGCCCCGACAGCACGACATCCTCGCCCTCGATGCTGACCGCGACGCCCGGCAAAGCGCTGCGCAGCGCCTCCGCCACGCGCCCACGCGCGCGCTCCGCCGCCACCGCACCCGCCGCGCTCCCACGCGCCTCGAGCGCGCTCAGCATCGCACCGACCCGCGCAGCGTCACGCGCCGAAACGGCCGCCACAACGCCGTCACCGCAGCCGGCGGCGCGACACTCGCATCGCGCTCGTCGAACAGATAGGCCGCGAGCAAAGCGACACCCTGGCGCAGCGGTGCGGGCAGCCCGGCCCACTCCACCGCGAGCCCCGCCGCATAGCGCACGACCACCAGCCCGCCGCCCCCGACGCGCACCCAGCCCTCGCCCGCCGCATCGATGTCGATCGCATACCGCTCAGCCGAGAGCGCACTCCCACCGCGCGTCTCGACCGCGCTGATCGCGCGCACCGGCCGCGCGCCGAGCCGCTGCCAGCCGCCTCGCGCCGTCACACTCTCGCGCAAGGCCCGCGCGATCATCACGCGGCCGGTGAATTGCTCGGCGAGCCCCAACGCACTTTCGGCAAAGGCGGCGATGAGATCATCCTCATCGCCACTCGCCACGCGCAGAACCGCCTTGACCGCCGCCACCGCCAGCGCACGGTCGTCCGCCCCAAGCGTCACCGCGCCCGGGCCATTGTCATCGATCATGGAATGTCTCCTCTCTCCCTCTCCCAGCGGGAGAGGAGTTTCGGGTCGGCCATGCCCCCGGCATGGCCTGAACAGCGCGGGGCGCTGTTCACCCGGAACTGGGCCCGCTCGGCGCAGCCGAGTGGGAAGGGTGAGGGCAGATCGGGCGCGCCACGTCCCTGCCCTCACCCGACCTCGCTGCGCTCGGTCACCCTCTCCCACCGGGAGAGGGAAATCGGCTCAGCTCACTGCGAACTTGAGCAGCTTGATCGCCTCGCTGTTCGCCACGCACCCGCCGATCCGCTTGGTCGCGTAGAAATTGACGAACGGCTTGTTGGTATAGGGATCGCGCAGGATCACCGTCTCGCTCCGCTCGGCGATGAGATACCCCGCCTTGAAATTGCCGAACGCGATCGCACACGCATTCGCCGCAATATCGGGCATGTCCTCGGCCTCGATCACCGGATAGCCGAGCAGGCTCGCCGGCGTCCCCGCGACGAGGCTCGGGCTCCACAGGAACGCGCCGTCGCTGGTCTTGAACTTGCGGATCCGCGCGAGCGTGCTCGCATTCATCACGAACACCGCGCCCTGCCGATAGGCTCCGCGCAGCGCCTGGACGAGATCGACCAGCCGATCCTGCGGGTTCGCCGCGAAATCGCCCGCCGCGCCGCTCGCCAGATATTGCAGCGTCCCGAAGGCACGCGCGGCATCGCCGGTCGCCGCGATCGGCGCCTGCAGGAAGCCCTTGGGCCGGTTGACGCCCGATCCGTTGACGAACGCCGCCCCTTCCGCGCGCGCGAACTCGGTCGCGATCTCACCCGCCAGCCACTCCTCGACATCGAAGGCGGCGTCGTCGAGCATCGCCTGGCTCGCGCTCGGATTGGCGTAGAGCTCGCCCATCGGCGGCGCGATCTCGGTGAAGCTCGGCGTCCCCGTGCCGCCGCGCGCATCGGTCTCCGCCGCCCAGCCCGACGGCGTGCCGCCGCTGGTCACGAGCTTGCGATACCCCGCACTCCCCACGCGCACGACATTGGCGACGCTGCGGATCGGCGAGATCGCAGTTAGCGTCGCGTCGATCTGCGCGTCGATCTCGCGCGGGATCGCATAGCCGCCGGCATCACCGCTGACGCTGCTCAGCGCCTTGATCTCGAGCGTCGCGCCCGAGCGGACGAACCCCGCAAACGCGCCCTCGCCCGGCGCCCCTGCCCGCTCGAGCAACGGCCGCTGCATCGCCTCCATCTCCTGCGCCGCAAAGCTGTCGAGCGCGTCGTGCGTATCGGTCATGCTGGTCTCCTTGGTGTTGAAAAGGATCGGGCGACCACGTCCTCGGTCACCGCGCACGAAAAAGGGGCGCCGCAAGCGCGACGCCCCTTCTGCTGAACTCGAGCGGTGCATCAGCACCGCATCATGCCATCACGCTTGCTTGACGTTCTCCGCGCGTGGCCCCTTCGGCCCCTGGCCGACGTCGAACGTGACCTTCTCGCCCTCGCGCAGATCCTCGTAGCGGACGCCCTCGACGCTCGACATGTGGAAGAACATGTCGGTGCCCGATGCGTCGGCGATGAAGCCGAAGCCCTTGTCGGTCAGTCGCTTGATGGTGCCTTCAGCCATGATCGTTCCTTCGCTCCGCGCGCCGCCGCCCGGGATCGGGAACCGCGTCGGTATGCGTCGGCGTAGCAGCATCGGCGACGCGATGCACTCGCGCGGCGGGGTGCATCGGCGATGCGACCAGGCTGACCTCGACCAGCTCGAGCGCGGTCAGCTCGCGCACCCGCCCCCCGCCCAGCCGCGGCCGCACGCCGCGCGCGCGATAGCCGATCGACAACCCCGCCACCGCCCCGCTGCGCACCAGCCCCGCAAGCCGCGGATCGTCGACTCGCGCGACCACGCGCAGCCCGCGCGCATCGGTCGCGATCCGCTCGATCGCCCCGACCGCTACGCCGCGATGCTGCCACAGCAACGGCACGCCCGCGCTCACGCCGGCAAACGCCCCCGCGCGGATCACGTCGCCCCCGCGATCGACCGTATCGAAGATAGCGGCGTACCCGGCAAAGCGCACGCCGTCGCTCACTTGACCAGATCCCAGAACCCGAACTTGACCGCGAGCCCCGTCAGCAACAGCGCCGCCGCGATCCGCACCACCCAGCCGACCACTGCCTTCCACACCGAGCGCTTGGCATCGCGCCACGCGCCGAGCAGCGCGCGCAATTCGGCCATGTCCTTGGCGGCATCGGGGTCGTCGAGCCCGAGCCGCGCCAGCGCACGCGCCGCCGCCAGCTCGCCGCCTTCCTCGGCGATCGCGCGCAGCGTCGCCAGATCGGCGCCTTCCTGCGCGCCCTGCGCCAGCAATTGCGCCAGCAGCGTACCCTCCGCGAGTGCCATAAAGATTCCTTTCGAAACGCCCTCTCCCATCGGGAGCGGAAAGAGGCCCGCGCCGAAGGCGTGGGAAGGGTGCGGGCAAAGGTCAGGGATCGAAGGTCAGCGCGCGAGGCGCCCCCTCACCCCACCAGCGCTACGCGCTGCGCTTCCCCCTCTCCCGGAGGGAGCGGGTTTGCGAGCCCGACCATCGCGCGCTGTTCGTCGCGCGTGAGAAACGGCGCCGCGCTCACTTGCGCCCACAGCCGTTCGCGATCCTCGGCAAGCGCCGGCACGCGGTCGAGCGCCACGCTAAGCGTCGCCCCCGCGAACCAGCGCTCGACGCCTTGCGCGACCCCGGCGAGGATCGTCCCCGCGAGCGGCAGGATCGCCTGGCGCCACAAGGCGCGGTTGGCTTCCCTGTAATTGGCATAGGTCGCATCGCCCGGCAGCCCGAGCAGCATCGGCGGCACGCCGAAGCCGCACGCGATCTCGCGCGCCGCGGCCGCCTTCATCTCGGCAAAATCGAGATCGGCCGGGGTCAGGCTCAGCGCCTGCCATTTCAACCCGCCTTCGAGCAGCATCGGCCGCCCGGCATTGCGCGCGCCGGCAAAGCTCGCATCGAGCTCGTCGCGCAACCGCGCGAACTGCTCGCCCGACAGCGCCGATCCGTCGCCCGGATCATAGACCAGCGCCCCCGATGGCCGCGCGGCATTGTCGAGCAGCGCGGTGTTCCACGCCGCCGCGGCATTGTGCAGCGCGATCGCGCCCGCCGCCGCGCCGAGACAGCCGAGCCCGTAATGATCGTCGAGCGGATGGAACGCCTTGATATGGACGATCTGCGGCCGCGGATCGTCGGCGACCAGCCGCACCGATTGCGTGCCCACGCCGTAGCGATACGCGACCGGCCACCCCCCGGCATCGGCCTCGACCGTGACGCGCTCGGGCCGCAATGCGAACAGCTCGACCAACCGCCCCTGCGCGTCGGTCAGCAGTTGGACATAGGCATTGCCGTGGAGCAGTAACTGCGCGGCGAGCGTCGCAGTGAGCGCCTGCCCGGCCGAGCGCGCCTGCACCAGCCGCACCAGCTCGGGCGTCCCGTCGAGCGGCGCCTCGCCGAGCGCATCGGCGATCATCCGCACCGACCGCTGCGCGACCGCGTTGCGCAGATACAGCGCGCGCACCTGTTCCTGGTAACTCGCCGGAATCGCCCCCGCCCCTTCGACGAAGCGCGAACTGCGACGCGCCTCGAGCACCGGACGCGACTCATCGCGCCCGGCCTTGCGACCGAACAATTTCATGCTGATCTCCTGTTTCTTCGCCCGCCCCGCCCCGCTTCCGCTTGCCGGAGAGGCTCCTTCTCGCTCCCCTCCCGCGTGCGGGAGGGACTCCTTCTTGCTCCCCTCCCGCTTGCGGGAGGGGCTGGGGGAGGGCCCGCGCCTACTCAAAACCTCCGGGCAAAGGTCGCGCGGCTACCCCCGCGTCGCGAACCAGATCACGTGGCGCGGCCCCTTGCCGTTCTGCCGCGCCTTGACGACGACTTCCTCGACATGGAACCCAGCCCCCTTCAACCGCGTGACGAAGCGCGGATCGGGCCCGGCCGACCACACCGCGAGCACACCCCCCGGCCGCAGCGCCTCGCGCGTGATCTTCAGCCCGCGCGGCGCATACAGCCGGTTGTTCTCCGCGCGCACCAGCCCGTCGGGTCCGTTGTCGACATCGAGCAGGATCGCATCATAGCCCGCCGCCCCCTCGCTCGCGCCCGCCGCGATCGCGGCGGCGACATCGCCCTCGAACACGCGCGTGCGCGGATCGTCGAGGCAGCCGTCGGTCACCGCCGCCATCGGCCCGCGTGCCCAGGCGAGGATCTCGGGCACCAGCTCGGCGACCGTCACCTCGGCCTTCGGCCCGACCTGCCCGAGCACCGCGCGCAGCGTGAAGCCCATGCCGTACCCGCCGATCAGCACGCGCGGCGCGGCGACCTTGGCGATGCGCGCGCACGCCAGCGTTCCCAGAGCCTCTTCGGAGCCGTTCATCCGCGTGCTCATCAATTCGTTGCGATCGACCACGATCATGAAGTCCGCGCCGCGCGCATAGAGCGTCATCACGTCCCCACCGGGGATTTGCGCGCTGTCGATCAATTCCCGCGGCACCATCGCTGCGCTCCTTCATGCTCGGGCCAAGCCTGGCCGGGCCGCCGGGCCATAAGCCCAGAACCCACGAAACGAAAGGCACCGAGCGCGCCAGGCCACACACCCATGCTCCCGATCGGCCGATCGTGCGGCTGCGACAGGCTGCGTTTTGCACTCCCGTCGCCCGCCTCTCGGCCCCTTGAGCATGGCGCGCGTCCACCGCCCCGCAGTGCGGAGGCCGCACGCCGCCGACTCACCACGGCCGCACGCGCGCCGCCTTGCGCTTGACGATCATCAGCTCGGTCAGCGCCCACACCAGGGCATCCGCGCGATCGGGCGATCGCCCCGGCCCGCGATACGCCCCGCCGACCACCAGCCCGCACAATTCGGCCTCGAGCTCGGCAAACACCCCGACATGCGCCACCTTGCCGCGTTCGTAGAGCGTCGCGACCGGCTCGGCCCGCGCGCCCTTGCCGAGCTTGGCATGGACCAGCGCGAGCGGCAGCGCGGCATCGGCGGCGAACAGCACGCTCGCCACCATCTGCCCGCCCTGGTTCTTCTCGGCGATCACGCGGTCGGCACCGTGCCGCGCCGCACACGCCACCACCGCGCGCGCCCACCCCTCGGGCGAAAGCCCCGCAACGCTCGCATCCTCGAGCACATAGCCACGCCCGTCGCGCCCGAGCGCGACCGCGACGATCCCGCACGCGTCGCCCGTCCCATCGGCACCCCCCGCCGGCGGATCGACCGCGACCACGACCCGCACCGTCTCGGGCGCGGCATCGACCCGGCACTCGTCGAGCATCGCGCGCGTCCACAGCGCGCCGTCGAGGTCCTCGATCAGTTCGCCCGCAATCTCCTGCCGCCCGAGCCGCGTCCCGCCGTATTGCGCCTCGATCGCCGCGAGAAAGGCATCGGGCAAATGCGGGTTGTCATGGCTGCTGCCCCGCGTCTCAACCGTCCCCGCCGCGCCCATCACGCGCTGCAGCAACGGGACGGGGCGCGGCGTCGTCGTCACCACGACGCGCGGGTCGGCGCCCTGCCGCATCCCGAGCATCAGATTGTCCCACGCCGCATCGCCGTAGCGCCATTTGGCGAGCTCGTCGCACCAGGCGATCTGATGCTCGGGTCCGCGCAATTTCTCGGGCGCCGCCGCCGAGAACACCGCCGCGACCGCCCCCGACTCGAATTCGACGACGCCATCGGCGCGGCGATAGGCGGTCCGCTCGCCACCATGCGCGACGCTGAGCAACCCCGCCTCGCCCTCGATCATCACGCGCCGCACATCCTCCTCGGTTGCGCCGACGAGCGCGATCCGCGCCGTGGGATGCGCGCGCGCCATCGCGCTGACCCATTCGGCCCCGGCACGCGTCTTGCCGAAGCCGCGCCCGGCTCGAATCAGCCAGACGCGCCACGCACCCGGCGGCGCGAGCTGTCCGGGATGCGCCCAATAGCGCCACGCATTGTTCAGCGTGCGCAATTGCGGGCGGCTCATGCGGTCGAGGATGGAAATCTGGTCGGCACGGTCGAGCGCGGCGAGCTGATCGAGCAGCGCGTCGAGATCGGGGCCGGCATCTGCGCGCCTGCGCTTTGCCCGCGTCATGCCAGGCCACTCCGCGCGCGCCGCCGGGCGCGCGCCGCAAGCTTGGCGAGCAAGGCATCGCGGACTTCCTCGATCGTCGTATGCTTGAAGGCGAAGGGGGTGCGGCGCCGCGCGTTGTGCGGCGTGTCCGCGGCACGCATCGCCTGATGCTGGCGCACCAGCTTGAGCGCCGCATCCGGATCGATGGGCGCCGCCGCGACCGCGTCCGGGTCGCCGATCATCGATCCGTCGTCGCGCTGCCCGAGCGCGAAAGCGAGCACTTTGGTCTCGAGCAGCTCGTATCCGAGGTCAATCGCCTCGCGCCACTGTTCGGCGAAGGCGGCGTCGCGGCGGCGCAGCGCATACACTCCGCTCGCCGAACTGCCGACCGCCTTGGCCGATTGCGCGATATTACAGGTCGCAGCGAGATGATCCAGGAACGCCATGCGCCTGGCGATGGTCCATCCGTCACCGCGCGTCGTGTACGCACGGCGCGGCTTGCCCGTGGTTGCAAGCGTGCCGAGCGTATCCGTACCCAGCGCCTCAGCGTCCTTACCGGTCGCCTCCCCCGTCATCGCGCTCTCCCATCGCTGCCGCAGCGCCAAACAAAAGGGGCCGCAGGCGCTTCCGCCCCGGCCCCTCAAGGTCGCAATTCTGCATCGTTCCTGTTATGTACCAAAACAGCGCGACGATGTCAAGCGGTTTGTACCGCTTTGGTTCGCGTTAGCGGCAGCGGACCTCGCTGTTGTTCTGGTCGACGCTCTTGCCGAGCACGCCGCCGGCAATCGCGCCGAGGATCGTGCCGACGCCGCGCGAATGGCCGCCTGCAATGACGTTGCCGAGCGCACCGCCACCGACCGCGCCGACGATCAGGCCCGTCGTGCCGTCGTTGCGCTTGCAGTAATAGCGGTCGTCGCTGCCGCGATAGATACGGTCGTCGCTGCTCAGCACGCGCTCCTGATAGCGCGTCGGATCGGCGCGATAGTAGCGGGTCGGGTCATAGCCCGCCTCGTAGCGGTCGTCGTAGCGCGGATCGGCATACCGCGGGTCGGCATAGCGCGAGTCGTTATAGGCCGGGCGGACGTCGCGATACCCACGCGCGCGCGCTTGCTGGTAGCGATCGAACTCGGCCCGGAAGATACCGAGCTCGGTGTCGAGACGCTGCTGCGCCTGGGCGAAGCGCTGATCTTCGGCCTGGGTCTGGGCGAGCGAAGGCGTAACGCCGGCAAGCAACAGCGCGAACGCGGGGACAAGAGAAGCGAGACGGCGCATAGGGACCTCCAATTGGTTACGGCACGATAACGACTCGACCCCGCTTTGGTTGCGACCGAACCGGCCCAATCTCAGACGATCGCGTCGACCACCCCGCGCCACGCCGCGACTTCATCGTCATGGCGCGTCGTCACGGTGACGGGCCCGGCTGTGCGCGTCGCGAGATGAATATCGACCGAACCGCGCCATTCGACCGTCGCATTGCCCGAGAGGCGCACCATCCCGTCCTCGCGCGCCTCGGCACGGACCAGCCCGCCGCGATTGTGCACCGTGATCTCGGTGCCGAAGCCGCAGCGCCGCGTCAGGCACGCGGCATAGGTCGATGCCGCCATCGCGCTGCCGCAACTGTCGGTGAGGCCGACGCCGCGCTCGAAGGTCCGCACGAACAGCAGATTGGCGCCGCGCACTTCGACGAACGAGACGTTGGCGCGGTTGGGCAACCAGTCGGGCGCCGCCTCGCACTGCGTGCCGAGCGCGACGAGTTCGGCCTCGTCGATCGTCTCGACGAAGCAGACGAGATGCGGGTTGGGAATCGCCACTGCGGTAAACACGCGCTCGCTGCCGAGCGGCGCGATCGGCGCCTCGACGATCCGCTTGACGCCGACGTGCATCGGCCAGTGCGACACGTCGAGATCGACCGGGCCGGCCACCTCGCGGATCGTCACCACGCCCGCGGCAAGATCGGGATCGCGCGAGACGTGCGCGTCGGACGTCTTGAGCCGCACCCGCGCCTCATCGATCCCCAATGCCTCGAAACCGGCGCGCGCGACGCAGCGCAAGCCGTTGAGGCACGTCTCGGCCTCGCTCCCGTCCGAATTGAACATCCGCATCCCGAAATCGTGCGTCGCATCGCCCGCGGTGAGCAGCAGAATCCCGTCGCCCCCCACACTCCCGCCGCGATCCGCGAGCGCGACCGCGACGCGTGCCCAATCGTCTTCGGACAGCGCGAGGTCGCGCGCGTCGATCAGCGGGAAATCATTGCCCGAACCGTGGCATTTGAGAAAGTCGATCTGCATGGTCAGCGCCTTAGCGGGTGCACGGGGAGGGCAACAAGCCGCGCGCGATGACTCGCGCGCAACGGACGGCGAGCGCCGCGTGGGTCAGAACCGGATGCAATAGCCGGTGTCGGGCTTCGCCTGCCCCGCGACCTGCAACCGCCAGATCCGCTGGAGCGCATCGATCCCGCTGTCCTCGGCGACTTTCACCAGCCCCGCCGCAAGCTCGACAAAGCCGTCCCACTGCGCCGCGACCGCCACGTTGAACGCGTCCTGGCCGATCTCGCCGATCAGCGTCGTCGCAGCGTCGGGCGCAAAGAACCAGACGGGCTTGGGCGCGAGCGGCAGCGGGGACGCGGTGGCGGCGTCGTGATGCGTCACCCCGACGCGCAGGCTGTGCGCGATCCGCCCCGCCAGCCGCGCATAGACCGCCTCGAGCACGGCGGCATCGCCGGCAAAATCGATCAGCACGCTCGATCCCGTCGGGGCGAGCGTATCGATCGCATCATAGGCGAGCACGCTGTCGTACAGCCCGGTGCCCTCGACGAAGCCGACATTGGCGGCCGCGGTCAGCCCGATCCGCGTCAAGCCGGGGCTGCGCGCCCGCAGCACATAGGCGGCGGCGAGCGCGGTCTTGCTCGATGCGCTCGTCAGCACGACGCTGTGCGCGCCGTGGTGGTCGGCGCGGCGCAGCGCGTCCTCGATCAGGAAGCTTGTCAGGAACAGCGGCTCGAACAGCATCCGCAGCGCCTCGCGCTCGGGCGTCGCGGGCAGTTCGGCGCCGAGCCGGCGATATTGGTTGTAGACCGCGCTCATCGGCTGGCGGTGCGGCGCCATGTCGCGGAACAGCCCGCGGCCGATCTTGCCGGGCGTGACGAGCAGGTGCGATGCCATCGGCATGAAGCCATAGACGCGCTCGCCGACCGCGATCTCCGCGCAGCGCGAGGCGACGACGCGCGCAAAGCCCCAGGCCGGCACCACGCCCCACCCCTCGGGCGCGGGGAAGAACTTCCAATAGCCGACGGTCTCGCCGACCACGCCGTAGGTCACGGTATTGGCGGTGATCGCGATCGCCTCGACCTGGAGCAGCACCTCGCCTGCGCCCGGGTCCGACACGAGCGTTTCGTTCACCGCCAATTGGTCGAGCGCATCGCGGCGCACCAGCATTTCGCGCTTGATCGGCATGGCAGTCTCCTCGTTGCGTCGGCGCACCTTGGCGTGCCGCGCGGTGCGAGGCCAGCGTTATACCGGGTGCGTAACGTCGTGCAGCATCGGCACCCCATAGGACCATGCCGCGGCCGCGCACCTTGGCGTGGGCCTCGTCGGCTGTAGCTCCTGCGCCAGAGCGAGCTGCTCGGCCAACACCAGCGCGACGAGTTGCGAGCGGTACAGCTTTTCGAGATCCTCGTGCATCGCGCGAATCGAATCGCACAGTGCCAGTCCGGCCAGCTCGAGCTGCGTGTTGATCTGGTGTTGCAGGTGCGCGGCATGGGTCGACAAGGGCATGCCGCGGGTTTCCGTGATAGGAATGAGGGAAACGTGCGCGAGCGTGGTTAAGAGCGGCGCCACGCCGCTTCATCGCAGACCGTAGAAATCGGCGAGCCGGTCGAGCGCGAGCGTCAGCACCAGCCGCCCCGCGCGCTGTGGCCAACCGAGCGCCTTTTCGGCGACCGGCAGCCCCTCGCCCGCGCACACCACGCGCCACAGTACATCGCTCAACCCCTTGCCGACCGCCGCGGTCGCCGCGTCGAAGCGGCGCTTGGCGGCGATCTGCGCAAGCGTCGGGTCGAGCGCATCGCTCCCGCCATCGACGCGCGCACTCCAGCTCATCGTGACTCGCGGCGCGATCGCCGCACGCTCGTAATCGGCGCGCAACCGCTCGCCCGCCTCGAACTGCCGCGCGTCGACCAGCCCACGCGCCCGCAGCCAAGCGAGCGGCGACTCGGCCTGGTTGACCGTGACCCGGCGCCCTCCCCTCGCCGCTGGCGCGTCGCCCACCACACCGTCAATGAAATTGCGCTCAACCAGCTCCCGCATCGTTCCGCTCCTTGCTCGAGTCGCGTAGGGGATTGCCATGCGGGCGCGCTTGTAGGACAGCGAAAAAACCGATCTGGTTAGGAGCTTGCCGATGATCACCGCGATTCGCGAAGTCCGTCGCGCCAAGGGGATGACGCTCGACGACGTCGCCCGCGCCTGCGTCCCGCCAACCACCGCCCAGACGATCGGCCGCCTCGAAACCGGAACGCGCACAGTTTCCGTCGCCTGGCTAAACCGTATCGCCGCAGCACTCGGCGTTCAGGCGGCCGATCTCGTCACGCTGCCGGACCGCGCCGACATCGCCGTCGCTGCGCTGCTTGATCCAAGCGGCGCGCACGCTCCGCGTCAGCCCGCGACGATCGTCCCACCAAGCGCCGCGCCAGAGCATGTCGCGGTCAGCGTCCAGGCCGGGGTCGGCGAATATCGCGCGGGCGACCAGATCTGGTGCGCGCGGATCGCACCCGATCGCTTTGCCAGTGCACTCAATCGCGACGTCCTCGTCCCGCGCCCCGCCGGCCGCTTCCTGTTCGGGCGACTGATCGGACGTGAGGGGCCAGAACCAGCCGGCGGCGGCGGCAAACTGCATCTGCTCCCGCTCGGACCGGGGTCGCGCCAGCAAGTCGTCGCCGACCCGGCATGGATCGCGACCGCGGTCACCTTGGTGCGCAGCCTGTGATGCGCGCTCTGCTGCTCGCCGCCCTTGCCGCGCTGCAAGGCGCCGCCGCGCCCGCGCCCGTCGCCACGCCTGCGCCGATCACGCCCGAACCGGCGCGCATCCTCGCAAGCTATCCGCACGACACCAGCGCGTTCACCGAAGGCCTGCTGATCGACCGCGGCACGCTTTACGAAAGCACGGGCCGCGAGGGTCAATCCGACATCCGCCGCGTCGACCTGACGAGCGGTCGCGTCCTCGCCCGCGCGAAGCTCCCGCCCGCGCTGTTCGGCGAGGGGATCGTCGCGTGGCGCAACGACCTTTTCAGCGTCACCTGGCACGGCGGCCAGGGCTTCCGCTGGAGCTTGCCCGCGCTCAAGCGCAGCGGCGGCTTCCGCTATGACGGCGAAGGCTGGGCGATGACCGAGGACGGCCGCAACCTGATCCTGTCCGACGGGACGCCCGTGCTGCGCTACCTCGATCCCAAGACGCAGAAAGTCGTGCGCCGGCTTACCGTGACGCTCGGCGGGCGACCGCTCGAACGGCTCAACGAGCTCGAATATGTCGATGGCGAGATTCTCGCGAACATTTGGATGACGCGCTATATCGTGCGGATCGATCCCGCCGACGGGCATGTCCGCGGCGTGATCGACCTCGCGCCGCTGATCGCGCAAGTGGGCACAACCGATCGCGATTCGGTACCCAACGGGATCGCGTACGATCAGGCGACGCATAAGCTCTACGTGACGGGCAAGAACTGGCCGCGCCTGTTCGAGATCGCGCGGCCCCAGCGCCCGTCGTAACGCACGCCGGGAAGGCGGGAACGGCAACGCCGCCCCGCCCCATCCCGTCAGCAGCTGCAGCCGAAGCCCTTTTTGAGGATGAGCTTGCCGGCGACCGACAGCGTGACCTGGACGCCGCACGGGATGCCCCATTTGGTGCAAATGTCGAGGCACGCCTGCACCGCGGTGCCCTCGGGCACCCAGGCGGGGACGGTAAAGCACTTGCTCCCGATGCCGAGCGGCAGGTTGATGCAGACCTTGTGGTTCTTGACCGTGACACTGATGCACTGCGCCCCGATCATCATCGCGCCGTCGGTCAGTTCCATCGCGCCGGGGGCCAGGCTCGCGTGCAGCTCATCGCTATGCGCCTTCGCGGCCGCCAGCGATTGCTTGATGATCTCCGAATCGAATGATGCATGCTCGTGCGTCGCCATGATGATCCTCCTTGTTTTTGCCAGGTTTTGGCAGCGACAAGTCTATCAAGGCTTTGAACACGACTGAGCGGAGACGCACCCATTTCGGCGGGAAGCGACGCGCGTGTGGCAAGAGGAGGCGGTGGGAATGGTGGGCGATGACGGGCTCGAACCGCCGACATTCTCGGTGTAAACGAGACGCTCTACCAACTGAGCTAATCGCCCCAATCGCGCTTTGGCGCGTCGGTGGAGCGCGACTGCCACGCCTTGCGGCGCAAGGCAAGCCGGCCGAGCGCCAAAGCTGCTAGCCGAGCGCCATCCCAGCGGCCCGCAATGCCGCGAAATAGTGCCGCATCCCCATGCTCGCGCGCCGCGAAAGGCCCATGAACGCGCGGCGACGGTCGAAGGGATCGGGGCGGCGTTCGAACAGCCCCGCTTCGGTCATCCGCGCGATCCAGCGCAGCGCGGTCGTCGGCGCCACCGCCGCGGCGATGCACAGGCTCGATACCGAGACTTGCGCTCGCTCCAATTCGGCGGCGAACAGATCGAGCAGCATGTCCCAGGCAGGGTCCTCGAACAGTCCTGCGCCGAAATGCTGGTCGCGCAAACGTCGCGCGCGAATCGCCTTGCGGATGTCGCGGGCGGCAATCTCCACGGGCGGCGCGTCGATCGACTGCGTGCGATACGATAGCGTCGGCTCCTCGACGCTGCGCGCGAAGCCAGGATCGGCATGGGGTGCCGGGTCATCGCGCGTCAGCCGCGCGAGCGTTTCGGCGATCCGCGCGACTTCTTCGTGCAGGCGCCGCAGTCGCGTGGCTTCGCTCTCGCGCACGACGTCATAGGCGCGCTCGCCGTGCCCGCTGGCGGCCAGACACAGCGCGACGACGCGATCGGCGAGTGTCGGGCCACATAGCAGATCGACGCCGGCCCCGGTCAGCGCCCCTGCAACCAGATCGATCTGGCGCGGTTCGATCGTCGCGACGATGCGGGTGGTGTCGCGACGCGCGATGCCGTCGAGCACCGGCAGCACATGGGCGAGCACCGCATCGTCGACTCCGGCAGCTTCGGCGAGGACGATTCCGACAGCACCTTGCTGCTCGAACCGGTCGAGCGCGTCAGCCCACCCGACGCGGGCGAGCAAGCGTCCTTGCGCCGCGGCGACCGCATCCTCGGCGTTTCGGACCGCGTCCTGGTCCGCGATGATCAACACGCCCCCGCCCGAAGCGCCGCGGGCGGACCAGTTCGTCGATTGCGTGATCGCCATCATGCCCGCCCGCCCCCAATGCCCGGCGGATGCCGTGCCGACATCCGCAAATTACGCATTACTCCGAAACGGGGTAGCCTAAGTCACGCCGATTCGGGGGTAACCGCCGCGGTGCTCAGGGATCGAAGCAGCAATCTGATCCGAAACGGACGAGACCGCTTTGGAACGCCCCAGACAATCCCGCCGGATCGGTGCGCGCTTATTCGATCGCCTTGACGATTTCCTCGACCATCTTCTTGGCGTCGCCGAGCAGCATCATCGTGTTGTCCATGTAGAACACATCATTGTCGACGCCGGCATAGCCGACCCCGCCCATCGAGCGCTTGATGAACAACACGGTCTTGGCCTTTTCGACGTCGAGCACGGGCATGCCGTAGATCGGCGACGTCTTGTCGGTCTTGGCCGCCGGGTTGGTGACGTCGTTGGCGCCGATCACGAAGGCGACGTCGGTCTGTGCGAACTCGGAGTTGATGTCCTCGAGCTCGAACACGTCGTCATACGGCACGTTCGCCTCGGCGAGCAGCACGTTCATGTGCCCCGGCATGCGGCCTGCGACCGGATGGATCGCATATTTCACGCGGACGCCATGTTCCTTGAGCTTGTCGCCCATCTCGCGCAGCACGTGCTGCGCCTGGCTCACTGCCATCCCGTAGCCCGGCACGATGATGACCTGTTCGGCCTGGCCGAGCAGGAAGGCGGCGTCCTCGGCGCTGCCGCGCTTCCACGGTCGGTCGGTAGCAGCCGCCGCTGCCCCGCCGACGCTGTCGCCGCCGAAGCCGCCCGCGATTACCGAGATGAAGCTGCGGTTCATCGCCTTGCACATGATGTAGCTGAGGATCGCGCCCGACGAGCCGACCAGCGCACCGGTGATGATCATCGCCGTATTGTGCAGCGTGAACCCCATCGCCGCCGCCGCCCAGCCCGAATAGGAATTGAGCATCGACACGACGACCGGCATGTCCGCGCCGCCGATCGGGATGATCAGCAGGAAGCCGATCACGAAGCTGAGCAGCGTGATCGTCCAGAAGATCCACGGGCTCTGGTCCTGCGTGAAATAGGCGATCAGGCCAAGGATCGCGGCGAGCACGCCGAGATTGATGACATGGCGCCCCGGCAGCATGATCGGCTTGCCACCCATATTGCCGTTGAGCTTGAGGAAAGCGATCACCGAGCCCGAGAAAGTGATCGCGCCGATCGCGACGCCGAGGCCCATTTCGATCCGGCTTTGGGCGAAGATCACGCCGCCCTCGGCAATGCCGAACGCGCCCGGATTGAGGAACGCCGCGCAGGCGACGAGCACCGCGGCGAGGCCAACGAGCGAGTGGAACGCGGCGACGAGCTGCGGCATGTCGGTCATCGCGATTTTGCGCGCGGTGGTGATGCCTATCGCTGCGCCGATACCGATCGCGACGAGGATTTCGCCAATCGTCGTGATGTCCGGCTTGCACATCGGCGCTTGGCACGCGTGGATCGGCACATGTGTCACCAGCGTCGTCACCACCGCGATGGTCATGCCGATGATGCCCATGCGGTTGCCGCGCTGCGACGTCGCCGGGCTCGACAGCCCGCGCAGCGCGAGGATGAAGCACACCCCGGCGACGAGATAGGCGAGCGATGCCCAGGGATTGACCGTTAAATGTTCCACGTGTTCGAACCCCTTACCGTCACCCCGGACCTGTTCCGGGGTCCACCGCGCCATTTGCCCCAGCGTCAGTGGATGAGTGGACCCCGGCACAAGGCCGAGGTGACGAAATTACTGTTTCGCGGCGCTCGGCGCCTTCTTCTTGTACATCGCCAGCATCCGCGCAGTGACCGCAAAGCCGCCGAAGATGTTGACGCTCGCCAGCACGACGGCAAGCAGCCCGAGCCATTTCGACGTCGCCCCGCCGCCGCCGATACCGGCTGCAGCAGCCGCAATCAGCGCGCCAACGATGATCACGCTAGAAATCGCATTGGTCACCGCCATCAGCGGCGTGTGCAGCGCCGGCGTGACCGACCAGACGACGTAATAGCCGACGAAGCAGGCCATCACGAAGATCGAGAGAATCGAGATGAAATCCATAGTCAGTCCCCCAGTCGGTCAGGCGGCGGCGCGGCGGGGTTGCGGGACGGGACGCCCCATTTCCCGCGCCGCCTCGATCCAGCACCCGATCGCGTCGTAGATATTGTCGAGCGCCTCTTGCGGGGTCTCGCCGTCGGAACGGCAGCCCGGAAGTTCCGGGGCAACCGCAGTATAGCCGCCGCCATCCGCGGCGGAGAGCGGCAGGATGTCGACTTCGTAATCGAACGGATTCATCTCCGTAATCCCTGCACTGCGTCGATGAACCGCACCAATTCCCGAATGTAGATCGGCTTGATCGGCCGGGATCGTCAGGATTTCGGGTCGCTCGACATGCTTCACCTTATAATGTGACCCCTTGCGCGGTGGCGTGCAAGCGATCCCGAACCCGTCGCACAGCGCCGCCACATCCTCGATCCGCCGATCGCGCGGGTTGGCGCGCATGCGCTCGAGGAGTTTGTCGGCATTGGCCACGGCCGGGCATCATCCCAGCAACCGCGCGTTGACGACCTTGCCACCCTGCGTCAGCCGGATCGCATCGCCGATCTCGGCGTCGAGCACGGGCTTGCCGGCCTCCTTGTCCCAGAAGGCATTGAGGAAATTGTACAGGTTGCGCGAGAACAGCGCCGACGCATCGGCCGCAAGCCGCGACGCCACGTTGCGATAGCCGACGATCGACACGCCGTTGACCACGACCACTTCGCCCGCAACCGCGCCCTCGACATTGCCGCCCGCCTCGACCGCGAGATCGACGATCACCGAGCCGGGCTTCATGCTTGCCACCTGTGCCGCCGAGATCAGCCGTGGCGCGGGGCGCCCCGGGATCAACGCGGTGGTGATGACGATATCCTGCTTGGCGATATGGCCGGAGACGAGTTCGGCCTGCGCCGCCTGATATTCGGGGCTCATCTCGCCGGCATAGCCGCCCGAGCCCTCGCCCTCGATGCCCGCGACGTTCTCGACGAAGATCGGCTTGGCGCCGAGCGACTGGATCTGCTCCTTGGTCGCCGAGCGCACATCGGTCGCCGAGACCTGCGCGCCCAGGCGCCGCGCGGTCGCGATCGCCTGCAGGCCTGCCACGCCGACGCCCATCACGAACACCCGCGCGGCCGAAACGGTGCCCGCCGCGGTCATCATCATCGGGAAGGCGCGGCCATAGACGCCCGCGGCGTCGAGCACCGCCTTATATCCGGCGAGGTTCGACTGCGACGACAGGATATCCATCGACTGCGCGCGCGTGATGCGCGGCATGAACTCCATCGCGAGCGCTTCGAGCCCGGCGGCGGCATAGCCGTCGATCCGCGCGCGGTCGGCAAACGGGTTGAGCCCGGCGACGAGCCAGGCGCCCGGCGCCACGCCCGCGAGCGCATCGGCCGACGGCCCCTGCACGCCAAGCACGATCTCGGCCCCCGCGAGCGTCGCCGCGCGATCAGCGACGGTCGCGCCAACCGCCGTATAATCGGCATCGGCGATCGACGCGGTCGCGCCCGCGCCGATCTCGACGGCGACGGTCGCGCCGAGCGCCAAGAATTTCTTGACCGTTTCTGGGGTCGCGGCAACGCGGCGCTCGCCCTCGACGGTTTCGCGGAGGACGGCAATCTTCATTCTACTTGCCCGACACCAGCCACACCACCACGAAAGCGATGATGAAGACCGCGACCGCGCCATATTTCATGACGCTCATGACCTTGTCATAGGTCGCGCGGTGGACCTGCATGTCGTTCTCGGCAGCCATCGTTCCATCCCCTGCAAGACGGGGTAGTCCCCCGGTTCGTCCTTGTGCTTAGCTTGCACACGCGTGCGCCTCAACCCCCGCGCATTCGCATTGCCAAACGCGCGTTTGTGTCCCGCGCGTCCCATGCCGGGGCGTTTAAGGGCGCTTTCACACCTTGGCGGTATGCTTTGCGCTGGAATTGACACGAATGGGATGGACGCATGACGCGTAACGGACAGCGGCTGCTGATGTTGATCGACGACGAGCCCGCACAGCGGCGGCTCGTCGCGGCGATCGCAGCGCGGCGCGGCTGGCGGGCGGTGTTTGCCGCCGATGGTGAGATGGCGATCGCGATGCTCGGTACGCAGGACGGGATGCAGCTCGACGCGATCCTGCTCGACCAATGGGCGCCCGAGGCCGACCCCACCGCGCTGATCGACGAGATCCGCCGCCGCCGCCCCGCGCTCCCGCTGCTGCTGCTCACCGCCAACGGATCGGTAGCACAAGCCGTCGCGGCAATGCGCAGCGGCGCGACCGATTTCCTCGTCAAGCCACTCGCCCCCGAGCGGCTTCTCACCGCGCTCGACGCCGCGGTCGCTGGCAAGGCGGCAGGCGAATTGCGCCCGCTCACCGAGAAGATCCCCGCTTTGCTCGCGTTCGACGAGATCGTCGGCTCCGCCCCCGATTTCCGCGCAGCTCTCGCCATCGCCGCCAAAGCGGCCCGCGCCCGCGTTCCGGTGCTCGTCGAGGGCGAGAGCGGCGTCGGCAAGGAAGTCGTCGCCGAGGCGATCCACGCCGCGTCCCCCCGTGGTAAAAAGGCGATGGTCGCGATCAACTGCGGCGCGCTGCCGCCGAACTTGATCGAGTCCGAGCTGTTCGGGCACGAGAAAGGCGCGTTCACCGGCGCGTTCGAGCGCAAGATCGGGCGCTTCCAGGAAGCCGATGGCGGCACGCTGTTCCTCGACGAGATTGGCGAGATGCCGCTCGAGGCGCAGGTCAAACTGCTCCGCGTGCTGCAATCGGGCGAAATCCAGCCGATCGGCGCGCGCCATACGCGCGAGGTCGACGTCCGCGTCATCGCCGCGACCAACAAGCGGCTGATCGAGGAAGTCGAGGCAGGCCGCTTCCGCGAGGACCTCTATTATCGCCTCAACGTCGTCCAGGTGACGATCCCGCCGCTTCGCGAACGCGCCGGCGACATCCCGGCGCTCGCGCGCCATTTGCTCGCGCGGATCGCCGAGCAGCCGGGGCTCCGCCCGCTTGGTATCACCGACGATGCGCTGGCGCTGCTCGGACGATACGATTGGCCGGGCAACGTCCGGCAGCTTCAGAACGCCCTGTTCCGCGCGGCGGTGCTGTGTGACGGCGCGGCGCTGACGCGCGTCGATTTTCCGCAGATCGCAGCGCTCGGCGGACAGCGTCACACCACGCCGACCCCCATGCCGATGGCGACGAGCGGCGGCGTCACGCTGTTCCACGCCGATGGCAATCTGCGCGCGCTCGAGGAGATCGAGGCCGACGTCATCCGCCTCGCGATCGGCCATTATCGCGGTCGCATGACCGAGGTCGCGCGGCGGCTCGGGATCGGGCGATCGACGCTGTATCGCAAGCTCGGCGAGCTCGGAATCGACAACGCCGCCGCCTGACCTGCCTTTCGCCACAACGATTCGTCGCAAATTTCGTCCCGCTACGGACACACCCGCGCCTCGGAGAGTTGGTACGGCAAAGGAGTATGTATTCTCATGCGTAACAAACTGATCCTCGCAGCGCTGACCGCTGCCACCCTCGTCCCCAGCATCGTACCTGTCGCCGCGTCCGCGCAGAGCTACGACGACCGTCGGTACGATCGTCGCGACGACGATCGTCGCTATGACCGTCGCGACGATGACCGCCGCGACAACCGCCGCGACGAGCGTACCTATCGTGGCCAGGATGGCCGCTATTACCCCTGCAAGCGCAGCAGCGGCACGACCGGCGCGGTTGCCGGTGGCGTTGGCGGTGCGGTTGCGGGGAACGTGCTCGGTGGCGGTCTGCTCGGGACGGTCGCTGGCGGCGTCGGCGGCGCGCTGCTCGGCAGGACGCTCGACAAACGTCATGACGCCGCCCAGAACCGCAAGAACGGGTGCTGATCGGATCCGGGTGGTAGCCTGAGGCTACCGCCCGACCAGGGCGCGGTCGCGAAGACCGCGCCATACCCGCATCGCCTGGACGGTTTCGGGTACATCGTGGACGCGCAGCAGCTGCGCGCCCGCCATCACCCCCGTCAGCGCGAGCGCAACCGATCCTCCCAGCCGCTCGGTTGCCGGTGCTTCGTTCGACAAAGCTCCGATCATGCGCTTGCGGCTCGCGCCGAGCAGGACCGGACAGCCGAGCCCGTGAAAGATGGTCAGCGCATTCATCAGCGCCAGATTATCGGCGAGCGATTTGCCAAAGCCCACGCCCGGATCGACGATGATCCGCGACCGTGCGACCCCGCCTGCCACCACCGCGGCAATCCGCGCCTCGAGCCAGTCGAACACCTCGACCACGACATCGCGATAGCCCTCCCCGCCATGCGGTCCCTTGGCCGGATCGGGTGAGTGCATCAGTACCACCGGACACCCCGCCTTGGCGACGACGTCGAGCGCGCGATCATCCCACAGCAATGCCGCAACATCATTGACGATCGCCGCCCCCGCCGCAAGCGCCGCCTCCATTACTGCGGCCTTGCGCGTGTCGATCGACACCAGCGTACCCGCGCGCGCGAGTCGTTCGATCACAGGCACGACGCGCGCGATTTCGTCGCCCTCCCACACCGTCGCCGCGCCCGGCCGTGTCGATTCGCCGCCGACGTCGATCAGCGCCGCCCCCGCCGCCGCCATCGCGACACCGGCGCTCGCTGCTGCTGCAGGATCATCCGACACGCTTCCGCCATCGGAGAAACTGTCGGGCGTCACGTTGAGGATGCCGCACACCGACGGCTGATCGAACCGGAGCGTCCGCTCGCCGAGCGTGAGCGCGGCGCGCGGGGCGATAATCGCTGCGTGCAGCCGCGCCGCGCGGTCGTCGCGCAGCAGCGTGTCGAGGTCGGCGATCGGCACCGTGCGGCGATGCCCGTCCTCGATTACCTCATAGGCCGAGAACCACAGCATCCCGCCGGCCAGCCGCGCGACCTCGCCGTCGCGGTCGACCGGGGTGTCGACGAACTGGATCGGGCGGAGGTGGAGCGAACTGGCCATGACGTCCCTCAATGCGCTCCCTGGCGAAGGCCGGGGCCCAGGCGCGGGACGTCAATACGATGAGGCGGCGCGATATTACAGCCACCACCGCGACTGGAGCCAGGCCGTTGCCGGGGAACCAAGACGTAAATCAGATCTGCGTCGCCAGCAGATAGGTCTGCCGCAGCGTATCGATCGGCTTCAATCCCTCGGGCGTCTCGTAATGCCAGAAGGTCCAGCCATTGCATGCGGGCGCCCCCTGCAGCACCGATCCGAGCTTGTGGATCGACCCAGTCTGATCACCGCTGATGACCGAGCCGTCGGCGCGCACAGTGACGCTGTAGCGCCGCTTGGCATCGACCAGCACTGCGCCCGCGACCAGCATGCCATTCTCGACGATCGTGCCGAAGGCGACGCGCGGCGCGGCCTTGGGGCTCTGCATCGTCTTGAGGGCCGATTCATCGAGCGGCAGCGCCGCCGCGATACGTTCTTCGGCCGCCGCGATATAGTCGCTCTCGCGCTCGATCCCGATCCAGTGCCGGCCGAGCCGCTTGGCGACAGCCCCCGTCGTGCCGGTACCGAAGAACGGATCGAGCACCACGTCGCCGGGCTTGGTGCACGCCAGCAGGATACGGTAGATCAGCGCTTCGGGCTTCTGCGTCGGGTGAACCTTGACGCCGTCGCGCTTCAACCGCTCCTGCCCGCCGCACGTCGGGAATTCCCAGTCGGAGCGCATCTGCAGCTCGTCATTGAGCGTCTTCATGCTGCGATAGTTGAAGGTGTAGCGCGACTTCTCGCCCATCGACGCCCAGATCAGCGTCTCGTGCGCGTTGGTGAAGCGCGTGCCCTTGAAATTGGGCATCGGGTTGGTCTTGCGCCAGACGATGTCGTTCAGGATCCAATAGCCCAGATCCTGGATCGCCGCGCCGACCTTGTAGATGTTGTGATACGATCCGATCACCCAGATCGCGCCATTGTCCTTGAGGATGCGCTTCGCCTCGGCGAGCCATTCGCGCGTGAACTTGTCATAGGCGCTGAGCGAATCGAACTTGTCCCATTCGTCGGTGACCGCATCGACATGGCTGCCATCGGGCCGCGACAGGTCGCCGCCGAGCTGGAGGTTGTAGGGCGGATCGGCGAAGATCAGGTCGACCGACTTGGCCGGCAGCGCGCGCATCGCAGCGATGCAGTCGCCGCGCAGGATCTGGTCGAGCGGGAGCTGCACCGGTGCCTCGACCGCGCGCGGCGCTGCCGTCCTGATCTTCTCCAAAACCCCCATCGTCGTCGTCCCTTCGTGTGTGACGGGCATCCCTGCCAGCAACGAGACTCGCGTCAAGCGAACATTGGTTAACGAAAACCTCTGCCAAAAGGTTAATTTGTTGGAACATTTCGGGAAATGATCCAGATATTGAGTCCGCACTTATCCACAGGCGCAACCGCTGGGGTGTGACGCAAAAGACTCGGGCGATGCTATTTCCGCGGCGATTTCGCGCGCGCCGCGTCGATCACCGCGTCGACCTCAGCGACGACGCGCTCTGGCTTGATTCGGTGGATGTAATGCGAGGTGCCATCGACGATGCGGTTGGTGCCGATCGTCGACAGCGCAGCCAACCGATCATGCTCCGCCCCCCAGATCGCGGCCATGCGTGGCAATTCGGCGCGCGCGGCGACCAGATCGGGCGGCAGGTCCGGGCCATCCGACGCGGTCAGCACGCGCAGCGGCATCGCGCCATAGCGTCGGTGCGGATCGACCATCATCGCGCTGCTACGGTCGAACGATTCGCTCAGCGAGACCTGCGTGGCGAAGCGCCTTGGATCATAACTGAGCGCGGTAATCGTAGCACGAAGAAGCGGCGAAAAATCCGCCGGATACTTAACGCAGCGCCCGATCTCGGTCGAACTGTGATCGGGCTTGGCGACCAGGTCGGCACAATGCCGCATCGCGCGCAGGCCGCCCGCTTCATATTCGGCACCGGCAGAGGTAAAGCCCGGAAGCTCGCGCGCGAACCGCGCGCCCTGGTCGGGGAAGCTCGGATCGACCAACACCATCCCGACGACCTGGCCGCGGTGCCGGTCGGCGAAGCGCAGCGATTCAAACGCGCCCATCGAATGGCCGACCAGCACATAGGGCCCAGTGATCCGCCCGCGCCGCAGCGCCGCTTCGAGATCGGCGACGGTGGCATCGACGGTTTGCGGGGCGTTGCTCGGACTGCTCAGCCCGAACCCGGCGCGGTCCCAGGCGCACACACGACTATGCTTTGCGATATCCGGCTGGACCAGGCCCCACGAGACGCCCCAATCGCCCAGGCCCGCGGTCAGGATCACCGTCGGGTTGCCAGTGCCCATGCAGGTGAGGTGAATCGTCCGCCCGTCCGTCAGACGGATCGAATACGCCGCGCTGGCATAGGCGTCGAGCGCCGGGTTCGTTGCCGGTTTGGGAGCAGGAACTTGCGCACCGGCGCTGGAACCCAGCAGCAGGAGCGCGCCCATGAGGATGTGACTGAGGCGCTTCATCTGGACTCTCCGATGCCTGAGGCTAGCCCAGCGCGTGTAACAGGTCACACGCCGCCGCAACGGGTGCGAAGCTGCGCCGATGCAGCGGACACGGCCCGTGTTCGCGCAAGGCGCGCAGATGATCGGGCGCGCCATAGCCCTTGTTGCTGTGCCAGCCATAGTGCGGAAAGGTCTCGGCATAACCGAGCATCAGCGTGTCGCGCGTGTGCTTGGCGATGATCGACGCAGCGGCGATCGACAGGCTGATCGCGTCGCCCTTCACGATCGGGGTGGCAGCGAAGCCCCATTTGGGCAGCCGGTTGCCATCGACCAGCACGTGACCCGGCGCGCAGCCGAGCGCTTCCACCGCCAACGTCATCGCCTTCATCGTCGCCCAGTAGATGTTGAGCGTGTCGATTTCGTCCGCCTCGACAATGCCGATACCGACCAGCGCGCAGCCATGCAGGCGGTCGTGCAGCCGCGCGCGTTCGGCCGCGGGCAGCTTCTTTGAATCGTTGATGCCGCGCGGGATGCCCTTGGCCGGCAAAATGACGGCGGCAGCCACGACCGGCCCGGCGAGCGGCCCGCGCCCGGCTTCATCCACGCCCGCTACGGGGGCGAGGCAGAGCTTTTCGTGTTTGAGGCTGGGCATGGTCAGCCCTCCAGTTCTTCGAACGGATTAACCCCGAGCGAATGCCCCATCGGCCCATGACCCTGACCGAGGCCAGGCGCTGAAATCAACGCGATGCGCACGAATCGAACGGCTTGGCGAAAGGCCGCTGAGATATCGAGACCTTGTGCCAGCCCGCACGCCAGCGCGCTGGCGAAGGTGCAACCGGTGCCGTGGGTGTCGTCGGTATCGATGCGTTTCGCTTCGAGCCGATCGATTTCACCGGTCGGCGACAGCAAACGATCGACGATCCAATGTCCGTCGGAATGACCACCCTTGGCGACCAAGTGGCAACCATGCGCGAGCACCGCCCCCTCACCGCCAAGCGCGGCTAGTTCGGGCAGATTGGGCGTTACCACAGAAGCGAGCCTCATCAGCCGCTCGAACGCCGCAATCGTCTCCGCATCGGCCAGCACATCGCCACTGGTCGCGACCATGACGGGATCGAAAACGATCGGCACGTCGAGCTTTTCCAACACATCCGCCACCGCATGCGCGGTCGCCGCCGATCCGATCATCCCGATCTTCACCGCATCGACGCCGATATCCGACACGCACGATTCGATCTGCGCGATCACCATGTCGGTCGGCACTGGAAGCACCGCTTGGACGCCAAGCGTATTCTGCGCGGTGATCGCCGTGATCGCGGTCATCGCATGGCCGCCGAGCATCGTCACCGTCTTGATGTCGGCCTGGATCCCGGCGCCACCGCCCGAATCCGAACCGGCGATGATCAGGATGCGCGGCGTAGCAGCGCGGCTCATTGCGGCCGCTTGAAGCGCCGCACGGTCGAGGCGGGGTGCCGCTCGAGCAAATCATCGACGCGCGCGGGGCGATCCATCAGCTCGCCGCCGCAATTGGGGCAACGGTCGTCGGCCTTTTCGGCGCATTGCGCGCAAAAGGTGCATTCGAACGAACAGATGAAAGCCCCCGCCTCATCGGCCGGGAGATCGGTGCCGCACCGTTCGCAATCGGGGCGCATTTCGAGCATCGTGTTTTCCTTTTCCCCTCGGCCTCTCCTGATCCCGCCCGCTTACGGGAGGGGCTAGGGAAGGGGCTGTCCTAGCAAAGAGGCAGCATCGCATGCCGCACTGCCCTCCCCCAGCCCCTCCCGCAAGCGGGAGGGGAGCAGAAAGACGGGGGAGAGCTTTCAGCCAGCCGCGACGCGCACCGCTTCGCAGATCCGATCGACCACCGCTTCGACCTGCGCGGGGTCGTCGCCCTCGGCCATCACGCGGATCACCGGTTCGGTGCCCGACGGACGGATCACCAGCCGCCCTCTGCCCTTCAGCTCGACCTCGGCCTGCGCGATCACCGCCTTGACCGCCGCGTCGTCGAGCGGCTTGCCACCCGCAAAGCGCACGTTCTTGAGCAATTGCGGCAGCGGCTCGAAGCGATGCAGCAGCTCGCTCGCCGGTGCCCCCGCCCAGGCGAGCTCGGCGAGGATCTGCAGCGCCGCGACAAGCCCATCGCCGGTCGTCGCATAATCCGACAGGATGATGTGCCCCGACTGCTCGCCGCCGACATTGTACCCCTGCGCGCGCATCGCCTCGAGCACGTGGCGATCGCCCACGCTCGTGCGCACCATGCCGATACCCTGCGCCGCAAGGTGCCGCTCGAGCCCGAGGTTCGACATCACCGTCGCGACCAGCCCGCCATTCTTCAACCGCCCGCTGCGCGCCCAGCCACTTGCGATCGTCGCCATCAGCTGGTCGCCATCGACGACATGGCCCTTTTCATCGACCACGATCAGCCGATCGGCATCGCCGTCGAGCGCAATGCCGAGGTGCGCGCCCGTCTTCACGACGGTTTCGCACAGCAGCGTCGGCGCGGTCGAGCCGACCCCGTCATTGATGTTCTTGCCGTTCGGCGTGACACCGATCGCGACGACCTCGGCCCCCAGCTCCCACAAGGCGGTCGGCGCGACACGGTACGCCGCGCCATTGGCGCAATCGACGACGATCTTCATCCCGTCGAGACGCATATTCTTGGGGAAGGTCGATTTGGCGAAATGGATGTAGCGCCCCTGCGCATCGTCGACGCGCCGTGCGCGACCGATTTCGGGGGCGGGCGAAAGATCGATGTCGCCGTCGATCAACGCCTCGATCGCGAGTTCGTCGGCGTCCGAAAGCTTGTAGCCATCGGGCCCGAACAGTTTGATGCCGTTGTCGAAATACGGATTGTGGCTCGCCGAGATCATCACGCCGAGATCGGCGCGCATCGACTGCGTCAGCATCGCGACGGCGGGCGTCGGCATCGGCCCGAGCAGCACGACGTCCATCCCGACCGAGGTGAACCCGGCGACCATCGCCGATTCGAGCATGTACCCCGACAGCCGCGTATCCTTGCCGATCACGACGCGGTGGCGGTGATCCCCGCGCCGGAAGTGCGCGCCCGCGGCCATCCCGACCTTCATCGCCATCGCCGCGGTCATCGGCGTTGCGTTGGTGAGTCCACGAATCCCATCGGTGCCGAAATATTTTCTTGCCATGCGCGCGCGTCCATTCGGTTATGCGGGTTCCTCTTTGGGGCGTTCGACCGCGTCCCGCAATGACAAGGGCGAGCATGTCGGCGAAGTTGAACACCCCATCGACCCGGATTTTGCTGTCGCTCGTGGCCGGGCTCGCGCTCGGCACCGCGCTCGCAGCAGGGCTGCCGGGCGCCGTCCCGACCGTCACGGCGATTGCCGGACCGATCGGTTCTGCGTGGCTCAACGGCTTGCAGATGACGGTCATTCCGCTCGTCTTCGCGCTGCTCGTCACCGGGATCGCCGAGACGACAGCGGCGGCGCAAAGCGGTGCGATCGCCGCGCGCTCGATCGCGATCATCCTCGTCGTGATGATCTCGAGCGCGGTCGCCTCGGCGATCCTCACGCCGCTGTTCCTCCGCATCGTGCCGATGCCCGCTGCATCGGCCAAGGCGCTGCGGGGTGCGCTGGTCGATGCAGCGCCCGCCGGCCCGGTGCCGCCGCTCGGGGAATTCCTCGCCGGCATGGTGCCGAGCAACGTCGTCGCCGCTGCTGCCAACGGCGCGTTCCTCTCGCTGATCCTGTTCGCGCTTGTCTTCGCCTTTGCGCTCACCAAGATCGATCGCACCGGCCGCGACATCCTGACGAGCTTCTTCGCGGCGATCCGCGATGCGATGCTGGTGATGATCGGCTGGATCATCTGGATCGCGCCGATCGGCGTCTTCGCGCTTGCGCTGAGCGTTGCAGCCAAGACCGGCACCGCCGCGGTCGGCGCGCTGTTCCATTACGTCGCGACGGTCTCGGCCGTCGGAATCGTCGTCAGCCTGTTCGCGCTACCGCTCGCGGTGTGGGGCGGACGGATCGCGCTTGGCCGCTTCCTGCGGGGCTCGGCACCCGTGCTCGCGGTCGCGCTCAGCACGCAAAGCTCGCTCGCCAGCCTTCCCGCGATGCTGCGCAGTACCGAGGCGCTGGGCGTTCCCGTCGCCACCTCGGGCGTGGTCCTGCCGCTGGCCGTCGCGATGTTGCGTGCGACCGGGCCAGCGATGAACCTCGCGGTGGCAATCTACGTCGCTTCGTGGTTCGGCGTGCCGCTGACCTTCGCGACGCTCAGCGCGGCGACCGCGATCGCGGTGCTCACCTCGCTCGGGTCGGTCAGCTTGCCGGGGCAAGTGAGCTTCATCAGCGCGATCGCGCCGCTCGCGGTAACGCTTGGCGTGCCGGTCGCGCCGCTTGGGCTGCTCGTCGCGGTAGAGACGATGCCCGATATCTTCCGCACGCTCGGCAACGTCATCTTCGACATGGCGGTCACGCTGACAGTCGCGGCGCGGAGCACCGCCACGCCCGAAACCGCTGCCGATGCGCTGCTGCGCGATCCCGCCTAGCGGCGCAGCATGGCTTTCTTGAGCCGGGCGTGCGCCGACGCCTTGATCTGGCACACCCGCGCCGCGCCGACACCGATCACCGAGCCGATGTCCTCGAGGTTGAACTCCTCGACATAATACAGCTGGATCACCAACGCCTCGCGCTCGGGCAAGCTGGCGATCGCGGCGATCAGCGTGTCGCGCTCCTGCTCGTCGGAGAGGTGGGCGAACGCGTCGGGCTCCTCGCTCGCGAACCACGGGCCCTCGTCCGAATACACATCGTCGATCGGCTCCATCCGCACCGGCTGGGCATTGGCGTAATCGAGCCGCAGCTTTTCGGGCGTCACGCCGATCCGCGCGGCGACGAGCGCCGCATCGGGCGCATGGCCGAGTTCGGTGGTCAGCATCGCGACGGTCTCGGCATACAGGCGTTTCCTTTGCATCGCGCCGCGCGTGATCGTCGCGCTGCGGCGCAGCGCGTCGATCATCGCGCCGCGCACGCGCGTGGCGAGATATTGTTCGAAGGTCACTTGCCCGCGATCCTCGAACGCAGCGGCCGCTTCGACCAGCGCGACCATCCCGGTCTGGACGAGATCCTCGACCTCGACCGCCGACGACATGCTGCCATGGATATGCCGCGCGATCCGCCGGACGAGCGGGAGATGCTTGCGCGCCAGCACGTTCATGTCGGGCGCGGCGGTGCGGCCATAAACGAGCGGCTGGGCATCGGCGAAAAGCGCGGGGTTGGGTTGTGCGGTCATGCTGGGAGCGCTCCGGCTGCGCCGATCACGGCGACGACTTCGACCGATTTGTCCTCGGGGACTTCGAAGAAGCTCATCACCGGGATATCGGGCAGGCAGGTCTTGACGAGCTTGCGGATCGCGACGCGGATCGCGGGCTGGACGACGAGCGCGAACGGCTTGGCTTCGTTGATCAGCGGCTGCGCGGCATTCTGCAGCGCATCGACGATGCGGCGGCCGAGATCGGGCTCGATCGTATGGCGCTTCGACGGATCGCCGCGCATCGCCTGGCCTAGCAGCCCTTCGAGCTGCCCCTCGAGCGTCATCACGCGCAGCGGCTCGCGCACGCCGCACAGCTTGCCGATGATCAGCCCGCCGAGCGCCGGGCGGATCATCTCGATGATCTCGTCGGCATCGAGCGTCTTCTGCGCCGCGACCGCGATCGCGGCGGCGATGCGGCGGAATTCCTTGAGCGGCACGTTCTCCGCGAGCAACCCGCGCAGCACCTGGGTGAGCGTGGTGAGCGGCAACGGATTGGGCGAGAGCGACGCGACCAGGTTCGCCGCGCGCTCCTTGAGCCCGTCGAGCAGCGCCTGGACTTCGTCGGGGCCGAGCAGTTCGGACGCATGGACGCCGAGCTGATGGTTGAGATGCGTCGCCATCACCGTGCCCGGATCGACCACGAGATAGCCCGCGCCGGTCGCGGCATCGGCGTCGCTCGGCGCGATCCACACCGCGTCGAGCCCGAAGGTCGGGTCCTTGGCGCGCTTGCCCATCAGCCCGCCGACCGCCTGGCCGGTATCGAGCGCGAGCATCTCGTCGGGCGAGACGCTGTCCTCGCCGACGACGACGCCGCCGACGATGATGCGATAGGCGAACGGCGCGAGGTTGATGTCGTCGCGCACGCGGACCTGCGGAATGACGAAGCCCATGTCCTTCGACAGCTGACGCCGCACCCCCGTGATCCGCCCCATCAGCGGCGCACCGCGACGCTCGTCGACCAGCGGCACCAGGCCATAGCCGATGTCGAGATTGACCTGCATCGTGTCGGCGACTTCGTCCCAGCCGATCTTCGAATAATCGATCGGCTCGGCCGGCACGATCTCGACCGGCGCGGGGCGGCGCGAGGCCTGGCGCATCTTCCACGCGGCAAAGCCGGCAAGGCCAGCGGCAGGCAGGATGATGAGGTGCGGCATCCCCGGCATCACGCCGAGCAGCCCGAGGATGATCGCGACCGGGGTCCAGGTCCGCGCCGAGCCGAACTGGCTGCCGATCTGGCCCGCGAGATCCATCGTCGACTGGACGCGGGTGACGATCGCGGCAGCGGCGATCGACAGCATCAGCGACGGGATTTGGGCCACGAGCGCATCGCCGATCGCGAGCAGCACGTAATTGTGCGCCGCGGCCGCGATCGTCATGCCGTGGCTGACGGGACCCAGGATCAACCCGCCGACGATGTTTGCGGCGAGGATCAGCAGGCCAGCGACCGCGTCGCCTTTCACGAATTTCGACGAACCGTCCATCGAGCCGTAGAAATCGGCCTCGGTCGCGACTTCGACGCGGCGCAGCTTGGCTTCCTCCGGCGTGATCAACCCGGCGTTGAGATCGGCGTCGATCGCCATCTGCTTGCCCGGCAGCGCGTCGAGCGTGAAGCGCGCCGACACTTCGGACACGCGACCCGCGCCCTTGGTGACGACGATCATGTTGATGATCACGAGGATCGCGAAGACGAACAAGCCGACGACATAATCGCCGCCGATCAGGAAGGTGCCGAACGCCTCGATGACATGGCCAGCGGCGCTCTCGCCCTCATGCCCGTGGACCAGCACGACGCGCGTCGAGGCGACGTTGAGGCTGAGGCGGAACAGCGTCGCGAACAGCAGGACGGTCGGAAAGGCCGAGAAATCGAGCGGCTTCTGCGCATTCAAGCTGACCATCAGCACCGCGAGGCTGATCGTGATGTTCATGATGAAGAACACGTCGAGCATCGCCGCCGGGATCGGCACGACCATCAGCACGACGAGCAACAGGATCGCGACGGGGAGCGCTGCCGAACGCAGCAGCGGCAGGATCCCGCCCGCCTTTCCGGCGGGAGCTGTCAGAGCAATCGCCACTTAGTTACGCCCCCATCTGCGCGAGCAACATGTACGCGAGCCGCGCGTTCGCCGGCGTCGGACGGAGCAAGCTGGCGGCTGAGTTCGATGCCATCTGCGTCGTCGAGCTGCCCATCGCGCCGCCCAAGCGCTCGAGCGTCGACTGCGCCCAGATCGTCGCGTCCGAGGTCGAGGTTTCGGCGTTGCCGGGGATGACGTCGGCGCCCCACGAACCAAGCCGCGTCGCGGCAAGGCCCGACGTTGCGGGTGCGCTGGCGCCCTCGATGCTCTTGCCGAGCTTGGCCGAGAAGCGGCTGTAAATGTCGGAGAGCGATCGCGCGCTGCCATCGGAATTGAAGAACACGCCGCGATTTGCGCGTGCGGCGGCGGGGAACATCGCCGCGCCGCTCTTGTCGGGATTGGCCTGCATCGTCGTCAGGAACGAGCGCGCGCCGCCGAGACCGAGGAAATGCGCCATGTAGAGATCGGTGCCGGTCGCGGTTCGCCCGGTCGCGCTTTCGAGCGCATCCTTATTGTCGCTGGCATGTTCGGCCGCCATTAGCGACGCCGCCGCCGGATCGTTGCGCAGCGCGAGGATCGCGCGCTTCATCGTCGGATCGGAGACCGTGGCATGCCCGCCGGCACCCGTCGTAATCGCGTTGGCGGCCCAGGCGAGGCCGTTCTCGGCGCCGTGCGCTTTCACGACGCGCAACCAGCTTTGGTCGACGAACTGGTACAGCCCGCGCGCACTCGACGTCCCGGCCTTGGCCGAGGCATTCAGTCCGCTCTCGAGCTTGGCTTGCCCCAGCAGATAGTTGAAGTCGATGCCGGTCTTCTGACTGGCATTGGCGATGGCGTTGCGGATCGCACCGCCAGCGCCGGTCGCATCGACCGCCCCGTTCAGAATGGAAAGTGGATTGAAAGGCATCGGACCCCTGCTTGCGCGTCTTCACGGCAAGCACAGCAAGGGTCGTGCCAAGATGCTTAATCAGGCGTAAGCGGCGAGCCCCATGCCGGGGCGATAGACCGTTCCGGGGCCCGACCCGGTCGCGACACCGGCAGACCCGGTCAAGGTTTGCAGGCGGCGGCGAACATTTGCCGCCATCAGATTGACGTAGATCCGGCAGGTTTCGTTCAAGCGATGCGCTTCCTCGGCAAGCGCGCGCAGCTCATCGCCGGCGGGCGCCTGGCCGAATGCGGCAACCGCCTCGATCGCGGCGAGCTTGTCGGCGGTCGCGCGCTCGAGCGCGGCGACGTCGTTGACCTTCAACGCACCGATCTCGGCATGGAGCGCTTCGATCACGCCGATCAGCGCGTCGCGCCGCGTCGGGACGCTCATTTGTTCGGGCTCCAATACAGTTTCAAAGCGAGCATCCGGTCGGCAATCGTTTCAGGGGAGATCGGGTACGTTCCGTTGCGCACCGCACGGCGGACTTCGTCGACGCGCTCGGTCTCGGCGGCGCTTGGCTTGCCGAAGTCGAAGGCGATCGCCGACAGCTCGCGCTGCTGGGCCACCGCGTCGCTCCGCCGCTCGACCGTCGCCGCGGGCTTTGCTGCTGCGGCTACCGGCACGACCAGCCGGTCGTGCGGTGTGACTGCCTTGGATCCGATTGCATCTACCATGTCTGCACCTTCGCGGTTCTCGCTGACATAGAGAGGAACGACCGATGCGCGCGGACCTTAAGAAAAGATTTCGCGCTTTTTTTGGCGGTGCCGCTTATTCGGTCCAGCCCGGCAGCGTCGCGCGGCCGCTGTCGATCGCGACCGCCTGGATCGGTGCCTTGGCGGCGTCGATCTTGACGAGGAAGCGCCCGCCCGCAACGGCATCGCCGACCGCAATGCCGTCGCGCGTGATCGAAAAACCGCGCGACCCCGCACTGATCGTCACCGGATCGCCGCGCTTGATGACATAAACGGGGCGCGCCGCGCTGACTTCGCTTGGCGTCAGGACGAGCGGCGCGGCACCCTTGGGCGCCGCCACGGGCAGCTTCATCGGCACATACATCCGCCATTCGGGCCCGGTGCACGTCACGACGACGGCATCATGCACCTCGGAGCGCCACGCCAGCGACACCATCGGACAAGCGGCCAGCTTCAGTCGGCTGTCGATCGGCGTGCGCGCGCCCCCTTCGTCGCCAATGCCGTGCCCGGCAAAGGCGGTCACGGCGCGGTCGAGCGCGGTGGTATCCTGGAAGGCCCGCGGCGCTGTCGCGGCGAGCGGCGCGGCGACGGCGAGCAAGAGCAAGGGGAGACGACGAATCATCGCGGGGTCCTTTGAGGCGGCAAATTGGGGTTGCCGGGCGGCAAGCGCGTGCCGGCCCCGGCAAAGCCGGTGGAAACAGTCACCGATCGGCCCAGCGGTCGCGCGGTGGAGACGATCGTGAGGCGATCGGCGGGAACGGCATGCGCGACGAGCAGCAGCGTCGCCACCGCGCGCGCGCGATCGGCGGCGAGCATCGCGCCGCTCCCGGTCACGGGGTCGACATCGCCAGGCGAGCCATCGACCGCGCCGGCGATCCGCAAGGTCACCCGGCGGTCGCGCGTTGCCTCGCGCGCCCAGGCAATCAGCGCATCGGGCGACTGCGTCGCCACTGCCGAGCCCGGCGCAAAGCCGCGCAACGCGCCGACCGACACCGCGATCGGATCGGCGGGCTCGGTCCGCGCGCTGTCGCGCACGCCGAAACCCTCGCGCAGGCCCTTGGCGAGCGCATGCCGGTCGAGCGTCTGGCTCGCCTGGAGAAACACGAAAAATCCGATCAGCAGCAGCGCCAGATCGGCGAGCGTCATCAGCCACACCGGCCGGCTCGAACCGAGCTCGGGCAGCGCGTCCTCGAAGGCAGCTACGGTCATGCGACTTCCATCAGCGCGGCACCGCGCGGACGCTCGCGCGCGGCGAGCGCGATCAGCGGCGGATCAAGCCGCAACCGCTCGATCGCCTCGTCGCGCGCCTGGCGGCGCAGCCGCGCGGCGATCGGCGCGAGGACGAGGTTGGCGAGCACCGCGCCATAAAGCGTCGCGAGCAAGGCAACCGCCATCGCCACGCCGATCGCGGCGGGATCCTGCATCTTCACGAACATGCCGACGAGGCCGATCAGCGTGCCGACCATGCCCATCGCCGGCGCGGTCTCGGCCGCGCCCGACCACAGTTCCGCAGACGCCACGGCGCGTTCGGTGCGCGCGCGGCGGCGCTGGCGGAGCAGTTCGGCGACATCCTCGGGCGTCGCGCCGTCGACGATCGCGGCGACCGCGGCGGCGATGTCGGGGTCGGCGATGACGGAGCGGTCGAGCGCCATCACGCCGTGGCGCTTGGCGATGCGGCCGAAGGCAGCGATCTGGTCGAGCAAAGGATCGGCATCGAACCGCGCCCCGGCAAGTGAGCCGAGCGCGGCAAACCCGCCCGCCAAGTCGCGCGCCGGCGTGCGCAGCACCATCGCCGCGAACGTCCCCCCACCGACGATGGCGAAAGCGAGCGGATCGAGAAAGGGGGCAAGGAGCGCTGTCATCGCGCTGTGCATTGCAAGGCGCGGGCCAGTTTCACCCCCGCGTCGCCCCGGCGCAGGCCGGGGCCGCCATGGGACCGCGCACGGCGTCACCCGCGCGCTACGCCGGCTCTCTCATGTCGCAGCGGCCCCGGCCTGCGCCAGGGCGACGACCGGCAATCGTATTGCCGCCTTCCGGCAAGCGTTTGCCGCCCGCTCCCGCCGAATGCCGCATTTCACGCCCATACTCCATTTGGCACGCCCCTTGCTGATACCCCTTCGCGCAATAAGGCGCTGGAGACGGGCGATGCCCAACGACAGTTTGTTCGGAGTACATGGGTCAGCCCTCGAAGTGCGTTCGCAGCGCATGGGCGTGCTCGCGTCGAACATCGCCAACGCTTCGACCCCGGGCTTCAAGGCGCAGGACGTCGATTTCCACACCGCGCTCGCCGCGGTCGAAAATGCTGGCGGCGGCAATGCGAGCATCACCGGCGCGCTGCAATATCGCGTGCCCTCGCAACCTTCGCTCGATGGCAACACCGTCGAGCTCGCGACCGAGCAGACCGCCTTTGCCGAGAACGCCGTCGCCTATCAGACGACGCTTTCCTTCCTCAACGGGCGGATCAGCCAGATCACCCGTGCACTGCGAGGCGAATAGAATGGCCGATCCTCTCACGATCTTCCAGGTCGCCGGGCGCGCGATGTCCGCGCAGCTCGTGCGGATGAACACGACCGCGTCGAACCTCGCCAATGCCGGCTCGGTCACGACCAGCGCCGAGACCGCCTACCGCACGATCAAGCCGATCTTCCGCACGCAGTACGACAAGGCCTCGGGCCTCGCGACGGTCAACGTCGAAAGCATCGTCACCGCCGGCGAGACGCCGTCGAAGCATTACGATCCGTCGCATCCGCTCGCCGACAAGGACGGCAACGTCTGGGAATCGGCGGTCGATGAGACGCGCGAACTGGTCGACATGATGGAGACCTCGCGCACCTACCAGAACAATGTCGAGGTCATGCAGACGGCAAAATCGCTGATCCTCGATACCCTCAAGATGGGACGCTAACATGGCCAGCACCTTCGATTCCACGCTCTCCAGCCTCGGCATCAGCGCGACGAAGTCGACTTCGGCCGCAGCGGCCACCGCCAAGTCGACCTCGCTTGGCACGTCGGATTTCCTCAAGCTGCTCACCGCGCAGCTGCAGAACCAGGATCCCTTCTCGCCGACCGACAACAGCCAGATGGTCGCGCAGCTCGCGCAGATCACCAGCACCTCGGGCATCGCCGACATGGGCACGACCTTGAAGGCGATCCAGACCAAGCTCGGCGCCACCAGCACCGCCGACGCGCTGTCCTATGTCGGCAAGACGATCCTGACCGAAGGCAGCACCGCCTACGGCCGGACCAGCGGCGGCATCGCCGGCGCGGCCGAGATCGACGGTGATGCGAGCGCAGTCCGCGTCGCGATCAAGGATGCCAACGGCCAGTTGCTCAACACGCTCGACCTCGGCGCGCAGAAGGCCGGCACGATCAATTACGACTGGGACGGCAAGACCGCGAGCGGCACCGACGCCGGCGCCGGCCCCTTCACCGTCTCGATCAGCGCGAGCAGCGCCAGCGGCAGCGTCGCCGGCCGCAATCTGGTGTGGGCGCCGGTCTCCACCGTTTCGGTTCCCGCCACTGGCAGCCCGACGCTCACCGTCCCCGGTGTCGGCCAGGTCGCGTTGAGTGCGATTCGCCAAGTCGGCTGACGCCCTTCCCCCGCTTTCTTCCCAGATTTTCAGGAGTCCGCCATGTCCTTCTACACCTCGCTCAGCGGCCTGCAGGCCGCGCAGACCGAACTCTCGACCGTGAGCCACAACCTCGCCAACGTCTCGACCGACGGCTTCAAGAAGAGCCGCACCAATTTCGCCGACGTGATCGCCTCGAGCATCGCGACCGATCCGACCAAGCTCGTCGGGTCGGGCGTGGTCGTCAAAGCGAACCAACAGCAATTCACCGAGGGTAATCTCAAGACCACCGGCGGCGCGCTCGATCTCACGGTGACCGGCGACGGCTTCTTCACGGTCAAGACCGCCGGGCTCAATCCCACCACCGCCTATACCCGCAACGGCGGCTTCAAGGTCGATCCGGCGACGCACAACATCGTCGACGCGCAAGGGTCGGCGCTGCTCGGCTATCCGGTCGATGCCAAGGGCAACGCCACCGCAACGGGCGCGGCGGGGCTGAGCGCGCTCAACCTGGCCGAGACGAGCGGCACCCCGGTGGCGACCGGCAAGGTCGCGCTCGGCGTCAATCTCTACGCCGCCGCGAGCGTGCCGTCCGCGACGTTCAGCCCGACCAACGCCGCGAGCTACAACAGCACGACGACGTCGACGATCTACGATTCGTCGGGCAAGGCGAGCACGCTCACGAACTATTACGTCAAGACCGCGGACAATGCCTGGACGGTGCACAGCTTTGCCGGCGACAAGGAATTGACCGTCGGCGGATCGACCGCGGGAACGCCCGTGACGTTCGGCAGCGACGGCAAGCTCACCGCGCCGACCGCGGCGATCGCCTATGACGCCTTCATGCCCGGCACCGGCGGCGTCTCGCAGACGCTGACGGTCAATCTGGCGGGTTCGACGCAAGCCTCGACGGCGTTCGCGGTCAATACGCGCAGCGTCGACGGGTCTTCGGTCGGCATGCTCGCCGGCGTGTCGGTCGATACGCAGGGCATCGTCTCGGCCAATTACTCGAACGGCGACACCGTCGCGCTCGGCAAGGTCGCGCTCGCCAATTTCGCCGATCCAACGGGCCTTCGCCAGATGGGCAACAGCTATTGGTCGGCGAGCGGCGTTTCGGGCCAGGCGACGCTCGGCGCCGCCAACGAGAACGGCTTCGGCTCGATGCTGTCGGGCACGCTCGAGGGGTCGAACGTCGATATCACCGAGGAACTGGTCAATCTGATCGCGGCGCAGCGCAACTTCCAGGCAAATGCCAAGGCTCTCGATACCGCCAGCCAGATCTCGCAGACGATCATCCAGATCCAGGGCTGATCGGGAGGCGATTGGAGTAGCGCATGGACAAGCTGGTTTACACCGCGGCCTCGGGGCTCAAGGCGCATCTCGCGTCGCAGGCCGCGATCGCCAACAATATGGCGAACGCCTCGACGATCGGTTTTCGCGCCGATCGCGTCGTGTTCGACCGGCTGTCCTTGCAAGGCTCCGATTTCGACACGCGTACGCCCGCGTCGGCCGAAGTGGTCGATGCCGATCGCAAGGCCGGCACGATCCAGCAGACCGGGCGTCCGCTCGACGTCGCGGTGGCGAGCGACAGCTGGCTGACCGTCCAGGCGACCGACGGGACCGAAGCCTATACGCGCCGCGGGGATCTGGAAATCGCGCCTTCGGGCGTGCTCCAGACCGGCGACGGCTTCCCGGTGATCGGGTCGGGGGGCCCGATCACCATCCCGCCGGCACAAAGCGTCAGTATCTCGCAGAGCGGCGAGATCTCGATCATTCCGATCGGCGGCGACATCAAGAGTCCGCAAGTGATCGACACGCTCAAGATCGCCAGCGCCAAGGGGTCGGACACCGTCAAGGGCACCGACAATCTGCTCTACGTGCGCGGCGGCGGGGTGCTCCCCGCCGATGTCGACGCCAAGATCGAGAGCGGCGCGCTCGAGGGATCGAACGTCAACATGACTCAGGCGCTGGTCGACATGATCGAGAACCAGCGCAGCTACGAGGTCCAGGCCAATCTGATGAAGTCGGCCAAGGACATGGATGAATCCAGCGCATCGCTGATGCGGCTGCCAAGCTGAAGAAGGAATAGACCATGGGTAGTGCAGCCATGCAGATCGCGCGGACTGGGATCGATGCCCAGGACATGCGCATGCGCGTCATCTCGAACAACCTCGCGAACGTGAACACCACGGCGTACAAGAAGGACCGCGCCGCGTTCGAGACGCTCGCCTACCAGACGGTGACCGCGCCGGGCGCGCCGAGCTCTTCGGAATCGAAATACGCGACCGGGCTCAACCTCGGCACCGGCGTCAAGATCCAGGGCACCGCGCGGATCGATACGCAAGGGTCGTTCCAGCAGACCAACAACAGCCTCGACATGGCGCTCGACGGCGATGGCTATTTTCAGGTCCAGCTGCCCGGCGGCACGCTCGGCTACACCCGCGCGGGCAATTTCTCGCGCAGCCCCGAAGGGCTGCTGGTGACGAGCGAGGGCTATCAGGTCCAGCCCGGCATCACGATCCCCGAAGGCGCGACCGCGATCACCGTCGGCACCGACGGCACCGTCTCGGCGACCGTCCCCGGCCAGTCGGCCTCGACCCAGCTCGGCCAGATCCAGGTCGCGAGCTTCCCCAATGCCGCGGGCCTGCTGTCGAAGGGCGACAATTACCTCGCCGAGACTTCGGCCTCGGGCGCGGCCAATCTCGGCATCGCGGGACAAGAAGGCCGCGGCAACATCCGCCAGGGGCAGCTCGAAGGATCGAACGTCAACGTCGTCGAGGAGCTCGTCGACATGATCGAGACGCAGCGCGCGTATGAGGTGAATTCGAAAATGATCACCGCGACCGACGAGATGCTGAAATATGTTAACCAAAATCTGTGATGGTTAACACCATGACATCCTTCTCTCTCCGAATCGCCTGCGTCCTGACGCTCGCTTTGGTGCCGACGGTCGCGCAAGCGAACCTGTTCGGCGGCAAGAAGAAGCCTCCGGTCGATTTCTCGGCGGCACTCCCCGCAGCCGAGCCCGAGGCGCCGCTGGTGGCGAACGGGTCGATCTTCCAAGCGAGCACTGGCTATGCCGCGCTTTACGAAGGCACGCGCGCGCGCCGCGTCGGCGATCCGCTGACGATCGTGCTGGTCGAAGCGACCGCTGCGTCGAAATCGGCCAATTCAAAGCTCGGCTCGAGCGGCGGCCTCAGCCTGATCCCGCCGACAACCGGCCGGCTCGCGCTGTTCCAGGGCACCGACGTGTCGATGAGCGGGTCGCGCAATTTCAACGGCAGCGGCGCCGCCGACCAGTCGAACAGCCTGTCGGGCGAAGTCAGCGTGACGGTGAGCAAGGTGCTCTCGAACGGCACGATGCTCGTCCAAGGGCAGAAGCGCGTCACGCTCAACCGCGGCGACGAGTTCGTCCAGATCAAGGGGCTGGTCCGCTCGGCCGATATCGACGCCAACAACCGCATTCCCTCGACGCGCGTCGCCGACGCGCAGATCGCCTATACCGGCAAGGGCGACGTGGCGCGCGCGAGCCGCCAGGGCTGGCTGAGCCGCTTCTTCTCGGTGGTGAGCCCGTTCTGATGACCCTTTCGCGCGCCCTCCCCCCCGTCACCCCCGCGAAAGCGGGGGTCCCGCTTCTCCTTCGGACCGCGGGCAAGAAGCGGGACTCCCGCTTTCGCGGGGGTGACGGCTGGAAGCTGGTGCTCGCTTTCCTTTTCGCCGTGCTGTTTGCCACCCCCGCCTCGGCCGACCGGATCAAGGATCTCGGCGGCTTCCAGGGTATCCGCACCAACCAGCTGACCGGCTACGGCATCGTCGTCGGCCTGCCCGGCACGGGCGACGACAATCTGGAATACACGATCCAGTCGATGAAGGCGGTCGCCTCGCGCTTCGGGCTGCAATTGCCCGCAAACGTCAACCCCGGCCTCAAGAACGCTGCCGTCGTGATGATCACCGCCGATCTGCCGCCCTTCGCCAAGCCCGGCCAGAAGCTCGACATCACCGTCGCCTCGATGGGCAAGGCCAAGTCCTTGCGCGGCGGCGCGCTGATCATGACCCCGCTGCTCGGCGCCGATAACCAGATCTATGCAATGGCGCAGGGCAATCTCGCGGTCGGTGGCCTCGGTGCCGAGGGCAAGGACGGCTCGACGATCGTCGTCAACATCCCCTCGGCGGGCCGCATCCCCGAAGGCGCGACGGTCGAGCGCGCCGTCGCGACCGGGTTCGAGAACACGCCCACCCTGACCTTCAACCTCGCACGCGCCGATTTCACGACGGCGCAGAACGTCGCCGGCGCGATCAATTCGCGGCTCGGTGCGGGCACCGCGCAGGCGACCGATGCCGTCTCGGTCGCGGTCCGCGCGCCGGTCGGCGGCGACATCCGCGCGACGCTGATGAGCGAGATCGAGAACCTCGACGTCGTCTCGGCCGAACCCTCGGCAAAAGTAATTGTTAATGCCCGGACGGGAACGGTCGTTATCAACTCTGCGGTCCGCGTCGGCACCGCCGCGGTGACACACGGCAAGCTGACGGTGCGGATCGACGAAACCGAGAAGGTCAGCCAGCCCTTGCCATTCAGCCAGGGCCAGACCGCCAAGCAGCAAAAGTCCGCAGTTGCGGTCGACGAGGAAAAGCACCCGATGTTCCTGCTCGAGCCCGGCCCCAAGCTGTCCGACGTGGTCAAGGCGGTCAATGCGATCGGCGCCTCGCCGGCCGATCTGGTCGCGATCCTCGAAGCGCTCAAGGAAGCCGGCGCGCTCAAGGCCGAGTTGATCGTGCTATGAGCGACGTTCCCGCCATCACCCCGATCCCGGGCCCGACGACAGGCATCAGCGTCGACACCAGCCGCTTGCAGAGCCGCGCCAACCTCGAGGCCGCCGGCAAGAAATTCGAAGCGGTGTTCACCGGCATGATGGTCAAGTCGATGCGGTCGACGCATCTCGCCGAGGATGGCCTGTTCGGCTCGAAGGGCATGGATACCTTCAAGGAAATGCAGGACACGCAAGTCGCGCAGAACATGGCCGAGCATGCGCCGCTCGGCATCGGCAAGGCGATGACCGCGTTCCTCGCCAAGTCGCAGGCCGCCCTGCAGCCCGCCGCCGAGCCACCGGCTGAGGGCAAGACGCCGTGAGCGACCTGCTCAGCATCGGCGCGAGCGGGGTGAAGGCGTATCAGACCGCGCTCACCACCGTATCCGAGAATATCGCGAATGCCGCGACGCCGGGCTATGCCAAGCGGACCGCGGATTTGCGCGAAGTCGCGCCCGCGCTCGGCATCGCGAGCGGCAGCAAGATCGCGGTCGGGCAAGGCGTCATCGCCGCCGGAATTACGCGCTCGGCCGACTCGCTGCGCGCCGCCGACGTACGCAACGCCAGCGCCGATCTCGCGCGGACCGACACCAGCGTCGAATGGCTCGGCCGCATCCAGAGCGCGCTGACCGGCAACCAGGTCGGCGAGCAGATCACCGGCTTCTTCAATTCGGCCAAGACCGTCGCCGCCGATCCCACCGCATCGGCGCCGCGCGCAGCGATGCTCGAACAGGCCAAGACCGTCGCCGCCAGTTTCACTGCAACGGGCAACGCGCTCGACAGCCTCGACGCCGATCTCGATACGACCGCGACGCAGGCGGTGACGACACTGACCGCGCTCGGCACCGCCCTCGCCAAGGTCAATGACGGGCTTGGCCGCGTACAACCCGGCTCGAACGGCGCGGCGCAACTCGCCGACCAGCGCGATTCGATTCTCAATCAAATGAGCGCAATCAGCGATCTCTCGGTTTCGACCGACTCGGCCGGGCGCGCGAGCGTGAAGTTCGGCAACGGCGGCGGCCCGACGCTCGTCGCGGGCAACCAGTCGGCAAGCGTCGGCTTTGCGCGTGGCACCGACGGGACGGTCGCCTTCACCGTTCAAGCCGCCGACGGCGTGGCGCCGGTGACCTCGTCGGGCGGCGCGCTTGCAGGCGTGGTCGAGGCCGCAGCGCGGATCGCCGATGCCCGCATCCAGCTCGGTGGGATCGCCAGCGCCTTCACCAGCGGCGTCAACGCCGTCCAGGCGGAAGGCAGCGACCTTACGGGCACTGCCGGCGCAGCGCTGTTCGCGACCGGCAGCAGCGCGACCGACATCACCGTCGCACTCACCGACCCGAACGGCATCGCCGCCGCCGCCAAGGGCGCGAGCCCGCGCGACAACAGCAACCTCGCCAATCTCGCCACGTTGCGCACCACCGGCGCGTTCGAGACCAAGGCTACCGCGCTCGTCTCGAGCAACGCCGCCACGCTCGCCAGCCGCCAGCAAGTCGCGACAGCGCAAGGGTCGATCCGCGACAATGCAATTGCCGCGCGCGACGCCGTATCGGGGGTCAACCTCGATAGCGAAGCGGTCGACCTGCTGCGCTTCCAGCAAGCCTATTCGGCGTCAAGCCGCGTGATCCAGGTCGCGCGCGACACGCTCCAGTCGATCCTCGACATCCGCTAGGACCCGCCATGCAGATCGGCACCAGCCAATTCTACGATACCGGAGCGTCGCAGCTGTCGAAGCTGTCGGCCAAGGCCGACACGCTCAACACGCAGATCGCGTCGACCAAGAAGTTCACCGATCCGTCCGCCGACGTGGTCGCGTACAACCGCCTTTCCACGATCAAACAGGCGACCGCCGACAGCAAGGCCTATGCCAGCAACGTGAGCATGGCGACATCGCTGCTGCAGCAGTCGGATTCGACGCTGAGCGCGATCGGCACCCAACTCCAGCAGGCGGCCGAGCTTACCACGCGAGCCGCGAACGGCACGCTCAACGACACCGACCGCAAGGCGATCGCGATCCAGCTGCAGAGCATCCGCGACGATCTCGTCAATCTGGCTGGAACAAAGGATGCGCGCGGCCAGCCGCTGTTCGGCGCGGCGACTGGCACAAATGCGGTGACCCAGGCCGCCGACGGCACGGTCAGCTTCGGCGGCACGGGCGAAGTCTCGGCGATCCCGATCGCCGACGGCACCAACATCCAGGCGACCGACAGCGCGCAGCGCGTGTTCGGCAACATCCCGACGAGCGGCGGCGGCACGACCGATGCGTTTGCGGTGCTCGCGAACTTCATCTCGGCGCTCAACGCGGGCGGCGACATTTCGAGTGCTGCGGGCACGGCGGCCGATGGACTGAAGGGCGCGATGACGCAGGTCAACGCGGTCCAGGGCTCGGTCGGCGCGCGCGCGGCGCGGCTCGACATCGTCTCGACGCAGTCGACCGACGCCGCCAGCGCGCGCGAGCTCGATCGCTCGGCGCTCGAGGATACCGACCTGTCGAGCGCGATCGCCGAACTGCAGAAGACGATGACGGTGCTTTCGGCAACGCAAGCAAGCTTCACCAAGCTCGGCTCGCTCTCGCTGTTCGATTACCTGAAATAAGCCGGTCTTCCGCCGGGAGCGCAAGCGATCGGCGCGGCTCGCCCCGCTCCTGAGGGCGATCGGGGTAAAACAAACCTTCGTTGGTTAACTGGTTGAACACCAATCCCCGCTAAGCCGTCATCATAGTCCGCAGGTCCACCCGACCCGCGTCAGCCAGGGGCCACCGCCACTCATGTTTCCGGTCATCGGCATAGTCGTTCTTCTCGTGATGATCTTCGGCGGTTTCGCGATCACCGGCGGCGCGCTCGGCCCCGTGATGGAGGCCATCCCGCACGAGATGCTGATCATCGGCGGCGCCGCAGTCGGCGCGCTCATCATCGGCAATTCGATGAAGGAGCTGAAGGCGCTCGGCGGCGGGTTGATGAAGGTCTTCAAGGGCCCGAAATACAAGAAGCAGGATTATCTCGACGTCATCTTCCTCGTGTCGAAATTGATGAAGATGCTGCGCACCGAAGGCCCGATCGCGCTCGAACCGCATGTCGAGGATCCCGCTTCCTCCGCAGTGTTCGCCGAATATCCGCGGCTGCTGTCGGATCATGCGCTGACCAACCTGATCGCCGATACGCTCCGGCTCGTCGTCGTGTCGTCGGGCACGCTCGACGTCCATGCTGTCGAGGACGTGATGGACAATATGATCAAGACCCACCACCACGAGGTCGAGGGCCCGCAAGGCACGATCGCGACGCTCGCCGACGCGCTCCCCGCGCTCGGCATCGTCGCGGCGGTGCTCGGCGTGGTCAAGACGATGGGGTCGATCGACAAGCCGCCGGCGATCCTCGGTGCGATGATCGGCTCGGCGCTGGTCGGCACCTTCATGGGCGTTCTGCTCGCCTACGGCATCGTCGCGCCGCTCGCCAATCGCCTCAAGCAAGTGCTCGATGCCGATGGCGCGATCTACCATGTCGTCAAGCAGATCATCATCGCCTCGCTCCACGGCCACCCGCAGCCGCTCGTCATCGAAGCAGCGCGCTCTGGCATCGCGCATTCGAACCAACCCGGCTTCGCCGAGGTGTTCGACGGGTTGCGGGGGCGGTAATCGTGACGGATCTAACGCGAAGCCGCGAAGGCGCGAAAAAGACTTTCACGCGGAGACGCGGAGACGCGGCGGCGTCGCACGTCGTTGCTTCGGCAGCGCTGCACCATTGCCGTGCGGAAGACGACAGCGCGCTGGCGCGCGCGCATCCTGCTTTGCGGGAACTGCGCGCTCTGCGCTGCCGCGCAAACGCCTCCTTCTTCCTCCGCGTCTCCGCGGCTCCGCGTGACTCCTCTCCGCTTCGCGCCTTCGCGCCGTCGCGTGAGCCCCTTCCGACAGGCCGACGCTGATGGCCGCCGCCCGCGCCCCGCACGGCGCCAACGTGCCGCCCAAGATCATCTACAAGAAGATCTATATCGAGGGTCATGGCGGCCATCACGGCGGCGCATGGAAGGTCGCCTATGCCGATTTCGTGACGGCGATGATGGCATTCTTCCTGCTGATGTGGCTGCTCGGTGCGACCAATGAAAAGCAGCGCAAGGCGCTCGCCGATTATTTCTCGCCGACGCTCGTCCAGATGAAGGAAAACAGCGCGGGCTCGAACGGCATCTTCGGTGGCGATTCGATGACGTCGAAGGACAATTACGCACACCGCGCCTCGCAGACCGGCACGCGCTCGATGACGATCCCGGTCGAGGCGATCGGCGGCGACCAGGTCGGCACCGGGCAGAAGGGCACGCTCAAGGACAAGGCGCTGACGACCGAGGATCGCAAGAATTTCGAGGCGATGAAGCACGCCATGACCAAGTCGATGGCGACCAACCCGGCCCTCGCGCGCCTCTCGAACCATGTCCGCTTCGTCAAGACCAATGACGGGATGCGGATCGATCTGCTCGACGATGCCGATTATTCGATGTTCGATCTCGGCACGACGCAACTCGATCAGCGCGCGTCGGCGCTGCTCGGAATGATTGCCAAATCGATCAAGGGCACCGACAACCCGATCATGATCCGCGGGCACACCGACAATCTGGGCTATGGCGATCCGCTCGCGATGAACAATTGGATGCTGTCGAGCGCGCGCGCCGAAGCGACGCGGCGCCGGCTCGCCGCGGGTGGGTTGCCCGACACGCGATTCAACCGGATCGAGGGCGTCGCCGACCGCGAGCCGATGATCAAGGACAATCCCTCCGATCCGCGCAACCGCCGCGTCGCGATCACCTTGCTCTACCGAGTGACTGCTTTCGGGCAGTGATGCCGCGCAGGACCCAGATCGAGCGCTGGACCAGATGGAGCGTCCAGGCGGCGCTGGGGCTGCTGCTGCTCTACGGTCTCAGTTCGATCCCCGATCTGAACGCGCGATGGGGCATCACTGTCGCTTCGATCGGCGCGGTCGCCGGCTGGATCGCCCTCGCCGCAACCGGGTTCGACATCCTGCGCGAGCGCCCCGGCATCGGGCCGCTCGCCGCGCTGGCGACGACGCTCGTGGTGGTCCGCAGCGTCTTCGCGTTGCTTGCCGTCGGGCGCACATCGACCGGCGACCCCAACGCCTATCTCAATCTCGCCAAGGGCCTGCTCGCTGGCCACGGGCTGGTAATCCACGATCCGTTCTTCGGCTCGGCGTGGCGTGCGCTGTTTCCGCCGCTCTATCCGCTGCTGCTGGCAGGCTGGGGCGCGGTTTTCGGGTTCGACACGGCCGCTGTGTTGACGCTCGGCACGCTGACCGATGGTGCGACGGCATGGCTGCTCTTCGTCCTGGGGTCCCGGCTCGGCAGTGCAGTGGCCGGACGCCGCGCCGCCTGGCTCTATCTGATCTGGCCGTCGGTGCTGTTTTCGGCGCCGCTTGCGCAGAAGGAGTCGCTGTGCGCGCTGCTCGTCCTCTTGCTGGCGCTCGCCTGGATCGATCGCCGCGCGGGCTGGCGCGGTGCGCTCGCGCTCGGGGTTCCGGCCGGGTTGCTCGCGCTGACGCAGCCGGGCGAGGCGCCGCTCGCCGCTGTGTTCGGGTTGGTGCTCGTCGGCCGGATCGGGCTGTGGCCGATGCTGCGCGCGGGACTGCAAGGCGGCGTGGTCGCAGCGGTGGTGCTGGTGCCGTGGTGGGTGCGCAACTGGGCAGTGTTCCACGCTTTCGTCCCGCTCACCACCGCGAGCGGCGCGAGCCTGTGGATTGGCAACAATCCCGATGCGACGGGCAATTGGCAACCGCCGCCGCCCGCCCTCAAGGGGATCCCCGAGCTCGCTTACGGCAAGCGCATCGGCGCGATCGCGGTCGAGTGGATCCGTACGCATCCGGTCGGCTTCGTCCGGCTGACGCTGACCAAATTCGTCCGCGCGTCGGGCATTGCGCAGTTCGGCGTGACGCGGCTCGTCGCGATGGGTCCGCCGGTGCCACGCGTGCTCGCCGCCGCCCTGTGGCCGCTGTCGATGCTCGCGCATCTCGCCTTGCTCGGCGGCGCGGCGTTCAAGCTCGGACCGCGCCTGCCCTTCACGCTCGTGCTGCTGATCGCCGCCTGCGGGCTGCAATTGCTGCTGTTCGGCGTGTGGTTCGAATTCGGGGAACGCCACCGCGAATTCGTCACGCCGTTCCTCCTGCTCGCTTTATGCTGGTCGTTCGCGGCGCCAGCGGTTGAGAAAGCGCCTGCGACCCCCTAGCTTGGGGACGTGAAGAACGCCGTCACCGCCCGTATCGTCGACGGCATCGCCGCCATCCCGGCGGAAGACTGGGATGCCTGCGCCGGCTCCGCCAATCCCTTCGTCAGCCACGCCTTCCTGTCGATCCTTGAATCGTCGGGCAGCGCGCGGCCGCGCACCGGCTGGCAACCGATCCCGATCATCGTCGACGGCGCCGACGGCAAGCCCGCTGCGATCGCCCCGGCTTATGCCAAGAGCCACAGCCAGGGCGAATATGTCTTCGACCATGGCTGGGCCGACGCGTGGGAGCGGGCCGGCGGATCCTATTACCCCAAGCTGCAGATCGCCGTGCCCTTCACCCCCGCGCCCGGCCCCCGGCTGCTGCTGCGCGATCCCGACCAAGCGCCCGCGCTGATCGCCGCGATCGAGGCGGTGACCGACCAGCACGGCCTGTCCTCGGCGCACGCCACCTTCGTCGCGTCCGAACAGCTCCCCGCATTCGAGGCGGCGGGCTGGCTGATCCGCGAGGGCACGCAGTTCCACTGGCAGAACCAGGGCTATGCCGATTTCGACGGATTTCTGGGCGATCTCGCCAGCCGCAAGCGCAAGGCGATCCGCAAGGAGCGCGCTGGCGCGGTCGAGGGCCTGACGATCCGCCATATCTCGGCCGCCGACATCAGCGAGGCCGACTGGGACGCCTTCTGGGTGTTCTACCAGGACACCGGCGCGCGCAAATGGGGCCAGCCGTATCTGACGCGGCAGTTCTTCACGCTGCTCGGCCAGACGATGCCCGAGCGTGTCCTGCTGATCTTTGCCGAGCGCGACGGGCGTCCCATCGCGGGTTCGCTCAACCTGATCGGGGAGGACACGCTCTACGGCCGCTATTGGGGTTGCACCGAGGATGTCCCCTTCCTTCATTTCGAGCTGTGCTATTACCAGGCGATCGACGCCGCGATCGCGCGCGGATTGAAGACCGTCGAGGCGGGTGCGCAGGGCGAGCACAAGCTCGCGCGCGGCTATGTCCCGGTCCCGACCTGGTCGGCGCATTACATCCCCGATGCGGGCTTCCGCCGCGCGATCGCCGATTTCCTGGTGCGCGAGCGCGCCTCGGTCGAATCCGACCAGGAATTCCTCGGCGCGATGACGCCGTTCAAGAAAGGCTAGAACGGCGTCGGACGCGGGCGCGCGGTCTTCAGCGCGGCGTCGCTGATCTCGATCCCGCGCTGGCTATGGTCGACGCGGAACAGCACGCTGCTCCCGTCACGCCAGATCGGGATCAGCCCTTGGTTGAACTTGGCATCGTACGCCGGCGGGCGGATCAGCCAGACATAGTCGAAGGCATTGCGCGGGAAGCGCGCCATCGCCTTGCTGATCGGGCGCCACCATTCGCGCGGGCATTGCACACTCGTCACGATCTCGGACGGATCGTGCGCAAAGCGCTGCGCACGGACATATTTCACCGTGAGCAACTGCGCGCCCGCCATCGACCATTGATCGTTGGCATAGGCCGCGCGGCGCTCGAGCGCGATCGCGGGGAGATGTTCGAGCCGCGTCATTTTCCACGGCGCACCGCATTGCGCGCCGACGAAGGTGACGAGCTTGGCGCCGACCGGGAGATGATCGAGCGCCTTCAACTCGCGGTCGTAATCCTGCGCGAACATCCAGAAGCTCGCCGTACCCGCCGCGATCCGCACCAGTACGAAGGCGAGCCCGAGCGCCGCAATCGTCGCGCTGCCACGGATCGACAGGCCCTTTTTCGGGCGCACCGCGATCACCGCGATGGCGAGCATGAACGGCGCGAGCCGCATGTCGGCATAGGCCGATCCGAACACGATCCGCGGCAGCAGGATGAACACCGCGAGCAGGAACAGCGCCGAAAGGCCGAGATTGCGCGAATATTCGACGCTCGGATCGCGAAAACCGCGGAACAGGATCAGCAGCAGGAGCGCCATCCCGGCGAGATCGAAGGTGATCCAGCGGTCACGCAGCGCCATCGTCATATAGCCGATCTTGGCGCGCCAGTTGAACCAGTCGCCGGTCTGCCCGCCGACATGCTCGCCGCTGCGCCACACCACCATCAACACCATCGGCAGGGCGAGCGGAACGCAACCGACGCCGGCGCGCAGCCATGCCTTGATCCAGCTTAGCGGACCGCGATCGACCCGCGCATCATGCTGGCGGACCATCTCGGCCGAATACGCCAGCACGCCGAGCACGCCCCAGCCAAAGGTGTGCGCCACCCAGATGATGCACGAGAGCGGCACGAAGATCGCCGCACGCAAGCCGAAGCGCTGGTGCCGCGCGAGCCGCAGCCACAGCGCGAACGCGTTGAGCGCGAGCGCCATCGAGAAGGCGAAATTGACGAAGCCGAACTGGAAGGCATAGCTGTATGCCAGCGGCAGCGCGAACACGGCGGTCGGCGGGATGCGCCCATGCACCTCGCGCGCGATCCACAGCAGCCCGGTAACCGTCAGCACCGGGATCGTCATCACCAGCAGCTTCACCGCGAGCTCGAGCCCGAACAGCTTGGCAAGCGGGATGATCAGGATGTCGATCCCGAGATTGCCGATCAGCTGCCAGTTGAAATTGTACCAGTCCGACAGCCACGGATATTCGTCGCGCGACAATTGCACGCGGTAGCGCCCCATATGGCCCGGCAGATCGACCAGCGGCGGGATTTCGGGACGCAGCAAGGGGATGATCGCAATCAGCGCCATCACCGCGACGAACCAGCGCGTCTGCCACCATTGTAGATCGGAAGAAGTCTCGTTCGGCATGCTAGCGCCTTACCGGCGAAACGGGCGGTGCGACAAGCGAAGTCGCGCCAGGCAGTGCAACACGAGCGGCCCGGTATGCGCCGCATGGCCGATCTGACCGGCAGGAGACGACACGGCGCGATGCCGATGGGCACGCCGTCGCGGTGATCGCGACACACCCGAACCAGCGCGCTTGCGAGCAGCGCGATATTGAGAAACCTTCCCGCATTTGCGGGGTCTTACTGCGGTGGCGTTTGCGAAAACAAGCGTGCTTCGACGCGGTAGAGGGCAAACGCGCGGCCGGGCGGCGCGATCGGCACGAGCCAGTTCGGCGCATGGCCCTGCCGAATGGCATAGGCGAGCGAGGCGCCGCCTGCCGAACCGAAGCTGTCGCCGCACAGCGCAACATACTGCACGTCCCAGCCGCGCGCGATCGCCGCGGCTTGCGCCGGGGTGCCGACGAAGAAGCGATAGACCGCGAGGTTGCCCGCAGCGTTGCGATGATAGGGCGCACCGACAACGCTCAATTGCGTCGCGCCGATCGCATAGGCGCCGAGCTCGAGCGGCGCGAGCAAGCCACCGGGGGGCAGACGTCGCAGCATCGCGAGTGTCGCTGGCGCGGTGCAGCTGTCCGCCGCAGTCTCGCGGACGCTGCGGCTCGCGACGAATGCCTGCGCGGCGATCGGATACAGAATCCCAGCCGACGTGATCCACGCCCCGGCCAGCGGCAGCACGCCACGTGCGCGCGCCGCAGCGATCACCGCCGCAAGCCCGGGCGCGGCCAGGATCGCACCGGCATATGCACCGCGCATCTGCGCGCAGCTCAACAGCAGCGCGGCAAGCTGGACGATCAGCAGACCGGCCCAACGCTGGTCGCGCGTCGCATACAGCCGCCAGCCGCTCGCCAGTACGCCCGCGACCATCATCCCGGCATAGCCGATCACGGTCGGCAGCGTCGCTATGGTGACCGACCGCGCGTCGGCAATCTCGGCGCGCCACAGTTGGACGAGAATCGGATCGATGCCGCCATCCGGTACAAGGCATTCCGGCGCGACCAGCACGATCCCCGTCGCGACCACCGCGATGATGATCGTCCCCAACACCGCACGCGTCGCCGGACTGGCGATGTCGCGCGCGGCGAGCGCCATGCCCATCGGCGCGAAGGCGGCGATCACTGCGGCGCGCCAGGCGGTCATGGTGAAACCATCGCACGCTGCATAATTCCATACGATCGGCTGGAATACGATCGACGCGGCGAGCAGCCCCGCTCCGAGCCCGATCCCCAGCCCCATCATCCGGTCGTCGGCGCCGCTGCGCGCGCGCAGCCATTCGATCGCCATCGCACCGCCGACCGCCACGATCAGCGGGGCGTACTCAACCCCGATGACAAGGCTCGCCGCCCCCGCAAGTCCGGCGACCAAGCCCGGTTCGATCGCCGCCCGCGCGACGAGCGCGCGCGCCATGACCAGCACCAGCACGATCTGCAGCCCGTCGGCGTCGATCCTGCCGGGCAGAAAGATCGTGGTTGCGGGAAAGGCGATCGCAGCGACGACGGTCGCGGTGCGCGCGATCGCGCTGCCGCCGAGCGCGCGCGCGATCCGTGTGACGAGCAGCAGCGCCGCAGCGAACAGCGCGGTCGGCCAGACGATCACGGCGATCATTTCGGCAAGCGGCGCGCCGGCGATCGGTGCGAGCGCAGCGATGATCGCGCCGGGCGCGAGGTCGGGCAGACGCGACCATTCCAGCGCAAGTCCGGGCGCAGCACCGAGCCGATGCTGACGCAGATCGGCAAACCCCTGCCCCGCCAGCCAGTCGCGAATCTGCTGAAGCCGCAGCATGGCGTCGGCGTCGGGAAGGTGCAGTGACGAAAGCAATCCCCGGTCGCAAAACGCCCAGACCGCACCCAGCAGCGCCGCCAGCGCGAGCGCACACAGTGCGTCGCTCCGGCGGGCCAATCGGGATTCGCGAGCGTCCATCGCGACCGACTTAGGCGAACGGGGTTAAGGCGAAGTTAGATCGCGCCGTTTTCGCGCGTCACTTGACCCCATCCGCCTATTGTCAAACGCTTAGGCGCGATCACGCCGCCCCAGAAGCCGCAAGCGCAGCGCCTGCAACTTGATGAAACCAGCCGCATCGCGCTGGTCGTACGCGCCCTGATCGTCCTCGAAGGTGACGACCTTCTCCGAATAGAGCGAGAAGGGCGACTTGCGCCCGGTGACCGAGACATTGCCCTTGTAGAGCTTGAGGCGGACGGTGCCCGTCACCTTGCTCTGGCTGTGGTCGATTGCCGCCTGCAGCATCTCGCGCTCGGGGCTGAACCAGAAGCCGTTGTAGATCAGCTCGGCATAGCGCGGCGCAAGCTCGTCCTTGAGATGCGCGGCGCCGCGGTCGAGCGTCAATTGCTCGATCCCGCGATGCGCGAGGTGATAGATCGTGCCGCCCGGCGTCTCGTACATCCCGCGCGACTTCATGCCGACGAAGCGGTTTTCGACCAGGTCGAGCCGGCCGATACCGTGACGCCGGCCCATCTCGTTGAGCGTCTCGAGCAAAGTCGCCGGCGACATGCCGACGCCGTTGATCGCGACGCCGTCGCCGCCCTCGAAATCGATCGTGATCGTCTCGGGCTCGTTCGGCGCGTCCTCGGGATTGACCGTGCGCGAATAGACGTAATCGGGGACCTCGTCCCATGGATCCTCGAGCACTTTGCCTTCGGACGACGTGTGCAGCATGTTGGCGTCGGTCGAGAACGGCGCTTCGCCGCGCTTGTCCTTGCTCACCGGGATCTGGTGCTGTTCGGCGAACTCGATCAGCTTGGTGCGGCTGGTCAGATCCCATTCGCGCCACGGCGCGATCACCTTGATGTCGGGCGCGAGCGCGTAATAGCCGAGCTCGAAGCGGACCTGGTCGTTGCCCTTGCCGGTCGCGCCATGGCTGACCGCGTCGGCGTTCAGCATCTTGGCGATTTCGATCTGGCGCTTGGCGATCAGCGGCCGCGCGATCGAGGTGCCGAGCAGATACAGCCCCTCATAAAGCGCGTTGGCGCGCATCATCGGGAAGACGTAATCCTTGACGAATTCCTCGCGCAGATCGTCGATGAAGATGTGCTCGGGCTTTACGCCGGCCGCTTCTGCCTTCCGCCGCGCCGGCTCCAACTCTTCGCCCTGACCGAGATCGGCGGTGAAGGTGACGACCTCGCAATTGTAGGTCTGCTGCAGCCACTTCAGGATCACGCTGGTATCGAGCCCGCCCGAATAGGCGAGGACGACGCGGTTGATCTGATCAGTCATGCGAGCGAATCCTTCGGTTTTGGCGCGGGTGCGCCCTATGCGACCAGCGCGGCAGGTGCAACCGTCGGGGAGCGCATCGCGCGCTCGCCCTCGAGCATATAGTCGCGCGTGATCGGCAGGACATGGCGGTTCTTGGCGAACTGGACCTGGTAATTGACCATGCTGCCGTAATGGAACGACTGCCCCGCCCCGGCGAGGTAGAATTGCCACATGCGATAGAAGCGCTCGTCATACAGTGCGATGATCTCGTCGCGCGCCGCGACGACGCGATCGTACCATTGGTCGAGCGTGTAGCCGTAATGCAGCCGCAGCACTTCGATGTCGGTGATCATGAAGCGCAGCCCTTCGTTCGCCGCGACGATCTCCGACAGCGCGGGATTGTAGCCGCCCGGGAAGATGTATTTCGCGGTCCACGAATCGGTCACGCCCGGCCCGCCGGCGCGACCGATCGTGTGGAGCAGCATCACGCCGTCATCGGTCAGCAGATCGCGGCACTGGCGGAAAAAGGTGGTGTAATTGGCGGGACCGACATGTTCGAACATGCCGACCGAGACGATCCGGTCGAACTTCCCCGTGACGTGGCGATAGTCGATCAGCTCGAACGTGACCTTGTCCGCCACCCCCGCCGCGTCTGCCCGTTCGCGCGCGACCTTCAACTGCTCCTCGCTGAGCGTCACGCCGAGCACTTCCGCCCCGGTCTGCTGGTGCAGGTACAGCGCCATCCCACCCCAGCCGCAGCCAATGTCGAGTACGCGCATCCCTGGCGCGAGCGCGAGCTTGGCGGCAATATGCGCCTTCTTGTCGTCCTGCGCTTGCTCGAGCGAGTTGGCCGGATCGGTGAAATAGGCGCAGCTATATTGCCGGTCGGCATCGAGGAAGAGATCGTACAGCCGATCCGACAGATCGTAATGATGCGCGACGTTGCGCTTCGACTGGCGCGCCATGTTGACCCGTCCGAAGCGCAGCGTCACCGCTTGCACCGCGCGCCGCAGCGGCGACGCGGCGAGCCCGTTCTGGCCGGCCTCCCACGGATCGTTCTTCATCAGCAGCTTGACGAGATCGCGCGCGTCACCCTGCTCGATCACCATCCGCCCGTTCATATAGGCCTCGCCCGCGCCGATCCCCGGATCGCGCACGATCGCGGCGGCAGCGCCGGCATCGGTGAAGCGCAGGACGATATCGGGGAAACCCGGTGTCGCGGTGCCGAAGGTGCGGGTCTTGCCATCGGCATGATGGAGCGTGAGCGTGCCGCGCTTGACGCGCTTGGCGAGGAATAAGTCGATCAAAGCCATAGCTGCGCGTATTTAGCGATTAGATGCCGGCATACCAATCGTAATCGATCGCATCTTCCCAATAGCCGCCCTTACCCTTGCCGATCCCGGCGAGCGAAGCGACCGCGTCAATCCGCATGATATATTTCGCCTGCTTGTAGCCGAGCTGCCGCTCGACCCGCAGTCGCACCGGCGCACCGTGGCCGACGTCGAGCAGATGCCCGTTCATCGCCCAGGCGAGGATCGTCTGCGGATGGAAGGCATCGATCAGGTCGATCGACTCATAATAATGCTGGCCCGAGAACAGATCGGCGCAGGTGAACACGACATAGCGCGCGGTGGTGCGCACGTCGGCCGCCTTGAGGAGCGTGCCGAGCAGCGGGCCATGCCACTGGCCGATCGCACTCCACCCCTCGACGCAATCGTGCCGCGTGATCTGGCTCCGCGCCGGCATCGCCTGGAGCTGCGCGAGCGACAGCGCGAGCGGCCGGTTGACCAGCCCGCCGACCTGCAGCCGCCACTGCGAAAACTTGTCCGCGGACATCGCGGTGTAATCGGGCGTGTTGGGGTTGCGCGTGCCGTTGGTGCGGAAGAAGGGCGACATCTGGTCGGGGCGATATTCCTTCGCCAGGCTGCCGCGGTTCGATAATGCGCGCTGCAACCCCTCGTTGATTGTCTCGCCCGAGAACAGGATCTTGCGCAACGCAGGTGTGTTGGCGACCTGATCGCACCCGCTCAGCAGCGCGCCCGCGCCGAGCGCGCCAGTGGTGAGCAAAGCGCGCCGCGTGATGATACCGCTCATGCCGCTTCCTCCACACGGTCTTCGGGCACGCGCCACCAGCCCGTCAGCATCGACTTCACCTCGGGCCAGGCGCCCGCGAGGATCACGAGCACGAGGTGCACGATGATGAACACCACCAGTCCCGACGCGGCGATGAAATGCACCGACCGCGCCGATGCGCGACCGCCGACGACCGCGAGCAACCACGGCCACGCCGCGGTCATCGCGGGCGACAATGCGAGCCCCGAGACGATCATCGTCGGGATCAGTCCGAAGATCGTCAGCGCATAGGACAGCTTCTGGAAGATGTTGAACGCCGCCGGATGCTTCGGATCGTGGAAGCGGAAGGCGAGATGCTCCTTCAGATCGAACCACAGGTGCGACGGCGCCAGCTCCTTCAGCCGGATCCGCAGATCCTTCTGGAAATGGCGGTTGATCACGCTCGCGACCATGAAGGCGAGCAGGCCGAAGCCAAAGACGAGTGCGAACAGCAGATGCCAACGCCGCGCGATCGCCAGATTGTAGCCCGCCGGGATTGTTAGATAGGACGGCATATGCGGCGGATTGAACCACGAATGATCCGAATTCGCGCCATATTCGCCCCAATAGAGGTGCGGATGCGCGTTGAGGATCGTCAGCCCGCTGCCGATCATGATGACGATCGTCACCGCATTGACCCAGTGCCAGACCCGCGTCGCGAGGCGATGGCGATAGATCGAGGTGCTCGCGGGAACGGCCGTGGGCGAAGCGGGTTGTCCCGGGGTTGGCTGGGGTGCGTCGGTCATGCAGATCCCTATTCGCGCCACACGGCGGCTCGGTTACACCTTAGTCGCAGCGACGCGCCGACGAAACCGCAAATACGACAGCACATATGAGCCAAGGGCCGCCCGATCATGTCAGACCTGCATTTCTACGAACCGCGCAACGGCCATGCCGCCGTCCCCGGCCTCGCGCACGATCCGCTCAATTCGATCGTCGCGCCGCGCCCGATCGGCTGGATCAGCTCGCTCGCCACCGACGGCACACGCAATCTCGCGCCGTATAGCTTCTTCACGCTGCTCAACTATCGCCCGCCGATCGTCGGCTTCGCCTCGATCGGCTGGAAGGACAGCGTCGCCAATATCGCCGCGACGGGCGAATTCGTCTGGAATCTCGCGACGCGCGAGCTCGCCGCGCCGATGAATGCAAGTGCGGCGATGGTCGCGGCCGGAGTCGACGAATTCGAGCTAGCCGGGCTCGAGGCCGCGCCCTCGCGGATCGTCGCGCCACCCCGCGTCGCGGCGAGCCCCGTCGCGTTCGAGTGCCGCCACACCCAGACGCTGCGCTTGCAGGGCATCGATGGCGCCGAGATCGACACCTGGCTAATCCTCGGCGAGGTCGTCGGCATCCACATCGCGCCGCAGCTGATCGAGGATGGCGCTTACCGCACCGCCGCAGCGCATCCGATCCTGCGCGGCGGTGGCCCGGCCGATTATTTCGAGATCAGCGACGACACGCGCTTCGAGATGCGCCGGCCAGGATGACGCTTTACCCCTCCCCTTAAGGGGAGGGGCTTACGCACCTCAGCGCGTCGGCACGGGCTCCGGGCCCGAATAGTCGTAGAAGCCGCGCCCGGTCTTGCGGCCGAACCAGCCCGCCTCGACATATTTCACCAGCACCGGCGCAGGCCGGAACTTGGGGTCGCCCGTCCCTTCGAACAGCACACGCGTGATCTCCAAACACGTGTCGAGCCCGATGAAATCGGCGAGCGTCAGCGGGCCCATCGGATGGTTGAGCCCCAATTGGCACGCCAGATCGATGTCGCGGATCGTCGCGACGCCTTCGCCGAGCGCGAAGCACGCTTCGTTGAGCATCGGCATCAGCACGCGGTTAACGATGAAGCCCGGCGCATCGTTGGCGCGCACGACCTGCTTGCCGAGCCGCCCCGCATAGGCCTCGACCGTCGCCACCGTCGCATCCGAGGTGGCGAGACCGCGGATCAATTCGATCAGCCCCATCACCGGCACCGGGTTGAAGAAATGCACACCGACGAAGCGCGCCGCATCGGGTGCCGCCTGCGCGAGCCGCGTGATCGGAATCGACGAGGTATTCGAGGCGAGCACCGCGTCCTGCGACAACACCTTGCCGACCTCGGCGAAAATCGCGCGCTTGATCTCCTCGCGCTCGGTCGCCGCCTCGATCACGAGGAACGCCGGGCCCATTGCCGCGACGCTCTCGACCGGCTCGATCAGCGCCAGCGCCGCGTCGCGGGCCTCGGCGGTGATCTTTTCCTTAGTGACCGCGCGGTCGAGCTGCTGGGCGATCCCCGCCTTGCCCGCCTCGGCGCGCGCGAGGTTCATGTCCGAAAGCAGCACGCGGTATCCGGCTTGCGCCGAAACCTGCGCGATTCCCGCGCCCATCTGCCCTGCCCCGATGACTCCGACCGTATCCATGCGTCCGCTCCTATCCGTTTGACGCGTCGATAGCGGATTTGGCGCGGCGGGGAAGGTCTTACGGCGCGAGCCGTGCCGCCTGGGCTTCGGCGAGGATCACCGCGAACTTGCCCTCGGGGTCGGTCCATTCGGCGATCGGCGTCCACCCGCCCGCGCGCAGCAGGATGCGCGCGTCGCGCGCGCCGTATTTGTGGCTGTTCTCGGTGTGGATCGTCTCGCCCGCGGTCATTTCGAACGGCCGCCCCTCGATCGTGAAAGCCACGTCCTCGGTCGCCTCGAGATGCATCTCGATCCGCGCCCGATCGTCGTTCCAGATCGCGCGGTGGCGGAAGCGCTCGACCGGGATCGTGCCGGCAAGCTCGCGGTTGATCCGCGTCAGCAAGTTGAGATTGAACGCCGCGGTGACGCCCTGTGCGTCGTCATACGCCGCCTCGAGCGTGGCCGCGTCCTTGATGCGGTCCATCCCGATCACGAGCATCGCGCCCTCGCCGAGCGATTCCTTCATCGCGCGCAGCAGATCGACGCTCGAATGCGGGATCATGTTGCCGATCGTCGAGCCGGGGAAGAAGCCGAGCTTGGGCGTCGCTGCGACCTGCATCGGCAAGGCGATCGGATGCATGAAATCGGCCTCGACCGGAAGCACGTCCAGCCCGGGAAACGCCGAGGCCAGCCCCGCAGACGATTCGCGCAGGAAGTCGCCCGAAATGTCGATCGGCACATAGGCCGCAGGCGCCACCGCCTGCAGCAGGATCGGCGTCTTGGTCGACGATCCCGAGCCGAATTCGACGACGGCACGCCCCTCACCGGCACGCGCCGCGATCTCGGGCGCACACGCGCGCAGGATCGCCGTCTCGGTCCGTGTCGGATAATATTCGGGGAGATCGGTGATCTGCTCGAACAGTTCGGACCCGGCGCGATCATAGAACCAGCGCGCTGGGATGGCGCGCGGACGCATGTCGAAGCCCCGCAATACATCCTGGCGAAACGCCGGGTCGGCCAGCGACGCCTGGCCGTCCTCGATTTCCTGCTTCAACATCTCAAAGGTCTTTCGCGAGCCGCACGCCGGTGAATTGCCACCGCTGGTGCGGGTAGAAGAAATTGCGGTAACTGGCGCGCGCATGGCCGCGTGGCGTCGCGCACGATCCGCCGCGTAACACGCACTGGCCGCTCATGAACTTGCCATTATATTCGCCGACCGCGCCTTCGATCGCGCGGAAGCCGGGATACGGGCGGAAGGCGCTGCCCGTCCATTCCCACACATCGCCGAAGAATGCCGGACCGCCCGCCGAAGGCCGCGGCTCGACCGGACCGGGCGCATCCATCTGATTCCCGCCGGCGGAATCGTGCGCGCTCGCCGCAACCTCCCATTCGGCCTCGGTCGGCAGCCGTGCGCCCGCCCAGCTGGCATAGGCGTCGGCCTCGTAGAAACTGACGTGCGTGACGGGCGCGGCAGGATCGATCGCGCGGCGTCCGTCGAGCCCGAAGCGCGTCCATCCCGACTCGCCCTGCTCCCAATAGAGCGGCGCGACGATGCCCTCGCGCTTGACCCACGCCCAGCCGTCCGAGAGCCAGTGGCGCGGCTCGGCATAGCCGCCATCAGCGATGAACGCGGCCCATTCGCCGTTGGTGACGGTACGGTCGGCGATGGCATGCGGGCTGAGCAGCACGGCGTGGCGCGGCCCCTCGGCGTCGAACGCGAAGCCGTCGCCGTCATGCCCGATCTCGGTCACCGCGGCCGGGCCTTCGATCCAGCCGATCGGACCCGGCATCGCGACGGGCACCTTGCGCGCGGCGGGCCAGATCGCGGGCTCGATCGGATTTTGCGCCATCAGATGCAGGATATCGGTGACCAGCAGTTCCTGGTGCTGCTCCTCATGATGGCAGCCGAGCGCGATCAGCGCGCGCGCCGCTTGCGGAAGATCGGGCAAGGCGGCCAGCACCGCCGCATCGACATGCGCGCGATAGGCGAGGATCTCGTCGAGCGCGGGGCGCGTCACCATTCCGCGCCGGTTGCGCGCATGGCGCTGCCCCTCGGCTTCGTAATAGCTGTTGAACAGGAAGGGGAAGCGCGCGTCATAGAGCGTGTAGCCCGCCACGAAATCGCGCAGCACGAAGGTTTCGAGAAACCAGGTGGTGTGCGCGAGATGCCATTTGGCGGGGGAGGCATCGTCCATCGACTGCGCCGTCGCATCGGCATCCGACAACGGCGCGACCAGGCCGACGGTCAAGCCGCGCACCGCTTCGAAGCGGGTGGCAAGACCCGCAGGGTCGGGCATCGGGGCGGTCTGCGGTTGCGTCGTCATCTCACCATTCCCCCGTATGACCCGCGCCGTCACCTTGACGGACAGCGAGTCCCGGCAGCGCTGGTGCGATTATCGCGTCGCGCCGGGTCGCCAAAGAACGTCGCCACCCGCCTTTTGGTTCACTGCGCGAGCCGCAACGAAAAGATAATCCGAGAGCCGGTTCAAATAGGCGAGCGCGAGCGGGTTGATCGCGACCTCGCGCGCCGCCGCGACGCCCGCGCGTTCGGCGCGCCGGACGGTCGCGCGCGCGACGTGCAGCGCCGCCGCCGGGGCGGTGCCGCCGGGCAGAATGAAGCTCGTCAGCGCGCCCAGTTCGGCGTTCATCCGGTCGATCTCGTCCTCGAGCCGCGCGACCTGCGATGCGACGATACGCAGCGTCATCTCGGACGGCGCGAAATCGTCATCCTCCCCCGCGCTCGGGGTCGCGATATCGGCGCCGAGGTCGAACAAATCGTTCTGGATCCGCTCGAGCAACGCCGGCAGCCAGGCGAGATCGAGCCCCGCGGCGCGCAAGGCGACGACAGCGACACCGATCGTGCTGTTCGCTTCATCGACATCGCCGATCGCCGCCATCCGCGCGGCGTCCTTGGGCGTGCGCGATCCGTCGACGAGGCCCGTCGTGCCGTCATCGCCGGTGCGCGTATAGATTCGGTTGAGCTTGACCATGCTGGATTCCCCGAGAGCGAGCGGCTCAGCTCTTGCCGGCGAGCCACATCAGCAGGACGACCAGGAAGATCGCAATCGCCTGGAACATCACGCGATATTGCATCATCTTGTTCGACTTGATCGACGAGGCGGAGACGGCATCGTTCGACGTCCCGTCGCGCAGATCCTGGCTGGCACCGAGCAGGAAGACCACCAGCCCGCGCACGAGGACGACAACCACCGCAATCATCGCGGCGACCAGCAAGATGGTGAGAAATGTGCTCATGCAGTCAATCTAGGCGTTCGCTGCGACAAAGCCAATGCCCGCGCGCAGCGATGCCGCAAGCGCAGGCCCGTCCTCGCCAGCCAGGCGCAGGCTTTCGAGCGTCGGCGCGTGATTGCGCTTGGCGAGGCGCGCGCCATCGGGCCCCGCAATCAGCGCATGGTGGTGATAGATCGGCGTCGGAAAACCGAGCAGCGCCTGGAGCAGGCGGTGGACATGGGTCGCGCCGAACAGATCGACTCCGCGCACGACATGGCTGACGCCTTGCGCGGCATCGTCGATCGTCACCGCAAGATGATAGCTCGCGGGCGCATCCTTGCGCGCGAGGATCACGTCGCCGTGCGAGAGCGGATCGGCGACGATCGTGCCGGCGATTTCGTCGGTCCAGGTCAAGTTTCCACCTCCCCTCGCTGGACGGGAGGGGATCGAGGGGTGGGGCGGCCCGTAGTGGGGCGCAACGCCCGCCTCCAGCCGACCCACCCCCAGCCCCTCCCTCCCAGGGAGGGGAGGCGCGAGGGCGAGCGCCTTGGCCATATCGAGCCGCCATGCGAAGCGGTCCCCGTGCGCAACCCGCGCCGCGACCGCATCGGCGTCGAGCGCACGGCACGTCCCCGGATACACCGCCTCGGGCCCATGCGGCGCGCTCAAGCTCGCCGCGATTTCGGCGCGCGTGCAGAAGCACGGATACAGCAGCCCCATCCCCCGCAACCGCTCGAGCGCGGCGGCATAGACATCGAGCCGAGTCGATTGGAACAGCACCGGTCCGTCCCACGCCAAACCGAGCCAGCGCAGATCCGCCTCGATCGCCGCGACATGCTCGGGGCGGCTGCGGGTGCCGTCGATATCCTCGATCCGCAGCAGAAACCGCCCGCCCGCCGCCCGCGCGCGGTCGTGCGCCTGCACCGCCGAATAGGCGTGCCCCAGATGCAGCCGCCCGGTCGGGCTCGGCGCAAAGCGCGTGACGACCGAGGCCACGCGCGCACTTGACCGCGAGTCGGTCGCCGTGCTGAAATCGGACGAGACGGGTAGCGCTGTCATGACAGCGTCATCCTAATGGGCTTGAAGCCCCGCAGGAAGCGCCACTCAGTGGTAAAGGAGGGGCCGAAGTGTACCATCCCGATCTGATCCGCCACCCCGATGGCTGTCCCGCGCTCGTGCTCAACGCGGACTACACTCCGCTGAGCTATTATCCGCTGTCGGTCTGGCCGTGGCAGACCGCGATCAAGGCGGTGTTCCTCGACCGCGTCGACATCGTCGCCGAATATGAGCGCGAGGTGCGCAGCCCGACGCGGGCGCTCAAATTGCCCTCGGTGATCGCGCTCAAATCGTATGTCCGCCCCAGCGCCTTCCCCGCCTTCACGCGCTTCAACCTGTTCCTGCGCGACAAGTTCGTCTGCCAATATTGCGGCGCGGGCAACGATCTGACCTTCGACCATATCGTGCCGCGCGCGCAGGGCGGCCGCACGACGTGGGAAAATGTCGCCACCGCGTGCTCGCCGTGCAACCTCAAAAAGGGCGGGCGCACGCCGAAACAAGCGGGGATGCCGCTGCATATCGACGCGATCCGCCCGACCAGCTGGCAGCTGCAGGAACACGGCCGACGCTATCCGCCCAATTTCCTCCACGATACCTGGCACGACTGGCTGTATTGGGACGTCGAGCTCGAGGCCTGAGCTGCCGGCGGTGCCGAAACGACAGTGCCGGAACGATCGGCGTGGCGCGCCGTTCACCCCCCAACGGGAGAAAACAATGCGCCGGCTGATGATCACGACCTGTCTGTTGCTTGTGGCAGGATGCGAATCCAAGCCGACCAATGACGAATATGCCGCCAATTTCGTGCCCCCGACGCTGCTCAAGCGCGCCGAATATGAAACGCTGCTCGAATCGCGCTGGACGCGGCTCGACCGCAATCTCGACGGCGCCATCGCGCAGTCCGAGGTTCCGGTTAAATATGCCAAGCGACTGAACGCGCTCGATGCCGATCACGACGGCAAGATCACCCACCGCGAATTCATCAGCGGCAGCCTCGCGCGCTTCGACCGCGAGGATGCCAATCACGACGGCTTGCTGACCAACGTCGAGAGCAGCGCGGCGCGTACCGCCGAGGATGCTTCGAACAATGCGTCGTCCGCCGCAGCAGTGAAATAATCGACAAGCGATTGACCGCGCCGCTGCCGCAATGCAGCATGAAATCATGGCTGACCTCCCCGGAATCGCAAACAATCCCGACATTCGTTTTCTGGGCAAATTGCTCGGCGACGTGATCCGCACCTATGGCGGCGACGCGCTCTACGCGCGGACCGAATCGATCCGCGCCGCCTCGGTCGATCGACATCGCACAAAGAACGGCGGCGGTGGCCCCGAAGCCGATCTCGGGCTCGATGCGCTGAGCCTCGACGAGACGCTCGATTTCGTGCGCGGTTTCATGCTGTTCTCGATGCTCGCCAATCTTGCCGAGGATCGCCAAGGCGTCGCCGCCGAACAGGGCGCCGATCTTGCCGCAGCGCTCGAACGGCTCGCCGGCGAAGGCATCGACAAGGCGCAGGTGATGGACTTGCTCCACCATGCGCTGATCGCCCCCGTCCTCACCGCGCATCCGACCGAAGTCCGCCGCAAGTCGATGATCGACCATCGCAACCGGATCGCGGCGCTGATGCGGCTGCGCGATGCCGACGTCCACGAGACGCCCGATGGCGACGACGTCGAGGAAGCGATCCTGCGCCAGATCGCGCTGCTGTGGCAGACGCGTGTGCTGCGCCGCGAACGGCTCTACGTCACCGACGAGGTCGAGATCGCACTGTCGTATCTGCGCGACGTCTTTCTGCCCGCGCTGCCCGCGCTCTACCAGCGCTGGGACCGCGCGCTCGGCGAGCGCGTGCCGAGCTTCCTCAAGCCCGGCAGCTGGATCGGCGGCGATCGCGACGGCAACCCGTTCGTCACCGCCGACAGCCTGAAGACCGCGCTCGCCAAGGCAAGCGAAGCGGTGCTCGGCTATTATCTCGACGCGGTCCATGCGCTCGGCGCCGAGCTGTCGATCTCGACCAATCTCGCGCCCGCCGACGACGCGGTGATCGCGCTCGCCGATGCCAGCGGCGACACCGCCGAGAGCCGCAGCGACGAGCCGTATCGCCGTGCGCTGTCGGGCATCTACGCGCGCCTCGCCGCGACCCACCTTGCGCTCACCGGCAAGCCCGCGCCGCGCGCCGCTGCGCTCAAGGGCGAACGCTATGCCGATCCGCAGGCGTTCCGCGCCGATCTCGTCACGATCGCGCGCGCGCTTCGGTCCGGCGGCGGCGCGCTGTCGTCGGGCGGGGCGCTCGGCCGGTTGATCCGCGCATGCGAGACCTTCGGCTTCCATCTCGCGACGCTCGACCTGCGCCAGAACAGCGCGGTGCACGAACGCGTCGTCGCCGAACTGCTCAAGGTGGCGGGCGTCGAGGCGGATTACCTGTCGCTCAACGAATCGCAGCGCGTCTCGCTGCTGCGCCATGAACTGTCGAACGCGCGGCCCTTGGCCAGCCCGTTCGCCGACTATTCGGACGAGACGAAGTCCGAACTCGCGATCGTCCGCGCCGCCGCCGAGGCGCACGCCACCTACGGCCCGGCGTGCATCGTCCAGCACATCGTCTCGATGGCGCAATCGGTGTCCGACCTGCTCGAGCTCAACATTCTGCTCAAGGAGGTCGGGCTCTACCGCGGCGGCGCGACGCCTAGCGCGGCGATCATGGCGGTGCCGCTGTTCGAGACGATCGGCGATCTCGAGGCCGCGCCCGGCATCATGACCGAATGGTTCTCGCTGCCCGAAGTGCGCGGCATCACCGCGGCGCGCAGCTTCCAGGAAGTGATGATCGGCTATTCCGACAGCAACAAGGATGGTGGCTATCTCACCTCGACCTGGAGCCTGTCGAAAGCCTCGACCGCGCTGAAGGGCGTGTTCGCCGGCGCGGGTGTGGGCATGCAGCTGTTCCACGGCCGCGGCGGCGCGGTCGGGCGTGGCGGCGGCTCGGCGTTCGCGGCGATCCGCGCGCAGCCGTCGGGCACCGTCCAGGGCCGCATCCGCATCACCGAGCAAGGCGAAGTGATCGCGGGCAAATACGGGACGCGCGACAGCGCGATCACCAATCTCGAGGCGATGGCGTCGGCGACATTGCTCGCCAGCCTCGAGCCCGATGCGCTGTCGGCCGCCGACACGCGGCGTTTCTCCGCGGCGATGGACACGCTCTCGGCCTCGGCCTTCGAAGCGTATCGCGGGCTGGTCTATGGCACCGAGGGCTTCCGCACTTTCTTCCGCCAGATGACGCCGATCGTCGAGATTGCCGGCCTCAAGATCGGCAGCCGCCCGGCGAGCCGGACCAAGTCCGACAAGATCGAGGATCTGCGCGCGATTCCGTGGGTGTTCAGCTGGGCGCAGGCGCGCGTGATGCTGCCGGGCTGGTACGGCGTCGGCCAGGCGCTGAGCAGCTTCGAGGACAAGGGGCTGCTCGCCGAGATGGCGCAGGGCTGGCCGTTCTTCGCCGCGAGCCTTGCCAATATGGAGCAGGTGATCGCCAAGTCCGACATGGACATCGCGGCGCGCTATGCCACCTTGGTCGAGGACCGTGCGCTGGCCGACGCGATCTTCCCGCGGATCGTGGGTGGCTGGCAGCAAGCGCATGACGGCTTGCTCGAGATCACCGGGCAGACACGGTTGCTGCAGGCGCATCCCGCGCTCGATGCGTCGATCCGGCTGCGGCTGCCGTATATCGAGCCGCTCAACCTGCTCCAGATCGAGCTCATCAAGCGCCGCCGCGCGGGCGACGAGGACGAGCGGATCGGCGAGGGCATCCTGCTGTCGATCAACGCGATCGCGACCGCGCTGCGCAACAGCGGCTAACCTGAAAGCCCCTCCCCTTCAGGGGAGGGGTTGGGGTGGGGAAGTCCCGAGCGCAGGTCTCTGCCAGGCTTCCCCCACCCCAATCCCCTCCCCTGAAGAGGAGGGGCGCACCGATTACGCGACCGCCGCTCCACCTTCCGCCACCGGCGCATCGACGACCTCGCCGCGTGAATAGAGCCCGGTCAGAATCCCGGCACCGATCACATGCCCCGCCATCGCATTGAGCACCGCCCCGCGCCCCGGGCCATCCCCCAGATCCTCGGGCGAGCAATCGAGCGCGAACAGCTGGAAAACGTAGCGATGCTCGCCGTGCCCGCTGGGCGGATCGGGCGCGAGCCAGCCTTGCGACAGATAGGAATTGATCCCGATCGCACCCGCCGCGCCGTCGGCTGCGATCGCGCCCTCGGCGAGGCCCGTCGTCGCGACGTTCATGCCCCACAGGATCGCGTGCACCAGCGGCGCCGGCGTCGGCGAATCGGCATCCTCGATGATCAGCGCGAGGCTCTGCGTGCCCGCCGGCGCGTCGGACCAGTGGAGCGGCGGCGAGACGCCCGCGCCATCGGCGGTGAAGCGCGCCGGCATCTCGGCGAAATCGCCGAACGCCGGGCTGCTCAGCGCAATCTCGACCGCGCCGACGCCGAGCGAGGGATGGACGATCGCGAGATGCTCGGCACCGGCGCGGATGTTGCGCAAACTGGCGCCAAGCCATTCGGGGACATGTTCGAGCATTGCTGCGGCCTTTCAAAAGCTTGAGACAACCAAGCCCTCGGGCGCCGCACAGGTTCCGCCCGCGTCACAAAAACGGCGCGGCGATCTCGTCGCGCACCCGCGCGAGCTTGCCGGTCGCGCGGTCGAGCATCGCCCAGGTCGTCAGCGCCTCGACCTTGACCTTGCCGTCGGCCCCGGTGAAGCGCACCGCGCGGTCGAAGCGCGCGCCCTTTGGCGCCGCGGCAACCCAGGTCTCGCCGGTTACCGTCTCGCCGACACCGACATTGCCGCGATAATCGACCTCGTGCCGCGTCACGACCCAGAAATAGGCGTCGCGATGCTCGGGCAGCGCCTGCGCCATCCAGTGCGCCACCGCGATCTCCTGGATCCAGCGCACCCATACCGCATTGTTGACGTGGCCGAGTTCGTCGATGTCGGCGGCGCTCGCGGTGATCGCCTGCACGAAGCGGCTCACGTCGCGGCTTTCCCGCGCGTGCGCCACCAATGGATCGCCCCGACGATCGCGGCGACAACGACGACCGCGCCGCCGACGATCAGGATCGCATGCTTGTCGGGCAGGAAGCGCTCGATCAGTTTTTCGAAACTGTGCCCGAACAGATAGCCGATTCCGGTGAAGACGATCCCCCATACCACCGCCGCGATCGCATTGATCAGCAGGAACAGCCTAGTCTCGACCCTGGTCGTGCCAATCGCGATCGGGCTGATCGTGCGGAAGCCGTAGATGAAGCGGAAGGCGAAGATGAAGCCGATCGGATAGCGTTCGAGCAATCCCAGCGCGCGCGCGAAGATCGGACGCTGCTGCTGGCGTTTGACCCACGCCTTGCCGCGGAAATAGCGCCCGGCGCTGAAGAAGATCTGGTCGGCGACGAACGACCCTGCCGCCGCCGCCGCCATCGCACCGGGCAGCGGGAGCAGGCCCTTGTGCGACAGCAACCCACCCGCGACGACGACGGTCTCGCCCTCGATGCCGGCGCCGAGAAACAGCGCGGCAAGGCCATATTTCGCAATGATCGTTTCGATCGACACTAGCGTACGCCGCCTCTTACCTGAGCCACCACCGTCATCCCCGCGAAAGCGGGGATCCCGCTTCTTCTTCGCGAACCGGGCCAGGCAGCGCGACCCCCGCTTTCGCGGGGGTGACGGAGGAAGGGCTCCACCTCATCGCAGCTAGGCCTCGACGCCCAATTGCCACAGCACGAAGGCATGCTCCTCGGCCGCCTCGCGCAAGCTTTCGAAGCGCCCCGACTTGCCGCCATGCCCCGCGCCCATATTGGTCTTGAGCAGCAGCACGTTGCTATCGGTCTTCACGCTGCGCAGCTTGGCCGCCCATTTCGCGGGCTCCCAATAGGTCACGCGCGGATCGTTGAGGCCGCCGCTGATGAACATCGGCGGATAGGCCTGCGCCTTCACCTGGTCATACGGCGAGTACCCGCGGATCAGTTCGAACGCCGCCTTATCCTCGATCGGGTTGCCCCATTCGGGCCACTCGCCCGGCGTCAGCGGCAGTTCGGCATCCATCATCGTGTTGAGCACGTCGACGAACGGCACGTCGGCAATCACCGCGCCCCACAGGTCGGGATCCGAATTGACCACCGCACCCATCAACTCGCCGCCGGCCGAGCGGCCCGCGATTGCGATCTTGCCCGCCGAGGTCCAACCGCCCGCAATCAGCCCTTTCGCCACATCGACGAAATCGTTGAAGGTGTTGGCGCGCTTCTCGAGCTTGCCGTCGAGATACCATTGCTGGCCGAGATCGTCCCCGCCGCGGATATGCGCGATCGCATAGGCAAAGCCGCGATCGAGCAGCGACAGCCGCCCGGTCGAGAAGCCCGGCGGGATCGCATAGCCATACGCGCCGTACGCATAGAGATAGATCGGCCGGCTGCCGTCGCGCGGAAAATCCTTGGGGTAGACGATCGACACCGGCACCTCGGTGCCATCACGCGCAGCGATCTTGAGCCGCTCGGTGCGATATTTGTCGCCGTCATAGCCGGAAGGGATTTCCTGAACCTTGAGCGTCGTCAGCGTGCCCGTCGCGACGTCGTAATCATATTCGGTGCCCGGCGTGACCATCGATTCATAGCCGACGCGCAGCACATCCATCGCATATTCGGGATTGTTGCCGAGGCCGGCATCGTAGCTCGCCTCGGGAAACACGATCCGCTGCGGTGCGATGCCCTCGTCGTAGCGGTGGATCTCGATCTGATCCAACCCGTCCTCGCGCCCGTCGACGATGAAGAAATCGCGGAAGCAGTCGATCCCCGTCATGTAGAAATGCTTCGACGGGCCGATCTTCTCGACCCACTCGCCCGGCGCCGAGATATGCGCGGTGCACAGTCGGAAATTGGGGTCGGTGTCGTTGGTGTGGATGAACAGCGTGTCGCCGTGCATGTCGACATCGTATTCGCGCCCGACCTTGCGCGGCGCGACGCACAAAGGCGTCGCTAGCGGGTCGGTCGCCGGGAGCAGGTAGATCTCGCTCGTCACATGGTCGCCGCTCGACAGCACGATCCACTTTCGGTCGCTGGTCTCGCTGACGCCGACGCGGAAGCCTTCATCGGCCTCCTTGAACAATTCGACATCATCGGCGACCGGCGTTCCCAGCCAGTGCAGCCTCGCATTGTCGGTGCGCCACTGCTCGTTGGCGAGGCCGTAGAGGAAACCCTTGTCGTCGGCGGTCCAGACGATCTCGGACAGCATCCCCGGAATGACGTCGGGCAAATGCTCGCCCGTGGTCAGATCCTTGACGCGCACCTCGAACCGCTCCGAGCCATTGTCGTCGATCGCATAGGCGAGCAGCCGCCCGTCGTTCGACACCGAGAAAGCGCCCAAACGGAAATATTCCTTGCCCTCGGCCAGCGCGACCTCGTCGAGGATCAGGTCGGGCTCGCCCCCGCCGACGGGCTTGCGCCACCATTTGCGATATTCGCCGCCGGTCTCGAACGAAGTCCAATACAGCCAGTCGCCATCCTTCTGCGGCACCGACGAATCGTCTTCCTTGATGCGCCCCTTCATCTCGGCATAGAGCCGGTCGATCAGCCCCTTGTGCGGCGCCATCACGGCTTCGAAATAGGCGTTCTCGGCCGCGAGATAGGCGAGCACGTCCGTATCGTCGACCTCGGGATAGTTGGGGTCCTTCAGCCACGCGTAAGGGTCTTCGATGGTCACGCCGTGTGCGGTGAAGCTGTGGGCGCGAGTCTGCGCGACGGGCGGGGTAAGATCTGTCATCCCCAATCCCTACCCGCTCCCGGCGGGACAAGTCGAGATGCGTGCGCTTGGGCGACCCGGCTCAGGCTGCGCGCCGTCGACCTGTCCGACCGCAGCGACCGCCACCCCGACATCCGCTTGCGTCGCGCTGCGCTCTCTTCTCGGCGCGCATCGCCAGCGTCGGGACGAGACCTCCAGCAGCAACCCACATCCTAAGGATAGCGCGTCCGCAGGCGAACCGGGCACGCCTGCGGGGATGGATGCCGTCGACCCTGTCGCGCCCGGGCGCGATCTGGCAAGGTTGCGCTTCGTCCCGCCCGATCCGTCAGGATAGGCTGCCTCGCAACCGAACGCCCTCCCCGCTTCCCGCAACCACGAGAAAACGCATGTCGATCCATTCCACCCGCCTCGCCGCCCTTCGCGCTCAGCTCGCGCACGACCGTCTCGACGGCTTCGTCGTCCCGCTGACCGACGAGCATATGAGCGAATATGTCGGTGCCTATGCGCAGCGCCTCGCGTGGCTGACGGGATTCCAGGGGTCCGCCGGAAGCGCGGTCGTGCTGACCGAGCGCGCCGCGATCTTCACCGACGGCCGCTATACGCTGCAAGTCCGCGAGCAGGTCTCGGCCGACGACTGGGCCTATGTCGCCGTTCCCGCGACGAGCATCGCGGCATGGCTCGGCGAGCATGCGCCGGCCGGCGGGCGGATCGGCTATGATCCCTGGCTCCACACCCGCGGCTGGGTCGACGACACGCGCGCCGCGCTCGCCGCGCGCGGTGCCGAACTCGTCGCGGTCGAGGCCAATCCGATCGATGCCGTCTGGAGCGACCGCCCAGCCCCATCGGACGCGCCGCTCGTCGTCCAGGACGAAGCGCGCGCCGGCGTCGGCTCGGCCGCCAAGCGTGCGCAGATCGCCGACTGGCTCGCCGCGACCAAGGCCGACGCCGTCGTGCTGACCGCGCTCGATTCGATCGCCTGGGCACTCAACGTGCGCGGCACGGACGTCGCGCACACGCCCGTCGCGCTGGCCTACGCGATCGTCGATGCCGACGGCACCGCCGACCTGTTCGTTGCGCCGGAAAAGGTCAGCGACGCGGTGCGCCAGCATCTCGGCAATGCGATCCGCCTCCACCCGCGCAGCGCCTTTGCCGACGCGCTCGGCCGCTACGCCGGCAAGCGCATCGCGGCCGATCCCGAGCGCGCGGTTGCCGCGATCTTCGACCGGCTCGATCAGGGCGGTGCCACGGTGCTCGCGCTGCGCGACCCCGTCGTGCTCGCCAAGGCGGTCAAGAACCGCGTCGAGATCGATGGCCACCGTGCCGCCTCGGCGCGCGATGGTGCCGCGCTTGCGAAATTCCTCCGCTGGGTCGAGGTCGAGGCGCCCAAGGGCGGGCTCGACGAACTGGCGTGCGTCGCCAAGCTGCAGGCGTTCCGCGAAGCGACGGGCGTGCTGCTCGACACCTCGTTCGACACGATCTCGGCGACGGGCGCGCATGGCGCGAGCCCGCATTATCATTCGACGCCGGAATCGAACGCGCCGCTCGAACTGGGCCAGCTCTATCTGGTCGATTCGGGCGGGCAATATGCCGACGGCACGACCGACCTGACGCGCGTCCTGCCAATCGGCGAGCCGACGCCCGAAATGCGCGACCGCTTCACACGCGTGCTGCAGGGCCATATCGCGCTGGCGACCGCGGTCTTCCCGCACGGCACGACCGGCGGGCAGCTCGATCCGTTCGCGCGGCGGCCGCTCTGGGCGGTGGGGCTCGATTATGCGCATGGCACGGGCCACGGCGTCGGCGCCTATCTCTCGGTGCATGAAGGGCCGCAGCGGATCGCGCCGCCGACCTATCCCGGCGGCGGCCCGGCCGAGCCGCTGCGTGCCGGCATGATCCTCTCGAACGAGCCCGGCTATTACAAAGCGGGCGAATACGGGATCCGGATCGAAAACCTGATCCTGGTCGAGGAGCGCGGCTTTGCCGAGGGCGCGACGATGCTCGGGTTCGAGACGCTCACTTTCTGTCCGATCGAACGCTCGCTGATCGTCACCGAGATGCTGAGCGCTGCCGAACGCGCGTGGCTCGATTCATACCATGCCCGCGTCGTCGCGGTGATCGGCGATCATCTCGATGCCGACGAGCGTGCCTGGCTCGCGGCGAAATGCGCGCCTATCGCGTGACATCGTCGTCGCGCGGCGCCGCGTCGAGCGCCCGCTCGCGTCCCTTGCGGCGCTTGAGGTTCTCGCGCAGCGCCGCGGCCAGCCGCGCCGCTTTCTCGTCTTCTTTTGTGCTCACCTGTGAAACGCTCCTTGACAATCCCCGCGCCAACCGCTCTTAGGCCGCTTCCGCAGACGCCGTAAGGTGCTTTGCGGACATGCTGCCGTAGCTCAGTGGTAGAGCGCATCCTTGGTAAGGCTGAGGTCGTGAGTTCAATCCTCACCGGCAGCACCAGTTTTTAAAGTACATTCCTACGTTGGGTCTGACAATTTGCCTTCGGGCAAGGCGGCCGCAGCGCCTTCGTCGGTCGGCGGCGCCGCTCGTATGGAATACGGTCATACCGAAAACTCGTTTCAGTGCCGCTACGCCACGGGCGATGACGGGCAGAACGACGCCCGCGTTGCGGCGGAGAAACCGCGTCGATCGCCAAGCGCATCGGTTTTGCCGACTGTCGGGGCAACCACCATTTCCTTTCGACAGCCGACCTCGCCACCGCCGACCGCGCGTCGCTGTTCTTGATGGATTATTCCACCCGACGCCGCCTCACGATAATCGGCCCCGCACACTAAACCCGTTGGCGTCGTAGCCACGATCATCCGACCGCCGGAAGCTCGGTGCAGCGACGGCCATCGCCGCCGGCGCTGGACGGGGCATCGGTCCTAGAGGTTTCGTTAACTAACAATCCTTAGAAATGGCATGCACAATTCGGGACGACGCGAAAATGCATACAGCTCTCAGTCTTATGCAAGCATCCCCGGCTAAGCACGCCGTCCCGCGACCTTGGCTCTCGGTCATTCTGCCCGTCTATCGTGGCGAGGAATGGCTGGAACGGACGCTGTTGTCGATCGCCGCCGATTCCGATCCCGGCATCGAGGTCGTGGTCATCGACAGCAGCCCCGATGGCGGATCGATGACCATCATCCGCCGCTTCGCGGACCGGCTGAACTTCCGGTTCGTCGACCCCGACGGCATCGACGGCTGCTCACCCAAAACCAATCTCGGTGTCCGCCATGCCAGCGCCCGGCATGTCACCTGGCTATGCCAGGACGATCTGTGGCTGCCAGGCCGGGCCGCGGCAGTGCGGCGCTGGATCACGGGACGGCCGGACGCGGCGCTGCACCTCGCGCCGACCGCGATCATCGACAAGGACGACAAGGTTCGCGGTATCTGGCGGTGTCCGCTGGCTGACGGCGGAGCGCCGGTCGAGCGGAGCGCATTGCTCGAAAAGCTGCTCGTCCAGAATTTCGTCGCGGTGGTGAGCCCGGTCATCCGCCGCGACGCCTGGCTCGCTTGCGGCGGCCTCGACCTTGATCTGTGGTACACCGGCGACTGGGATCTGTGGATCAAGCTCGCGCTGCATGGCGAGGTCCTCTATCACGACACCGTCACCGCCGCCTTTCGCATTCACGGGTCGTCCGCCACCACGACCGGCAGCCGCGCGGCGAGCAATTTCAAGGCGCAGCACCGCATCGTCGTAGACCGTCACATCGCCGCTGTTCCGCAAGGCCGTCGCGCACAGGTACGCCGGCTCGCCAATGCCTCGATCGCCGTCAATTCGGCGCTCGCCGACGCGGCGAACGGCCAGTTGCGCGCGCTTGGCGCAGCGCTGCTGTCGGTGCTTCGGCTCGGGCCCGTCGGGGCCGGACGCTATATTCATCGATCGCGCATCATCGAGCGCGTGCTGCCGCGCCTGCGCGCCAAATCCGCAGGAGTGCTGTGACGATGCCGATCGGGCCCACGGTGCGCCGCATGTTCGGTCGGCACGAACATCTCGTCGCCGCCCTCTATCGATCGGTGTTCATCGATATCGACGCCTATTGTCGTCAAATCGGCGCATGGGTGCCGCAGGCGCGCAGGATTCTCGAAGTGGGATGCGGCGAAGGTGCGGTTACCGAACGGTTGGTACAGCTGTACCCCGACGCGGACATCATGGCGATCGACGTGACGCCCAATGCCGGACGTTTGTTTCGCGGATGCCGCGAGCGCGTTTCGTTCGAGGAGAAGACCGTCCAGGCGGTCGCGCTCGAGCAGCCCGGACAATTCGATCTCGTCATCCTGTCCGACGTGATCCATCATGTTCCGACAGCGATCCGCCGCGAACTGCTGGCGGCAGTGCGGCGGACTGTTGCGCCCGACGGAGCGCTTGTTTTCAAGGATTGGGAGCGGACGCCTACCCCGATCCACTGGCTTTGCCACGCCGGAGATCGATGGCTGACGGGCGACCATGTCCACTATCTCTCCAAGCCCGATTCCGAAGCCGTCGGTCGTGCACCGATCGTGGCGGAGGCGCATGTGCGGCCCTGGCATGGCAATTTTGCGATATGAGCACGCGTGTGATCAGGCAGCTGATCCAGTTACAATCGTCGCGCTATTTGGCAGTCGGAGTTTTTTGCGCACTGTTGCACAATATTACTGTGATCTGCGGCACGCAGTTCGGGGTAGCCTACCCGGTCGCGCTCATCGTCTCCTTCTGCACTACGACACCGGTCGGCTATTTTCTCCATAGTGTGTTCACCTTCGATAAGGCGCCTTGTTGGAACCGGCTGCAGCGCTTTCTCGTCACCTCGATCATGGGATTTCTGGGCTCGACGCTGCTGATGGTGCTGCTCTGCACGGGGCTGCGCGTGCCGGTGATCGTGGCGACGCCGGTCACCACGGTTCTGTTGTTCCTGTGGAATTTCACGTCGGCACGCTGGGCGATCCTCCAGGGGCGCTAGCCGACAGCGGTCGGGGTGTAGCATCACAGGGCATCGTCCTGTATCGAAACGCCAAATCGGGCGGGGAGTTTGATATGAAGGCTGTGATCCTCGCCGGCGGTCTGGGGACGCGCATCTCGGAAGAAACCCATCTCCGCCCGAAACCGATGGTGGAGATCGGCGGCAAGCCGATCCTGTGGCACATCATGAAGATTTATTCCGCCCACGGAATCAACGACTTCGTGATCTGCTGCGGCTATAAGGGCTATATCATCAAGGAATATTTCCTGAACTACATGTCGCATGTCTCCGATCTCACGATCGACCTGGCACGCAACGAAACCACCTACTCCAACCGCCGCGCCGAGCCCTGGCGGATAACCCTGGTCGATACCGGCGAAGCGACGATGACCGGCGGGCGATTGCGCCGCGTCGCAGGCCATGTCCGCGACGAGGCGGCGTTCTGCTTCACCTATGGCGATGGTGTCGCCGACATCGACATCACCGCCTCGATCGCGTTTCACAAGGCGCATGGCAAGGCGGCGACGATCACGGCGGTAAAGCCGGCGGGCCGATACGGCGCGCTCGAGACGACCGGCGATCAGGTCATGGGCTTTGCGGAAAAACCGCGCGGCGACGGGGGCATGATCAACGGCGGCTTCTTCGTGCTCAACCCCAGCGTCATCTCGGAAATCGCGGACGATGCGACGACCTGGGAGGCCGCCCCGCTCGAGACGCTCGCCGCCAAGGGCGAGTTGATGGCCTATGCGCACGATGGCTTCTGGCAACCGATGGATACGATGCGCGAAAAGCAGCAGCTGGAAGAGATGTGGGCGACCGGCCGAGCACCGTGGCGGACATGGTGATGCTGGCTGACCCGTCCTTCTGGCCCGGGCGTCGGGTTCTGCTGACCGGCCACACCGGCTTCAAGGGGGGCTGGCTCGCGATCCGGCTCGCCCAGCTTGGTGCCGAGGTGACGGGGCTTGCGCTGGCTCCCTCGACGACGCCCGACCTGTTCTCGCTGGCCCGCATCGCGGATGGCCTTACGCATCGCGACTGCGACGTCCGTGATCGCGCCGGCGTTGCCGACGTGGTGCGCGCCGCGCGCCCCGAAATCGTCCTGCATCTGGCCGCCCAGCCGCTGGTGCGCGCAAGCTACGCCGATCCGCTCGCGACCTTCGCGACGAACGTGATGGGCACCGCCCACCTCCTCGACGCTTGCCGCGACAGCGCCGGCCTGCGGGTGATCGTGGTCGTCACCACCGACAAGGTGTACCGCAACCTGGAGCATCCCTATCCCTATCGCGAGACCGACGCGTTGGGCGGGCACGACCCCTATAGCGCGAGCAAGGCGTCGGCCGAGATCGTCACCGCAAGCTATCGCGACAGCTATCTGGCGGGCGCCGGCATCGCGGTCGCAACCGCACGCGCGGGCAATGTCATCGGCGGCGGGGACTGGTCGGACGATCGACTGCTGCCAGATGCGGTGCGGCATTGGCAGACAGGCGCCGTGCTGGACGTGCGCCGCCCAGACGCGGTCCGTCCGTGGCAGCACGTCCTCGAGGCCGTCCATGCCTATCTCCAGCTGGCAGAGGCGTTGTGGCACCAACCCGCCTTGGCCGGCGCCTATAATTTCGGACCGGAGACCGGTGACGCCGCGTCGGTGCGGACGGTGGTTGATCTCGCCCGTGCGGCCTATGGGCGCGGCGAAGCGCGCTTCGGTGCGGTCGAGCCGGGACCGCACGAAGCCGGCTGGCTGAGTCTGGAGATCGCCCGAGCGCGCGCCGCGCTGGGCAGCGTGCCGCGCTGGACATTGGAGGAGGCGGTACGTCGCACGATGGGCTGGTACCGCGATCTTCACGACGGCGCCGACGCCCGTGCGCTGTGCGAAGCGGACACTGCCGCATTCTGGGCAGCGCGATGAGCCGTTTTACCGTCACCGAGCTGATGCCTGGCGGGCCGCGCCTGGTCGTCCGTCATCCGGTGGGGGATCCGCGCGGCGCCTTCACACGCCTGTTCTGCGACGATGATCTGCTCGCGGCCGGCTGGAGCGGGCCGATGCGCCAGGCGAACCACAGCCGGACCGAGCAGGCCGGCACGGTTCGCGGCATGCATTTCCAACGCGCGCCGCATGCGGAGACCAAGCTGGTGCTGTGTCTAAACGGCGCCGTCTGGGACGTGGCGACCGACATTCGCCCCGACTCTCCCACCTTTCTCACCTCGGTCTCGGCCGAAGTGTCGGCGGACAACAATACCGCGATGCTGCTTCCGCCGGGCTTTGCGCACGGCTTCCAAACGCTGACCGACAGTGTCGATCTGCTCTATTTCCATTCGGCGAGCCATGTCCCCGAAGCCGAAGACGGCCTCAATCCGCTCGACCGACGCCTTGCGATACCGTGGCCGCGGGAAATCACGATCCTGTCTGAGCGCGATCGCTCGCGGCCGATGCTGACAGACGATTTTCGGGACGTAATGCTGTGAAATGTCGCCACTGCGCCGCGCCTTTGCAGGCGCCCTTCCTGGACCTCGGCAGTGCGCCGCCGTCCAATGCCTATCTTTCGGCGGATCGGCTCGACGCGCCCGAGACGTGGTTCCCGCTGCGCCTGCTGGTGTGCCATAGCTGCTGGTTGGTGCAGACCGTCGATTTCACCAGCCGCGACGCCTTGTTCACCGCCGACTATGCCTATTTCAGCTCCTTCTCGCAAAGCTGGCTCGACCACTCCAAGCGGTATGTGGCGGACATGACCGAACGGTTCGGCCTCGATGCGGCGTCGTGCGTGGTCGAGGTCGCCGCCAATGACGGCTATCTCCTGCAATATGTCCGCGACGCCGGCATCCCCACCTACGGCATCGAGCCGACCGCCAGCACGGCGGCCGCCGCGCGTGCCAAGGGCATCGAGATTGTCGAGGCCTTCTTCGGCGTTACGCTCGGCGAGACACTGGCCGCCGACGGGCGTGATGCCGATCTGATCATCGCCAACAACGTGCTGGCGCATGTGCCCGACATCAATGATTTCGTCGGCGGTTTCGCGCGGTTGCTCAAGCCGACCGGCGTTGCCACCTTCGAATTCCCGCATTTGCTCGAAATGGTTTCACGCAACCAGTTCGATACGGCGTATCACGAGCATTATTCCTATCTCTCGCTGACGGCAGTCGCGCGGATTTTCGCGGCGAACGGCCTTTCGGTGTTCGACGTCGCGCGCCTTCCGACGCATGGCGGCAGCCTGCGCGTCTTTGTTCAGAAGGCGGGCGGGCCTCATGCCGTCACCCCGGCGGTGACGGCACTGCTCCAGACCGAGCAGGATGCCGGCATCACGACGCCCGCTTTCTACGCGACGTTCCAACGCTCCGCGGAAACGGTGAAGGACGATTTGCTCTCGTTCCTGCTGGCGGCGCGGCGCGACGGGTTGAAGGTGGGCGCCTATGGCGCTGCCGCCAAGGGGAACACCTTGCTCAACTTCGCCGGTATCCGCCCCGATCTTCTTCCCTATGTGGTCGATCTCAATCCAGCGAAGGCGGGATCGTACATGCCCGGCAGCCGGATCCCGATCGTCGCAGAGGATCGACTGCGTGCAGACCGGCCCGACCGCATCTTGATCCTGCCGTGGAACCTGCGCGACGAGGTCGTTGCGCAACTCGCCTATGCGCGGGAATGGGATGCCCGCTTCGTGGTGGCGGTGCCCAGTCTCCAGCTGATCTGATGCGGGTCCTTCTCACCGGCGCCAGTGGCTTCATCGGCCGCGCGGTGGTGCCGATGTTGCTGGGGGCGGGTGTCGAGGTCCACGCGCTGGGCCGATCGCCGGTCGACCATGCCGGTGTCATCGATCATCCGGCCGATCTGTTGGCCGGTGTCGATCGCAGCATGATCGAGGCAATCGGCGCGACCCACCTGCTCCATCTCGCCTGGGAGGCGAGGCCCGGCTTCTGGGCGGCCTCCGAGAATCTCGATTGGGTGGCGGCGTCGATCGGCCTCGTCCGCGCCTTTGTCGCGGGCGGCGGCCGGCGCGCGGTCGTTGCGGGCAGCTGCGCGGAATATGACTGGACGGGGTCGGGCCGGCTCGAAGAGGCCACCTCGCCGATACGGCCAGCGACCCTCTACGGCACGGCGAAAGCGAGCCTCCACGCGGTCCTCGCAAAGGCCGCCCCCGGGCTTGGTCTTTCGCTCGCCTGGGCGCGGATCTTCTTTCCCTATGGCCCCGGCGAGCGATCCGAGCGATTGCTCGGCTCGCTGCTCGAAGCGGCGCACAGCGGCGACGTCGCCAAGGTATCCGAGGGTTCGCAGCGACGCGATTTCATCCACGTCGAGGATGTTGCGGCCGCGCTGGTGGCGATCCTCGCCGCACCGGTCGAGGGCGTAGTCAACGTCGCGAGCGGGAAGGCCGCGACCGTCCGACGCTTCGTCGAGATCGCGACGCAGGCAGCCGGATCGGCCGATCGCGTCGCCTATGGGGCGATCCCGACTCGTCCGGATGATCCGCCCCTGATCGAAGGCGCGATCGACCGCTTGCTCGCCGAGACCGCGTATCGCCCCCGCTTCACGCTGGAGACGGGTTTGGCCGACGCCGTTGCCCGCTTTGGCGTCTCGCCGCCGACCTCTGACTAACGCGCCGGCTTCCGCCGTCAGCCGCGGCCGAGCGTCGCGATCGGGATCGTCATGCCGCGATCCGGTCGATCGGGACGGCGCTTGCGACAAACGCGTCCTGGCGCGCCGTTGCGACGAAGCGCGCTTCGTGCCCGGCGATGATCGCCAGCAGGAAGCCGCCGATGATCGTCTGCAGCCCGGTCGCGCCCAGTACGCACGCGAGGATCAGCGGCAGCGGTGTGGACAGCGCGGCAAAGTCGCCGTTGGACCACTCCCACGCGACCGCGCCGAGCCCGCACCCCGATACGAGCAGCAGCGCAGCACCGGTGATCAGCATCGTCTCCAATGTCAGCAGCCGGGCATAACGGCGCACGATCTTCGGCATGCGCCGATACCCCTCGTTGACGCTGTGAAGATGCGTCGCGGCGGCCATGACGGCCGAAAGATGCCCGATGCAGAACAGGAATCCGGCAACGAGCGACCAGCTTGTGCCGAACGCACCCGTCCCGGGGAGAAGTCCCAGCATATGCGCGAGCGCTATGGCGAGGATGACTGTCGCGACGCCCATCGCCGCGAGCGCCGGAATCCCGAACAGCCATGTCGGGCTGAGCATCAGCAAATAGCGCAGATGCCGCCACCCGTCGCGCCACGGGCGCAGATGCGGCGCACGGTCACGCAAATCGACCGAAAGGGTTGCCGGCGTCTGTTCGATACGGATTCGCTTGAGGCTGGCTTTGACGACCATTTCGCTGGCGAATTCCATGCCGGCCCCGGTCAGGCCCAGCGCAACGAACACATCGCGGCGAATGGCGCGCAGCCCGCAATGCGCATCCTCGATGCCCGAGCGGAACAGCAGGTTGAGCACGCCGGTGAGCAGCGGGTTGCCGATATAGCGGTTCTTCCAGGGCATCGCGCCCGGTGCGATGCCGCCGGCGAAGCGCGATCCCATGCACAGGTCGGCGCCCGCCAGGAGACGCGCGATCATCGCGACGCCATCGGTAAAATCATAGCTGCCGTCGGCATCGCCGATGAGGAGATAGTCACCGAAGGCGGCGTGCCCGCCGCCGATGATCGCCGCACCGTAGCCGCGGTCGGCAATCGCGACGACGCGCGCACCGCAGGCGGCCGCGATCGCCTGGCTGCCATCGGTCGAGCCGTTGTCGGCGATGAGGATCTCGCCGCTGATCCCGAACTCGCGCTCGATCGTGTTCAACGCATCGCGCGCATTGGCGATGCAGTGCGGCAAGCTGATCGCTTCGTTGAGGCACGGCATCACGATCGAGATCGCAAGCGGCATGGCGGCTGGCGGGAGCGTCTTGTCGAACCGTTGAACGAACATGCATGGCCTCCGCTGCGCTCATCTCGGGCTAGCGGACAATGGTTAACCAACCGCTACCGCATGGTCGGGCGGCCAGCCGCAATCGACGTCGCCGCTATTGCTTCTCCCGACATTTGACTAACCCAACGCTGCTCGGACAGGGTGAACGCGTCGTTTGGCTTTCCCTGGTCGATCGGCCACGCCACCGTGTCAGGAACTTCGATGCAGACTATGATCGGTGCGCCCAAGCGACAGCCAAAACCGCTTGGATCGCTGGACCTCGCGGCGCTGATGCTGCTTCCGCTGGTCGCGCGTGCGGCGACGACGACCGGCAATCTTTTCACACTGTACCAAGTGCAGACGCAGGACATCGCCATCCTGCTCGCGCTGCCAGTCCTGCTTTTCATCCTCCAGCGTTTCGCCCCCGCATGGCGCCTGCCGGATCGAGCACCGAGCGCGCGGGTCGTTCTGATCGCCAGCGTCGTCATCGCACTGTTGCTGGGCTGGGGCGCCTACGCACTGCTCTTTGATTTTCCGATCTCGGGCGACGAGCGCATGGTCGTTTTTGACATGCAGGTCTATGACAAGGGGCGGCTCGCAGCTCCCTTAGCCCCGCAGTGGCGACCTTTTGCCGGTGCGCTGGTGCCCGCATTCCTCCTGAACGCGGAATCGCCGACCGCAATGGTGTCCGGCTATTTGCCGGTTAACGCGCTGTTGCGTCTCGCCTTTTCCAAGATCGCCGACCCGGTGTTCTACAACCCCGCATTGGTGGTGTTCGGCGCGGTCGCGCTGCTCGATCTCGCCAAGCGCCTGTTCGGCGCAGATAACCGAGCGATCTGGGTCACGCTGATCGTCTATTTCACCTCGAGCCAGATGCTCGTCAACGCGATGACCACCTATGCGATGACGGGCCACATGGCGTTGAACCTGATCTGGCTGGCCGCGTTTCTGCGCGGCGGTCGTTGGGGTCATGCCGGCGCGATCGCGATCGGGTTTCTCGCGACCGGGCTCCACCAACTGGTGTTCCACCTGTTCTTTGTCGCGCCGTTCATTGTCTGGCACCTCCGGCTGGGCAGATGGCGGCTGTCGCTGCTGTACTGCGCTGCCTATTGCGCGATTGCCGCGTGGTGGATCGGGTTTCCGTTGATTGCGGCGTTGCAAACTGGCGCATCCGCGCATCCGGACCCGAGTGGCAGCCGGTTCCTCGACAAGGTCATACCGCTGCTCCTGGTTCGCGATCCGCTGACGTTGTCATGGATGATGCTGAACATGCTGCGTTTCGTCGCCTGGCAGAACCTGGCGCTGCTCCCGCTCATCGTGGCGGCGGTGCCCGTCGCTCGACGAGGCGGAGTGGCCGCGCCGATGCTTCTCGGGATCGCGATCTGGCTGTTGTTCGTAGGATTCACCCTGCCGTACCAGGGTCACGGCTGGGGATATCGCTATCTGCACCCCTATCTCGGCAGCTTCGCGCTGCTCGCGGGGCTGGGCTATCAGCAGCTGGCTTTGAAAGCGCCGCAGCGAACCGACGGTATGGTCATCCTATTGAGCGTGCTGACGCTGGTGCCGGCGATGCCGATCCTCATGCTCCATGCGCGCTGGTTCGCGGAGCCGCAAGTGCGGCTCGATCGCTTCATCTCGACGAAGCAAAGCGACTTTGTCGTGATCAATACAGATCCGCCAAGATCAACCAGCGACGGGCGCTGGGCGATAAGCGCGGTGGATCAAGTCGGTACGGATCCGGATCTCACCAACCGCCCGTTGCGCTTCGCCAGCCATGCCCTGAACCGCGAAATGGCGGTCGCGCTCTGCCGCCGTGGTACGGTCAGTGTGGTCGACTGGCCCGAAATGCACAAACTCGGCTTCGGCCTCAACGTTATCGGTAGCGAGCGGAGATTTGATGCACTGCAAAATCTCTTTCGAACCGAGGGGTGCCTGAAACCGTAACTTCGACCAACCGCGCGAAGATCGGTAGCCCACGCCCATAGCGGACGCTTTCAAGAGGGAAACTTCAGCGGCAATCGGCCTTGAAGGTCCGACAGGGTTTCTCGAGGTTGCTGTGCGCGCAAGTGCGATCAGCGGATGAGCTGCAACGCTTCGCGATCGGCGGTCGCCGCAGCCAATTCGGCACGAGCAGACGCGATCCGCGCCTGCGCGTCGACCAGGCGCACGCGCGCGTCGGTCGCGGTTTCCTCGCGCTGGTTGACCAGGAAGAAATCGGCCGATCCAAGCTCGAACCGACGGCGCTCGGCCGTCGCCAGGCGTTCGGCTAGCTGACGCTCCTCGTCGGCAATCGCGGCCAGCCGCTCGGCGGCACCGACCGCGATGACGATACCCTGAACCTCGACGGTAATCTGGTCGCGGAGAAAGCGACTGCGCTGGCCGAGCGCCTCGATCTCGGCGCGGGCTTCGGCAACGCGGCCCTTGGCGGCGCGGTTCTGCAGCGGCACGCTGAACCGGAAACCGACGGCCGCCTCAAGCGGCGTCCTGTTCGGGCCGCCGAGACCGACCGACCCGACATCCTTGCCGACTTCGCCGCGCAGGTCGAGCCGAGGCGACAGATCGTTTTCCGCCAGGGCCAGCCGCGACGTCGCCTGGTCGATCCGCGCGAGCACCGCGCGGTAGTCGGGCCTCTCGACCGGTCCCGCGCGCGTCGTGGCGATAGAAAGCGCGGCCAGCGCGCCGGCATCCTCCGGCAGGCGATCCTCCGAAACCGTCACAGGCGTCCCCGCTTCGTCGCGCAGATAGAGCGACAGCGCATTGGCCGCGCCCGCGACGTCCTGTTCCGCACGAACCGCTAGCGCACGTCGCCGCACGAGATTCTGATCGTTCTCGACGAGCAGGATGTCGGGGCGCGCACCGAGCGTCACCAGCCGGCCGATAGCGCTGCGGCGGCGCTCCGCGAGGTGCAGCAGATCGCGATAGGCGCGCATGCGCAAGCCGGCCGCGACCCAGGCTTGATAGGCGTCGACTGCGCGGCGCTGCACGCCGATCGCAACCATGTCCGCCTCGAACCGCGCGACGTCGATATCGGTGCCGGCGATGCTGCGCCGGGTGCGGCGTTCGTCGATCACGCGGTCGCGCAGCAGCGCGAACAGCGCGCCGACCTTCGCCTCGCCGAGCCGGTTGGTATAGGCCTGGTCCTCATACACGGGAAAAGTGCCGCGCGACGCGCGATAGCCGCCATAGACATAACCGCCATTGTCGGTGAGCGGTCGGGTCGCGCGCGCTTCAACGACGGTGCCGTCATAATAGCCCGCGACGCGCGACCGCGCATCCACGTCGAACACGGTGTCGAAGGCGCCCTCGGCGGAAAGCGCGCGCCCATCCGCCTGACGCACCCGTGCCAGCGCCTCAACGATCTGCGGCGCGGACCGCGCGGAGGAGCGCAGCACCTCGTCGAGCGTCAGTGGCGCGCCCTGCGCCGATGCGACGCCGGGACACAGCATGAGGAGCAGCGGGACGATGCGCAGCAGGGCGATCACACGCGTCACTTCTTTGCCTCCGCGTCCTTGCCGGTTTCGTCGACGCTGGGCTTTGCGGGCGGCTTGGGTTGCGCCTTGCCGGACGCCGCGCCGCGCTGGCCGAATTCCAGCGGAAAGTCGTTAAGCTGTCGCCACACTTCGTAGCCGACGAGGACGGTTTCGCCCTGCACCCAACCGCGCACTTTTCCGCCTGGGCGGACGAAGGTGCCGGTTGGCCAAGCCGGTTTGCCGGGTCGCGGTTCGACAAGGATGCGGAAGGCGCCGTCGGGGGCGGCATTGGGATCGATCATGCGAACGCGCCCGTCGAACATGCCTTGCGCGACCGATGGCCAGCCACTGAACTGGATTGCGGGCCAACCCTCGAACTCGAGCCGCACCGGACGACCGGGGCGGATCAGCGGCATGTCGCGACCATCGACGTACAGCTCGACCGCGCGCTCGACGCGCTCGGGCGCGATCACCGCCAGCACCGTGCCGGGCGATACCAGCGCGCTGCCGCTCGCGGCATTCAATTGCTGGACGCGGCCGTCGCGCGGGGCGCGGACGAGTTGCGCCGACTGCCGCCTGAGCTGGATATCGATCCGGTTGAGTTTGGCGCGCGCTTCGGCGAGCTTGGCGCCGGCGTCGGCGACCTTGATCTGCGTCTGCTCGTAATCGCGGCGGGCGGCGAGCCCCTCGGCGAGCAACTGCCCGGTGCGCGCAACATCGATTCCGGCGACCGCGCGGCTTTGCTGGACCGCGGCGATCTCCGCCTGCACCTGCGCGCGTTCGGCCCCCAGGCGCGCGAGCAGGTCTGGGTCGAGATCGACGACGCGTGCGATCGGATCGCCGCGCGCGACGTGCTGGCCGTCCTGAACGTACCAGCGCTCGACCTTGCCCGGAACCAGCGCGGTCACCGGTTGCTGCCGGTCGCCGGGATCGAGCGCGACGACTTGCCCCGTGCCGTTGGCGGTCTGCACCCAGGGGACCAGCGCCATGATCGCCGCGGCGATCGCGATGCCCAGCACGAGCATCCACGCCACGGCCGACGCCACTCGCGGCGCGCGCATTGCGGCAAGCGTCTGGAAATGCGCGAGGCGATCGGGCTTATACGGCATTGCCGGCTCCGTGCTGGGTCGCGGCGACCAGCGCTGCACAACTGTCGAAGCGTCGCTGCCGATCGGGTTCGAGATGGAACCAGCCGTCGAGCGCGATATCCTCGGGCCGCCCCGTGCACAGCAAGACCGTCGTATCGGCCGCCTTGAGCTGGCGCAGCACCTCGGCCAGGCGGCTCGTCGGGATCAGATCGTAGAGCTGCGCCAGCATCAGAACGTGCGGGCGCACCAGCAGCGCATTGGCGAGCTTCAGCGCCATGACCTCGCCGATCGACAGCGGATAGCCCGATGCCGCCAGCGGTGTATCGAGCCCGTGCGGCAGCCCGGCGATGCGGTCGCGCAAGCCGACCGTCTCCAGCGCGTCGAGCATGACGGTGGATGTCGACGCAGCCGCAGCGAGAGTCAGATACTCGCGGATCGTGACCTCGACGATGCTCGGCCGGTCGAGCACCATGACCTCGGATCGCAGCCGATACATGTCGAACGTCGCCATGTCGGCGCGACCGACAGTGACCAGGCCGCGCTCGGGAATCACATGGCGCTTGAGAACCATTGCCAGCAACCGTTCGGCACCCCCGTCGGCGCGCGTAACGAGCTGTTCACCGGCCGCGAGCTCGAAATCGAAGCGCGCGCCCTCGATCACGACACGGTCGAGCCGCACCGCACCGTCGCCGGGCGACTGCCCCACCGCGACGACCGCGCTCTCCTGCGGTATCGCGTAGAGCAGCGACAATTCCTCCGCGCTCGCCACCAGATCGTAGAGCGTGTCGAGATACCAGCCGAGCTGCGACACGCCGTAGAACACGCCGCCCAGGATCAGCTCCGCCGCAACCAGCTGTCCGATCGACAACTCTCCGCTCAAAATGAGGGTGCCGCCCAGCGCCAGCAGCGCCGCGCTGGCAAAGGCATAGAGGAGCAGGAAGGCGACCGTCTGCGTGAAGCTGTAACGGAAATAGCGGCGATGGCGATCGACATAGGTGGCGGTGACGGCTTCCGAACGGTCCATCGCGAAATCGAAATGGCGGCTCGACTTGTAGAAGCCGTTCGACCCGCCGACGCTTTCGAGCCAGCGCGCGGCGTCGTGCTTGGCATGGCTCAGCGCGACCGCCGAGCGGATCGAGCCGCGCGACCAGATCAGCCAGATCGCTAGAATGATGAGCAGGAGGATCGCGTTGAAGGCGAGGAAGAAGGGATGGTAGAAGCTGGTGACGATGAGGCCCACCGCCGATTGCAGGATGATCGTGAACGCACCGATGACCAGGCTCGGCACCGCTTTCTGCACGATGACGAGGTCGAAATAGCGATTGAACAGGTCGCCGCGATTCTGGTCGGCGAAGAACGGGTTCTGGGCATGGACCGCGCGGACGGTGATCTCGGCGACGATGCGCGCGAACAGCCGACGCTCGAACAGCGCCATCATCCAGAACCGCATGGCGCTGAGCCCCGCGACCACCAGCAGCAGCCCGAGCAACAGCCCCGCCAGCGTCCATAACGGTGCTGGCATCGCGGTGTAGGCGACGCTGTTGATCAGCAGCTGCACCGAGATCGGCGTGGCGAGCGACAACAGGCTGATCGCGACGCCGTAGACCATCGTGAGACGGACGTACGCCATGTCAGGCCCGACGATTTCTGCCAGCCACCCGAGCGCTGAACGCCATCCGATGTGTTCGCCCGCCATGTGCCCCTCGCGATAATCGAAGCCGAGTATCTTCGATTGCCGGCATTAGGACAATGCAGTGCAGCTTATGATATCAATAGGAATGTCCTATGGGAAGACGGAGCGGAGCAAGCCGGCGATCAAGCCATAGGCCGGTGCGCGGCCGGCACCGTGTCGCCACAGCAGTCCGATATCTCTGTAGTAGCGGCTCCCCTTTATCGGCCGCACGACGACGTCGTCGCCTTCGCGAACTTCCTGGCGGATGTAGAGTTCGGGTAGCAAGGCAAGGCCCATGCCCATGCCCGCCATCTGGCGGATCGCATCGAGGCTTGTCCCCTCATAGTCCCGTAATACGTTCGCGCCCACATCGATCGCGATCGCCGCGACCTGTTCGGCCAGCCGATATTCGGGTTGCAGCGTCAACAGGCTGGTGCCGCGTAAATCGGATGGTGCGATGATCGTCTTTGCCACGAGGGGATGATCGGACGCCATCGCGACGTACAAAGGTTCGCGAAAGAGGCGCTCGCTGTGGAACGCGCCGCCCGTCACGGGCAGTTGCGCCAGGATCAGATCGTGGACGCCAGTGGCAAGTCCGGTCGCGAGTGCGGTCGGCAGGCCCTCGCGGACATGGACACGGAGCGTGGGATGCTCGCGGTGCAGCCGCGCGACCAGCGCCGGCATAAGATACGCGCCGAGCGTCGGCGATACGCCGAGCCGGATCGTGCCGATCAAGGGATCGGCCGAACTTGCCCTGAAATCTTCGAGGTCGACAACATCGAGCAGGATGCGCCGTGCCCGGTCGAGCAAGTCGCGTCCCAACGGGGTAAGGATTGCGGGACCTCCCCGCTCGAACAACGCTGCGCCGATGATGGTTTCGAGCGCGCGGATCTGTTGCGAGAGCGACGGCTGGGAAACGCCCATCCGCTCGGCCGCCCGCGTGAAGCTGGCCGCTTCGGCCAGCGCGACGAAATAGCTGAGGTGACGAATCGTGGTTTTGGGAAAAGGCATGGTCCACGCTATCGCGTTAGGCCGTCTGCGCGCACCCCCTGATGGTTGAACGGCGCAGACGCGCGCCTGTCAGGGAATGCCGGTTGCAGGATCATGTCGCCATGGCCGACACGTTGTACGACGAATTGGTCCACGGCGAAGCGGCGGAGATACAGGTAACGTTTATCGAGGGCGTGGCTGTACATCCGGACGGTGCACACGGCCCGTAAGCGGACGTTGTCGCGAAGCTGTCGAATTTGATGGCGTTTGCCACAAACGACAACGCCGCCCGTGAGGGCGGCGATGGTCGTTTTATGGCGGTGGTTGCGGGGACAGGATTTGAACCTGTGACCTTCAGGTTATGAGCCTGACGAGCTACCGGGCTGCTCCACCCCGCGACAGGGATTTTGTATGTTTTGCTCGCGAGCGCGAGTGGGTTTTAGATGACATGTAAATGGGTTCTCATGAGAGACACGAACGTTTTGTGTTCACCGGCTTCAATGCCTGGCGACGACCTACTCTTCCATCGCTTAAGCGATAGTACCATCGGCGCAGTCAGGTTTCACGGCCGAGTTCGGGATGGGATCGGGTGGGGCACTGACGCTATAGCCACCAAGCAATGGAGCCGGTGAACAGCAAAAAGTTCGGGTTCTTTCGGGGGGCCCAGCTTGCGCTGGGCTCCCAAAAACGATGTCCGTGCATACCTATGTGATGATGTAGTTTGTTCAATCAGGCGTTGCATTTGATCATCCGCCATCGGTGACGTGCTGGTTTACCCAGGATTGTCATTGATGGTGGGACTCTCAAGCGCGAATAGAGCAATTAGTATCGGTTAGCTCCATGGATTACTCCACTTCTACATCCGATCTATCAACGTCATGGTCTCTGACGGCTCTATGAAATCTTATCTCGAGGGAGGCTTCCCGCTTAGATGCTTTCAGCGGTTATCCCGTCCATACATAGCTACCCTGCTGCGCTCTTGGCAGAACGACAGGTACACCAGAGGTATGTTCAACCCGGTCCTCTCGTACTAGGGTCAACTCCTCTCAAATTTCGACGCCCACGGCAGATAGGGACCAAACTGTCTCGCGACGTTCTGAACCCAGCTCACGTACCACTTTAATTGGCGAACAGCCAAACCCTTGGGACCTGCTCCAGCCCCAGGATGTGATGAGCCGACATCGAGGTGCCAAACAACCCCGTCGATATGAGCTCTTGGGGGTTATCAGCCTGTTATCCCCGGCGTACCTTTTATCCGTTGAGCGATGGCCCTTCCACGAGGGACCACCGGATCACTATGACCGACTTTCGTCTCTGCTCGACTTGTCAGTCTCGCAGTCAGGCGGGCTTATGCCATTGCACTCTAACAGACGGTTTCCAACCGTCCTGAGCCCACCATTGCGCGCCTCCGTTACTCTTTAGGAGGCGACCGCCCCAGTCAAACTACCCGCCACAGAGGGTCCCTGATCCAGTTTCATGGATCGAGGTTAGACATCAGAAACAAACAGGGTGGTATTTCACCTATGGCTCCACGTCAGCTGGCGCCAACGCTTCATAGCCTCCCACCTATGCTACACAGTTTCTTCCTAATGCCACTCTGAAGCTGCAGTAAAGGTGCACGGGGTCTTTCCGTCTAACCGCGGGAACCCCGCATCTTCACGGGGAATTCAATTTCGCTGAGCATGTCCTGGAGACAGTGGGGAAGTCGTTACGCCATTCGTGCAGGTCGGAACTTACCCGACAAGGAATTTCGCTACCTTAGGACCGTTATAGTTACGGCCGCCGTTTACCTGGGCTTCATTTCAGAGCTTGCACCCCTCCACTTAACCTTCAGGCACCGGGCAGGCGTCAGGCCCTATACGTCGTCTTGAAGCCGACTTAGCAGAGCCCTGTGTTTTTGCTAAACAGTCGCTACCCCCTGGCCTGTGCCCCCCAACAGAGCTTGCGCTTAGTTGGGGCCTCCTTCTTCCGAAGGTACGGAGGCAATTTGCCGAGTTCCTTCAGGACACTTCTCTCAAGCGCCTTGGTATACTCTACCTGACCACCTGTGTCGGTTTCGGGTACGGTCTATACGGTGGGGCTATTTCCTGGGACCTCTTCGAAGCCTTCCCAATCCAATAAGGGAAGACAACACACGAGATCCGTCACACACCACCAGGTCACGGAATATTAACCGTGTTCCCATCGACTACCCCCTTCGGGCTCGTCTTAGGGGCCGACTCACCCTGCGCGGATTAGCCTTGCGCAGGAACCCTTGGTCTTTCGGCGAAAGGGCATCTCACCCTTTTTATCGCTACTCATGTCTGCATTCGCACTTCCGATACCTCCACGACCCATTACCAGATCGCTTCACAGGCTTACGGAACGCTCCGCTACCGCGTACCATATAAATGGCACACCCTAAGCTTCGGTGCGTGTCTTGAGCCCCGTTACATCTTCGCCGCAGAACCTCTTATTTAGACCAGTGAGCTGTTACGCTTTCTTTAAAGGATGGCTGCTTCTAAGCCAACCTCCTGGTTGTTTTGGAAGTTCCACATGCTTTCCCACTTAGACACGACTTGGGGACCTTAGCTGTAGGTCAGGGCTGTTTCCCTTTTGACGACGGACCTTAGCACCCGCCGTCTGTCTCCCGGATATCACTCTTGGGTATTCGGAGTTTGGTTAGAGTTGGTAGGTCTCGCGACCCCCGCATCCATCCAGTGCTCTACCCCCCAAGGTGTCCATCCGAGGCACTACCTCAATAGTTTTCGCGGAGAACCAGCTATTTCCCGGCTTGATTGGCCTTTCACCCCTAAGCACAACTCATCCGGTAACTTTTCAACGTTAATCGGTTCGGACCTCCAGTGCGTGTTACCGCACCTTCATCCTGGTCATGCATAGATCGCCGGGTTTCGGGTCTAATACATCAAACTCTGGCGCCCTATTCAGACTCGCTTTCGCTGCGCCTACACCTAACGGCTTAAGCTTGCTTGATACATTAAGTCACAGACCCATT
>NZ_CP037913.1:3120000-3702500 GCF_004354345.1 Sphingomonas sp. AAP5 | reverse complement strand
GCGCTGCCATGCGCGGCGATCGCGTGGATCACGTCGCGTTCGGAAAAGATGCCGACGACCGCATCGCCCGCCATCACCGGGACCGCGCCGACGCGGCGCTCGGCGAGCAGCGCGACCGCGTCGCCGACGGTCTGCTCGGCGGTGATCGAGACCACCTCGCCGCCCTTGGTGCGAAGTATTGCCGCGATCGTCATTGGCTCTCTCCTGTCTGCGCTCGTCAGCCGAGTCTCTCAGGCGCTGGAGGATTCCACGTTTGGCAGCGCTTGGGAAGCCGCGCCCCGCAATCGCTAGCGATCGGCCGATACGCGATAGCCCAGCCCGCGCGTGGCATTGGCGGGGAGTTCGAGCGCCCAGACCAGCTTGCCGTCGGTGTGGGTCAGCGCGCTCGTGGGATGCGACACGCGCGGCGCAATCCGCGGATCGAACTGCAACTCGAACCGGACGGGATGAGGATTGGCGTTGCGCAGGATCAGCGCGACGTCTTCCCACGCCTTGCCGCGATTGGCGCCGCTCTCGCGCGGCGTCGTCTCGAGCGTGACTTGCGTCGCGACCGCCAGATTCGCCTCGACCAGCTCACCGACTGCCTTGTCGTCAATCGCGCCTTCGCCGATCAGCACCGCGGCATCGCCGCGCGGCTGAAACACCGCGACCGGCCCGGCGGGAAGCGGCACGCCGAGCCCCTTCGCACTACGATTGAGCGCGCGCAGCGTGAGGTGCGGCGCGCCGGCCTCGCCCGCCGCGTCGACCGTCGCGACATACAGGATATCGACCGGCACGGCTTGCCGATCGAGCAACGCCACCTGTTTCTGCGCGAGCGCTGCGACCGTCGTGCGATCGGGCACGCGGTATAGCTTGAGGTCGCCGAGATCCTCCTGCGTCACCCGGCGCGGCGCGCGCATCGCCATTCCGGTCACGACGATATCCAGTGCCTCGGCTGGCGGCGGCGGGGGCGGCGGGGCGCCGGGCACGAAATCCGCGATCGGGCGCGCAAAGCAGTGAAACGTCAGCGGTGCACTGCCGCGCGCATATGGATAGGGCGCGCGGTCCTCGCGCTCCACGCGCCCGGCGACGACCATCGTCTCGGCATCGGCGAAGCTCGTTGAATCGCCGCTCGCGAGCGTGACCCAGGCGAGCAGATCGGCGCTGCGGCCGTTTGGCTTCAGCGTCGCGACGTAGTTCGCCTGCCAGTCGAAACCCCAGGCAAGATACGACAGCGTGATCGTGACGGTCGCAGCGCGCGGCGAGTCGAGCGCGACCGACAAAGTCGGTTTGGACGACAGCCCCGACGCGATGCCATTATAGACCAGCGTCTCCGTGGCCGGCCCGCAATCGACCGCGACCACGCCGTCGCGCGTCTGAACAATCGCCGCGCCATCGGGGCTCGACCGGATGATCGCGGATTCTTCGACGCTCCGCTTGGCGATGGTGCGGCGAAGCGTGACGGGGCGGCCGAAAGTCCCCGCGTAGAGGCTGCGCGGCGACAGCAGCTCGGCATCGAGATTCTTCTCGCGAACGCCATTCGGCAACCCGGTGACGATGGCGCTTTCGGGCAGGATCCCCGCCGCGACACCTTCGAAGCGGAGCGTGGTGCGCCCAGCCGGGATTGCCACGCGGCGCTGCTCGGTGATCAGCGCATAGCCGCCCAGCCAGCTTAGATCGATCGGCGAGTCCGCCGATCGATCGGGCGCGCGGTAGATTGTCACCGCAACGCGGTCGGGCGCGGGCGAGACCGTCTGCGCGGGCGCCGCGCGCGCGACGACCGCGACGAGCAGCACGCTCAGCCATCGCAGCGCGCGGCGCACCGGGCTCAGTACCGCGTGTCGAAAGTCGCGATCACGCTCGCCGTGCCATTGGCGGGGACGCGGACGTGCCACACCACCTCGTCGGCGGTGACGCGCTCGCTCGGTTGGTTCTCCGTCACGACGCGGGTGTCGTGCCACCAAGTGTCGAGCCCATCCTGCGCGACCTCGACGACCGCTTCGGTCGCGCGCGCATTGGTCAGCGTGTAGCGCATCGTCGTGCGCCAGCGATCCGCCGAGATCCGCTCGCGTTTTTCGACCACCGGCCGCATCTTCACGTCGAACGCCTCGCCCGTCTTGAGCGCGAGCCGCGAGCCCATCGGCGTGTGCGGGATGGCGCTTTCGCCGATGAATTGCGGTGCGCCGCGCGCATCGCGCATATAAACGCGGACGGTCCCGGCGGGGAGCGCATCGCCGAGCCCGCCGTCGCGCGACGAGCTGAAGGTGAGCACGGTATCGACGCTCTTGGCTTCGCTCTGCGTCGCGAGCCACGGGTTGCGATAGAAATACGCTTTGGCAGCGGGCGACCCGGCGACGTCGAGAAAGCTGACTTGCTTGGTCTGCGCGTTGGCAATCGTGGTACGCTCGGCGAGCGGGTAGAGGTAGAAATCGCCGAGCTGTTCGCGGTTGGCGGTCTCGGTGCCCGACTGGCTGCCGCGCGGCGTGGTCGGGCGCGCGGAATAGCGCGGGCCATTGTCGTCCTCGGCGCTGCCGACCGATCCCGCGACGAGCAGCGTCTTGGCGGCGGTGAAGGTCGTGCCGCTGGTGTTGTTCAGCGTTATCCAGCCCTGGACGTCGAGCTTGCCCGCCTTTTCATCGAACAAGGCGACATAATCGGCCTTCCAGCCGAGCCCGCGCGACAGATAACTGAGCGTCGCCGGGCGCGTCCCCGCCGCATCGCTGTCGAGCGTGACAGACAAGGTCGGGCGCGCGCGCAGATTGGGCGGCAGCGTCGGGAAGATCACGCGGCCGGCGCTGCGGTCGAGCACTTCGATCCGGCTGCCGATCTGGACGATCGTGCCGCCATTGTTGGCGAGCACGCGGGCTTCCTCTCGCGTTTCGGCGCCGGTTGCGGGATTGGTGCGGACGAGCGTGACGGTCTGGCCGACCGCCTTGTCCATCAGCTTTTGCGGCGAGAGCAGGTCGTAATCGAAATTCTGCTCGACGATACTCGCGCCCGTCGTCTTGAGCGTGACCGTTTCGGGGCGGATCGCGGCGGAGACGTCGGCGAAGTCCTGGCGGCTGCGGCCGCGCGGGAGCGCGAGTTGGCGCGTGTCCTGGATCAAGGCGAGATCGTTATTGTAGATCGTGACCGCGACGTCGCCCTGCCCCGAGCGCGCACCTTCGTCTTGCGGTAGGGCGGTGGTCTGCGCGCAGGCGAGCGCGGGGGCCCACAGCATCGTCGTCGCCAGCCAGATCCGCATGTCGCCTCCCCACTTCGTATCTTGGGGAATAGGCTAGGAATATAACGACGGTGTTACAATCCCTTCGCTGCGGCGAGCGTGTGGGACGCCCACCCCGGCGCGTGGCCGGGGTGAGGAAGAAGATTTGCTTATTCGACCGTGGTTGCCGCGGTTGCGGGCGGGCGGCCGCGACGGCGGCGTGGCTTTTCGACGACGTCGCCTTCCTGGCCGAACTCGGGCTCGACGACTGCCGAGACGTTGAGCGACGGCGGCAGGCGATCGGCGGCAAAACCGTTATCCTCAAAACCGCCATCGTCCGATCCGGCTGCGTCGGACGTGACGGGTGCTTCGACGATCGGCGCGACTTCGCGGCGTGGACGGCCACGCCCGCGACGCGGCGCTTCGGCGACGGGCTCGACCAGCGCTGCGGCGTCGAGCGGAAGCTCCGCACCGGTGGGCTGCGCTTCGACGACGGGTTCGAGCGCGCGCGACACGCGGTCGGGACGCTCGTAGCGCTCGCCGCGCGGCTGGCGCTCGGCACGTTCTTCGCGCTGCGGCTCGGCCTGGCGATCGTAACCGCCCTCGCCATTGCCGTTCACGCGACCACGCGGACGATCCTCATAGCCTTGCGCGGCTTCGCGCTGCTCGCTGCCGTGCTGCCCATTCGACTGCCCGTTCGCCGCAGCGTGATTGGACTGGCCGTTTTGCGCGTAACCGCGATTGCCGTCCTGACGGTTGCCATCCTGGCGGTTGCCGTCCTGGCGATAGCCGTTCTGGCCACCGCGCTGCTGATCGCCGCGCGGTTGTTCCTGGCGCGACGGATCGTGGCGTTGCTGCTCCTGACGGGGCTGGTCCTGACGGGCCTGCTCCTGACGAGGCTGCTCGACGACGCGCTCGCCCTCGTCCTCGTAATCGGGCTCGTCCTCGTCGAGCGTCGCGCCCTGGATCCGCTTGGTCGAGACCGCGCCACCGTTTTCCTCGAAGCGCGCACGCGTTTCGGCGAGCACGCGGAAATAGTGATCGGCGAATTGGAGGTAATATTCGACGTTGACGCGGTCACCCTGCATCTGCGCGTCGCGCGCGAGCGTCTTGTATTTCTCGAGCAATTGCGCGGCATTGCCGCGGGCGCGATTGTCGATGCGGTTGCCGGTGTCCTGACGACCCGGATTTCCACCACCACCCGACGAGCGCTGCTGCTGCCCGCCACGGCCGCGACGGCGGCCGGCCTGACGATTATTGATCAACGTCTTGTTGTCCTGTTCTTGGGAACCAACCTGGTCACGCTCCAGAAATATGGATGCAATGCCTCCTGCGCGCCGGCCACCGACCATCGGCACTGCGCGCTTGCCAGCGTCGCCGGACGGGGCGACTGCATGACGATGGAGGCGGACACCAGCCCATTTTCAACCGACTATGGTGAGAATGCGTGCCCCTGCGCCGTCCAATAGCGGGTCGCGGGGCAATCTCCAAGCACAATATTGTGCTGATCGAACGCAATATCACGCGCTGTGCGTTGCGATCAGCGCGCGCGGGTGGCGCGCGAGATCGTGCCGCAGCGCGACCGCAAGGCCGTGCGCGGCGAGCAAAGCGGTGACGGCAGGCGCCTGGGTCGAGCCGATTTCGAGGATCGCGGCGCCGCCGGGCGCGAGCAGGGCGGGGAACTGCGGCGCGATGCGACGATAGTCGTCGAGCCCGTCGGCGCCGGCGAACAGCGCCATGCCGGGTTCGTGCGCACGGACCTCGGCGGGGAGCGGTTCGTCGGCGCCGATATAGGGCGGGTTCGAGAGGATGAGGTCGAACACGCCGTCGAGACCGGTCGCCCAATCGCCGGTGCGGAATTCGGCACGGGTCGCGAGGCCGAGCGTGGCGGCGTTGCGCGTCGCGTAAGCGAGCGCCTCGGGTGACGCATCGACGCCGAGGCCGGTCGCGCCGGGCCATTGGTCGAGCGCTGCGAGCAGCAGCGTGCCGGGGCCGGTGCCGAGATCGAGAATCCGGCGCGGTCCGGCCTTGCCGAAATGCGCGAGTGCTGCGTCGAGCAGCGTCTCGCTGTCGGCGCGCGGCACGAGCACGCCCGGGCCGACCGCGAGCTCGATCGTCCAGAACGCGCGGGTGCCGGTGATATAGGCGATCGGCTCATGTGCGAGCCGGCGCGCGAGCAACGGGCCGAAGCTGTGCGGGGTGGCGGAATCGAGCCGGTTGAGCAGGAGCTGCTCGCGGGGGATGCCGAATGCATGCGCCATCAGGAGCTCGGCATCGAGGCGGGGGGTTTCGCTGACGTCGGCGAGGAAGTTCGTGGCGTCGGAAAGCGCCGACCGTATCCTCCCCTCCCCTTCAGGGGAGGGGCTGGGGGTGGGGGAAGCCTCGCAGAGATCTGGCGTCGCGCACTTCCCCACCCCAACCCCTCCCCTGAAGGGGAGGGGCTTTTCGGGCTCGTCACGCATCGAGGGCGGCCAGGCGCTCGGCCTCGTCCTGCGCTATCAGCGCGCCGACCAGTTCATCCATCTCGCCCTGCAAGATCTCGGGCAGCCGGTGCAGCGTCAGGTTGATGCGATGATCGGTCACGCGCCCCTGCGGGAAATTGTACGTCCGGATCCGCTCCGAACGATCCCCCGACCCGACCATCGATTTGCGTGCCCCCGCGCGCTCCTGGTGCAACCGGTCGCGCTCGGCCTCGTACAGCCGCGTGCGCAGGACCCGCATCGCCTTTGCCCGGTTCTTGTGCTGCGACTTTTCGTCCTGCTGGATGACGGTCAGCCCGGTCGGAATATGCACGATCCGCACCGCCGAATCGGTGGTGTTGACCGACTGCCCGCCCGGCCCCGACGAGCGGTAGACGTCGATCCGCAGGTCCTTGTCGTCGATCTTGACGTCGACCTCCTCGGCCTCGGGCAGCACCGCGACGGTCGCCGCCGAAGTGTGGATGCGCCCCTGCGCCTCGGTCGCGGGAACGCGCTGGACGCGGTGGACGCCGCTTTCGAACTTCAGCTTGGCGAACACGCCCTTGCCCTCGACAGAGGCGATCGCTTCCTTGAACCCGCCGCTTTCGGAAGAAGACGCGGAGATCAGCTCGACCCGCCACCCCTGCGCTTCGGCATAGCGCTGGTACATGCGGAACAGGTCGGCGGCGAACAGCGCCGCCTCGTCGCCCCCGGTGCCGGCGCGGATCTCGAGCATCGCGGCGCGCTCGTCGGCAGCATCGCGCGGGAGCAGCGAGAGCGCGAGCTTCCGTTCGGCATCTGGGAGCGTGTCGCGGATCGTCGCGATTTCCTCGCGCGCCATCAGCTTGATCTCGGGGTCGCTCTCCTCCTCCATGCTGGCGAGCACGTCGAGCTCGGCGCGGAGCCGCCGCACCTCGCCCGCCGCACGCGCGATCGGTTCGAGTTCGGCATAGTCCTTCGAGACCTGGACAAAGCGATCCGACGGGAGGTCGCCCGACGCCATCAGCGCCGACAGTTCGTCGCGCCGCGCCTCGATCTGCAGGATGCGTTCGGGGGAGATCGAGGTCATCGCGGGCGCCAGATCAAGGCGATCCCCGTTCCGATCAAGGTGGCAGCATCGTCCGCGCCAACCGCGATATCGGCGGACAGTGCCTTCAAAACAGCGTCCGCCCTGTCCTCGAGCGCGACGGGCCCGATCCCGATCTTGCCGAGCTTGAGCGACGCTGCGGTGCCGCCGTCGACGCCCACACGCCCGACGAAAAGAACCTCGGTCACATTCGCGCGCCGCGCGCGCTCGACTTGGCGCTTCGCATTACCGGCAAACGCCGCCGCAACGGACAGACCGCTGCGCCGAAGGCCTGCCACCACGCGAACGGCATCGAGCGGATCTGCGTCATTCTCGGTCACGACCGCGATATCGACCTGGTCGACCGTCGGCTCCTCGAGCAGCATCGCCAGCCGCTCGATCCCCGCCGCCCAGCCAACACCCGCCGTCTCCGGACCGCCGAGGCTCCCGATCAGCCCGTCATAGCGCCCGCCCGCGAGCACGGTGCCCTGCGCGCCGAGCCGATCGGTGACGAATTCGAACGCGGTGTGGCGGTAATAATCCAATCCGCGAACCAGCCGCGCGTTGCGCGTCCACGCGACACCCGCCGCATCGAGCCCCGCCGTCACCGCATCGAAGAAGGCGCGCGCCTCTGGCGTCAGATAGGCGTCGATATCGGGCGCGCTGTCGGCGACCGGCCGATCGCGCGGGTCCTTAGAATCGAGGATGCGCAGCGGGTTCTTGTCGAGCCGCGCGAGGCTGTCCTCGCTCAGCACGTCGCGATGCGCCTCGAAATGCGCGACCAGCGCCGCGCGCCACGCGTCGCGCGTCTCGGCGTCGCCGAGCGTGTTGAGCTGGAGCGTCACGCCATCGGCGATGCCGAGTTCGCGGAGCAACTGGTCCGCCAGCACGAGCAGCTCGACATCGGCGGCGGGCTCGCTCGCGCCGATCACCTCGGCGTCGATCTGGTGGAACTGGCGAAAGCGCCCCTTTTGCGGGCGTTCGTAGCGGAACACGGGCCCATGCGTCGCGATCTTGAGCGGCGCATATTGCTGCCAGCCCTCGGTCAGATAGGCGCGCGCGATACCGGCGGTGAATTCGGGGCGCAGCGTCAGCGAATCGCCGCCGCGATCCTCGAAGGTGTACATTTCCTTCGACACGACGTCGGTCGTCTCGCCGAGCGAGCGCGCGAACACCGCGGTGCTCTCGAACACGGGGATGTCGACGCGCTGGAAGCAATAGAGCCGGCGGACGCGTTCGAACGTCTCGATGACGTGTGCGAAGCGACGCTGCTCCTCGCCGAAGATGTCCTGCGTGCCGCGGATGCGTTTTGGGGTTTCTATGCGGGCCATAAGGGTGCGTTCTCTATGCGAGCGTTCGGGCGAACGCCAGATGGTTGTGGATTCTGCTCCCCTGCGTGGAAGGGAGGGGAGGAAGAGCGGCTTGACACGTCCGGCTCCCGCGCCGCAGCATAAGCGTAAGGGGGGCGGCAACAGTCCCCATTTCAGCATCCGCAGGATCTCACCCGGCTCGTTTCGGAAAGGTCGCCATGCGTCTGTTTGCCGTGTCCGTTGTCCCATCCCCGCGTGCCAGCGCATGAGCGCCGTGCTCGCCTGGGCGCCCGCCATCCTCGCCATGCTCGCCGCCGGCCTGTTCGCGGGCTTTGCCGCCGGACTGTTCGGCATCGGCGGCGGCTTCGTCGTCGTTCCCGCAATGATCGCGCTGCTGCCGCTGCTTGGCGGCGCGAAGGGCGAATATACGCATGTCGCGATCGGGACGTCGTTCGCGACGATCGTCGTCACCGCTTTGCGCTCGACCCTCAGCCACCACAAACGCGGCGCGGTCGATTTCGAGATCCTCAAGACGTGGGCGCCGTGGATCGTCCTCGGCGTCGGTGTGGGCGTGCTGCTCGCACAGCGCATGACGGGGCAGACGCTGACCTTCATCTTCGCTGGCGGCATCGTGCTCATGTCGATCAATTTCCTCGTGCCCAAGCTCGCGCGGCGCCAAGTCAGCGACACGATGCCGAGCGGCCTTCCCCGCGCCGCGATCGCCGGCGGGCTTGGCCTCTTCTCCTCGCTGCTCGGCATCGGCGGCGGGACGGTCGCGGTGATCGTGATGACGCTGTGCGGCCGCTCGATCCACAAGGCGATCGCGACCGCGAGCGGCTTCGGCTTCATCATCGCGGTGCCCGGCACGATCGGCTGGGTCCTGATCGGGCTCGGCAAGCCCGGCCTGCCGGTCGGGTCGCTCGGCTATGTCAATCTGCTCGGCGCGGTCGTCATCACCTCGATGTCGATCCTCACCGCCCCACTCGGTGTCGCCGCGGCCCATGCGCTGCCGGCCGAGCCGCTCAAGCGCGTGTTCGGCGTGTACCTGCTGTTCATCGCAGGGGTGATGGCGAACCGCGCGCTGCAGATGTGACAGAAACGTTATGTTTGCGCGAGGATTTCACCCCGCACAAAAGCGCGGTAGCTCTGTTGCATGAGTCTGAATCTCGGCAACAAGGTCGCCCCGCCCCGCTTCATCCTGTTCGCGACACTGTTCGTGATCGGGCTATTCGTCGCCATCCCCCCGCTCGGCTGGGGGCGCGGTGCGATGGCGGCGTTCGACGTCGCCGCTGCCGTGTTCCTGATCGCGATCTCGACGCTGCTCGGCCACGGCGAGGCCGACAAGATGCGCAAGGCCGCCGCGAACAACGACGCCAATCGTGCCGGGCTGCTCGTGCTCACCGGCGTGACGATGCTCATCATCCTCACTTCGGTCGCCAAGGAATTGCAGGGCAAGACGAGCGTTGCCGCGACCGTATTGGTAATCGCGACGCTGGTGCTTGCGTGGCTGTTCTCGAACACCGTCTATGCGCTGCATTATGCGCATCTCTTCTATTCGGACTGCGACGATGACGGGCAGGATTCGGGCGGGCTCGATTTCCCCGAATGCGCCGAGCCCGATTATTGGGACTTCCTCTATTTCAGCTTCACGCTCGGGATGACCTTCCAGACCTCCGACGTCGAAATCTCGTCGCGGCGGATGCGGCGCGTGTCGCTCGGCCAGTGCCTGGCGGCCTTCGTGTTCAACATCGGCGTGCTCGCCTTCACGATCAACGTGCTCGGCAGCAGCAGCGGGTCGTAGCGGAATCACGCGGCGGGGGGCTGGACGGCGCGCGCTTCAACCGCTTTAACCACCGTCAAAGCCGCTCTTCCCAAGAAAGCTCCCCTGCATGATCCGTCGCGTCGCGTTCACCGCCCTGTTGCTCGCCACCACCGCATCGCCGGTTCTGGCCGAAAATTCCAAGCCGCAGCCGGTGCCGATCGTCGACACGATCCCCGAAGCGCGCGACACGCCCTTTCCCGGCACGATCAGCCTCGACATCGACGCGACCGACACGACGCGCGGCATTTTCACGACGCGCGAGACGATCAGCGGCGTGAGCGCGGGCCACATGGTGCTGCTCTTCCCGAAATGGCTGCCGGGCAACCATTCGCCGACCGGCCAGCTCGACAAGCTCGCCGGCCTGCACATTCGCGCGGGTGGCAAGGAGGTCGCGTGGACGCGCGATCCGGTCGACGTCTACGCCTTCCACATCGACGTGCCGGCGGGCGCAAAGAACCTCGACATCGACTTGCAGTTCCTCTCGGCAACCGCGGGCGACCAGGGTTCGGTGGTGATGACGCCGAACATGCTGCGGCTGCAGTGGAATTCGATGAGCCTCTATCCCGCGGGCTATTTCACGCGCCAGATTCCGGTCAAGGCGGTGGTCAAATACCCGACCGGCTTCACCGCCTCGTCGGGCCTGCCGTCGAAGGCGAACGGCTCGACCTATGCCTATCAGCTCACCAATTACGAAGTGCTGGTCGATTCGCCCGTCCTCGCCGGGCGCTATTACAAGCAGTGGCCGCTCTCGCCGCGCGTCAATCTCGACGTCTATGCCGATACGCCCGCCGAGCTCGCTGCAACGCCCGATCAGATCGACGCGCACAAGCGGCTGGTCGACCAGGCGGTCAAGCTCTACGGCGCGCAGCATTACGACACCTATGAATTCCTGCTGTCGATCTCCGACGTGATGGGCGGGATCGGGCTCGAGCATCACCGCTCGTCGGAAGACGGCGTGAAGCTTGGCTATTTCACCAAGTGGAAGGACGGCCCGGGCTCGCGCAACCTGCTGCCGCACGAATACAATCACAGCTGGGACGGCAAGTTCCGCCGCGGCGCCGATTTGTGGACCCCCGATTTCCGCATGCCGATGCGCGGCAGCCTGTTGTGGGTGTATGAGGGCCAGACGCAGTTCTGGGGCTATGTGCTGCAGGCGCGCTCGGGGATCGTGTCGAAGCAGGATACGCTCGACGGCTATGCCGCGATCATGGCCGAGCTCGACAATCGCCCGGCACGCAACTGGCGCGACATGGTCGATACGACCAACGACCCGACGATTTCGCAGCGCCGCCCCAAGGGGTGGACGAGCTATCAGCGCTCCGAGGATTATTATAACGAGGGCCTGCTGGTGTGGATGGAGGTCGATTCGATCCTGCGCCAGCAATCGGGCGGCAAGAAATCGATCGACGATTTCGGCCGCGCCTTTTTCGGCCTCAACGACGGCGACTACGGCGAAGTCACCTACACGTTCGACGACGTGGTCAAGACGCTCACCGCGATCCAGCCGTACGACTGGGCCGGTCTGCTCACCAAGCGGTTGACCGAGACCGGCGCCCCGGCGCCGCTGAAGGGCTTTGAGGCAAACGGCTACAAGCTGGTCTATACCGAGGAGCCGACGCTCGCCTTCAAGAATGCCGAGGCCGCACGCAAGAACACCAACCTCACCTTCTCGCTTGGCCTGACGGTCGACAAGGACGGCAAGCTGACCGGCGTCGGCTGGGATTCACCCGCGTACAAGGCCGGGCTGACGATCGGCGACAGCATCGTCGCGGTCGACGGCACCGCCTTCTCCGACAGCGCGCTGAAGGGCGCGGTCACCGCCGCCAAAGCGCGCAAGACGCCAATCGTTCTGCTGGTCAAAAGCAACGACCAGATCAGCCCGGTCAGCATCGACTATCACGAGGGCTTGCGCTATCCGCACCTCGAGAAGATCGGCACCGGAGAGGGTGGACTGGACCGTTTGCTGGCACCGCGTTAAGGCCGATTCTTTCCCGTATTATCCAGTGTAGTTAAGGACTTACTATGCGTATCGACATGATCCCGGTCGGCAAGGGCCCGCCGGACGACCTCAACGTGATCATCGAAGTCCCGACCGGCGGCGAGCCGGTTAAGTATGAGTTCGACAAGGCGTCGGGCGCGCTGTTCGTCGACCGCATCCTGCACACGCCGATGCGCTACCCGGCGAATTACGGCTTCGTGCCGCACACGCTCTCGCCCGATGGCGACCCGCTCGACGCGCTCGTCGTCGCGCGCTCGCCGTTCATTCCGGGCTGCGTCGTGCGTGCGCGGCCGATCGCCGTGCTCAACCTGGAAGACGAAGCCGGCGGCGACGAGAAGCTCGTCTGCGTGCCGGTCGATTCGACCTTCCCGTATTATTCAAACGTCAACGAGCGCGGCGACATGCCCGAGATCGTGTTCGAGCAGATCGAGCATTTCTTTACGCACTATAAGGATCTCGAAAAGAAGAAGTGGGTCCGCGTCGGCAAGTGGGGCGACCGCGACGAAGCGCGCAAGGTCGTGATCGAAGCGATCGAACGCTATGAGCAGGCCAAGAAGGCCGGCAATCCTGCACCAGGCGAAGTCGCGCAGCAGGACTGACCCCAACCGTCACCCCCGCGAAAGCGGGGGTCCCGCTTCTTCTGACCTGACAAGAAGAAGCGGGATTCCCGCTTTCGCGGGAATGACCGATTATTTCCGAGCGGGCGTCTTCTTCACTGGCGCGCGCAGCCCCGCAGCAACGCCAAGCGCCGCCCATTCGCGCAGCGCATCGGCGTCGTCATAGACATCGTCGGGCGCGCGGCGATAGTTCATCGAGCCTTCACGCCCCTCGCCCATCGTATAGCTGAAGCGCGGGCAGGCGGCGGCGTCCCACACCGCATCGCTCGTCGCATCGGCCTTGATCCACAGCCCGTCCTCGACCGCGATCGCGAAGATCGTGCCGTCGAGATAGAGCGTCGCCCCGCCCATCATCGCGCGCTTGGTCACCGTGCCGATCGGTGCGAGCGCTTCCTCGATCCAGGCGATCAGGCCCGAATCGACCGGCATCAGCCCTGCCCCGCCAGCTTGGCGAGGGCATCGCCGGTAACGCGGTAGACGGTCCATTCCTCCATCGGCGCGGCGCCCATCGAGCGGTAGAACGCTATCGCCTTCTCGTTCCAGTCGAGCACCGACCATTCGAAGCGCGTGCAGCCGCGCTCGACCGCGAGTTTGGCGAGATGCTGCAGCAACGCCTTGCCGACGCCGGCGCCGCGTGCCTCGGGCGTGACGTAGAGATCCTCGAGATACAGCCCGCGCCAGCCGGTCCAGGTCGAGAAATTGTGGAAGAACAGCGCCATCCCGACGGGTTTCCCGTCGAGCTCGGCGATCACCGCCTCGGCGGCCGGGTGCGGCCCGAACAGCGCGTCGTGGAGCAACGGCTCGGTCGCGACGACCTTGTCGGCGGCGCGCTCGAACTCGGCGAGCTCGCGCACGAGATGCAGGATCAGCGCGACGTCGGCGGGGGTGGCGGTACGAATCTCGATCATGCGGCAGCCTCGGTTTGTGGAGCGGGTGCGGCATGGCCGCGCACGGCGAGGATGCATCCCAGGATGATCAGCGCCGCGCCGCCCGCGGTGTAGAGCGAGACGGTCTCGTGGAAAACCCACCAGCCGAACAACGACGCCCAGACGAAAGCGGTATATTCGACAGGTGCCAGCACTTGCGCCTCGGCATGGCTGTACGCCCAGGCGAGCGCCATCGCCGAGAGCGACCCGAGCACCGCCGCCACGCCGATCGACGGAAGCTGCGCTGTGGTGGGCAGCCCGGCGAACCACGGCGCGCCGAGCAGCAGCAGCCCCCCAAGCACCACGCTGGTGAACAAGGCGACCTCGAGCGGGTCGGCGACCTGCGCCTGCTGGCGTAGCAGGATCAGGCTGTAGGCGTAGAAGATCGACGCGGCGAAGATCGCGAGCGAGCCGAGCACATGGGCGGTCGAGGCATGCCCCTGCACCTCCCCTGCGGCGATCACCAGCACGCCCAGACTCGCGACGATCGACCCGAGGATCGCCGCACGCCGGATCGTCTCGCCAAGCAGGGCAGCCGCGAAATAGAGCGCGATCAGCGGCGCGAGAAAGGTCAGCGCCACCCCCTGCGCCATCGGCACGCGCACGAGGCCCCAAAAGAAAAGCAGCACCGAGAAGCCCGCCGTCGCGCCGCGCAGCGCGTGCAGCTTGAGCGCCGCCCGCCCCGGGAACGGCCGCCGCCGCAGCAAGAAGATCGTGCCGAGCAACACCACGCCGACGACCGAGCGCCACAGCACCGCCGAATAGGCGCCGCTGGTAATGCTCAGGCCCTTCATCAGCACATCCATCGCCGAATAGGTCGCGATGCCGGCGGCGGCGACAGCGAAAGCGAGCGCCGCACCCACCTTCTTCGGTGTTGGCACACGCATGTTCAGCGGATCAGTCGAAGTTCGAGACCGATATCGACGCCGGCGAGTCGACGGTCTCCGGTATAGACGGTCGCGCGCCGCTCGGCGGCGAGCGCCAGACAGGCGCGATCGCCGAGCGAAATACCCGCCGCCTTGGTTGCGGGACGCAAATCGGCCGCAGCGATCGCGTGATCCACCGTAAAAGGAACGACTTCGATCTCAAGGCCCTTCAGCAATGCGAGAACGCGCTGTGTCTGATGGCCCTTGTCTGCCGCACGCTGGAACGTCTCCGACGCGTTCACCGCCGAGAGCGCGCTCCCGCGCATCACCGGGATCACGATCTCCGCGCCGGGTTCATCCAACAGCACCGCGAGAATTGCTGACGCATCGAGAACGACACTCATTCCTCGCGCCAGTCGCTCGCACGCTCACGCAAGAACTGATCCACGGAATAGTCGTCACCGGTCATCTCGCGGAACGCCTGCTGCGCCTCCCGGACGACCTGCCCGTAGGTTTTCAGCGATATTCCGCCATCGTCGCTCTTGGCGAGCACGAGCGAGTCACCGTCCGCAATCCCCAATTCGCGGCGCAACTCCGCCGGGATAACGATCTTGCCGCCAGCGATCACTTTGGCATGATAGGTCATGTCAGGCCTCCCGAGACCTGACACATACCACAAGACCTATTCCGCCGCCACAGCCACCGGCGCTGCTGCCGCCACCGCCGCATCATGCGCCTCGATCGACGCGGCCTTTTCCTCGACCAGCTTGACGATATGTTCGAGCATATCCTCGGAATTGACGGTGTGATCGGTCACGCCCGACAAATACACCATGTGCTTGCCGTTGCCGCCGCCGGTCAGGCCGATATCGGTCTCGCGTGCCTCGCCCGGGCCGTTGACGACACAGCCGAGGACCGACAGCGACATCGGCGTGCGGATATGCTGGAGCCGCTCCTCGAGCGCTTGCACGGTGCGGATCACGTCGAACCCCTGTCGCGCGCACGACGGGCACGACACAACGCGCACGCCGCGGTTGCGGATGCCGAGCGCTTTCAGGATCTCGAAGCCGACGCGGACCTCGTCCTCGGGTTCGGCCGAGAGCGAGACGCGGATCGTGTCGCCGATGCCGTACCACAGCAGCGAGCCGATCCCGATCGACGACTTGACCGTGCCGCCGACGAAACCGCCCGCCTCGGTAATGCCGAGATGCAGCGGGCAATCGACCTGTTCGGCGAGCTGCTGATACGCCGCCACCGCGAGGAAGAAGTCCGACGCCTTCACCGCGACCTTGAACTCGTGGAAGTCATGGTCCTGCAGGATCTTGATATGGTCCATCGCCGATTCGACCAGCGCGTCCGGGCACGGCTCGCCATATTTTTCGAGCAGATGCTTTTCGAGGCTACCGCCGTTGACGCCGATGCGGATCGCGCAGCCGTTCGACTTGGCCGCGTCGATCACTTCCTTGACGCGGGCGGGCGAGCCGATGTTGCCCGGGTTGATGCGCAGGCACGCCGCACCCGCATCGGCGGCTTCCAAAGCCCGCTTATAGTGGAAATGGATGTCGGCGACGATCGGCACGCGGCTCGCGCGGACGATCTGCTTCAACGCTGCGGTGCTCTCCACGTCGGGGCACGACACACGGATGATGTCGACGCCGGCATCCTCGCAGCGGCGGATCTGGTCGATCGTCGCCTTGACGTCGTCGGTCGGCGTGTTGGTCATCGTCTGGACGGTGACGGGCGCGTCGCCGCCGACGGGCACGTTGCCGACCATGATCTGGCGGCTCTGACGACGGTTGATGTCGCGCCACGGGCGGAGGGACATGGAAAACTTCCTCTGGTTGGTCGCGCCCATATAGCGACGATCCGCGCCATCGGAAACCGCTAGAGTTTGCTCGATCGGGCACATCGCATTAGGGCCGCGCGATGGAACGGCATTACGGACTGGACTGGTTGCGCATCGGCGCGTTCGCGCTGCTGATCCTCTATCATATCGGCATGGTGTTCGTGCCGTGGGGATATCATGCCAAGACCGCGCAGCCGCTGGCATGGGTCGCGATCCCGATGCTCGCGGTCAACAGCTGGCGGTTGCTGCTGCTGTTCGTCGTGTCGGGCTATGCCAGCCGGGCGCTGCTGGTACGCGGGCCCGCAACCGGGCATTTCGCGGTCAACCGTACGTGGCGGCTGATCATCCCGCTGCTGTTCGGCGTGATCGTCGTGGTGCCGCTCCAGCCGTGGGTCGAGCTCATCACGCAGCACGGCTACACCCATGATTTCGGGTATTTCCTGCTCCACGATTATTTCAGCTTCCGCGTCGTCAACGGGCTCGCGCTGCCGACGTGGCAGCATCTGTGGTTCGTCGCGTATCTGTGGATCTACACGATGGTGCTGGCGGTGCTCGTCGCCGCGATGGGACAGCGCAGCCTTCAGCGCAGCTTCGATCGGCTGTTCGGCGGGTGGCTGGTGTGGCTGCTCCCGGCCGCCTGGCTCGTGCTGGTGAGCGCCTGGCTGTTCCCCGGGATCGGGCCGAGCAACGATCTGGTCGGCGATTCGGTGAGCCATGTCCAATATCTGCCCGCCTTCCTGTTCGGCTTCGCGCTCGCCGGGTCCACGCCGGCGCTGGCGACGATGCGGCGATTGTGGCCATGGGCGCTGGCGATTGGAATCGCCTGCTACATAATAGTCGCAGCGACCGAGTTGCGCTGGCCGAACAGCTCGATGCCGACCTGGCCATGGGGGATCCTGTTCGCCAGCGCGCGCGCCGTGCAGGGCTGGAGCATGATCGTCGCATTGATCGGCTTTGCCGACAGCCACCTCAACCGCGACCTGCCGTGGCGCCGCGTGCTGACCGAGGCGGTGTTCCCCTTCTACATCATTCACCAGACGATCATCGTCGGGGTCGAGGGCGCGCTCCTCCCGTTCGGCCTGCCGCGCTTCGTTGAGTTCGGCGTACTGGTCGTGACGACGCTGGTCGGATGCTGGCTGTTTTACGCGATCGGCCGCGAAATCGGCTGGCTGCGCCCGCTGATCGGCCTGCGCCCCTTCCCCCAAACGAAAGAGACGTGATGAGCTGGACCCTGATACTCCATGGCGGCGCGGGACAGATGACGCGCGACACCGTCTCGCAGGCACAGGCCGAGGGTGCGCGCGCCGCGCTCGGCCGCGCGCTCGATGCGGGCGCGGCGGTGCTGGCAGCGGACGGTGCGGCGCTCGATGCCGTCGAGGCGGCGGTGCGCGTGCTCGAGGATGATCCGCACTTCAATTCGGGGCGCGGCGCGGCGCTGACGCACGCCGGTGTCGCCGAGCTCGATGCAGCGATTATGGACGGTCGGAATCGTAATGCGGGGGCAGTGGCAGGGGTGACCGCGACACGCAATCCGGTGAGCCTTGCCCGCGCCGTGATGGCGAACAGTCCGCATGTGCTGCTGAGCGGTGCTGGGGCCGACGCGTTTTCGGTGGAGCAAGGCTGCGAGCCCGCGACACAGGACTGGCTGGTCCTGCCCGAGCGGCGCGCGCAGCTCGACGAGATGCTCGAAGGCGGCGGCGCGTTCGATGTCGACATGAAATATGGCACCGTCGGCGCGGTGGCGTGCGACGTGCACGGCCATGTCGCCGCCGCGACCTCGACCGGCGGGGTTACGGGCAAGCGCTGGGGCCGGATCGGCGATTCGCCGCTGATCGGTGCGGGGACCTATGCCGATGATCGCGCAGGCGCCGTGTCGTGCACCGGATCGGGCGAATTCTTCATCCGCGCGAACGTCGCGCACGAGATTTGCGCGCGGGTGCGGCTGGCGGGCGAAACGCTGGAAGCGGCGGTCGAGACGGTGTTGGCCGAAGTGACCGCGCTCGGCGGGACCGGCGGCATCATCGTCGCGGGGCCGAAGGGCGAGGCGCTGTGGCGGTTCTCGACGCCGGGCATGTACCGCGCGCGCCTCGACTCCGCCGGGGGCCGCGAAGTCGCGGTGTTCGGCGACGAATAGCCTGCAAGGCAAAACCCTTCTTCTCCTCCGCGTCCTCCGCGCCTCTGCGCGAAAAAAGAAGATGGGTTCGCGCAGAGGCGCGGAGGACGCAGAGGCGGTTGCTTTCGCCTCTTCGTGCCTCCGCGTCTTCGCGTGAGCATCCCTTCTTTTCTCACGCGAAGACGCGAAGGCGCGAAGAGCGGGCGTGACGGCGACGAAACTCTCGTTTCGACATCGGACTTGCTAGACCCGCTTTCGCGGGAAGAGCAACGCCGCTAAGGCCGGAGCCCATGACCAGTCTCCGTCGCGTTCGTCCCGGCCTTGCCGTTGCCGCCACCTTGATCGTCGCGGCGACCGCGTCGCCGGCGGCGGCCTATTGGGAATATGGCCATCAGACGATCGCGCAGATCGCGGACGCCAATGTCCGCCCCAAGACGCGCCTGGCGATCCGCGCGCTGCTCGCGCATTCGGAGCTGCTCGGCACGCCCGAGTGCAAGGCCTCGACCATCTCCGACGCCGCGGTGTGGGCCGATTGCATCAAGCCGCTCAAGGGCCCCGACGGCAAATCGCGCTTCGGCTATGCCTATAGCTGGCACTATCAGGACGTGAACATCTGCCACCCGTTCGACCTCGTCGCGGCGTGCAAGGACGGCAATTGCGTCTCGGCGCAGATCACCAAGGACGTCGCTGTGCTCAAGAACAAGCGCGCGCCGCTCCACGACCGCGTCGAGGCGCTCGCCTTCCTCGTCCACTTTGTCGGCGATCTCCACCAGCCGCTGCATGCCGGCGAAAAGGACGACCAGGGCGGCAACAAGGTGCTCGCCAGCTATGGCGGCTACGGCACCGCGCGGCTCAACCTGCACAGCATCTGGGACGGCTATCTCGCCGAGCGCGCGATCACCAGCGGGCCGCCGATCGTGCGCCGCTACCCGGCCGCCGTGCGCGCTAAGATCGCCGCGGGCGACGTCACCGACTGGAGCCGCGAGAGCTGGCAGGTCGCGCGCGACGTGACCTATGCGAGCGTGATGGCCGATCCGTGCGCGCCGACGCCGGCGCACGTCACGATGGACGAAGCGACGATCGAGAAGGCCGTGCCGATCGCACGGCTCGAGGTCGAGCGCGGCGGGCTGCGCCTGGCGAAATTGCTCGACCAGGCGCTCGGCTGACGGCTCCGCTCAGCCGCGTAGGCCCCAGCGCCACCGCCAGCCGCCCTTGGTCTTGCGCACAGCGATACCGGTGAAGACCGCGAAGAGCGCAACGCCGATCGCGATTTGCGCGATCCGCTCGTGGACGAAGCGAATGTCGGCAACGAGCAACACCGCAAACCCGATCGTCAGCGCCCAGCCCTGCCACGTCACTGGCGTCGCGCCGATGCCGAACAGCTTGGGCACGAACCAATAACCCGGCTCGGCGCGGTAATGGTCGATCACGTCACGCGTCTGCATCGTCATCCTCCTTGGGTGGCCGCCCGCGCCGGGGCGGGTTGGGCGCTTCGAGCTTCACTCCGCGCTTGGCGAGCGCCTCGCGCAGCAGGCATTCGAACTGGGCGTTGACGCTCCTGAGATCGGCCGCCGCGATCCGCTCGACCGCCGCGTACAGCGAAGGGTCGAGGCGAAGCGCGAACGCCTTCTTGGGAGGAGCCGCCACCGTCGAGCTCGTTACTGGTAGAGCGAGCCGGCGTTGACGACGGGCTGCGTATCGCGCTCGCCGCACAACACGACCATCAGGTTCGAGACCATCGCCGCGCGGCGCTCGTCATCGAGCTCGACGACGTTCTTCTCGCTGAGCAAGGCGAGCGCCATCTCGACCATCCCGACAGCGCCCTCGACCAAGGTCTTGCGCGCCGCGACGACGGCTTGAGCTTGCTGGCGGCGGAGCATCGCGCCGGCGATTTCCGAAGCATAAGCGAGGTGCGTGAACCCGCATTCGTCGACGGTGATCCCCGCGGTCGCGAGGCGCGCGATCAGCTCGGCGCGCAGCTCGGCGGCGACCTGGTCGTGATTGCCGCGCAGCGTCACTTCCTGATGCTCGAAATCGTCATAGGGGTAGCGCGCGCCGATCGTGCGCACCGCCGCCTCGATCTGGACGATGACGAACGCCTTATAGTCGTCGATGTCGAACAGCGCCTGCGCAGTGTCGGTGACGCGCCACACGACTTGCGCCGCGATCTCGATCGGGTTGCCGCGCAGGTCGTTCACCTTCAACCGCTCGGAAATCATGTTGTTGGCCCGCAGCGACACCTTTTTCCGCGCGAGCCAGGGAAGCAGCCAGCGCAAGCCGGTCTTGCGATCGGTGCCCTTATACGCGCCGAACAGCGTGATCGCGGTCGCCTGGTTGGGCTGCTGCATGTAGAAACCACAGGCGACGAAGGCGATGACGAGCGCCGCGATCGCAACGAGCACGCCGCCGAGCGTCGATTCGTCCTGAAGCAAGCTTGCGCCGAACAGCCCGAAGCCGAGCGCCACGAGCATCACGATCAACATCATGTACCCGCTCGACGTGGCCGCGGTGTGTTCGTGCGACAGCGTGAGTGCTGTGTTGCGTGTTGGCGACTCGACCATCAATGCCTCCCGTTAATGTGATATCACATTTATATCGGGATTTGAGGAGAGGCAAGTCTATTCCCTCGCCCGTTCAGAGAGGGAGTGTGGAGCATAGCGACGGGAGGGGTAAGGGTGACGGAAATGGCAAGGGCGACGCCAGCAAAAGCCGACGTCGCCCCCATCCCCATCTTCGTCACCCCGGCCCCGTGCCGGGGTCCACCGTGCCACACATTCTACGACCGTAGGGCGCGCATCCGAGTGGACCCCGGGACGAGCCCGGGGTGACGGATCAGCTTAGTTCAGAACGATTGTCACCGCGCGACGGTTCTGCGCCCAGCTCGCTTCGTCCGAACCCAGCGCGATCGGGCGTTCCTTGCCGTAGCTGATCGTCGAAATCCGGCCCGGCGCGACGCCGCGTGCCGCGAGATAGTTCTTCGCCGAGAGCGCACGACGATCGCCGAGCGCCAGATTGTATTCGCGCGTGCCGCGTTCGTCGGCATGGCCCTCGAGGCTCACCGGCGTGTTGGGATAGCGCGCGAGCCACGTCGCCTGGCTGTCTAGGATCGACCGCGCACGGTCATCGAGGCTGTAGCTGTCGAGCGCGAAATTGACGGTGTTGCTCGTCACCGACCGCTCGAAATCGGCGCGCGAGCCGGGAACGATGGCGCCCTGCCCGCCCGAGCCGCTCTGATCGGTTACCGCCCCGGGCGCGGGCGGGAGCTCGGCGGGGCGCTTCTTGCTGCACGCGGTGGTCGCGAGCAAAGCGGTAGCAATCAGCAGCGTCGTGGTCAGTTTCGCCATAGCGGCTTCTCCCAGAGGTAAAAGGTCGTTTCGGGCACAGACCGAGGTAAGCCAACGGCTTCGCCCGGTCGCAACGGTGAGTCAAACGCTTGGCTTGATATCAGGGGCGTAACGGTCCCCAGGCGGGATCGGATCCATCGAGCACCGTCGGAACGCGCCGGACATTGACCCCGGTGAGATCGACCGACCACAGATCGGCCCGCCCGCCGCCGCCCATCCCTGAGCGGAAGAACATGATGACGCGGCCGTTGGGCGACCAGCTCGGGCCCTCGTCCTGCGCGCCGTCGGTGAGCAATTGCTCGTTGCCGCCCGCCGGGCTCATCACGCCGATGCGGAACGATCCGCCGATCTTGGTATAGGCGATGAGGTTCCCGCGCGGGCTCCACACCGGGGTCGCATAGCGCCCGCTGCCGAAGCTGATGCGCTGCTGCGACGATCCGTCGGCATTCATCACATAGAGCTGCTGCGTGCCCGAGCGATCGCTCTCGAACACGATTCGGCCGCCATCGGGCGAATAGGTCGCGCCGGTGTCGATCCCGGGCGAATCGGTCAGCCGCTGCGGACTGCCGCCCGTGAAGGCTACACGGTAGATATCGGTATTGCCGCCGACCGCCATCGAGAACAGCACGAAGCGGCCATCGGGCGAGATGCGCGGCGCGAAGGTCAGGTTGGCGCTCGCCACGAGCAGCCGCGACGATCCGCTCGCCAGATCATAAACGTAGATCGCGGGGCGATCCTTGAGATAGCTCATATAGACGATCGAGCGCTGGTCGGGCGAGAAGCGCGGCGTCAGCGAGATCGCCTGGCCGTTGGTCAGGAAACGGTGGTTGCCGCCATCCTGGTCCATGATCGCGAGCCGCTTGATGCGCTTGCCCTTGGGGCCGGTCTCCGAGATGTAGACGACGCGGCTGTCGAAATAGGGGCCTTCGCCGGTCAGCTTCGAATAGACCATGTCGGCGCATTTGTGCCCCGCGCGACGCCATTCGCTCGGCGGCACGACAAAGCCCTGCCGCGCGATCTCGGCGCGCGACGAGACGTCGTAGAGATAGCAGCCGACCGTCAGCGTTCCGTCGCCATTGGCGCGGACGAACCCCTGGACGAGCGCGGAGGCGCCTGCCGGCCCCCAGTAATCAAAGGTCGGCGCGGTCACTTCGGGATAGGCGATCGGATGGAGCGCGTCGCCGCCGAGTGGCTTGAATAGCCCCGAATTGCGCAGATCGGTGGTGACGATATCGGACAATTGCCGGCCGAGTTCGTCGGTGCGGCCGGCAGCCGTGCTGACCGCCTCCGACGTCGGCATCACCGGGATCGCGATGCCGAGCGGCGCCGAGACCCCGCCAACGACATCGACGACGAGCTCGCCCTGCTGCTGCGGGTTGGCCGCGCCCGCCTGCCCGCCAGCCTGCGGCGCGCTCTGCGGGCTGTTCGGGAACGGCACCGGCAGCGGCGCCGATCCCGTTTGCGCAAGGGTCGCCGCGGGCACCGCGGCCAGAGCAAGCGCGAGGATCGTCTTGGGGAGCATCATCGTCTTTCCTCAGCCGGGAAGTTTGTAGCGCAGGATAAAGGTCTTCCACCCGCGTGGCACGTCGTAAAGCTCGGGCGGAAGCCCACGCAGCGGCGCGCAGCCGGCGAAGGTCGCGATCGCGTTGCGATCGACCGTGTCGACATAGCGGCGGTTCTCGTCATCGACCCCGCCATGATCGTCCGACACGGTCGGCCGCCCAGCGAGCGACCCGTCGCGGTTGAGCGAGAGGCGGATCGTCACGACGATACGCGACGCGCCGGGGCCGGGATTGACCTGCCGATCGGCGCACGGCTGGACCTGGCGGCGGATCGCCGAGCCGATGTCGGCGGCGGCCTTGGCATCCATCGTCGCGCCGGGCGCGGCTTCGGAGGCCTTGGCCTTGGAGGGCGACTGCGTCAGGCCCTTGCGGAAATCATCGTCGAGCAGCGAGCCCGTCGGCTTGGCCTTGGTCGCCTTTGGATTGGTACCCGTCGCCTTGGCGGTCGCCACCGCCTTGGTCGACGCCGCGCTCTTGGCGGGTGCGGCCTTCGCGGGCGCGGCCTTGGCGGGTGCCGGCTTGGCAGCGGGCTTGTCGGCCGCCTCCGATTTCTCGGCGGCGGGTTTTTTGGGCGCAGGCTTGGGCTTCGGGGCGGGCTTGGGCGGCGGCACTGCGTCGGGCTTGGGCTCGGGTTTGGGCGCTGGCTTGGGTGCAGGCTTCGGCGGCGCGGGCTTGGGTACCACCGGCGCAGGCTTGGGTGGAGCCGGCTCGGGCGCGACCTCTTCCGCTTCGGGCGGCGGCGCCTCGGCGGGGGGCCCGGGATCGGGCGCGGCGGATTGCGCAGGCGGCTCAGGCGCGGCGGGTGCGGTCTGGTCGAGCGCGACGTCGTCGACCAGCGAGACTTCGATCGGCTTGTTCATCGGCGGCGGGGTAGGCGCGCTGCTCCAGGCAAGCGACAAGAGCGCGAACAACGCGACATGGCCGAGCACGGCCGCCCCGAGTCCGTATCGCTCCGATCGCGTCATTGGCCGTCCTGGCCCACCGTCACCAGCGCAACGCGGTTATAGCCGGCGCGGTTGAGCTCGCCCATCACGCGCATGACGTGCCCGTAATCGAGCTTGCGGTCGGCGCGCAGGAAGACCTGTGGCGGCTTGGCCGGATCGCCCTTGGCGGCAAGCTGGGCGAGCACGTCGGGGAGCATCGCTTCGCTCAAGGGATCCTTGTCGAGAAACAGCTTACCCGCGCCGTCGAGCGACAGGACGAGCGGCTTCTGGTCCTGGTCGAGCGCCTTCGCGCGGCTGTCGGGCAGCGTCACGGGCACACCTGCGGTAAGCAACGGCGCGGTGACCATGAAGATGATCAGCAGCACCAGCATCACGTCGACCAACGGGGTGACGTTGATGTCGGCCATCGGCGCGCGACGCCCGCGGCCGCGCTGGGAGGGGAGGTTCATCGACATGACTCACGCCCCTCCCGCAGGCGGGAGGGGGATTTGCCGCAGCCCCTCACCGGCGCACCTCACTCTCGAGCTGCCGGCTGAGCGTCGCGTGGAAACCGTCGGCGAAGCGGTTGAGCCGCGCCTCGATGCGGTTGATGCCATGCGAAAAGCGGTTGTACGCAATCACCGCCGGGATCGCCGCGAACAGCCCGATCGCGGTCGCGAACAGCGCCTCGGCGATGCCCGGCGCGACGACGGCAAGCGAGGTGTTCTGCGCCTGCGCGATGCCGGTGAAGCTGCGCATGATCCCCCACACCGTGCCGAACAACCCAACGAACGGCGCGACCGAGCCGACGGTCGCGAGGATGTTCAACCGATCGGACAGCTGGTCGATCTCATTGGCGACCGCCGCGCCCATCGCCGTCGCAAGCCGCTCGCGCGTGCCGCCGCGGTCGACTTGCCCGCCAACGGTCGAACGGCGCCACTCGGCGACGCCCGCGGTGAACACGCGCGCGATCGGCAGATCGCTCTCATTGTGCAGCCGGTGGAAGGCGTCGATATCCTCGGCCTTCCAGAAATCGCGCTCGAATGCCGCGGTCTTGCGTCGCGTGGCGCCGAGCCGGAAGAAGAAGCCGAGGATCACCGCCCAGGTCCACACGCTCGCCGCCAACAGCCCGATCATTACCGTCTTCACCACCCAGTCGGCCTGGAGGAACAGCGCGATCGGCGACAGCGTCGTTGCATCGGTGTTGAGCATGATTTCGTTCACGTGGCGCTATCCCCTGATCCCATCGCGCGTTCGCCCATCGCTTGGGCAAACGCCGCGATCCATTCCTTCGGCTGGCGCAGCGGCCGGCCCGTTGTCGCGACCAAGGCCGCGGTGACGTCTGCCTCGGTGAGTATCGTCTCGCCGCGCATGACTCGTTGCTGAATATCGACCGATGCCGCGCGGACATTCTGGAGCGTCGTCAGGACAATCAGCGCGTCGTCGAGTTTGGCCGGCGCGCGATACCGGATCGCGAGCGCGGTCACCGCATAGGCTCCACCGCCGGCTTCTTGATGCGCGCGCTGGTCGATCCCGACGACGCGCAACATGTCCGAGCGCGCACGCTCCATGTAGCGCAGGTAATTGGCGTGATAGACGATTCCCGAAAGATCGGTGTCCTCGAAATAGACGCGCAGCGGAAACCGGTGGACGGTTCCGACGATGCGGCCTTGCGCGGGCTGATCGAGGTCGCTGGCCGTCGTCATGCCCCGGCTGTTAATCTAACCGGGCAAGCGAGGGAACCCTTTACGGCGCTTGCGGCGATGTAACACTTAGGTTACATGTAACCCGTAGGTTACGACTCGAAAGGGGAATGATGATGGGAATGATCGAACTCGCCGAACGCAAGGCGCGCGCGCGCGCGCTTGGCCTATACGCCTTTGCGGGCCTCACCGTCGTATTGCTTGGCCTCACCTTCGCGACATCGCGGGGCTCCTTCTTCCAGGGCATGTGGTTCGGCTTCACGCTCGTCTCGGTGCTCTATCTCTCGCCGCTGGTGACGCGCTTGAAGAACGGCCCGCTCGCACAATTGCTCGAGGACGAGGTCACGCGCGAGCACCGCCGCGCAAGCAGCGCGATCGGCTTCTGGGCGGGCCTGCTCGCCGCCGCCGCGATGCTTGCGATCGGCGACGTGCCCGGACTGCTCTCGGCAAGCGACAGCGCGCGGATCATCTTCACCACGGCGATCGTCGCGGCGCAGGTCCGGCTCGCGACGCTCGAACTGCAGGCCGCGCGCTGAATGGCCGAAACACTCCACAACACGCTCAAGGCCGAACGCGAACGGCTCGATCTGACGCAGGCCGCGCTTGCCGAGCGCGTCGGCGTCAGTCGCAAGACGATCAACACCGTGGAGAATGGAATCTTCGTTCCCTCGACGATTCTCGCGCTGAAACTCGCCGTCGCGCTCGATCGTCCCGTCGAGACCCTGTTTCGGCTGGACGATCCGAGTGTATCGCCTAAACAGGACACATGAGCGATTTCTCTTCCCCTTTGGCGCTGCGGATCAGAGGCTTGGCCAAGGCGTTCGACAAGCCCGTCATCGCGGGGCTCGACCTCGATATCGCCGCGGGGCAGCTCTATGCGCTGCTCGGGCCCAACGGCGCCGGCAAGACGACGACGCTGCGGATGGTCGCCGGGCTCGCCAAGCCAGACGCCGGATCGATCGAGATCTTCGGCGTCGACGCACGCCGCGATCCGCTCGGTGCCAAGGCGATCACCGCGTGGCTGCCCGACGAGCCGATGCTCTACGACAAGCTCAGCCCGCTCGAATATCTCGCCTTCGTCGCCGGGCTGTGGCGGATGGACCCGGCGCATGCCGCGCAGGAAGCCGACCGGCTGCTCCACTGGCTCGACCTGTGGGAGCAACGCGACACGCGCTGCGAAGGTTTTTCGCGCGGCATGCAGCAGAAGGTCGCGCTTGCCGGCGCGCTGATCCACGATCCGCAACTGCTGATCCTCGACGAACCGCTGACCGGGCTCGACGCGAGCATGGCGCGCTCGGTCAAGGACGCGCTGCGCGCGCAAGTCGATGCCGGCAAGACCGTGATCGTGACGACGCACATCCTCGAAGTCGCCGAGCGGATGGCCGACCGGATCGGCATCATTGGCGGTGGCAAGCTGCTCGCCGAGGGCACGCTCGATGATCTGCGCGATCGTGCGGGGACCGAGGGGATGACGCTCGAGGACACGTTTATCCGCCTGACCACGCCGGACGCCGTCGCCGCGTGAACTGGGCGATGCGTCACGTCCCGCCGGGCGCGTTCGGCTGGCTCGCGCTGAACGAAGTGCGGCTGGCGGTGCGCGCCCGCAGTTCCAGCGGGCGGCGGGGCTTGCTCGCGCGGCTCGGCGCGACGCAGGTGATCGGCTGGCTGCTGATCGCGGCATGGCTGGCGATCGGCTGCCTGATCGGCTGGGCGGCGCGCGACACCGCGATCCCCGTCCTGCCCGAACTGCGCATCGCCGCGCTTGGCGTGAGCGGGCTCATGCTGAGCTTCATGACCGCGCAAGCGGTCCTCGGCAGCCAGCGCAGCCTGTACGACACGGGCGACCTGGCTCTGCTCTTCTCGGCGCCGATTCCCGAAAGCAGCGTGCTGCTCGCCAAGATGCTCGGCATCGCCGCGACGATCGCGCTGACCTATGCCGTATTGCTGTTGCCGATCGTCGTGCCCGTCGCCGTGCTCGGTCACCCCCAACTGTTCGGCGTGGTGGCGCTGCTCGTCGCGCTCGCCTTGACCGCGAGCGCCCTCGGGATCGCGCTGACGCTCGCGGTCGCGACGCTGGTCGGCCCACGGGCCGCGCGCACTTTCGGGCAGATCCTTGCGGCGTTGCTCGGCGGCGCGGTGTTCCTCGCCTCGCAACTCTATCCGCGCGCCGACCACAAGGGCAGCGCGATGGTCGCGCACTTCGAGCGGCTGCGTGCCAGCGGGTTCGGCACGCACGGCTTGAGCAGCCTGCCGGGGCGCGCCGCGTTCGGCGATCCGCTGGCGATCGCGATCCTGCTTGGCGTCGCGCTGCTGCTTTTTGCGAGTGCGGGGCTGACGCTCCAGCGGCTGTTCCTGTCGGGCTATCAAGACGGCGGCAACCGCCCGTCGCGCAGCAAGCCGACCGGCCGCGCGAGCCAGCGGCTGTTCCATGCCGGGCTGACGCGATCGATCTTCGCCAAGGAATGGCGGCTGCTCGCGCGCGATCCGGCGCTTGCTTTCCAGATCGTGATGCGGCTGATCTACATGGCGCCGCTCGTGCTCGCGATGCTCGGCAGCCGCCATGCGGTGCCGGTGCCGCCAGCCCTCGCCTTTGCCAGCGTCCTGATCGCGAGCCAGCTCGTCGGCAGCTTTGCCTGGCTGACGGTGTCGGCGGAGGATGCGCCCGATCTGCTCGCAGTCGCGCCGGTCAGCAAGGACCAGATCAACCGCGCGAAGCTGCTTGCGGCGTTTGCGATGGCGGCGCCGTTCGCGCTGGTGCTGCCGATCGGGCTCGCCTGGCAGACGCCGCTTGGCGCGCTGATCACCGTAATCATGACCGCGCTCGGCGGCGCGGGTGCGGGCTATGCCGAGCTCAAGCTCGGAAAGCCGAGCCAGCGCAGCAGCTTCGCGCGGCGGCGGCAAGGCGGCGTCATTGCCGGCTTGGCGTCGGTCGCGATCGCCGTTGTGTTCGGCGGCGGGGCGGCCATCGCGGTCTATCTCGTCTCGGGCGACCTCGGCGCGCTGCGCATGGTCGTCGGCCAGCGCTGACTCAGCGGCGCGGGCGCGTCGCAGCGAGCGTGCGCGGCGCACCACCGTGGACTTCGCGCCCCTCGGGATCGGGCAGCAACGCGACTTGATCGAGCTGGATCCACGGCGTCGCGGGCGTCGATGCCAGCGTCGCGCGCGGCGCTGCGCGTCGCTGCGCGACGATCGGCGGCGGCGCTGGTGCCGTGATCGCAGCCGGCGCTGCGCCCGCGCGCCAGCGATCGTAGCGCGCGTAGAAATCGGTAAAGGCGCCGTCGAGCACCGGCAGGCGCGCCGCCGCGAAGGCGGGGAACGCTGCGGGTGCGATCGTCTCGCTCTCCGCGAGGATCTGCGTCGCCGACGCGCAGAAGGTGTCGTGCGCAAAGCCCTGCGAGAAGAAATTGTAGAGCACGGTCATCGCATGGTCGTAGCGCGCGCGCCACGCGGTCCCGCCGCTGCCGCGATATTCGTCGGCGAGCCTTGCTTCGGAGTCGCGCAAGACGCTGCTCTGGCGCGTGAGGATTGCATTGTAGCGCGCGGCGACGAGCGCATCGCCGGGGCCGCGGCACGCGAGCGCCGCGACGTTGAGCCCGGCGCGAAAGTGCCAGACGGTCGCCGCTGCGCTGAGCGCGCGATTGGGCGTGGCGTACGATCCGTCGGCGAGGCGCGCGGGGATCGGCATTCCGGGATAGCTGCCCGCAGGGGGCGCCGTGGCGGCGATCGCCACGGGGGGCGGCGTGACCGTCGCGACCGATGGCAAGCGATGCGATGCGCATCCGCTCATCACCGCGACGCCAGCCAGCAACAGCGCGGACGCCGAAATTCGAATCGATCTCATCACGCAACTCCAGTCCGGGACTTGGGTGTCGCATGACAGGGTTAATGCGGCGTTACCGGGCGGAGGTCGGCGATGCCGAGACGCTGTGATCCGCGCGCTCGACCAACCGCTGCCGGGGAACGACGAGGCTGCGGGCGTAAGCTCGGCACTTGAACCGATGGACCGTGCGCCGCGTCAGACTTCGACCTGGTTGCCGACACCCGGAACCTGGGCGAGCACCGGCCCGCCCGTCGCCGGCAGGGCGGTTATCGGCCACCGCGCCGCAAGGAAGCGCGCGCGCGGCTTGCCGATGATCGACACCGCGTTGCCCTGATTGCCGCCAAGGATCAGGAAATCGCCGACTTGGTCTTCGCCGACATAGAAGCCGACATGGCCTTTGCCGCTGTCCTCCGACTCGCGCCAGAACACCATGATAGCGCCCGGCTGCGGCGCGACTTTCTTGCCGAATGTCTCATACGACCGCGCGCCGAGCGGGTTGCGGACGAGCGGCTCGCGCGGCAGTTGCGACGCGACACAATGGCCGACGAAGAGCCCGCACCACGGGACATCGTCATCGTCGTATGCGATGTGCAGATCGCGCGCCCATTGCAGGATCTGCTGGTTGCTGCCGGCGCCAGTATCTTCCTTCAACCCGAGCAGGCGATGCGCCTCGGCAAGCCAGGGGATCGTCGAGGCGAGCGTCAGCGTCGCGGGATCGGTGCCGGGAATCAGCTTGGCGAGCGTCTGCCGCCCGACGATCCCGTCGGGCATCAGTCCTGTGGCGGACTGGAATGCCAGGATCGCGGCGATCGTCTTTCGCCCGCGCACGCCGTCGATCGGCCCGGGATCGAAGCCCTTTGCCTGCAGCGCCTCCTGCACATCGAGCAAGTTCGTCGTCATCGGCCAACCCCATCAAGAGTATCGATAGACGCTGTACGACGCTAAACAGTATCCGATGGATCGTTGGTCATGACCAACGACTCGAGATCGATGTCTTGTGACATATTTCAGGGCTTTTTACCAGCGCCGCCAAATATAGTGGCGGCGGGTCGACCGAGACACGGAAGGACCTCGGCGCAATTAACACCCCTGATATTGACCTAATTTGTATCTTTAACTTGTGTAAGGCGAACGCCGCACGCGTCGCGCGCAACCTTTAGGCTGCGCGCTGCTCGAGCGCCGCCGCAGCCTCGGCCATCAGCACCGCGATGATCTCGGCGACGGGCTCTTCCTTGGTCACCATCCCGACCGACTGGCCCGCCATCAGGCTGCCATGCTCGACATCGCCGTCGATCACCGCGCGGCGCAGCGCGCCCGCCCAATAATGCTCGATCTGCAATTGCGCCTCGGCCATCGCGACCTTGCCCTCGTCGAGCAGTTGCGCGACTTCGCGCTGCTTGGCGGTGAACAGGTCGCCGCCGGCATTCTTGAGCGCGCGCACCGGGATGACGGGCAGGCGCGGATCGATCTGCACGCTCGCCACCGCATCGCGGGCAGATGCGCGCAGGAACGCCTTCTTGAAATTGGCATGCGCGATGCTCTCGGTCGCACAGACGAAGCGCGTGCCGAGCTGGACGCCCGCCGCGCCCATGTCGAGATACGCCGCGATCCCCTCGCCGCGGCCGATCCCGCCCGCCACGAAGACCGGCACCTTGTCGGCGACTTCGGGGAGGATTTCCTGCGCGAGCACGCTGGTCGACACCGGGCCGATATGCCCGCCCGCCTCCATCCCCTCGACGACGAGCGCGTCGACGCCCGAGCGGATCAGCTTCTTGGCGAGCGACAGCGCGGGGGCAAAGCAGATCAGCTTGGCGCCATTCGCCTTGATCGCATCGATCGAGCCCGTCGGCGGGAGGCCGCCCGCAAGCACGACATGGCCCACGCCGTGGCGGTTGCACACGTCGATCAGGTCGAACAGCGCTGGGTGCATCGTGATGAGGTTCACGCCGAACGGCTTGTCGGTCAGCGTCTTGGTCGCGGCGATCTCGCGGTCGAGCAGCTCGGGCGTCATCGCGCCGCATGCGATCAGCCCGAAGCCGCCCGCGTTCGACACCGCGGCGACGAGGTTGCGCTCTGACACCCACGACATCGCACCGCACAGGATCGCGACCTCCGAGCCAAGAAATGCGGAACCGCGCGCCATGCGCCGGGCGAGGCGCGCTGCGCCGGTCGAGGAGATTTCGTTCATGCGCGCAGGCCTAGCCGCGCGCGGGGCTTTGGGGCAAGCCCGCGTGGTGGTGGTCAGTGTGCGGATGCTCGGCCTGGGCGTTGCTGGAGGGGAAAAGGCCCTCACCCAACCCTCTCCCGCGAAGGGCGGGAGAGGGCTGACGCGCGGCGGGCCGCCTGCCCCCTTCCTAGCCCTCTCCCGCTTGCGGGAGAGGGTTGGGTGAGGGCCTTCTTTCTAGTATAATCAACCCCATGCCGCCGATCCGCCGCCAGATCAGCCCTCACGCCGCACGCCTCCGCCGGGAGCGGACCGATGCGGAGGATCGCTTCTGGCAAGCGGTGCGCAACCGGCAGCTCGACGGGTTCAAATTCCGGTTCCAGCATACGATCGGCGGATATGTCGCCGACTTCGTGTGTCTCGAGGCGATGGTCATCGTCGAGATCGATGGGAGCCAGCATTCGGAGCAGGCCGACGCTAGCCGCACTGCTTTTCTCGAGTATCAGGGCTTCACGATCCTGCGCTTCTGGAACACCGAAGTGCTGACCAATCTGGAGGGTGTTGCCAGCGTCGTTCATGCGGCTTTGCTTGAAAGAAGAAGAAGAAAGCCCTCACCCAACCCTCTCCCGCAAGCGGGAGAGGGCTAGAAGGGCAGGAAGGGCAGGAAGGGCTTGAAAAGATGCAGCCGGCCCGCAGCGCGCAAGCCCTCTCCCGCCCTTCGCGGGAGAGGGTTGGGTGAGGGTCTTCTTCTTCCTTCGACCACATCCGACCCCGGAACCTCCCCCCCCGCCAAACGCTTGCGCTTGCAGCTTCTCCAGACAGGATCCTCAACATGCAGATCGGTTTCATCGGGCTCGGCAAGATGGGCAGCGCCATGGCCGTCAACCTCGCCAAGGCGGGGCATCAGGTTCACGCGTGGAACCGCTCGCCGGTCGACGCAGCCGAAGTCCCCGGCGTCACGATCGTCGACAGCGTCGCTGCCGCGCTCGACACCGAAGTCGTGTTCACGATGCTCGCCGACGATGCCGCGATCCGCAGCGTGTTGCTCGACTCGGGTGCACTCGACTCCGCCCGCGCCGGGTTGATCCATATCGTCGCCGCGACGATCTCGGTCGCCTTCTCCAAGGCACTCGCGGCAGACCATGCCGAGCGCGGCCTGGCGTACGTCGCCGCCCCCGTCTTCGGCCGCCCCGATGCCGCCGCCGCGGCGCAGCTCAACGTCGTCGTCGCAGGGCCCGAAGACGCTGTTGCCACCATCACCCCGTTGCTCGAGACGCTCTCGACCAAGGTCTGGCCGCTCGGCACCGACCCCGCCCAAGCCAATGCCGCCAAGATCGCGGGCAACATGATGATCACCATGGCGATCGAGGCGATGTCCGAGGGCGTCGCGCTGGCGGGCGACAATGGTGTCGCGGCCGACACCTTCCTCGACTTGATGACCGGCACGCTGTTCGGCGCACGCGCCTATCAAAGCTATGCGCCCAAGATCGTCTCGGGCGATTTCACGCCGGGCTTCAAGATGAAGCTCGGCCTCAAGGACCTGCGGCTCGCGACCGAGCTCGCCGATGCGGCGCAGATCACGCTGCCGGTGCTCGACGCGGTGCGCACGCGGATGGATGTCGCGGTCGATGCCGGGATGGGCGAGCAGGACTGGTCGGGCATCGCGAGCCGGCCGTACGCGCGGAAAGAATGATCGGGTGTCTCGCTCGGAAATAGCCGGGCTTCTGCAGAGGTTTGCCATCGTTCCGCCGCGATCTGTCGCCACTCCGTACGCAGTGCGGAGGATGGCCGATGTCGGTGGTGCTGATGCTGATCCTCCAGAGCGCGGGCGCGGCCTTGCCGATCGACTTCGATCTCGCGCATTTGCCCGCGCGCGACCGCCTCGCCATCCTGCAACGCTGCGCCGCGGCGTCGACCTCCGCCGCCATCATCGTCTGCGCCTCGCGCCACGATCGCACGCCGGTGGCGGCCGACGAAGGCTGGGCCAATCCCGACGAGGAGCCCGACGACGCGCGCGTCACACGCGGCACCGGCATGGCGGCGCTGACCCCGGTTGGCGCGTGCGGTATGTTCGCCGGCCAGCGCGACTGCAACAAATTCGAGATGCGCCACTTCGGCTATGACCGCGGGCGCGATCCGGTGACGTTCGTGGGCAAGCTCGCGACCAAGCTGCTCGGCCACAACTGAGCGCGCCGCGGCGCGGTTCAGGCCGCGACGTCCTCCGCCTCGAGGCCATAGGCGGTGTGCAGCACGCGCACCGCGAGCTCGGTATAATCCTCCTCGATCAGCACCGAGACCTTGATCTCGCTGGTCGAGATCGCCTGGATATTGATGCCGCGCTCGCCGAGCGTGGTGAACATCGTCGAGGCGACGCCGGCATGGCTGCGCATCCCGACGCCCACCACCGAGATCTTGGCGACGCGCGTGTCGTGGACCAGCTCGGCGAACCCGATCGCCTCGCGCCCCTGGTTGAGCACTTCGATCGAGCGCGCGAGATCGGCGGCCGGAACGGTGAAGGTCACGTCGGTCGACCCCGCGGCATGCGCGATGTTCTGGATGATCATGTCAACGTTGATGTTCGCCTGCGCGAGCGGCGCGAAGATCGCCGCGACCGCGCCGGGCTTGTCGGGCACCGCGACCAGCGTAATCTTGGCTTCGTTCTTGTCGTGCGCGATGCCGGTGATGAGCTGGCTTTCCATATCGTCGATCTCCTCCCAAAACTCATCCTCGCCCACGATCATCGTGCCGGGCAATGTATCCGCCATCGGTGCATCCTCGCCGGTGAACGAAGACAGCACTTGAACGCGCACGCCTTCCTTCATCGCGAGGCCGACCGAGCGGGTCTGCAACACTTTCGCGCCGACCGAGGCCAGCTCGAGCATTTCCTCGTACGTCACCTTCTTCAGTTTGCGCGCACGCGGCACGATGCGAGGATCCGTGGTGTAGACGCCGTCGACGTCGGTGTAGATGTCGCAGCGGTCGGCCTTCATCGCCGCCGCCATCGCGACCGCCGACGTGTCCGATCCGCCGCGGCCGAGTGTCGTCACGCGGCCATGTTCGTCGACGCCCTGGAAACCCGGGATCACCGCGACTTCACCCGCGGCGAGGCTCGCCTCGAGCGCTGCCATGTCGATGTCCTGGATGCGCGCCGAGGCATGCGCGTCCGAGGTCGAGATGGCGAGCTGCCAGCCGAGCCAGCTGCGCGCGGGCACGCCCGCCGCCTGCAGCGCGATCGCCAGCAAGCCACTGGTGATCTGCTCGCCCGCCGAGACGACGACGTCATATTCCTTGGGATCGTAAAGCGACGACGCCTCGCGGCAGAAGCCCACGAGCCGGTCGGTCTCGCCCGCCATCGCCGAGACGACCACCGCGACCTGATTGCCCGCCGCCACTTCGCGTTTCACCCGCGCGGCGACGCTGCGGATACGTTCGATCCCGGCCATCGAGGTGCCGCCGAATTTCATCACGATACGGGCCATGAGTGGCAGAAGTCCTTGTGGTGGGGCTTGGGCTATGCGGGCGGTCCTGATAGAAAGCGGGCATGAACAGCGCAACCGTAACGTCTGCAACCACTATCGACCCGGCCGAGGCCGCCCATTTCGGCGCGATGGCGGCGGAATGGTGGGATCCCAAGGGCTCGTCGGCGATGCTTCACCGCTTGAACCCGGTGCGGCTGCGCTATCTGCGCGAACGGATCGACGCGCACTGGCTCGGCGATGACACGGGCTTCACGCCGCTCGCCGGCAAGCGCGCGCTCGATGTCGGGTGCGGCGCAGGGCTGCTGTGCGAGCCGCTCGCGCGGCTGGGTGCGGCGGTGACGGGGCTCGATGCGGCGGCGGAGAATGTCGCGGTGGCGGCGACGCACGCCGTGCAATCGGGGCTGGCGATCGCCTATCGCACCGGCAGCGTCGAGGATCTGGCGGGCCAGACGTTCGATCTGGTGACGAGCCTCGAGGTGATCGAGCATGTCACCGATCCGGCGGGGTTCGTCGCCGGGCTGGCGCGCGCGCTGGCGCCGGGCGGGCTGCTGGTGCTGTCGACGCCGAACCGTACCGCGCTGTCGCGGTTGGCGCTGATTACCTTTGCGGAAGGGACCGGCACGATCCCGCGTGGGACACACGATTGGGACAAGTTCCTGACGCCCGAGGCGCTGACCGAGCTGGTCGTCGCGGCCGGGCTCAAGGTTGTCGATGTGCGGGGGCTGGGCTTCTCGGTGGCGAAGGGCTTCGTGCTGAGCGACGACACCAAGCTCGATTATTTCGTGACCGCCACCCGCTAATTTCCTCCCCTCCCCTTCAGGGGAGGGGGCGGGGGTGGGGCCGTGCCTCGCAGAGACCTAGCGCCCGTTACGTCCCCACCCCAACCCCTCCCCTGAAGGGGAGGGGCTAAGCACGCTACAACCCGACCTTGCGCTCCAGCCAGCGCGCCGCGGCATCGGGCGTCGCCTTGTCGGCATCGCGATCGACCTGGTAATTCGCCGCGCGCATCGCCTCGACCGGGATTCGCCCGACCATCGGCTGCAGCGCGGCGACGAATTTCGCATCTTTCGCCCGCCCGGGCGCGACCATCAAGATCGCGTCATACCCCGGAATCGCATGGCGCGGGTCGCTCAGCACGGTGAGATGCTGCGCCGCGATCCGCCCGTCGGAGGAGAAGGCCGAGATCACATCGGCCTGCCCGCTCGCCAGCGCCTGGTACATGAAGGTCGGGCTATAGGCGTGCGACGCGCCGAACTTGAGCGGATAGGCGCGCTGCACCGCCGCCCATTCGGGCCGCTCGAGAAATTCGAGATCGGCGCCGAGCGTCAGTTGCGGCGCGACCCGCACGAGATCGTCGAGCGATGCGACTCCCTTCGCCTTGGCCGCCGCGCCCTTCATCGCAAAGGCATAGGCATTCTCGAACCCCAGCGCGCCGAGCAGCCGCACCTGCGCCGTCTTCGCCGCCCAGTCGCCGATCGCCGCGACCATCGTGGGGCGTGGCGGAATGTCGCGGCGCTTCATCTCGTTGGTCCAGATCGTGCCCGAATAATCGACATAAACGTCGATCGCGTCGGTCTTGAGCGCGCCGAACACCACCGCCGAACCGAGCCCGTCGCGATATTGCACATGGTAGCCCGCACGCTCGAGCCGGTGCCCGATGACGCGCGCGAGGATATATTGCTCGCCGAAATTCTTCGCGCCGATCGTGATCGTATCGCCCGAACGCGGCCACAGCGGCGTCAGCGCGAGCAGCACGCCGACGAGCAGCACGCCGCTTGCCGCCCACACCCGGCCACGCTTGCGCTGCGCGATGCCGCGCTCGATCAGCCCGAGCAACGCATCGACCGCGAGCGCGAGCGCCGCGGCGCTGAGGCAGCCGGCGAGCACCAGCGCCCAGTTCTGCGTCTGCAGCCCGGCAAAGATCATGTCGCCAAGGCTCGGCTGCCCGACCGTGGTCGACAGCGTCGCGGCACCGATCGTCCAGACAGCCGCGGTGCGGATCCCCGCCATCAGCACGGGCGCGACGAGCGGCGCCTCGACCAGCCGGAGCTTCTGCCACGAGGTCATCCCGACGCCATCGGCCGCCTCGATCACCGCGGGGTCGAGCCCGAGCAGCCCGGTCACGCCGTTGCGCAGGATCGGCAGCAGCGCATAGAGCGTCAGCGCGAGCAGCGACGGCAGGAAACCGAGCGCTGGGATCCCGCCGCCGACCAGCCCCGACACGAACAGCAGCAGCGGATAGAAAAGCGCGAGCAAGGCAAGACTCGGCACGGTCTGGACGAGGCTCGCAAAGCCGAGCGCCACGCGCGCGACACCGGGCTTTCGCGCCGACCAGATCGCCAGCGGCAGGCTGATCGCAAGCCCGAGCAGCAGCGCCGACGCCGCCAGCAACAGATGCGCCGCAAGCAAAGGCGGGACGCGCGTAAGTGCTTCGACGAACGGGCTCATGCGCCTGGTTCCAGCGCCTGCAATTTGCGCGCTTGTTCGCGCGGCACCGCGACCAGCGCCGCGGCGACGGGCCCGCCCTCCCCCGCGAGCAGCGCCTTTGGCGTGGCATCGGCGACGATCCGCCCCTTGTCCATCACTAGCACGCGGTCGGCGAGGATCAGCGCCTCGGCCATGTCGTGCGTCACCATGATCGTCGTCAGGCCGAGTTGGTCGTGCAGCTGCCGGATCGCGGTCCCGAGCTGATCGCGCGTCACCGGATCGAGCGCGCCGAACGGCTCGTCGAGCAGCAGCAGCCCCGGCGCGGTCGCGAGCGCGCGCGCGACGCCGACGCGCTGGCGCTGCCCGCCCGACAGCGCATCGGGGCGGCGCAGTGCGAATTCGCGAGGCAGTTCGACCAGATCGAGCAATTCGGCGACGCGTTCGGCATGCATCTTCTCGCCTGCCAGCCGCAAACCGATCGCGATGTTTTCGCCCACCGTCATATGCGGAAACAGCCCGATATTCTGGAAGACATAGCCGATCCGCCGGCGCAGGACATGCGCCGGCTCGTCACCGACGCCCACGCCGCCGATGCGGACCTCGCCCGCGCTGGGCGCGATCAGGCGATTGATCATCTTGAGCAAGGTCGACTTGCCCGACCCCGAGCTGCCGACCAGCGCGACGAAGCTCCCCCCCGCAATCTCGACCGACACGCCGTCGACCGCGATCGTCCCGCCGGCATACGCTTTGGTGACACCATCGAAGGCGACGGCGGGGCCGGGGGACTGGACTGACATCGCACGCTTTGTGCGGGAGCTTTGCGGGAGCGTCAAACCTTGGTTCGCCCGGGCTTGTCCCAAGCGCCCGCGTATCGCACACTCGCCGCCAACGCTTGAGCGGCCCGGGCATGTCGGGACGAAACGGGCATGACGGATAGGATGCAACATGACCGACACCACAAAGGCGATCTTCATTACGGGCGGCGGTTCCGGGATCGGCCAGGCGACCGCCAAGCTGTTCGCGGCGCGCGGCTGGCGGGTCGGGCTCGCCGACGTCAACACCGCCGGGCTCGCCGCCACCGCCGCGATGCTGCCCGCCGGGATGGTCGAGACCTACACGATGGACGTGCGCGACCGCGACGCCTGGGTCGCGCACCTCGACGCCTTCACCGCGACGACGGGCGGCCGGCTCGACGTCTTGTTCAACAATGCCGGGATCGGCTCCGGCGGCCCGATCGCCGAGATGAGCTTCGACGATCTCGACCGCGTCGTCGCGATCAACCTCGTCGGCGTGCTCAACGGCGCCAAGATCGGCTACCCCTATCTCGCGCGCACGCCGGGATCGTGCCTGCTCAACACCGCGTCGGCGTCGGCGATCTACGGCTCCTCGGGCCTGCCGGTCTATTCGGCGACCAAGTTCGGCGTCCGCGCGCTGACCGAGGCGCTCGACGGCGAATGGTATGGCGCCGGGATCAAGGTGCGCGATCTCGTCCCGAGCTTCATCGACACGCCTTTGCTCGCGACGCCCGCGGGCAACAGCAATTATTCGATCAAGCAAGTCGTCACCAACGCCGGGCTCGAGCTGACCAACGTCGACAAGGTCGCGCAGGCGGCGTGGGATGCGGTCCACGGCGACAAGGTCCACACCTATGTCGGCAAGACCGCCGACAAGATGGCGTTCGCCGCGCGCTGGATGCCGGGCAGCTTGCGCAAGCGGATGCGCCGTGGGACGATCGGCTCGGCCCAATAATCAGCCCAATAATCAGCCAAGCAAAGCGTCGATCGCCTCGGCCAGCGCCACGTCCTTGTGCGACAATCCGCCTGCGTCATGCGTGGTGAGCAGCACGTCGACGCGGTTCCACACGTTCGACCATTCGGGATGGTGATCGGCCTTCTCCGCGAGCAGCGCGACGCGCGTCATGAAGGCGAACGCCTCGCTGAAATCGGCGAAGGTGAAGCGCCGCGTGATCGCGTCGCGCGCCTCGTCATAGTCCCATTCGTCGAGCGTATCGAGCGCCTCTGCCCGGTCGTCTTCGCTCAGCGGTTCAACGTGCACGCTTGCTCTCCTGCTGGCGCACGGCGCGCCTTCGCCGTAAGGCATAGCCAATGCCGCCCGCCGATCAACCGCGTAACCCGCCCGACGCCGCCACGATCGAAGCGATCGCGCGCGCGACGATCGCCGGGCTCCCCGCCGAGTTCCGCGCGCACCTCGGCGATGTCGTGCTGATCGTCGAGGATCTCGCCGATGACGAGACGCTCGACGCGCTCGGCATCGCGCATCCGCTCGATCTGACCGGGCTCTATCACGGCCGCCCGGTCGGCGAGAAATCGTCGATGGACAGCGGTGGCCTGCCCGACCGGATCCATCTCTATCGCCGCGCGATCCTCGACGAATGGATCGAGACCGGGATCGATCTCAACGCGCTCGTCGCGCACGTCACGATCCATGAGATCGGGCATCATTTCGGGCTGTCCGACGACGACATGCACGCGCTCGAGGATTCGGCGGGCGCTGCGTGACGCCGCTTTTTGCTTTTCGCGACGTGGCCTGCGTCCGGGGTGGACGGATGCTGTTCGAACACGTCTCGTTCGCCGTCGCGCCGGGGGGCGCGGTGCTGGTGTCGGGGCCGAACGGGGTCGGCAAGTCGAGCCTGATCCGCATCGCGGCGGGCTTGCTGCGGCCGGCCGACGGCGAGGTCACCGTCCCGCCGCACCGCGCGCTGATGGCCGAAGCCGCCGCGCTCGATGCTGCGCGACCGCTCGGCGCGGCGCTGCACTTCTGGGCGACGCTCGACCCCTCCCCAGCGAGCGCGACCGAGCGCGTTGCAAAGGCGCTCGAAGCCGTCGGGCTTGCCGCAATCGCCGCGGTCCCGGTGCGCCTCCTCTCGACCGGGCAGCGGCGGCGCGCGGCGCTGGCGCGCGTCGTGGCGAGCGGTGCGCCGTTGTGGTTGCTCGACGAGCCGGCCAACGGCCTCGACGTCGCGAGCGTCGGCCTGCTCGAAGCGCTGATCGCAACGCACCGCGCCGCTGGCGGCGCGGTCGCCGTGGCGACGCATCTGCCGATCGCGCTGCCCGATGCGATGCCGGTGGTGCTCGGATGAGCGGCCTGCTTGCCCTCGTCGCGCGCGACGTGCGGATCGCCTGGGCAAGCGGCGGGATCGTCAATGCGCTCGCCTTCTTCCTGCTCGTCACGATCCTCTTTCCGTTCGCGGTCGGCCCCGACACGGCGTTGCTCGCGCGGATCGGCGGCGGGGTGATCTGGGCGGCGGCGTTGCTCGCCGCGCTGATGCCGGTCGAGCGACTGATCGGCCCCGACGCCGAAAGCGGCGTGCTCGACCAAGTCTCGGTGCGCGGGTTCAGCATGGCGGCGGTCGCCACCGCGAAGATCGCGGCGCACTGGCTCGGCTTCGGTCCGCCCTTGATGGTCGCCACGGTGCTGGCCGCCGGGCTGCTCGGATTGCCGGCGGAGACGCTGGCGGCGGTCGAGCTCGGGTTGCTGATCGGCACGCCCGGCCTCGCGGCGCTCGCGGTGGCGACATCGGCACTGGTGACGGGGTTGCGCGGGGCAGGCGCGGTCGCGGGGCTCGTGATGCTCCCGCTCGCGGTGCCGCTGCTGATCTTCGGCGCAGGCTCGATCGAAGGCGGCGTGCAGGCGGTCAAGCTGCTCGGCGCGGTGAGCCTCGTGCTGCTAGCGGGTGCGCCGTTCGTCGCGGGTGCGGCGATGCGCGGAAGCATGGAATGATTCGCGCGCTGAACACCTGACAATGGTCACCGCAGATTTCGCTATGTGTTGCTGATATAGTACACTATATCGCAGGCGATCCTAATCGCACGGAATGCCGGCCATGCTCACCCCAATGATGTCGTACCGCCTGTGAGCTTCCGCAACATCTCGGCCTGGTCGATCCGCAACCCGATCCCGGCGCTGGTGCTGTTCGCGATGCTGACCGTCGCAGGCATGGTCAGCTTCGCGCGGATGCAGGTCAACGACAATCCCGACATCGATTTCCCGGTGGTGATCGTCTCGGTCAGCCAGCCCGGCGCGGCGCCGAGCGAGCTCGAGAACCAAGTCACGCTCAAGATCGAAGCCGCGGTGCGCAGCCTCGCCGGGATCGACCAGATCAACTCGACCGTGTCGGAGGGCCAGTCGACCACCGTCATCCAGCTCGCGATCGGCACCCCGATCGACCGCGCCGTCGAGGACGTCCGCGGCGCCGTGCAGCAAGTGCGCAGCGCCTTGCCCGACGGGATCCTCGAGCCGCAGATTTCGCGCGCCGACACGACCGGCAACGATCTCGCGAGCTATGCCGCGATCGGCACCGACATGACGATCGAACAGCTCAGCTGGTATATCGACAATACCGTGGCGAAGGAGCTGCTGTCGGTCCCCGGCATGGCCAATGTCGATCGCAACGGCGGGGTCAATCGCGAGATCCGCGTGATCCTCGATCCGCTCAAGCTGCAGGCGCAAGGACTCACCGCGGGCGACGTCAATTTGCAGTTGCGCCAGATCAACCTCAATGCGGCGGGTGGGCGTGCGCAGATCGCGGGATCGGAACAGGCGGTCCGCGTGCTCGGCAACGCCCACACCGCGTCCGAGCTCGGCCGCACGCTCATCAGCGCTGGCAACGGGCGGACGGTCAAGCTCGACGATCTCGGCGTCGTGCGCGATCTCTATGCCGAGCAACGCTCGGCCTCGGCGCTCGACGGGCGACCGGTGCTGAGCTTCGATTTCCAGCGCGCCAAGGGCGGATCGGACGTGTCGGTGTTCCACGGCGCCGAGGCCAAGCTCGCCGCGCTCGAGAAGCGTTTTCCCAAGGTGCATTTCAAGCTGATCTTCAACCAGGTCAAATATACCGAGATGCAATATCACTCGGCGATCGACACGATGATCGAGGGTGCGGTGCTCGCGGTGATCGTCGTGTTCGTCTTCCTGCGCGACTGGCGCTCGACCGTCATCTCGGCGCTCGCGATCCCGCTGTCGGCGATCCCGACCTTCTGGGTGATGGACCTGATGGGCTTCACGCTCAACGGCATCAGCCTGCTCGCTTTGAGCCTGGTTGCGGGCGTGCTGGTCGACGATGCGATCGTCGAGATCGAGAATATCGTGCGCCACATGCGGATGGGCAAATCCGCCTATCAGGCCTCGATCGACGCCGCCGACGAGATCGGCCTCGCGGTGCTCGCCACCACGATGGCGATCGTCGCAGTGTTTCTGCCGGTCGGACTGATGCCGGGGATTTCGGGCCAGTTCTTCAAGAATTTCGGGCTGACGATCGTCGTCGCGGTGCTGATGAGCCTTGCCGTCGCGCGTCTGATCACGCCGATGATCGCGGCCTATTTCCTCAAGGCGCAAGGGAGCCATGCGCATGGCGAGGGGCGGATCATGGACGTCTATATGGCGGTGCTGCGCTGGACGCTGATGCACCGCTGGTCGGCGGTGGTCGGCGGGATGGCGGCTCTCGCGCTGACGGTGGTGTGCGCGGGCGCGCTGCCGATGACCTTCCAGCCCGACCAGGACAACGATGCCTCGACCGCGACGATCGAACTCGTCCCCGGCTCGACGCTCGCGCAGACGCAAGCCGTGGTCGATCAAGTCGCGCAGCTGCTGAAGCGCCAGCCCGATGTCGAAACGACCTATCAGCGCGCAAACGTCGGCAGCGGGCGCGTCACCGCGATCTTCAAGCCCGGCAAGACGCAATCGAGCAACGCGTTCGAACGCGCGCTCGCCCCACAGCTCGCGCAGATCGCCGATGCGCGCGTCGCGTTCCGCTCGAACAATGGCGGCAGCAGCGGGCGCGATTTGTCGATCACGCTGGCGGGCTCGGACCCCGATTTGCTGCGCAAGACCGCGGTGACGCTGGTCGGCCAGATGGGCCGCCTCCCGACGGTCACCGCGCCGCGCATCATCGGCGATCTGCAACGCCCCGAAATCGTCATCACGCCGCATATGGATCTCGCGGCGAGCATGGGCGTCACCACCGCGGCGCTGTCGAGCGCGATCCGCGTCGCGACGCTCGGCGACATCGACCAGAACAGCGCCAAATTCTCGCTCAGCGACCGGCAAGTCCCGATCCGCGTCGCGCTCGACCAGAATGCGCGCACGCGGCTCTCGACGATCCAGAATTTGCCGGTGCAGACCGCGAGCGGCGGCTCGGTCCCGCTCGGGCTGCTCGCCGCGATCAGCTTCGGCGCGGGGCCGACCAAGATCGAGCGCGTCGCGCAGCAGCGCCAGATCACGATCGGCGCCGATCGCGCGCCGGGCGTCGTCAGCGGCACCGCGATGGAGCAGATCAACGCGCTGCCGATCCTGCGCAACCTGCCGATCGGCGTCGGCAAGCTGACGCTCGGCCAGCAGAAGTTCGAGACCGAGATGATCAACAATTTCATCGCCGCAGTGGTGTCGGGCATCCTGCTGGTGTTCGCGGTGCTGGTGCTGCTCTATCGCCGCATCCTCGCGCCGTTCGTCAATCTCGGCTCGTTGATGCTCGCGCCGCTCGGCGGATTGCTCGCGCTGCTGGTGACGGGCAACCCGATCTCGATGCCGGTGCTGATCGGCTTGCTGATGCTGCTCGGCATCGTCGCCAAGAACTCGATCCTGCTGATCGATTTCGCGCTCGAGGAAATGGCGAAGGGGGTCGATCCGTTCGTCGCGATCCTCGATGCCGGGCACAAGCGCGCGCAGCCGATCGTGATGACGACGGTGGCGATGGTCGCCGGCATGGTGCCGACCGCGCTGTCGCTCGGCGGCGACGGATCGTGGCGCGCGCCGATGGGAATCACCGTGATCGGCGGGTTGTTGCTCTCGACCGTGCTGACGCTGGTGATCGTGCCGGCAAGCTTCAGCCTGGCGATGGGGATCGAGCGCTGGATCGGCCCGCGGCTCGGGCGGCGGTTGCTGACCTATCGGCCCGAGGAGACCGCGCTGGCGGTGCGATCGAGCACATACCGGCACGCGCACCTGCAATAGCCGCGGACGCGGCGGCGGCGGGGCTCAGCCCCCCGCCGCCGCGAGCGCGCGATAGGTCGCGCGGAGCGTAACCTTGTCGATCTTCTCGGTGCCGAGCCGCGGCAGCGCCTGATCGACGAACCAGATCCGCGCGGGCACCTTGAACGCCGCGATATGCTCGAACAGGAACGCGCAAAGATCCTCGGTGCTCAGCGCCGCGCCGTCGCGCAGCAGGACCACGGCGCCCGGCACCTCGCCGAAACGCTCGTCGGCAAGGCCGAACACTGCCGCCTCGGCCACCGCAGGATGCTCGTAGATCGCCGCCTCGACTTCCTGGCACGAGATGTTCTCGCCGCCGCGGATGATGATGTCCTTCTTGCGGTCGACGATGAAGAGATAGCGGTCCTCGTCGAGATAGCCGATGTCGCCGGTCAGGAAATAGCGATCGGCGGTGAACGCCGCCGCGGTCGCATCGGGGCGGCCGTAATATTTGGTGAAGTTGCACACCGAGCGAATCGCGACCTCGCCGCGCTCGCCTTGCGCGACAGGCTTGCCGTTGCCGTCGACGATCGCGAGATCGATCAGCGGGAGCGAGGCGCGGCCGGTCGAATTGGGCTTGGCGAGGTAATTGTCGCGGAAATTGCCGCAGCCCGCGCCATTGGTCTCGGTCAGGCCGTAGCCAAGCAGCGGCTTGGGCCCGCCCATCTCCTCGGAGATGCGGCGGACATGCTCGATCGGGCGCGGCGCGCCGCCCGCCGCGAAATCGGACACGCTCGACAGATCGTAGTCGGCGCGCTTCGGATGCGTCAGAATCTCGAAGCTCATCAGCGGCACGCCGACGAAATAGGTCACCGTTTCGGCCTGGATCAGCCGCATCGCTTCCTCGGCATCCCATTTCGGCATGAGCACGAGCTTGCGCCCCATGGCGAAGCTCTGGAGGAACACCGGCACCTCCGCCGTCACATGGAACAGCGGCACGTTGAGCAAGGTCGCATGCTGCGTCGGCGGCGCGGCGCCGTCGGCGGTCGAGATCGACAGCATGACGAGCGCCTGGACCAGATAATTGTAGACCGCCTGCGTCACCGCGCGATGGTTGCTGATCGCGCCCTTCGACTGGCCGGTCGAGCCCGAGGTGAACAGGATCGTCGCCGAATCGGTCGGCGCGACGCTCGGCAGCGTAGCGTCGCTCGAGCCGAGCAAGGCGGCCAGCGCGACGGCGAGCGGCTGGCTGTCCTCGATCGTGACCACCGCCACCTCGAGATCGGCGATCGCGGCGAGCCGCTTGGTGCGCGGCGGATCGGCGAAGACGAGGCTGCATTCGACATCGGCCATCGCCGCGGCAAGTTCCTCGGACTGCCACCAGCCGTTGAGCAGCGTGGCCACGCCGCCCGCCATCGTGATGCCCATGTAGAGCACGATCCATGACGGCGAATTGCGCATCGCGATCCCGATCCGGTCGCCCGGTGCGACACCGTGGCCACCGACCAGCGTCGCCGCGACGCGCGCCGCCGCGGCATAGACCTCGGCAAAGGTCAGCCGCTCGTCCCCCGCGACGAGGAAGGTCTTGGCGGCATGCTCGTTGCAGTAATGCGCGAAATAGGGCGGCAGCGTCTGCGGCACGCCGGTGATCAGCGGGAGATCGTTCCCGTCGACGTGCACGCTGCCGAGCGCCAGCGGACCGCCTGCGCCGGTCAATTGCGCGAGCGCGGAATCCATCCGTTGATCGAGTTTGCTCGGCATTCGCGCTCTCCACTTGGTCTTATCGCCTGGCGCCATTATGGAGGCGCAAATTCCAGGGGAAAAGCCTTGTTCCTGACTGCCGCCCTCCCCATCCTCGCTGCCGCTACGGCAGGCGTCGATCCGCACCTGCATTTTACCGATCTGCACCTCAATCCGGTCGCGATCGACCTGCATTTCTTCCAGATCAAATGGTATTCGCTCGCCTATATCAGCGGAATCCTGCTCGGCTGGTGGTATCTGCTCAAGCTGATCGCGCAGCCCGGCAGCCCGATGGCGCGGCGTCATGCCGACGATCTGGTGTTCTACGCGACGCTCGGCATCATCCTCGGCGGGCGGCTCGGCTATGCGATCTTCTACGCGCCGCACCTGCTGACCTCGCTCGGGCTGTTCAAGCTGTGGGATGGCGGCATGTCGTTCCATGGCGGGATGATCGGCACGTCGATCGGCATCATCCTGTTCGCGCGGAGCCAAAAGCTCGATTGGCTGCGGATCCACGATTATCTCGCCTGCGTCGTGCCGTTCGGGCTGTTCTTCGGGCGGATCGCCAATTTCGTGAACGGCGAATTGTGGGGCAAGCCCGCCGATGTGCCGTGGGCGATCGTGTTCCGTGACACGGTGCAGACCGGCATGATCGAACCCGCGCGACATCCGAGCCAGCTGTACGAGGCGGGGCTCGAGGGGATCGCCTTGTTCCTCATCCTGTGGTTCGCTTTCTGGAAGACCAAGGCGCGCTATGAGCCGGGCAAGCTCGTCGGGCTGTTCCTGCTCGGCTACGGCCTCGCACGCTTCATCGTCGAATTCTTCCGCGAGCCCGATTCGCAGTTCAGCGGGACGTTCTTCGCGACGACGATTCACATGGGCCAGGTGCTGACGCTGCCGATGATCGTTGGCGGGCTGTATCTCGTGCTCACCGCCAAGGGCCGCCGCCACCGCGTCGAGCCGATCGCGGGCGGGCAGAGCGTGGCGTAATCTCGCTGCTTGCTTCCCTCCCGCAAGCGGGATGCGCCCTTCTTGCTCCCCTCCCGCTTGCGGGAGGGGCTGGGGGAGGGCAGTGAGCAACGCATGACAGTGCCCGTTTCAGACGCCCCTCCCCCGGCCCCTCCCGCAAGCGGGAGGGGGGAAGAAGAAGCGCCCCTCGCCGACCGCCTCGCCCGCGCGATCACGCTCGCCGGGCCGATCTCGCTCGCGCAGTATATGGCCGCCGCCAACGCGCACTATTACGCCACGCGCGATCCGCTCGGCGCGGGCGGCGATTTCACCACCAGCCCTGAAATCAGCCAGATGTTCGGCGAGCTGATCGGCCTGTGGTGCGCCGATCTGTGGGACCGCGCCGGCCGCCCCGACGTGGCGTGGGTCGAGCTCGGCCCCGGCCGCGGGACGCTCGCCGCCGATGCGTGCCGCGCGATGGCCAAGGCCGGCTTCACCCCGCCGGTCCATTTCGTCGAGACCAGCCCGGTGCTGCGCACCGCGCAAGCGACGCGCGCACCCGGCGCGACCTGGCATGATTCGGTCGACACGCTGCCAAGCGACCTCCCACTTCTGATCGTCGCCAACGAATTCTTCGACGCGCTTCCCGTCCGGCAATTGGTCAAGCGCGCCGATGGCTGGTTCGAGCGGCTCGTCGCCTGCCAGGACACGCTGTTCCTGCCGATCGCGGGCAAGCAGATCCCCGATGCAGTCGTTCCCGAGACGCTGCGCGATGCGACGCCCGGATCGGTGATCGAGACCTCCCCCGCCAGCGTCGCGATCCTGCGCAGCCTCGCGCAGCGGATCGTCGCGCAGGGCGGCGCACTACTCGCGGTCGACTACGGCTATGACGGACCCGCGCTGGGCGACACGCTGCAGGCGGTGCGCGGGCATCAATACGCCAACCCGTACGAACACCCCGGCGAGCAGGACCTCACCGCGCACGTCGATTTCGGCACGCTCGCCGCCGCCGCACTGGTCGAGCGCGCGGCGGTCGCCGGGCCGATCGGCCAGGGCGCGTTCCTCGCAGCACTCGGCATCGACGCCCGCGCTGCCGCTTTGTCGAAGGCCGCACCCGGTCGCGCCGAGCAAATCGCGCTCGACAAAGCGCGGCTGACACGGGAAATGGGCGACCTTTTCCAGGTCCTCGCCGTGTCCGCACCGGGTTGGCCCAACCCCGCAGGTTTTGCATGATCACCTATCGCGACGCGCGCACGATCGACGGCCCGGCACTCGCCGCCATGGCCCGGCGCTCGTTCACCGAGACCTTCGGAACGCTCTACAGCGACGCCGATCTCTCGGCGTTCCTCGACGAGGCGTTCGGGCCGAACGGCTTGCCGTCGCAGCTGTCCGATCCCGATTTCACGATCCGCCTCGCGCTCGCCGATGACGAGATCGTCGGCTATGTGAAGATGGGCCCGGTCACCTTCCCCGGCGAATGGCGCCCCGATGCGATCGAGCTCTATCAATTCTACGTGCTCTCGGGCTGGCACGGCCAGGGCGTCGCGCAGGAACTGATGGCGTGGGCGCTCGATTTCTCGCGCGAACACGGCGCGCGCGAGGTGATACTCAGCGTCTATGTCGACAATCACCGCGCACATCGCTTCTACGAGAAATACGGCTTCGAGGATATCGGGCGGATCGCCTTTCGCGTCGGCGAGACGGTCGATGACGACAATCTGATGCGGCTGGTGCTGTGAGCACACCCGTCGAGGTGATCACCGCGCGGACGCTCGCGGGGGTCGCGCACGGCTTTCTCGGGCGGATCGGCGGCGTCTCGGGCGGGGTTCGTGCCGGGCTGAACGTCGGGATCGGCTCCGACGACGATGCCGCCGCGGTCGCCGAGAACCGCGCGCGCGCGAGCGAGGCGGTCGTCCCGGGTGGAACGCTGGTGACGCTCTACCAGATCCACTCCGCCGAATGCGTGACGGTGCGCGGGAGCTTCGACGATGCCCTGCGCCCGCGCGCCGATGCGCTGGTGACCGACCGGCCGGGGCTCGCGCTCGGCATCCTCACCGCCGATTGCGCGCCGGTGCTGCTCGCCGACCGCGAGGCGGGGGTGGTTGGCGCGGCGCATGCCGGGTGGAAGGGCGCGATCGGCGGGGTGACCGACACGACGATCCTCGCGATGGAAGCGCTCGGCGCCAAGCGCGAGCGGATCGCGGCGGCGATCGGCCCGTGCATCGCGCGCGCGAGCTATGAGGTCGATGCCGCCTTTGCGCAGCGCTTCGAGGCCGACGATCCCGCGAACGAGCGCTTCTTCGCCGAGGGCCGCGCGGGGCATTTCCAGTTCGATCTCGAAGCCTATGTCGCACACCGGCTTGCCGCGGCGGGGGTGATGCGCGTCGCGATGCTCGGGCTCGATACGTATGCCGACGAAGCGCGCTTCTTCAGCTACCGCCGCGCGACGCATCGCGGCGAGCCCGATTACGGGCGGCAGATCTCGATCATCGGACTGTAGCGGTGTTCTCCCCTTCCCCTTCGGGGGAGGGGCTGGGGGTGGGGCCGTGTCTCACCGAGCGTGGCGCCCGTTACTGCCCCACCCCAACCCCTCCCCTGAAGGGGAGGGGCGTGCCCGGTCATCACCGCGTTCTGAATTCCTCGGGCGTCGTCAGCTGCGCGAGGATCAGCCCGTTGCCATCGGAGTCCTTCAGCATCGTGAAGCGCCCCCACGGCTGCGCGTCGACCGGCGACAGCGGCACGCCCAGCGCACCGATCCGCGCATATTCGGCATCGACATCGTCGACCCCCAGCATCAGCCCCTGCACGCCGCCCGGCGGCATCGCATCGAACCACGTCACCAGCGCGATCGTCGCGCCACCATCGCTGGGCTGGAGCTGGATCCAGCGCATGCCGGGCCCCATCGGCTCGTCGCGCAGCACCGCGAGCCCGATCACGCGCGTGTAAAAATCCAACGCCGCCGCCGGATCGCGCACCGGCACAGAAACCACCGCAACCGCCATGTCCCGTCCCCCCGTCGCTCCACCGCGCAGATGGTTTCAATTGACACTATCTCGCGGTACACGATCCTACCGTATTTTTAGCGAGGACGCAGCATGGCCGACAAACTCGAAACCGAAGCCGATCTGACCGGCGTCGCCCCGCGCACGAAGCCCAAGCCGTCGATCGAGAAGATCGGCGACCGCAAGCTGAAGCCATCGACGCTGATGATGGGCCACGGCTATGACCCCGCGCTGTCGGAAGGCTCGCTCAAGCCCCCGATCTTCGCGACTTCGACCTACGTCTTCCCCAATGCGGCCGCGGGCAAGCGCCACTTCGAAGGCGTCACCGGAAAGCGCCCGGGCGGCTCGGAAGGCCTCGTCTATTCGCGCTTCAATGGTCCGAACCAGGAAATCCTCGAGGATCGCCTCGGGGTGTGGGAAGAGGCCGAGGACGCGCTCGTCTTCTCGAGCGGCATGTCGGCGATCGCCACGCTGTTCCTGTCGATGGTCAAGCCCGGCGACACGATCGTCCATTCGGGCCCGCTCTATGCCGCGACCGAGACGCTGATCGCGCGCATCCTCGGCCGCTTCGGCGTGAAGTGGCTCGACTTCCCGGCTGGCGCAACGCGCGAGGAAATCGACGCGGTGATGACCGAGGCGGCAACGGGCAATGTCGCGCTGATCTATCTCGAAAGCCCCGCCAACCCGACCAACGCCTTGGTCGATATCCAGGCAGTGGCGGCGAGCCGCGACGCGATCTTCACCGGCGACGCCAAGCCGCCGATCGCGATCGACAACACCTTCCTCGGGCCGCTGTGGCTCAAACCGCTCCAGCACGGCGCCGACATCGTCGTCTATTCGCTCACCAAATATGCCGGCGGGCATAGCGATCTCGTCGCGGGCGGCGTGCTCGGATCGAAGGCGCACATCAACACGATCCGGCTGATGCGCAACACGATCGGCACGATCTGCGACCCCAACACCGCGTGGATGCTGATGCGCAGCCTCGAGACGCTCGAACTGCGGATGAGCCGCGCTGGCGAGAACGCCGTCAAGGTCTGCGGCTTCCTGCGCGGCCACCCCAAGGTCGAGCGCGTCGGCTATCTCGGCTTCCTCGCCGACAGCCCCGGCATGGAGCGCCAGGCCGACATCTACGCACGCCACTGCACCGGCGCGGGCTCGACCTTCTCGCTCATCGTCAAGGGTGGCGAAAGGGAAGCGTTCGCGTTCCTCGATGCGCTCAAGATCGCCAAGCTCGCCGTGTCGCTCGGCGGCACCGAGACGCTCGCTTCGCACCCGGCGGCAATGACGCATCTGTCGGTCGCCGACGAGCGCAAGCAAGCGCTCGGCATCACCGACAATCTCGTGCGCATCTCGATCGGGGTCGAGGATGCCGACGATCTCATCGCCGATTTCGCGCAGGCCCTCGACGCGATCTGACGCGTTCAACGGGGGGACAGGTCTGCGGCGCTACAGCGCCGCAGACCCCGCTTGTGAAAGGTGCGCGATGCGACCGATGATGATGACGCTGGCCGCAGCCGCGCTGGCCTTGCTCCCCGAAGCGGTGCTCGCCGCGCCGCCGACCGGCACATGGACCAACCCGCAAAAGTCGGTTCGCGTCGTGTTCCGGAAGTGCGGCCGCGCGATGTGCGGCAAGATCGTCTGGGCGAGCCCCAAGGCGCAATCGGATGCCGAACGCGGTGGTGGCGGGCCGCTGGTCGGCACGATGCTGTTCAGCGATTTCGTCGAGCAGCGCCGCGGGTTGTGGAACGGCAGCGTGCTGATCCCCGACATCGGCCAGACCGTCACGGGGACGATCGAGCAGACCGGACCCGACACGCTCGTCGGCGAAGGCTGCCTGCTCGCGGGCTTCGGCTGCAAGCGCCAGACCTGGACGCGAACGCGCTGAACCCTTGCCGCGCAGCCGTGATCGGGCGATGACGGCGGGATGATTGATTCCGACTTCATCGCCGGCCTGCCCAAGGCTGAACTCCACCTCCATATCGAGGGCAGCCTCGAGCCCGAACTGATGTTCGCGCTCGCCAAGCGCAACGGCATCGCGATCCCGTTCGCCAGCATCGAGGATGTCCGCGCGGCCTATAATTTCTCGCGGCTGCAGGACTTTCTCGACATCTATTATGCCGGTGCCGACGTGCTGCGCGAGGCCCGGGATTTCCACGACCTCGCCGCCGCCTATTTCGATCGCGCCGCCGCCGACGGTGTCGTCCATGCCGAGATCATGTTCGATCCGCAGACGCACACCGCGCGCGGCGTCGCGTTCGAGACGGTGATCACCGGCCTGCTCTCGGCGATCGACGAAGCCAAGGCCAAGCACGGCATGTCGGTGCAGCTGATCCTGTCGTTCCTGCGGCATCTCGACGAAGCCGACGCGATCGCCACGCTCGATGCGGCACGGCCGTGGGTCGACCGGATCGGCGCGGTCGGCCTCGATTCGTCCGAGCTCGGCCACCCGCCCGAGAAATTCGCGCGCGTCTTCGCGCAGGCGCGCGCGCTGGGGCTCAAGCTCGTCGCGCATGCCGGCGAGGAAGGTCCGCCCGAGTACGTCTATCAAGCGCTCGACCTGCTCGGCGTCGACCGGCTCGACCACGGCAATCGCAGCCTCGAGGATCCGCTGCTCGTCACGCGGCTCGCGCGCAGCGGCATGACGCTGACGGTGTGCCCGCTGTCGAACCTCAAGCTGTGCGTCGTCGACGACATGACCGCGCATCCGATCGACCGGATGCTGCGCGAGGGGCTGCGCGCGACGGTCAATTCGGACGATCCGGCCTATTTCGGCGGGTATATCGCGGACAATTACCGCGCGATCGCGGCGGCGCGCGGCCTTAATCGTGACGATCTCGTCACGCTCGCGCGCAACAGCTTCCTCGGCTCGTTCCTGCCCGACGCTGCCGTCACCGCGCATCTTGCCCGGCTCGACGCCTATGTCGCGCAGGCGCCCGCCGCATAGGCGCCGCGCTCAGCCGTCGCCGACACGCTCGATGTCGGCGCCGACTGCGCTCAGTTTCTCCTCGAGCCGCTCATAGCCGCGGTCGAGGTGATAGACCCGGCTGACCTGCGTCTCGCCGTCCGCCACGAGCCCGGCGATGATCAAGCTCATCGACGCGCGCAGATCGGTCGCCATCACTTGCGCACCGGTCAGCTTGGGCACGCCGCGGACCACCGCGGTGCGGCCGTGGACTTCGATGTTCGCGCCCATCCGCGCGAGCTCGGGCACGTGCATGTAGCGATTCTCGAAGATCGTCTCGGTCAGCACGCTCGCGCCGTCGGCCATGCACAGCATCGCCATGAACTGCGCCTGCATGTCGGTGGCGAAGCCCGGGAACGGCGCGGTCGACAGCGTGAGCGGCTTGATCCCGCCCGAGGCCGAGACGAGCAGATTGTCGCCGCGCTCCTCGAGCGTGACGCCCGCGTCGATCAGCGCGGCGGTGGTCGCGCGCATGTCGTCCATCTTGATGCCGACGAGTTCGACCGAGCCCCCGGTGATCGCGGCGGCACACGCATAGCTGCCCGCCTCGATCCGGTCGGGCATCACGCGATAGGTCGCGCCGTGGAGCCGGTCGACGCCCTCGATCTCGAGCGTCTCGGTGCCGATCCCGTTGATCTTCGCCCCCATCGCGACGAGCAAATTGCACAGATCGACGATCTCGGGCTCGCGCGCGGCATTCTCGATCCGGCTGCCACCCTTGGCGAGCACCGCCGCCATCACGACATTCTCGGTCGCGCCGACCGAGACGATCGGGAAGGTGTAGATGCCGCCCGACAGTCGCCCGCCCGGCGCGATCGCCTTGACGTAGCCCGCCGCCATCTCGAGCTGCGCGCCGATCGCCTCGAGCGCCTTGAGATGCAAGTCGATCGGACGATTGCCGATCGCACAGCCGCCCGGCAGCGACACCGTCGCCTCGCCCGCGCGCCCGATCAACGGGCCGAGCACGAGGATCGACGCGCGCATTTTCCGCACGATGTCGTACGGCGCCTCGGTCGCGGTGAGCTTGCCCGCGCGGATCGTCATCACGCGGCCGAAATCCTCGGGGCGCGCGCCCTCGATCCGCGTCGAGCAGCCAAGCTGGTTGAGCAGATGCCCGAAACTGTCGACATCGGCGAGCCGCGGCAAGTTGCGCAGCGTGACCGGCTCTTCGGTCAGCAATGCGCACGGCATCAGCGTCAACGCGGCGTTTTTCGCCCCGGAAATCGGAATGCGGCCAGAAAGGCGGTTGCCGCCACGAATGAGAATACGGTCCATGCCCTCGTTTATCGCCTCGCCTGAAAGGCGCAAGCAGGTTACACCGTGTTATAAAGGTGAAACACGCGTCTCGACCGGTTGATCGATTTTAATGCATTGTTTCTTGCGCGCTGCTTTGTGCACCTAATCAAGGGGGATTTTTCGCGCGTGCCAGGAAGTTACTTCGCCGACCGTTTGACCGGGATGGTCGTGTTAAGCGAAAACGAACGGCTCGCGCTGGCACGGTTGGAGGAGCGTGAGCGGCCAGTCCGCCGTGGGATGACGCTGCACCGCGAGCGCGATCGTACCGGCGACGTCTATATCCTGCGCAAGGGGACGATGATGAGCTCGGTGCTGCTCGACGATGGCAGCCGGCAGATTTTGCGCTTCCATTTTCCCGGCGACATGCTGGCGACCGCGAGCATGATCTATCGCGAGGCGCCCGAGACGATCACCGCGGTCTCCGAGTGTATCGTCGCCCCGTTCGAGCGATCGGCCTTCGCCGCGCTGTATACCGAGCATCCACGGCTCGCCGCGCTGATCATGGTCTATAACCAGATCGAGCGTGCAGCGCTGACCGACCGGCTGGCAGCGCTCGGCCGGACGTCGGCGAAGGCGCGCGTCGCGGCAATCCTGATCGAGATGCGCAACCGCATGCAGACCGAGGTCGACGGCACGGCCAGCTTCGTGCTCGGCTTGACGCAGGAAGAGATTGGCGACGCGACCGGGCTCACCGCGGTCCATGTCAATCGCATGCTGCGCCAGCTCGAGGAGGAAGCGCTGATCGCGCGCGAAAGCGGGCGGATCAGCTTTCTCGACGAGCGCGCGATGCTGCGCACCGCGAATTACATCGACCGGTACGCCAAGCTCAATCTTGATTGGTTGCCGCCCGCGAACTGAAGCGGCGGCGCGCTCAGGCCTTTTCGAGCGTGCATTGCAGCGGGTGCTGGTTCTGCCGCGCAAAATCCATCACTTGCGTCACCTTGGTCTCGGCAACTTCGTAGCTGAAGGTGCCGCACACCCCGACGCCCTTTTGATGGACGTGGAGCATCACGCGCGTCGCGGCTTCCATGTCCATGCGGAAATAGCGCTGCAGCACGAGCACGACGAATTCCATCGGCGTGTAATCGTCGTTGAGCAGCAGCACGCGGTACGGCGTGGGCTCCTTGGTCTTGGAACGCGTACGGGTTGCGACCCCGGCGCCGGTGCCGTCCCCGTCATCGGTGCCATCGTCACGGCGTTCCGCCATCGAGATTCGGGTGCTGTCGATCATGTGTCGCCAAAATATGGCATTGCCGGGGGGAAGGGCAAGGGGCTCGGATACGAAAAGGGCGGCCCGTCGCCGGACCGCCCCCACTTATCGAAAGATCGCGCGTGGTTATGCGGCGACCTTGATCTTCTCGGCTGCCAGCGCGACGCGGTTCGAGATCGGCTGGGCGATCTCACCGGCGAGCTTGAGCATCGATTCGGTGTTCTTCGAGGTTTCGGCGACCATCGCGTCGAATGCGCTGCGCATGAAGTCGCTGTGGAGCTTGAGGCAGTCGGTCGGCGACTTGACGCTCGACAGCGTCTTCATCGCAGCCGTCGCGCTCTCGAGCTGCTTGCGGCCATATTCGGCGGCTTCCTGGCCCATCGTCTCGATGCCCTTGGCGGCGATCTTCGACGACTCGACGAGCGCTTCAATGTTGCCCTTCGAGAATTCGTTCATCTCTTCGATCATCTTCGAACCCTTTTCCATTGCGGTCTTGGTGCGATCGTTGACGTCGGCGAACATCGCCTGCGCACGGGCCTGGGTGGTGTCAGCGGCGGACTGTACGGTTTCCATGATCTTGGCTTCCTTCTGAGCGACGGCCGCCGCGGCTGCGACGACGGGGGTTGGGGCTGGCGTGGTAATGGGGGCAGACACCGGCAAGGCGGGCGCGGGCAAGACGGGCGCGAGCGCCTCGATCACCGGCTTCGGCGGTGCAACGGGCGCGACTGGCGGTGCAACCGCGGCGACTGGCGCAACCGGCTCGACTGGCGAAGCCACGGCTGCAGGCGCGGTGGTCACTGATGCTGGCTTGGGTGCAGCGGCGGCGCGCTTCTTCGCGACAGGCTTTGCAGCGGCAAGCGCGGCGGGAACCGAGTCGGACGGCGCAGCAACCGCAGCGGCGATCGATGCGATCGAGGGCGGGGTCGCGGGGGACTTCGGGTCGTTGCTGGCCATGACGGGATTGCTCCTGCTCTATTGCTGCGCCGCAATATACGCCGGAAACACGACACGAACAAGCGAAATGTTGCACTGCAACATAAGCGTAACGACTTGCCTGCGCAGGCGCTCACCCCATCGATCAGCGCGCCCGGACGTAGCGTCCCGGCGCATCGTCGAGCACCGGCAGACCGCCCCCGCCCGGCTGACGTGCGCCCGTCGCGGCGACGCTGTCGGCACCGTGATCGCGCAGCCAGCCGAGCCAGTCGGGCCACCAGCTGCCCTTGGTCTCGACAGCACCCGCGATGAAGTCTGCCAAAGTGGTGACAGGCGCGGGATTGAGCCAATATTGGTATTTTCCCGCACTCGGCGGGTTCACCACGCCCGCGATATGCCCCGATCCCGCCAGCACGAACTTGCGCTCGCCGCGGAAATGCTCGGTCAGCGCCCACACGCTCTCGGCCGGCGCGATATGGTCCTCGCGCCCCGCCTGGATATAGGCGGGCGTCTCGACTCGCCCGAGATCGATCGGCACGCCGAGCGCGCTCAGCGCGCCCGGCTTGGCGAGGAGATTGTCGCGGTACAGATCGAGCAGATAGCGCATGTGCCAGCCCGCCGGCAGGTTGGTCGTATCGCCGTTCCAGTGGAGCAGGTCGAACGGCGCATAGTCCTTGCCGAGCAGATAATTGTTGGTGACGTAATTCCAGATCAGGTCGCGCCCGCGCAGCTGGTTGAACACCGACGCCATGTAGCGCCCGTCGAGAAACCCGTCGGGGGTCAGCGTCTTGAGCAAGGCGATCTGATCGTCGGCGACGAAGTGGAGCAGCTCGCCCGCCTTGGTGAAATCGACTTGCGCGGTGAAGAAGGTCGCGGTGCTGACCTTGTCCGCCTCGCCGCGCGCCGCGAGGATCGCAAGCGTCGCGGCAAGCGTCGTGCCCGCGACGCAATAGCCGATCGTGTGCACCGCGGGTACGTCGAGCCCGGTGCGGATCAAGTCGATCGCCTCGATCTGCGCGGCGATATAATCGTCCCACGCCACGTCCTTCATGCTCGCATCGGCCGAGCGCCACGAGACGAGGAAGACGGTGATGCCTTGCTCGACCGCCCAGCGGATGAAGCTCTTCTCGGGCGTCAGGTCGAGGATGTAGAATCGGTTGATCCATGGCGGGAAGATCACCAGCGGCGTCGACAGCACGCTTTCGGTCGTCGGCGTATATTGGATCAGCTCGTAGAGGTCGGTGCGGTGGACGACCTTGCCCGGCGTCACCGCGAGATTGCGGCCGACCTCGAACGCGCTCGCATCGGTATGCGTCACTTGCCCCTTGGCGAGATCGGCGAGCATGTTCTGCAAGCCCTTGAGGAGATTCTGCCCGCCGGTCTCGAGCGTCTTCTCGAGCACTTCGGGGTTGGTCGCGGGGAAGTTCGACGGGCTGACCGCATCGAGGAAGCCGCGCGCGGCAAAGCGCATCTGTTCGCGCTGCTTGTCGTCGACGCCCTGCACCGCCTCGACCTGCGCCAGCATCTGGTCCGAAAACAGGAAATAGCTTTGCCGGATCCAGTCGAACAGCGGGTTCTCGCGCCAGCGCGGATCCTTGAAGCGCTTGTCGCGCGCCTGGGCGGGGGTTTCGGCGACCGGCTCGGCCTGCCCGGGGACCAACAGCCGCTGCCACAGCGTCAGGCTCTCGGTCCAGAAATCGCGCGTCCGCGCCAGCGTTTCGGGATCGGTCAGGCCGGGGATCGCGGGCAGGCCGGAGTCGCTCGCGCGCATCGCATCGAACCCCTGCTCGATCATCATCTGCTGCGCGCGGCCCAACAGCCAGGTCCAATGCTGCAGATCCGCCAGGCTCGGCATGGCGGGAGGGGGTGTGTCGGCCATGGCATCCTCTACGCTTGACGCATCCGACCTTAGCCCGATCCGCCCTGCCAGCAACCCCGCTAACACCCTTGGGCGCAAAGCCGGGTGACGAAGCTCGCGCGAGACCGTAAGGTGCGCGCGTAAGGAAATGTCTCCTCGAACCGGAATTCCGCAATGTCCGACGATTTCTACCGCATCAAGCGCCTGCCCCCGTACATCATCGCGGAAGTCAACGCGATGCGAGCGGAAGCGCGTGCGAGCGGCGAGGACATCATCGATCTCGGCATGGGCAATCCCGATTTGCCGCCGCCGCCACATGTCATCGAAAAGCTGATCGAAGTCGCGCGCAAACCCGACGCGCACGGCTATTCGCAGTCGAAGGGCATTCCCGGGCTGCGCAAGGCGCAAGCGAACTATTACGGCCGCCGCTTCGGCGTCGATGTCGATCCCGACACCGAAGTCGTCGTGACGATGGGGTCGAAGGAAGGCCTCGCCAGCCTCGCGACGGCGATTACCGCGCCCGGCGACGTCGTGCTCGCGCCCAACCCGTCCTACCCGATCCACACCTTCGGCTTCATCATTGCAGGCGCCACGATCCGCGCGGTGCCGACGACGCCCGACGATGCCTATTTCGATTCGCTCGAGCGCGCGATGGCCTTCACCGTCCCGCGCCCGTCGATCCTCGTCGTCAATTATCCGTCGAACCCGACGGCCGAAGCCGTCGACCTCGCTTTCTACGAGCGGCTCGTCGCCTGGGCGAAGGAGAACAAGGTCTGGATCATCTCCGACCTTGCCTATTCCGAGCTCTATTTCGACGGCAAGCCGACGCCCTCGATCCTGCAAGTGCCCGGCGCCAAGGACATCGCAATCGAATTCACCTCGCTCAGCAAGACCTATTCGATGGCGGGCTGGCGGATCGGCTTCGCGGTCGGCAACAAGACGCTGATCGCGGCGATGAGCCGCGTGAAATCGTATCTCGATTACGGTGCCTTCACTCCGATCCAGGCCGCGGCGTGCGCCGCGCTCAACGGCCCGCAGGACATCGTCGCGACAAATCGCGAGCTCTATCACAAGCGCCGCGACGTGCTCGTCGACAGCTTCGGCCGCGCCGGGTGGGATATCCCCTCGCCGCGCGCGTCGATGTTCGCCTGGGCGCCGCTCCCGCCGGCGCTCGCACACCTAGGTAGCCTTGAGTTCTCCAAACAATTGCTGACTCACGCACGCGTCGCGGTTGCCCCAGGGGTGGGCTATGGCGAGAATGGAGAAGGTTTCGTGCGCATCGCGATGGTCGAGAACGAGCAGCGGCTGCGCCAGGCCGCGCGCAACGTGAAGAAATATCTGCTGTCGATGGGCGTCAACACCCCCGCCAAGACCGGCTGACGCCTACGCCGATGCATATCAATCTGTTGTATTCGATGGCCGGCGTGCTCGTCGGCCTGGTCGTCGGGCTGACCGGCGTCGGCGGCGGCTCGCTGATGACGCCGCTGCTCGTGCTCGCCTTCGGTTTCCACCCGGCGACCGCGGTCGGCACCGATCTGCTCTATGCCTCGGCGACCAAGACCGTCGGCACCACGGTGCATGGCTGGCGCGGGACGGTCGACTGGACCGTCGTGCGCCGGCTCGCGACGGGGAGCGTCCCCGCCGCTTTGCTCACGCTCGTGATCCTGCATTATGCCGGCGAGCAATCGGCCAAGACGGGCCACGCGATCTCGGTCGCGCTCGGCATCACGCTGCTGGTGTCGGGTCTGGCGACGATCTTCCGCGCGCGGATCGTCGCCGCGCTCAGCCGGCGGCTCGGCGCCGTGCGGCCGCGGCGGCTTGCGCGGCTGACGGTGCTGCTCGGCGCGGTGCTCGGCGTGCTCGTCTCGCTGACGTCGGTCGGCGCGGGCGCGCTCGGCATGACCGCGCTGCTGATCCTCTACCCGCTGATGCCGGTCAACCGGCTGGTCGGCTCGGACATCGCACACGCCGTGCCGTTGACGCTGCTCGGCGGGATCGGGCATTGGATCCTCGGGTCGGTCGACGGCGCGCTGCTCGTCTCGCTGCTGATCGGCTCGATCCCGGGGATCATCGTCGGTAGCCTGGTCGCGAGCCGCGTGTCGGATCGCTTCCTCACCCCCATCCTCGCCGCGGTGCTTGCCGCGGTCGGCCTGAAGTTGCTGTTCTGATGACCCGTCCCGACTTTGCCTTCTCGACCCGCTTCAAGGTCCGCTATGCCGAGATCGACGGCCAGAAGGTCGTCTTCAACTCGCGCTATCTCGAATATGCCGATGTCGCGGCGACCGATTACTGGGACTGGACCGGGATCGGCGCGGCGCTGGGCGAGGCGTGGACGCACACCGAATTCCACGTCCGCCACACCGCGATCGACTATCTGAAGCCGTTCGTGTGGGGCGACACGATCGAGGCGTTCGTGCGGATCGCGCGGATCGGCTCGTCGAGCCTGACGCAGCGCTTCGAGCTCTGCCATGCCGAGACGGGCGCGCTCCACACCACGATCGACATGACGATCGTCAACGTCCATCTGCCGACCGGCGCGGCGCAGCCGATCGCCGCCGACGTGCGCGCCTATCTCGAGGCGCTGCCCGCTACTTCTTGAAGCCCGAGATCAAGTCGAAGCGGATCCGCACCCATGCGCCGATGACCGGCTTGCCGTTGACGCGCGGCGGCCGCACGCGGAACTGCCACGCCGCGAGCCGCAGCGCGCGCGACAAGCCACCGCCAGGCGGCGATTCGTCGAGCGAGCGGCAATTCTCGACATGATAATCGGGCGCGGTCTTGCACGCGATCATCGCCCAGCCGCCGTCGCCCTTCATATATTCCTGCATATACGGCTTGAGCTCGGCATCGCTCGGCTCGCGATACCATTCGGCATTGTAGAGCGATCCGCCGCCCGGCCCCTGCCCCGGGCCGTACGCCGCGACGCTGTCCTTGCCCGTGCCCTCGCCGCTGCCCTCGCCCTTGGCCGAGGGGATCTTGCCGATATCCGACGCGGCGAAATCCTGGGGGCTGAGCTGGATCAGCTTGGACGGAAGCGGCGCCTTGGGCATTGGCGGGACGGTCGGCGGCGGCGGTGCGGCCGACGCGGTCGTCACGACCTTCTTCTGCTGCTGCTTGACCTTGGTCTTCGATGCGGTCTTCTCGAGCGGCGGGCCGATCGGTCTCACGTCGAAGGTGGTGAGCTTGGGCTGCTTCTCGACCTTGGTGAAAACGCCGGTGCCGAGCTGGAGCAACAGCAACCCGACCAGCGCCTCGACCACGAGTGCGAGCACGATCCCGCGAACGCGGCGGCGATCCGACGTGGACTGATAGGAGGCGGATGCCATCGAGCGCCCCTAGGCCGCGCCGTCCCGCACTGCAACCGCTGGCGCACGACCTGAACGCTTTGTCATGCGGCGTCGGCTGCCGCGGTCGTCCAGCCAAGTGCGGGGATCGTCAGCGACCGCTTGCCCGACAGATCGACCCGCGTGACCAGCAGGTTACGCCCCTCGATATAGCCGATCACGCGCCGCGCGCGGCCGAGCGAGCTGGTGCCATAGGTATGCGCGATCTCCTCGTCGGTCGGTGCGGGGAGCCCCTCGCGCGCAGCCCGCGCGATCAGCAGGAAGCAGCCAAGCATCTCGTCGGGCAGATCATGCGCGATCGCGATCGCCTCGGCCCAGTCGCCCTCCAGCCCGTCGAAAATCCCGGCGCGCGCCGCCGCGAGCCGGCGCGAAAAGCCCGAAGACGACAGCGGTGCCGGATGCACGCCGACCATGCGACAGCGCACCTGGAAATCCTGGTAGAGCACGGCGGCCGGCCGCGTGCTCGAATCGCGATCCTCGACGATCGCGCGCAGCACGTCGGTGACGACGCGCGCGAGTTCCTCGGGGTCGCGCTTGGGAACATCGCGCGCCGGCTCGGACGTCGGCACGGTCTCGATCTGGTCGAGCACATATTCGGCCGGAGCCGCGCGCGGCGGGGGCGGCGGTGGGCGCACCGGCTCCTCCATCTCGGCGAAAAGGAATTGCCGCATATCGCTCGCTTGCGGCTGCGGCAGCGGCGTCAGCACCGGGCCGCCGCCGCGCGACCCGGTCTCGACCGAACCGACCTTGATCGCGATCGGCCGGCGACACACCGCCGGCCCGAGCGCAAGGAAGGTGCCGCGCGGCAGATCGCGGATCTGCTCGGCCTGGCGCCGCTCCATCCCGAGCAGATCGGCCGCGCGCGCCATGTCGATGTCGAGGAAGGTGCGCCCCATCAGGAAGTTCGACGCTTCCGCCGCGACATTCTTGGCGAGCTTGGCGAGGCGCTGAGTCGCGATGATGCCAGCCAAGCCCCGCTTGCGCCCGCGGCACATAAGGTTGGTCATTGCGCCGAGCGACGCGCGGCGGACCTCTTCGGTCACTTCGGCGCCCATCGACGGTGCGAACACCTGCGCCTCGTCGACCACGACGAGCGCTGGATACCAATGCTCGCGCGGCGCATCGAACAGCGCGCCGAGAAACGCGGCAGCACAGCGCATCTGCCCCTCCATCTCGAGCCCCTCGAGATCGAGCACGACCGAGGTGCGATGCTCGCGGATCCGCTGGCCGAAGCGCGCAACCTCGGCGACCGAATAGTCAGCGGCGGCGATCGCGATATGGCCGTATTTCTCGCCGAGCGTGACGAAGTCGCCTTCGGGGTCGATGATGATCTGTTGCACTTGCCCCGCGCTGCGTTCGAGCAGCCGGCGCAGCAGATGCGACTTTCCCGAGCCCGAATTGCCCTGCACGAGCAACCGCGTCGCCAGCAATTCTTCGAGATCGATCGGAACGGAAGCGCCGCCCGCGTCGAGGCCCATATCGACCTGAAACGTCATCGGGAGCGCATGCCCGATTGCACGGGGTGGGGGCAAGCGCCATCGACATCGCACAGACGCTTTGCACCCCCTCGTGTAAATGCCCACCTGTAACTGCGACTTGCCGCATGCCATCGCTCCGCCATAGGGTCGGCTCCGAAAGGACGCGCATGAAGGAACCCCGCAGCTCACGCCGCCAGCACAATGTCCCGACGGTCAGTGACGTCGCGGCGCGGGCCGGCGTTTCGCCGATGACGGTGTCGCGTGTGATCAACGACAAGGCCAGCGTGCGCCCGGCAACGCGCGAACGCGTCGAGGCAGCGATCGCCGCGCTCAATTATGCGCCCAACGCCGCCGCGCGGATGCTCGCGGGCGGCGAGGATGTGCGGATCGGCGTGCTCCACACCAATCCGAGCTTCTTCTATTTCAGCGAGTTCCTGATCGGCTGTCTCGACCAAGCGAGCCGCCAGACGGTCCAGATCCTGATCGAGAAATGCGAGACCGGCACCGAGATCGCGGCGATCGAGCATCTCACGCGTGGGCGGATCGACGGCATCATCCTGCCGCCGCCGCTATGCGATTCGGCGCTGGTGCTCGAGGCGTTGCACGAACGCGGCATCCCGGTGGTGGCGATTTCGACCGGGCGTGCGCCGGGCTGGGCGCTGTCGGTCAGCATCGACGATCGCCGCGCGGCCTATGACATGACGCGGCATCTCGGCGATCTCGGCCACCGCCGGATCGGCTTCATCACCGGCGCGCCCAACCAGACCGCGAGCGCCGAGCGGCTCGAAGGCTATCGCGCGGCACTCGCCGATCTCGATCTGCCCGTCATCGACGCGCTCATTGCCGACGGGCTGTTCACCTATCGCTCGGGGTTGGAAGCGGCCGAACGGCTGCTCGACCTGCCCGAGCCGCCGAGCGCGATCTTCGCGGCGAACGACGACATGGCCGCTGCCGCGATCGCGGTGGCGCATCGCCGTGGGCTCGACGTGCCGCGCGATCTCGCCGTCGTCGGCTTCGACGATTCGGCGCTCGCGACGACGATCTGGCCCGAACTCACCACGATCCGCCAGCCCGTCACCGACATGGCGCGGATGGCGGTCGAATTGCTCGTCGAGGCGCTGCGGCTCGACCGGAGCACGGCGCCGGGCGAGATTGCCGAGCCGCACGTCCAGATCGCCTATTCGCTCATCCGCCGCGATTCGGACGCGCCGCCGCGCGCCGCGTGAGGCGCGCGGATCACGGCTGACACGCCAGCACGTCGTCGGCGACCATGCCGAGCGACACGCGCGCAAGGCTGATCTCGAGCGTCTGGCTGGTGCGCAGCACGAACGGCGCGTCGATCGCCTTGACGTCGGCACCCGTGCGCCCGTTGGTAGCGGCAAAGCATTTGAGCGGGATGCCGACGACGCGCCATTTCCCGACCGGCAGCGTGCCCGCCGAAAGCGGGCGTGACCCGCCGCAGCCCGCCCCGCACGTCACCCCGAGCGTGAGATCGCTGCCCTGCGGGGCGTCGAGCCGCATGGTCGCGAGCAACATCACGTCGCCATTGCTTTCGCGCGACAAGTCGATGGGGTCGGAGCTGCGCAGTTCGATCGCTTGCGGTCCACCCCCGGCGAGCGAGAAGTGTCGTGCGCCTTCCTGCACGCCGTAATCGATCGCGGTGACCTTGATCCGTCCCGCCAGTGCTTGGGCGGGGACGCTCGTGATCGCGGTCATGGCCGTCGCATCGCCGACGCGCAGCGACCAGCCCGGCGTCGCCACGCCGGCCTTGAGAAAGACGCCGTCGGTGCCCGGGTCGACCACGCCGGCATCCTCGGACAGCGGCTTCCACGCGGCGCGCGGCTCGCGCCCGGTCAAGCCATAGCCGAACGAATAGAGCTTGGGGCCGCCGGGCTTGGCGGTCAGCGGCCAGTCGGCAGGGAGCTTGCCCGTGAACGGCGCGGCGGTGCCCGACGTCGCGAACAGCCGGTCGGCGACCCCTGCCCCTTCGCTCCCCGGGAGCCACGCGACGACGAAGCCGTCGGCCGCATTGAGCATCGGATTGACGAACAGCGGCCGCCCGGTGAGCATCACCGCGACGACCGGAATCCCCGCCGCCTTGAGCCGCTGCATCGTCGCCAGCGGTGCGCGCAATTCGGGGCGCAGCTGGAGCGACTTTATGTCGCCCTGGAACTCGGCATAGGGCGTCTCGCCGAACACCACGATCGCAGCGTCGGGCTTGCGCGTATACTTGCCGTCGGGTGCGAGTTCGGCCTGCCCGCCGCCGGCCTTGACCGCAGCGGCGATCCCGCCCCACAGCGTCGTCGCGCCGGGGAACATCGCGTTGCTGAGCCCAGTGCCCTGCCAGCTGAGCGTCCAGCCGCCCGATTGCCGCGCGATGTCGTCGGCGCCGTCACCCGCGACGAGGATGTTAGCGGACGGCTTGAGCGGGAGCACGCCGGTATTCTTGAGCAGCACGAGCGACTTGGCGACCGCCTCGCGCGCGATCGCACGGTGCGCGGGCGCGCCGAGCTGGCGCCAGTCGCCGGCGAGTGCGCGCGACGAGGGCTTGCCCGCCTCGAACAGCCCGAGCCGCAATTTCACGCGCAGGATCCGCGCGACGGCATCGTCGAGCCGCGCCATCGGCACCGTGCCGTCCTTCACTTGCGCGAGCAGCGAGGCGTAGAGCCCGCGCCAGCTGTCGGGCGCCATGTACATGTCGACCCCGGCGTTGATCGCCTGCGGGCAATTGTCGAGGCTGCACCCGGCGATCTGCGCGTGCGCGTTCCAGTCGGTGACGACGAAGCCGCCAAAGTTCATCCGGCCCTTGAGCACATCGGTGACGAGCCCCTTGCTGCCGCCGATCTTCTGCCCCTGCCAGCTCGAAAAGCTCGTCATCACGGTGCCGACACCGGCCTCGAGCGCGGGGACATAGGGCTTGCCGTGGACGTCGCGCAGCTCGGTCTCGCTGATCCGCGCGTCGCCCTGGTCGTGACCTTCGAAGGTCCCGCCATCGGCGATGAAATGCTTGGTGCTCGCGAGCACGTGCGGGCCGGCGAGGATCCGGCTGCCGTCGGGCCGCCCCTGCAAGCCGACGATCATCCGCCCAGCGTAACTGGCGACGAGATCGGGGTTCGACGAATAGCCCTCATAGGCGCGCCCCCAGCGGTAATCCTGCGGCACGGTGATCGTCGGCGCGAAGGTCCATTCCTGCCCCGTCGTGCGGATCTCGACCGCAGTCGCGGCGCCGATCCGCTCGATCAGCGCGGGATCGCGCGTCGCGCCAAGCCCGATATTCTGCGGAAACAGCGTCGCACCGACGATGTTGCTGTGGCCGTGGACTGCGTCGGTGCCCCACAGGATGGGGATGCCGTGCCCACCCGCCGAACGATCGACCGAAGCGGCATAGAATTGGTCGGCGAGCTCGAGCCATTTCGGCGCCGGCGCGAAATCGTCCTTGTTGGGCCCCGAATTGCCGCCGTTGAGCACCGAGCCGATATGATAGCGGCGGACTTCATCGGGGGTGATGCTGTCGATATCGGGCTGGAGGATCTGCCCGACCTTTTCCTCGACGCTCATATGCGACAGCAGCGTCGCGATCCGCGCTTCGTCGGCGGCGATCGGCGCGACCGGCCAGGCGACGCTCGGCCACACGGCGGGATGCACGACCGGGTCTGCCGCAGTCGGCGCAGCGATCGCCGCGCTCGCAGCGAGGCACGCACCGAGCGCGGTGCCCCAGGCAAATTCGCGTCTCATATCCCCTCCAGCTCCGCTTCAAATTCGATGGCACGGCGTCGTGGACGCGTGGCGCTTGGCCGGATCGCATTGACAACGTTGACATTGCGCTGTCAAGCCGGTGTGCGGTCGTTTTCCGGCCCGACTGGCGGATAGAAGATCACTGCCAGTACCGTCAGCAGAGCGACCCCGGCGATCGCCACCAGCAGCGCGCCATCGGGCAGATACAGCGCGATTGCAATCGCTTGCGGGGCAAGCGCTTGCGCCAGTTTGCGCGCGATCGTCGCCATCGCATAGACGCGCACCGCATAGCCGCCATCGGTATCGGCGCGCTCGCACGCCGCGACGGTCGCGGGCACGAGCGACCAGAACATCACCGACATCCCCTGCCCCGCGATGATCGCCAGCGTGATGCACACCAGATCGGGCGCGACACCGCGGCCGACGAGCAGCAGCACGACCGCCACCATCAGCGCGACCGCCGCGATCCGCAGCGTGGCGACTTGCCCGGCGCGCAGCGCGAGCCGCGCCCATAACGGCGCGGTCAGCAACAGCGACAGCGCGGGGACGAGCGCGACGTAATAACCGAGCCGCCGCGCGCCGATCTGGTCGAACAGGAACAGCAGCGACTTGTTGATCAGCGTCATCGTCAGTCCGACGAGCAGGATCGTGACGATCAACCGCCGCAACGCCGCCGACCGGACGAGCAGCGCCACCATCGCCGCGACCGCGCCGCCGAGCCGCCGCGGTGGCGCCGCGCGCGGCACGACGCGTTCGGTCGTGCCAAAGCTCGTCGCGAAGAAAGCCGGCATCGCGAGCCCGGCAAGGATCAGTGCGCCGAGCCGGAAATCGGCGCCGCCGCTGCGATCCGCCGGCAACAGCGCATAGGTCAACGCAGCGATCAGCCCGCCGAGTGCCGCGCCCTGCATCCGCGCGCCGGTCAGCTTGAGATGATCGGCATGATCGGGGGAAAGCCGCGCGGTAAGCGCGCCGTAGGGGATGTTGCCGAGGCCATAGGCAAAGCGCAGCGCGAGATAAGTGACGAGCGCATAGCCCGGCACCCACGCCGCAGGCACTGGCGGCGGCGCGAAGGCCAGGCACAGCAACAGCACCGAGAGCGGACCGCCGATCGAGACCCAGGCGCGCAACGGGATCCGCGGTGCCAGCCGATCCGCCACCGCACCGATCAGCGGATCGGTCAGCCAGTCGACCGCCGCCCCCGCCAGGAAGATCGCCGAGGCGACCGCAGGCGCGATGCCGAGGCCACGGATGTAGTAGAACAGCAGATACAGCTCGATCGACTGCCACACGAAGTTGAAGCCGAGATCGCCGACGCCGTAAAACCACGCTTCGAAACGGCGCAGCATCAGGCGCGCGGCGTTGCGGCGGATTCGCGGATCATCAGGGTATGCGGGTGGAGGATCCGCGCGATCGGCGCGCGATCCTCGAGCTGGGCGATCACCATCTCGGTCGCTGCGACCGCCATCTCGAACACCGGCTGGCGCACCGTCGTCAGCCGCGGCCAGGTGATCCGCGAGACTTCCGAATCGTCGAACCCGACGACCGACAGATCGCCCGGGATCGACAGCCCGAACTCGCGCGCCGCCATCATCGCGCCGACCGCCATGTCGTCATTCTGCGACAGGATCGCGGTCGGCCGATCGGGCCGCGCGAGGATGTGGCGCGCCGCGGCGAGCCCGCTGTCGAAGGTGAACAGGCCAGGCTCGATCCGGTCGAACTTGAGTTCGAGCCCCGCCTGGTGGAACGCCTGGGTATAGCCGAGCATTCGCGCCTCGCTCGACGGATGCGTCGCATCGCCGCGGATGATGGCGATGTCGCGGTGGCCAAGGCCGATGACATACGCCGCGATCTCGCGCGCGGCGGCGACATCGTCGACCAGATTGCTCGGCGCGGCGTCGATCATCCGCGTCGGCGCGATCCGCGCGCAGAAGATCCGCGCTTCGTGCAACTGCTTGAGGATCAGCGGATGGTCCGACGCCGGCGGCGCCAGCACCACCCCGTCGAGCGCGGCCGAACGCAGCAGACCGACGACTTCGCTCGCATTTTCCTGGACCGAGCGGATCGGGATCACCACCAGCCGATAGCGCTCGTTGGTCAGCCGCTCGAGCACGCCACGTTGCAATTCAACGACATAGCTTGGGCTGGGGTTCTCATACACCAGCCCGATCATGTTCGATTTGCGCCGCACCAGCGCCTGGGCGAAGACATTGGGGTGGTAATCGAGCGTGTCGGCGGCCGCGCGGACGCGCTGCTGGACGTCCGAGCTGACATGCGGCTCGCCATTGAGCACGCGCGATACCGTCTTGGCCGACACACCGGCGAGCCGCCCTACGTCGACAATCGTTGTTCGCTTCATGCCATCCCGATCCAGAGGAGCGCGGAATAGACCAGATCGCCCGCCCTCACGCTAGAGGGTATGACTGCGTTGACAGAAGAAAGCGCGCGGGATCCCTAGCGACAAAAGGGGAAGGCTGCCCGGTTGCCCACATTCGGGTCGAGGCGTGAAAGCGCTCAACAGACCATAATCTGCTTTAAGATGTACGTTTTTCTCGCATCTGCACACGATATTGGCGATGCGCGCCACCCCGTCCCCGCCGGAGCGACCCGGAGATTCATCTTGACAACGTAGGACAAAAGGATAGCGCTATCCCAGCCGGTTCAGCAGGGGGTCGGCATGTCATCGGAGCGGCCAGATAAGGCCGCACACAGCAGGGAGGGGTCCATGAAGGCCTATCATCACGCGTCGGCCCAAGTGTGGTCGGCTTCGCTCATCGCGCTCGCCGCCGGACTCGCACTTCCACAGGCCGCGCAGGCGCAGGAAGCACCCGTTGCCGCGCAACAAGGCACGCCACAGGCCGATACAGCCCCAGGCACGCTCGCTCCCGAAAAGGGCGCCACCGCGACCAATGCAGTGCCCGAAGCGGCGAACCCCACCACGAACCCCGACGACATCGTCGTGACCGGCGTGCGCGCCTCGCTCGAACGTTCGATTTCGATCAAGCGCAATTCGACGGGCATCGTCGATGCGATCTCGGCCGAGGATATCGGCAAGTTCCCCGACACCAACCTCGCCGAATCACTCCAGCGCATCACCGGCGTGTCGATCGACCGCGTCAACGGCCAGGGCGCGCAAGTCACCGTCCGCGGCTTCGGCCCGAGCTTCAACCTCGTCACCTTGAACGGCCGCACGCTCGCCTCGTCGTACGTCCAGACCGTCGGCGGCGACGAAAGCGCGGATGGCGCGGTTGGCGTGACGCGCTCGTTCGATTTCTCCAACCTCGCTTCGGAAGGCGTCAAGACGCTCGAAGTCTACAAGACCGGCCGCGCCGCGGTCCCCTCGGGCGGGATCGGCGCGACGATCAACGTCGTCACGCGCCGCCCGCTCGATTCGCGGACGTCGGGCTTCAACGGCAGCCTCGGCGGCAAGCTCAACTATGACACCAGCGCGAGCGACTGCGTCGATTGCGGATCGGTGGTGACCCCCGAAGTCACCGGACTCGCCAGCTGGTCGAACCCCGACCAGACCTTCGGCATCTCGCTGTTCGGCAGCTATCAGCAACGCCATTTCTCGACGGTGTCGGCAACGTCGAACGCGTGGAACATCAAGACGCTGTCCGAATTCCTCGATCCGGGCAACGGCTTCGTCAACGCCGCCACCAAGATCAACAACAAGCCGACCGACCCCAAGCAATTGGTCTCGGTGCCGAACGACAGCCGCTATCATTTCTCCGACAACAAGTATGAGCGGCTCAACGGCCAGGCGATCGTCCAGTTCAAGCCGACCGACTCGCTGACGATCACCGCCGATGCGCTCTACGCGCGCACGCTGCAGAGCGAGAAGCGCTCGGATGAATCGAACTGGTTCAACCGCCCGTTCGACGTCGTCACCTTCGACAGCAACAAGGCCGTCGCGACGACGACCTATCTCCACGAGACGATCGCCGGCGTGAAGGACACCGGCTTCGAGCAGCAGGCGCGCGCGCAGAAGAACCAGCTCGAGGATTACGGCCTCAACGCCAAATGGGACATCGCCCCCAATCTGACGCTGTCGATCGACGGGCATTACGGCAAATCGTCGGTGTTGCCGAACAACCCCAACGGCACGAGCTCGACCCTGGTCGGTCTCGGCGCGACCGTCATCTCCGCGCATTCGGTCGATTATAGCGGGCTGATCCCGGTGCAGGACATCGTCGTCAACGATTCCACGCTCCCCGGCGGCAACCATAACGGCATCCTCGACGTCAACGACGTCGGCTCGTCGATCGCGCGCACGTACTCCACGAGCCAGAAGCAGAAGGTCAAGGAAGTCCGCGCCGACCTCGGCTGGGATCTGGGCGGCGGGAGCCGGTTCGACTTTGGCGGCCTGTACCGCGACAGCGACACCAACCAGCAGCTCGTGTCGACGCAGCAGACGCTGGGCAATTGGAGCGTCGATTTCCCCGGCGACGTCCAGAAGCTCGCGCCGGGCGTGCTCCAGCAATTCTGCCTGCTGTGCAAGTTCAGCAGCTATGACCCCGCGGCGAGCGGCGCGAACCTGATCGCGTTCCGCGGCGATACGCTGAAGCTCTACAATGCGCTGTCGCCGGCCTATGCCAAGACGGGCAACGCGATCTCGATCACCGCCAACCAGAACAATTCGGTCAAGGAAACGATCTACGCGGGCTATGCGCAAGTCACCTGGAAGGGTGACATTGCGGGCCACGAAGCAAGCCTCGTCGCAGGTGGCCGCTACGAGCACACCAAGGACGTCGCGACCTCGCTCCAGGCCGTGCCGACGCAAATCGCCTGGGTCGCCGACAACGACTTCACGATCACCGTCGGATCGACCCCGCAACCGCTGGTGGCGATCGGATCGTACGACAACATCCTGCCGTCGTTCGATTTCCAGGTCGAACTCAAGCGCAACTTGATCGGTCGCTTCTCGGCGAGCCGGACGATCGCACGCCCGAATTACGACAACCTCTTCTCCTCGACGAGCGTGTTCGCGCCAGGGCGGCCGACGGCGATCGGCGGCGTCGCCACCGCCAACACCGGCAACACCAACCTGGCGCCGCTGATTTCGGACAATATCGATCTGTCGTTCGAATATTACTTCAAGCCCGACAGCTATGTCTCGGCGGGCTTCTTCGACAAGCGTGTGCACAATTTCATCGGCACCGGCCTGTCGAACGGCAGCCTGTTCGGCCTGCGCGACCCAAGTTCGGGTGCTGCGGGGACGACGTCGGGGGCGGCAAAGGCCGCGCTCAGCGCGCTCGGCGCCGATATCAGCGACGTCAACCTGTTCACCTACTCGGCGCTGCTCCAACGCGACGGTGCCGCGGCCGCGGCAAGCCAGTTCAACGCGCATTACAGCGCGGTGACCAAGACGGTCGACCAGGCGTTCGTCAACCAGATCCTCTCGGCGGTCGACATCAACGGCACCGCGGCGGATCCGCTCTACAACTTCACGATCTCGCGCCCGATCAACAACAAGGACGCCGAGATCTACGGCTTCGAGATCGCCGGCCAGTATTTCTTCGGGCGCACCGGCATCGGCGTCTCAGCGAGTTTTACCTATGTGAAGGGCGATGTCGGCTTCAACAATGGCGGCGATCCGAACATCGACCAGTTCGCGCTGACCGGGCTGTCGAACACCGCAAACGCCACGCTGATCTACGACAAGAACGGCATTTCGGCGCGGCTGAGCTACAATTGGCGCGACAAGTTCCTGTCGTCGCTCAATCGCGACAGCTACAAGAACCCGGTCTACACCAAGCCGTTCGGCCAGCTCGACATGAACATCAGCTATGATCTCAACAAGAAGATCGCGCTGTCGCTCGAAGCGATCAATCTGACCAATTCGAGCCTGCGCACCTATGGCCGCTCGGAAAACAACGTCTGGTTCGCACAGGAGCTGCAACGCCGCTTCCTGTTCGGCGCGCGCTATCGCTTCTAGCGCGTGAAGCCTGACCGGACGATGCTTGAGGGGGGAGCATCGTCCGGACAGTGCACGATACGACGCGATTTGTCGGCGCCGTGCTTGGCGCTCCCTCGATCGGCGATTACCACGTCTGCATGACCATCACAGCATGACCAACACCGTTCTTCTCGATACGATCGCGCATGCAGATCTGCGTGTTGCCATCGGCCATGCCGCGCGCTTCGGCGATGCGGTCAACCAATGCGTCGTCTTCCCGACCGAGTTCGAGGCGGCGCAGCGCGACTATCCGATCGTGTTTCGGCGCGATGCGGAGGGTTCCTTCTATGCCGTCGCCTTGCTCGGGCTCGACCGCGACGAGAATCTGTTCCTCGATCCGCGCGGCTGGGACGCGCGCCACATCCCCGCGCTCCACCAGCGCGGCCCCTTCCTGATCGGCATGGTCGACCGCGACGGCGTCAGCGAACCCGAACCGATGCTCCACGTCGATCTCGACCACGCGCGCGTCGGTGCAGCCGATGGCCAGCCGGTCTTCCTGCCGCACGGCGGGCAGTCGCCGTATCTCGACCATATCGTCAAGGTGCTTCGCGTGATTCATGACGGGATCGCGATGCGCGCGCCGATGTTCGCCGCGTTCGAGCAAGCCGAGCTGATCGAGCCGATCACGCTCGACATCGCGCTCGACGACGAGACGCATTACAGCGTGCCCGATTGCTTCACGATCGGACCCGAGCGGCTCGCCCGGCTCGACGCCGCCGCGCTCGACGCGTTGCACCGCGCGGGGTTCCTCCAGCATGCGTTCCTCGTCGCGTCCTCGCTCGGCAATGTCACGCGGCTGATCGAGCTCAAGAACCGCAAGCGCCGCGCGGCATGACGCTGCCACTCCACCCCGCCACGCTGATCGCGCAGCAACGTCCGGTGGTGTTGCGCGCTTTGGTGCGCGATTGGCCGATCGTGCGCGCCGGGCTCGAAAGTCCCGCCGCCGCCGCTGCCTATCTCAAGCGCTTCGATCGCGGTGCGGCAGTCGTCGGCTATACCGGCGCGCCCGAGATCGGCGGCCGCTTCTTCTACGACGAGAGCGGCACGGGGATGAACTTCACCGCGTCGCGCGTCGCGCTCGACGCCTATCTCGACCGGATGCTGTCGACGCTCGACGCGCCCGATGCGCCGTCGCTGTATGTCGGCTCGACCGACCTCGACACCTATCTCCCGGGCTTCCGCGCCGAGAACGACCTCGCCGCCGATTTTGCAGGCGCGACGCCGCTCGCGAGCATCTGGATCGGCAACCGCACCACCGCGGCGACGCATTTCGACATGTCGAACAACATCGCCTGCTGCGTCGTCGGTCGTCGCCGCTTCACACTGTTCCCACCCGCGCAGATCGCCAACCTCTATCCCGGCCCGCTCGAGCCGACGCCGGGCGGCCAGGTCGTCAGCATGGTCGACGCGCGTACGCCCGATCTCGCACGCTATCCACGTTTCGCCGAAGCGCTCGCCAGCGCGGAAGTGTTCGATCTCGAGCCCGGCGACGTGCTCGTCTATCCAGCCTTGTGGTGGCACAATGTCGAGGCGCTCGACGGCTTCAACGTGCTCGTCAATTATTGGTGGAACAACGCGCCGCGCTTCCTCGACAGCCCGATGAACACCATTCTCCACGGCTTGCTGAGCTTGCGCGACCGGCCCGATACCGAAAAGCAGGCGTGGCGCGCGCTGTTTGACTATTACGTGTTCGGCCCGGCCGATCTCCCCGCCGCGCATCTTCCCGAGCCGATGCACGGGGCGCTCGCGCCACTGACCGATCTCACCGCGCGACGGCTGCGCGCGCAGCTTCTGCAAAGGCTCAACCGATGACCGCAGCCCCCTCGCCCGACCAGACGATCAAGCGCGTCGTCGTCGCGGGCGGCGGCACCGCGGGCTGGATCGCGGCGGCGGCGCTGGCGAAACATCTCGGGCCGTTGCTCGAGATCGTGCTGGTCGAATCCGACGAGATCGGCACGGTCGGTGTCGGCGAAGCGACGATCCCGACGATCCGCACCTTCCACCGCTTGCTCGAACTCGACGAGCGCGACTTCCTGCGCGCGACACAGGCGACCTTCAAGCTCGGCATCGCGTTCGAGAATTGGGCGCGCGACGGCGATCGCTACATCCATTCGTTCGGGCGCGTCGGCCAGTCGATCTGGATGGGCGACTTCCAGCATATGTGGCTGCGCGGCCGCGCGGCGGGGATCGCCGACGAGCTCGGCGCCTATTGCTTCGAGCTTGCCGCCGCCGAGGCAGGCAAGTTCGCCACCGCCGACGACGCCAAGATCAACTATGCCTATCATTTCGATGCCGGGCTTTACGCGCACTACCTCCGCGATTTCAGCGAGAAGCGCGGCGTCACGCGGATCGAGGGCAAGATCGGCGGTGTCGTGCAGAACGCCGAGAGCGGGTTCATCGAAGCGCTCGAGCTCGACGACGGACGCCGTATCGACGGCGATCTGTTCGTCGATTGCTCGGGCTTTCGCGGGCTGCTGATCGAGCAGACGCTCAACGCCGGCTATGAGGATTGGAGCCACTGGCTGCCGACCAACCGCGCGCTCGCGGTACAGACCAAGGCCGTCGCGCCGCCCCGACCCTACACACGCGCCATCGCGCATGAGGCAGGCTGGCAGTGGCAGATCCCGCTCCAGCACCGCGTCGGCAACGGGCTGGTCTATTGCAGCGACTATCTGTCGGACGACGCCGCGCGCGAGAAACTGCTCGCGCAGGTCGACGGCGAGACGATCACCGAGCCGCGGGCGATCCGCTACGTCACCGGGCGGCGCAAGCGCGTGTGGGACAAGAACTGCGTCGCGCTCGGGCTCGCCAGCGGCTTTGTCGAACCGCTCGAATCGACCAGCATCCATCTCATCATGATCGGCATCACGCGGCTGATCCAATCCTTCCCCTTTGCCGGGATCAAGGATTCGGTCGTGCGCCGCTACAACGATCTGGCGGAGACCGAACTCGAGCGCGTGCGCGACTTCATTATCCTGCATTATCATCTGAACGAACGGCGCGAGCCGTTCTGGCAGCGCTGCGCGACGATGGAGATTCCCGATACGCTCGCGCAGCGGATCGCGCTGTTCGCCGAATCCGCGCTCACGCCGCAGACCGCCGACGATCTGTTCCAGGCGGATTCGTGGTTGCAAGTGATGCTCGGCCAGCGGCTCGAGCCCGGCGGCTATCACCATATGGGGCATGTGCTGAGCGACGCGCATCTCGCGCGCGCCTTTGCCGATCTCAAGTGCAATATCGCAGGGGCGGTCGGCCGGATGCCGACGCATCAGGCGTTTCTCGACGGCTATTGCGCACGCTGAGCGCAAGCGCCGTCGCGATGCGACGGTTCGAGCTCAAGCAGCGCCAACTGTGCTAAAGGCGTGCGCATCGGCACACTTCGAACAGGGGCTTTCGCATGAGCACGATCGACACGCGTCAGGCACAGGCCTTCCCGGTGCTCACCCCGGCGCAAGTCGAAACCGCGTCGCGCTTCGCCAGCGGCCCGGCGCAAAGCTTCGCGCCCGGCTCGCCGATCTTCGCGATCGGCGACGAGCATGCCCCGACCTGGCTCGTCCTCAGCGGCGGGATCGCGGTGCACCGCCGCGACGGGTTGAGCGATGAAGCGCCTGTCACGGTCCACGGCCCCGGCCAGTTCAGCGGCGAAGTCAGCCAGCTTGCCGGGCGCCCATCGCTCGCCGGCGGCACGGCGGGCGAAGCCGGATGCACCGCGCTGCCGTTCGATTCGGCGCATCTGCGCGCGCTGATGGTCGGATCGGCCGATGTCGGCGAAGTCGTGATGCGCGCGCTGATCCTGCGCCGCGTCGGCTTGATCGAGGCGGGCGGATCGGGCTCGGTGCTGATCGGCGATCCCGGCAGCAAGGCGGTGCTCGCGCTGCAGGGCTTCCTGACGCGCAGCGGCTATCCCAACCTCGTGCTCGATGCCGCGGTCGACGGCGAAGGCCACGACGTGGTCGAACGGCTCGGCGTGCTCCCCGCCGAACTGCCGCTGCTGATCTGCCCCAACGGCACCGTGCTGCGCAATCCGAGCACGAGCGAAGTCGCGGCCTGTCTCGGCATGGTCGCCGAGCTCGACCCGGCCAAGGTCTATGACGTCGCGATCGTCGGCGCTGGGCCGGCGGGCCTCGCCGCCTCGGTCTATGCCGCGTCCGAGGGGCTCGGCGTGATCGTGCTCGACGAAGTGGCGATGGGCGGCCAGGCGGGCCAGTCGAACCGGATCGAGAATTACCTTGGCTTCCCGACCGGCATTTCGGGCCAAGCGCTGGCCGGCCGCGCGTTCAACCAGGCGCTCAAGTTCGGCGCCGAGGTTGCGATCCCGCTATGCGCAGAGCGGCTCGAGTGCGCCGTCGAGGAACGAAGCGCGCCCCTGTCGCTCCACTTGTCCGAGGGCCGGCAGCTGCGCACGCGCAGCGTGGTGATCGCCTCGGGCGCGCGCTATCGCCGCCCCGACGTGCCCGATCTTGCCACGTTCGAAGGCGCGGGCATCTCCTATTGGGCGTCGCCGATCGAGGCCAAATTGTGCGCGGGCGAGCAGGTCGCGCTGGTCGGCGGTGGCAATTCGGCGGGGCAGGCGGTGGTGTTCCTCGCGCCGCACGTTGACCGGCTGCATCTGATCGTGCGGCGGCCGCTCGAGGCGACGATGTCGCGTTATCTGATCGATCGGATCGCCGCGCTCCCCAATGTCGAGCTGCATGTCGGCAGCGAGATCGTCGCGCTCGATGGCGATGCGCAGGGCTCGCTCGCCGGGGCGACGTTCCGCAACCGGGCGGATGGCGCGCAATCGCATTGCGAGATGCGGCATCTGTTTCTGTTCATCGGCGCCGATCCCAATACGGCATGGCTCGACGGCTGCGTCGCGACCGATGCCAAGGGCTTCGTGCTGACCGGCGACGACTTCATCGACGAGGCCAAAGGCTATGGCCGTACCGCGCTGCCGCTGGAGACGAGCCGGCCTGGGGTGTTCGCGATCGGCGACGTCCGCGCGGGCTCGACCAAGCGCGTCGCCGCCGCGGTCGGCGAAGGCGCGGCGGTGGTCGCGCAGATTCATACCGCGCTGGCGCATCTGGCGGAGGCATAGGCTCCGATCCTCCCCGGCACGGGGGTGTGGCAGCCGAAGGCTGACGGAGGGGCTAGCCGCAAGCGTTGTCCTTCCGGCGAGCCCCTCCACCGTTCGCTTAACGCTCACGGTCCCCCTCCCCGTGCCGGGGAGGATAATTACGCGTTCAAGACCAGCGGCGGGTCGCCGGGCGTCCAGGGGGCGAAACGCAGCATCGCCTGCGCGAACAGAGGCGACGCGACATGGCGTGCGAGCCACCCCTGCACCCGCGCGATCGGCTGCGCGGCGAACCCGTCAGGGTCGACCGCCGCGAACTGCCGGACGAACGGGAAGATCGCAATGTCGCTCAGCCCGCGCTGCGCCCCGCACAGATTCGCGCTGTCCGACAGTCGCGCTTCGAGCAGCCCGAGCATCGCCACACCGGCGTCGCGATGCACGATCGGATCGGCATCGTGGCGCTCGGGATATTTGTAGCGGTCGAGATGGTGCTTGAACTGCGCGTCGAACGTCTCGACCAGCGCCGCGTCATACCCCGCCAGCCAGCCTTCTGGATCGTTCCGCCCGAGCGCCCACAGCATGATCTCGAGGCTCTCGTCGATCACGCGCCCGTCGGCGCACACCAATACCGGCACCGTGCCCTTCGGCGACGCCGCCAGCATCGCCGCGGGCTTGTCGCGCAGCACGATCTCGCGAAGCTCGAACGGCTCCCCGCTCGCCAGCAACGCCAGCCGCGCCCGCATCGCATAGGGGCAGCGGCGGAAGCTGTAGAGCAGTGTCACCGCGCCCGCGCGCGCTCCAGCGCGATCCCGGCAAGGTTCTGCGTACGCTTGATGTAGCGCAGATTGGGCATCGCGCCGTCGGCGAAGAGCGCGCGGAACGCCGCGAGATGCGGGACGCTGTCGCCGCGGCATTTGGTGCGGCCATTGGCCATGTCGATCACCGCCACCGAATCGCCGAGCAGGACGAAGTCGGTGAGGCCAAGCGCCTGTGCCCCCTTCAGCGCGGCGATCAGCGCGAGCCATTCCGAATCCATGCTCGAGCCTATGCCCGCGTCGAGCTCGGCATGCGCCACGCCGGCGATGACATAGGCATATTCCATCTTGCCCGGATTGGGGCGGCAACCGCCGTCGAAATAGACTTTTACCCGGTCGGTCATCGTAGCATCCTTTTCATGCCGCCCACGCGGCCAGATCATCCTGCTGACCGATCAAGGCCAGCCCGTGCGCGATCGAGGTCAGTTCACCGCCCGTCGCGATCCGCTCCGCGCCGAAGCGTTCGTCGAACAGCCGACGAATGCGCGGGGTGAGCGAGGTACCGCCGGTCAGGAAGACGCGGTCGATCGCGCTCGCCGGCGTTGCCGCCGTCGCCAGCGCGCGGTCGACCGCGTCGCCGATCCGCGCGATGTCGGGCGCGATCCACGTCTCGAACTCGGCGCGCGTGACATCGGCCTCGACCGTCAGCCCCGCACCGGCAAAGTGGAAATGCGCGTCCTCGCTGCTCGACAGCGCGCGCTTCACTTGCCCGACCGCGTCGTACAATTGGTAGCCGAGCTCCTGCTCGATCACCGCGATCATCCGCGTGATCGCATCCGGCTCGACCGCGTTGCGGCGCAATTTGTCGAGTTCGGCGAGCGTGCGGCGGTTGCGCATCAGCGCGAGCCGCGACCAGTCGCTGAAATCGTTGAAATAGCCCCCCGGAATATCGAGCACCTTGCCCATCGAGCGATACGACCCGCCCTTGCCGAGCAACGGCATGACGAGATGATCGACGATCCGATAGTCGAAGCGGTCGCCCGCAATCCCGACGCCCGCCGCGCCGAGCGGGGTACAGCGCCGCGCCGCGCCGGGTGCTGCGATGTGGACCACCGAGAAATCGCTCGTCCCGCCGCCGAAATCGGCGACGAGGATCGTCGCCGGGTCGCTGATCCGCGACGCATAGCTGAACGCCGCGCCGATCGGCTCATAGACATAGTGAATCTCGGCACCGAGCCCGGCGAACATCGCGTCGTAGCGCGTCCGCGCGAGCGTCTCGTTCGGGCGGCTGCCCGCAAACTCGACGGGCCGCCCCACGACGACGCGCGCCGCCTGCCCGTCGAGCGCGCCGCCGGCGCGTGCAGCGAGCTTGGCGAGGAACAACTGGCCGAGCTCCTCGAAGCGCAAGCGGCGTTCGAACACGTTGGCGAATTCGAAGCTCGCGCTCGCCACCACCGACTTGAACGATTGCAGGAAGCGGCTGTCCTGCGGGAATTCGAGATATTCGCGGATCGCCCATGGCCCGGCATCGGCGGCGAGCCCGCTCGGCACGCCGGGATGGCGCCCGTCGTCTTCCCAGAAGCACAAGGCCGAGCGGAAGACGGGGTCGCGCGCGTCGGGCGCATCGAGCGCGACAAGTTCGGCAGCATTATCCCGCGACAGCGCGACCACCGAGTTGGTGGTGCCAAAATCGAGGCCGATCGCGGTGGGGGAAGATATGGACATGACGCGAGGCGCTCTAGTCGCAAAGTCCGGGCGGCGCAAAACTCCCGCAAGAGGTGCGACTCGCACAGATCAGGCATCAGCAACGCCGATGCGCGCACGAGAGCAGCGCATGACAAGACGCCGCTGTGTGACAAGTTAGCCGCACTTGGGTAAATACGTAAATAATCGTTTCCCGAAAGGCGCGCGTAAGAGCCGGTACAGTGGCGCGCTTGCGCCGCATTTTACGCGACGTAACGATCCCGCGCGGCGGCGCCATCGATCGAAGCGCGGTTTATGACGCGAAAATGATATTTTGGTAATACGCCGATTGCAGCGAATGTAACATTCCTGACCCAATCGAGCGCTAGCCGAGCCGGACCGGGGCTAAACGGCCCGACTGGTTCAGGGGATATCACAATGATCGTTCGTTCGGGCTTCCGCCTGCAGCTGCTCATGGGCGGCGCGCTAATCGCTCTCACCGCTTCGCCAGCCCTGGCGCAGACCGCTCCGGCCACCGACGCCGCGGCCACCGCACCGGTCGCCGACACGCAGGCGACGACGCCCGCCGCAGCTCCCGAAGAGCAGGGCGCCGGCATCGGCGACATCGTCGTCACCGCGACCCGTCGTGAAACCAACCTGCAGAAGACGCCGATCTCGATCAGCGTGCTCAGCGCACAGGGCATCGCTGATCGCCACGTGCTCAGCCTGTTCAACCTCGCCGACGGCTCGATCCCGTCGCTCCGCGTCGCGACCTTCGAAGCGCGCCAGTCGGCGCTGACGATCGGTATCCGCGGTATCGTCCCCTACGATCAGAACCAGACCGCGCGCGACGGCGGCGTCGGCGTCTATATCGACGGCGTCGCGCTGGGTAAGACCCAGGGCCTGAACGCTGCGCTGTTCGACATCGAGCGCATCGAAGTGCTGAAGGGTCCGCAGGGCACGCTGTTCGGCCGCAACACCGAAGGCGGCGCGCTGTCGCTCGTCTCGAAGGCCCCGACCGGCGTGTTCGACGCGCGCGTCACCGCTGGCATCGGCAATTACGGCGCCCGCAACACCGACCTGCACCTCGACCTGCCGAGCTTCTACAACATCTCGCTCAAGTTCGACGGCGTGTATCAGCATCAGGATCCGACGGTGAAGAACCGGCTCCAGGGTGCGACCGGCTGGAATTATTACGACCGCAAGGGCGGCCGCGTCGCAGCCCGCTGGCAGCCGATCGACGGCTTCACCGCTGACCTCGCTTATGATTATGCGAAGGACGAGAACAGCCCGAACTTCAGCCAGCTGCTCAACTACAACCCCGGCAAATATGCGGTCGGCTCCTACACCAACGGCGCGACCGGCGTCCTTGGCACCTCGCTGTTCGTGCCCGGCACCGGCACTGCTTGCGGCGGCACGATCACCGCAGCGCAGTCGGCGGCCGGGCGCCCGATCTGCGTCGCGCCCAAGGCGCCGCTCGTCGGCGTCCATCCCGAGCGCCAGTACATCTCCGATGTCGGCGTCCCGCAGCAGCCGAGCGTCGACATCACGCACGGTTTCTCGGCCAATCTGAAGTATAAGCTCGCACCGTGGATCGAGTTGCGCTCGATCACCGCATGGCGCGGCGTCAAGACCGATCAGTGGGACAACTCCGGCGGCCCAGAGCGCAGCTCGTTCTCGCCGTTCGTCGTCAACACCGCGAACCCGACCGCGATCAACACGACCGGCACGTTCAGCCGCTACAGCCTCTCGTTCCTCAAGCAGAACCAGTTCAGCCAGGAATTCCAGGCGGTCGGCAGCGTACCGCAGTTCGACTATGTCGTCGGCGCGTATTACTACACCGAACAGGCGAGCGAATATGCCGCCACCCCACTGACCAACCAGTGGAACGCCGATGGCACCGCCTATACGATCCGCAGCCCGATCCCGGGCAATTCGAGCGCGATCACGGGGGCGAACTCAGGCCTTCAGCGCTATGATGCATCGTGCAACAACACGCTGGCGGCCACCGCACCGCAATTCGCCAACAGCTGCCAGTTCATCACGCGCGCCAGCGCCGCGACCGACCACAACTATTCGGTGTTCGGCAATCTGACCTTCTCGCCCGAGGCGCTCGGCAACGTGCTGCACATCACGGCAGGCGGTCGCTGGACCAAGGACGACCGTCACGGCAGCCTCTACGTCATCAACAACCGTACCGATCTTGCCGGTGCGACCGGCGTCGTTGCACCGTTCGGCTTCAAGAACAGCATCAGCCGCTTCGATCCGATGTTCAACATCGCGTTCGACGCGACGCGCGACATCCACTTCTACGCAAAATATGCGACCGGCTTCCGCGCCGGTGGTGCGAACGACCGCTCGCTGCAGTTCAACGCCTTCGGTCCGGAAGCGGTCAAGTCGTACGAAATCGGCGCCAAGGCCGACTTCTGGGATCACCGCGCGCGCCTCAACGTCGCAGGCTACATCATGGATCGTAGCAACACGCAGTTCGACTTCGACTATTTCGACACCAACGGCTCGAGCCCGACCAACGGCGCGCATATCGAGCAGACCACCAATGCCGGCAAATCGAAGATCCGCGGCGTCGAGATCGACCTGACGGTGAAGCCGATCCCGCAGCTGACGCTGACCGGTTCGTATGCCTACACCTATTGGAAGGCACCTTCGGCCGTGAACCCGCTGACGCCGGGTGCGCCGCCGCAGCAGCTCTACATCGTCTACACGCCGAAGAATGCGGCCTCCGCCGCGCTCGACTATGTGCTTCCGGTGAATATCGGGGATGCCAGCGTCCGTCTTCACCTCGACGGCAACTATTCGAGCAGCCAGTACAGCTTCCAGCTCGAGAGCACCAAGACCGACGCCAGCTTCGTGATGAACGGGCGCCTCGCGCTCGCCGACATCGCGGTGAACGACCATAACAAGGTCACCGTCTCGGTCTGGGCGCGCAACCTGCTCGACACGACCTACGTCTATCGTCGCTCGTCGGCGAACTCGACGCCGGTGCAGAACTACAGCGCGACCGGTGCGCTGATTTCGACCGCATACGGCGGCATCCTCGGCGACTATGGCAATTTCAACGCGCCGCGCACCTACGGCTTCGAACTCTCCGCCAAGTTCTGATCCTGCGGGACTAGGCGGGAAGACCCGGTCCGAGCATTGCTCGGGCCGGATTTTTCTTTGCCTGCGCGGTTCAGCCGTGATCGACCAGCATATAGCCGACGCCGCGGATCGTCTCGATCGGGTCTGGCTCGCCGGCAGCATTCAAATGCCCGCGCAAGCGCCGGATGTAGGATTCGACGACATTGGTCGCGGGTTCGCCGTCGTAGCGCCACACGTTGCGATAGAACATCGCGCGCGTGACGATCGCATTCTTGTTGCGGATCAGTTCGCACAGCATTTGGAACTCGAGCTTGGGCAAAGCGAGCACACGCCCGCCGCGTTGTGCGCGATACTTGATTTCGTTCACTTCGATGTCGCCAGCGCGCATCACGCCGTGCCCCCCGCTGCGCGTCGCCCGCCGCAGGATCGCGCGCAACCGCGCCTCGATCTCGACCGCGGCGATCGGCTTGACGAGATAGTCGTCGGCGCCGCCATCGAGCCCGGCGAGCCGGTCGGGCAAATCGCCATGCACGCTCAGCAGCACGATCGGCAGATCGAGCCCGCGCTCGCGCAGCGTACGCGTGATCTCGACCCCGCCGACATAGGGCAGCACCAGTTCGAGCAGCACCGCGTCGAACGTTTCCTGCGTCGCCCGTGCGAGCGCGGTCCGGCCATCGCCGACGATCACGACTTCGTGCGCCAGCGCGCAGAGATCGCTCGCGAGCTGGCGCGGCGCGCGCGCATCGTCATCGGCAATCAGGAGACGCACCGCTAGACTCCCGCTCGAGGGTTCGTTTCTGCCCAGCGACCATAACCGAACCGCGCCGCATTGCACGGGCGGCGTAGCGCGACCGCGCGAGCTGATCCAGGTGATTGACCCGTTTCCGTCCCCCCGCTACGCGCCGTCCTGCGACAGGTTCCCCGGCGACGGGGATGAAAAGGGAACGGGAAAACCCCGGCTGCCCCTGCAACTGTAAGCGGCGAGTTGCCCGGCCATTTGCCATTGGGACCTTCGGGTCCTGAGAAGGCGGCCGGAACGACGGTGACCCGTGAGCCAGGAGACCTGCCCGTCGCAGTCGTCTTTCGACCGGCCAGGGTGCGCCGAGCGAACGGGGAAGACCCCGCGTGACGACATCGCCGACCTGCATCGTGCAGGCGGGATGGTTCGCGCCCTCCCCCTTGCGCGCTTCAGGTCTCCGACTGTCTACAAGCGGGGACTGCCATGAAACGATTCCACCCATCGACCTCGGGCCTGCTACTCGGCCTGCTGATCGCGACGCCGGCCTTCGCCGACACGCCGCCACGCCCCGACGATGCCCAGCAAGCGCCACGCCCCGATGCGGCGAGCGACATTCCGACCGACGCGAGCGCCGACATCGTCGTTACGGCGACACGCGTGCCGACCGCGATCGACCGCGTCGCAGCTTCGGTCACCGTGCTCGACAAGGCCGCGATCGACCGCAGCCAGGACATCGGCGTCACCGAAATCCTGGTCCGCACGCCCGGCGTCAGCATGTCGCGCAACGGCGGCTATGGCACCAACACCTCGCTGCGCATCCGCGGCGCCGAGACCGACCAGACCGTCGTCGTCATCGACGGGGTCAAGCTCAACGATCCCTCGTCGCCGGGCGGCGGCTATAATTTCGCAAATCTCCTCACCGGCGACGCGAGCCGGATCGAAGTGCTGCGCGGGCCGCAATCGATCCTGTGGGGCAGCCAGGCGATCGGCGGCGTCGTCAACATCGTCACCGCGCTGCCGCAAAAGCCGATCGAGGGGAGCTTCGACGTCGAGGCGGGATCGCGCGAGACGGTCAGCGCGCGCGCGGCGATCGGCGGCAAGACCGGGCCGCTGACCTTCCGAATCGGCGCGCAGAGCTTCACCACCGCCGGCATCTCCGCGATCGCGCCGGCGTTCGGCGGCACCGAGACCGACGGCTATACCAACCAGAGCGTGACCGGACGCGCCGAACTCAAGCTCGCCGACGGGATCAGCGCCGACGTGCGCGGCTATTATGCGCGCGGCCGCGTCGAGCTCGATGGCTTTGCCGGCGATTCGGCGGACTATTCGGTCGATACGCAATTCGTCGGCTATGCCGGGCTCAACGTCGATCTGTTCGGCGGGCGGCTGCGCAATCGCGTCGCCTATGGCTATACCGATATCCAGCGTGACAATTACAGCCCCGAGTTGCCACAACCGCTGACCTTCGCCGCGAACGGCCGCAACTCGCGGCTCGAATATCAAGGCAGCCTCGGCATCGCGACCGGCTGGGACGCGGTGTTCGGCGTCGAACACGAGGTTTCGCGCTTCCGCACCGTGTCGCCCGACGGCACGCTCGGCACGCCGATCCCGGCGCCCGACCGGGCCCGCGCCGCACTGACCGGCGTCTATGCCAAGCTCACCGCGACGGTGGCCGACGGGCTGACGCTCAGCGGCGGGGTGCGCAACGACGATCATAGCCGCTACGGCAGCAAGACGCTGTTCGAGGCGGGCGCGGTGTGGGCGCTGCGCAGCGGCACGACGCTGCGCGCGAGCTATGGCGAGGGCTTCAAGGCACCGACGCTGTACCAGCTCTTTTCCGAATACGGGAACCAGACGCTCCGGCCCGAACAGGCCAAGGGTTGGCAAGCCGGCGTCGAACAGCGGCTGCTCGGTGGCGCACTGACGCTCGGCGGCAGCTATTTCGAGCGCCGCTCGACCAACCTGATCACTTTTGCCAGCTGCCCTGACGTTCCGACGACGGCGGTGTGCTTTCAGCCCGGCACGACGATTGCGCGCTTTGGCTATTACGCCAACGTGTCGCGCGCACTCGCCCGCGGCGTCGAGGCGCAAGGCGCGCTGCGGCTCGGGCAGCGCCTGCTGATCGACGGCAATTACACCTATTCGCTCTCGGAAGACCGGTCGCCGGGCGCGACCTATGGCCTGCAACTCGCACGGCGCCAGCGCAATGCGGCGAACGGATCGGCGACCTATACGCTGCCGAGCGGGATTTCGGGCGGCGTTGCGGTCCGCTGGTCGGGCGAGACCTTCAACGACGCGGCGCACTTCACGCGGCTTGCCCCCTACACGCTGGTCGATTTGCGCGCCGAGCTGCCGGTCACCCAGCATGTCGCGCTGTTCGGGCGGATCGAGAACCTGTTCGATGCGCAGTATCAGACGATCTATCGCTACGGCACGCTCGGCCGCAGCGTCTATGCCGGCTTCCGTGGCCGGTTTTGAGGGGGAGATGCCGATGACCACCGACCTTCACGCGCGTCAGGCCGATCTGCTGTGGATCCTGCTCTTCACCATCGCGAGCACGCTCACCACGCTGATCTTCGCTTGCGCCACGCCCTTTCCCGCACTCGCCGCCTTGGCGGCGGTGCATCTCGACCGCCGCGACGGCGTCGCGCTGATGGTTGCCGCCTGGGCGGTGAGCCAGGCGGTCGGGTTTTGCGTGTTGGGCTATCCGTGGGACGCCGCGACCGCGCTGACCGGCGTCGCGATCGGCACCGCTGCGGTGGCGGGCGCGATCGTATCGAGCCTCGTCGATAACCGCGTTCCGGCGCGCTCGACCGTCGCGCGGCTCGCGATCGCCTATGTCGCGGCCTTCGCCGTGTTCAAGCTGGCGATCCTGCTCTGGGCCCCGGTGATCGGCCATGCCGATGTCGCGCTGTCGCTGCCGATCCTGCAACGCCAGTTCGTGCGCTACGCCGCGATCCTCGCTGCGTTCTACGCGCTCTACCGCGTGCTGACCGCGGCGGGCGTGCCAGCCCCGGCGGCCGCGCCGCAGCCGGTGACGGCATGACCTTGCGCGAAGTGACCGACGGCCCAGCGGTCGTCGCGTGCAACACGTGCCGCTTTTCCGCCGACGCCCGCGACGATGCCGCCAATGTGCGCGGCGGGGCGCGGCTGGTCGAGGCGTTGCGCGCGGTCCAGGCCGAGCCCGGCTATGACGGCGTCGCGGTGCAGGAAATGCCGTGCCTGTTCGCCTGCCAGGATTTCTGCACGGTGCATCTGCGCGCGCCGGGCAAGGTCGGCTATGTGCTCGGGCGCTTCGAGCCGAGCGCAGAGGCCGCGCGCGCGATCCTCGATTATGCGCTGCTCTATGCCGAGAGCGACGCGGGCCAGGTGCCCTATCGCAGCTGGCCCGCAGGGGTGAAGGGGCATTTCATCACGCGCACGCCGCCGGCCGGCTTCGTCGTCGAATGACCGGATTCGAGTCGGTCGCCGCGTTCGAGGCCGCGCTCGCCGCGCTGCCCGGGCCCGATCGTAGCGCGCAAGCCGAAGCGGCCGAACGGCAGGGACAATTGACCAAGCCGCCGGGTTCGCTCGGGCGGCTCGAAGATCTCGCCGTGTTCGTTGCCGGGTGGCAGGGCCTCGGCGCGCCGCGGATCGCGCATGGGCGCGTCGCGGTGTTCGCGGGCAATCACGGAATCGTCGCGCACGGGGTCAGCGCGTTCCCGGCGGCAGTGACGGCGGAAATGGTCCGGAACTTCCGGAACGGCGGCGCTGCGATCAACGCGCTGGCCGCGGCGGCGGGGCTCGAACTGGTCGTCGTTCCGCTCGACCTCGACCGACCGACCGCCGACTTCACCCGCGCACCCGCAATGTCGGCCGACGAATGCCTCGCCGCGCTCAACGCCGGCGCGGCGGTGGTGCGCGACGACGTCGATCTGCTCGTGCTCGGCGAGATGGGGATCGGCAATTCGACCGCTGCCGCGGCGCTATGCGCGCGCAGCTTCGGCGGGGCGGCTGCCGACTGGGTCGGGCCCGGGACGGGGGTCGATGCCGCGGGCGTCGCGCGCAAGGTCGCGGTGGTCGAGGCCGCGCTCGCCTGTCATGCGGATGCCCCGACGACCGCGTTCGAGACGCTCCGCCGTGTCGGCGGGCGCGAGATTGCGGCGATCGCCGGCGCGGTCGTCGCCGCGCGGCTGGCGGGCGTGGTGGTGGTGCTCGACGGGTTTATCTGCAGCGCAGCACTCGCGCCGATCGCTGCGGCGCATCCCACGATTACCGACCATTGCATCGCCGGGCATTGCTCGGCCGAGCCGGGGCATGCGCGCTTGCTCGCGCGGCTGGGGCTTACGCCGCTGCTCACTCTGGGCATGCGGCTCGGCGAGGCGAGTGGTGCCGCCGTGGCCGCGGGCGTGATCCGCGCTGCACTTGCCGCGCATGCCGAGATGGCGACCTTTGCCGAAGCCGGCGTCTCGGGCGCGTGAGCGCGCCGGTCCTGCTCCACCTGCTGCGCCACGGCGCACCCGAGTTGACGGGCACGCTGCTCGGGCGGATCGACAGCGCGGTGACGGCGCAAGGCCTTGCAGACTGCGTGGGCCGGGCCGTCGGACTCGATGTCGCGACCGTCGTAAGCTCCGACCTGATCCGCGCGCGCGCCTGTGCGGAAACGATTGCGCGCGACCACGGGCTTGGCGTGTCGGTCGACCCGCGCTGGCGCGAGCTCGATTTCGGCGCGTGGGACGGGCAAGCGCCCGCGACGATCGACCCCGCCGCGCTCTCCGCCTTCTGGGATGATCCCGACGCCAATCCGCCGCCCGAAGGCGAGCGCTGGTCGAGCCTCGCCGCGCGCGTCGGCTCGGCGTGCCGCGACATCACCGTGCCGACCTTGGTGGTGACGCATGCCGGCGCGATGCGCGCCGCGCTCGCCACGCTGTGCGGGTTTTCGCAAGCGCAGACCTGGTCGATCGACCTTCCCTACGCCGCCCTGCTGTCGCTGCGGGTATGGCGCGAACCCAGCCTTGCCGCGCAGATCGTCGGACTGTCGGCATGAAGCGGCTGATCGTCGCATTCGGTTTCCTGACTCGCCTGCCGGTGCCGCAGGTCTCCGCCGACGGAAACGATTTTGCCGCGGCGATCCGCGCTTATCCGATCGTAGGACTGGCGATCGGCGGGCTCGTCGCGGCGAGCGGCTGGGCGGGAAGCCAGATCGATCCGTGGGTCGGCGCGCTCGCCGCGCTGGTCGCTTGGGTGGCGGTGACCGGCGCGCTGCATCTCGATGGGCTTGGCGATCTCGCGGATGGGCTCGGCGCGGCGCATCGCGACCGGACGCGGCTGCTCGCGGTGATGGCCGATCCGCATATCGGGAGCTTCGGGGTCGTCACGATCGGGCTGCAGCTGCTTGCCAAGCTCGTCCTGCTCCATGCGCTCGCGGGCATCGCGTGGTGGCCCGTGATCTTCGTGCCGTTTGCGGCGCGGATCGGGCCGCTTGCCTGGGCGCGCTGGCTGCCGCCGCTGCGTGATGGGCTCGGCGCGCGCGTCGCCACCGCAGTGCGATCGCGCGATCTGATCGGCTGGGCGCTCGTGCTTGGCGCCACGGCGGTCGCGCTCCCCGCTGTGCTCGTCACGCCAGTCCTGATCCTCGGTTTCGGCCTGTGGCTGCGCTGGCGCGTCGGCGGGGTGAGTGGCGATTGCCACGGCGCGGGGATCGAACTGGTCGAGACCGGGCTATTGCTCGCGATCGTCGCGTGCGGTCTTCGATAGCGCGATCAGCGCGTCGATATCGACATGGCGCTCGAGCGTCGCGGCGATCGCATCGAGCGCGGCATCGATCGACGCGCGGTGATCGGGCCCGGCACCGTCGACACCGATCCGCGCGAGCCACGCCGCGCGCTGGCGCGCATCGCCGAGCAAGCCGTGGACATAGCTGCCGCACACCAGCCCGTCGGCGCTCATCGCCCCCTCGGCGCGGCCATCGCCGAACTGGCCGACAGGCCGAGCGGTATCGGGGCCGGTGGTGCGCCCCATATGGATCTCATAGCCATCGAACGCCGCACCGAGCGCCGTCCCGCTGACCGCGCCGACGGTCTTGGCGCGCCCGATCTCGGTCTCGACGTCGAGCAGGCCGAGCCCCGCGACCGCGCCGACCGGCCCCTCGATCCCGTGCGGATCGGATACGACGCGCCCGAGCATCTGATACCCGCCGCACAGCCCGAGCACCGGCCGCCCGCGCCGATGGTGCGCGAGGATGTCGATATCCCACCCTTGCGCGCGCACGAACGCGAGGTCGGCGATCGTCGCCTTCGATCCGGCGAGCACGATCAGCGCCGCATCGGGAATCGGCTGACCGGGCGGCACCATCACCAGTTCGACATCGGGCTCGAGCCGCAACGGATCGAGATCGTCGAAATTGGCGATGCGCGCGGTGATCGGACACGCGATGACGATCCGCCCGTCGCCACTGACACTGCGGCGTTCGAGCACGACTGCATCCTCGCTCGGCAAGCGCACCGCTTCGGGCAGCCACGGCACCACGCCGAACCCGCGCCACTCGCTGCACGCTTCGATCGCGCGATAGCCGTCGTCGAACAGCGCGGGATCGCCGCGAAACTTGTTGACCAGAAAGCCGTGGATCATCGCCGCGTCTGCTGGGTCTATCACCGCGCGCGTACCGACCAGGGAGGCGATCACCCCGCCGCGATCGATATCGCCGACGAGCACCACCGGCACACCGGCGGCGCGCGCAAACCCCATATTGGCGATGTCGCCGCTGCGCAGGTTGATCTCGGCGGGGCTCCCGGCGCCTTCGATCACGACGATATCGGCCTGCGCGCGCAAGCGGTGATAGCTGGCGAGCACATCGTCCAGCAGCCCGGCACGCCCCTCGCGCCAGTTCGCCGAGCCGAGCGTCCCGCGCACGCGCCCGTGAACGATGACCTGCGAGGTGCGGTCGCCCTGCGGCTTGAGCAGCACCGGGTTCATGTCGACATGCGGCGCGACGCGCGCGGCGAACGCCTGCGTCGCCTGCGCGCGGCCGATCTCGCCGCCATCGGCCGTGACCGCGGCATTGTTCGACATGTTCTGCGGTTTGAACGGCCGGACGACGAGCCCGCGATTGGCGAGCGCGCGACACAGGCCGGCGACCAGCACCGACTTGCCGACGTCCGACCCCGTCCCCTGCAGCATCACAGCACCCATGCGATGCCCCCTGCCACGATCCACAGCAGCGCGCACCCCCGCCGATAGACGCCGAGCGCGCGACGGATCTCGCGCGCGCCGATCACCACGGCGCCAGTCCCGATCCACGGCTTTTCGGCGACCACGCCATCATAGGCGATCGGCCCGGCGAGCCGGACGTCGAGCACCCCCGCCATCGCCGCCTCGGGCCAGCCGGCGTTGGGCGAGGCGTGCTTCCCCGCATCGCGCCACAGCGTCGCCCAGCCGCCCCCGCCGACCGCGCACAGGATCATCCCGGCGAGGCGCGCGGGCACCAGGTTCGCCACGTCATCGCTCCGCGCCGCGCCCCAGCCGAACATCCGCCAGCGCGGCTCACGGTGGCCGATCATGCTGTCGGCGGTGTTGAGCGCCTTGTAGATCCACAGCCCCGGCAGTCCCCCCAGCAGCAGCCAGAAGAACGGCGCGACGACGCCGTCGCAGAAGCTTTCGGCGAGACTCTCGATCGCGGCGCGCGCGACGCCGGCTTCGTCGAGCGCGGCGGTGTCGCGCCCGACGATCATCGCCACCGCACGCCGCGCCGCAGGAAGATCGCCCGCCTCGAGCGCCGCCGCGACGGGGCGGACGTGATCGTCGAGGCTGCGCTGCGCCAGCCCCGGCCAGGCAAGCACCGCAATCCCGATCCATGCCCAACCGCCTAGCAGCGCCCGCAGCGCCAGCGTCGTTCCCCAGGTGATGCCGCCCACGCTGCCGACCAGCAGCAGCACCGTCAAAATTCCGCCAATCCACCGCGCCTGCGGCGACCGCGTTGCACCATTCCAGCGCGCCTCGCACGCCGCGATCAGCCGCGCGCACCACCCGACCGGATGGCCGATCCGCGCATACAGCCCGCCCGGCCAGCCGAGCAGCGCGTCGAGCGTGAGCGCGCCGAGCGCTATGGGCTCAACCACCAGCCAGCGCCCGATCGAGCCTTGCCAAGGCAGCCGCGCTCCCCGGCAAACCGATCCGCAGCCAGTCGGGGGCGTAATCGAAGGGCCGCGTCAGTATCCCCGCCGTCGCGAGCCGCTCGAACACCACCGCAGCATCATGCGTCTCAACTAACCGGAACAGTGGGCAATCCCCCCGCGGCGTGAGGCCGTGCCTGCGCAACACCTGGTCGAGCGCAGCAGCAGCTGCAGCAAGATCGATCCGCATCGCGTCGCGCCACTGCGTATCGCGATATGCGCCGATGCCGAGCTCGATCGCGGCCGATGAAACCGGCCAGCTTCCGAGCCGCTCGCGATACCCCGCAACGATCGCCTCGGCCCCGCAAACGAAGCCGAGCCGCACCCCGGCGAGACCGTAGAATTTCCCGAACGAGCGAAACACCAGCACGCGGTCGTCGTCGCGCAGCAGCGGCAGCACGCTCGCCCCAGCGACACAATCGGCGAACGCCTCGTCGATCACCAGCCAGCCGCCATCCGCAGTGCGCGAGCGAGCAAGGTCGAGCAGCGTTTCGGGCGCGATCACCCGCCCGTCGGGATTGTTGGGATTGGCAAGCAATGCGCTGCGCCAGTCCGCGTCGGCCAGCGCCTCGCTCTTAACCGGCGTGGCGAGGGGCAAAGCGGCAAAGTGCGAGCCATAGCTCGGCGCAACGACACAGGTCGGCCCCGGCAACCCCATCGTCGCGAGCAAGCGCAGCCCGATCTCGCTCCCCGGCAGCGCGGCGATCGCCCCGCACGGCATGCCGAACGCCGCCGCCGCCGCATCCTCGAGCGCTGCCAGCCGGCTCGGCGAGGGCAGCACGCGCGGATCGGCCAGCGTCAGCGCCGCAGGGTCATAGCCGTTCGGATTGATCCCGGTCGACAGATCGAGCCACGGCAAGGGCGCCGCCGGATAGCGCAGCGCCGCGGCATCGATGCGGCCGCCATGGATCGTCAATGCGGACACGGCTCTAGCTCTCGACTTGCGGCATGCCGGGTGCCATCGCCAATCCGCTTGCCGCGCGCAAGCCGCGATAAGGACGCTGCCAATGCCGACCTTTACCAAAAGCCTGTTGGTGCTCGGCGGCGCGCGTTCGGGCAAGAGCCGCCATGCGCAGGCGATTGCCGAGGCGAGCGGCGGCGACCTCGTCTTCATCGCGACGGCGCAAGCCTTTGACGGCGAGATGACCGACCGCATCGCGCGCCACCGCGCCGACCGCGACGCGCGCTGGCGCACCATCGAAGCGCCGCTCGATCTCGCCGAGACGATTGCGGCGGAGGACCGGCCGGGCGCGACGATCCTCGTCGATTGCCTGACGCTATGGGCGTCGAACCTGCTCCTCGCCGACGCCGATACCGATGCCGCGGCGCAAACGCTTGTCGCGACACTCGCGCGGGCCAGCGCGCGAATCGTCTTGGTCTCGAACGAGGTCGGCTTCGGCATCGTCCCCGACAACGCGCTCGCCCGCCGCTTCCGCGACGTAGCGGGGCTGCTCAACCAGCGCGTCGCGGCGGTGGTGAGCGAGGTCGATTTCGTGATCGCCGGGCTACCGCAACGGCTCAAGGGCTAGCGCGTCGGCGCGGTTACGCGCCGTTCCCGACCGCGCCCTCGCCCCCCGTCCCGAGCAAGTCGCGGATCCGCGCGCTCATCACGTCCATCGGAAACGGCTTGGTCAGGATGTGCATCCCGGGATCGAGATGGCCATTCCCGATCACCGCATTCTCGGCATAGCCGGTGATGAACAGGATCTTGAGATCGGGCCGCTTCTGCCGCGCCGCATCGGCGAGCTGACGCCCATTCATCCCCTTGGGCAGCCCGACATCGGTGATCAACAAGTCGATCCGCACGGGTGAATCGAGGATCGCGAGCCCCGCCGGACCATCGGCCGCCTCGAGATAGTTGCAGCCGATATCGGCGAGCAAATCGGTCACCAGCATCCGCACGGCATCCTCGTCATCGACGACGAGGACGGTCTCGCCACTCGCCAGCGGCAAGGTCGCTTCGGTCGGCAGCGCCACTTCGTCGATCGCGTGCTGGCCGACGACGCGCGGAAAATAGAGGCACATCGTCGTGCCCTGCCCGAGCTCGGAATAGATCCGCACTTGCCCGCCCGACTGGCGGACGAAGCCGTAGATCATCGAGAGGCCGAGCCCAGTCCCCTCACCGAGCGGCTTGGTGGTGAAGAACGGGTCGAATGCGCGCTCGATCGTCTCGGCGCTCATCCCCGAACCGGTATCGGTGACGCATAGCGAGACATATTGGCCCGGTGGCAATTGCCGCTCGGCAGCCGCCTTCTCGTCGAGCCATTTGTTTGCGGTCTCGATCGTGATCCGCCCGCCTTCGGGCATCGCGTCGCGCGCGTTGATGCACAGATTGAGCACTGCGTTCTCGAGCTGGTTGGGATCGATCAACGCGGTCCACAATCCGCCCGCGCCGACGACTTCGAGCTCGATCGTCGGCCCGACCGAACGGCGCAGCAGATCGTCGAGGCTGACGATCAGCCGATTGATGTCGGTCGGCCGCGGATCGAGCGTCTGGCGGCGCGAGAAAGCGAGCAAGCGGTGCGTCAGCGCCGCCGCGCGCTTGGCCGCCTGCTGTGCTGCCTCGACATAGCGCTCGACATCGCCCGACCGGCCCTGGCGCACGCGGATCTGCATCAGCTCGAGGCTGCCCGAGATCGCGGTCAGCAGATTGTTGAAATCATGCGCGATGCCGCCGGTCAGCTGTCCGACCGCCTCCATCTTCTGCGCTTGCCGCAATTGCGCCTGCGCCGCCTCGAGCTCGAGCCGCGCTTCCTTCTCGGCGGTAACGTGGCGCCCGCTGGCATAGATCAGCCCGTCGCCCGACGACGCCACCCACGACACCCAGCGATAGCTGCCATCGCGGTGGCGGATGCGGTTCTCGAACTGGCGCAAGGGTTCGACCTGCGCCTGGCGATACGCGGCTTGCGAAGCGAGCGCATCGTCGGGATGGACGAAGTCGTCATAGGCTCGCCCTTCCATCTCGCGCGGATACCAGCCGAGGATTTCGGTCCAGGCGGGATTGACCGCGACGAACCGCCCGTGCGTGTCGATCACGCCGAGCAGGTCCTGCGAATTCTGCCAGGTGCGGTCGCGCTCGCGTGTTCGCACTTCGACCTCGCGCTCGAGCGAATCCGCGAGGTCCGCAAGCGCCGTCTCGGCGTTGCGGCGTTCGATCGCCGATTGCGTGCGGTTCGCCACATCGCGGATGAACGCGATGTCCTCGGCCGACCAGGGGCGGACCTCGGCATGGTTGAGATAGAGCAAGGCGACGAACTGGCCGTTGTCGACGATCGGCATGTTGATGAACGCGCGCGCCGAAATCGCCTCGAGCGCGCTCGCGCCGCCGGCGGTGCGCGGGTCGAGCCGGGCGTCGGCGATCGCCGCGGTATCGCCACGCTTGAGATCCTCGATGTACGATCCGTAGTCGCGGAAATGGAGCGTGCCGGCGAGGCTCTCGATCCCCGGCATGTTCCAGTCGCGCTTGACGGTGATCGTCTCGCGCACCGGGTCGATCGTGCCGTACCCCGCGCGGCTGACCCCCATCGTCTCGCCGAGGATGCGCGCGGCGAGGAACGACATCTTGTCGGCATCGGTCATATGCCGCAACGCGTCGCCGAGTTCGAGCAGCGCTCGCTGGCGCAGTTCGTCCTGCCGCCGCTCGGTGATCTCGTGCGACACCCCGACCAGTCGCACGATCGCGCCCGACGGATCGCGTTCGACGCGGCCGTTGATCTGTACCCAGTGGAGCGACGCATCGCGCCACAGGCAGCGCGCTTCGAGATCGAAATCGACCCCCATCGCGACCGACTCCGCCAGCGCGTCCTCGAGGAGTGCGCGATCCTTCGGATGGACGGTGTCGATAAGGTCTTCGAAATCGAAGCGATCGTCGGCCCCGCGCCCGAAATGCGCCTTGCTTTCGGGCGCGGCGCTGAGCGTTCGCGCCGGCATCGCCAGCGTCCAGGTCCCGAGCCCGCCGGCCGACAGCGCGAGCTTGAGGCTCGCTTGCCCGTCATTGATTTCCTCGAGCCGCGCGCGCGCTTGATATTGCCGGATGCGCGCACGCGACGCGGCCTTGGCGAGGCTGACGAGCGTCGTCGGATGAAACGGCCGTTCGAGAAAGGTGACGTTACCGAGCGTCTCGAGCAACCGCACCGCACCCGGATTGCGCTCGAGCCCGCCGCCACGCTCGGTCAACAGGATAAACGGAAAGTCCGACCATTCCTGCTGATCGGCCAGGAATGCGGCAAGCTCGCGCAGATCGGCGTTGCGCAGCGCCTCCTCGGTGATGATCGCAAAGCCGGCGCCGCGTCGCAGCGCCGCCACCAACGCCGCAAGGTCGGGCACCGTCTCGGCGACGAGCCCCGCTTCCGCCAGCATCGCTCGCGCGATCGCACCATCGCGACCACGCGGCGCAAGCACAACGGCACCTTCTGCAAACGTACGGTTCAACGGTCGTTCAAGCCTTCGTGCCAAGGAGCCCTTCGTCGTCCCCCAGCAAGGTCGGCACGCCCCGCAACACGCCCTGAAAGCCCGTCAACGGCTCACCGAGCGTGATCCCGTTGTCGCCGATCATGAACTCGCGGATCGTGTCCTCGTGGGGACCGGTCCGCTTCTTAACGACCGAAATCGCTCTTCGGACCCGTCCGCGCGCTTCGAAATATCGCAGCAAAATAACGGTATCGGCGAGGTAGGTGACATCGACCGGCGACTTCATGTCGCCGACCAGCCCGTGCTGCGCGACCGTCAGGAAGGTCATCACGCCCTGCCGGTTCAGATATTGCAGAAGCTCGTGCATGTGCAGGATCAGCGCCTGCTCTTCGGGCATCGCCGCCTGATAGCCGTTGAGACTGTCGACGATCACGGTGCGCGCGGCATGCGTCTCGACACAGGCGCGGACGCGTTCGGAAAATTCGCCCGGCGTCAGTTCGGCAGCGTCGATCTGTTCGATCACCAGATTGCCCGCCGCGACCATCGCCGGCAGATCGATGTCGAGCCCCTTGGCGCGTTCGAACAGCAGACCGAGCTCTTCGTCGAAGATGAACATCGCCGCGCGTTCGCCGCGCGCGACCGCAGCCTTGACGAATCCGAGCGTCAGCAGCGACTTGCCGGTCCCGGCCGGGCCGAGGATCAAGGTGCTCGCGCCGCGCTCGAACCCGCCACCGACCAGCGCGTTGAAGGCGGGATCATCGACCCCGACGGTCTCGCGCGTGAAAGCGGTCTTGTGCTCGGCCGCAACCAGCCGCGGAAACACGCGGATCCCGCCGGTCCCGATAACGAAATCGTGATAGCCACCAAGATATTTGCGGCCGCGATATTTGAGCACGCGCAGGCGGCGGCGCTCGGCGCCGTAATTCGGCGACAGCTCCTCGAGCCGGATCACCGCATGCGCGACGCTGTGGACGCTCTTGTCGCCGACATCGGCGGTGAGATCGTCGAGCATCAGGACCGTCGCGTCGGCCTTGGCGAAATAATGCTTCAGCGCGAGGATCTGGCGACGATAGCGCAGCGAGCTTTGCGCCAGCAGACGGATTTCGGACAAGCTGTCGAGCACGACGCGCACAGGCCCGATCCGCTCGAACGATTCGAAGATCCGCTTGGTCGTCTCGCCAAGCTCGAGATCGGAGGAATAGAGCAAGCTCTGTTGCTGATCGGCGTCGAGCAGGCTTTCGGGCGGCACGAGTTCATAGATATTGAACCCGTCGGCGAAGCTCCAGCCATGCGATGCAGCGCCATCGCGCAACTCTTCCTCGGTCTCCGATAAGGTGATGTAGAGCGCGCGCTCTCCCGCCGCGACGCCCGCCATCAGGAATTGCGTGGCGATCGTCGTCTTGCCCGTACCGGGGCTTCCTTCGAGGAGAAACAACCGCCCGCGCGAAAGGCCGCCGGCCAGAATGTCATCGAGGCCCGTCACCCCGGTCGCGCAATTGTCCATCAAGCCTCACTACACCATCGTCGCTTCGCTTCGTGCCACGCGCCGACGTCTTCGATCCCTACCAAACCGTCGCCGGGGAGAGAACCACGTTCGCACTCGCGCGCGGGTCACTCAGCGGCTAGGGATAGCGCTACTATAAGAGAGGAAATCCCGATGACCGATCCTGTTCCAAGCACTGGCCTCCAATTGCTGTCGCGCGTCACCAAGGACGCGCATCTCGAGGTCTCGCTGATCGACCAGCCGGTTCCCGCGCCACGCGACGATCAAGTCGTCGTCAAGGTGCTGGCAACGCCGATCAATCCGTCCGATCTGGGATTGCTGTTCGGCGCCGCCGACATGAGCAGCGCTGTCGCGACGACGCGCGACGGCCATCCGCTCGTCACCGCCGATGTGCCGCCAGGCGGAATGCGCGCGATGGCGGGCCGGCTCGATGAAGCGATGCCGGTCGGCAACGAAGGCTCGGGGATCGTCGTCGCGGCCGGCGCCTCGCCCGCCGCGCAGGCGCTGCTCGGCAAGACCGTCGCGATGCTCGGTGGCGCGATGTACGCGCAATATCGCGTTCTGCGCGTCGCCGAGTGCATGGTGCTCCCCGACGGCACCGCGCCCGCCGATGGCGCATCGTGCTTCGTCAATCCGCTGACCTCGCTCGCGATGACCGAAGTGATGCGGCGCGAAGGCCACACCGCACTGGTCCACACCGCCGCGGCATCGAACCTCGGCCAAATGCTCGTCAAGATCTGCCTCAAGGACGGGATCCCGCTCGTCAACGTCGTCCGCAGCCCGGCGCAGGCCGAGTTGCTGCGCGGGATCGGCGCGGTGCATGTCGCCGATTCGAGCCAGCCCGACTTCCTCGAGACGCTGACCGCGATGATGGTCGAGACCGGCGCGACGCTCGCCTTCGACGCGATCGGCGGCGGCAAGCTGGCCGGGCAGTTGCTCAGCTGCATGGAGGCAGCCGCAGTCAAGCGGATGACGACCTATAGCCGCTACGGATCGGACACCTTCAAGCAAGTCTATATCTATGGCGGGCTCGACGTCGCGCCGACCACGCTCAACCGCAACAGCTTCGGGTTTAGCTGGTCGCTCAGCGGCTTCCTGCTGACGCCATTCCTCGTCAAGATCGGCGCCGAGGCGGTCCAGGCGCTCAAGGATCGCGTCGTTGCCGAGCTGACGACGACCTTTGCGAGCCACTACACGCACGAAATCTCGTTGGTCGAGGCGCTTCAGCCAGACGTGATCGAAGCGTATAATCGCCGCGCGACGGGGACGAAGTATCTGATCTGCCCGCACAAGGCTGGCTGATCGCCGCAGGGCGAACGTCAGGCACCCTCAACGGGATACACCCGCCTGACGTTCGCCCGGGCCAACCGCTGCGCATTGAGGAACCGACCTGCACGGCAAAGCGTTCGAGTGGATTAAACCCGCTCGAGGTGGAATCCGTGGCCCGACACCGAATGTCCCTGGAGTGTGCCCCCTTTGCCGAGACCGCCGGCTTGCGCGCCGATTTGGCGGAGGTGAAAGCACAGCTCCGCGCGGCACGATCCGCGCTCGACGACGAGCGCGACCGCGCGGCCCAGCTGATCACGACGATTCGATCGATCGTCTCGCAAAGCCCTGCCTCGGGCGGGCCGGCCGATACCATTGCGGACCACTTTGCCGCACGGCTCGACGTCCTGGCACGCTATCACCGCCATCCCAGCGAATCGCACGACCTGGAAATGCTGATTCGCGATGAACTGCGCGAATTCCAATTCGGATGGGATCCGCGGATCACGATCGGTGGCCAGATCACATGGGTCCAGCCCGCACAAGCGCAAGCGCTGGCGCTCGCGTTCCACGAACTGATCATCAATGCGCTCAAGTTCGGTGCCTTGTCGCACCCTGGCGGCAAGCTGCAGATCGCCTGGGTGGCGACGACCAGAGAGCTGCGGCTCGATTGGACCGAAACCGGCGGCGCCGTCGAGCAAAACGACGCCCACCATCACGGCTTCGGGCGCGAACTGATCGAGCAGGCGCTGCCCGATCAACTCGGTGCGCGCACGCACTTCGCGTTGCGCGCGGACGGACTCCATTGCCGAATCGGATTGCCGCTCGGTTCGCGCCACGCCTTCACGCACCGCATCGTCGCGAACATCCTATCGCAGAGCACCGCATTACAATAAATTTGGTTGGGGCGGTTCCGCGTCGCTGACATAGATACGGCACAGTATTGTCGAACTATTTGACGCGATTGATCTACATTATTGCCATTCTTACAGGCTTTCCGCAGTATCGGGTGTCAGCGAGTACGCCATGCCTATGGCGCTGGAGTGTTCACCCCAAATTACTCGGGCTATCATGGACCAGCAGACTGCTCCGCACGACTTCGACCAGGCGAAACGGGGGGCACACGTGCTCGAAGACCCGTTTGTACCGCTGTTGGCCAAATTACAGCGCGTCTCGCACCTCGACGAAGACGACCTCCTGGCGATTCGGGCGTGGCCGATTCGTATGCAGAACGTGCGCGGCAACGGCTACCTCCTGCGCGATGGGCAAATGGTGCGCGACTGCAGCTTGGTCCTTGAAGGGCACGCCTTTCGCAGCAAACTGACCGGCGTCGGGCAACGCCAGATCCTGTCCTTCCACCGCCGCGGCGATATCGTCGATCTCCACCATCTCGAACTGCGCACCGCCGACCATAATGTCCAGGCGCTCAACGAGGCGCGGATCGCCTGGATTCCGATCGATGCGATCCGCGCGACGATCGACGCGCGCCCGAACGTCGCGCGCGCGTTGTGGCGCGACAGCTTGATCGACGGATCGATCCAGCGCGAATGGATCCTCAACGTCGGTCGGCGCGACGCGCGGACGCGGATCGCGCATTTGCTGTGCGAGCTGATCTATCGGCGCGAAGGGCCGCCGCTCGACGACGCGCAACGCCGTTTCGAACTGCCAATGAGCCAGGAGCAGATCGCCGACGCGACCGCGCTCACCCCAGTGCACGTCAACCGCATGCTGCAAAATCTCGAGGCCGAGCAGCTGATCGCCCGCGAGCGCCGGATGTTCGTGGTGCAGGATTGGGACGCATTGTGCCGCGTCGCCGATTTCGACCCGGCGTATCTGCACTTCGATTGATCCGCGCTTAGCTCGGCGGCACGCCACCACCCGCTGCCTGGAACAAGGCGACGGTATCACTAAGCCGAGCGGCGCGTGCCTGGATGACGAGCGAGCGCGCCTGCGCATCGGTCGCGGTCGCGTTGAGCAAGGCGAGCGTCCCGACATCGCCGAGCGCGAGCTGCCGCCGGATGAAGCCGAGCGCACGCGCCGACGAATCGCCCGCGCGCGACGCCGCGTCATAAGCGTCGGCATCGGTCCGGAGCCCGGTGAGCGCATCCGACACGTCGCCGAACGCCTGGAGCACGGTCGCGCGATATTGCGCCTTGGCCGCATCGAGTGCCGCCTCGGCGGCGCGTTGCTGATGCCGCAGGGCGCCGGCGTGGAAGATCGGTTGCGTCACACCGCCGAACACCGACCAGAACGGATTGCCGCTTTTGAACATGTCGAACAAATGCTGCGCGGTGCCGCCACCGGTGGCCTCGAGCTGGATGCTCGGCAGTCGCGCCGCGATCGCCGTCCCGACATCGGCCGCAGCGCCCTCGAGCTGCGCACGCGCCGCGCCCACGTCGGGCCGTCGCGCGACCAGGTCTGATGGCAGCAGCACCGGCAGATCCTGCGGCAGCGCGAGCGCGGCCAGCGACGGCAGCGCCGGGAGCGTGCTGCCAGGGGTACGCCCGATCAGCGTGGCGATGACGACGCGCTGATGCGCCTCGGCGCGCACCAGCGCCGGCAGCGCGCTTTGCGCGGTCGCGAGCGCCGCCTGTTGCGTCGCCACATCCGCCGCGCCGACCGCGCCGAGCTGCTGCCGCTTCAGCAATTGCGCGAGGATGTCGCGATTGACCGAGACGCTCGTCTGGAGCGCCGCGATCTGGTCGGCAAGCGATGCGCGCTGGATCACCGCCTGCACGAGATTGGCGAGCACCGTGGTGCGCGCGGCATCGAGCCGGTGGCGCTGCACCTCGGCGAGCGCACGCGCCGAGCGGATCCGCGTCTTGATGCCGCCGAATAGATCGGGATTGTAGCTGACGTTGAGCTGCGCGGTGTGGAGCGTGTAGAGCTGCTGGTTCGAATCGATCACCGCGGGCGAGAGCGCATTCGACACGCGCGTGCGCTGGCCCTGGTAACTGGCATCGACCTGGGGCAGCGCGCTGCCCGCGGCGGCGGATGCCTGCTCGCGCGCCTGGCGCAAGGTCGCATCGGCGACCGCGATATCCGTGGCGTGCGCCAGTGCTTCGCCAACGAGCGTATCGAGCTCGCTGCTGCCGAAGGCGCGCCACCATTCGCGCGGAACTTCGGCAAGCCGGGTGGCCTGGGTCGGCCCCTGCGGCGGCGCAAAGCTCTGCAGCGCCGTTGCCGGGGGCAGCGCAACCGGCGGCACCACCGCGCGCGGCCCCATTGCGCAGGCGCTCACGCCAAGCGCGAGCAGGCTGATTGCGATCCGCTTCATGCCAGCGTCTCCCCCTCGGCCGCGGGATGCGGATGATGCCCGACATCGCGGCCATGCGCGCCGCGATCCTCGGGCGCGACACGATGCGAGAACAGGTCGATCAGCACCGGCAGCACGAGCAGGATCAGGATCGGCGCGAGCGTCATCCCACCGACCACGACCAGAGCGAGCGGCTTCTGAACCTGGCTGCCGATCCCGTTCGACAAGGCCGCCGGCAGCAAACCGATCGCCGCGACGAGGCAGGTCATCACCACCGGACGCAGGCTGTGCCGCACCGTCGTCGCGATCGCGCCTGAGCGCGCGACGCCCTCGTCGATCGCGTGATTGAAGGTGGTGACGACGAGGATGCCGTCCATCACCGCGATCCCGAACAGCGCGACGAAGCCGATCGCCGACGAAATGCTGAACGCCGTCCCCGACACCGCGAGCGCGAGCACGCCGCCGATGATCGCCATCGGGATCGCCGAAAAAGCCAGCAGGCTGTCGCGGATCGAGCCGAAATTGGCGTAGAGCAGCAGCAGGATCAGCAGCAGGCTGATCGGCACGACGACTTCCAGCCGCGCGACGGCATTGTTGAGATTGTCGAGCTCGCCCGCCCATTCGAGATGATAGCCCGGCGGCAGATGGACGCTCCGCGTGATCTCCGCGCGCGCCTGATCGACCGCGCCACCGAGATCGCGCCCGCGGACCGAGAATTTGATCGGGATGTAGCGCTCTTGATGCTCGCGATAGATGAACGACGCGCCCGAGGTCAGCTTCACGTCGGCGACTTCCGACAGCGGCACCTGGATCGTCCCCGTCCCGTTCGGCGAAGGCGCACCGACGGTGATGCGGCGGATCGAATCGATGCTGTCGCGCTGTTCGGCGCGGAGGCGAACGATGATCGGGAAGTGGCGGTCGGTGCCCTTCTCGTACAGATCGGCGCTCGATTGCCCGCCGATCGCCGCGGCGACGGTGGCGTTGATGTCGTCGGGGGTCAGGCCGTAACGCGACGCGCGCGCGCGATCAACGTCGATCCGCACGGTCGGCTGCCCGAGCGACTGGAACACGCCGAGATCGACGATGCCGGGGACCTTGGCCATCTTGTCCTTGATCTGATCGGCATACTTTTCGAGCGTCGCGAGGTCGGGGCCGAACAGCTTGATCGAATTGGCGCCCTTCACCCCCGAGGCGGCTTCCTCGACATTGTCCTCGATATATTGCGAGAAGGAGAAGTCGACGCCCGGGTATTTCGCCTGCAGCTTCTTCGACAGTTCCGCCGTCAGTGTCTCCTTGGTGACCCCCGCGGGCCAGGTGCCGAACGGCTTCAACGGCACGAAGAATTCGGCGTTGAAGAAGCCCGTCGAATCGGTCCCGTCATCGGGCCGGCCATGCGCCGAGAGCACCGATTCGACCTCGGGATAGGCCGCGATCATCCGCCGCACGCCGTCGACGACGGGCTCCCCGGCCTCGAGGCTGATCGATGCGGGCAAGCTCGCGCGGATGTACATATTGCCTTCCTCGAGATGCGGCAGGAATTCGATCCCGAGCGAGCGCACGCCGACCATCGCCGCGGCGAGCAGCAGCAACGCGCCCCCGACCGCGAGCACGCGGTTGCCGAGCGCGAAGGCGGCGGCGGGTTCGTAGGCGCGGCGCAGCTTGCCGACGATCCACGTCTCGACCTCGGACAGTTTGTCGGGGAGCAGCAGCGTCGCGAGCACCGGCGCGACCGTGAAGGTCGCGATCAGCCCGCCGGTGATGGCATAGGCATAGGTCTTCGCCATCGGCCCGAAGATATGCCCCTCGACTCCGGTCAGCGTGAACAGCGGCAGGAAGCTCGCGATGATGATCGCCGCCGCAAAGAAGATCCCGCGGCTGACCTCATGGCTCGCGCCGAGCACCGCCGAGAAGCGGCTCGCCAGCGTATAGTGCCCGCGCCCGTTTTCGACATGCGCCGAACGCTCGACCATGTGGCGAAAGACGTTCTCGACCATGATCACGCTCGCATCGACGACCAGCCCGAAATCGAGCGCGCCGACCGACAGCAGGTTCGCGCTTTCACCCTGAAGCACGAGGATCAGGATCGCGAAGGCGAGCGCGAACGGGATCGTCGCCGCGACGATGATCGCGCTGCGCAGGTTCCCGAGGAACGCCCATTGCAGGAAGAAGATCAGCGCGATGCCGGCGACGAGATTTTCGAGCACGGTGTGGATCGTCAGCTTGATCAGATCGGAGCGATCATAGACGCGGTCGAGATGCACGCCCGGCGGCAGCAGCCCCGAGGCGTTGATGTCGGACACTTCCTTCTGCACCGCCTGGATCGTCGGCATCGACTGCGCGCCGCGCTGCATCAGCACGATGCCCTGCACGATGTCGTCTTCATTGTTGTATCCGGCGATGCCGAGCCGCGGCTCGTTGCCGATCTGGACGCGCGCGACGTCCTTCAACAGGATCGGCTGGCCGTTGGCACTGCCGACCAGCACGTTCTCGATGCCGCCGACCGACTGGATCAGCCCGACGCCGCGCACGATTGCCGCCTGCGCGCCGAAGTTGATCGTCTGCCCGCCGACATTGCCGTCGCTCTTGGAGAGCGCCGCCAGCACCTGCGACACCGTGACGCCGTGCGCCGCGAGCCGGTCATTGTCGATCACCACGTCATAGGCGCGCAGCTTGCCGCCCCAGCCCGTCACGTCGATCACGCCCGGAATGCGCTTGAAGCGGCGTTGCAGCACCCAGTCCTGCAGCGTCTTCAAATCCATCACCGAATAGCCGGGCGGCGCGGTGATCTTGTAGCGATAGATCTCGCCCACGGGGCTGGTCGGCGACAGCGTCGGCTGCGCCCCGCCGGATAGCGGCGGCAGCTGCGACAGGCGGTTGATCACCTGCTGCTTGGCGGCCTCGTTGGTGAGATCGTAGCTGAACTGGATCTTGATGTCGGACAGGCCGAACAGCGAGATCGCGCGGATCGCGGTGAGGTGCGGGATGCCCGCCATGCCGACTTCGATCGGGATGGTGACGTTGCGCTCCATCTCCTCGGCCGACAGGCCTTGCGTCTGCGTGATGACCTCGACCATCGGGGGGACGGGATCGGGATAGGCCTCGATATTAAGGTTCCAGAAGCCGATCGCCCCCGCCACCAGCATGGCGGCGAAGATACCGACGATCAGCAGCCGCTGGCGCAGCGAGAATTCGACGATTCTGTTCATTCGCCCAGACCAGCCTCGTTGACGAACAACGCGCCCGCCGTGACGATCCGCTCGCCCGGCTTGAGCCCGCTCAGGATGACGACCTGGCCGTCCTGCTCGTCGCCGGCGGTGACGGTGCGCGCCTGCAACAGCCCATCGGGCCGGACAACCCAGACGCGCGCGCTATCGCCTTCATGGATCACCGCCGCGACCGGAACGCGCAGCGCCGCGCTCTGCTGCGCCCGCTGGATCGAGAAGCTGGCGAACATCTGCGGTTTCAGCGCGCCGTCGGGATTGGCGATCGTCGCGCGCACCGGTAAGCGGTGCGTCTGCGGATCGAGCGCGGCGCCGACCAGGTCGATTGTCGCGTGGAAGCTGCGCCCCGGCAGCGCGGGGGTGGTGACCGTCACGCTATCGCCGACATGCACTGCGCTCGCATCGCCCTCGGCGAGTTGCGCGATCAGCCAGACGTGCGACGGATCGGTGATCGTCATCACCGGCTTGTCGCCGCCTTGCGCGACATATTGCCCCGCCGCCACGTCGCGCGACGCAATCAGACCGCCGACAGGGGCGTGGAGCGTCGTGCGATCGTGGATGCCCGACACCTCGCCGACACGTTCGAGCGCGCCGATCTCGCCCGCCGACTTGCCGAGGATCGCGAGCTTGTCGCGCGCCGCGCCGAGCGCCGCCGCCGCGGTGCGCGCCGTCGCTTGCGCGGCGATCAGGTCGGTCTGTGCCTGTTGATAATCCTTTTGCGCGCCGCCTGCGGTTTCGAAGATCTGCTTCTGACGCTCGGCGTTGCGGGTCGCAGTGGCGAGTTGTGCTTGCGCGTTCTGGAACGCCGCGCGTGCGCTGAACAGGCCGCTGCGCGCATCGACGAAATCGCTCGTCTGGATCAGGAGCAGTGGCTGGCCCGGCTTCACATATTGCCCGGCATCGGCGAGCACTTTCACGACTTGCCCGGCATAGGGCAGCAGTACCGGCGTGCTGCGATCGCCGTCGACGGTGATCGCCCCGCTCGCGAGCGTGCGATGATCCGATTCGCCGACGCCGACGCGCAGCGTTTGGAGCCCCGCCATTTGCTCGCGCGTCAGCCGGAGCATGCCGGGCGGCGTCGTCGGCGGCGGTGCCGCATCGTGGTGGAACAGCGCGGCGAGCGCGCTCCACAACAGCGCCAAGCCGATCGCCACCCCTCCAACGATACCGAGCCAGCGCATTTGCGTCGCGCGCGACAGGCTACGGGTGGGGGGCAGCGCCTGGGGGGGAACGGTCGTGTGCATCGAAGGACCTGCTGTGATTTGGCTGTCAGCCCTAGGCGCGCTCGCTTACAGTCGGCTTACAGATGCCGCAGTGCACACAGAAAAGGTCCGATGCGCGTACTATTGGTCGATGATGAGCCCGCGGTCGCGACGGCGCTGGCGGATGCGCTGGTCCGGCGCGGCGTCGCGATCGACCATGCGTCGACGATCGAAGCCGCCGAAGCCTATCTCGAAGCAAGCGACTATGCCGCGGTGCTGCTCGATCTCGGCCTGCCCGATGGCGACGGGATGGGCCTGCTCACGCGAATGCGCGCGCGCGGCGATACGCGTCCCGTCCTCGTGCTGACCGCACGCGGGGCGATCGACGCGCGGATTCTCGGGCTCAACGCCGGCGCCGACGAATATATGGTCAAGCCGTTCGACCTCGACGAACTCCATGCCCGGCTGCTCGCGATCCTGCGGCGGCGCGACGGGCATGTCGGACGCGCGCTGCAATGCGGTGCGCTCAGCTTCGCGGTCGAGACGCGCGTCGCCTCGGTCGGCGAGCGCGTGCTCGGCCTGTCGGCGCGCGAGACCGAATTGCTCGAGCTGCTGCTGCGCCGCGTCGGCAAGGTCGTTCCCAAGCGGATCGCCGAGGATCATCTGTTCGGGCTCGACGGCGATCTCGGGTCGAATGCGATCGAGGTCTATGTCCACCGCTTGCGCAAGCGGCTCGACGAGGCGGCGACGGGTGCGCGAATCGAGACGGTGCGCGGCGTCGGCTATATGCTGCTCGCCACGCCGGCATGATGCGCGCGCCGCGCTCGCTGCTCGGACAATTCGTCGTGCTGCACATCGCGGTCGCACTGATCGCGACGCTGGTGTTGCTGTGGAGCGCGACCACGCTGCTCCACCAGACCGCCGATCGTTTCCAGCGCAGCTTGCTCGTTCGGCAGGCACAGGTCGTCGCGGCGGCGCGCGCGGACGGCGCTGGCACGATGGCGGCCATCCCGCTGATCAACGGCATGGCGGTCGCCACCTTCGGCAGCGATCGGCGGATCGACCGCAGCAGCGGCCCCGCGCGGCGCGCCGTGCTTGCCGCGGCACCGCTCGACAGTCGCGCGCATTTCTTCCGTCGGGGCGCGGTCGAGGGGTATAGCCTGCCGACGCGCGGCGGCTGGATCGTCGTGTCGCAGGACGACACCGACCCCGAGGTCATCACCGACGATATCGTACGGACCTTCCTCAAGCGCTTCGCCTTGCTGACGCTGCCGATCGCCGCGCTGGTGCCGTTGATCGGCGTGCTGCTCGCGCGGCGGCTGACGCTGCGGATGCGCGCGGTGTCGGCGATCGCGGCGACGATCGGCCCACAGTCGTTCGACACGCGCTTGCCGCGCGGGGTGCTTCCCACCGAGGCCGAGCCGCTCGCCGAGGCGACCAATGCCGCGCTCGACCGGCTGGTCGCCGCGCTGCACATCCAGAGCGCATTCGCCGCCGATGTGTCGCATGAACTCCGCACCCCGTTAGCCGCGATCCGGCTGCGCGCCGACGCGGTCGCCGATGCGGGCGTGCGCGCCGACCTGATGGCGTCGGTCGACCGCGCGGCGCGCGTCATCGGGCAGTTGCTCGCGCTCGCCGAGCTCGAGCAGCCGCAGGTCGCCGGAGCCGAGGCGTTCGATCTGGTGGCGCTCGCCACGCAGGTGGTCGCGGATCGGGCACCGGGCATCGTTACCGCGGGCCGGTCGATCGCATTCGAGACTGCAACCGATGTCGCCCCGGTCCACGGCTACCCCGACGCGATCATCCTCGCGCTCGAGAACCTGGTCGACAATGCCGCGAAATACACGCCCGTCGGCACGGCGATCATCGTCCGGGCGGGCCCCGGCGCGCGGCTGAGCGTGATCGATGACGGAATCGGCGTGCCAGCCGCGCAGCTTGCTCGGCTAAAGGACCGCCTCTGGCGCGGCGCCGATCGCGGCATCGAAGGATCGGGCATCGGCCTGTCGCTGGTCGAGCGGATCGCACGCGCGCATGGCGGCACGCTGACGATCACGCCCGGCCCCGCGGGGCGCGGCCTGGTGTTCGAGATCGTGCTGCGCGACCGAGCCACGCCGCACTGACCAGCCTCAGAGCAACGGCGCCGTTACCGCGTCCAGCGTGCGAAGATCGCGGTCGGCAGCAACAGCCCGCGCGCTTCCTCGCGCACCGCCATCTCGCCGACTTCGACCGTCCCGCCGAGATCGGAGAGCGCCTGGCGCAACACCTCGCCGATCGCCAATGCCGACATCCGCACGGCATAAACGGTGAGGACGAGGAACTTGCTGTCCTTGTCGAGCAAGCGGCGACAATCGGCGATCAGGCCGGGCAGGCCCTCCTCGAGCTTCCACACTTCGCCGTCTGGCCCGCGTCCGAACTTGGGCGGATCGAGGAAGATCCCGTCATAGCGCTTCTCGCGCCGCACTTCGCGCGCGGCGAACTTGGCGGCGTCGTCGACCATCCAGCGGATCGGCCGATCCGACATGTCCGACAGGAAGGCGTTGGCCTTGCCGGCATCGACCGATTTCTTCGAGGCATCGACATGCGTCATCGCCGCCCCCTTGGCGGCGAGCGCGAGCGTGCCGACGCCGGTATAGCCGAACAGGTTGAGCACTTGATCGCCCTCGGCGACCTTGCCGCGCATCCATTCCCATTGCGGCGCCATGTCGGGGAAGAACGCCAAATGGCGGAACGGCGTGTTCTGCGCGGTGAACAGCACTTCGTTCCAGCGGACATGCCAGCCGCCGCGCGGCACGTCGCGCGAGAGGTGCCAGCGGCCGCCGCCATCCTCGTCCGACGCGCCGATGAAGTCGCCATCGGCTTCCCAGCTGTCCGACGCGGGCGCCCACATCGCCTGCGGTTCGGGGCGGATGAAGCGGAAGCGGCCGTAGCGCTCGAGCTTGCGGCCGTGACCGGAGTCGACGAGGCCGTAATCCTGCCAGGGTTCGGCGATGAGCGTGAGCAAAGGGCCCATTACCGTGCGCTCGCCCGCTCGGCGATATACGCCGTCACCGCCTCGAACGTGCCCGGCAGCGAGGCGTAGCGTTCCTCGCGCTCGAACAGGTCGCCCATTCGCGCCGGCAGCACCGGGCGTTGCCCGGTCGCGCGCTCGACCGCGTCGCGGAACTTGGCGGGGTGCGCGGTCGCCAGCGTCACGATCGGCACATCGGCGGGCAGATCGGCACGGCGCGCAGCAGCAAGGCCGATCGCGGTGTGCGGGTCGATCACTTGGCCGCTCGCCTCGCACGCCCAGCGCATCGCCAGCGCCATGTCGTCGAGATCGATCCGGTCGCTCGCAAACAGTGCAGCCGCGCCCTCGCGCTGCGCGTTCGTCAGGCGCATCGCCTTCGACGTTTCGAACCCGCGCATCTGATCGGCGAGTGCATGACCGTCGCGCCCGCCGAGATCGAACAACAACCGCTCGAAATTGCTCGAAACCTGGATGTCCATCGACGGGCTCGGCGTCGGCACGACGGTGCCTTGCGAATAGTCGCCGGCGCTCAGCGCACGGTGGAGAATGTCGTTGACGTTGGTCGCGACGATCAGCTTGGCGACCGGCAGCCCCATCTTGGCGGCAACGTATCCCGCAAACACGTCGCCGAAATTGCCCGTCGGCACCGAGAAGGCGACCGGTCGCTCGGGCGCGCCGAGCCGGACGGCGGCGTAGAAATAATAGACGATCTGCGCCATCAGCCGCGCCCAGTTGATCGAATTGACCGCCGACAGCGCGAACTTGCCCGAGAAGGCCGGATCGGTCAACATCGCCTTCACCAGCGCTTGCGCGTCGTCGAAGCTCGCATCCTCGAGCGCGATGTTGTGGATGTTGGGCGCGATCACTGTCGTCATCTGACGGCGCTGAACGTCCGACACGCGGCCCTTGGGGTGGAGCATGAAGACATCGACCCCGGCGCGCCCCGCAAGCGCGTCGATCGCCGCCGATCCCGTATCGCCCGAGGTCGCGCCGACCACGGTGACCTGCTGCGTCGATCCGGTGAGGAAGCGTTCGAACAGCAGGCCCAGGAGCTGCAGCGCGACGTCCTTGAAGGCGAGCGTCGGGCCGTGGAAGAGCTCGAGCAGCCAATTGCGTTCGTCGAGTTGCGCGAGCGGTACCACCGCAGCGTGCGCGAAGCGGCCATAGGCCTGGGTGCACAGCGTGCGCAGATCGTCTTCGCTCAGCGTGCCCTCGACGAAGGGCAGCATCACCGCGACCGCGGTCTCGACATAGGACAGCCCCTGCATCGCGGCGATCTGCGCGGCCGAGAAGCTCGGCCAGCTTTCGGGCAGATAGAGTCCGCCATCCTTGGCAAGGCCCGCGAGCGTTACGTCGCGAAAGTCGAGGGTCGGCGCGGAGCCGCGCGTGCTGATATAGCGCATGGCGGTAGCGGTTAGCGGGGTGGAGGCGACTCGGCAACAGTTCGCCGCCGCAAGGCCACGGCATAGATAATTGCGGCAAGGCTCGCGAACACGAACCATTGTACCGCATAGGCGAGGTGATTGTTGGGCACCGCGTCGAGATCGGGGCCGGGATTGGGGTCGAGCCCAGCCGCCGGCGGATCGGCGACAAGCATCAGAACTTTGGGAGCGCCCTCCCCGACCATCCCGGCGATCAGCGCCGCATGGTCGGGCGCGTAGGTCAGATATCCGGTGACGGGCCCGCCCTTCCAGACGGGCTTGGCATGCGGATCGGTGCCGAATCCGAGCTGGACCGTGAAGCCCGGTCCTTCGGCACCCGTGCGACACCTTGCGATCTGGCGCCAGCCAGTGCCGCCGCGCGCGTTGCGGCCACCTTCGATCGCGAAGCTGGTCGGCTGCAGGCACAGCGCGCTCGCCCGGCGGAAAAGGAGCTTTGCGTCGGTCGGGTCGCGCGGGAATGCCATCGGTGGCAACGTCACGTTCCGCGCATAGCGGGCGAGCAGCGCGGCCTTCTCGCTGCGGCGCTCGAGCTGCCAGATGCCGAGCCCGATCATCGCGACGATCGCGAGGCCGACGATCAGTGTCGGGATCAGCGGGACACGTTTCACGGCAGCGTCTCGGGCGGCGCGATCCGCCCCTCGTGCGCGGCGGTGCGATATTCGGAGCCGAGCAACGCCGCTTTCGCGATCCGCAGCGATCCGACCACACTGACGACGGTGATCGGCAGCCAGATCAGCATCTGCAGCCAGATCGGCGGCCCGTAAGCCAGCTGGATCGTGATCGCGAGCCCGACGACGATCGCGCCGAGCACCAGCGTCAGGATCGCCGCTGGCCCGTCACCGACATTGAAGGTGGTGAAATCGAGCCCGCAGACTTTGCAGCGATCGCCGAAGTCGAGCACGCCCTTGAACAGCCCGGGCGCGCCGCAGCGCGGGCACAGGCCCTTCAGCGCTGCGGCAACGGGCGTCGGCGCCACGGCCTTCGCCCGCTGCTCGGTCACAGGCTCACCCTGCGTGGACCGGTGCGCCCCAGCCACCCCAGACATAGATCGAGACGAACAGGAACAGCCACACGACGTCGACGAAGTGCCAGTACCAGGCCGCCGCTTCGAAGCCGAAATGCTGCTTGGGGGTGAAATCGCCGCGATAGACGCGGATCTGGCAGACGATCAGGAAGACCGTGCCGATCATCACGTGGAAGCCGTGGAAGCCAGTCGCCATGAAGAACGACGCACCATAATTGAGCCCCTTGAAGGGGAACGGCGCGTCGGCATATTCGTACGCCTGGATGCAGCTGAAGATCAGCCCGAGCACGATCGTGCACCACAGGCCCTTCTTGAGCCCGTCGCGGTCGCCGTGGATCAGCGCATGGTGCGCCCAGGTGATCGTCGTACCGCTGGTCAGTAGGATCAGCGTGTTGAGCAGCGGGAAGCGGAAGGCATTGATGACCTCGAGCCCCTTCGGCGGCCAGGTGCCCGCCGTGTCGGTGACGACACTGACGGTCTTGGCGACCGAATCGTACGCGATGTGCGCGGGGAAGAGCGAGAAGTCGAAGAACGCCCAGAACCAGCCGACGAAGAACATCACTTCGGAGGCAATGAACAGGATCATGCCATAGCGCAGGTGGAGCTGGACGACCGGGGTATGGTCGCCGGCATGCGCCTCGACGATAACCTGGCGCCACCAGCCGTACATCACTGCGAGCACGCCCGCCAAACCGGCGTAGAACACCAGACCACCGCCAGCGGACGAATGCATCCACATGATCCCGCCAGCTGCCATCACGAGCGCAGCCATCGATCCGGCGAACGGCCAAATGCTCGGTGGTAGAATATGGTAATCGTGGTTCTTCGCACCGGCCATGGGTTTTCCTCTGCTCTGGTCTCTATCTCGTCCCGTGACCCTGCTCTAGCCTTCGGCCTTCGCGGAATCCACCGGGTAAAACGTGTAGCTCAACGTGATCGTCTGGACGTCGCTTGCGTCGGGATCCTGGAGGATCTTGGGGTCGACGAAGAAGATCACCGGCATCCGCGCGGTCTCGCCGGGCTTCAAGGTCTGCTGTGTGAAGCAGAAGCACTGGATCTTGGTGAAATATTTGCCCGCCTGCGACGGCGTCACGTTGAACGTCGCGGTGCCCGTGATCGGCTTGTCCGACGTGTTGGTCGCGGTGAAGAACGCCATGTCGCGCGCGCCGATATCGACCGTCTCGGACGGGTTCTCGGGCGCGAACTTCCACGGCATGTGCGGCGCGACATTGGTGTCGAAATCGATGCGGATCTGCTGGTTGACCGCACCGGGCGCGCGCAGCGCGCGCTGCGTCGTGCCGTTGAGCCCCGTCGCCTGGCAGAACATCCGGTAAAGCGGGATGCTCGCCCAGCCGAGCCCGGTCATGAAGCAAATGCCCAGAACGGCAAAGAGCGCGGTACGAAGCTTGCCGTCGAGCACCATCAGTGCGGCATCCCCGCCTTGATCTTGGCGATGGTGATTGCGAACACCAGGACGACGAACGCACCGAGAATCACGCCCAGCACCGCTGCGCGCGTGCGCTGGCGCTTGCGGACGAGGTCGGCGTGCGGGATCGACAGGTCGGGGCGCGGGTCGGGGTTCATGTCGTCAGCCGATCGATTGCGAGGGTCGCGAAGATCGCGAGGATATAGCCGATCGAATAGACGAACAGGAAGCGTTCGGCCTTCATCTCGGCCGGCGTCGCCGCGCGCTGGACGACGACCCAGGCGGTGAGCCCGACAAAGACCGCCGACGTCACCGCCGCGATGATCCCGTAGGTCGCGCCAGCCAGGCCGAGCGCCCAGGGCGACACCGCCGCGGCGGCCATGAGCACGGCGTAGAACAGCATCTGCCAGCGCGTCGTGCGCGCGCTCGCCACGACGGGGAGCATCGGCACGCCGCCCTTGGCGTAATCGTCGCGGATCAGCAGCGCGAGCGCCCAGCTGTGCGGCGGAGTCCACAGGAAGATGATCGCGAACATCAGCAGCGGGAGCGTCGAAATGCTGCCGGTCGCCGCGACCCAGCCGATCAGCGGCGGGAATGCCCCCGCGGCACCGCCGATGACGATGTTCTGCGGCGTGCGGCGCTTGAGGCCGACGGTGTAGACGAGCACGTAGAACAGGATCGATGCGGCGAGCAGCGTCGCGGCGAGCAGCCCGATCGCCATCCCCATCAACAGCACCGAGAAGACCCCGAGCCCGACGCCGAACTGCAGCGCGGTCTCGCGCTCCATCTTGCCGGCAGGAAGCGGACGCTTGGCGGTGCGCTTCATCAGCGCGTCGATGTCGGACTCGTACCATTGGTTGAGCGCCCCCGCCGAGCCTGCGGCGAGCGCGATGCACAGGATCGCGGTGAAGCCGAGCACGAACGGGAGCTGCACCGGCGCCGCGAGCATTCCGCACAAAGCGGTGAACACCACCGACCGCATGACACGCGGCTTGGTCAGCGCGAAGAAATCGCGCCAGTCGGCTGGGAGCGTCGCGGTGGGGGTAAGCGTGGTTACGGTCATTTCATTTCTACCCCCCTCCCGCTTGCGGGAGGGGCTGGGGGTGGGCTCACGCTCCAAAACGGGCGCTGAGTCGCTGGGTGAGCGCGCGCCCACCCCTACCCCTCTCGCAAGCGGGAGGGGAGAAAAAGATCGACCCTCGCCGCACGGGCGGCGAGGGTCGCAAGCTCAGTCGATCCGCGGCAGCGTCTCGAACTGGTGATATGGCGGCGGGCTCGACAGCGTCCATTCGAGCGTCGTGGCACCCTCGCCCCAGGGGCTGTCGCCAGCGGGCTTGCCCTTGGCGAGCGACCAGATGACGTTGACGAAGAACACCAGCATCGATGCCGCCATGATCTTGTAGCCGAGCGTCGCGACCCAGTTCCAATGCGCCAGCGCATCGGTGTAGTCGGGCACGCGGCGCTGCATGTTCTGCAGGCCGAGGAAGTGCATCGGGAAGAACAGCACGTTCACGCCGAGGAAGAACACGTAATAGTGAATCTGGCCGAGCGTCTCGTTGTACATCTTCCCCGACATTTTCGGGAACCAGTAATAGAAGCCGCAGAAGAGCGAGAACACCGCACCAAGCGACAGCACGTAGTGGAAATGCGCCACGACATAGTAGCTGTCCTGCATGTAATCGTCGATGCCGCCATTGGCGAGCACGACGCCGGTGACGCCGCCGACGGTGAACATGAAGATGAAACCGATCGCCCACAGCATCGGCGTCTTGAACGACAGCGAGCCGCCCCACATCGTCGCGATCCACGAGAAGATTTTGATGCCGGTCGGCACCGCGATCACCATCGTCGCCGCGGTGAAGTACATCTTGGTGTTCACGCTGAGGCCCGTGGTGAACATGTGGTGCGCCCACACGACGAAGCCGACCACGCCGATCGCGACCATTGCGTAGGCCATGCCGAGATAGCCGAAGACGGGCTTCTTCGAGAAGGTCGAGATCACCTGGCTGACGATGCCGAAGCCCGGCAGGATCATGATGTAGACTTCGGGGTGACCGAAGAACCAGAACAGATGCTGATACAGGATCGGATCGCCGCCGCCGGCCGGATCGAAGAAGGTCGTACCGAAATTGCGGTCGGTCAGCAGCATCGTGATCGCGGCCGCGAGCACCGGCAGCGCCAGCAGCAGCAGGAAGGCGGTGACGAGCACCGACCACACGAACAGCGGCATCTTGTGCAGCGTCATGCCCGGCGCGCGCATGTTGAAGATCGTCGTGATGAAGTTGATCGCGCCGAGGATCGACGAGGCACCCGCGAGATGGAGCGACAGGATCGCCATGTCGGTCGACGGCCCCGGCTCGCCATAGGTCGAGAGCGGCGCATACAGCGTCCAGCCGTTACCCGCACCACCGAAGAAGGGCGAAGCGAGCAGCAGCGTGAACGAAGGGATCAGCAGCCAGAACGAGATGTTGTTCATCCGCGGAAAGGCCATGTCGGGCGCGCCGATCATGATCGGGACGAACCAGTTGCCGAAACCGCCGATCATCGCCGGCATCACCATGAAGAACACCATGATCAGACCGTGCGCGGTGATCAGCACGTTCCACAGATGGAGCGAGTGATCGAGCCCCTGCTCGCCACCGGGCAGGAAGCTTGCCCAATAGCCGAGATACTGGATGCCCGGCTCGGCGAGCTCGGCGCGCATCAGCCCCGAGATCGCGCCGCCGATGATCCCCGCGGTGATCGCGAAGATCAGGTACAGCGTCCCGATGTCCTTGTGGTTGGTTGACATGAACCAGCGCGCGAAGAACGACATCTGGTGATCGTCATGCGCGTGCGCATCCGAATGCGGGTGCGCGTCGAACGCGTGTCCGGTGAGAGCGGAGTCGGTCATGGCTTATTGTCCAACTGTGCCGGCGCCGGCGGCATTGGCCGTCGCGCTCGTGTTTCTGACAGGTCCGGTGGCTGCGCCGTCGGCGACCGGCCCGGTGACGTTCGCGGTCACGTCGACCGCGGGCGTGGCGGTGGCGGGCTCTGCGGTGGCGGGCGCTGCTGCCGCACCCGGCATCGTGCCGCCCTTGGCCTTAACCCACTGCGCATAGACCGCGGGGGTCACCGCCTCGACCGTGATCGGCATATAGCCGTGGCGCGCGCCGCAGAGCTCGGAGCAGACGCCGAAATAGACGCCGGGCTTGTCGATCGTGAAGCTCGTCTCGTTGAGGCGGCCCGGAACGGCGTCGAGCTTGATCCAGAACGCCGGGATTTCCCAGCTGTGGATCACGTCGTTCGAAGTCGTGATCAGTCGGATCGGAACGCCGACCGGGAGCACGACGCGATTGTCGGTCGCAAGCAGTCGCGGACCGTCGATCGCGGTCCGTGCGCGCTCGCCCTTGCCGGTCTCGCCCGCTTCCTTGAGCATGTTCGCGGTGATCTCGAAACCGCCATTGTCGGGGTATTGATACGACCAATACCATTGGTTGCCGATCGCCTTGAGCGTCACCGCGGTCTTCGGCGCGGGCTTGTACTGCGCCTGCAGCAGCCCGATCGAGGGCAGCGCGAGGCCGAGCAGGATCAGCACCGGGACGCCGGTCCACAGCACTTCGAGGATGGTATTGTGCGACGTCTTCGACGCGACCGGGTTGTTGGCGCGGCGATAGCGGATGACGACCCAGACGAGCAGCAGCAGCACGAAGATTGTGATGATCGTGATCGTCGGCACCAGCAGCCAATTGTGGAACCACAGCGCCTGCTTGCCGTTCGGCGTGACCTGTGGCTGGATCGTGATCAGCCCGTCGACCGGCTGGCCGACCTTGGGGTCGATCGCCATCGCGGGTGCGCCGTCGACCGCGAGCATCGGATCGTTCGAGACAGCGGGGGCAGCGACTGCGGCGGGGGCGGCTTGCACCGTGGCGGGCGAAGCGGCGACCGGCGCGGCTTCGACGGGTTTGGCGACAGGCGCGATCGGGGCGGGTTGCGGCGCGGCGTCGGCCGCTCCGATGCTCGAGATCGCGAGGCTCGCCGCCAGCACGATCGATTTGATCCCGATCCTACGCATCGTCTGCTTCTACCCTCTGCAGCGCCGCTTTTACGGCATTATCAAGGCGGGGATACGCCTTTATCGCTTGGCGTATAGCAGGCTATGCCCTCGCCTCAACCCGCGCCGACGCCTTTTTTGGCACAATCGTTGCGCGACGCGGCGCGCGACCCTAATCAAGCGGCTCTCCCCGCAGGACGGACCCCCGATGACCGACGCCGATGTAATTGCCGAATTCCGCGCCGCCGAGGCCTTGTTGGAGGGGCACTTCATCCTGTCGTCGGGGCTGCGCTCGCCGCGCTATCTGCAATGCGCGCGCGTGCTGATGGACCCGGCGCGCGGCGCGCGGCTGGCCGAAGCGCTCGTCGCGCGCTTGCCAGCCGAACTGCGCGCGAGCATCGCCGCGGTGATCTCGCCTGCAATGGGCGGCGTGATCGCCGGGCATGAAATGGGCCGTGCGCTCGGCGTGCCGGCGATGTTCCTCGAACGGCCCGAAGGCGTGTTCGAACTGCGCCGCGGCTTCCGGATCGAACCCGGCACCAAGGTTTTGATGATGGAGGACGTCGTCACCACCGGCCTGTCGTCGCGCGAGGCGATCGCGGCGATCGCGCGCGCCGGCGGCGAGACGGTCGCGGCCGCGGCGCTGGTCGATCGCTCGAGCGGGACCGCCGATTTGGGCGTGCCGTTCTTCCCGCTGATCCGGCTCGACGTGCCGACCTATGCGGCGGACGCCTTGCCGCCCGAACTCGCGGCGATCCCCGCGATCAAGCCCGGGAGTCGCGCAGCATGAACCGCGAACTGCGCCTCGGCGTCAACATCGACCATGTCGCAACGGTGCGCAATGCACGCGGCGCGGGCTATCCCGATCCGGTGCGCGCGGCGCTGCTCGCTGCCGAAGCGGGTGCCGACGGGATCACCGCGCATCTGCGCGAGGATCGCCGCCACATCACCGACGACGATATCGCGCGGCTCTCCGAGCAATTGACGATCCCGCTCAACCTCGAAATGGCGGCGACCGAGGAAATGCTCGCGATCGCGCTGCGCCACACGCCGCATGCCGCGTGCATCGTCCCCGAAAAGCGCGAGGAAGTGACGACCGAAGGCGGGCTCGATGCTGCCGGGCGCTACGATCGCCTCGCGCCGCTGGTCGGGGCGTTGCGCGACGCCGGGATTCGCGTGTCGTTGTTCATCGAACCCGATGCGCGCCAGATCGATGCCGTGATCCGGCTCGGCGCGCCGGTGATCGAGCTTCATACCGGCCGCTACTGCGATCTCACGGGCGAAGCGCAGACCGCCGAGCTGCGCCGCTTGGCCGATGCGGCCGCGCTGGCGGCGAAGAACGGCATCGAGGTCCATGCCGGGCACGGGCTGACCTATGCCAATGTCGCGCCGATCGCGGCGATCCCGCAGGTGCGCGAGCTGAACATCGGGCATTTCCTGGTCGGCGAGGCGCTGTTCGTCGGGCTAGACCAGGCCGTGCGCCAGATGCGCGCGGCGATGGACGCGGCGCGGTGAAGCGCGCGCGACCTGCTCCCCTCCCGCTTGCGGGAGGGGCTGGGGGAGGGCCGATTCCTACGAGCGCGGCGCTGGAGGCACGCCCCTCCCCTAACCCTTCCCGCAAGCGGGAGGGGAATCTGCGATGATCATCGGCATCGGTTCGGACCTCTGTAACATAGAGCGGATCCAGGCGTCGCTCGACCGCTTCGGCGCGCGCTTCGAAAACCGCGTGTTCACCCCGCTCGAACAGGCCAAGGCCGCGCGCCGCCCCTTCACCAAGGCGGGCACGCTCGCCAAGCGCTTTGCGGCCAAGGAAGCTTTTTCAAAAGCGGTCGGTACCGGATTCAAGGCTGGCGTGTTCATGCGGGATATCGGCGTCGTCAATGCGCCCTCGGGTGCGCCGACATTGGCGCTCACCGGCGGCGCAAAGGCGAGGCTTGACGCCATCACCCCCGACGGCCACGTCGCGAAACTACATTTGACGATGACCGACGATCACCCCTGGGCGCAGGCCTTCGTGATCATCGAAGCGGTCATGAAGGATACGTATGAGTGAGGATGTGGCCCTGCGCACGCAAGACACCAACGAGCCCGTCCCCCACGAGCCCGTGATCCAGCCCAAAAAGGCGCGGACCGATTGGGCGGGCGAAGTGCGCGGCATCTTCTGGCTGATCCTGGCGGTGCTCGGCTTCCATACCTTCATCGCCAAGCCCTTCTATATTCCCTCGGAATCGATGCTGCCGGGGCTGCTCGTCGGCGATCAGTTGGTCGTCAGCAAGTTCCCGTACGGCTGGTCGTTCGTCTCGCCGACCTTCCATCTGCTGCCGTTCATCAAGGGCCGCTTGCTTGGCCATCTGCCCGAGCGCGGCGACGTCGTCATCGTCACCCCGCCGGGCACCGAGACCGATTACATCAAGCGGCTGATCGGCCTGCCCGGCGATCGCCTCGAAGTGCGCGACGGCACCGTGATCCTCAACGGCGTGCCGGTAAAACGCGGTCCGCTGCATTATGTCGACATCCCCAATTACGGCGGTGTCCAGCTCCCCGCGCCCGAACGCGCGACCTGCGATCTCGGCGACGACGCGCTGCGCACCGCCCCCGATGGCAAGACCGTCTGCCATGTCCCCGTCATCACCGAGACGCTGCCCAACGGGCGGCACTACGACACCGTCGAGCTCGGACCGTCGATCGGCGACAACTATAAGGAAGTCACGATCCCGGCGGGTCACGTCTTCCTGATGGGCGACAATCGCGATCGCAGCGCCGACAGTCGCTTCTCGCTGGCCGAACAGGGCCTGGGTGGTCCGGTCCCGTGGGAATATCTCGGCGGTCGCGCCGAGTTCATCACCTTTTCCAAGACAGGCTTGGGAAGCTGGAACCCGCTGACCTGGGGACAATCGTTCCGCGGTGGCCGCGCCGGCACCTCGCTGCATGCGGAGCGTTCCCAGTGAGCGAAGACACGGCCCAAGCCAAGATCGTGACCGAACCGGCCCCCAACGAACTGCGCGATCCCTTCGTCCGACAGGAGTTGAAGCGCGCGACCGTGTGGCTCGGGCTGGCGGGCGCGATCGCGCTCGTCGTGTTGCTGATTCAGCCATTGCTGATCATCTTCGGCGGCCTCGTTTTCGCCTCGATGCTTGACGGCGGGGTGCGCCTGCTCGGCCGCGTGCTGCCGATCGGCCGCGCCTATCGGCTCGCGATCGTCGTGGTGCTGACCGTGCTGTTCATCGCGATCGTCTTCTATCTGACCGGCGCCGGCATCACCCAGCAGTTCGAGCAATTGCGCGCGACGTTGATGACCCAGGCGACCAAGCTGATCACCTGGGCCTCGCAAAAGGGGATCATGCCGGGCAAGGCCGATCTCAACGGCATCATGCAGCAGGCGCTCGGGTCGTTCGGCAAGCTTACCTCGTATCTCGGCATTGCGTTCGGCGCGCTGGCAAGTCTCGTCATGGTGCTGGTGATCGGCCTGTTCATCGCGATGGAGCCACGGCTCTACGAAGGCGGGCTGCAGTGGATGGTGCCGAGCGACCAGCGCAAGCGCTTCTCGGGCACGATCGAGGAGATGGCCAAGACGATGCGCCGGCTGCTTGCCGGGCGCTTGTTCGGCATGGCGATCGAAGGCGTTATGACGGGGATCGCGCTCGCCATCGCGGGCGTGCCGATGGCCTTGGTGCTCGGCATCATCACCGGCATCCTCGCCTTCATTCCCAATATCGGCGCAATCACCAGCGGGATCATCATGATCTCGGTCGGCTTCAGTGCGGGGATGAATACGGGGCTCGCCGCGATCGGCATCTATATCTTCATCCAGGGGCTCGACGGCTATGTCATCATCCCAATGGTCGCCAAACGGACGGTCGATCTGCCGCCGGCGCTGACGCTGTCGATGCAGATCCTTGCCGGCACGCTGTTCGGCATCATCGGGCTGACGCTCGCCGACCCGATGACCGCGATGATCAAGGTCGCGCTCGAGCGGAGCTCGGAGGCGGAGGGGGACGCCGAGGCATGATCCTCTACGATTATTGGCGCTCCTCGGCGGCATATCGCGTTCGGATCGCGCTCAACCTCAAGGGTATCGCGCATGAGCGTGTGGCGATCGACCTCGTCCAAGGCGCGCAGCGCGCGCCCGATTACGTCGCGCGCAACCCGCAAGGTCTGGTGCCAGCGCTCGATACCGGCAGCGCTATCCTGACGCAGAGCCTCGCGATCATCGACTATCTCGACACCGCCTATCCGGCGCCGGCCATATTGCCGACCGATCCGACCGCGCGCGCGCAAGTGCTGGCGCAAGCGCTGGTGATCGCCGCCGACATCCATCCGATCGACAACCTGCGCGTGCTCAACCAACTGACCGCGCAGTTCGGCGCCGATCAAGCCGCGCGCGAGACGTGGTACCGCCACTGGATCATCGAGGGGCTGACCGCGCTCGAAGCGATGACCGCCGATCTGCCCGGCCCCTTCCTCGGTGGCACGGCGCCCAATCTCGCCGACATCTGCCTGGTGCCGCAGCTCTATAATGCCCGCCGATTCGCTGTCCCGCTCGATGCCTGGCCACGCCTGGTCGCGGCGGATGCGGCGGCCAGCGCGGTGCCGGAGATCGCCGCCGCGCATCCTGACCGGGTCAAGCCGACCGCGGCCTGATCCCGACGGCGCGGCGGCGCGTCAGGCCGCCATCGCAAAGCGGCGTTCGAGCACCACTTCGTCGAACAGATCGAGATAGGCCTCGGCGGCATGCTCGCCCGGCTGCGGCACCGGCCGCGGGCGTGCGCGACCGGGGGCAAGCCAGTCGTCAAGCGCCGCGACCAGCGCGCCCGCGTCCCCCGGCGTGACGATCGTGCCGAGCGACGGACGCGTGATGATCTCGCGCACCGCGACGCTCGAATCGGTGCTGATGACGGGTGTTCCGACCGCGAGCGACTCGCGCAGCACGCCGGGTACGCCCTCGAAATCCGAAACGAGCGCCAGCGCCGCTGCGCGCGCGATCACGGGGGTTGGGTCGGCGACATGCCCCGGCAACGAGACCCGCCCGCCAAGTCCGAGTGCGGCGATCTGCGCCTCTAGCGCGGGACGCTCGGCCCCCTCACCGACGATCATCAGCGCGACATCGCGATCGGCGATGCGATCGAACGCATCGATCAGCCGGTCCCAGCGCTTCTGCGGCGCGAGTCGCCCGACGCCGAGCAGGAACCGCCCAGCCGGCATGGCGGGCAGCACCGCATCGCGAGTGCCAAGGACCGGTGGATTGGGGATGACGCTCAACATCGCGCGATCCGCGCCCATCTCGGCACACGCTTCTTCCGCCATCGCGGGGCTCATCGCGACCAGCCGGTCGACAAAGCTCGGATGCCAGCGCAGCCAGCGGCGATAGGCCATCGCAAAGGCAGGACCGTGGTCGCGCCGAACCAGCGCGTTCGAAATTTTCGCAACAATCGGCGGACACGCGCTGCCGAGCCGCAACTTGGTCCAGGCCGCAAGCGCCGAATAGTGGTTGCCGGGGCAGAACAACACGTCGGGGCCAATCTCGTGCGTCACTGCGGCGAGGCCGCCCATCCCGATCATCGAGGACCGTCCGAGCAGCCGAGTCTCGACATTATCGGGCAGATCGCGCGACAGCGGGCCCGTGGCGTCGCCGATCACCAGCGTCACGCGCCGGCCGAGATCGCTCCATCCCTTGACGAGCCGCAGCAGCGCCTTTTCGACACCACCCCCCTCAAGCGTTTGGGCAAAAGCGAGAATATGCGCGGCGGGGGGTCTGGGACTCAACATGATGAGCGACGCTAACGTCACTTTGTAGCAAAAGTTTCCCCGGAAACGAGGAAACGCGGTGTTCGTGCGATGACGCACGCCGTCGCGTTGCTCGACATACGGACGCGCCCGCGCCACACTTCTGCCGCTAAGCCGGGCCAATGCAGCGCTTCGACCGGCTTGAACCAGCGGACAAACGCGCCACGTGACACAGATGAAGACCGGCCCCGGACCTGGCGCTACGACCCCCGGGTCGGGACCCTACGCCCCTTTGCCCCCCTTGCCGGGATTGACCGGCAGCGCTGACCTTGCCGGATTGGAGCCGATGGCCCCGCTCAAGCGCCGTTGGCCGTCGTATCTTGGCGCCGCGGTTACGGTGGTGATGATCGTCTGGCTCGGGCTCAAGCTGCGCGCGCTCGGGGTCGACAGCCTCTTGGCGGCGATGCCGACCAACCCGCTCTTCTACCTCTTCTTCGCGCTCCTCTATATCGCGCCGGTGACGGGCGACTTCATCATCTTCCGGCGGCTGTGGGGGATCCCCGCGGCCGGCTTCGTCGCGCTGACGAAGAAGCGAATCGCCAACGACATCCTCAATTATTCGGGCGAGGCGTATTTCTACGCCTGGGCACGCCAACGCTCGTCGATGGTCGCCGCCCCGTTCGGCGCGGTGAAGGATGTCAGCATCCTCTCGGCGATCGCCGGCAACATGGTGACGCTCGCGATGATCGCCGTCGCCATGCCGCTCGGCATCGGCCTGCTCACCCCGCACGGTCTGCACAACGCGATCTGGTCGGTGGTCGCGGTGTTCGCGATGTCGCTGCCGTTCCTGATCTTTTCGAAGCGCGTCTTCTCGCTGCCGCGCGCGACCTTGTGGTGGATCTTCGGGGTCCATTGCCTGCGGTTGATCGCCGGCTGCGTCCTGATCGCCTTCACCTGGCATTTCGGCCTGCCGACGGTCACGCTCGGTATGTGGCTGTTGCTGTCGGCGGCGCGGATGATCGTCGGACGCTTGCCGCTGGTGCCGAACAAAGACCTCCTTTTCGCCACCTTCGCCACCTTATTGATCGGGCAAGATGCCGAGCTGTCGGTGCTGATCGCAGTGACGGCGGCGCTGCCGCTACTCGTCCATGTCGTGCTGGTCGCGATCTTCGGGCTGGTCGGCCTGGTGAGGAAGAATTGAAAATGCGCAAGATTCTGGCTGGGGTGACGGCGCTGCTCGCAGTGACAGGACTCCCCGCTGCGGCTCAGGCTGCGCAAGTGCTCGGCAGCGATGCCTCGGCGTGCAGCACCGGGGGCCCCGCGATTCGCGTCAACGTCGAAGGGTTGAAGGACCGCACCGGCGAGTTGAAGCTCGAACTCTATCCCGCGACCGAGGCCGATTTCCTCAAGGACGATCGCGACCTGATCAAGGAAGGCAAGTTCTTCCGCCGCGTCCGCCTGCCGACGCCGCAGACCGGCCCGGTGAGCCTGTGCATCCGCGTGCCGACGCCTGGCCCCTATGCGCTGCTCTTCACGCACAATCGCGACGGCAAGAACAAATTCAATTTCTGGAGCGACGGCGCGGGTTTTGCGAGCAACGTGAAGCTCGGTCGGACCCGCCCCAAGCTCGACATGGCGCGGATCGTCGTACCCGAGGGGGTTGTTACGACGACCATTCGTGCCCAATATCTGCGTGGGCTCGGTGGTTTCGGCCCGCTCGGGAGCTGATCCTGCGATGCGTATCGTCGACGTCAACGAATTCTACTCGCCGACCGGTGGCGGGGTGCGGACCTATATCGATCGCAAGATGGGGATCATGTCCGACCTCGGGCATGAGCTGATCGTGCTCGCGCCCGGTCGCGAAAACGCGATCGAGGAACGCCCGGGCGGCGGCAAGGTGATCTGGATCCAGACCGGCCATTTGCCGCTCGACCAGAATTACGGGCTGTTCTGGGACGCGGCGCCGATCCTGCGCTGGCTTGACGAACTGCAACCCGACGTCGTCGAGACGTCGTCGCCGTGGCGCTTGCCCTGGGTGATCGGCAAGTGGCAGCCCAAATATCCCGAGGGCGTCGTCAAGGCGTTCTTCATGCACAACGACAACATGGCGGCCTATGCGCTGCGCTGGTTCGAAGGGATGGCGCCGCAGGAGCGCCTCGAACAGGCGTTCGATTGGTACAGCCGCTACATGTCGCGCTTCCTCAAGCATTTCGATGCGGTCGTCACCAACGGCCCGGCGCTCGAAAAACGCCTCAAGGGGCGCGGCGTGCATATCGACGCATCGATGCCGCTCGGCATCGAACGCGGCCATTTCTCGCCCGATCTGCGCGACGACCGGCTGCGCGCGGCGCTGCTCGCGCAGTGCGACTTGCCGCCGAGCGGGCATTTGCTGCTCGGACTTGGACGCCATCATCCCGAGAAGCGCTGGCGCCTCGTGATCGACGCGGTCGAACGTGCCGGTTCCGAACTGCCGGTCGGGTTGATCCTGCTCGGCACCGGCGTCGAGAGCCGCCAGATCGAAGCGCGCATCGCGGGATCGCCGCACATCCGCATGTTTCGCCCGGTCTATGACCGCGAGCGGCTCGCGCGGATCGTGGCGAGCTGCGACGCGCTGATCCATGGCTCGGAGGCCGAGCCGTTCGGGCTCGTCGCGTCCGAGGCGATGGCGGGCGGGCTGCCGCTGATCGTTCCCGACACCGGTGGCTGCGCCGAAGTCGCCGACCGTCACGCGTCCGAATTCTACACCGCACGCGATGCGCAAAGCGCGGCGATGGCGATCCATCGGCTGTTCGCGCGCGATCAGCGCGTGCTGCGCCGCGCGGTGCTGGTGGCCGCGACCAAGGTCCGCAGCGACCGCGACCATGCGATCGACCTGATGGCCTATTATCAGGGCTTGGTCGACGACAAGCGGGCGCTACCGCTTCAGCGCAGCGCGTAGACCGCAACCCTGCCGCGACCGAGCGGCAGATCGGCACGCTGGCGATAGCGCGCGGCGACATAGCGCTCGAACAGCGCGCGCAAATCGGCGCGTTCGCCGCTATAGACGGGCCCGAGCACGACGATTTCGGGCCGCTGCGCCATGATGCGTTCGAGCTCGGCCTGCTGATCGACGCCGATCGCGCCGCGTTCCTTGGCCTGGCCGATATGGCGCGGGAATCGGTAGCGCGTCACGGTGCAGCGATCCGCCAGCGGGTAGAGCATCGGCGAACCGGAAAAGACATAGAGACAGCCGGGCCCGTGGCCGATCGCGCGCGTGATCGCAGCGAGTTCGGCGGGCGTTCCGCGCTCATGGCGCTTGGCGAGCAGGACGATCTGCGACGCCAGCAGGACGACGATCAGCAGCGGCACTCGGACCCGCGTCGCGCGATGATGCTGCGCGAAAAAGCCTGCCGCGCAGACGCAGAACGGCACCAGCAATGGCAAGCCGTAATGGTCGAAATAGCCGCGAAACACCAATACGCCGAGCGCCGCGACGATCGCCCAGCCGACGAGCCAGCGGCGCAATGCTTGGGTGTCGTCGCGCGCCGGCAACCGCGCCGCGAGGATCGCCATCGCGCCTAGCGGCGACACGATCAGCAGCATCAGCGCAAGGTTGCCGAGCTCGCGCGGTATCGGATCGCTCCCGCGCGCGCCGATCGATTCGAAATTGGCGTAGAGAAAGGCGTCGCCCAGCCCGTGCGCCCCGAACCACGCCCACACCGCCACCGTCGGTACAGCGGCAAGCACCGCAAGCGGCGTGGCGAGCAGCACGACGCCCCACCATGATCGTCCGAGCCGCCACTCGCGCGCCATCCACCACAGCCCGAAGAACGCGCCTTCGAACACGACGGTATATTTGATCTGCAGCGCCAGCCCGACGAGCGTCAGCGCGGCGCAGCCGTGGGCGAGGCGGCGCGCCGGATAAGCAGCATCGTCGGGCCGCGGTGCGAGCAAGCTCGCCGCGCCGACCATCAGCAGATTGTAGAACACCGGGGTCTGCCCACCCTCGCCTTCGAGCAGATTGAGCCACAGCAGATACGCGATCGCCGCGGGCATTGCGCCCTTCGCCCAGCCTGCGCGATCGGCCAGTCGCGCGATCAGCGTCGCGGTCGCGGTGACACTCGCCAGCGCCATCGCCTGATACGCCCAGATCCCGAGCGGCAGCCCCAGCGCGGCGGCGGGCACGTAGAGCAGGAACAGCCCGACCGGCTTGCGGTCCCACACATCGACATAGGGAATCGCGCCGTGCACGATCGCGTGCGCGGTGGCGTAATAGAATTCCTCGTCGACATGCAGGATCGGGTTGCCGAAGGTCAGCGCGCGGACAAGCAGCGCGACCCCGAACAGCAGCACCCAACGCGGAACGCGCGTGACCGACGATCGGAACGAGGAAGCGGCGATATCCGTCACGGCTGCGTCGCTAGGTCGACATTCGGGCGAAACGAGGGCGCAGGGGGGTTAGCGGACGTACAACCGGAAGCGCGCGCTCGCGATCGGCACCGCGCGATAGTGCCGCATCAGCGCCCACCGCTCGAGCCGCGCATCGAGCGTCGCGTCGCCGCTGCTCCAGCCGCCCTCGCCCCCGACCAGGATCGCTGCGGGCGGCGCCTGGTCGAGCCCGACTAGACGATCGGCCGACACGAGATGCATCGCGGCCTCGCGGGGCGCGGGAAGCAAGGCATGGCTGCGGAAATAGAACGGCCCGGTCGCGAAGCGACGATCGGGCAGCGCGTGCGTCGCGCCCAGAAATTGCGGCGAGAGCGTCGCGACCGGGCCGCGGACGCCCGCTTGGTCGAGCGCAAGCGCGATCGCACGCCCCTCACCCACGGCCGCGAGGAGCGAAGTTGCGCCGCGCGACTGTGCCGCTTCGATCAGCGTCGGGGCGAGCCCCGCGCCAACGCTCACCGCCGCCGCTACGCGCATCCAGCGCGCAGGTCGTGCGCGCTGCCATTCGAGCGCGAGCAAGACGAACAGCGGCGGCAGCGCCGGCAACAGATATTGCCGCCAGGTCGGCAGCGGCAGCAATGCCGCCACCAGCCCCGCGCCCAGCAGAACCGTGAGCACATCCGGCCGCCACAGCCGCTTGCGAATGGCGACCAGCGCCAGCAGCGCCGGCCCCAGCGCGAGGAATTTGAGGCTGTCGATCGCCTTGCCCAGCAGCGACAGCTTCCACGGTCGATCGGCGTAGAATTCGGCAGGCGCCACCGCGGGAAAGGTGATCGTCTCGAACACGAATGCCGCGGGCGCGAGCGCCCAAAACCACGCCACCAGCCCCGCCACGGGCATCGCCCCGAGCAGCACCGATACCGGGCGATGCCGCCGGTCGAAGAGCGCATAGCCACCATAAGCCAGCGCCGGGAGCGCATAGGACAGCTTGGCCGCCGCTGCCGCCGCAAGCAGCACCCCGACCAGCACCGCAGACCCCTGCGTCGCGCCGTCGCGCTCCGCCCGCCCGATCGGGATCAAAGCGGCGGCGAGAAAGGCCGCCGGAAGCGCGTCGTTGCGCGCGGTCGAAAGGCTGAACAGCAGGATGTCGCAGGCGCCGAGCAGCCCGGCAGTCGCCAGCGCAGCACCTGCCCCCGCCCCCGCCTCGCGCGCCGCGCGCCAGACGCAGCCGAGGATGCACACGCCGAGCAGCGCATTGGCGAGCCGCAACGCGAGCCACGCATGCCACCCCGCCGCCCACGCGATCGGCGCGAACACCAGTGGCTGCAACGGTGTCTGGAGATAGGCATAGTCGCGATACGGCAGCTCGCCTTGCGCGCTCAGCAACGCCGCGGCGACATATTGGCTTTCGTCATGGTCGATCGGGTGGAGCAAGGCGAGCGCTGCGAACACCACCAGCGCGGCCGCCAGCCAGCGCCACGGCAAACCCACCAATCGTGTCATCGCGCCCTCATCGACGCGGCTTACGCTGCACGATTGCCGCTGTCACGAACGCGCCATATCCCGGTGGCAGGGAATCGCAATCTTCTGGAGATCCGCGCATGACCATCCGTATCGACCGCCGCTCGTTCCTACTGACCGGCTCGCTCGGGATCGGCGCGTTTGCCGTGCCGGGCTTCGCGCAGACGCCCTCGGTGACGAGCACGCGCGGCTTTACGCATTCGGTCGCCAGCGGCGAGCCTGCCAGCGATTCGATGCTGCTGTGGACGCGCTACGTTCCCGCCGCCGGCGACACCGCCGAAGTCCGCGTCGAACTGTCCGAAACCCCCGATTTCGCGCGCGTCGCAGCCGGCGGATCGCAGATCACCGGCGTGTGGCGCGATTTCACCGCCAAGATCACCGTCGACGGATTGAAGCCCGCCACGCGCTATCACTTCCGCTTCGTCGCGCCCGACGGTAGCTTCTCGCCCGTCGGCACGACGCGCACGCTCCCGGTCGGCCCGGTCGATCGCTTCCGCACCGCGACCTTCTCGTGCTCGAACATGCCCTATGGCTATTTCAACGCCTATGCCCACGCCGCCGCGCGCGACGACATCGACCTCGCGATCCATCTCGGCGACTATTTCTACGAATATCGCGCGGGCGACTATCCCGCGCTCAAGGACCAAGTCGCCGGCCGCGTGCCCTTGCCCGCGACCGAACTGCTCCACTTGGCCGACTATCGCATCCGCTACGCCAGCTATCGCAGCGACCCGGCGTTGCAGGCGCTCCACCAGAAGCTGCCGATGATCGTGCAATGGGACGATCACGAATCGGCGAACGACAGCTGGGAGGGCGGCGCCGAGAATCATCAGGCCGACGAAGGCGACTGGAATGCGCGCCGCGCCGCCTCGATCCAGGCGTATCGCGAGTGGATGCCGGTGTCGGACGAGCCGTGGAAGGCGTATGAGATCGGCACGCTCGCCACGCTGTTCCGCACCGAGACGCGCCTCCTCGCGCGCACCAAGCAGCCCGACGTGGCGCCGCTGTTCAAGGAAGCCGATCCGACCGCAGCGCTGAAGGCATTCCGCAACGGCGCGTGGATGGACCCGGCGGTGACGATGATGGGCAGCCAGCAGGAAAGCTGGCTCAGCCACGCGATGGCGCAATCGGTCCGCGCCGGGCAACGCTGGCAAGTCGTCGGCTTCGGCACGATCATGGGCGAAACGATGATGCCGCAGGACGCGCTGAGCTGGGTTGCCCCCGATGCCCCGGCACGCGCGAAGAACTACATCCTCGCCGGCGTTGCCGCCGCCAAGGTGGGCCTGCCGTTCAACTACGACAATTGGGGCGGCTATCCCGCCGCGCGCGCACGCTTCCTCAAGGGCGCGCAGGCGCTCGGCGCGAACCTCATCGTGCTGTCGGGCGACAGCCACAATGCCTGGGCGTACGATCTCGGCCAGGACGGCAAGCCCGCCGGCGTCGAATTCGCCGGCCACGCGGTCAGCTCGCCCGGCTATGAGGCCGCTTCGCGCACCGATCCCAAGGTGATCGCAGCGACGCTCGTCCGCGCCAATCCCGAGCTCAAATGGTGCGACACCTCGCGCCGCGGCTATATGGCGATGACGCTGACGCCGACCAAGGCGAGCAACGACTGGATCATGCTCGAAACCATCAAGGCCGCGAACACCAGCGCGAGCATCGGCCACACCGCGACGATCGAGCGCGGCCGCAACACGATGGCATAACACGCGCCCGGGGTGGATGCGTATTGCCGACCCGGCCCTGCTGCGGCACACCCCGCGGCAGGGCAATGGGGAGCCGGCATTTTGCGCGTGACGATCAAGGACGTGTCGCGAGTTTCGGGCGTATCGATCAAGACCGTCTCGCGCGTCCTCAACAAGGAGCGCTATGTCGGCGTCGAGACGCGCGCCAAGGTCGAGGCCGCGGTCGCCGAGCTCAACTTCCGCCCGAGCACGGCGGCACGCTCGCTCGCGGGAAAGCGCAGTTTCCAGATCGCTTTGATCTGCGACAATCCCAGCCCCTATTATGTCTATGAGATGCAGTCGGGGATCCGCGATCGCTGCGCGCAGGACGGCGTGCGGATGATCGCGCAACCGTATGACCGCAACGCGGCGACGCTGCTCGACGATATCGAGAATCTGGTCGATGCGACGCACGTCGACGGCCTGATCCTGACCCCGCCGGTGTCGGATCACCCGCAAGTGCTCGACCTGCTCGAGCGGCGTGGTGTGCGCTTCGTTCGCGTCTCGCCCGGGAGTGCGGTCGATCTGGCAAGCTCGACCTTCATCGACAATGAGCGCGCGGCGCGCGTGATGACGGCGCATCTGCTCGAGCTCGGCCATCGCCGGATCGGCTTCATCGCGGGGCATCCAAGCTATGCGACGAGCGGGCAACGGATGCGCGGCTATGCGCGTGCGCTCGGGCAAGAAGGACTTTCGCTCGATCCGATCCTGGTGCGCGAGGGGAGCTACGACTTCGCCTCGGGCGCACGCGCAGCGGAGGCGTTGCTCGCGCTCGACGCGCCGCCGACCGCGATCTTCGCATCGAGCGACGATATGGCGGCAGGCGTACTCACGGTCGCGCATCGCCGGGGGCTGGCGGTGCCGGGGCAGCTTTCGGTCGCCGGGTTCGACGATGCCGCGCTCGCGGGCTTCGTCTGGCCGCCGCTCACCACGATCCGTCAGCCGACGCGCGAAATGGCGTATCAGGCCGCCGACCTGCTCCTCGCCCCCGCCGATGCGCCGATCGAGCGGCGCGAAGTGGCGTTCGAACTGATCGTGCGCGAATCGACCGGGCCGGTCGCGCAGGGCTGAGGGATCGCGCCGTATCTGCTCAAGGCGTGTGCTCTCATCCGTTCGGGCTGAGCTTGTCGAAGCCCCGCGCTCCACGCACGCCGCTCGCGAGCGGCGAAGGCCCTTCGACAGGCTCAGGGCGAACGGAGAGACGATGCAAAGCCGTTCTAAACCACGCTAACCGATCAGCAGCAGCGCCGCCGCGAGCGCCAGGCCGAACGCCACCAGCGTCGCGATCAGGATCACCAGCAGCGGCTTGGGCCCCGCCTCGAGCAGCTGCGCGAGCGGCGAGCGGATTGCGGTCGCGGTGACTGCCGTCGCGAGCATCGCCGCTGCGATCTTTTCGGCACTGCCCGCAACGATCGGCGGGATCACGCCGAACGAATTGATCCCGGCGAGCACGAAGAAGCCGATCACGAACCACGGCACCCCCGGCCCCTTGGCGGCACCCTCGCCCCCGCCGCCCCAGCGCGCGAGCCCCATCGCCACCACAGCGAGCACCGGCGCGAGCAACGCCACGCGCGTCAGCTTGACGATCGCGGCGATCCCGCCTGCGCCGTCCGAATAGGAATAGCCCGCGCCGAGCGCCTGCGCGACGTCGTGGATCGCCGCGCCGAGCAGGAAGCCGGCCTTGAGATCGCTCATGTGGAAGGCGTGCGCGACGAGCGGATACAGCATCATCGCGGAAGCGCTCATCGCCGAGATGCCAACGAGCACCAGCGTCAGTTGCGCTTGCGTCGTGCGTTTCTCGCCGAGCGTCGTCGCCAGCGCCATCGCCGCGCTCGCGCCACAGATCGCGACCGACCCGCCGGCAAGGATGCCGAACGCGGTATCGAAACCGAAGCGCCGCGCGGCGAGGATGCCCGCGCCCATCGTCAGCGCGACGATCAGCACGACGCACAGCAAGGCGACAGGACCCAGCGCGACGATCTGCCCGAAGGTGATCCGCACTCCGACGAGTACGATCCCCCAGCGCAACAGCGAGCGCGAGGCGAAGGCGAGGCCCGGCGTCAACCGCGCGTCGGCGCTCAGGAAATTGAGCGCGAGGCCGATCAGCAACGCCATCAGCGTCAGCGGAATGCCGTAATGATCCGACAGGAAGCCCGCGGCGAGCGTCCCCATCGCCACCACCACGAGCCCGGGGACATAGCCGCGCCAGTCATGCTTGGGCGCGGTTTCGATGTCGCCGTACAGATCACCGTAGAGATCGGCAGCCATCGGGAGCGGACGTTTCGGTTGCTTGGTCGCCATCTTGCTCCACCCTTGCGCCGCCGCGGGCTTGTCCCGCAGTCTCCCGTACACCACAGCGCAGTCTTGGGTCTTGCGATGCGGCGATCCTCAGGACAAGCCCGAGCGAAGAAGGTCTAGCCCGAAGCGCGATTATCTGACAACGCTGTCTCAAGAAAAAGATGGGAGTGGATCGGAATGGCAATCAGGGGCGGCGCAGCGCGCTGGATCATCGTCGCGATGGTGTTCGTCGCGGTGATGCTCAATTATGTCGATCGACAGATCCTCGCGTTGCTCAAGCCAACGCTCGAGGCGCAGTTCCAATGGTCCGATCAGGACTATGCGAATATGGGCACCGCCTTCCAGATCGCGACGGCGTTCGCCTTTCTCGGCACCGGCTGGTTCCTCGACCGCGTCGGCCTGCGGCTCGGCTTCGCGCTCGGCGTGCTGATCTGGAGCCTCGCGGGCATGGCGCATGCCTTTGCGACCTCGGTCCCCGCCTTCTTCGCCGCGCGCATCGTGCTCGGCATCGCCGAATCGGTCGGCACGCCGGCTGCGGTCAAATCGGCGGCGACCTATTTCAACCACAAGGACCGCCAGATCGCGCTCGGCATCGGTAACACCGCGCCCAATATCGGCGCGATCATCACGCCGCTGTTCATCCCCGCGCTCGCGGTGGCGTTCGGCTGGCAGGCGGCGTTTCTGCTCGCGGGCGGGCTCGGCGTCGTCTGGGTGGTCGTGTGGTTCGGGGTCCGCATCAAGCCCGTCGCGCTCGACGCAGTCGCGCCGGCGCCAGTGCCGTGGCTCAGCGTTCTGCGCAGCCGCGAGACCGCCGCGATCGCGATCGCCAAGGTGCTGTCGGACCAAGTGTGGTTCTTCATGCTGCTGTGGCTGCCCGATCTGTTTCACCGGCTGTTCGGCCTCCCGCAGGGTACGCTCGGGCTGCCGGTGGCTTTGGTCTATGTGCTCGCGGCGTGCGGTGCGTTGACCGGCGGCTTCGTTCCGTCGCGGCTGATGGCGATGGGCTGGAGCGTCAACCGCGCGCGGAAAACCGCGATGCTGGGCTATGCCTTGCTCGTGCTGCCGGTGGTGTTCGTCCAGTCGGTGTCGAGCCCGTGGAGTGCAGCGCTGCTGCTTGGCCTCGTGCTGTTCGCGCATCAGGGCTTCTCGACCAACGTGTTCGGCGTGACGACCGACATCACCCCGGCGCGCTCGGTCGGCTCGCGGATCGGGATCGCGGCGTTCTGCGGCAATCTCTGCTCGATCGGGATGATCCAGTTCCAGGCCTATGCGCTCGCGCATGGCTGGGGCTACGCGCCGGCGCTGGCGATCTGTGCGGGATCGTATCTGGTGGCGCTGCTGGCGATCCACCTGCTGATCCCGGTGATCGTGCCGGTCGACGAGAGCGAGCGCGGCGACGGCTTGGTGGCCGCACACTAAATCCTCCCGCGCGACGCGGGGGAGGAGGAGGATGCGCATTTAGCGAATGGTGGAGGGAGCGCCACCGCATGCGCATCGCTTGCGGAGCGGCCCCCCCGTCAGCCTTCGGCTGCCCCCTCCCCCGCTGCGCGAGGGAGGATTTGACAGATCAGAACGTAACGCGCCCGGTCACACCATAGTAGCGATCGGCGTCGCGGGGGATCTGGTAGCGATACGCACCGCCCGGCCCACCATTGATGATCGACGCGGCAAAGCTCTGGTCGAACAGGTTCCGCACCTGGAAGGTCAGCTTGTAATGCTCGTCCTTGCTGACGAGCCCGGCCGACAGATTGACCAGGCCGTACGCCCCGATCGTGCCGAGCCGCCGCTGGACCGCATCGGCCGAGAACAGCCCAAGCTCGCTGCTCTGGTACGATCCCTGCGCGCCCAGCAGAATATCGGCGAACCCGCTGGTGCGCACGCGATAGTCGGCGCTGAGATTGCCCTTCCACTTCGGCGCGAAGCCAAGCGGCGTTCCGTTGGGTACCGCGGCGGCGCCCGGTGCCGGCACGCGGAAATTGTCGACATGCGCGTCGGTATAGGCAAGCCCGCCGGTCAGGCTGAGATCGCGGACCGGGCGGAAGGTCGTGTCGAGCTCGACCCCGCGCGTCGAGACGTCACCCGCATTGGTGAAGCGCGTGACGACCACACCCGCGACGAGATCGGGATTGTTCGCCTGGAAATTATGATATTTGGCGTAATAGGCGGCCAGATTGAGCGTCAGCTTGCCCCCGAAGAAGGTGTTCTTGAGCCCGATCTCGTACGAATCCGACGTCTCGGGCGCGATCACGTTGGTGCCGGTCGCAGTCAGGTTGAAGAAAACGTTGAACGCCGGCCCCTTATAGCCGCGGGCGTAGGTCGCATACGCGGTCGAACCGCGCGAAATGTCGAACTGGACGCCGGCCTTGCCCGACAGATTCTCGTTGGTCGCCTTGCCGCGGAACGGCACGCCGTTCGAGACACCGCCGCCAAGACCGTTATTGTACACGCCCGCGTCGAAATTGGTGTTGATGCCGGGGCCGTTGAGCGCCGTGCGGCGGATGTGGAACACGTCGAGCTGGTCGACCGTATAACGCAACCCACCGATCACGCGGAAGCGCGACGCGATGTTGATCGTCCCCTGCCCGAACAGCGCGAAATTCTTGAACACCGATCCGAAATCGGCGGTGCCGGTCGGGAAGGTCGAGGGTGCGGCGAGCGGGCTCGAGCACGGCGTCAGCACGGTCGGCGCGGGCGTGGCCAGCGAATTGCAGACCTGATCGTTGCGCGTGAAGATCCGCTCGCTTTCGGCGCGCGAATAATAGGCACCAAGCACATAGGTCAGGAACTGGTGCCCCGGCGAGGTCAGCCGCAATTCCTGGCTGAAGGTATTGCCGGTCTGCGGCCCGAAATCATGCAGCTGATTGAAGCCGATATAGGCGGCCGGCAGGAAATCGCCGTCGCGGATCTCGGTGTTCTTGTAGTCGCGATAGGCGGTGATCGAGGTGACGGTCTGCGTCCCCGCCTGAATATCGGCCTGGAGCGAGAAGCCGTAGCCCGTCTCGGTCGTGCGCGTGACGAGGTTCTGCGCGAGCTCGCGCGTGTTGGTACCGCGCGGCGTCGGCAGCACGCTGAACGCCGGGTTGGTCGTCGTGAACCCGGTCACGGTCGTGCCCGACACCACCGGGGTGCCGGTGGCGATCACCTCGCCGCAGCAATCGTCATTGTTCTTGTGATAATCGGCGATGAAGGCGAGCTTCACGTTCGGCCCGGCATCGGCATCGACCTGCAGCCGGCCGCCATAATGTTCGAAACCGTTGACCAGCTTGCCATTGGCGGTGTTGCGGATGTTGCCGTCGTAATTGGTGTAGAAGCCGGTCAGGCGCGAGCGCACACTCTCGCCGAGCGGCACGTTGAGCACCGCGCGGCCGCGATATTCGCTGTCGGTGAAGAACCCCGCCTCGACATAACCGCCGAAGGTGCTGGTCGGCTTCTTCGAGATGATGTTGATCACGCCGGCCGAGGCGTTCTTGCCGAACAGCGTGCCCTGCGGCCCGCGCAGCACTTCGAGCTGATCGATGTCGACCAGGTCGCCGAACGCCTCGCCCGCGCGCGCGAACACCACGCCGTCGACTACCGTCGAGATCGACGGCTCACCCGCGATCGAGAAGGTCGAGGTGCCGACGCCGCGCAGGAACAGCGACTGGTTGAGCGTCGTGCCCGATTTGAGGAAGTTGAGCGACGGCACGAGATATTGCGCGCCCTCGAGGCTGGTCTTGCCCTGCGCGGCGAGCGCGTCGCCCGATACGACCGTCACCGCGACGGGAACGTCCTGCAGGCGCTCGGACCGCTTCTGTGCGGTGACGATGATGTCACCGGGGGCGGCGTCTTCGGGGGCAGCCGGTTCGGCTTGCGGGGCGGGTTCGGGCGCAGTCTGCGCATAGGTCGGCGTGGCGGCGAGCAACGCGAGCGTGGCAGCGCCAGTCAGGTAAAGAGCTTTCATCATCATCCCCTTCGGTAAAATCCCATCTTGGCGATGGGTATTATCGTCTTGATCATTCTGACAGCGTGATCAGGCTTGCCAGCAGTAAAGTTCCGCTTCGCGCTCAGACTCCGAGCTCGGCCATTTCGACGACGCGATGTTCGCGCGCGCTGATCTCGGCGGCGGTGCCGATCGCGACCGCCATCATACCATCATGCGCGGTGACGTCGACTGGTCCCGCCCCGCGCACCGCGGCGTTGAAGCGCTGATGCTCGTAGAAGGTCGATCCGTGATGGCTGCCCGCGTTGAGCGCGGTCTCGTCGGTATGAACAACGCGGCGCGTCGCCTGCTTGGGATTGCGGAAGCCGACGCGCGGGGAATGGACCAGCGCGCCCTCGGGGATCAGCACGTCAAGCCGCGCATCGCTGCCGACCGCGGTGATCTCTTCCTGATTCTCCGCGCCATCGGCGAACATCGACAGGTCGAGCATCGCGCGTACGCCATTGGCGAAATCGACCGTCGTATAGCTGTTGTCGATGATGTCGGGCCGTTCGCCGCCATACGTCTCATCGAGATGGTTCACGTCCATCGCGCCCGAGCAATAGACACGCACCGCCTCGCTCTGCGTGATCAGCCGCATCAAGTCGAAGAAGTGGCAGCATTTCTCGACCATCGTCCCGCCGGTGTTGCGGTTGAAGCGGTTCCAATCGGCAACCTTGACGAGGAACGGGAAGCGATGCTCGCGGATCGACAGCATCTGCAGCCGCCCGATCTTGCCGCCATGGATGTCGGCGATGAACTCGGCCGCGGGCGGCATGTAGCGATATTCCATCGCGGTCCAGAAGACCTTGTCGGTGGCGCCCGCGCGATCGACGATCCAGCGGCAATCGTCGAGCGTCGTCGCGAGCGGCTTTTCGCACAGGATGTGAAGCCCCGCATCGAACAGCGGCTCGAGCACCGAACGGTGCGTGAAATTGGGGCTGGCGACGATCACCGCATCGCACAGTCCGCTGCTGGCGAGCGCCTCGACCGAATCGAACGCGGCCGCCTGCGCGGCCTTGTCGCCGAGCGCGTCCTTCGCCCAGCCGAGCGACCCTGCCGCGGGATCGGCAAGCGCGGTCACCACCGCACCCGGCGTGATGGCAAGGTTGGTGATGTGCTCGACGCCCATCATTCCAGTGCCGACCAGGCCATATCGCACTTGCTCTACCACGGGATTCGCCTCATATGACAACGATGTCTGAAATCACACTTACACCCGAAATGCGTCCGCTCGGCAAGAGCGGAATCATGGTCTCGCCGATTGCCTGGGGGATGTGGCGTTTCGCCGGCGTCACTCCGGCCGAGGGCAGCGCGCTGATCGAGGCGGCGTTTGCCGCTGGCGTCACGCTGTTCGACACCGCCGACATCTACGGCTTCAACGGCAGCGGCGGGTTCGGCGATGCCGAGTCGCTGCTCGGGCAGATCTTCAGCGCAACGCCTGGAATGCGCGACCGGATGGTGCTCGCGACCAAGGGCGGGATTACCCCGCCCGTGCCCTATGATTCGAGCCGCACCTATCTGATGCGCGCGCTCGAGACCTCGCTCAAGCGGCTGCAGGTCGAGCAGGTCGATCTGTACCAGATCCACCGCCCCGACATTCTCGCGCATCCGCAGGAAGTGGCGCGCACGCTCGAGGAAATGGTTTCCAGCGGCAAGGTCCGCGCGGTTGGCGTTTCGAACTACACGATCGCACAAACGCAGGCGCTCGCCGCGCTGCTGACGATCCCGCTCGCGACCGTCCAGCCCGAATTCTCGCCGCTCGAGCTCGAGCCGATCACCAACGGCCTGCTCGATCTTGCGATGGAGCGCGACATGGCCGTGCTCGCCTGGTCGCCGCTCGGCGGCGGGCGGCTTGGCGCACCCGAGGACGATCGGTCCAGGAATGTCGCAGCGGCGCTCGATGTCGTCGCCAACGCGGCAGGCGTGTCGCGTGCGGCTGCGACCTATGCCTGGATCATGGCGCATCCGGCGCGCGTGATCCCGATCGTCGGCACGCAGAATGTCGCGCGGATCGGCGAGATTGCCGACGTCTTCAAGGTCAAGTTCACCCGCCAGACGTGGTACGACGTGCTCGTCGCCGCGCGCGGGGAGAAGCTGCCATGAGCGCGCTCCCGCCCTGCGAGATCAGCTGGTTCTCGGCGCTGTGCGATGACGATTACGAGTTCCTCGGCGTCCCCGATGCCAAGCTCAAATCGAGCTGGGAGCATTGCCGCGACATCGTGCTCCAGGCCGAAAGCGGCGGGTTCGACAATATCCTGCTCCCCTCGGGCTATCAGCTCGGCATCGACACGACCGCCTTCGCCGCGGCGATCGCACCGATGCTCACGCGCATGGCGCTGCTGATGGCGGTGCGGATCGGCGAGACCTGGCCGCCACAGCTCGCGCGCCAGATCGCGACGATCGACCGGCTGCTTGGCGGGCGGCTCACCGTCAACATCATCTCGTCGGACATGCCCGGCGAAACGCTCGGCTCGGCGCCGCGTTATGCGCGCACGGTCGAGGCGATGCAGATCCTCAAGACGCTGCTCAACGGCGAGCCGCTCGACCATGACGGCGAGTTCTGGAAATTGAAGATCGATCCGCCACGCATCGGCACCGTTTCGGGCAAGGCACCGCTGCTATACTTCGGCGGACTATCGCCCGACGCGCGCGAAGCAGCGGCCAAGGGCTGCGACGTGTTCTTGATGTGGCCCGACAAGCAGGAAGTCGTCGCCGGCATCATCGCCGACATGACCGCACGCGCCGCCGCGCACGGCCGGACACTCAAGTTCGGCTATCGCGCGCATGTCATCGTGCGCGATAGCGAAGCCGAGGCGCGCACCGCGGCGGACCGCTTGCTGTCGAAGCTCGACGCCGCCGAAGGCGCGGCGATCCGAGCGAAGTCGCTCGATTCGACCTCGGCTGGCGTCGCGGCGCAGGCCGCTTTGCGCGAGGGCGCGTCGGACGACGGCTATGCCGAGGCCAATCTGTGGACGGGCGTCGGGCGCGCGCGCTCGGGCTGTGGGGCTGCGATCGTCGGCGATCCCGACCAGGTGCTCGCCAAGCTCAACGCCTATCGCGAGATGGGGATCGAGGCGTTCATCCTCTCGGGCTATCCGCATGCGGCCGAGGCCGATCTGTTCGCGCGGCATGTCCTGCCCAATATCGAGCACGCGCCCCTCGCGCGATAAGCCGGTCGGTAGCCGGCTCGCTCGGGTCCATGAGCCGGTCGTCCCCAAGAAATAATATGTGCCGCCGTCGGGGATCGCTCCTCCCCGCCCGCTTGCGGGAGGGGGTAGGGGGTGGGCGCGCGCTATGCAGGGACCGTTCGCTTGACGCGGCAGGACCCTCCACGACCCAGCCGCGAGGGCGATAGCGCGCGCCCACCCCCAGCCCCTCCCGCAGGCGGGAGGGGAGCGCGAAGGGTTCGATCGAACGTCCAGACTAAGCGGTAGCAAGCCTCCGCCCGCGCGCCGCACTCTCGCGCGCAAGCGAAATCAAACGCATGACGCTCAGCGCTTCCTCCGCCGGGACCGGCGCCGCCGCGCCCATGGTGATCGCCGCCAAGACCCCTGCATAATAGCCCCGCCAATCGCCCCGTTCGCTCGGCATCGCGCGCGCGACGCCCTCGGCATCGGTCAGCGTGCCATAGGCCTCGGGCGCATCTTCGCCAAAGCCCGCCGTCGTCGGCGGCAGCCCCGCGCGCAGCACGGCTTCCTGCGGGTCGATGCCATGTTTGACGAAGCTCCCGCCCGTCCCGTGCAGCGCGAAGCGCGGCCGCGCTGCCGCGAGCAAGGTTGCCGCCGAGACGATCACCCGGCGCGCGCCATAGTGCAGCGTGAGTTCGAAATAATCCTCGGTCGTCGCCGCCGCACGCTGTGTGGCGAGATCTGCGGTCAGCGCCTCGGGCATGCCGAACAGCTGCAGCGCCTGGTCGAGCAGATGCGGGCCGAGATCGTTGAGCAGCCCCGCCCCCGCGGTTTCGCGCCAGCCGGGCTTGATCGCCGGGCGAAAGCGGTCCCAGCGCAATTCGGCGAGCGCGATGTCGCCGAGCGTCCCGGCATCGACCAGCGCTCGCGCGGTCAGGAAGTCGGCATCCCAGCGGCGATTGTGGAATGCCGACAGCATCAGCCCCTTCGCCTCGGCGAGCGCGATCAGCGCCGCGCCATCGGCGGGATCGGTGACGAACGGCTTGTCGATCACGACCGGCTTGCCCGCTTCGAGCGCCGCCTTGGCGAGCGGGGCATGGAGATGGTCGGGCGTGGCGATCACCACCAGGCCGATATCGGGATCGGCGAACAGCGCCTCGGCATCGCCCACCGCCTTCGCCTGCGGCCAGTCACGCGCCACCGCCGCGGCACGCGAGGTCACCACGCCCGCCAGTCGCAGCCCCGGCACCGCGCGGATCAGCGGCGCATGGAAGGAGGCTCCGGCGAGCCCGTACCCGATCAGTCCGACATCAATCATCATACTCTCCTAGCCGAGCCGCCGCGCCCGTGCCCAGACCGGAAACGGTCCGACAAACTCGCGACCGTCGAGCCGCGGCGTGCGCCCGAAACAAAAACGGACGATGCCGAACCCGGCACCGTCCGCGAGGGGAGGAAACGCGCTCTAGGTCAGAGCTTCATGCGCGCGCCGAAAATGATCGTGCGGCCGAAATGGTTGTTCTCGTAATTCCGGTTCGCATCGAGATCGGTATAGCGATCGCGATAGGTATCGGTGAGGTTGGTGCCCTCGATCGACAGCTCGAGCCATTTGGTGAAGCGATAGCGCACCGACGCATCGATATTGGTCGTGGCGTTATAGCCTTCGAACACGTTGCCGGTGCCGCTGTTCTGGTCGACATACGGCCCGCGATAGCTGATCGAGCCGCGCGCGCTGAACTTGCTGTCCTCATAATAGAGCGTGCCGTTAAACGCCTTTTTCGACAGCCCGAACAGCGTCGAGGTCCGCTGCACCGCGGCCGGCGCGACGAGCCGGCAAGTGAACTGCGTCGCGCACACCAGCGTCGATGGCCCGACCACGCCGTAGCTCGCCGTGCTGTCGATGAAGGTCGCGTTGGCGATCCCACCGAAATTCTTGAGGAAGCCCGGCAGGAATTTGAACGGCGCCTGCACCGACAGCTCGATCCCCTTGAGCGATGCCCCGGTCCCGTTGATCGTGTTCGAGACGGTGTAGAGCTGGGTCGGATCGTTCCGAATGTAGCCAGCCGAGCTCGGCAGCAGCACGTCGCGCGTCAGCCCCGCCTCGGCGAGCGTCTGCGTGACGCTGTTCGACACCGGGAAACTGTCGATCGATTTCTTGAACACCGCGACCGATGCGATCGACTGCGGCGCGAAATACCATTCGATCGCAAGATCATAGGCAGTCGCGCGGAACGGATCGAGGAACGGGTTGCCGTTGGTGATCCGGAAGTTGTTGCCATCGGCCGAGCCGCCCGGCGTTAGATTGCCGAGCGTGGGACGCGTCATCACCTTGGCGACCGCGCCGCGCACGATGATGTTCTCGGTCGGATACAGCGCCACGTTAAGCGATGGCAGCCAGTCGTCATAATCGCGCTTCACCGTCAGCGTCGCGCTGTTGATGATGCCGGTCGAGACCTGATTGGTCTTTGCATAGCGCACGCCTGCGTTGAAGGCGTAGCGCAGGCCGAAAAGCTCGCCCTTGGTGTCGAACTCGAGATAGGCGCCCTTGACCTCTTCCGAGACGCTGCGCGTGTTGCCCGGATCGACGACCGGGGTTCGGCTGTAGAGGTTGGTGTAGGCCGCCGCCGCAGGGATGTTGGCGATCGCAAATTGCGTGGTCGTACCCGCCGGCTGCCCGGCCGAACCGAGGCTTACGATATCGGCCAATGCCGAGGTCACCGGGAAGCCGTACACCGACCCCGGCGCGATCGCGCTCGTCGGCGAGCAGTTCAGCGTGCCGAGTACGAGATCCTTGCCGCCATTGCCGCACACCACCGTGTCGCGCGTGAAGCCGGCGGTATCGAAGCTGAACTTGCGATAGACGCCGCCCGCCTTGATCTGGAAACCCTCGGCGACGTCCCACTCGCCGCGCAGCTGCGCGGTGCGGAATTTGTTGACCGTATCGGACGGGCGATCGCGGATTTCGGAGAGCTGGTAGCTGGTCGGATCGGCGACATTGCCGCCGAAGGTCAGCTTCGGGCTCCTCATGTTGGTATAGTCGTACTGATACCCCTGCGCCGCCTTGTTATCGAACAGGATGGTGGTCTCGACCGGAATGCTTGCATCCGACTTCGACACGCCGCCGAGCAGCGTGAAGCGGAGTTTGTCGGTGACATCCTGGTCCCAGGTGCCGCCGATCTGGTAGAATTCGGTGCTCGACTTGCGCAGATAATGTTCGTTGCGGTTGTAGGCGTCGTTGAGCGTCGAGGAGATCAGATTGTTGTTCGCGTCATAGACCGGATTGACCAAGTCGATCGACCGCTCGTTGCTCCGCAAAAGCACCTCGACCCATTGCTCCTCGCGCGTTTCCTTGAACTTCGAATAGAGCCCGTCGATCGAGATCTTGGTCTTCTCGGTCGGCGCGAACTGGACGCTCCCAGTAAGCCCGAGCCGTTCGCGGTTGTGCTTGATCACCCCGTAGCGCGGGATGCGCGGGTGGAACGCCAGCGACGCCTTGTCGCACGCCGCGCTCGAACGATAGACGCCGCCGCTGTTCGCCGCGGGCGTGGTGAAGACCTGCGCCGCCCCCGTACCGCTCGTATTGTAATAGCACGGCGTGCCGTTGACCGAGTCGAACTGCGCCTGCGCCCAGCGCGTCGTGTTGTTGCCGAGCTCAAGCGTATCGAGCTTCGAATAGGCGCCCGAAACCGATGCGCCGAAGGTGCCGGCATCGTTGCGCCACGACAGCAGGCCAGCGACCCGTGGGCCGGTCGTCTTCGACAGCGTATTGTACGATCCCTGCACCGACAGCGCGCCGGTGAATCCGGCCTTCTTGCCGCCGAGCGGGTTGCCGGTGTTGAGATCGACCACCGCGCCGAGCGAGCCTTCGTCGAGCGAAGCCTCGGCGGTCTTGTGGACGACGAGCGAGCTGAACAGCTCCGAGGCGAAGACGTTGAAATCAAACGCGCGGTCACGGTTGGCGCTGGCGCCATCGGTTGAAGTGGCGACTGTCTCCATCCCGTTGACGCGGACGCGGGTGAATTGCGCGCCGAGGCCGCGCACGGTGATCGCGCGGCCTTCGCCCGCGTCGCGCTGGATCGAGATGCCGGGGATGCGCTGGAGCGACTCGGCGAGGTTCTGATCGGGGAATTTGGCGATGTCTTCGGCGACGATCGAATCGACCGCGGCGACCGAATTCTTCTTCACGTTGAGCGCCGCCTGGAGCGACTGGCGGAAGCCGGTGACGACGATGTCCTGCCCGGTCGCATCGGCGGCCGTGTCGACAGCCTGGCTTTCGACCGGGGGCGCGCCAACCGGCTGCGCGGGCGAACCCGGCGCGGCTTGCGCCAGCGCGGCGGCGGGGAGCAGCAAGGCGGTGACGATCGCGCCGACCGAGACACCGTGCTGCAGCTTCAGGCCCTTGGAAAGCGTGCTCATTTCTCATCCCCCCTAACCGCCATGCGTCGTCGCGCGGCGGTGATTGACACCGGTTGCTGGGCCGGCTCCGCGGTGGAGCGTCGGATCAGCGAACAGGAGAGGAAAATGCGCGCCTGTGCGGCGCATGGCACCTCTCCTGCCCGACGGTCGCTCTGCGGCGATCTCGTCCTGACGCTTAAATGTCGCCTTTGGTAACCGGTGTCAACGGCGTTTTTGAGTCAGCTGCCCGGCTGGATATAGGGCACGCGCGCAAACAGTTCGCGCTGCCAGCGGCGGGGGTCGTCGGCGCGCTGCGACACGCCGTCGATCATCATCGTCGCGCGCTGCGTCAGGTCGTAGCGCGGCCAGGCCGGCAAGCCGGCATGGTTGGGATCGCCGCTCTTGGCGAGTGCGACGAAACTGTCCTGCAGCGCCTGCGATGCAGCGCGCGCGTCGGCGCCCGTGCCCGTCTGCGACCCGCGTGCACCGAGCGTCCCGAACACCAGCGGAATGTCCATCGTATGGAAGGCACCGCGCCGCGGATCGGTGCGTGACCCGAAATTGACTTGATAGACCCAGGCCGGCGCTCCGGCACGCGCGCGCGCCTCGGCCTCGATCACTTGTCCGCGCCAGCTCCGCCCCGCCGTGGTCGCGCCGTAGAACACGTCGACCGGCGACCAATCGGGGAAATGCGCGCGATATTCGGACACGACCCATTCGGGGAGCACGTCGATCCGCAATTCGGGTGCCATCCGTGCGGCGATATTGTCCCAGCTGAGGCCCTTCAATTTGGGACCGTCGATCGCGATGAAGCCGCGCGTCTCGTCGCGGACGTTGCCGAGGATCAGCGGAATGCCGAGCCCCTGCGGATTGGCGTCGGGCCAGAACGGGTGGCGCACCAGCCATTTCATGTCGAGCACCGGCCCGAAATAGACCCCGCCGCCGAGGATCGGATCGGTCGCGTCGAGCGCGGCGACGAGCCGTTCGGGCGGCATGGCGAGCAATGGCGCGAGGTTGCGCTCGTCGACGCCGAGCTTGGCGAGATAGGCGCGTGTACGCGCCGTCGCGTTGAGCGGGCCCGAGGCGGTGACTTGCTGGCCGCTCATCGTCGCGGCACGCTGGAACAGGCCGCGTGCGGCGGGCATCCCCATCATTGTGGCGATCTTCGCGCCGCCACCCGATTGGCCGAACACCATCACGCGGTTCGGATCGCCGCCGAATGCCGCGATATTATCGCGTACCCATTTGAGCGCGAGGATCAGGTCGAGCTGCCCGGCATTGCCGCTGTCGGCAAAGCGCGGACCGAGCCGCGCAAGATAGAGATAGCCGAGCGCATTGAGCCGGTGGTTGACCGTGACGACGACGACATCGCCGCGCGCCGCGAGCGCTGCGCCGTCGTTGAGCGGATCGGTGACGCTGCCGTTCGAATAGGCCCCGCCATGGATGTAGAGCAGCACCGGCTTCGCGCGCGCCGCGCCCGGGCCGGTCCAGATGTTGAGGAACAGGCAATCCTCGGATTGCGCGCCATAGCCGGTCCCGCTCTGCGGCGCGACCGGGCCGAACTGATCGGCGCGGTGGACGTCGCTGCCGTAGCGGAACGGCGTCGGCGCGCAAAAGCGCTCGGCGCGGCCGTAGCGGATGCCGCGATACGCAACCGCAGTGCCATCCCGGACGCCCTCGAAGCGGCCAGCCTGACACGCAATGCGCGTCGCGGCTGGTCCCGCCGCGCGCAACCCGCTCGCCCCGAGCGCCAGCGTCGCCGCGCCGCTGCCGAGCAGCGCGCGGCGCGTCAGCTCAGCGGCGGACATCGAGCCCGCCCGCCAGATACGCGTCGATATCGGACTGGCGGAACAAGGATGCGTCGCCCGGCAGCGAATGCTTCAGCGCGGCCAGCGCGAGGCCGGTCTTTGCCGCCTCGCCAATGTCGCCACCACGCCGCAAGGCGTGGAGCACGCCGGCGGCAAACGCATCGCCGCCACCGATCCGGTCGACGATCCCGGCGAGCACGACTTCCTCGGTCTGCGCATGCCCCGCGCGCGTATCGATCCGCGCCGAGAGGCGGTGGAGGTCGACGTGTTCGACGTGGCGCGCGGTCGAGGCGATCGTCTGGAGCTTGGGGAAGGCCGCGAACGCCGCGTCGACGGCTTCGCGTCGGCGATCCTCGCCATCGCTGCCGAAATCGCGATCGAGCAGCAGCGCGATGTCGCGGTGGTTGCCGAACATGAGGTCGGCATGCGCGACCAATTGCGTGAGGATACCGCGCGGGTCGCTGTCCCAGCGCTCCCACAATTTGCCGCGCCAATTGCCGTCGAACGAGATCGCGATGCCCTTGGTCGCCGCCGCTTCCGCCGCGGCGATCGCGCTGGCGGCAGGGACGGGTCCGAGCGCGGGGGTGATGCCCGACAGATGCAGCCGATCGACACCGTCGAGCAGCGCATCCCAGTCCCACGCTTCGGTCGGGGTTTCGGCAAAGGAGGAATAGGCGCGGTCGTAGATCACTTCGGTCGCGCGCAGGCCCGCGCCCGAGGTGACGAAATACAATCCCATCCGCTCGCCGCGCAGCAGGATGCCCTCGGTGTCGACCCCCGACCCGCGCAGGCTGGTCAGCGCGGCGCGACCGAGATCGTTGTCGGGCACCGCACTCGCGACCGCGACGTCGTGGCCGAGCCGGGCGAGTGCGCTCGCGACATTGGCCTCGGCGCCCGCGATCCACACGTCGAGCTTGGGGGTCTGCATCAACAGCTCGCGCCCCGGCGGCGACAGACGCAGCATGAGTTCGCCGAAAGCCAGAAACGTCATGTCACCCAATCCCCAACCGTCAACCCGGCCTCGTGCCGGGGTCCACTCCTAAACTCGACCCCACGCGTGCGGCACGGTGGACCCCGGGACAAGCCCGGGGTGACAGTCGCGGCTCTTTACCGTGCGAGCCAGCCGCCATCGACCGCAAGGATATGCCCTTGCACATAGGCCGCCGCCGCGCTGCACAGAAACACCGCCGCGCCGCCGAGATCGCTCGCATCGCCCCATTTGCCCGCCGGAATGCGCTCGAGGATCGAGCGATTGCGGCTTTCGTCGGCCTGCAGTGCCGCGGTGTTGTTGGTCGCGATATAGCCCGGCGCGATCGCGTTGACGTTGATCCCCTTGCTCGCCCATTCGTTGGCGAGCAGCTTGGTGAGGCCGCCGATCCCGCTCTTGGACGCAGTGTAGCTCGGCACGCGAATGCCGCCCTGGAAGGTCAGCATCGAGGCGATGTTGACGATCTTGCCGCCGCCATTGGCGATCATGTGGCGCCCGGCCGCCTGGCACAGGAAGAACACCGACTTGAGGTTGGTGTCGATCACCGCGTCCCAATCTTCCTCGGTGAAATCGACCGCATCGGCGCGGCGAATGATGCCGGCATTGTTGATGAGAATGTCGAGCCCGCCAAGCTTTTCCACGGTTTCGTCCACGACTCTTTGCACAGGCGCGATCGTCGAGAGATCGGCCGAGACGATTTCGGCGCGGCGGCCGAGCGCGCGGATCTGCTGGGCCGTCTCCTCGGCGGGGGTGCGGCCGACACAGGCGACGTCGGCGCCGGCAGCAGCAAGCGCGACGGCGATCGCCTGGCCGATGCCGGTGTTGGCGCCGGTGACGATGGCGACCTTGTCGGTGAGATCGAAGGGATTGGTCATTGTTCTTCTCCTCCCCTCCCGCGTGCGGGAGGGGCTAGGGGAGGGAATGGAGAGGGCGCGCTCCTTTGCGACTGCCCTCCCCCCGCCCCTCCCGCAAGCGGGAGGGGAGCAGGCTGCGCTACGCCAGCTGGCAGATATCCAGCACGTTCATGTCGGTATAATCCTGGTTCTCGCCCGCCATCGCCCAGATGAAAGCGTACGCCTTGGTGCCCGACCCCATATGAATCGACCACGGCGGCGAGATCACCGCCTCCTCGTTCGCCATCACGATGTGGCGCGTCGCTTCGCCCTCGCCCATGTAGTGGAACACGCGATCCTTCTCGAGATCGTCGAGCTCGAAGTAGAAATAGATTTCGCTGCGGCGCTCGTGGATGTGCGGCGGCATCGTGTTCCACACCGAGCCCGGCTTGAGCACGGTGAGGCCCATCACCAGCTGCGCGCTGTCGCAGATGCCGGGAATGACCATCTGGAAGATCGTCCGCTCGTTCGATTCGGCGAGGGTACCGCGCTCGAGCGCGGTCGCGTCCTTGGTCGAGATCAGCTTGGTCGTGAACGCCTTGTGCGCCGGGCACGACGCCAGATAGAAGCGCGCGCCTTCGCCCGAGAATTGCACGTCCTTCGCGCCCATCGTCACGTACAGGCAGTCCTTGTTGCCGAGCGTGAACGCCTCGCCATCGACGGTGACGGTGCCTTGCGCCGCGCCGACATTGACCACGGCCAGTTCGCGCCGCTCGAGGAAGGGATGCCCTGCCGCCGAGGCCGGCTCAGTCTGGTCGGGCAGCTTGACCGCGCCGCCCGCCACCGCGACGCCGCCGATCACGAAGCGCTCGGCATGCGTGTAGTTGAGCACGCATTCGCCCGCGCGGAACAGGTCCTGGATCAAGTAGCGATCGCGCAATTCGTCATTCGAGACGCATTCCATCATGTCGGGATGCGTGGCGTAATAGGTACGGTCGAACATGGGGAGGCTCTCCGGGGTCAGGCCGCTTTGGCGGCGGCTTCGGGTTGGTCGATACGGTAGGCGCGGCGGACGAGGCCGCTGGTCAGCTCGTGCGCGAGCTCGACGGCTTCCCAATCCTCGAGCCGGTGCTCGGCGACGAGCTGCGCGAGGAAGCCGCAATCGATCCGCCGCGCGACATCGTGCCGCGCGGGAATCGACAGGAAGGCGCGCGTGTCGTCGTTGAAGCCGACGGTGTTGTAGAAACCTGCGGTCTCGGTGGTCATCTCGCGGAAGCGCCGCATCCCCTCGGGGCTGTCATGGAACCACCACGACGGCCCGAGCTTGAGGCACGGATAATGCCCGGCGAGCGGCGCCAATTCTCGCGCGTAGACGCTTTCGTCGAGCGTGAAGAGGATGATCGACAGCGCGGTCGAGGTGCCGAAGCGATCGAGCAGCGGTTTCAGCGCATTGACGTAATCGGTGCGCATCGGAATGTCGGCGCCCTTGTCGCGGCCGTGGCTCGCGAACAGGCCGGCATTGTGGTTGCGGAAACTCCCCGGGTGGAGCTGCATCACCATCCCGTCCTCGACCGACATCGCCGCCATCTCGGTCAGCATCTGCGCGCGGAACAGCTCGGCATCGGCCGGGGTCCAGCTGCCGCCGACGATCTTCGCGAACAGCGCCTCGGCCTCGTGCGCCGACAGGTTGGCGGTGGCGGCGGTCGGATGGCCGTGGTCGGTCGCGGTTGCGCCCGCCGCGCGGAAATCGGCGCGGCGCTTGCGGTGCGCGGCGAGATAGCCGGTCCAGCTATGGACGTCCTCGCCGGTCAGTTCGGCAAAGCGCGTCATCGCGCGGCCGAACTGCTCGTGCTCGACGTCGATCACGCCATCGGGGCGATACGTCGTGACGACACGGCCCTGCCAGCCCGACGCGCGGATGCGGTGATGCGCGCCGAGATCGTCCTGCGGGCCTTCGGTCGTCGCGAGGAAATCGATCTTGAAGCGATCGAACAGCGCACGCGGCCGGAACGCCGGGCTGGCGAGCTTTTCGGCGATCGTGTCGTAATACAGATCTGCGGTGGTCGCATCGAGCGCGACGTCGAAGCCGAACACCTCGGCAAAGACATGGTCGAGCCAGAGGCGCGACGGCGTGCCGCGGAAGAGGTGGACGTTCTGCGCGAACAGCCGCCACGCTTCGCGCGGATCGGTCGCGGGGACGCCCGCGCGGCTCGGGATCGCGAGCGCGTCGAGGTCGACGCCCTGGCTGTAGAGCATGCGGAAGATGTAGTGATCGGGCGCTAGCAGCAGCGCGGTCGCATCGCTCCACGCCGCGTCGTCGGCGAACCAGCCGGCATCGGTGTGGCCGTGCGGGCTGACGATCGGCAGGTCGGCGATTTCGGCATACAGCGTGCGCGCGATCGCGCGCGTCGCGGGGTCGCTCGGGAAGAGGCGATCGGGGTTCAGGTCGAGTGGTCGTGTCATCATCATCTCCCTCCCCGCTTGTCTTTGCGGGCTTGGTAACCGGTGTCAGGGTGCGTCGCAAGATCGCGCCGCAAATTCGCTAATGGCTCGGCGCCGCCACCGACGCGCGGCGGATCAGCGTCGACAGGAAGAGCGACGGCTCCTCGACGATATCCTCGCCGTCGAGCCCTGCGGTGAGTTTCAGCGCGGCGGAGCGCGCCATCGAGGCGATCGGCCAGCGTACCGTCGTCAGCGGCGGCCAGACATGCGCGGCAACGGGCGTATCGTCGAACCCGACGATCGACAGATCCTTCGGGATATCGAGCCCGCGTTGCCGCGCGGCGTGCATCACGCCCGCCGCCATCTCGTCGTTGCACGCGAAGATCGCGGTCGGGCGTGGCATCAGGTCGAGCAGCCGCTCGGCCGCGGTCAGCCCCGATTCGAAGGTGTAATTGCCGTCGGCGATCATGCTGCGCGGCAAGGCGATCCCGGCATCGGCCAGCGCTTGCTCGAAGCCCAATCGCCGCTCGCGCGCCGAGCGGAAGCCGTGCGGCCCGGCGATCAGCCCGATCCGGCGATGCCCCTGCGCAATCAGATATTCGGTCGCGCCGCGTACCGCCTCGCAATCGTTCGATGCGACCATGTGATCGTCATCGTCGAGCCGCGCCGAGCCCATGCGGACATAGCGACAGCCGATCTCGGCGCACAGCTTGGCGATCGTGTCATTCTCGCTGATCGGCGGGAGCAGGACGAGCCCGAACAGCCGCTGGCGTTCGAGGAAATGGCGCAGATCGACCAGCATCGTCGCCGATCCGCGATCGACCGGGCGGACCACCAGCTCGAATTCGGTGCCGTGCAGCGCTTCGAGAATGCCCTGCTGGACGTTCATCACCATCTGCGCGTTGGGATTGTCGTGGACGAGCCCGATCAGGAAATTGCGCCGCAGTGCCAGAGCGCGCGCCTGCGGATTGGGGATGTAGGCGAGCTCGGCGATGACATCTTCGACACGGCGGCGCGTATCGTCGTTGAGCAGCGGCGAGCGGTTGATCACCCGGCTGACGGTCTTCTTCGAAACGCCCGCGATCCGCGCGACATCGTTGATCGTCGTTTGTCCGCTGCTCTTCATCGGCCATGACATAATCGCCCCGGGGCGGGCTTGGCTAGTGGCCTGACCAAAACACGGGCAAGCCTTGCCAAGCGCGCGCCCGCTGGGGCACAGCGCTGATACCGGTTACCGAAAGACCTTTGCCGTGCCCAAAGCGCTTCTGATCCATCCCGACGACACCGTGGCGACGCTGGTCGAGCCCGCGTTTTCCGGCGATACGCTCACCTTCGGAACGCAGCAGGTGACGGCGCTGGCCGACACACCGAGCGGCCACAAGATCGCCATTCTGCCGATCGCCAAGGGCGCTCCCGTGATCAAGTTCGGCTTCCCGATCGGCACCGCCACCGCCGACATCGCGGTCGGCGCGCATGTCCATTCGCACAATCTTGCGACCGCGCTCGACGGGACGCTCGACTATCGCTTCACGCCCGGCGCAGTCGCCTCGCCGCCGGCCGACCCCGACCACGCGACCTTCCAGGGCTATGTTCGCGCCGACGGCCGAGTCGCGACACGCAACGAAATCTGGGTGCTGCCGACCGTCGGCTGCGTCGCGCGCACCGCGACGCGAATCGCCGCGCTCGCCGATGCGGCGCTCTCCCACGCGAGCGGCGACGGCGCGATCGACGGCGTCCATGCCTTCACGCATCCGTTCGGCTGTTCGCAGCTCGGCGACGATCTCGACGGGACGCGCAGTATCCTCGCCGCGCTTGCCTGCCATCCCAACGCCGGTGGCGTGCTGATCGTCGGGCTGGGCTGCGAATCGAACCAGATCGCCGCGCTGCTCGAGGAAATCCCGGCGGCGCGGCGCCCGATGGTCCGCACGCTGGTGACGCAGCTTGCCGGCGACGAAATCGACGAAGGCGTCGCCAAGGTCGCCGAGCTCGTCGCGCTCGCGCGCGCCGAGCGCAGCACGGTCGGGCTCGACCGGCTCGTGCTGGGCGTGAAGTGCGGAGGGTCGGACGGGCTGTCGGGGCTGACCGCCAACCCGCTCGTCGGGCGGATCAGCGAGCGCGTCGTCGCGGCGGGCGGCAGCGTCGTGCTGACCGAAATCCCCGAAATGTTCGGCGCCGAGCGCCTGCTGATGGACCGCGCGGTCGATGAGCGCGTGTTTGACGGGATCGTGACGATGGTCAACGATTTCAAACGCTACTTCCTCGACCATAATGAGCCCGTTTCGGAGAACCCCTCGCCAGGCAACGTCGCCGGCGGGATCACCACGCTCGAGGAAAAATCGCTCGGCGCGGTGCAGAAGGCGGGCCGCGCGGCGGTGTCGCAGGTGCTCGGCTATGGCGGGCGGGTTTCGGCGACCGGGCTGACGCTGCTCGAGGCGCCGGGCAACGATGCCGTCTCGTGCACCGCACTCGCCGCAGCAGGGGCGACCGCGATCCTGTTCACGACCGGCCGGGGCACGCCGCTCGGCTTCCCCGTGCCGACGCTCAAGATTGCGTCGAACAGCGATCTCGCGACGCGGAAACCCGGCTGGATCGACTTCGACGCCGGCGCGGTGCTCGAGCACGGTTTCGCGCCGGTTGCCGAAGCGCTCGCCACGACGCTATGCGCGATCGCCTCGGGGGCTGCGACCGCGGCCGAACGCAATGGCGAGCGCGAGATCGCAATCTGGAAACGGGGTGTCACGCTGTGAACCGACTTGAGTATGCCGCGCTCGACGCGCTCCCCGCCGCGATCGCTCGCCCCGCGCGCACCGCCCCGCCTGCCACCGGAATCGTCCATTTCGGCCCGGGCGCGTTCCACCGCGCGCACCAGGCGAGCTATATCGACACGCTGCTCGATGGCGACCCGAGCTGGGGAATCGCCGCGGTCTCGCTGCGCAGCGCTGGCACGGTCGAGGCGCTGTCGGCGCAGCAGGGGCTCTACACGCTCGCGATTCGCGATGCCGCGCCGGGGTTCCGCGTGATCGGCGCGCATAGCCGCTTCCTCGGCCCCGACGATGCTGCAGAAACGCAGGCGCTGCTCGCCGATGCCGAGGTGAAGCTCGTCACGACGACGGTGACCGAGAAGGGCTATTGCCTCTCAGCCGATGGCAGCCTCGATCTCGCGCATCCCGATGTGGTGCACGATCTCGCCGCGCCGGCAGTACCACGCAGCGTGATCGGCTGGATCGTCGGCGGTCTCGCCGCACGGCGCGCGGCGGGCACCCCGCCGTTCGTGATGATGCCGTGCGACAATCTCGCCAATAACGGCGCCAAGGTGAAGGCCGCGCTGGTGGCGTTCGCCGCCGCGACCGACGCCGATCTTGCCGCCTGGATCGAAGCGCAAGTGCTCGTCCCCGGGACGATGGTCGATTCGATCACCCCCGCCAGCGACGCGGCACTGTACGAAACCGTCGCCGCCGCGCTCGGCGTCGAGGACCGCGCCGCGGTCCAGCGCGAGGCCTTCACGCAATGGGTGATCGAGGATGTCGGCTCCCCCGTCTGCGCCGCCCTCGCGCGCGCCGGGGCGACGCTGACCGACAATGTCGCGGGCTATGAACAGGCCAAGTTGCGCGTGCTCAACGGGTCGCATTCGACGCTCGCTTATGCCGGTTTGCTGCGCGGCCATGCCAGCGTGTCCGAGGCGATGGGCGACGCCGCGCTCGCGAGCTTCGTCGACGCGATGATCCGCGAAGACATCATCCCGACGCTGCAGCCGGTCGCCGGGCTCGACCACGACGCGTATCGCGAAGCCGTGCTCGCGCGCTTCCGCAACCCCGCGATCGTCCACCGGCTCGACCAGATCGCCGCCGATGGCAGCCAGAAGATTCCGTATCGGCTCGGCGATACGCTCGCGGCGCACCGTGCGCGCGGCGACATGCCACAGCATGTCGTCATCGCGCTCGGCTGCTGGGTCACCTTCCTGATGCAGCGCGCACGCGCCGGCGTGCCGATCCTCGACCCGGCGGCCGCCGCACTCGCCACCGCCGCTACCGAGGGTGGCGCCGCGACCGTGCTCGATCGGCTGATCGCCGCCAAGCTCGGTTTTTCGGGCGAATTGGCTGGCGATCCCGCCGCCGTCGCAGCGATTGCCGCCGCCGCACAAGCTGCGTTCGATGGCGATTGGGCGATGCTTTCGTCCGATTGAGCGGCGGGCGCGACGCGATCCGTCGCACCCCCTCTTGTCAATGACACCGGTTTCCCATACCCAGTCGCGACAAGCCGATCGAACGGCACGAGGGGGGATTGCGGCACGTGACGTCCGAAACCGGTCAAACGAATATCACGCGGATCGCCAGCGAATTCGTCACGGCGCGGCGTAATGCCACCGCCCTGGCCGAATATCCCGGCACGATGCCAGCAGCGCTCGCCGAAGCCTATGCGATGCAGGACGCCGCGATCGCGCTGACCGACAAGCCGATCGCCGGCTGGAAGGTCGGACGGATCAACCCGCCATTCGAAGGCACCGACCGCCTCGCCGGCCCGATCTTCGCCGACCAGACGTTCGACGAGGGCGACACGCCGCGCGCGATGCCCGTCTTCGCCGGTGGCTTCGCCGCCGCCGAGGCCGAGTTCCTGCTGCGCATCGGCACTGCGCCCGACCCGGCCAAGCCCGACTATACGCTCGCCGAGGCGACCGCGCTGATCGACCGCGTCTGTGTCGGCATTGAGATCGCGAGCTCGCCTTTCGGCGGGATCAACGATCATGGTGCAGGCGTCACCATTTCCGACTTCGGCAACAATAACGGGCTCGTCATCGGCGCCGACGTGTCCGACTGGCGCGACATCGACGTCAACGCCTGGCCGGTCGAACTGACGATCGACGGCGTCACGACCGGCGTCGCGACCGCCGCGACGATGCTCGACGGCCCGTTCGGCGCGGCGCGCTTCCTGTTCGAGCTGATGGCGGCGCGCGGGATCGCCTTGTCCGCGGGACAATGGATCTCGACCGGCGCGGTCAGCGGCGTGCATCCGGTCGCGATCGGTGCGAAGGTCGTCGCGATCTTCGATAACCGCCTGCAGGTGGCGTGCAGCATTTCCGCGCAATAGCGAGACCCCGACGATTTTCGGAAAAAAGGCCCAGCATAGGGCCGCCGACAGGAGAGCGATGATGGCGACGGCCGAATTTCCGATCGACAGCACGGGCAGCGCCGCGGTGGCGGGCGCGAGCGGGCGGTATCGCTGGCTGATCTGCGGGCTGCTGTTTGCGGCGACCGCGATCAACTATGTCGACCGGCAGATGATCGGGCTGCTCAAGCCCAACATCTCGGGCGAATTCGGCTGGGACGAGAACGCCTATGCCGACATCGTCTTCTGGTTCCAGGCGGCCTATGCGATCGGCTATATCAGCTTCGGGTCGATCGTCGACCGGCTCGGCGCGCGCGTCGGCTATTCGCTGGCCTTCATCATCTGGACCGCGGGCCACACGCTGTGTGGTTTTGCCGGATCGACCTTGCAGTTCGCCGCCGCGCGCGCGGTGCTGGGGCTCGGCGAATCGGGCAATTTCCCGTCGGGGATCAAGGCCGTGTCGGAATGGTTTCCGGCACGCGAACGCGCCTTTGCCACCGGCCTGTTCAACGCCGGCGCCAATATCGGCGCGGTGATCACGCCGCTGATCGTTCCAGCAATCACGCTCGCCTTCGGTTGGCGGATGGCGTTCATCGTCACCGGCGTGGCGAGTCTGGTCTGGCTCGTCGCGTGGATCGCGATCTATCGCCGCCCGCGCGAACAGCCGCGCGTGTCGGCGGCCGAGCTTGCGTATATCGAGAGCGACCCCGCCGATGCGAGCGGAAAGATGCCGTGGATCCAGCTGCTCGGCTATCGCGAGACCTGGGCCTATGCGCTCGGCAAGTTCCTGATCGACCCGATCTGGTGGCTCTTCCTGTTCTGGACGCCCGATTTCCTGTCGAAAGCGTACCACCTCGATCTCAAGAGCTTCGGCCCGCCGCTCGTCGTGATCTATCTCATCTCCGATTTCGGCAGCATCGCGGGGGGCTGGTCGTCGTCGAAACTGATGAAGCGCGGCTGGAGCGCCAATCGCGCGCGCAAGACGGTGATGCTGGCGTGCGCCTTCCTCGTCATGCCGATCTTCTTTGCGCAATATGTCGCCAATCTGTGGGCGGCAGTGGCGATCGTCGGGCTGGCGACCGCGGCGCACCAGGCCTTCTCGGCCAATCTCTACACGATCCCGTCGGACATGTTTCCGCGCAAGGCGGTCGGCTCGGTCGTCGGGATCGGCGGGATGGTCGGCGCGATCGGCGGGATGGGGATGGCCAAGTTCACCGGCTACATCCTCCAGACGACGGGCAGCTACACGCTGATCTTCGCGGTCGCGGGCAGCGTCTATCTGATCGCGGTCGGCGTGATCCATCTCCTCTCCCCGCGCCTGGCTCGCGTCGATGCGCTGTAAGGTCGGACTGGCGAGCCTGATCGCGATTGCAGTCGCGTCGCCGGCAATCGCGCAGGACGCGCCAAGCCACGGGGACGGCCTGCTGTTCCGCGTCTCGGCCGATAAAAGCCTGACCGCCGACGTGGCGGCCGGCGACCCAGTGCCTAATTTCCGCAGCAACGTGACGGTCGTACCCGACGGCGCGATCGGCGGCGCGGCGCGTTGGGCGGATGACGGCTATGTCGCATGGAAGGCGCCCGGCAACATGCGCGCCGAGCGCGGCACGCTGAGCTTCTTCTGGCGGCCGCGCGAACCGCTCGGCCAGGCGCCGTTCGTGATCTTCCGCACAGGGTTCGCCGATCACAGCAGCTGGGACATGGCGTTCCTGCGGATCGACTGGAACGGCCACGGCTTCGACGCCTTCGTCACCGACGCCAATTTGTCGCGAATCCGCGTCTCGTGGACGATCCCGCAAACGCCTGCGGCCGATGCCTGGAAGCACATCGCCTTCGCCTGGGACGAGACCAAAGGCGTCCAGCTGTTCGTCGACGGCGCGCTCGTCGCACGCAAGGATCAAGTCGCCGATCTCGATTCGGGGCTCGACCAGTTCGGGCTCGCCGGCCGCGTGATGTCGCCGCACCAGGTGCAGAGCCGCTATCATTTCATGCGCGGCAGCGATCTCGACGAGATCCGCGTCTACGACCACATGCTGCAGGCTGCGGATGTCGCGGCGCTGGCCGACAAGCGCGAGCCTACCCCGTCGCCACCACCGGAGACGGCACCGCGCCGCACCGCCTGGCTCCACCGCTACGGCTGGGACAAGACGCTGCCGCCGCTGCTCGACGCGCCCGTCACCACCGTGCGCAAGGTCGAATTCGCCGACGCGAAGGATCTCAAGCAATGGATGTGGAAGGGCGTCGACGGCATCGCCGAGACGACCTGGCCCGGCGTCTACAATCGCTCGAAACTCCCCGGCCGCGACGATTACTTCGAGCTCCCCGACTGGAACGTCTATGTCGAGGGCGGCAAGCGCTACGATCTGACCGTCCCGGCGGGCGAGCGCTTCAACCGCGTCGAGATCCGCGGCGCGGCCTACGGGTCGCTGCTGTGGTCCGAGGGCGGCGCATCCTCGACGCTCGCGACGCGGGCGAAGGGCGTCGTGCGTAGCGTCACCAGTACGCCCGAGCGGCAGGGCGGCACGCTGAGCTTCGTCAACACGATGCAGGAGCAACCGATCCAGGAGCTGTGGGCGTATGACGTCCAGGCCGGGGCCGAGCCGGCGGGATGTTTCAAGCTGTCCTACACGCTCGATGCCAACGCCTCGACCCGGATCGCGTCGCTTGCCCCGCTCGAGAGCTTCATCGCCGGGCGATACGCGCCCGATGAGCGCAGCACCGTCGTCGCGCTGCCGAGCGCGGGGATCAAGGCCGCGGTCGGTGCGGGCGCGGCGGGTGCCGGTGCGCCCGTCCAGCCGCGCAGCGCGGGCCTGCCGATCGTCCACATCCTCATCCCGGCAAGCCTCGGCGACGCCTATCCCGACAAGCCGCTCGCGCGCGCGTTCGATTATGGCTGGCAGAACCTCCATGACGGGCTCGACGGCATCGCGCTCGACTTGCCCGCGCTGAAAGGCACCGGGCCGATCGCGCTGAACATCCGCGTGAAGGACCCGATCTGGCCCGCGCGCGACATGATCGATCTGTCGGTCTCGGTCCGCCCCGGCGAGGCGCGCACGCTGTGGCTCGACCTGCGCGACCGCATCCTGTCGAACGACAGCCTCTATCTCAGCATCGCGTCGAGCGACGCGGGCTTCGACGCCGCCGCGCTCAACGGCGCCAAGATCCGCCTGGTGTTCAAGGACCGCGCCGCAGCGCTCCCCGAACACATCGCCGACCGGCTCAACCAAGTGAAGGACAATTGGGGCTTCCTCGTCGAGGAACATACCGCCTCGAAGCGCGAGGCGCTCTACGCGCGCGTGTTCGGTGACATTACCGATTTGCTGCGCGTCGATCCCGACAATGTCCTCGTACGGCAATATTGGGCCGACATCGATTATCGGCCCGAGAACATGCCACCCTTCGTGCAGCCCACCGCCCCCGCGGGGGTGCCGCTGTGGGCGTTCCGCCAGCTAGAGGATCTCAAGCTCACACGGCAGTTCGTCGACTGGTGGATCGACCATCGCCAGGTCCCGTACGGTGATTTCGGCGGCGGCATTTCCGACGATACCGATCTGACGCAGCAATGGCCGGGCCTCGCGCTGATGGGCGTCGAGCCCGACAAGATCAACGCCTCGCTGCGCGCGCTCGCCGACGCGTCGTACAAGAACGGCATGCGCGTGAACGGCCTCGGCTACATCACCACCGACGAGCTCCACGCCTATGAAGAAGGGCTCAACTCCGACGCCGAGCGGCTCTATCTGAACTGGGGCGAGCCGATCGCGGTCGAGCGGCTGATGGCGACCGCCAAGGCGCTGCAGGGCGTGATCCTCAGGAACCCCGCGGGCCATCTCCACTTCGCCAGCAACTGGTATGGCGGGCGCACGATGTACCGCGAAGGCGCGTGGGAATGGCAGAAGCCGTATAGCTGGACGGTGATGCACGCGCCGATCCTGCTCGGTCTCTACAACGGCAACGCCGCTGCGCGCGGACTCGTCACCGGCACGGTCGATGGCTGGATGGCGCATGGCAAACAGGGCGACGACGGGCTGTGGTCCTACCCCAACGAGATCAACTGGCGCAGTGACGCCACGCGCGTCGGCGATGGCGGTGGGGTGACGACGCCGCTGCAATCGGCGTGGGCGGCATGGCGCTTCACGGGCGACGCGAAATATCTCCGCCCGATCGAGGCGCGCGCGGCGAAGGGCGGCGGCGCGGCGCTCGCCGAGTTCAACGAAAACGCCTTCACCGCGCTCCCGCAAGGCTCGGCGTTGCTCGCACGCGCGGCGAAGGGCGACGAGGCGTTCGCACGCTACGCCGCCTGGTCGGCAAGCGGCGATCTCGGCACGCTCGCCGCGCTCCACGCCGACGCGATCGCCGACAAGTCGCAGCATATGGCGATGTACACCGAGGGGCATTGGTGGTCCGACCGTGTCGAGCAGCCCAACGAAATCCTCCAGCGCGAACGGCTCGGCGGAATCGCGCTCAAGCGCAACCAGACCTGGCCGGGCAACACGGTGAGCTGGCGCTTCGCCCAAGCCGGGGCTGCGGAGCACGTCGCGATCCTGCTGCCGAACGCGACGCCGACGCACTTCCGCGTGCTCGGCTACAATATCGGCGCGACGTCACAGGCCGCGACGATGACGACCTGGAATGTCACCGCCGGCCGCTGGTCGATGACGCGCGGCACGACGACCGACTACGGCAAGACGATGATCGCGGTCGGCCCAGCGGAGGCGATCACGCTCGAACGCAGCGCGAGCGTGCCCGTGGCGTTCGCCCCCACTGCGATGACGGTCTACGATTTCGCGCTCGTCACGCCATCGGCGCCCGTCGAGACGCGGCCCGATCTCGGCATCGGCCGCGACGACATCCGGGTCGAGGGGCGCACCGTGCGCGTCACCGTCCATAGCCTCGGCGCGGTCGCGACGCCGCGAGCGCGCGTCTCGCTGTGGGGTGACGCGATGCTCGCCAGCGTCCCGCTTGCCCCGCTTGCCGCGCCGAGCGATCTGTTGCCCCGCACCGCCACCGTCACGCTGACGATCCCCCCCGGCCGCGACCCGCAACAGCTCGCGGTCCAGGTCGATCTGCTCGACGACACAGCCGAAGTGACCCGCCAGAACAATCGCGTGGCGCTCGCCGACCGCGCGCGATGACGACGCGGCGTGCGGTCCTCGCCGGCGGCGCGGCGCTCGCCTTGCTGCCATGGCGCGCGCGTGCGGCCAGCGACGCCTTGCGCGCGGCACTCGACGCCGCACGCGCCGAGCGCGATCCGGTCACAGCATTGCGCTTCCTCGCGTCCTTCGATGCAGCCGCACTCTCGCCGGCCGCGCGGCTCGATCTCGTAACGGCGCGCGCAGGGCTCGCGGTCGATGCCGCGATCGTCGCGCGCGGGGTCGATCCGCGCGCCAAGCCGAGCGCCACCCGCGATGCCGGCCTGCTCACGCTCCTGCTGCGCCGCAAGCTGGGCGACGGCGTCACGCTCGACGCCGCGGCGCACCGGCTCGAGCGCGAACGCGTTCGCTGCGAGGTACAGGCGGCGCGACTGTTCGCTGCGATCGGCATCAGCGGCGCGACGACCGGCGCAGGCTTCACGCGGCTATGGCAGGACGAGCGCGAGCTCTACCCCGATTCGGACGCCGGTCGCGATGCCGCGGTGGCCGACATGAACCGCTGGCTCGCGATGTTCAGCGCGCAAGTGCCGGCGCTGATCGGTCCCGTGCCGCGCTACGCGCTCGACGTCGCCGCGATCCGACCGAGCGCCACCGACATCGCCGCCGGCCGGATCGGTGCGCGCACGCTGCCAACGCCCGGTCATCCCGGCGGCTACCGAGTCGACCTCACGCATGTCCACGATCGACCGCGCTGGACGCTCCCCAGCGTCGTCGCGCACGAACTCGTCCCCGGGCACATGGTCCAGCTCCCGATCGAGGCGATCGCCGATCCGCATCCTATGCGGCCCGATTATGCACCGTGCTTCCCCGAAGGCTGGAGCATCGCGATCGAGCAGCGGATCGCGCAGGACGGGGGCTACGCACACGACCGCCGCGCCGCGCTCGGCCAGCTCCACTGGCGGCTGTTCCGGATCGGGCGCGCGCTCGCCGATCTCGCGATCCACCGCGACGGCCAGTCGATCGACGAGGCGCGCGCGCGGTTGGTCGCCTGGCAAGGCGAGCCCGTCGCCTTCGCGCCGTTCGACGCCGATCTCGCGCGAATCGCGCAGGATCCGATGACGCGCACCGCCGAAATGCTCGCCGCGCTGGCGATCGAGGACGGCGCGCAGCGGCGCAGCGGCGCTGCGCTGCGCCGCTACCATCAGGCGATTCTCAAGGACGGGCGGATGCGCCGCGAGGAGATCGCCCGCCGCGCGCGGCACTGAAGACCGCTCTCCCGTGCCGCTGCGGATCGCAAACCAGTGTCAATTCCGCTGGACAGGCATGCGGCGATAGTGTCGAATATGCCGGGCGGGAGAGACTTCAGACCAACAGGAGCAGGATCATGCGCACACCATCAACGATGCGGATTGGCCATATTATCTTCGGCGTGTCATGCGCCGCGCTTGCGCTGACGGCGTGCGCAAAGAAAGCCGAAACCGAACAGACCAGCACCACCACGACGACCGAGACTGCGGCTGCCACCGCGCCGGCCGCCGCGCCTGCGACGGCACCGGGTGCCGCTGCGCCCGCCGCCGCGGCTGCGGTCGCTGCAGACAATGTCGACACGATCGCCGGGGTCAAGCTCGCCGCCTATACCGGCGACGCCAAGAAGGGCGAGGCTGACTTCATCACCTGCAAGACCTGCCACGCGATCGAAGCGGGCGTGAACAAGATCGGTCCGTCGCTGCACGCCGTCGTCGGGCGCAAGGCCGGGATCATTCCGGGCTTCGTCTATTCGACCGCCAACAAGAATAGCGGCATTACCTGGACCGAGGAAAAGCTGTTCCAGTACCTCGAAAATCCGCAGCGCATCGTCCCCGGCACCAAGATGTCGTTTGCCGGTTGGCCAACCGACCCGCAGAAGCGCGCCGACGTCATCGCCTATCTCAAGGCAAATTCGTAAACACCGCTTGAGCGATCGTCACTCCGGACCTTGGCCTGGGGTGGCGGTCACCCGCCCCGATTACCGCGCTTGCCGCGCGCGCCCACCGCGATCACGCAGCATCAGATCGGCAAGGTGCGCCGGAAACGACAGCACCAGCGCGAGCGCGATCCACGGCCACGCCATCCCGACCAATGCCGCGCGCAATGCCAGCAGCAGGATGACACCGGGCAACAGACACGCCAGCGCCGCGCGCAGCGTCCAGCCCTGCCACCGCGTCAACCACATCGCCTCGAGCAGCACGATGCCGAGGATCAAGTCGATCGCGTGCCCCCGCGCATAGAGCCAGTCGGCAATCGCGCTCACCCAAACGGCCCGTTGAGCCGTGCAATCGTCATCGTGAGATAGCCGGCGAAGGTGACCACACCGAGATACGGCAGCAGCAGCAAGGCCGCCGCGAGCGAACGCGGCCACAGCGTGTAGATCCACACCACGATCGCGACCCACCACGCCACCGCCTCCACCGCCGCCCAATCGGGGCGATGCAGCCGGAAGAGCAGCACGCTCCAAACGATGTTGAGGAAACCGGTGAGCGCGAAGAGCCCGATCATCCACTCGGCGCCGTGCCGGTCGGGGATCGCGCGCCAGCCGGTGACCGCAGCGCAAGTGGTGATCAGGTAGATCGTTGTCCACACGACGCCATACGCCGCCTCGGGCGGGGCCCAGCGCGGCTGCACCAAGCCGTGATACCACGGCCCGATCTCGGTGATCGTCCCCCCCATCACCGCGACGAGCAGCGCGGCACACGCCGCAACCGCGATCGGCAAGCCCCAGGCGGGGTGCACGACGGATGGTGTGCGCCTCATGCCGGTGCGAGCCCGAGCAAATGGCGCATGTCCTTGAGGAAGATGCGGACATGCGCGACCGGCTTCGCGCGAACGAGTCGCTTGTGCATATAGGCGTCCCAGGTCAGCCGCTGGACGTCGGGGTCCTCGCAGATCTTGACGAAGCGCTCGCGCCGCTTGTCGTTTGCGTACCAGAAATATTGCATGATCCCGAGGATCCAGAACACCCGGCCGTGCGCGCGCAGGAAGCGCTTGCGCGCTTGCCGCAGCACCGCCGCCTTGCCCGTCACGAGATACGCCTCGATCGCCTCGGCGGCATAGCGCCCCCCCGCCATCGCATAATAGATGCCCTCGCCCGACGCCGGCGCGACGACGCCGGCCGCATCGCCTGCAACCAGCACGTCGCGGCCATTGTCCCAGCGTTTGAGCGGCTTGAGCGGGATCGGCGCGCCTTCGCAGCGCAGCGTCTCGCATGCATCGAGCCCGGTCTGCGCCCGCAGCGCCGCGACCGATGCGCGGAGCGCGAAGCCCTTGCGTGCGCTGCCCACGCCGACGCTTGCGGTGTCGCCGTGCGGAAACACCCATGCGTAGAAATCGGGCGAATGCTTGCCCTGATAGAAGACGTCGCAGCGCGCCGGGTCGAAATCGGCGCTGCCATCGGCAGGAGCGGCGATGATCTCGTGATAGGCAAAGACGCACGGTACCGGCGGAACCCCCGTCAGCTCGGTCCGCGCGACCTCGGAGCGTGCGCCATCGGCGCCGATCACGCAGCGCGTCGAAATGCGCTGCTCGGCCTCGCCGCGCGCACCGCGCAGCACGACCACCGGATGCCCGGCGTCGCGTTCGATCCGCGCGAAGCTGCCGGTGCGCCGCTCGGCCCCCGCCAACGCAGCGCGTGCGCGTAGCCATTCGTCGAAATCGGCGCGATCGACCAGCCCGACGAACCCGTCGCCGACAGGCATGTCGACCGACTTGGCCGATGGCGCGACCATCCGTGCGGCGGTGGCACGCGCGACGAGCAAATGCTCGGGTATCTCGAAATCGAGGATCGCGCGCGGTGGGATCGCCCCGCCGCACGGCTTGATCCGCCCGCCGCGGTCGAGCAGCAGCACGCGGCGTCCGCTCCGCGCGAGGTCGGTCGCGGCGGTTGCGCCCGCGGGCCCGCCGCCAATCACAACACAGTCGAAATCGGGTGTCATATCGTCACCTCGCGGCCAATCGCGCCGGCGCGGCGCGGTGCGTCGATCGAAACAGCGGCGGCAATGAGGAACAACAGCGCCTCCGCGCCGAACACGAGCATGAAGGTCTCGGGCAGCGAGCCGAGCATCGCACGCCCGACGTCGACCGCGACTGCACCGGTCAGCCCGCCAAGCCCGAACGCGATCGCTTGCGCCGCGCCCCACACGCCCATCCGCAACCCCGCTTGCGCTTCGCCGTCCGCGCCCGCCAGCGCCATCATCGCGCCGATCGCGGCGACTGCGAACACGCCATTGGCAAAGCCAAGCGCAAAGATGTTGGCAAGGATCGGCCAGCCCGGCCCGACGCGCGCCGCCAGCGCGAGCCCCGCCAGCGCCAGCGCCGACCCGATACACCCGCCGACGATCCAGCGTTGCAGCGTAGTGCCGCGCCGCGCATCGAACGCACCGCCGGCAAGCCCGACCACGATCATGCCGAGGAGCACGCCACCATGCTGGATCCCCGAAACCTGCGTCGACTGGCTCGGCGTCATCCCGAAGCGCAACCCGGTAAAGGGCTCGAGGATCAAGTCCTGCATCGCGTACGCGAGCATCGACAGGAAGACGAAGCCGGTAAACCCGCGCGCGCGGCGATCGGCCCACAGCGCTGCGAGCGCCGGGCGGAGCGGAACGCGCGCGGCAAGAGTCGCTGGACGCGGTGTCCCGCCCGCCGCTTCGACGCCCCAGATCGCCACCGTCGCGAGCAGGAAGGCGGCGCCGGCGATGCCGTCGACCACCAGCTGCAACCGCGCGAACGAGAAGGGATCGATGAGCTTGCCCGCCACGCCCGCCGACACCACGATCCCGACGACCATCATGATCCAGGTGATCGACGCCGCCGCCGCACGGCGCTCGGGTGCAACGCGCGTGGCGAGGACCGCGAGCAGCGACGTCCCCGCTGCCCCGACACCTGCGCCGATCAAGCTGAAGCCGAGCACCGCGACCGCGATCCCCAACGCGGCCGACTGCGCGACCACTCCGACCGCCGCGACCGCGAGCATCGCCCCGCATGCCAGCACCGCCATCCCGCCAATCACCCACGGCGTCCGCCGCCGGCCACTGTCCGAGCGATGCCCCCATAGCGGGCGCGAGAGCTGCACCGCATAATGCCACGCAACGAGCCCGGCGGGCAGCGCTGCGGGCAAGGCGTATTCGACCACCATCACACGATTGAGCAGCGACGTCGCCAGCATCACGATCGCGCCGATCGCGCTTTGCACCAGCCCCAACCGGACGATGCCGACCCAGCCGAGCCCCGCCTGCGGTGCCGCGCGCGTCATAGCCCGAGCACTCCGCCGAGCCCGAGCGCCGAGGCCAGCATGCCGAGGACATACAGGCTCGTGCCCGTCGCATTGTACCACGGCGTGAAGCGCAGCGGATCGCGCATCAGCCGGGTCATCAACGCCAGCTGCCCGACGAGCAAGGCGGTGACGCTCGCCGCGACGAGCGCGTGCTGCCACAGTCCGAGCAGCACGATCACGCCGATTTGCGGGAGGATCATCACGCTACAGGCGAGCCGCGCCGCACGATCGACACCGAGCGTCGCCGGCAGCGAGCGGATCCCCATCGCGCGATCGCCTTCGACCGCCTTGAAATCGTTGAGCGTCATGATGCCGAACGCGCCGGCACTGTACAGCAGCAGAATCGCGAGGATCTGCGGCGACGGGAACGCCCCCGCCATCACCGCCGCGCCGGTAAACCAGGTCAGCCCCTCATAGGTCAGCGCCACCGCGATCGGCCCCCAGACCCCGCTTTGCTTGAGCCGGAACGGCGGCGCGCTGTACGCCCAGGCGAAGACCAGCGCGAGGCACGTCGCAGCGAACACCCAGCGGTCGGTCGCCGCCGCGACGACAAGCGCCAGCACGGTGCCGATGATCGCGATCCACAGACCCCATTGGCCGGCGATCCGGCCCGAGGGGATCGGTCGTCCAGGCTCGTTGATCGCGTCGACGTGGCGGTCGAACCAATCGTTGACCGCTTGGCTGGTGCCGCACACCAGCGGCCCGACGAGCAGGATCCCGGCGATGAGAAACGGCAATCGGCTCGCTACCGGCACGCCCGCCGACGCCACGCCACAGCCGAACGCCCAGATCGGGGGAAACCACGTGATCGGCTTGAGCAGCTCGAGCACGTCGCGGAGCCGCGGAAGCTGCGGAGCAGCGAGCGAAGGAGTCGTCACACGTGCCATGCCACAAAGCTATGGCGGACACGTTCCAACGTCAAATGATTTTGACACTCGCCGTGTCAAGCAGGACTGTCAGTGCGTCAATTGTCGCCCGAGACGAGATTGCCCAATCCGTGCCGGTGCAGCTTGGAATAGAGACTTTGCCGACTCACCCCGAGGATTTCCGCGGCTGATGCGCGATTGTCCGAGGTATAAGCAAGCGCCGCCTCGATGCAGAGCCGCTCGATCAAATCAGTCGATTCGCGGACGATATCCTTGAGCGACATCCGCCCGACCAATTCGGTCAGTTGCTCGACCGATCGCGGCGCGGCGCGCTCCTCGGGCGCTACGCTGCTCAAGCGCCGCGCGACATTGCGGATCGTGAAGCCGTAGCATAGCGAATCGCCTTGCGGCGCGACGACGCCCGACAGCTCGATCTCTTCCTGCGCGCCGTTCTGACCGCGCAGAATCGTCGCGACGTTGCGGACGGCGGTATGATCACGGATCTGCGCGAGGATCAGGTCGAGATCGATACCGGGACGCCCGAGCCATGTGCCGAGCGGCGCGCCGATCACGCGCTCGGCCGACGCAACGCCCGCCAGCTCGACGAACGCGGCGTTCGCGACGAGGATAGTGAGGTCGGCATCGGTCAGCACGAAGGCGTCGGGCATGTGCTCGATGACATCCTCCACCGCCGCGGCATGCGAGGCGAGCACCGGCTGCGGCGCAGCAGCGACGATCCGCACGAGCAACAGCGCCGCGCGCCCCTGGCGGAACAGCCGCGCCGAGATTTCCGCATTGCCGTGTTCGCCAGCGAGCCGGACCGCGATCGACGGGAGATCGTCGGTCGCGCTCGCCGCGCCGAGATGCGCGATGAAGCTGTCCCGATCCTCGGCTGCGACGATCGCCCCGATCGACTGGTCCGCAAGGGCCCCGTCCGTGACGCCAAGCAGATTGAGCGCCGCCGGATTGCTCTCCCGGATGCGGCGCGTCGCGGCATCGACGATCAGGATCGGCTCGGTGCCGAGATCGAACAGCATGCGATAGCGCGCCTCGGCCTGGCGCAGCTTGATATAGTCGCGTTCGAGCGACTGCTGCGTCTGGAGCAAGCGCTGCTGGAGCGCCGCCGCCGCGCGCATCTCTCGACCGATCGCGATGATGCTGCCATCGGCACCCGTTTTCATGACGAGATAGCGGATCGGCACGTCGCCGCTGGGCAGGATGTGATTGACCTGCCGCCAGCGCGTCGACTCGCCATGCTCGGCAAGCATGTCGATGATCTTCGGCTGGCTTTCCGACGTGACGACATCGTGCCACCGCTGGCCGACCCAGTCGCGCACGCCCTGCGCGTCGAGCTCGGCATTGGGGACCGCGATGTCGCGGATCACGCCAGCGGAATCGAGCACCAGCGCGACATCGCCTACCGAGGCAAGCAACGACACGGCTGCGTGGGGCGCAAGCGTGCGCACCACCGTTTCGGGATCGCAAAAGGCATTGGGTGCAGGATGGGGGGGACGATCGTTCATCGCCGAACCGTTCATACTCCTGAAGTCCTTCGTCCCGCGGGGTGCCCGCCCCGCGCGACCCGAAATTAGATCAGCCCGTCATCGACGCAACAGCCTCCCGTGCCACCGCATCGACCAGCTCGCCAGCGACGCGAACCGCCGCACGCGCGTCGGGTGCCGTCCCGTCGGCACCGACCGCGGCCGCGCGGCTGGCATCAAGGGCAAACACTCGTCCGCCGACCATCACGCAAATCCGCGGGTTACAAGACGCCGCACGGATAGCGCGCACGATCGAAGGCAAGGGCGCGATATGGCAGTCACACGTGATCGTCAATCCGACCAGGTCGAACCAAGTGTCGCGAACGCGCTCGAGCAACTGCGCCGTTGTCGCTTCGGCGATGCGATCGGTCATCCAGCCATTGGCGCAGAACAGCTCGTCGATGACGACGGTGCCGAAGCTGTGCTGGTCGCCCTCGAGCGACGCGAACAGCGCGCGCCGTGCGAGATGCGGGATATGGCCATCGGGGGTGGTACGCCCGAAGACTTCGTGGACGACCTCCTGCAGCCGCCACAGGCCCATCGTCACATCGACGAAATCGCAGCGATCCTCTTCCCAGAACTGCCCGAGCATCCGCGCCGCGGGGGCGAGCAGATCGACCAGCAGCGTCTCGCGCGACACGCCGCGGGCCAGCAGCGCCTCGACATGCGCGAGCAGTTCGTCGGCCTCGACTTGCAGCGCGAGCGGCGCGAACGCCGCGACCTCGGTCTCGGCGATCCGATCGCAGTGCATGCCCTGGGCCGCGGCAATCGGCGCGGCGTGCGCAACGAGCAAGCGCGGGATGATCTCGCATTCGATCAAGTGATTTAGCGCGCGCGCCTTGTCAGCCGGAGGCGCGGGCTGCGTGGTATCGCGCCTTTCGGGCGTAGATCGATCGCGCAAGCGACTTAACCGCGCACGACCGCGCTGCACGAACTCTTCGAACCTGAGCACCGAAGCCACCCCGACTCTCCCGGTCTGGTTGATCACGCGACGTACGTCGGCGGCCATGTTTGGCTGGTCCGGCGACTCGCAACCTATGCCTCTCGGAAGTCCATGACAACGCACTATCGATGCGGCACCGCACCATTATGTCATAAATATTGGACGTCAATTTATATTGACACTCTGAATGGGCTGGCCCAGTCTTTCCTCACGACAAGTGGAGCGGGGAAATGCAGCAGAGCGGGCGTTCCGGCACGACATTGAGCCCCCCGGCAGCGGTGGGGCTCTACACGCCCGAACAGCGGCTGCGGCGCGACGCGACTCGCTGGACGCTCGTCCAGGGCCTGCTTGCGCCGCTGCAATTCCTCGTCTTCCTGGTCAGCACGGTGCTGGTTCTGCGCTATCTCGCGACCGGACACGGCGCGACCGCGGCGACCGTCTCGATCGTGCTCAAGACGCTGACGCTGTATACGATCATGATCACCGGGTCGTTCTGGGAAAAGGCGGTGTTCGACCGCTGGCTGTTCGCCGACGCCTTCTTCTGGGAGGATGTCGTCAGCTTCCTCGTGCTCGGCCTGCACACCGCTTATCTGGCGATGCTGGCGTTCGGGCTCGGCAGCGAACGCGGGCGGATGCTCCTCGCGCTCGCCGCCTACGCCACCTATGTCGTCAACGCGACGCAATTCCTGCTCAAGCTGCGCGCCGCCCGGCTGCAGAGCAACGGCCACGCCGCGCGCTTGCAGGCGGTGACGGCATGACCGCGCTGACCCTGCCCGCGAGCAGCGACTGCGCCCCCGCCCCGCGCGCCGTGTTGCGCGAGCGCGGCCAGCGCGAAGTGTTCTGCGGGCTGACCGGCATCATCTGGCTGCACCGCAAGGTGCAGGACGCGTTCTTCCTCGTCGTCGGCTCGCGCACCTGCGCGCATCTGCTGCAATCGGCGGCGGGTGTGATGGTGTTCGCCGAGCCGCGCTTCGGCACGGCGATCATCGAGGAGCGCGATCTCGCCGGGATGGTCGATTGCAATGCCGAGCTCGACCGCGTCGTCGACCGGCTGCTTGCGCGCCGCCCCGATATCAAGCTGCTCTTCCTAGTCGGCTCGTGCCCGTCCGAAGTGATCAAGCTCGACCTGTCGCGCGCGGCGCAGCGGCTGTCGGTCAAGCATTCGGGCACGACGCGCGTGCTCAATTATTCGGGTAGCGGGATCGAAACGACCTTCACCGAAGGCGAGGATGCGTGCCTTGCCGCGCTGGTGCCCGAGCTTGCCGCGACGGCACCTGGTGCGGCGCCCGAGCTGATGATCGTCGGCGCGCTCCCCGACGTGGTCGAGGACCAGTTCCTGCGGCTGTTCGCGCAATTGGGGATCCCGCGCGTCCACAGCTTCCCCGCGCGGCGCGCCGGCGCGATGCCGCCGGTCGGGCCCAACACGCGCTTCCTGCTCGCGCAGCCCTTTCTCGGCGAAACCGCGCGCGCGCTCGAAGATCGCGGCGCGGTGCGGCTCGATGCGCTGTTCCCGTTCGGCGCCGAGGGCACGACCGCCTGGCTCCACGCCGCCGCGGTCGCGTTCGGGATCGACGAGATGCACTTCCGCGCGGTGATCGCCCCCGGCCGCGAGCGTGCCAAGCGCGCGATCGCCCATGCGCGCGAGCAACTTGGCGGCAAGAGCATCTTCTTCCTCCCCGATTCGCAGCTCGAACTGCCGCTCGCGCGCTTCCTCGCCCAAGAGCTCGGCATGGTGCCGCTCGAAGTCGGCACGCCCTACCTCCACCGCGCCCACATGGCGCGCGAACTCGCGCTGCTGCCCGCTGAGACGGTGATCAGCGAAGGGCAGGACGTCGACCGCCAGCTCGATCGCGTCCGTGCGGCGCGGCCCGACCTGACGGTATGCGGGCTCGGGCTCGCCAACCCGCTCGAGGCCGAGGGGCTGACGACGAAATGGGCGATCGAACTCGTCTTCTCGCCAATCCACGGCTTCGACCAGGCGGGCGATCTCGCCGACCTCTTCGCGCGTCCGCTGCGGCGGCGCGACGTGTTGAAGGTATGACGTCGGTGTCCGCGTCCGCTCCGCTCGACCGGGGGCTGCCATGCAGCTGACCGTCTGGACCTACGAAGGCCCGCCGCATGTCGGCGCGATGCGGATCGCGACCGCGATGGAGGGCGTCCACTACGTGCTCCACGCGCCGCAGGGCGACACCTATGCCGACCTGCTGTTCACGATGATCGAACGCCGCGGCAAGCGCCCGCCGGTCACCTACACGACCTTCCAGGCGCGCGATCTCGGCAAGGATACCGCGGCGCTGTTCCAGACCGCGGTGCGCGAGGCGATCGATCGCTTCGCGCCGCAGGCACTGCTCGTCGGCGCGTCGTGCACCGCCGAGCTGATCCAGGACGATCCGGCCGGGCTCGCCTCGGCGCTGCGGCTGCCGATCCCGGTGATCGCGCTCGAGCTGCCGAGCTATCAGCGCAAGGAGAATTGGGGCGCGGCCGAAACCTTCTACCAGCTGGTCCGCGCTTTGTGTCCGTCGGCAAAGGCCGAGGCCGAGCCGCGCAAGGATGGCCAACACACGCCGAGCGCCAACATCCTCGGCCCGACCGCGCTCGGCTTTCGCCACCGCGACGACGTCGTCGAGATCACCCGGCTGCTCGGGACGCTCGGCATTGCCGTCAACGTCGTCGCCCCGCTCGGCGCGACGCCGGCCGACCTCGCCCGGATCCCCGACGCCGATTTCAACATCAGCCTGTATCCCGAGATCGCCGACACCGCGTGCCGCTGGCTCGAGCGCACGCACGGCCAGAAGACCGTCCGCACCGTGCCAATCGGCTACGGCGCAACGCGCGACTTCATCGCCGAAGTCGCCGCGCTTGCCGGCGTCGATCCGACCGCCGCACTCGATACGTCGCGGCTGCCATGGTGGAGCCGCTCGGTCGATTCGACCTATCTCACCGGCAAGCGCGTCTTCATCTTCGGCGACGCGACGCACGCCGTTGCCGCCGCCCGCATCGCCCGCGACGAGTTCGGCTTCGAAGTCATCGGGCTCGGCTGCTACAATCGCGAATTCGCGCGCGAGATTCGCACCGCCGCTCAGCTGTACGGGCTCGAGCCGCTGATCACCGACGACTATCTCGAAGTCGAGGATGCGATCGCCAAGCTCCAGCCCGAGCTCGTGCTCGGCACGCAGATGGAGCGCCACATCGCCAAGCGGCTGCGCATCCCGTGCGCGGTGATCTCGGCGCCGGTCCACGTCCAGGATTTTCCCGCGCGCTACTCGCCGCAAATGGGGTTCGAGGGTGCGAACGTGCTGTTCGACACCTGGGTCCACCCGCTGGTGATGGGGCTCGAGGAACATCTGCTGACGATGTTCCGCGACGATTTCGAGTTTTCGGACCATGCGGGGGCGAGCCACCTGGGGCATGGCGCCGCTCCAATCTTCCCCCGCGAACCGCAGGAGGCGGCCCCTACGCCGTCAGCGAATGGTGGCGGGGAAGCAACGGCAGGTGTCGCGCCCGCCCCCCTCCACCCCTTGGCTGAAGGCGCCGAGCTGTCCCCCGCCCCCGCCCCCGCCGAACCAGGGAAGGATCAGGAGGGCTGGTCCGCCGAGGCCGAGCGCGAGCTGCTGAAGATCCCGTTCTTCGTCCGCGGCAAGGCGCGCCGCAACACCGAGCGCTATGCCACCGAGCACGGCATCGCCGCGATCACGCTCGACACGCTCTATGACGCAAAGGCGCATTATGCCCGCTAGCGCACCCAGTCCCGCCGGCTCTGGATCGACCGCGGTCCACGTCGTCATCGTCACGCTCGACAATCACTTGGCGGGCGCGGTCCAGCGCGCGCAGGCGCGGCTCGCGCGCGAAAATCCCGGGATCACGATCGGCTTCCACGCCGCCGCCGATTGGGAGGAAAAGCCCGAAACGCTCGCCGCCGCCCGCGCCGACATCGCGCGCGGCGATATCGTGCTGGCGACGATGCTCTTCCTCGAGGATCATATCCGCGCGGTTCTGCCGCAGCTCGAGGCGCGCCGCGAGGACTGCGACGCGATGGTCGGGCTGATGTCGGGCGGCGATGTCGTCAAGCTCACGCGAATGGGCGACTATCGCATGGACCGCCCGAGCGGCGGAATGCTCGCCTTGCTCAAGAAATTGCGCGGATCCCCCAAGCCTGCGGCAAGCGGCGGCGCCAAGCAGATGGCGATGCTGCGGCGCCTGCCCAAGATCCTGCGCTTCGTCCCCGGCACCGCGCAGGACGTCCGCGCCTATTTCCTGACGATGCAATATTGGCTCGCGGCGTCGGACGACAATGTCGTCGAAATGATCCGCGCGCTGGTCGACCGCTACGCAGACGGCCCGCGCCGCGCGCTGCGGGGGACGATCAAGGCGCAGGCGCCGCGCGAGTATCCCGAAGTCGGCGTCTATCACCCCGCGCTGCCCGGCCGCATCGCCACCACCGCGACCGAGCTGCCGCGCCGGCGCGATGCGCACGGCACCGTCGGGCTGCTGATGCTGCGCTCGTACATCCTCGCCAAGGATGCCGGCCATTATGACGGCGTGATCGCCGCGCTTGAAGCGCGCGGGCTCGACGTGATCCCGGCGTTTGCCGGTGGGCTCGACGGGCGTCCGGCGATCGAGGCGCTGTTCCAGCACGACGGTGTCGCGACGGTCGATGCGGTGATCAACCTCACCGGGTTCAGCCTGGTCGGCGGCCCCGCCTATAACGATGCCGCGGCCGCCGAGACGGTGCTCGCCAAGCTCGACGTGCCTTACATCGCCGCGCACCCGGTCGAATTCCAGTCGCTCCAGGCCTGGGCGGCGAATGCACAAGGGCTGCTCCCGCTCGAATCGACGATGATGATCGCGATTCCCGAGCTCGACGGCGGCACCGTGCCAATGCTGTTCGGCGGCAAGTCCGACGGCACCGCCTGCACCGGCTGCGCACGTCACTGCAGCTTCCCCGACGCCACGACGCCGCGCGCAATGCAGCCCTGCAGCGAGCGCGCCGACATGCTCGCGGCGCGCGTGCTGAAACTGATCGCGCTGCGCCGCGCCGAGAATGCCGAGAAGCGTATCGCAATCGTGCTGTTCAACTTCCCGCCCAACGCCGGTGCCGCCGGGACCGCGCAATTCCTCAGCGTCTTCGCCTCGCTCCACGCGACGCTCGCGCGGCTCGGGCGCGAAGGCTATCAGGTCGAGCTTCCCGCAACCGTCGATGCGCTCCGCGAGGCGATCCTCGGCGGCAATGCCGCGCGCTTCGGGACCGAGGCCAATGTCCACGCCAAGGTCGGCGCCGACGCGATCGTCGCACGCGAGACCTGGCTTGCCGAGATCGAGGCGTCATGGGGCCCTGCGCCGGGCAAATTGCAGTCCGACGGCACTTCGGTGCAGATCCTCGGGCGGCAGTTCGGCAACGTGTTCGTCGGCCTGCAGCCCGCTTTGGGCTATGAGGGCGATCCGATGCGGTTGCTCTTCGCGGGCCGCTTTGCCCCGACGCATGCCTTCGCCGCTTTCTACCGGTGGCTGCGCGAGGATTTCGCGGCGCATGCGGTGCTGCACTTCGGCACGCATGGCAGCCTCGAATTCATGCCCGGCAAGCAGACCGGGTTGAGCGCGGCCTGCTGGCCCGACCGGCTGATCGGCGACTTGCCCAACATCTATCTCTACGCCGCCAACAACCCCTCGGAGGGCGTGCTCGCCAAACGCCGCTCGGGCGCGACGCTGGTATCGTATCTCACGCCCGCGCTGACCAACGCCGGCGTCTACAAGGGCCTCGCCGCGCTGAAGGCGTCGGTCGAGCGCTGGCGTGTCGCCGCACCGGGCAGCGACGAAGCGCGCGACCTGGCGGAGCTGATCCGCGACCAGGCGAACGACCTCGACCTCGCGCGTGCTCCGGCCGATGCCGGGGCTGCGCCGGCGCAGGACGACGCATGGATCGCCGATCTCGCCGCGCGCCTCTACGAAATCGAGCGCGAGCTGATCCCGCAAGGCCTCCACGTCGCCGGCGAAGCGGCGAGCCGCGAGGAGCGGATCGCGATGATCGCCGCCACGCTCCAGGCGCGCGGCGAAACGCTCCCGCCCGAGACGATCGTCGCTTTGGTCGATGGCACGCGCGCCGCCGACACGCCGTTGCTCAAGGACATGGCCGCGCTCGACGCCGCGCTGTCGGCCAATGGCGAGATCGACGGTATCGTCACTGCGCTTGCCGGGCGCTACATCCACCCGGTCACCGGCGGCGATCTGCTGCGCAATCCCGAGATCCTGCCGACCGGGCGCAACATCCACGGCTTCGACCCGTTCCGCATCCCCTCGGCCTTCGCGGTCAAGGACGGCGCAGCACAGGCGCAGCGGCTGATCGAGCGCAGCCTCGCCGATTCGGGGCATCTGCCCGAGACGGTCGCGATGGTGCTGTGGGGTACCGACAATCTCAAGAGCGAGGGCGCGCAGATCGCGCAGGCGCTCGCGCTGCTCGGCGCGCGCCCGCGCTTCGACAGCTATAACCGGCTGGCGGGCGCCGAACTGGTCCCGCTGGAAGAGCTCGGTCGCCCGCGGATCGACGTCGTCGTCACGCTGTCGGGGGTGTTCCGCGATCTGCTGCCGCTCCAGACGCGGATGCTCGCGCAAGCCGCCTTGCTCGCGGCCGAGGCCGACGAGCCCGACGCGCAGAACTTCGTCCGCCGCCACGCCCGCGCACACGCCGCGGCGCAGGGCTGCGACCTCGAGACCGCGGCGCTGCGGGTCTTCTCGAATGCCGAGGGCGCATATGGCGCCAACGTCAATCTGATGATCGACACCGGCGCGTGGACCGACCCCGACGAGCTCGCCGACAGTTTCGAGCGGCAAAAGGGCTATGCCTACGGGGTCAAGGGCGCGCCGGTACGCCAGCCCGAATTGCTCAAGGCCGCACTCCAGACGGTCGATTGCGCCTATCAGAACCTCGAAAGCGTCGAGCTCGGCATCACCAGCATCGACCAATATGTCGACACGCTCGGCGGGATCAGCCGCGCGGTAACGCGCGCCAAGGGCGGGCAGACCGCGCCGGTCTATATCGGCGACCAGACGCAAGGCACCGGCAAGGTGCGATCGTTGCAGGAGCAAGTCGCGCTCGAAACGCGGACACGCGTGCTCAACCCGGTCTGGACCGAGGGGCTGCTGCGCCACGGGTATGAAGGCGTCCGCCAGATCGAGGGCAGCGTCACGACGACGATGGGCTGGTCGGCAACGACCGGCGAGGTCGATCCCTGGGTCTATCAGCGGATCAGCGAAACCTATGTGCTCGACGTCGAAATGCGCGAGCGGATCGCGGCGCTCAATCCCAAGGCTTCGGCGCGTGTCGCCAACCGGCTGATCGAAGCCTCCGAACGCAAATACTGGACTCCCGACGCGGCGACGCTCGCCGCACTCCATGCCGCCAGCGATGAACTCGAGGATCGTCTCGAAGGCATCGTTGCGGTGGCGGCATAAAGGAACACATGATGGCCCTGCTCGACCCACCAATTCGCGGCTTGGACGGCGAAGGCTCGCTCCAAGTCGGGCTCGACCCCAATGACCGGATCGGCAATGCGAAGGTGTTCGCGGTGTACGGCAAGGGCGGGATCGGCAAGTCGACCACGTCGTCGAACCTCTCCGCCGCTTTCTCGCTGCTCGGCAAACGCGTGCTGCAGATCGGCTGCGACCCCAAGCACGACAGCACCTTCACGCTCACCAAGAAACTGATGCCGACGGTGATCGACGTGCTCGAGACGGTCGAATTCCATGCCGAGGAATTGCGGCCCGAGGATTATATGTTCGAGGGCTATAACGGCGTGATGTGCGTCGAGGCGGGCGGCCCGCCGGCCGGCACCGGGTGCGGCGGCTATGTCGTCGGGCAAACGGTCAAGCTGCTCAAGCAGCACCATCTGCTCGAAGAAACCGACGTGGTGATCTTCGACGTGCTCGGCGACGTGGTGTGCGGCGGGTTCGCCGCCCCGCTGCAACATGCCGAGCGCGCGGTGGTTGTCGCGGCGAACGATTTCGACAGCATCTTCGCGATGAATCGCATCGTCGCGGCGATCAAGGCCAAGGCCAAGAATTACGACGTGCGGATGGCGGGCGTCATCGCCAACCGCTCGGCCGCGACCGACGAGATCGACCGGTTCAATGCGGCCACGGGGTTGAAGCGGCTCGCGCATTTCCCCGATCTCGACGCGATCCGCCGCAGCCGCCTCAAGAAATGTACCTTGTTCGAGATGGACTCGACCCCCGAGGTCGATGCCGCCTGCCTCGAATACAAACGCCTCGCCGCGCAGATGTGGGCCGGCTGCGAGCCGCTCGATGCGCAGCCGATGAAGGATCGCGAGATCTTCGAATTCCTGGGGTTCGAATGATGCGCTCCTCCGCCTGCTCCCTCACCGTCATCCCCGCGCAGGCGGAGATCCATACGGGCGAACGTCTCCTGTCGCTTGCGGGCGTTGCTGCAATGGATTCCCGCCTTCGCGGGAATGACAGCGGTGTGAGGCACGCGCGATGAGCACGGCGAGCTACACCCACTTCCGCGGCAATCTCGAAACCTATTTCGATCGCACCGCAGCCAAGGCGTGGGAGCAGCTCACGTCGGACGCACCGGTCAGCGGGATCCGCGCGACGGTGCGCGCCGGGCGCACCGCGATGCGCGACACGCTGCTGTCGTGGCTTCCCGCCGACATGACGGGCCTGCGCCTGCTCGATGCCGGCTGCGGCACCGGCGCACTCGCGGTGGCGGCGGCCGAGCGCGGCGCGCAAGTGGTGGCGATCGACGTCGCGGGCAGCCTCGTCCAGATCGCACGCGACCGCGCGCCGGCGCATCTGGCGATCGACTGGCGCGTCGGCGATCTGCTCGATCCCGCGCTCGGGCATTTCGACCATGTCGTCGCGATGGATTCGCTGATCCACTACCGCGCGTTCGATATCGTCGCGGTGCTGCAACAGCTCGCCGAACGCACGCACGGCTCGATCGTCTTCACCTTCGCGCCGCAAACCCCGCTGTTGATGGCGATGCTCGGCATGGGACGGCTGTTCCCGCGCAGCGACCGCTCGCCCGCGATCCTGCCGGTGCGCGACCGCTTGCTCCGCACGCTGATCACCAACGCGGTCCCGACGAGCCGGATCGGGCGCGACCGGCGCATCTCGGCGAGCTTCTATACCAGCCATGCGCTCGAGCTGGTGACGGCGTGAGCGACCTCTCCGCCTTGAAAGCCTCGCTCGCACCGCGCGCAGCGGCGGAGCCCGGACGACTCGCGACGGTGCGGAGCGGCGCGTTCTGGGGACGGCTCGGCACGCGCTTCCTGCCCTTTGCCGATGCCGCCACCACCGAACTCCCGCTCGGACGGCTGCTGCGGCTGTCGCTGTTCCAAGTCTCGGTCGGGATGGCGGCGGTGTTGCTCACCGGCACGCTCAACCGCGTGATGATCGTCGAGCTCGGCATGGCGTCATGGGCGGTTGCAGCGATGGTGTCGCTGCCCTTGCTGTTCGCACCGCTTCGCGCGCTGATCGGCTTCAAATCGGACCGGCACCAGTCGATCCTCGGCTGGAAGCGCGTTCCCTATATCTGGTTCGGCACGCTGCTCCAGTTCGGCGGCTTCGCGTTGCTCCCCTTTGCTTTGCTGGTGATGACGGGGCTCGGCCACGGCCCGACGATCGTCGGACAGATCGGCGCCGGGATCGCCTTCCTGATGGTCGGCGCGGGGATGCACACGACGCAGACCGCCGGCCTCGCGCTCGCGACCGATCTTGCGCCAGCCGAAAGCCGGCCGCGCGTCGTCGCGTTGCTCTATGTCATGCTGCTGCTCGGGATGATGGTCAGCGCGATCGTCATCGGCCGGCTGCTCGATCATTTCACCCCGACGCATCTGGTCCAGATCGTCCAGGGCGCAGCGGTGCTGACCGTCGTGCTCAACATCACCGCCTTGTGGAAGCAGGAAGCGCGGCGTCGTGGCGGCACCGCACCCGAGGAAAACTCCGCCCCCTTCCGCGAGATCTGGGCGCTGTTCATCGCGCGCCCGCGCACGCTGCGGCTGCTGGTCGCAACCGGGCTGGGATCGGCCGCCTTCTCGATGCAGGACGTGCTGCTTGAACCTTACGGCGGGCAAATCCTCGGCCTGTCGGTCGGCGCGACGACGTCGCTCACCGCTTTGTGGGCGGTTGGCATGCTCAGCGGCTTCGCGCTCGCCGCGCGCAGCCTGGCGGATGGTGGCGAACCGCACCGCCTCGCGGGCTTCGGCGGCGTCGCGGGGATCGCGGCGTTCCTCTGCGTGATCTTTGCAGCGCCGCTGCATGCGAGCGCTTTGCTGGCGATCGGCGCGACGATCATCGGCTTTGGCGGTGGCCTGTTCTCGGTCGGTACGCTGACTGCGGCGATGGCGATCTCCGACAGCGCAGAGCTCGACGGTCGCAACGGCCTTGCGCTCGGTGCGTGGGGTGCGGTGCAGGCGACCTGCGCGGGTGCGGCGATCGCGATCGGCGCGATCGTCCGCGACGTGACCAGCGCCGCTGCGACCGCGCGCGACCTCGGCCCGACGCTCGCCGATCCGGCGACCGGCTACGGCGTCGTCTACGGCGTCGAGATCATCCTGCTGCTCGCCACGCTCGTCGTGCTCGGGCCGCTCGTCCGCCCGGTCGCACCCTCGCAGACCATTCGCTTCGGCCTGGCCGAATTTCCGGCTTGAACCCAGGGGAGACCGCCCATGCACCCGACCCTCACCCCCGGCATCGATGTGGCGATGCTCGTCTTCTACGCCTTCGTGCTGTTCTTCGTCTGCCTGGTCTTCTACCTGCGCCGCGAGGATCGCCGCGAGGGCTATCCGCTCGAGCATGAGCTGACCGGGCGGGTCGAATCCGAAGGCGGCCCCTTCCACACCGCGATCGCCAAGACCTTCAAGCTCTCGTTCGGCCGTGGCACCGTCACCACGCCGACCAAGGGCCGCGAACCCTTCCAGATCGCCGCACGCCAGACCGACCGCTTTACCGGCGCGCCCTATGCGCCGACCGGCAACCCGCTGGTCGACGGCATCGGGCCCGCCGCCTACGCCAACCGCGCCAAGCACCCCGACATCGACATGGAAGGTCATCCACGCATCGTCCCGCTCGGCGCCGCGCTCGACATCACGATCGAACGGCGCGATCCCGATCCGCGCGGCATGCCGATCTTCGGCTGTGACGGACGCCAGGCCGGCATCGTCACCGAACTGTGGATCGATCGCGCCGACCGGCTGGTCCGCTATCTCGCTGTTGACGGCGCCGCCGGGACCGGCGCGATCCTCGTGCCGATGATGATGGTGACGATCGACCGCCGCCGCGGCCATGTCGCCTGCGACGCGATCACCGCCGCGCAATTCGCCGACGCGCCGCGCATCGCGACCGACACGATCACCCTGTACGAGGAGGATCGCGTGCTCGGCTATTTCGGCGGCGGCTATCTCTATGCCACCCCAGCCCGTCAGGAGCCTTTCCTGTGACCGAACATGATTACGAGCCGATCCCGGGGCTGCCCGGGCTCCTCCCGCCAGGCGAGCGGATCGTGTGGCAGGGTGCGCCCGACTGGCGCGTGCTCGCACGCCGCGCCTATCATACGCGCGCGGTGACGGCCTATTTCGGCGTGCTCGGGGTGTGGGCGGCGGTCGCCGCGGTCGCGCGCGGCATTCACGGTCCCGCCGACCTTTCGGGCGTCGCGCTGATGGCGATGTTCGGGATCATCGCGGTCGGCCTGTTGCGCGCGCTCGCTTGGGGCGCGGCGCGCACCACGCTCTATACACTGACCAACCGGCGCGTCGTGCTCCGCATCGGCGTCGCGTTTCCGAAATGCATCAACTTGCCACTGGCGATGATCGGCACCGTCGGTCTTGCCGTTCAGGGCGACCGATCGGGCGACATCCCGCTCGCGCTGGTCGGCGAGCGTCGGCTCGGGTATCTCGCGCTGTGGCCGCACGCGCGGCCGTGGCATGTCGCCGCGGCGCAACCCATGCTGCGCGCGCTTCCCGACGCGGCGCAGGTCGCGTCACTGATCGCGCGCGCGTGCCTCGAGGTGCAGCCGGGCGGCCAGGTCGCAGTGCCGGTAACTTCAGCAGCGCAAGGTCACGGCTTGCGCCAGGCGGTGGCGGCATGACCCACGCCCATCACGCCGAGCGGCTCCCGCGCGGCGCGCTCATCCTTGCCGGGTCGCTCGTCGGCTTTGCCTTTTTGCTGACCGCGACGGTTCGCATCGCGCATATCCCGCCCGCCGGCTCGCCTGCGGCTTTGCGCGAAACGACGCATGTCGCAGCGGTGCAAACGCGCACGCTGCGCTTCCTCGATGCGGCCGATCGCGGCGTGCGGATCGAGGATGTCGGCACCGGCCAGACTGCGGGGACGATCGTCCCGGGCCAGGAAACAGGCTTCATCCGCGGCGTGATGCGCGGGCTCGCGCGCGAGCGGCGGATGCACGGGATCGGCAGCGACGCGCCCTTCACGCTGACACAGTGGCGCGACGGCGAGCTGACGCTGACCGACAGCGCGACCGGGCGCTCGATCGAGCTCAATGCCTTTGGCACCACCAACCGCGCTGCCTTTGCCGCACTGCTGCGCGCGCCGGAGTTCCCCCGATGAGCCCGTTCCGCCGCAGCTGCTTCGACACGCCATGCCGGATCGAGGTCGAGCATAGCGACGAGTTCCTCTGCGCGCATGTCGAGCTGGCCGGCGGTGTCGCGATCAATCCGGGCGACCGCGTTCGCGTCCATGGCGATCCGATCCACGTCGCCTTTGGCAGCGCGCGCGTGTTCGAGCGGATCGCGACGGTCGAGCGCGCCGGGCCGATCGAGCGACTGTGGACCAAGCTCTGCGGCCATTTCGAGATGAACGAACTGTACGAAGTCAGCTTTTCGGATCGGAAACTGTCATGAACGCTATCACGCCGATCACCCCCCACGGCGCCGACACGCTCGCGATCGCGCGCGAGGATACCGTGCTGTCCCCCCGCTTCTACACCACCGATTTCGCCGCGATGGACCGGATCGACGTCTCGCCGGTGCGCGCCGAATGGGACGCACTGATCGCCGAGATGGTCGCCGACCCCAACCGCCGCCATTTTCGCCGCACCAATGCCTTTGACGGCGTGATCGAAAGCTTGCCCGATGGCTTGCGCGAGGAATTCATCGATTTCCTGGTGAGCTCGCTCACCGCCGAATTCTCGGGCTGCATCCTCTACGCCGAGATCCAGAAGCGCGCGCAGAATCCCGACATCAAGGCGCTGTTCCGGCTGATGAGCCGCGACGAAAGCCGCCATGCGGGCTTCATCAACGATACGCTCAAGGACGCCGGGATCGGGGTCAACCTCAGCTTCCTGACCAAGACCAAGAAATACACCTATTTCCGCCCGAAATTCATCTTCTACGCGACCTATCTGTCGGAGAAGATCGGCTATGCGCGCTACATCACGATCTTCCGGCACCTCGCGCAGCATCCGGAATGGCGTTTCCACCCGATCTTCAACTGGTTCGAGGAATGGTGCAACGACGAGTTCCGCCACGGCGAGGCGTTCGCGATCCTGATGCGGACCGATCCCAAATTGCTGCGCGGGCATAACGTGCTGTGGATCCGCTTCTTCCTCGTCGCGGTGTACGCGACAATGTATGTCCGCGACCACAACCGGCCGGCGTTCCACAAGGCGCTCGGGATCGATCCCGACGTCTATGACCACCGCGTCTTCACGGTCTGCTCGCAAATCACGCGGCAGGTCTTTCCGCTCGTGCTCGACACCGACTCGCCGCGCTTCCGCGCCGGGCTCGTGCGGATGCGGCGGATCGCCGCGAGGATCGATGCCGCCAAGGCGCAGGGCGGCGTGATCGGCGCGATCAAGCGAGTCGGGCTGATCGGCGCGGCAGCGGTCAATTTCGCGCATCTGTATTTGACGCCCGTCCAGCGCAACGCGATCCCCGCCTCGGCCCGGCTGGTTCCGGCCTGGTGACGATCCCGCCGCTCCTGTTCGCGCTCGTGATGTGGTTCATCGGGACCGCGGCGGTGGTGTGGCTCGACAGCCGCCCGCGCGCGACCTTCCGCACCAGCTTCCGCGTGGCAGGTGTCGCGGCAGTGGCGGCGACCGCGGCGGTGTGGTGGTCGGCGAATGATGCGAGCTGGGGCGGCGCCTATCTCGGCTTCGCAAGCGCGATCGTGATCTGGGGCTGGCATGAAATGGGCTTCCTGATGGGGTTCGTCGCTGGCCCCAATCGCGCGCCCTGCCCGCCCGCGGCGACTGGCTGGACGCGATTGAAGCTCGCCACCGCGACGGTGATCCATCACGAAATCGCGATCGCGGCGACCGCGCTGCTGCTGTTCGCGCTGACCTGGCGCCAGCCCAACCAGAGCGCGCCGCTGACCTTCCTCTTGCTGTTCGGCTTGCGGCTTAGCGCCAAGTTCAACCTGTATCTCGGCGTGCCCAATCTCAGCGACGAAGTCTTCCCGCCGCATCTCGCCTATCTCAAGAGCTATTTCCGCACCCGCGCGGGCAATGCGCTGCTGCCGGTGTCGGTGATCGGCTCGGGCGCGCTTGCCGGGTGGGCGTGGAGCGTCGCCGAAGCCGCGCCAGCGCAAAGCGGCGCAGCCGTCACCGCGACCTTGCTCGCAGCGCTCGCGGCATTGGGGCTCGTCGAGCATCTTTTTCTTGTGTTGCCGCTGCGCGATGCCAAACTGTGGCAGTGGGCGTCGGCAAAGACCCAAGCGGCAAAAGCCGCGATAAGAGAGTAGGAGGGGTACGCCATGGATTATGAGGCATTCTTTCAGGTCGAGCTCGACGCGCTGAAGGAGGACGGGCGCTACCGCATCTTCGCCGAGCTCGAGCGCAAGGCCGGCAGCTTCCCACGCGCGAACCATTATGCCGAGGACGGCATCGGCGATGTCACCGTATGGTGCTCGAACGACTATCTCGGCATGGGCCAACACCGCAAAGTGCTCGACGCGATGCACGCCACGCTCGATGCGTGTGGCGCGGGCGCCGGCGGCACGCGCAACATTTCGGGCACGACGCACGCGCATGTCGTGCTCGAGGCCGAACTCGCCGATTTGCACGGCAAGGAAGCGGCGTTGCTGTTCACCTCGGGCTATGTCTCGAACTGGGCAGCGCTCGGCACGCTCGCGGCAAGGATGCCGAATTGCGTCGTGCTGTCGGACGAACTCAACCACGCCTCGATGATCGAGGGAATCCGCCACAGCCGCGCCGAGTGCATCCGCTTCAAGCATAGCGACCCCGAGGATCTCGACCGCAAACTGTCGCAGATCGACCCGTCGCGGCCCAAGCTCGTCGCGTTCGAAAGCGTCTATTCGATGGACGGCGACATCGCACCGATCGCCGAGATCCTCGACGTCTGTGAAAAACATGGCGCGATGTCGTATCTCGACGAAGTCCACGGCGTCGGGCTGTACGGCCCGCGCGGCGGCGGCGTCGCCGAGGAGCGCGGGCTGATGGACCGCATCACCGTGATCGAAGGCACGCTCGGCAAGGCGTTCGGCGTGATGGGGGGCTATATCGCCGCCTCGGCCGCGCTTTGCGATTACGTCCGCAGCTTTGCGAGCGGCTTCATCTTCACCACCGCGCTGCCGCCCGCCCTCGCCGCTGGCGCGACCGCGAGCATCCGGCATCTCAAGGCCAGCGGGTGGGAGCGCGCGCAGCACCAGGCGCGCGTCGCGCAAGTCCGCCGGCGGCTCGACGCGATCGGCATCCCGACGATCGACAATCCCAGCCACATCATCCCGGTGATGGTCGGCGACGCCAAGAAGTGCAAGATGATCAGCGACTGGCTGCTCGAGCAGCACGGCATCTACGTCCAGCCGATCAACTATCCGACGGTCCCGGTCGGCACCGAACGGCTGCGGCTCACGCCGTCGCCGGTCCATTCGGACGGCGATGTCGACAAACTGGTCAACGCGCTGTCGGAGATCTGGTCGCAATGCGCACTGGCGCGGCGCGCCATGGCGGCGTGAGGGCGGCCAACCGAAAGGCTGAGATTTCTCGCAATACTCTCCTTCCGTCACCCCGGCCTTGTGCCGGGGTCCACGGTCGAGCGCGACACGGCAGCTGATGCGATCGGGGCACGGTGGACCCCGGGACGAGCCCGGGGTGACAGGTTTTAGTGGAACAGCGCAGGCGTAGGCGAAAAACCTCGGACAGTTCGGCGCCCGCGTCTACTCTTCCAGCCGCCTGCGCACCCGCCGCGCGAACAGCCACGCCGCGCCGAACACCAGCGGCACCGCGCCGACCATCACCCATTCCTTCCAGGCATGCGCCGGCGCAGCGAGATAGCCGATCAGCGCCACGGCATAGTAACTGATCGCCACCACAGAGAGCCCCTCGACCGTCTGCTGCAGCCGCAATTGCAGCTGCGTGCGCGTGTCCATCGATTCGAGCAAATCGCGATTCTGCTTGGCGAGCGCGATGTCGATCCGCGTGCGGAGCAGCTCGCTGGTCCAGGCGGCGCGTTGCGACAGATCGTCGAGCCGCGCCGAGAAGCTGTCGCACGTCCGCACCGCCGGCGTCAGCCGCCGCTCGGTAAAGTCGGCGAGCGTCTGATAGCCCGCGATCCGCCCGATCCCGAGCGTCTCGAGCCGATCGAGACTGAGTTGCGCATAAGCGCGCGTCGCGCTCATCCGATAGCGCGTCTCGGCGAGCAGCCGCGCGAGCTCGGCCGACAGATAGGTCAGCTCGTCGAGCAGATTGTCGTCCTGTGTCCGCCGCTCGGATACTGCGTGCGTCAGGTCGGCGAGTCGCGCCTCGAGCCGCGAGACGTCGGGGGTGAGCCGCTGTGCAAGCGGCAGGCCGAGCAGCGCCATGTTGCGATAATTGCCGAGCTCCTGCAGCCGCAGCACGAGCTGCGAGGGCTCGTCGCGCTCGAGGCCATGGTCGATCAGCAGCAGGCGTCCGAACCCGTCGGTGTTGAGCCGGAAGTCCGACAGCATCGTCGCCTTGCCCCCGGCAATCTGGCAGCGGATCAGCGCATCGGGCGCGAACAGCCGGTCGAGCTGCGCTTCGGCGGGCGGATCGGTGCCGGGCGGATAGACCGCGATCTGCGTCGCGCGGATCACCGCGCCGGGCATATCGGCGGCGATGTCGGGCGCCAGCGGATCGAACAGGTCGGTCGCGAACGGCTCGTCGAACGCCCCTTCGCTGAGGAAGGTATAGCTGGCGAACTCGGTATGCCGTTCGAGCACGAGCTTGGTGGTGCCGAAGTCGACCACCGCATAGCGCGTATCGGGAGCGACGCGTGTCCCGATGTGCCGCGTGATCCGCTCGAAATGCGCCGCCGCACCGCTCGCGCCCTCTTCGCCGAGCACGGTCACGATCTGCATCAACCGGCACGGCGCGGCGAACCGCGGCAGCCGGCGGACGTGCATTTCCTCGGCGAGCGCGGCGCGCAGCGGATGGTTGTGGAAGCTCAGGCCGTCCATGCAGACTGCTCCCGACCGGACACACGCCCGCAGCCAGGCGGCTGCGGCGCGCGATCCATCATTGCCGCCGCGTCATAGCCTGCGGGTCGGCCAGCACCGCGGGCACCGCCTTCCCGGCGGCACCACCCTCGGGTGCAGCGGTTGGCATTGGCGGCGCCTTGAGCGTCGGGTTCGCCGCGAGCATCGAAATCCCGCCGAGCGGCTTCGACTGGCCCTGGTGACACGTCTGGCAATTCGCCTTGTACGGGTCGCCATGCGGTCCCTTGCGATAGGCCGGGAACACGCTTGCCAGCGAGTCGATATATTGGCCGTTGATATCGCGCACCATGCGGATCCCGTAATAGGCGGTGACGCGCTGCGGCCGGCTGATCGTCCACGAGCGGAACGACTGCGTATTGTGGCAATAGGTGCAGTTGACGCCGAGCGCAGTGCTCATGTGCATCATCAACCCATAGCTCTTCTCGGCCTCCTTGATCGACACGACATGGCCCGGCGAGGGATATTGGCTGCTCGCCGCGACGCGGATCTGCGCCTTGCCGTTGAGATAGGTGGCAAACGGATCGTAGGGCAGCGAGGCATAGCCGACGCTTACGTTGGGCGTGTTCTGGCCATGCTTGTTGCGCACGATCGAATTGGGATCGGCGACTCCTTCGGCGATCGCCCATTTGTACGCGGGCACCGCATTGCCGCGATGGCAGGTGTAGCACGTTACGCCCGTCGCCTTGACATGGCTCGACCATTTGCCGTTGATCTGCCGCGTCATCTGCAACATCCGCCGCGCGACGACCTTGGTGTATTTCTCGTCCGACGCCATGTTGTTGGGGTTGTGGCAATAATTGCAACCCTGTTCGGGCGGCGCGACCCATTGGTTGATCGACGCCATCAGATGGTTGAAGCGTTCGGTCGAGACGTCGCCGAGCACCTTGACGTTCTGATAGGTTTCGCGCGCGCGCGGCCCGCTATCGTCGGGGAGCGCGTAAGGCGGCGCGGGGATCGCCGACGCCTTCACCATATGGCGGACGTCGATGATCTGGTCGCCGCCGGTGCCGCGATACCCGGTCTGCTGCGTGATCTTCGGTCCGACCTCGCACCCGCCGAGCAGCATTGCGCTCGCCAGCCCCGCGACACCAAGGATCTTGTTGACGCCGCTCATTGCGATGCTCCCGGAAGCGTAGCGGGATCGATCACGCCCGTGCCCGGATAATTGGGCGCATAGCCGTGCTGGATTGCCCACAGATACCAATTGTCGACCACGGTGCCGGTCAGCAGGATACCGATCCCGCCGGTCAGCGTGGTCAGCACCGCGAACCACCAGGCCCAGCGATGGATCGATTCGTAGGTCGCGTTGAACCCCATCGTCCAGCGCCAGAACAGCGCCGCGCGTTCGGCCGCGGTGCCGCGATCGGTGATATGCTCGAGCTCGCGCTCGCCGCCATAGCGCCCAACCGCGAGGATCGTCGCGCCATGCATCGCGAACAGCAGCGTCGATCCGTACAGGAAGACGATCGAGAGGCAGTGGAACGGGTTGTAGAAGAGGTTGCCGTAGCGGATCGAGAAAGCCGCGGTCCAATCCAAGTGCGGGAAGATGCCGAACGGCACCGCCTCGGCCCAGCTCCCCATCAGCATCGGGCGGATGAAGCCGAGTACCAGCATCAGCCAGATCGCACTCGCAAAGGCCCAGGGCACGTGCGTGCCCAGCCCCAGCGCCTTGGCGCGCCGGAACGTACGCAACCACCACAGCAGCACCGAGGTCGACATCGAGAAGCCCGCGATCTGCCACCAGCCGCCTTTCGCCAGCGGCACGAACAGCTGGAAGCCATATTCGGGCCCGGGCGGCTCGAGCGCGAGCCACGGCAATTGCCGTGCGAACTGGATCGGGTCCCAGCCGACCGACGCCCACATGTTGAGCCCGATCACCTCGAACGCGAGGAAGCCGAACATCAGCGACAGGATGCCGAGCCCGCCAAGATAGATCGGCCCGATCTGCGCATTGCCGATCTTGCCCATCCAGTAGGAGAAGCCGGGCTTGCCTAGCCGCGGGAAATCATAGGGTCCAAGGGCGGGGCCCATTTCGGGCGCGCCGCGCAATTGGATTTGGGTGAAGATGTTCTGATAGCTTGCCACGCGACGTCTCCCCTCAGGACCAGATCGGCAGGTTGAGCCACCAGCTCCACCATTCGGGCCAGCCGCGTGTCCACAGCGGCCCCGAGATGATGATGCAGATCGCGCTCCAGAAACCTGCGCTCAGCGCGAGGAACAGCCCGAGCCGGTGGATGCCGAGCGTGCCGACCGAATAGCCGATCGTGTCGCGGAAGAAGGCGTCCTCATATTCGGGGGAGCGCACCTCGCCTTGCGTCCCGTCGGGGTTCTTCGCGGGGTTCGCCGCCGACAACACCAGGCCGCCGTGCAGCGCGAGCGCGAGCGTCGTCGTGAAGAAGAAGCTCACCGCGAGCATGTGCGCGGGATTGTAGTGGAAATGGAGATATTGGTAGCCGGTGTTCGACACCCAATCGAGATGGCTGAAGATGCCGTAGGGAAAGCCGAAGCCCCACGCGCCGAGCAGCATCGGGCGGATCACGACGAGCGAAACATAGGCGAAGATCGCGACGCCGAACGCGGCCGGCACGTGATAGCCGATGCCGAGCTTGCGGCAGATCTCGACTTCGCGCAGCGCCCAAGACACGAACGATCCGACCGCGCAGATCGTGATGATCTGCCAGAAGCCGCCCTCGCGGAGCGGCGCCAGCGACAGGCCATAGCGGAGGTCGGGGGGCGCGATGCTGATCAGCCAGATGTTCCAGGTCGGCCCGAGCGACGCGGCATAGACGATCAACGCCGTGCCGAGCCCCGCGAACAAGGCGGTCGTCACCCCGAAGAAGCCGACGAAAAACGGCCCGACCCAGAAATCGAAAAGATCCCCGCCAAGCAGCGTGCCGCCGCGGACGCGGTATTTTCGTTCGAAACTCAGCAGCGCCATGACGCCATCCTCCATCGCCAGCCCGCAGCGTCGTGCTGCGGCGGGCGCCATCCCTCCCCAATACCGGCATCAAGCGGACGGGACGGCTGTCACGCCCCATCCGCTTGAGCGCGCGCCCGCTATGGCGCGGGCGTCGTCGCCGGTGCGGTCGCCGCCGCTGGTGCGGTGTGCGGACCATCGAGCCAGTTGAACCGGTCGGTGCTGAGCAAGATGAAATGGATCAGCAGCGCCAGCACGAACAGGAAGGCGAACAGAGCGACGAGCGTGCGCCGCGGATCGAAAATAAGCCAAACTCTCCACATGACGTGGTCTCCTCGTTACGATGAAATATCAATGGATCCAGGGCCGCCACATCCACACGAGGATATGCGCCACGATCGCGACTGCGGTGAACAAAGCGAAGCTGGTGATGAAGAGCTTGTGAAACTCCTTCGCTTCTTCCGGGGTCAAATAGGTCCCCGGCCCGAACCTTTCTTCTCGATTATCGCTCATTGCTGCGTCTCCATTCTGACGACCACGATCAGGAGCGTTGGATGCGCTCCCCGGCTGCATCCGCGCGGCACCTGCCGTGGGATTTCGGATCCGCGCGAACGCGGGAAAGAACGCCGCGCGGTCATCCGCCGCGGCTTTCGGTGATGGCGTGCGCGAGGCGGCTCGGCGAAACCGAGGCCTCGCCGGCGCGCCGCGCGCCACGTTCGGCGGCGTCGCGGATGCGCTTGGCGGCGGAAATCCGCACCAGGACGGGCTCGCGCTCGACCGCTTCGTCGAGCGCCGCCTTGGCGGCGTCTTCCCACGCGACTTCACGCTCGATCCGCGCGGGCGTCGCCTCGACCGTGTCGAGCTGGCCGGCAAGCGGAAGGATGTGGAAGAGCGCGTCGAACAGCGCGTTGCACACTTCCTGGATGAGATAGGTTGCGCCGGCATAGCCCATGAACGGCGTGCCGGTGTGGCGGCGGATCACCGCGCCGGGGAAGCTCGCCGGAATGTACACGCCGCGCGCGCCGGCCTCGGCCATGTACATCCGCTCGTTGAAGCTGCCGAACACGATCAGCGGCGGGTTGCTGCGGATCGCGTCGATCACCGCCTGGTTGTCGGGCTTGATCCCGGCCGAGCGCCCGAAGGCGAAGTGGCATGGCAGCCCCATATCGCCTTCGAGAAACGCGCGGATCCCTCTCGCGTAGGTCTCGGTCGCGACGATGCCGAAGCTTGCGGTGCCGAAGAAGTCCTGCGTGACCGAGCGCCACAGGTCCCAAAGCGGCTTGATCGTGGTGTGCTTCTCGCGCTCGATGAACGGCTCGGGATCGAGCCCGAGCAATTCGCCGAGCTTGCGCAGGAACAGCGTCGTGCTCTCGAGCCCGATCGGCGCCTGCAGATAGGGCCGCTCGAGCGCCTCGCACAGCCCGCGCCCGAACTCGCGATAAAGGCAGACGTTGACGCGCGCGTCGGCGAGCTTGCGGACGTCGGCGAGATGGCTGCCGAGCGGGAAGACCATCCCGATTTCGGCACCGATCCCCTCGACCAAGCGGCGGATTTCGGCGAGGTCCGACGGCATGTTGAAGCTGCCGTACATCGGGCCGATGAGGTTGACCTTGGGGCGTTCGCCCTCCTTCAACGGACGTAACGCCGGGACCTTCTTCGGGCCGAACTGCGTCCACAGCCAGGTCAGCGCACGGTCGCCCGACTGCCACTGATCCTCGTCGATCGTGCGCGGCAGGAAGCGCTGGATATTGGTGCCCTCGGGCGTGACGCCGCCGCCGATCATCTCGGCGATCGAGCCGGTTACGACGACTGCGGGGAGATCGGGGTCGAGCGTCGCCCAGGCGCGTTTCATCGCGCCTTCGGTGCCGTCGCGGCCGAGCTCCTGTTCGCCCAAGCCCGTAACGACGATCGGCAATTCGTGCGGCGGCAGCGCATCGGTGTAGTGCAGCACCGAGGTGACGGGCAGGTTCTCGCAGCCGACCGGTCCGTCGATGATGACCTGCAGCCCCTTGATCGCGGTGAAGGCGTAGACCGCGCCCCAATAGCCGCCGGCACGATCATGATCGAGGATCAGCGTCATACCCCGACGCTTTCTTCCGCCTTGGCGGCGGCGATGCGTTTGGCGGCGTATTTTGCCTTGAACTCGGGCCGGTCGACCGGCGTGGTCTCCCACACGCCGGCCGACGGCCCCGTCCCCACCCCGTCGAAGAAACGCGTCATCTTGTCGAAGCGCGCCTGATTGGCGAGCGCGGCGTTGACGACGAGCGCGAGGCTCCCCGCCCCCGCCGGCCCCATCAGCGGGCGCGCCGAGATGAGGTTGGTGAAATAGAGCGCCGGGATCGCCTTCTGCTTGGCATGCTGGACGACGGGCGTCGTGCCGATCGCGAGATCGGGGCCATATGCCTCGACCGCGGCGATGTCCTGCTCGAGGCTCGCGCGATATTGCACGCGGCAGCCATGCGCCTCGAGCCAGTCGCGATCGGGATCCGACCACACTGTCCGCGGGCACGCCGTGCCGACATAGGGGACGTCCGCGCCGCTCTCGATCAGCAGGCGCGCAACGAGCAGTTCTGAGCCTTCATAGCCCGAGACGGTGATCCGCCCGGCGATAGGTTTGGCGGCGAGCGCGCCGCGGATCGCGGGGATGAAGCGGTTCTTGGCCGCATCGACCTTGCCTTGGGCGATCCCGCATGCCGCGCCGATCGCGTCGAGCCATGCCGCCGTCCCGTCAGCCCCGACCGGCGCCGAGCCGACCACGCTGCGGCCAGCCGCCTCGAACTCGCGGATGCTCGCGGTGTAAAACGGATGGATTGCCGCCACTGCGGCGCAATCGAGCGCGGCGTACAGCTCGCGCCATTCGCGCGTGGGGACGACCGGGCCGGCGGCTAAGCCCAGCGGTTCGAGCAACAGCCCGATTCCGGGCGGGTCCGCCGGGAACATCTCGCCCAGGAGCGTCACGCTCGGCCGGTCGGGTCGTTGCTTCGGCGCGGCGACCGGGCCCTGCTCGGCCTCCTTGCGCGCATAACTGAGCATCGCGCCGGCGAGCACGTCCTTCGCCTCGGCATGCGTCGGCACGCCGAAGCCGGGGACGTCGATCCCGATAATGCGGACGCCGTTGATCTGGTCGGGGAGCAATTGCAGCGGGACACCGCTTGCCGTCGGCACGCACAGATTGGTGACGATCACCGTGTCGTACAGCGCCGGGTCAGCGAGCTGGTGGACGGCGTCGCGAATGTCTTCGAACAATTTGCCGGTCACCAGCGTCTCGGACGAGAAGGGGACATAGCCGACGCTGCGTTTAGCGCCGTAGAAATGCGAGGTGAAGGTCAGGCCATAGACGCAGCACGCCGAGCCCGAGAGGATCGTCGCGGTGCGGCGCATCCTGAGGCCCACGCGGAGCGAGCCGAACGCAGGGCACATCGATTGCGGCTGGTCGTGCGGGCCCTTGGGGTAATCGGCGTCGTAGCGTGCGAGGACGTCGGATTTGCCGGCGAGTTCGGCCGCTTCGCGCAGGGTTGCGCCGCTCGAGCAGCCACCGCTCTGGGTCGCAAGATCGATGCGATCCGGGCGCCTCTCCGTCCCTACGGGGAGCGAAGGCGCAAGGAGACCAGCGTCAGACGGCATCGTACACGACCTCGAGCGTCGGCTTGGTGACATAGGCGACGCCGCGCATGTCGGTCTGGCTCGCAGGCCGGAGCGTGTAGTCGGCGCCCGTCACGTCGGCCGAGAACAACCCGAGCAGTCCGTCCTGGTCGAGCGGCGTGGGCCGCAACGGCGGCGCCTCGGCGACGTTGAGCGCGAGCTGTTCGAACAGGCTCGCCCATTGTCCGCCGGGCTTGCCGATGATCTGATAATTCGCGCTCTTCTTGCGGATATCCTCGTTCGCGGGAATCGCGGTCAGCACCGGAATGCCGACGGCCTCGGCGAAGGCATTGGCCTCGCCAGTGCCGTCATCCTTGTTGAGGATCATCCCCGCGACGCCGACATTGCCGCCCATCTTGCGGAAATATTCGACCGCCTTGCAGACGTTGTTGGCGACATAGAGCGACTGGAGATCGTTCGAGGCGACGACGATCACCTTCTGGCACATGTCGCGCGCGATCGGCAGGCCGAAGCCGCCACACACCACGTCGCCGAGGAAATCGAGCAGGACATAGTCGAAGCCCCATTCGTGGAAGCCGAGTTTCTCGAGCGTCTCGAAGCCGTGGATGATCCCGCGCCCGCCGCAGCCGCGGCCGACCTCGGGGCCGCCCAATTCCATCGCGAATACGCCGTCGCGCTGGAAGCAGACGTCCTCGATCCCGATCTCCTCGCCGGCGAGCTTCTTCTTCGAGCTCGTCTCGATGATCGTCGGGGTCGATTTTCCGCCGAACAGCAGCGACGTCGTGTCGCTCTTGGGGTCGCAACCGATCAGCAGCACGCGCTTGCCCTGCTGCGCCATCATGTAGCTGAGGTTGGCGAGCGCGAACGACTTGCCGCTGCCGCCCTTGCCGTAGATCGCGATGATCTGCGTTTCCTTGGTCACCGGCCCGGTCGAAACGGGATCGGGCTCGTACGCGGCTTCGTCGCGCAGCGGGCCTGGGTCGAGCATCGTCATACCGCACTCCAATCGAGGACCATCTTGAGGCAAGCAGGATCGCCGAACGCCGCCGGATAGGCGTCGGCGGCTTCGGCGGCCGGCCGAAGGTGACTGATCAGCCCGTCGAGCCGCAGCGCGCCGGATGCGATCAGCGCAGTGGTCGCGGCGACATCAGCCGGGGTAAATTCGGCCGAGATGCGCAGCCGCGCCTCGCGCTGGAAGGCTGGCGGGAAGGCAAAACCGAGCCGGTCGTAGAATCCCGCAAGCACGATCTCGCCGCGCTTGGCGAGCCGTGGGACGATCGCGTCGAGGATATCGGACGCGCCGCTCGCCTCGCAGATCGTCGCATAGTCGCGGCGCTCGTCCTGTGCGGGATCGATCACTGCATAGCCGCTCGCATCGCGCCGGTCGGGGTTGGTCTCCCACACCGTCGGCGCCGGCGCGCCGAGCGCCACCGTGATCCGCGCCGCAAGCCGCCCGACGATACCGTGCCCGATCACGAGCTCGGGCGGCGCGCCACCCGCGACGGCGTGATAGGCGGTTGCCGCGAGCGCTGTGAGGATCCCGTCGGCACCGAGCGACTCGTCGACCGGGATCGCGCGCGCCGAAGGCAGCAGGACGCGCCGCGCCGATCCGCCGAACAGGCCGCGCGCGCCCTCATAGCAATTGGCGCCGGGAACGAAGACCCATTCGCCGATGCGCGCGCGGACCTCGGGGCCCGCATCGACGATCCGGCCGACCGATTCATAGCCGGGGACCAGCGGATAGCCCATGCCGGGGAAGGCGGGCATCTTGCCCGACCACAGCAATTTCTCGGTGCCCGCGCTGATCCCGCTCCAGGCGATTTCGATCAGGACGTCGGCGCGGCCCATTGCGGTCAACGCCAGGCGACGCAGGGCGAGCTGTCCGGGCTCCTCCAATACGATCGCCAGTGTATCCACCGTGCTTCCCCTGCCGCGCCCCGTTACGGGTCGTCTTGGTGTCAATCTATATGGACACTTTGTTTTGTCAATCATCATTGACGGTTGATCGTCAGGCCTCCGCGACGACCACACGACACGTGATCGGCAGCGCAGTCGGCAGCAGCCGCGAGCGAGCGAAGCCAGCGGTGTGGAGCATCGCGCGAATCTCGGCGGGAGCGCGCGGACGGCCCGACCCCATCGCGAGCAGATACAGGCCGAAATAGGCGTCTCCGGCGGGTTCGGCGCCCGGTGTCTGCGCCATCGGCTCGGCGATCAGCAGGCGACCGCCGGGGGGCAGCGCGGCACGAATCGCACGCAACAAGGCGAGCGCGACCGAATCGTCATGATCGTGCAGCACGCGCACCAGCGTGATGAGATCGTACCCTTGCGGGACGGGGTCGCTGCGGAAGCTGCCGCCATGAATCGACGTCCGTTCGCCAAGCCCCGCGGCGGCGAAGCGCGCGCGCGCGCGTTCGCCGACCGCGGGCAGATCGAACACAGCGAGCTCGAGCGTCGGCACACGCGCCGCGACCGATTCGACAAATCCTCCCTCGCCACCACCGATATCGAGCATCCGCCGGTGCCGCGCGAAGCGATAGGCATCGAGCGTCTGCGCCGCGACGAGCGGCTGCGACGCCGCCATCAGCCGCGAATAGGGCGCGACCGATTCGGCGTCGCCGGCGCCCGGCGCCTCGGCATAGCCCCAATATCCCGCGAGCGCCCCGCCGCCGCCACCGCGCCGCAGCAGCGCCACGGGATCGGCCAGATCGGCATAGAGCAAGCCGTGGTGCGCGACCATTTCGGCGATCCCGCCATTGCCGCGCAGCGCCGCGCCCGCGCTGCCCAGCACCCAGGCATCGCCGAGTCGTTCGACCAATCGCAGCGCCGCAGCCGCGCGCAGCAGCCTGAGCGTGCCCTCGGGCGGCAGGTCGATCTGCGCGGCGAGCGCGTCGCACGTCTGCGGTCCGTCGCCGAGTCGATCGAGCAGCCCGGTCGCGATGCACGCCGCGAGCGTCTGCGAATAGACGAAGCCCGCCACCAGATCGAACAGCCCGCGCGCCCGCGACCGGGCGATCGGGCGCGTCAGCCAGCAGCGCGCGGCAAAGCGCTGGAACTGCGGCGACCCCAGCAGCCCGTTTCGCCATGCCAGCCACGATGTGCGGGCCGAGAGCAGAACGGACTTGCGCAAGACAGGCTTTGACATGTCGCCCTTGGTGGACGAAACTGAGTGTCCAGTCGAGTGGACACTGGCTGGATCGAGGATTCATTACGGTGGACAGACGCGATACAGTGCTCGTCATCGGCGCCGGGATCGGCGGGCTGGTCAGCGCGGCCTTGCTCGCCGCGCGCGGTGTGCCGGTTACCGTGGTCGAGGCAGCCTCTGCCCCGGGCGGAAAGATGCGCCAAGTCATGGCCGGCGGCGCCGCGGTCGACGGCGGGCCGACGGTCTTCACGCTGCGCCATGTATTCGACGAAATCTTCGCCGCCTGCGGCGCGTCGCTCGATGCGCATGTCGCGCTCACCCCCGCAAAGATCCTCGCGCGCCACGCCTGGGGCGACGACCGGCTCGATCTGTTCGCCGACCCGGCGGAAAGCGAGGCCGCGATCGGCGATTTTTCCGGCGCGCGCGCAGCGGCGGGTTACCGCGCGTTCTGCGCCGAGGCGCGCCATATCTTCGAAACGCTCGAAGCGCCGTTCCTGCGCGCGCCGCAGACCAACCCGCTCGGGCTCACTTGGCGGATGGGGTTGCGCGGGCTGACCGATCTCAGCCGCATCCGCCCATACGAAACGCTGTGGTCGGCGCTCGGTGATCATTTTCCCGACCCAAGGCTGCGGCAATTGTTCGGGCGCTACGCGACCTATTGCGGATCCTCGCCGTTTCACTGCCCGGCGACGCTGATGCTCGTCGCGCATGTCGAGGCCGCCGGGGTCTGGCTGATTGCGGGCGGGATGCATGCGCTGGCCAAGGCGCTCGAGGCGCTGGCGATCCGGAACGGCGCGGTCTTCCGCTATGGCGAACCGGTCAGCGAGATCCTGGTCGAGCGCGGGCGTGCGAGCGGCGTGCGGCTCGCCTCGGGCGAGCAGATCCGCGCGACTGCGATCGTCTGCAATGCCGATCCCGCGGCGATCGCGCACGGTGCGTTCGGCCAGGCAGTGCGGCGCGCGGTCGCTCGGCAACCTGCGCGCAAGCGCTCGCTCTCGGCGCTGGTATGGTGCGCGAACACACCCGCGCGCGGCTTTCCATTGCTGCGCCACAATGTTTTCTTCGCACGCGACTCGGCGACCGAATTCGCCGAGCTCGCCGCCGGCCGCGTTCCCGCCGACCCGACCGTCTATGTCTGCGCACAGGACCGCGACGCGACGACCGGCGCGGGCGCCGGCGCATCCGAGCGCGTCCAGATCATCGTCAACGCCCCCGCCACCGGCGACACGTCCCCTCTTTCCCAAGCGGAGATCGAGCAATGCACGCTATCGATGCACGCCACGCTGCAGCGCGCTGGCCTGACGCTGGACTTGCCCGAGGAGGCGACGGTGCTGACGACGCCGAGTGGCTTCAACGGCCTGTTCCCACGGACGGGTGGAGCCCTTTATGGACGGGCCTCGCACGGGTGGGCGGCATCCTTCCAGCGCCCCGGCAGCCGGACACGGATCCCTGGGCTCTATTGCGCGGGCGGGAGCACCCATCCGGGCGCGGGCGTCCCGATGGCGGCCTTGTCCGGCCACCTAGCCGTCGACTGCCTGCTCAAGGACCGCGCTTCGACGTCCATGTCGACTCGAACGGCTATGCCTGGTGGTATATCGACGCGGTCAGCGCCGACCGTCGCTTCGGCCTGACGATCATCGCGTTTATCGGCAGCGTCTTCTCGCCCTATTACAAGCTTTCGGGGCGCGGACGGCCCGACAATCACTGCGCGATCAACGTCGCGCTGTGCGGTCCGCGCGGTGGGGCATGGGCGATGACCGAGCGCGGCGCGCGCCATGTCCGGCGCGATGCCGACCATTTCCAGGTCGGACCGAGCGCGCTCAGCTGGGACGGCGATACGCTGGTGATCGAGATCGACGAACGCTCCGCACCGCTGCCCTACCGCGTGCGCGGCACCGTCCGCGTCACCCCGGAGCTGATCGGCACCACCGCCTTCGCGCTCGATCCCGCGGCGCGGCACCGCTGGCACCCCGTCGCCCCGCGCGCGCGCGTCGAGGTGGCGATGACGCATCCCGATCTTGGCTGGTCGGGCAGCGGCTATTGGGATTCGAATTTCGGCGACGAGCCGCTCGAGGCAGGGTTCGACGACTGGCACTGGTCGCGCGCGCACCTGCGCAATGACGTGGCCGTGCTGTACGAGGGGCGACGCCGCGGTGGCGATCCGTTCGAGCTGGCGCTCAAATTCGATCGGCAAGGCCGCTGGCATGACGTCGCGCCGCCACCGCGCGTGCGGCTCCCGCATACCGGCTGGCGTGTCGCGCGTGCGACACGCGCCGATTCCGGCGCTACGCCGCTTGTGACGCGGACGTGGATCGACGCGCCCTTCTACGCACGCTCGGGGCTGTCGACGCGGCTGTTCGGCGAGAGCGTCGACGCGGTGCATGAAAGCCTGTCGCTCGCGCGCTTCCGCTCACCGATCGTTCAGTCGATGCTCCCCTACCGGATGCCCCGCGCGCTCTGGTGATTCGTCGCGCTCGGCCTTCTTGGCCTTGTCGCGCGCGATCTCGCGGTTGATCGAGACGAGCTGCCAGACGACGAAGAGAATCGTCGGCACCCCGACGATCGCCATGTCGAGCAAGGCGAAATAGCTATTCGGCATCCGCAAACCCTCGAATCAAGGCGGCGACATCGGCGGGACGTTCCTCGTGCGCGAGATGGCCGAGCCCGGCGAGCACTTCCAACCGGCTGTCGGGCAGCAAGGCCGCGGCTTGGCGGACCGACGCCAGCGCGATCGCCGAATCGGCCGACCCGTGGATCAGAAGGGTCGGCACGCGGACGCGCGGCAGATCGCGCGCGAGCGAGTCCAAATCCCAATCCGCCATCATCGTGATCGCGCCCGCGGCGTGATCCGAGGTCGAGAACAGCCGCCGATATAAATCGACCCCGCGCACGTCGATCGTCGAGCCTGTCGCGCGCTCGAGGTAGCGCTTCGCATCGCCCGGCCCGCGCGCGAGCCCCGCGACGAGATGCGGCGCGAACGGATTGACGAACAGCATCCGCGCGAGCGTCGGGAAGAGCGCCGCGGCGAGCCCGGGAAACGGCATCAGCGCGGGGTTGAGCCCGACCAGCCGCGCGGGGTTCGCGCCGCCATCGAGCACCAGCCGCGCCCCGATTGCCGCACCCGCGGAATGCCCCACGACCAGATCAGGCGCGAGTCCGAGCGTGGCGAGCAATTCCCCCACCGCGCGCGCCATCGCGGGCATCGCCAGCCCACCGACCGGGCGCCCGGTAGTAAAACCGTGCCCCGGCAGATCGGGCGCGACCACGGTAAAATTTTCCGCCAGCAGCGGTGCAAGATCACGCCAGCTGTGCGTCGCCGCGCCGGTGCCGTGGAGCAGCAGCAGCACCGGCCCTGCCCCCATCATCTGGACATGCCAGCGAATGCGCGCGGTATCGACGAATCTGCTCGCGGCGCGATTGGGCCAGTCGCGCCCCTCGGCCTCCCAGCGCGCGCGGCTCATGCGGCCTGCGCGGCGGCGACCGCGCGGTGCATCGCCGCGGCATCGGCGCGCGGCAGCGGGAGGTAGCGCGCGCCCATCGCCAGCGCGAGTCGCGCGCCCTCGGGGCGGGGGCGCGCCGCGGTATCGAGGAACACCGCGCCGATTCCGGCCTGGCCGATCGCGCGCGCGGCTTGCTCGGCATCGCGCTCGGCGCGCTCGCGCACCGCGCTGCCGTCGGCGGCGATGTTGCCGCGTCCGTCGGTCAGCACGACGAGGAAGGGCGTACGTCCGCGCGCGCGCGCCGCTTCGGCGAGCGTTCGCGCCGCGTCGAGCCCGGTGGCGAGCGGCGTGCCGCCACCGCCCGGCAGATCGGCGAGCGCACGCCGCGCACGCGTAAGCGAGCGAGTCGGCGGCAACAAGACCTCCGCGCCGACCCCGCGAAACGCCACCAAAGCGACCTTCGCGCGCTTCACATAGGCTTGCGCGAGCAGCAGCTCGACCGCGCCCTTCGCTTCGGCCAGTCGCGCCGCCGCCGCCGAGCCCGAGGCATCGACCGCGAAGATCGTCACCGTTTCCGCACGCGTCTCGAAGCGACGGATGCGCAGATCGTCGCGGCGAATCCGGATCGCGCCGCCGCCACGCTCGCGCAGCTTCTGCCACGGCGCGGCGGCGCGCAGCGTGTCGATCAAGCTCAGCCGCAAGCCGCCACGCGGAATCCCGGCACGCGCGCCGAGCGGGCGACCTCGAAGGGGCGACTTGCGCCGTTCGCCCGCGCCGCGCGCGCGATTGACCCCGCGCCGTGCCGCGCCGGCCGCGAGTCGTTCGAGCACGTCGCGCGGGAGCGCTGCGAGCGCGGCGGCGAGCACGACGTCGTCGGGCGGTTCGGGCGCACCGCGCTCTTCCTCGCTCGACTCGCTTTCGGGCGGCGGGGGTGGCGCGTCGGTCGCGCTGTCGTCCTGCGGCGGCGCGGGAAGCCGCGTCGCGCGCGGGCCGAGGACGAGCCGGATCGCGAGGATCACATCGTCTTCGTCGGGTTCGCTGCGCCCCGCCAACGCCGCCGCCGCGCGCGCGGCACGCAGCGCGAACAGCGGAGCGCGCGCCGAATCGATGCCGAGTGCGGCAGCAGCGCCGCTGAGAATCGCGCAAGGGTCGATCGCTGGCGCGTCGCCGCCTGCAATATTCGCTTCGGCGTAGGATGGCAGCGTGTCAGTCGCCCCGCGGCACTCGGACAGGTCGACCCGAAACGCCAGCCGCTCGACCAAGGCCTGCGGCGGCGCTTCGTCCTCGACCCCGTCATCGAACGCGACCACCGCAACGCGTACCGGCACCGCATCGATCGCGCGCGCGTCGAGCACCGCGGTGATCCGCGCCGCAGTCGCCTCGGGGATTCGCTCGGCCATCGGCAGCACGACGATCCCGCCATCCGCCGCCGCAAGCACTCCGCGCTGCCGCACCGGCCGCCCGAGCGCGAGCGTCGCGCCGAGATCGAGCCCACCGAGCAGTGCATCGTCATCGACATGCGCGGGAATCCGCCGCAACGGCGCGCCTTCGGGAAGGTCCGCATGCAAGCGCGCGACGACGCGGTCGCGCACTTCTCCGCCGCCGCGCAGGATCATGCCCCCCAGGCCGACTGGATCGATCGCGCACAACCGCGCCGCTAGCATCGCATCGTCGAGCGGCGAGGCGGCCGTGCTCACGCCGCCGCCAGTTCGTCCAGCGCGCGTTCGATCCGCACCGTCGAGCCCGTCTCGTCGAGCACCCCGCGCCGCAACCGGTGCCGCAACGCGAGCGGGGCGACCCGCGCAAGCTGCGCCGGGCCGACGACGGCTTCGCCATCGAGCGCCGCCAGCGCGCGTGCCGCGCGCATCAGCGTCAGCTCGCCGCGCAAGCCATCGGCGCCGACCGCCATGCACAATTGTGCGGCGCGGGCGAGGATCGCGTCGGGCACGGTCACGTGCGCTAGGCTGGCCCGCGCCCGCGCGAGCCGTCGCAGCGTCTTCTTCTCCGCTGCGCGCCACGCCTCGGCGAATTCCGCAGGCGTCCGCTCGAACGCGTCGCAGCGCTTGAGGATCTCGATCCGCGCGGCGAGATCCTGCGGCGTGCGCACCTCGACCGACAGGCCGAAGCGGTCGAGCAATTGCGGGCGGAGCTCGCCTTCCTCGGGATTACCGCTGCCGACGAGCACGAATCGCGCCGGATGCCGCACCGACAATCCCTCGCGCTCGACGACGTTCTCGCCCGATGCCGCGACGTCGAGCAGAAGATCGACGATATGGTCCTCGAGCAGGTTGATCTCGTCGATATACAGGAACCCGCCATTGGCGCGCGCAAGCAGTCCGGGCTCGAACGCCTTGACCCCAGCGCCGAGTGCCCGCTCGAGATCGAGCGCGCCGACGACGCGGTCCTCGGTCGCGCCAAGCGGCAGATCGACGAAGGGAACGGGGACCGTCGCCTTGCGATCGGGCGGTGGCGCACCCTCGGGATGGAACCCGGCAAGGGCGGCAGGCATTGGGGGAAGCAAGGCGGCAAGCGCGCGCACCGCGGTCGACTTGCCGGTGCCGCGATCGCCGAATACCATCACGCCGCCGATCCGCGCGTCGATTGCGGCCAACAGCAGTGCCAGTTTCATCTCGTCCTGGCCGACGATCGCCGAAAAGGGAAATGCCATGCCCATCGCTCATGTGTACCACGCGCTTGACACTCGGCAAGTGGACAGTCGTCGAAAAGTGATCGGAAACGCCGCATGAGCCCGCTGATCGTCTCGGGCGGATGCGCTGCGGTGTTGCTCGTGGCGGGTGGCCTCGCGACGCCGATCGGGTCGTGGTACAAGGCGCTGCGTAAACCCTGGTGGCAGCCGCCCGGCTGGGCGTTCGGCCCCGCCTGGACGATTCTGCTTGGCCTCGCCGCCTGGTCCGCCGCGATCGCGTGGCAAGCTGCGCCCGATGCGGCGGCGCGTCAGTCGGTCGTCATCCTGTTTGCGGTCAACGCGGCGTGCCATTTCGCGTGGAGCCCGCTTTTCTTCGCGGTGCGGCGGCCCGATTGGGCGCTGGTCGAAGTCGTCTTCCTGTGGGGCTCGCTCGTCGCCTTGCTCGTCGGGCTGTGGCCGATCTCGCATTTCGCTGCGGCGCTGATCGTGCCCTATTTCCTGTGGGTGAGTTTTGCCGCGGTGCTCAACCGCAAGATCGTGCAGCTCAACGGGCCGTTCGGCTGAGGCTTTCGCGTTAATATTGTCGGCGCTCGCCAAAGGGCGTACAGTCCCCACTCCAAGACAAAGGAAAGTACGCTTAGGACGAGGACCAACCGATGACCGCCACGCTACACGCAACCGCCCTGCCCGCACGCGCCGCCGATCTGCCCGAGATCCGACGAATCGAGACAGCCGACTTGACCTGGGCGCTGGCGGAGGGGTGGAAGGACTTTACCGAAAAGCGCGGCGATCTGATCTTTCTCGGGCTGCTCTATCCCGTCATCTGCTTCGTGGCGGTCGCGCTCGCCTTCAATGCGCCGCTACTGCCCTTGCTCTTTCCGCTCGTCGCAGGGCTCTCGATCGCCGGGCCGGCCGTGGCATCGGGCTTCTACGAACTGGCGCGGCGCCGCGAGGAAGGCCGCGACTCAAGCTGGTGGCACTTCCTCGATCCGCTCAACGGGCGCAGCCGCTGGCCGCTCGCACTGCTGACCGGCGGGATCGCTTTGCTGTTCGTGGCATGGCTCGGCGTCGCCTATGCGATCTATCAAGCGACCTTCGGCACGGTCGGGCCGATGCAGCCCGGCGACGTGATCGCGCGGCTGTTCACCACGGCGGAGGGCTGGCAGCTGATCGTGCTCGGCAATCTCGCCGGCGGGGCGTTTGCGCTGGCGACGCTCGTCGTTGCGGTCGTCGCGTTCCCGATGGTCGTCGATCAACCCGTCGATGCTGTGACGGCGGTGCGCACGTCGCTCGCCGCGGTGCGCGAGAATCCGCGCGAAGTGCTCGGCTGGGGCGTGCGCGTCGCGGGGCTGCTCGCGCTCGGCATGATCCCGGCGGCGATCGGGCTGGCGGTGGTGTTGCCGTGGCTCGGCTACGCCACCTGGCACCTCTATACGCGGCTGGTGGTGCGTTAACGCGCTGCCGCGCGCTGTGCGGCCGCCATCTTGTCGAACTGATCGAGCGCGGCGAGCCGCTGGACGATGTCGTCGCGATACGGCGCGTTCGGCGGTGTCACGCTCAGCGCGAACGCCCAGGCCGGCCGTGCCTGTGCGACCTCACCGGCATCGACATACGCCATGCCGAGGAAGAACGCCGGCCCCGGGCTGCGCGGCGCAAGCGCAACCGCGCGGCGGAAGGCGAACTTCGCCGCAGGCGAGACCGCAGTGTCGTGCAGCGCGAGGACATAGCCGAGCCCGGTCCACAGCGCAGCGTCGCCGGGGCGCAGCGCGATCTCGCGGCGCAAGCCATCGGCGGCAGCATGCGCGTCGCCCGCCGCCAGCCGCGCATCGGCGCTGGCAAGCGCGAGACTGTCCTCGCGCGACGGCGCGAACACCGCCTCGCGAAACGCGACCATCCCGGGATCGACCGCGATCGGCGTGACGTCGGCGGCGATCGGCTTGCCCGGGACGTGCCGCGCCGCCTGCACCGCAAAGCCCGCCGCGCCGAGCATCAGCGCCGCGCCGGCAAAGCTCCACAAGCGGCGCCCGACGCCCAATCCCCACAGCAACCCCGCCGCAGCGATCCCGACCAGGGCGAGCATGAGCAGGTTCATCGTTTCGCCCGCCGCTTGAAACTCGCACGGGCGAACCAGACGCCGAGCGCCAGCAAGATCAACGGCGCGATCCACAAGGGAGCGGTCACCGCGCTGAGCGGCGGATCGTAGCTGACATAGTCGCCATAGCGCGCGATCAGCCACGCCCGGATCGCCTCCGGGCTCTGCCCCGCGGCGATCCGCGTGCGGACCAGCGCGCGCATGTCGCCCGCCATCTCGGCATTGCTGTCGGCGATCGACTGGCCCTGGCAGACGACGCAGCGCAGCGTCAGCATCAACGTCTGCGCCTGCGCTTCCTTGGCCGGATCCTTGAGCTGGACATTGGCGAGCGGCGCGGGGGGAAGGTTGCTGTCGGCAAACGCCGGTGCCGCAACCAGCATCAACAGCAGGAGCAGCAGCCGCTTCACCGCGCGTTCCTCACCGCCGCGATCAGCCCCGGCACCTCCTCGGCGCGGATGTCGCCGACATGCTGGAGTACGATTCGCCCGTCGCCGCCGATCACGAAGGTTTCGGGCACCCCCGACGATCCGAGCGCGAGCTGGACCGAACTCGTCTTGTCGTCACCGATCGCGGCGTAAGGATCGCCATTGCGCGCGAGGAACTCGGCAATCGCGGCGGGCGTATCGCGGATCGCGACGGCGTCGATCTCGACCCCGGCTTGCTTGAGCTTGAGCAATTGCGGCGCCTCGGCGATGCACGGGATGCACCAGCTGGCAAAGACGTTGAGCAAGCGCGGCTTGCCCGTCGCAAACGCTGCGGTGGCGAGCCCCGGCTTGCCCGGGACGATCGGCGGGAGCGCGAATTGCGGCAAGCGTTCGCCGACCAGCGCCGAGCGGACGGTGCGGTCCGCAGGCTTGTAGAGTCCCCAGCCGACCAGCGCGAGCAAGCCCAGCGCGACGGCGAACGGCACCCAGATCAGCCAGCGCTTCATGCGTACGCCTCGCGCACCCGCACGCGGCGTTCGCGGCGCAAGCGCCCGAGCAGCGACAGCGCCCCGCCGATCGCGACGAGCGCGCCGCCGAACCAGATCAGCGTCACGAACGGCTTCCACCACAGCCGCAGCTGCCACCGCCCGGTGCCGTCGGGCTCACCGAGCACGGTGTAGAGTTGCCCGTCCCAGCGCGTCGCGATCGCCGACTCGCTCGTCACCGTCACCGGATTGGCGAAGAAGCGCGATTGCGGGCGGAGATAGAAGACCGCGCCATCGGCCCCACGCCGCGCGCTCAGCCGCGCTTCGAGCGCCGACCAATTGGGGCCCACCACGGGCTTGATCCCGTCGAGCGTCACGCTGAACGGCCCGGCGCGATACGGCTCGCCGACGCGCACCGCGACGAGCGTCTCCTGCGTGAAGGCGGCGTCGCACGCCATCCCCGCCAGGCTCACCGCGATCCCGAGATGCGCGACGACCATGCCGTAGGTGAAGAGCGGCGTGCGGCGCAGGTTGCGCCCCCACAGCGGCAGCACGCTCGCCACCGCGAGCCCGATCGCGAGCGCCAGTCCGAACAGCGGCAGCCACGCGATCCCGCCGCCGAGCGCGACCAACGCAACGAGCGCGAAGCCCGTCACCGCGACGGGTGCGATCATCCGCCCGAGCACCACGCCCGGATCGTCGCGCCGCCACCGCACCATCGGCCCAATCGCCATCACCACGCCGAGCGCCAGCGCGATCGGACCGATGAACTTGTCGAAGAACGGCTTGCCGATCGACAATTGCGTCCCGAAGCCCGCCGCGACGATCGGATAGAGCGTGAACAGCAGGACGAGCGCGAGGATCACCGAGAGCAGCAGATTGTTGACGATCAGCGCGCCCTCGCGGCTGACCGCGTCGAAGGTGTTGCCTTGCTTCACCGTCCCGACGCGGAGCGCGAACAACAGCAGCGCGCCGCCGATATAGATCGCGAGCAGCGCAAGGATGAACGACCCGCGCGTCGGATCGACCGCGAAAGCGTGGACGCTGGTGAGGATGCCGGAGCGCACCAGGAAGGTGCCGATCATCGACATCGAGAAAGCGACGACGGCGAGCATCAGCGTCCACGCGCGCAAGCCGTCGCGCGTCGCCAGCACACTGACCGAATGCAGCAAGGCGGTCGCCGCGAGCCACGGCATCAGCGAGGCATTCTCGACCGGATCCCAGAACCACCAGCCGCCCCAGCCGAGCTCGTAATAGGCCCAATACGATCCCGCGGTAATGCCGAGCGTCAGGAAGATCCACGCGCCGAGCACCCACGGCCGCATCGCGCGCGCAAACGCCGGGCCGACATCGCGCGTGATCATCGCGCCGACCGCGAAGGAGAAAGCGATCGAGATGCCGACATAGCCGATGTAGAGCGTCGGCGGATGGAACGCCAAGCCGGGGTCCTGCAACAGCGGGTTGAGCCCGTTGCCGTCGGCCGGCGCCGGGTCGAGCCGCGCGAACGGGTTCGAGGAGAAGAGCAGGAAGGCGTAGAAGCCGAGCGCGATCGCCGCCTGCGCGCCGAGTGTCGCGATCAGCGTGCGGGTCGCGAGGCTGCGCTCCAACAGCGCGACCGCCGCGCCGGCGATGCCGAGGATCGTCACCCACAGCAGCATCGAGCCTTCATGGTTCCCCCACGCGCCCGCGATCTTGTAGAGCATCGGCTTGTCGGAATGGCTGTTCTCGGCGACGAGCAGCACCGACATGTCGCTGCGCACGAACACGGTGATGAGCAGCAGCATCGCGAACAGGGCGAGCACGCCCTGCACCACCGCGACCGGTCGGACCGCGGCGATGATGTCGGCGGTGAGCGTGGTTTCCGCGTCGGTTCGCGCCGAGCCTGTCGCCTCAGCGCTAAGGGGGGTGGGGCGCCAGACCCCCATTCCCGCCAGCACGAGCTGCAACAGCGCGAGCGCAGCGGCGAACCACAGAGCGGCAAGGCCGGCCTCGGCGATCAAAGGACCGTCCCCCCGCCGTCACCCCGGGCTCCTCCCGCGGTCCACCCTGCAACGAGCGCCGCGTTTGCGGCGCGGTGGACCCCGGGGCGCGCCCGGGGTGACGAAGCATGGCGTGACGAACGGCGCGCCCTCATTGCTGCAACGTCTTCGTCTCGTGCATCTTGCCGGCGATTTCGGGGGGCATGTATTTCTCGTCGTGCTTGGCGAGCAGATTGGTCGCGGTGAAGCTGCCGTCGGGGTTGAACGATCCTTCGGCGACGACGCCCGATTTCTCGCGGAACAGGTCGGGCGCGATGCCCTTATAGGCGACCGGCACCGTCGCGAAGCCATCGGTCACGACGAAGCGCATCGAAACGCCATCGGCGAGCCGCTGGATCGAATGATCGGCGACCATTCCGCCAAGCCGCACCGCACGCCCGATCGGCAGGCCGTCCTTCTTGACGTCGCCCGGCGCGTAGAAGAACGCCGCCTGGTCCTTGAGCGCGGAGAGCGCGAGCAAACTCGCCCCGCCGACCGCACCGACCGCAAGCAGGACAAGCGTGAGGCGTTGATGCTTGGCTTTCATTTCTTTTCGCAGCCGCGCATCGCGAGAAAGCTCCACACGGCGAGCCCAACCGAGACGACCCCGGTCAACGCATACGCCGCCGTCACAAACGGCCAGGGATTCATGCAGTCACCTCGACGACATTGGCCATCCGCCGCAGCCGCGCCTCGGCTTTGGTGCGCGCGAGGATCGTGCGCATCCGCATCAGCACGATCCCTGCGAAGAAAAAGGTGAAGCCACCGAGCGTGAACCATAGCGGCCACAGGATCGACGAATCGATCGTCGATTTGGTGAGGCCGATACTCTGCCCCTGGTGGAGCGTATTCCACCATACCACCGAATAGCGGATGATCGGCAGCAATACCGATCCGGCGATCCCGTAGAGCGCCGGGATCCGCCCATCGCCGCCGCGATCGTCATCGGCCCGGACCAGCGCCATGAAGCCGAGATAGACGAAGAACAGCAACAGCATCGAGGTCAACCGCCCGTCCCACTGCCACCACGTCCCCCAGGTCGGCCGCCCCCAGATCGACCCCGTCGCAAGGCACAGCCCGGCGAACACCGCCCCCGGCAACGCGATCGCGCGTGCGGCGATCATCGCGAGCGGATGCCGCCAGACGAGGAACACCAGCGACGAGATCGCGATCCCGCTCCACCCGCCCATGCCGAGCCAAGCGGTCGGCACATGGATATAGAGGATGCGGACGGTCTCGCCCTGCAGATAGTCGGGCGGGGTTTGCGTGAGGCCACCCCAGACGCCGATGCCGATGAGCCCGACGCCGAGCCAGAACAAGACGGGCGTGAGCGGACGCGCAAGCTTCAGAAAACGGGCCGGATTGGCGAGGATGTGGAGGCTCGGCACGCGGGCGAGGTTACGCAAGAAACGTGGAAGAATCTACAGTCAAGCCAGCCTCCCCTTTACCGTCGCGCGCGGATTTTCACTCCGCTGCGCGTAATCCGTTCTCACCATAATCAACATCCTCGGGCAGTGCCCAGAGCAATTCGTGCTTGGTCAGCACGCGGCCGTCCCACGCGCGCACGTCGATCGGGGCGATCGGGCGCATGTCGCGCTTGTCGACCAGCACCGGGCTGGCGCGAAAGCCCGTCTCCCAGCGCTCGCCCCATTGCCGCAGCGCGAGCATCGTCGGCAACAGCGCAGCGCCCTTCTCCGTCAGCTCGTACTGGATCTTGCGCCGGTCGGCGGCGACCGCGGTGCGCGTGAGAATGCCATGCTCGACCAACCGCCCCAGCCGATTGGCAAGGATGTTGCGCGCAATCCCGAGCTCGGACTGGAATTCCTCGAAATGGTGCAGGCCGTTGAACGCGGCGCGCAGGATCATGAAGCTCCAGCGCTCGCCCATCGCTTCGAGCGCCGCGGGGAGGCTGCATTCCACCAAATCCCGCAAGGGCTCGCGCAACTTTGCATCCATAATCGGAAACCCTAACGCATTTATAGGTAAAGGGGGAAGCAAAACTACGTTTTGACTTGCAACTCGCAACTGCAGCATTTAGGTAGCGGATCGAAACTGACAAGGCAAGGAGTCTCCCCATGATCCGTTCGCTTCCGCTTGCCGTCGCCGCGTTCGTGGCGACGCTCCCCTTCGTACCGACCGTCGCGCATGCTGCCGACGCTGCGCCGTATTATGCCGCGACCCCGGTCGCTGCGCCCGCCAAGACGATGCTGATCACCAACGGCACCGTGTGGAAGTGGAACGACACCGCCTTCACCGCGAACAAGGGTCCGCAGCGCGAAGGCATCGTGTGCGAAATGATCGCGCAGCGTGCCGGCAAGCTCTCGGCCTTCGCGATTGCCGGCCAGCCGCTCGATGCCGACGCGCTCGCCAAGTGCAACGCCCGCGCCAAATAAGCGTGGCAGCAAACCGATCGAAGCCCCTTTCGCAAGCGTGCGAGAGGGGCTTTTTTCTGCGATTCGCGCAAACATGTTGCAAAGCAACACTTCGTGACGCCATCTTGGTTTGAGATGTTGCGTCAGTATGAACTCGTCGATCGTGTCCTGGAGTACGATCCCTCGGCCAATGAGGCGCTGCTCAACCGCGCCTATGTCTTTTCGATGCAGGCGCACGGATCGCAGAAGCGCGCGAATGGCGATCCCTATTTCAGCCATCCGATCGAAGTCGCTGGCATCCTCACCGACCTCCATCTCGACGACGAGACGATTGCGACCGCGATCCTCCACGACACGATCGAGGACACCGTCGCCACCCCCGAGGAAATAACCCGTCTCTTCGGCGCGAGCGTCGCGCGGCTGGTCGATGGCGTCACCAAGCTGTCGAAGATCGAAGCGCAGACCGAGAACGAGCGCGCCGCGGAAAACCTCCGCAAATTCCTGCTCGCCATGTCGGACGATATCCGCGTGCTGCTGGTCAAGCTTGCCGACCGGCTGCACAACATGCGCACGCTGCATTTCATCAAGAATCCCGACAAGCGCAAACGCATCGCGCGCGAGACGATGGACATCTACGCGCCGCTCGCCGAGCGGATCGGCATGTACGAGTTCATGAAGGAGATGCAGACGCTCGCCTTCGCGCAGCTCGAGCCCGAGGCGTTCGAATCGATCACCAAGCGCCTCGCCCAGCTCAAGGACGGCGGCGGGGACCGCATCGCCAAGATCGGGTCGGGGCTCAAGCTGCTGCTCAGCCGCCAGGGAATCGAAGGCGACGTATCGGGGCGCGAAAAGCACCCCTATTCGATCTGGAAGAAGATGGCCGAGCGGCACATCAGCTTCGAGCAGCTCAGCGACATCATGGCGTTCCGCGTGATCGTGCCCGATGAAGAGGCGTGCTACACCGCACTCGGCGTGATCCACCGCCGCTGGCCGATGGTGCCGGGGCGTTTCAAGGATTACATCTCGACCCCCAAGCGCAACGGCTATCGCTCGCTGCACACGACGGTGATCCATGCCGACAATACGCGCGTCGAGATCCAGATCCGCACGCGCGCCATGCACGAAGAGGCCGAACTCGGGCTCGCCGCGCACTGGGCGTACAAGCAGGACAAGGTCCGGCCCGACTCACAAGTCAGCTGGATCCGCGATCTGGTCGAGATCCTCGACAATGCCGAGAGCCCCGAAGAGCTGCTCGAGCATACCAAGATGGCGATGTACCAGGATCGCATCTTCGCCTTCACCCCCAAGGGTGAGCTGCATCAGCTGCCCAAGGGCGCCTCGCCGATCGATTTCGCCTATGCCGTCCACACCGATCTCGGCGATCAGGCGGTCGGCGCGAAGATCAACGGGCGCGTGGTCCCCTTGCGCACCGTGATCGACAATGGCGATCAGGTGCAGATCCTGCGGTCCAAGGCGCAGGAGCCGCAGCCCGGCTGGCTTAACTTCGCGATCACCGGCAAGGCGCGCGCCGCGATCCGGCGGCATCTGCGCCACAAGGAGCGGATCGAAACGCAGGCGCTCGGGAGGAAAATGTACGACGAGCTCGTCTCGCGTCTCCCCGCCCCGCTCGCCGGCAATGCGCAGGCGATGGCGATGCAGCGTCTCAAGGTGTCCGACGAAGCCGCCTTGCTCGAGGCGATCGCGCGCCGCCGGATTCCCGACGCCGCGGTGATGGAAGCGTTGATGCCAGGCTCGGCCGGCGTCGACGCAATGCGTGATTTGCCGCCGCAGTCGAGCGCGATCTCGATTCGTGGGCTGACCGCGGGCGTCGCGTTCGATCTCGCCGAATGCTGCCATCCCGTCCCCGGCGACCGGATCGTCGGGCTGCGCCGCCCCGACGCCGGGATCGAAGTTCATACGATCGATTGCCCGATCCTCGGTGCCGCCGACGATACCGATTGGGTCGACCTCTCCTGGGGCGACAAGACCGAGGGCGCGACCGGGCGGATCTCGGTCGAGGTCAAGAACGAGCCCGGCGCGCTCGGCACGATCGCGACGATCATCGGCGCGCAAAAGGCCAACATCGTCAATCTGCGGCTCGATAACCGCGATACCGGCTTCCACACCAATACGATCGATGTCGAGGTCCACGACGTCCAGCATTTGATGCACGTCATCGCCGCGCTGCGCGCCGCCGACGCGGTTAACGCGGTGACGCGCGTCTAGTACGCCGCCGCCGGACCGACACCCTTGCGCGCCAAGGGCGAGCCGTTAGGCTGCGCCGCGGGCAGACAAAGGGATGATGATGGACCGGCGTGATTTTCTGTGTTCGACGAGCGTGTTCGGCGCGCTCGCCCTTCTTCCCGCCGCTGCTGCCCGCGCCGCGATCGCGGCCGCGCCGGGCGATGCTGCGCTCGCGGCGCTGTTCGACCGGATCTTTGCCGAAGGGCTGCAGGAAAGCCCCGAAAGCGCGACGCAGCTCGGGCTCGACAAGGGCGCCAATGCTGCGCTGAAGCACCGGCTCGATGACCCCTCGCTCGCCAATCGCGCGCGGGGCCTGGCGCGCACGCGGCGCGCGATCGCTGCGCTCGACGCGATCGATCCCGCGACGCTCTCCCCGGCGAGCAAGCTCGACCGCGAAGTCGTGCTCTATTCGCTGCGCCAGCGCGAAGTCGGCCCCGCGCGCTTCGGCGTCGGCTCGCCGCAGCGCCCCTATGCGATCACGCAGCAGCAAGGCGCCTATTTCGGGGTCCCGGACTTCCTCAATTCGCGCCATGTCGTCGCGAATGCCGCCGATGCCGAAGCCTATCTCGACCGCCTCGCCGATTTCGCGCGCGTGCTCGATGCCGAGAATGCCGTGCAGGCGGAAGCGGCCAAGCGTGGCTTGCTCGCCCCCGCCTTCGCGCTCGATCTCGCGCTCGGGCAGATGGCCGCGTTGCGCAAGCCCGCCCCCGCCGAGAGCGGCCTCGTCACTTCGCTCACGCGCCGCACGACGGCCGCCAAGTTGCCCGGCGATTACGCCAGCCGCGCGACCAAAATCGTTGCCGATGCCATCTATCCGGCGCTCGACCGGCAGATCGCACTCGTCACGCGACTGCGCCGCACCGCGCGGACCGATGTCGGGCTGTGGTCGGTCCCCAATGGCGACGCGCTCTATGCCGCCGCACTGGCAAGCGCCACGACGACCGATTTCACGCCCGATCAAGTCCATCAGATGGGGCTCGACCAAGTCGCCGAAATCGGCGCCAAACTCGATTCGCTGCTCAAGGCGCAAGGGCTGACCACCGGCAGCGTGAGCGCCCGGCTCGACACGCTCAACACCACGCCGTCACAGCTCTTTCCCGACACGCCCGAAGGCCGCGCCGCGTTGCTCGCAAGCCTCAACGGCCAGGTGCGGACGATGCAGGCGCGCCTGCCGACGCTGTTCATCAACCCGCCCGACGCCCCGCTCGAGATCCGCAGCGTGCCGGTCGAGATCCAGGACGGCGCATCGAACGGCTATTATTACCGCGCCGCGCTCGATGGCTCGCGCCCGGCGATCTATTGGATCAACCTCAAGCACATCACCGATTGGCCGAAATACGGGCTGCCGACGCTGACGCATCACGAGGGCGTCCCCGGCCACCACCTCCAGATCAGCATCGCGCAAGGCGCCGCAGGGCCGCTGATCCGCAAGACGAGCTTTTTCAACGCCTATACCGAGGGCTGGGCACTGTATGCCGAGCAACTCGCCGACGAGAGCGGCGTGTACGACCAGGATCCGCTCGCGCGGATTGGCTATTACCAGTCGCTGCTGTTCCGCGCGTGCCGGCTCGTCGTCGACACCGGCATGCACGCCAAGCGCTGGAGCCGCGAAAAGGCGATCGCCTATATGGTCGAGATCACCGGCTTCCCGCCCCCGCGCGCGACGAGCGAGATCAACCGCTATTGCACCATGCCGGGACAGGCGTGCAGCTATAAGATCGGCCATGTCAGCTGGCTGCGCGCGCGCGCCAAGGCCAAGACGATCCTCGGCGCGAAGTTCGACGTGCGGCAATTCCATGAAATTCTGCGCAACGGCGCGGTGCCGCTGGTCATTCTCGAGCGGCTCGCCGAGGAGCGCGCGCGGGCTCAGGTGTGACGCCGGCGCGTGGCGCGTGATGCGGATAGGCGATGACGTAGCGGCAAAGCGGCGCTAAACCTGCCGCATGATCCGCCCCGCGCTCTCCATCGTCATTCCCTGCTATAACGAAGCGGCATGCCTCGACGTGTTGCACGCACGCGTCTCGGCCGCTGCGCACGCTGCAGTCGGCACGGATTACGAGATCGTGCTGATCAACGACGGGTCGCGCGACGAGAGCTGGCCGGTGATGCAGCGCCTCGCCGCCGCCGATCCGCGGCTCGTGGTGATCAACCTGTCGCGCAACCACGGCCATCAATTGGCGCTGACCGCCGGGCTCGATCTGTGCTCGGGCGCGCAGATCCTGATCATCGATGCCGACCTGCAGGATCCGCCCGAATTGCTCAGCGACATGCGCGCGGCGATGGCGGCGCAGCAAGCCGATGTCGTCTATGCCGTGCGCCGCACGCGCGAGGGCGAGACCGCGTTCAAGAAGCTCACCGCGGCGATCTTCTACCGCCTGCTCGACCGGGTCACCGACACCGCAATCCCGCTCGACACCGGCGATTTCCGGCTGATGAGCCGCCGCGCGCTCGACGCGTTCCTGGCGATGCCCGAGCAAGCGCGCTTTATCCGCGGGATGGTCGCGTGGGTCGGCTTCCGCCAGGTCCCCTTCCCGTACGACCGTGCCGAACGCCATGCCGGCGAGACGCATTACCCGCTCGCCAAGATGATCCGGCTGGCGCTCGACGCGGTCACCGGCTTCTCGACCGCGCCGTTGCGTTTCGCGAGCCACCTGGGGCTCGCGCTGACGGCGGCGTCGCTGCTGCTGTTCCTCTATATCGCGATCGGCTTCTTCAGCGGCAGCGCGGTCGCGGGCTGGACTTCGACGATGCTGGTCGTCGTGCTGCTCGGCGCGTTCCAGATGTTCGTTCTCGGGATGATCGGCGAATATCTCGGCCGGCTCTATGTCGAATCGAAGCGGCGGCCGCTCTATCTGGTCGCCGATGTGGTGGGGCCGATCCAGGGTCATGCGACGCTGGGGTATCGCGCGGAAGTCGAGCCCTTGCCCGGTCGCCCTGAGCCTGTCGAAGCGCACGCCGCTCCGCAGGTGACCGCGCATGCTGCTGCGAGCAGTGCTTCGACGAGCGCAGCACGAACGGAAATCTAGCGTCAGCCCTACTTTGGCGACGCCAAGGTCAGGATCGAAACCCCCGGCGACAGCGGCACGCGCCCGACGAGATGCCGCTCGAGCCGGAAGATCCGCTCGAATATCGCATTAAGCGCGGGGTGCGGCGGCGAATCGTCGCTGTCGTCCTTGCCGCGCAGCCGCCCGGCGATCCGCGATGCGGCGGCGAGCGGAAAGAGCAGCGAGTTGAACCAGCGCAGCCCATTGTGCTTGAGCCCGGCCTTCCCGATCGCCGCGGCGAGCGTCGCCTTCGAATAGCGGCGGTGATGGTGGTTGACGACGTCGTGCGCGCTCCACATCCACTGATGCGCTGGCACCGCGATCAGGATCTTGCCGCCGGGCTTGAGGCATTCGCCCATCGCCTTCAGCGCCGCGACATCGTCCGCGATATGCTCGACCACATCGAGCACCGCGATCAGATCGTACGCGCCGCGCTCGATCCCCGGCAGTTCGGGGAGCGGCGCCGCGCTCACCGGCGCGCCGAGCCGCGCGCTCGCGATCGCGCGCGCGGCGGGATCGATCTCGATCGCCTCTACCCGCCCGAACTGCGCGAGCATCGGCAGATTGTGCCCGGTGCCGCAGCCGATCTCGAGGATCCGCGCATCCTCGGGCAAACCACCCTCGCGCACGAGATAGTCGGCGAGGATGTCGCGCCGCGCGCGATACCACCAGTGCGTGGAATCATGCGCCGCCATGCGGTCGTAAACGATGCGGTCCATTTATTTGAACACCAATTGGCGATTGAGGAAAAAGGTGAAGACGGTGGCGCAAGCGACCGCGGGCAGCAACGGCACCCATGCCGGATACCCCAGCTTGGCGGTGCCGATCCAGGTGATCAGCGCGTTCAACAGAACGCCCGAAGCCTGCACGCAGACGAACTTGACGTGCTGCATCCGACCGGGATCGCGCGACCCGTGCCCCTTGAAGCTCCACCGGCTGTGCAGGAAGAACCCCACCGTCACCGCCACCAGAAAGGCGAAGGGCACGGCATAGACCGCGTGGCGCTGCTCGAACACGAAGTGCGTCAGCGGGAGATAGACCGCGGCGTAGATGGCCGTGGTGATCACACCGGCGATCCCGAAGCGCACGAGCTGCCCGACGAGCGGGTTCTCTCGCAGGCTCTCAATCTGTCGCTGGATCGCTGTCACGTTGGCTTGCCCTTTACGATAGCGCCACTAGAGGGCGGAGAGACCCGAGGAAAGCGTTTTACATGGTTGACGGTACAGTGGCGCGGACGCTCGATCGGGATTGGGTCCGCCTCAGCCTGATCGCATGGGTCGGCATCGCGATCTATTATATCGCGCAACGCTGGACCGGGATTCACTACCTCCAACTCGGCGACACCGACGACAATATGCGGCTGATGCAAGTCCGCGCCTGGCTCGGCGGGCAGGGCTGGTACGATCTGCGCCAGTACCGGCTCAATCCGCCGCTCGGCTTCGACATGCATTGGAGTCGGCTGGTCGATCTGCCGCTCGCCGGGCTGATCGTGCTGCTGCGCCCGTTCGTGGGGCCGCGCGAGGCCGAGATGCTCGCCTGCGGCATCGCGCCGTTGCTGCCGCTCGGCATCGTGATGCTCGGCATCGGCGCGACGGTGCGGCGCCTGGTCAGCGTCTATGCCTGGCCGCTCGGCATCGTGCTGCTGCTGTGCTGCTCGGCGACGATGATGATGTATATGCCCGAGCGGATCGACCATCACGGCTGGCAGCTCGCGATGCTGAGCCTCGCGGTCGCCGGTCTGTCCGACCCCAAGGGCGCGCGCGGTGGCGCGATCGTCGGCGTGGCGAGCGCGGTGTCGCTGACGATCGGGCTCGAGATGCTGCCCTATGCCGCGCTGGCCGGGTCGATCCTGACGCTGCGCTGGATCTGGGACCGTAGCGAAGCGCCGCGGCTGGCGATCTACGCACTGTGCCTCGGCGCTGGCAGCGGGCTCGGCTATGCGCTGTTCGCCTCCTATGCCGATGCGGTGCTGCGCTGCGACGCGCTGACGCCGGTCTGGTTGAGCGTGATGGTGATGGCGGGCGCGCTGCTGTTCGCGCTGGGCTGGGCGAATCCGGCGAACCGCTGGGTGCGGCTTGGCCTAGCGATCGCGGCGGGGGCGATCATCGTCGTCGGCTTCGCGCTCGTCTTCCCGCAATGCCTCGGCCGCCCCGAACAAGCCTCGCCCGAGCTGCAGAAGAACTGGCTCAACATGATCCGCGAAGCCAAGCCGATCTACAGCCATCCGTTCCGCGTCGCCTTTCCTGTAGCAGCGATGCCGATCGTCGGGGTGATCGGCGCGGCGGTCGCGACGTGGCGCGCGCGCGGGACCGAGCTGCGCGGTGCCTGGGCAACGGTATTGCTGTTCGTAACCGGTGCGGCATTGCTGCTGCTGTGGCAGGCGCGCGCGGGGCCCGCGGCGCAAATGCTCTCGGTCCCCGGCGCGGTCGCGCTCGGCTGGCTGCTCGTCCCTAGCCTCCTCGGCAATCGCTCGGCGCTGGTGCGCGTGCTCGGCACCGTGGCGGCGGTCGTGGTGATCGGCTCGGGGCTGTTCGCCGGGCTCGCGATCCGCTTCCTGCCGATCGACCGACCGAGCAAGCGCGTCCAGATCATCGACCGCGCGAGCGGCCAATGCCCGACGATGACCGCATTGCGCCCGCTCGATCGCTATCCCGCGCAGACGGTGTTCAGCTTCGTCGATCTGGGGCCGCGGATCATCACGATCACGCATCACGATGCGGTCGCGGGCCCGTATCACCGCAATGGTGCCGCGATTCTCGACGTCCAGCACGCCTTCTCGGGCAGCCCGGAGAATTTCCGCCCTATCGCCAAGCGCCACGGTGCGACGCTGCTGCTGGTCTGCCCCAACATGGCCGAATCGACGATCTACCGCGTGCGCGCGCCCGGCGGCTTCTATGACCAGCTCGCGCATCGCAAGACGTTCGACTGGCTCGAGGAACTGCCGATGCCGGCCAAGTCGCCGCTGCGGCTGTGGCGGATCAAGGACTGAGCGACCTTAAAGCCCCTCCCCTTTAGGGGAGGGGTTGGGGTGGGGACGTATCCGCTTGGGCTAGGTCTCTGCGAGACACTTCCCCACCCCCAACCCCTCCCCTGAAGGGGAGGGGCTTGTCGTTCATCAGCCGAGGCTTTGCTTCACCCCGTCGATCACGAACTGCACCGCAAGCGCTGCGAGCAGCACGCCGAGCAGCCGCGTGATCACCGCTTCGATCTTCGCCCCGAGCACGCGCATGATCGGCCCCGCCGCCAGCAAGGCGGCGAGCGTCAACGCGAGTATCGTGGCGAGCGCGGCGAGCACGACGGCGATCGGCTCGAGCCCGTGGTTGCGGCTCATCAGCAGCATCACCGACGCGATCGACCCCGGCCCCGCGATCATCGGCATCGCCATCGGGAAGATCGAGACATCTTCGACTTCGGGCGTCGCGGCGACCTTGGCAGCGCGGTCCTCACGCCGCTCGGTGCGCTTTTCGAACACCATCTCGAGCGCGATGAGGAACAGCATGATCCCGCCGGCGATGCGAAACGAATCGAGGCTGATGCCGAGCGACTTGAGCAGCACTTCGCCGAACGCGGCAAAGGCGAACAGGATCGCGGCGGCGACGAGCACCGCGCGGATCGCCATCGCCCGGCGATTGGCAGGAGAGGCGCCCGACGACAGCCCGGCATAGATCGGCGCGCAGCCGGGCGGGTCGATCACCACGAAGAAGGTGATGAGCGACGAGATATAGAGTTCGATCAAAGCGCGCCCTCACCGACGACGTTTTCGCGCCGTTCGGCGGAGATCAGCGTATTGCGCAGCAGCACCGCGATCGTCATCGGGCCGACGCCGCCGGGTACGGGCGTCACCGCCCCCGCCACGTCGAGCGCACCCGCGAAATCGACGTCGCCGACCAGTCCCTCGGGTGTGCGGTTGATGCCGACGTCGATCACCGTCGCGCCGGGCTTGAGCCACTCGGCCTTGACCATCTGCGGTCGCCCGACCGCCGCGACGACGATGTCGGCGCGCTTGACCACGCTTGGCAAATCGCGCGTGCGCGAATGCGCGACGGTGACGGTGCAGCTCTCGGCGATCAGCAATTGCGCCATCGGCTTGCCGACGATGTTCGAGCGGCCGATCACCACCGCGTCGAGCCCCGACATATCCCCGAGCTGGTCCTTGAGCAGCATCAGGCAGCCGAGCGGCGTGCACGGCACGAAGCCGGGAAGCCCGACCGCGAGCCGCCCGGCATTGACCGGATGAAATCCGTCGACATCCTTGTCGGGGTCGATCCGCGTCGTCACCGCTTGCTCATCGATATGCGAGGGCAGCGGCAGCTGGACGAGGATCCCGTCAATCGCGCGATCAGCGTTGAGCGCATCGACGAGATCGAGCAGCGCTTGCTGCGGCACGTCGGCGGGGAGGCGATGCTCGATGCCCGCCATGCCCGCCGCCTTGGTCGCCTTGCCCTTCGAGCGGACATAGACCGCCGAAGCGGGGTCGTCACCGACGAGCACGACCGCGAGCCCCGGCGCGCGGCCGGCCTGTTCGACAAAGCGCGCGACGCGCTGTGCGACGCGCTCGCGCAAGCCGGCGGCGAACGCCTTTCCGTCGATGAGTGCGGCAGTCATGCTAGCGCCTTTCGCCTTAGAGCGGCGTGCCGCTCAGGATATGGGCAGCCAGATTGTTGAGAATGATGCTCAGGATCCGCAGCGTCAGCAGCACCGCGAACGGTGCCAGGTCGATCGATCCAAAATCAGGGAGGATCCGGCGGAACGGGCGATACAGCGGCTCGGTCCCGCGGTTGAGCCCGGTATAAATCGAGCGCACGACTTCGTTGTAGGTATTGATGACGTTGAACGACACGAGCAGCGACAGGATCACCTGAACGATGACGATCAGCGTGACCGCGTCGATCAACACCTGCAGGATCTGAATGATGGTAATCACGCGCGTCTCCGGGTGGTGTTCATCACGGTTCTAGCGCGCTACCGCAGGTGCGAACACCCCTAGCGACGCAGACCGCGCGAGGCGCAACGCTCAGCGGCGAACCAGGGTCCCGGCGCCGCGCTTCGTGAAGATTTCGAGCAGCATCGCATGCGGCACGCGCCCGTCGAGGATGACCGCGGCATCGACCCCGCCCTCGACCGCATGGACGCAGGTCTCGAGCTTGGGGATCATCCCGCCGCTGATCGTGCCGTCGGCGCGCAGCGCCGCGACGGCCGCGGGATCGAGATCGGTGACGAGTGCACCCGCCTTGTCGAGCACGCCGACCACGTCGGTGAGCATGAAAAGGCGTTCGGCGCCGAGTGCGGCGGCGATCGCGCCCGCCATCGTGTCGGCGTTGATATTGTAGGTCGCGCCATCCGCGCCGAGCCCGACCGGCGCCACCACCGGGATGAAGCCGTCGCGCGCGAGGTTGATCAGGATCGACGGGTTGACCGCGACCGGATCGCCGACGAAGCCCAGGTCGACGTGCCGCTCGATCCCCGAATTGGGATCGGGCTCGCGCCGCCCACCGACCTTTTCGGCCACGACGAGGTTGGCGTCCTTGCCCGAAATGCCGACCGCGCGGCCGCCCGCCTGGCCGATCCAGCCGACGATTTCTTTGTTGATCGACCCCGCCAGCACCATTTCGGCGATCTGCGCGGTCTCGGCATCGGTCACCCGCAAGCCATCGACGAAGCGTGATTCGACCCCCAATCGCTTGAGCATCGCGCCGATCTGCGGTCCGCCGCCGTGCACCACGACCGGATTGATCCCGACCGCCTTCATCAACACCACATCCTCGGCGAAATCTCGCGCGAGCTCGGGGTCGCCCATCGCGTGCCCGCCGTACTTCACGACGAAGGTCTTGCCGGCGTAGCGCTGCATGTACGGCAGCGCCTCGACCAAAGTCTCGGCCTTGGCGAGCAGTTCGGGGGCGGGGGAATGATCGGTCATACGCGCGCCCATAGCCAATCCGTCACCCCAGCGAAAGCTGGGGTCTGGTGGATTTCATAGCGCAGCGCTTTCCTCGGCGAGACTCCAGCCTGCGCCGGGATGAAGGATCAGCCGCGATCGAGCCGCCGCCCGATCGCCACCGCGAGATAGATTGCCGGCGGCACGAGCAGCGCCGACAGGATCACCTTGATCAGCATCTGCCCGGCGAGCAACTGGCCGATCGGGAATTCGCCGTAGAACGCGATCGTCACGAACAGCAACGTATCGACGACCTGGCTCAGCATGCTCGCAATCGCCGCGCGCAGCCACAGCAAGCTGCTCCCCTCGCGGCCTTTCAGCGCCGCGAAGATCGTCACGTTGAGCGTCTGCGACACGCCATAGGCGACGATCCCGCCCGCCCAGATCCGCCACGTCGCGCCGAGCACGAGCTGAATCGCATCGCGATTGGCGGGCAGCATCGCGGGCGACGGCGGCAGGATCCAGACGATCCACGACAGCAGGATCGACACCAACAGCGGAACGAAGCCGATCCGCACCAGCCGGTTGGCGACCGCACCGCCATGCAGCTCGGCGACCGCGCTCGACGTCACCACGAGCAAGAGGAAGGCGAAGATCCCGGCCTCGACCGCGAGCGGCCCCAGGCCGAAGACCGGTCCGATCGCGGAAATCGGCCCGAGCGAGACTTGCTTGTTGCCGAGCACGCCCGCGATGCAGACCATCCCGCCGTAGAAGATCGAGAAGGCGAAGAGCGAGCGCGGGATACCGCCGACCGCGGGAGAAGCAGCTGTGTTCATCGCGCCGACGCTAGCCGGTTTCGCGCGCAGAGCAAACCGCCACTAGCCCCCGCCGCGCGGCGCTGTATGGTGGCGCGCTTGCGCGGGGGGCCGCGTGCCGGTTTCAACGCGAGTAACGACCCACATGAATCGTCTTCTCATCGGCATCGCCGGAATTGCGGTCATCCTGCTGATCGCCTTCGCTTTGTCGAGCAATCGGCGCGCGATCCGGCTGCGCGTCGTCGGCGCGGCGTTCGCGCTGCAAGTCGCGATCGCGGTGCTCGTGCTGAAGGTGCCGGCAGGCGTCGCGGCGCTGCAATTCCTCTCGGGCGGCGTCGCAAACCTTCTGGGCTATGCGCATAACGGCGTCGATTTCCTGTTCGGCCCGCTCGCCAAGCCCGAGATCGGCGGCAACAGCTTTGCGATCGCGGCGCTGCCGGTGATCATCTTCTTCGCCAGCCTGGTGTCGATCCTCTATTATCTCGGCATCATGCAGTTCATCGTCCGCTGGCTCGGCGGTGCGATCGAGGCGGTGATCGGCGTGTCGAAGGTCGAGGCGCTGTGCGCCGCTGCCAACATCTTCGTCGGGCAGAGCGAATCGCCGCTCGTCATCCGCCCCTATCTCGCCGGGCTGACCCCGGCACAGCTGTTCACGGTGATGACCAGCGGGATGGCGGGCGTCGCCGGCACGATCCTCGCCGCCTATGCCTCGATGGGAATCCGCATCGAATATCTGCTCGCGGCAAGCTTCATGGCGGCGCCGGCGGGGATCCTGATGGCCAAGATCATGATGCCCGACGAGCCCGTTCGCCAAGGCGAACTGCCGCTCGGCGATCATCCCGAGGAGAATATCCAGCTCTCCGAGGCGCGGATCAGCGGCCAGGGGCCTGCCGCCTTGCTGCCCGAGGGCGTGCCCGGCGAACCGATGCCGCATGCGAGCCACGACGAGGAAAAACCCGCCAACATCATCATGGCCGCGGCACAGGGCGCGCAGACCGGCGTCAAACTCGCGGTCGCGGTCGGCGCGATGGTGCTCGCCTTCGTCGCGCTCGTCGCGCTCGCCAACGGCATCCTCGGCGGAATCGGCGGCTGGTTCGGCTATCCTGCGCTGAGCTTCCAGGGGCTGCTCGGCACGGTGTTCGCGCCGATCATGGTGCTGCTCAACGTGCCGTGGACCGAAGCGCAGATCGCCGGCGGGCTGTTCGGGCAGAAGATCGTGCTCAACGAATTCGTCGCCTATATCAGCCTCGGCACACAAAAGGGCCTCAGCGCGCATACCATCGCGGTGGTCACCTTCGCGCTGTGCGGGTTCGCCAATTTCTCGTCGATCGCGATCCAGATGGCGGTCACTGGCAGCCTCGCCCCCAACCAGCGCCCGATGATCGCGCGGCTCGGCTTGAAGGCGCTGGCGGCGGGAAGCCTCGCCAATCTGATGTCGGCGGCGCTGGCCGGGTTGCTCATCCCCGACGTCGCCGCACAGCCCGCGGCCAAAGCGCCGGCAGCGGTCGTCGCGCCGATGGCAAAGCCGTGATCGACGCGCAGCGCGGCTAGCCTCCCTTGATCGAGGCGCGGTCCGCCAATGCCGTCCGGACGGAGCCCGTCGAAGTCCAGCCCTGAACCCGCCGGCGGTCGGCAAGTGGCGATGGGCCCTTCGACAGGCTCAGGGCGAACGGTGGGTCGGTTTGCCTCGGGAAAAGGCCGCTAGCGGTAGATCCAGTGCCACACCCCGGCTGCGACCCCCGCGATCGGCAGATGCGCCCAGGTCGCCGCCAGCCAGATCACCACGCCGCCCGCGATGTCATGCGGCCGGAAGCCACCGAACGCCGCGCGCCGCTGCGCGATCGCGACGAATGGCCAATAGCTCGTCTTGCCCTCCCAATCGCGCCATAGAGCGGGCTGGAGCGCTTCCTTCTTGCGATCCTGCAACGCCGCGCCGACGAGCGCGAGCACGATGATCGCCACCGCCACGACGATGTTGGCGGCGATCGGATAGACCGCGATGTGGCACAGCCCCCACAGCGCGAACGCCCACATCATCGGATGCCGCGTGATGCTGAACACGCCGCGCGCGCTGGCAGGCGCGGTCGCGGTCGGTGGTCCGGGAAGCGCGGGATTGCCGAGCAGCGAGCCCGTCAACAGGATGCTCGCCACCAGCATGACGAGCGTGACGGGACCCCAGATGCCCTCGCCGACCGCCCAGAGCGGGACGCTCGCAGGCGCGATCTTATAGGCATGCGCGAGCCAGCCGAGCGTCGCGAAGGCGACCAGCGCATACACGCCCATGAAGCCGTTCGCGCCGATTGCCTTGACGAGCGGCGCGCGCAACGGATGCGACAGCAGGAAATGCGTTCCAACGAATGCCGCAGCCGCGGCGATCACCATTTCCGTGCCGTCCATCGTCTTTCCCCCTTATTTGACGCCGTGCATCCACTTCTTGAGCGGCCACGACAAGGCCAGCAGCACGACCCCGAGCACGATCGCGACTTCGGCGATCGTCGTGAAGGTGCCGGTATAGGTGTCGAGGCTGACCTTGAGGTTGGTCACCTGCCCGCCGACGGTGTCGACGCTGGCGAACTGCGCGACGATGCCCGCGACATATTGCGCGCACGAGATCGACAGGAACCACACGCCCATCATCAGCCCGACGATCCGCGCGATCGACAACTTGGTGATCATCGAGAGGCCAACGGGCGAGATGCACAGTTCGGCGACCGAGTGGATCAGGTACAAGCCAGCGAGCCACCAGATGCCGACCTGGAAGCCCGGTCCGGCGAACCCTGCGCCGAGCACAAGGAACAGGAAGCCCGCCCCGACGCCGATCAGCGCGATACCGAACTTGACCGGGATCGACGGCTCGAGCCCGCGCTTGGCGAGCGTGGTCCAGAGGATGCTCATGATCGGCGCGAGCGTGACGATAAAGAAGGCGTTGAAGAACTGCGTCTGCGGCGCCGAGATCGCGAAATCGCCGAACAGCCGCAAATCGGTGTTGCGATCGGCGAACAGCGTCAGCGACGAGCCGGCCTGCTCGAACAGCGTCCAGAACACGACGTTGAAGATGATCAGCACCATCGCTGCGAGCATCATCTGGAATTCGCGTTTGTCGCCGATCACGAACGACCAGATCAGGATGCCCGGGATCGCGACGAGGAAGGTGCCGAACAGCAATTTGCCCATCAACGACAGCGACGCGAGATAGCCGATAAAGCCCGAACCCGGCACTGGCGGGACCGAGTTCATCAAATTGACGAACAGGAAATACAGCACCGGAACCGCAACGAGCGCGCCGATAAAGATCGGGATCGTCCGGTCGGGCCCGCTCCGCACGGGCGGTTCGCCGTATCCGTTGAGCTTGCCGCCATCGAACTGGATCAACGTGAACGAGATCAGCATGCCGACCGCGGCAAGGCCGAAGCCTGCCCACCAGCCGAACGTCTCGGCAAGGATCGGACAGAGGATCTGCGAGGCGAGCGACCCGAGATTGATGCCCATGTAGAAGATCGTGAAGCCCGAATCGCGGCGTCGATCGCCCTGCGCGTACAATTCGCCGACCATCGTCGAGATGTTGGGTTTGAAGAATCCGTTGCCGACCGAGACGAGGCTGAGCGCGAGCAGCATGATCGTGACGAACAGCGGGCTGCGCTCGGCATCCGACTTGAAGCCGTCCTTTTCGATCGTGCGCGCGGTGCTGCCATCGGCGGCGAGCAGCGAGACGGTGCCGTCGTCATTGCCCTTCACCTGCAGCCGCTTGCCCTGATCGGTGATGTAGCGCTGCTCGGTCCCGGCCTTGGATTCGACCGTTACGTTATAGCGCTGGCCGTCGATCGTCGCGAACGGCACCGCTGTCTGGCCGCCGAAGCAGAGCGTGAAATACCCGACCGCCATCATGATCGCGCCGAACTTCACCGAGCGCTTCGACCCGAGATACTGGTCCGCCAGATACCCGCCGACGAGCGGCGTCAGATAGACGAGCGCGGTGAACCCGCCGTACAGCCCGGTCGCGGCGCGATCGCCGAAGACGAAATGCTTGGTGAGATACAGCGTGAGCAACGCGCGCATGCCGTAATAGCCGAAGCGTTCCCACATTTCGGTGGTGAACATCCGCGCAAGCTGGCGCGGATGTCCGAACCAGGTCTCGCCCGCCGCCGGATTGACGTGGCTAATATCCGGCTCGCGCGGAGTATCCGCGGTCGGGGTGTCCACCATGTACGAAAGCTCCCTGAATGTCCGTGCGCCGCTACCTTCGGCGCCGACTTGTTACCGTTGAGACTAGCGGCTTGGACGACGGTGTAAATATGCGCGCGTTCCGCTACAGCGCGGCGATGCTCAACGACTCGTCCACCCCGCTCTCGCTCCTCGCCACGCGCCGCTCGGGAAAACCGCGCGATCTCGTCGCGCCGGGGCCCGATGCGGCACAGCTCGACACGATCCTGCAGATCGCCGCGCGCGTCCCCGACCACGGCAAGCTCGCCCCGTGGCGCTTCGTGATCGTCGCGCCCGAGCAGCGCGCCGCGCTCGCCCGCGTGATCACCGACGCCTGTCGCGCCGAGCGTCCGCACGCGTCGGCGAAGGAGCTCGAATCGCTCGAACAGTTCGCGCACCAGGCACCGACTTTGGTGGTGGTCCTGTCATCGCCGCGGATCGACAGCCCTATCCCCTTGTGGGAGCAGCAATTGTCGGCGGGCGCCGCCGCGATGAACCTGCTCCAGGCGACGCACGCGCTCGGTTTTGCCGGCGGCTGGCTGACCGGCTGGGCAAGCGCTTCGGATGCGGTGCGCGATGCGTTCGGCGCGGCCCCGGAACGGATCGTCGGCTTCTTCTTTCTCGGAACACCCGCCAAGCAATTAGAAGAACGCCCCCGCCCGGATACGAGCAAGATTATTTCTCACTGGACGAGCTGAGGTGTGGACCTTTTTGGCGGTTGCTGTATTATAGCAGCATGACAGCCCTGAACAGCGAAGACAGCCCAGTCTATATCAAATTGCGCGGGACGATCTCGGCCGCGATCCTGCGCGGCGAGTTTCGCGCTGGGGACCAGCTCCCCTCGGTCCGCGCGCTTGCCGCCGAACATGGCGCAAACCCGCTGACCGTCGCCAAAGCGTATCAGAGTTTCCAGGACGACGGCTATGTCGAGGTCCGGCGCGGGGTCGGGATGTTCGTGCTCCCAGGCGCCGCCGAAAAGCTCCGCGCCGCCGAGCGCGAGCATTTCGTCAAGACGAGCTGGCCGCGCATCGCCGCGCATATCGAATTGCTCGGGCTCGACGTCGCCGACCTGCTCGAGCGCGAGAAGGCCTGAAAGCCTGGCCCGGCCGCGAAGCTCTGCTTCCGACCGGGCCGTTACACGGTAACCGCCTATCCGACGGTTACCCCCGCCACGCGCCAGCCACCCTTCTCGCGCTCGAGCGTGACCGTCTCGATCGCCTCGGTCCTATTGGCGAAACGGGTCCGAAACTTCACCATTTGATAGCCGTGCGGCGGCGTCGGCACTTCCTGCTGGCTGAGGAGGTTGCGTGACAGCATCTCGCCCAGCGGCACACGCGCCTGTTCGGACGCCTTCGTCCAAACTTCGAGCGTGTTGAGCTTTTGGAACGACGGCGTCGTCGCACGGTAGCTCTCACCCCACTGCGCGCGGTCGAGCAGCATGAGCCATTGCCGCGCTTTATCCACGACCGCTGCATCGGGCGTTTCTGCAGCGACGGATGGCCCCGGAGGGGCAGGCGCGTCTTGAGGCAGCGCGACGAGCGCCAAGAGACCGAGAGTGAATGTCAAGAGCAAGCCTCCGATGAGGAACCGGGGCTGGCGGTGTGCCCGCCCCACGCCGACTTCCGGCGCGGTTTCCTGTTCCGCCCGAGCAGCGTCCGCGGCTTCCCCGATTGGCGTGTCCCCCACAGAATCGGGGGCCGGCGGCACGCCACCGCCTTCGGCCGCGAGCAGCATCCGCGCGGCCTCGCGACTGCTCGACACGGCGAGCTTGCGCCGCGCATCGCGCAGCCGCTCGTTGATCGTATGGACCGAGAGGCCGAGATCGCGCGCGCTCGACTTCGCATCGTGCCCGCGCACGATCAGGCGAAGCGTCTGCTTCTCCTTCTCGGTCAGCGCGCGGACCCCGTCTCTCACCGGCATGTTCATGCCCCGGAGGCTAGGTCGGGGGCCGCGGCGCGCCTACCCCGAAAAATTCGGGGTGAGCGCGGCAGGGGCTCGGCTCAGGCCGCGAAGGCTTCGGCCGGGACCGAATAGAGCACATCGGCCTTCGCCGTCGCCGCCGCCTTGAGCCCCAACGCCTCGGGGACGATCTGCGCGACATAGAAAGCGCACGCCGCGCGCTTCATCGCCGAGAAGGCATCGTCGCCGCTCGCGATCCGGCCCGAACGCTCCATCAGCCAGCCGCAGGTCGCGACCGAGAGCATTGTCAGGAACGGATAGCTTGCCGCAAGCTTGTCGTCGGCATCGAGCCCCGCCATGCCGCGCCCGATCTCGTCGCACGCGTCGATGAGACCGATCAGGCCTGCATCCTGCGCTTCGGCGCGCATGTCGGCGATCAGCTGCGCGAACACGCCGCCATTGGCCATCGACAGCTTGCGCCCGACCAGATCGGCCGCCTGGATGCCGTTGGTGCCCTCGTAGATCGGCGTGATGCGTGCATCGCGGAAGAACTGCGCCGCGCCCGTCTCCTCGACATAGCCCATCCCGCCATGCACCTGGATGCCGAGGCTGGCGACTTCGTTGCCGATATCGGTGCCGTGCGCCTTGGCGAGCGGGGTGAGGATCTCGAGCCGGTCCTGCGCGCCCGCTTGCCCGAGCGCCGCGCGGTCGACTTGCGCCGCGGCGTAATAGACGAGCGCACGCGCCGCCTGTGTCTGCGCCTTCATCCGCAGCAGCATACGGCGGACGTCGGGATGCTCGACGATCTTGACCGATTCCTTGCTGGGCGAGCCAGCGCGCGGCGACTGCACGCGATCGAGCGCATAGGCCACCGCCGCCTGCGTCGCGGCTTCGGCGACCTGGACGCCCTGCAGCCCGACATTGAGGCGGGCATTGTTCATCATCGTGAACATGGCGCGGATGCCGCCGAATTCGCCACCGATCAGCTCGCCGATACAGTCATCATTGTCGCCGAACGACAGCACGCAGGTCGGCGAGGCGTGCAGCCCCATCTTGTGCTCGATCGAGACGACGCGGACGTCGTTGAAGTCGCCCGGCGTGCCGTCCTCGGCCAGCCGGTACTTGGGCACGAGGAACAGCGAAATCCCCTTGGTGCCGGCCGGTGCGCCGGGCGTGCGTGCGAGCACGAGGTGGACGATGTTGGGCGCCATGTCGTGATCGCCGAACGAGATGTAAATCTTGGTGCCCTTGATCGACCACTTTCCGTCGCCAAGCGGCGTCGCGGTCGAGCGCAGCGCGCCGACGTCCGAGCCCGCCTGCGGCTCGGTCAGGTTCATCGTGCCGGTCCATTCGCCCGTCGCGAGATGCGGAAGATACAGCGCCTGCTGCTCGGGGCTGCCGTGGTGCGCCAGCGCCTCGATCGCGCCGACGGTCAGCGTGGGCGCGAGCGCAAAGCCCATGTTCGCGCCACCGAGCGTATCGAGCACCGCGGTCTGGATCGCGAAGGGCAGGCCCTGCCCGCCAAATTCTTCGGGAACGCCGATCGTGCCCCAGCCGCCTTCGACATAATCGTGATACGCCTTCACGAAGCCGTCGGGCATGACGACGCCCTCGGGGGTCCATTTCGCGCCGACGGTGTCGCCGGCGCGCAGCAGCGGCGCCCATTCGCCCGCCGCGAGTTGCCCGGCGCCTTCGAGCACCGCGTCGACGACGTCGTCGCTCGCGGCGGCGAAGCGTTCGGTCGCGGCGAGATCGGCGATGCCGACGATGTGATCGAGCACGAAACGCTGGTCGGCAGTGGCGGGGGTGAACATGGGAGATCCTCTGACTCAGGGCCCCTTATCGGGGCTGCTGCGCCGGGCTATAGCCCTGTCCGATGATCCCGCCAAACCCGCCTTTTGCGACGCAGACCTTACCCTACGGCGAGGCCGCGATCGCCGCCGCCGCCGCGCTGATCGTGGCCGGCCAGCCGGTCGCGATCGCGTCCGAGACGGTCTACGGGCTCGCCGCCGACGCGACCGATTCGGCCGCCGTCGCGGCGATCTATGCGGCGAAGGGCCGGCCGAGCTTCAATCCGCTGATCGTCCATGTCCTCGACATGGCGGCGGCCGAGGCGATCGCCGAGTTCGATCCCGTAGCGCGCGCGCTCGCCGAGGCGTTCTGGCCGGGACCGCTGACGCTGGTGCTGCCGGTGCGCGCCGATGCGGGGATCGCCGCGGCGGTGACGGCGGGGCTGCCGACGATCGCGCTGCGCGTGCCGGCGCATCGCGCGATGCGCGCGCTGATCGCGGCGTCGGGCAAGCCGCTGGCGGCGCCGTCGGCCAATGCCAGCGGGGCGATCAGCCCGACGCAGGCGGCGCACGTGGTGTCAAGCCTGGATGGCCGCATCGCGCTGGTGGTCGATGACGGCGCGACCGAAGCCGGGCTGGAATCGACGATCGTCGCGACCGCGGGTGGGCTGCACGTGCTGCGCCCGGGGCCGATCACGATCGAAGCGCTCTCCCCCTTCTCCTTCCCCGGCGAAGGCCGGGGCCCAGGAGGTGAACAGCCGGCATCAGGCAGAGCGCACGATACCGACCCGCCCTCGACCGGGCCCCGGCCTTCGCCGGGGAAGGAAAAAGGGGAGACACCCGCCATAACCGCGCCCGGCCAGCTCGAGAGCCATTACGCGCCGAGCAAGCCGCTGCGCCTCAACGCAACCACGGCAGCCCCCGACGAATATCTCATCGGCTTCGGCACTATCCCCGGCGCCGTCACGCTCTCCCCAAGCGGAAATCTTGCAGAAGCCGCGACCAACCTCTTCGCCGCGCTGCACGCGGCGGACGCATCCCCATCAGCAAGAATCGCCATCGCGCCGATCCCGAGCGAAGGGATCGGCGCCGCAATTAACGATCGGCTACGGCGGGCGGCGCATAGCGGATGAGATCGCGCAACATCCTCGCGATCCTATTCGTAATCGTCGTAGCTGCTTGGGTCGGCTGGTCGATCAGAACAAGCATCGCAGTTGATGCATGTCTCGATTCCGGCGGCCGTTGGGAAGCCACAGGGGGTTTTTGCGAAAGTGCCCCGCCGACTGGCGGCTAGGCCCCCACCGCCGCCTTCGACCGTGCCGCGAAGCTCTTGCGCAGCTTGGCGAGCTTGGGCGGGATTACCGCGAGGCAATAGGGATTGCGGCGGCCTTCGGTGTCCCAATAGTCCTGGTGATAATCCTCGGCCGGATACCAGGTCGACATCGGCTCGATCGTCGTGACGATCGGCGCAGGCCAGTCGCTTGCGGCCCGCTCCATCGCCGCCACGGCCGCGTCGCGCTGCGCATCATCGGCGGGGAAGATCGCCGAGCGATATTGCGTGCCGACATCGTTGCCCTGGCGGTTGAGCTGCGTCGGATCGTGCGTTGCAAAGAACATGTCGAGGATCTCGCCATACGACACCTGATCCTTGTCGAAGGTCACGCGGATCGCCTCGGCATGGCCGGTGTCGCCACCGCACACCTGCTTGTAGGTCGGATTGGGCACCGTCCCGCCGATATACCCGCTTTCGACCTTCTCGACGCCGATCACGTCCTTGAACACCGCCTCGGTGCACCAGAAACATCCACCCGCGAGCGTTGCGACTTCGCTAGCCATTTTCGAATCCTTTATTGCTGGGTCCCTAGATAGGAACGCGGTGGCGCGACGCAATCACCACGGGTAGGGCGTGGGCGCTGGCAGGAGACGAAGATGCTCGACGGTGCGGTAATGGTGACGGGCGGAGCGGGCTATATCGGCAGCCATGCGGTGCTGGCGCTGCTCGACGCGGGGCACCGTGTCGTGGTGTTCGACAATCTTTCGACCGGGTTCGACTGGCTGGTCGACCGTCGCGCGACGCTGGTGCGCGGCGAGATCGAGGATGACGCGCTCGTCCGCGGCACGATGCGCGACCATGACGTGCGCGCCGTGATGCATTTCGCCGGATCGATCATCGTCCCCGAATCGGTCTCCGACCCGCTCAAATATTATCGCAACAACACCGTCGCGAGCCGCGCCTTGCTCGAAAGCGCGGTCACCTCGGGCGTGCAGCACTTCATCTTCTCCTCGACCGCGGCGACCTACGGCACGCCCGAAAAGGTGCCCGTGGCCGAGCGCGACCCGACCGTGCCGATCAACCCGTACGGCATGTCGAAGCTGATGACCGAGGCGATGCTGCGCGACGTCGCCGCCGCCTATCCGATCAACTATGCGGTGCTGCGCTATTTCAACGTCGCCGGCGCCGATCCGCAGCAGCGCACCGGCCAGTCGACCGTCGGCGCGACCCACCTCATCAAGATCGCGGTCGAGGCTGCGCTCGGCAAGCGCGAGAGCGTCGGCGTTTACGGCACCGACTATGACACGCCCGACGGCACAGGCGTGCGCGACTACATCCATGTCAGCGATCTCGCCGCCGCGCACGTCGCCGCGCTCGACCTCCTCGTGGCGGAACCCGGCAAGAGCCACACGCTCAACGCCGGCTACGGCAAGGGCTTCTCGGTGCTCGAAGTGCTCGACGCGGTCGACCGGGTCACCAACATGAAACTGACCCGCATCATCGAAGGCCGCCGCGCGGGCGATGCCGGCGAACTCGTCGCCGACAATCGCGCGATCCTCGCCACGCTCGACTGGACGCCTGAGCGCGCCGACCTCGACGGCATCGTCCGCGATGCGCTGGCGTGGGAGCGCAAACTGGGCGAGCGGGGCTGAACGTCCCCCCTCCCGCTTGCGGGAGGGGAGTAGGGTCAGATCGTCTTGCTGATCCCGAACATGAAGCCGCGCCGCGCGCCGAATTGCGGCGCGCCGACGCCGACCCCCGAGCCGTCGCGAATCTCGTACACCCGGTCCGCCACGTTGAGCACGTCGAAGCGCACCTCGATCCCCGGCCCCTTGAAGTCGTGGCTCGCGGTGAGGTTGAACACCGCATAAGGCGTCAGCTTGCCGCCATTGGGCACGTCGCCGTCCTTGCGCAGCCCCGAGCCGTAAATCATGCTCCCGCCGAGCTTGCTGTCGCGCAGGAACCCTTGGTCGAAGCGGTACGACGCGCCGGCCGAGCCAGTGTAGGTCTGGTCGTGATCGAGATAGATGTAGTTGCGCGCGATATAGGCGACGTCGCCCGGATCGAAGTTGAACTGCCCCGACGCGATCCCCAGCCCCTTCGCCTTGGCGTAGGACAAATTGGCATAGGCGAACACCGGCCCGTGCTGGTACGAGACATTGCCTTCGATCCCGTCGATCCGCCCGCGCGTGTAATTGAACGGCGTGAGAATGATCGGCGCACCGAACTGGCCTTCGTCGACCAGGTTGCGCGACCGGCGATGATAGGCGTCGATGCCCACCGTGAAGCGGCCCAGTTTCTGCTGCGCGCCGACGTCGAAATAATCCTGCCGCTCGGCGAAGGGGGCGGTAGCGAGCGGAGTCGTCACGCCGTCGTCGCCCGGCGCCTGTGCGCTGGTGCCGCGGAACTTGAGGACGCTCGTCGTCGCGACGTTCGAAAAGGGCGCGGGCGAGAAATAGCGCGCATAGCCGGCGTGCAGCGTCAGCCCCTTCGACGGCGTCAGCACCGCATTGATCCGTGGCGAAAACTGCGATTCGGCGCGGAAGCCGGTATAATGGTCGAAGCGGCCGCCGAAATTGACGATCAGCGGCTCGGCGATCTTCCATTCGTCCTGCAGATAGACGCTGTAGGTCATCTCGGTCGTCGCGTTATTGTCGACGATCGTGATCGGCTGGCCGGTCTGCGTGCCCGTGGCATCGACCGGGAATACCTGGGCGCTGGTCTTCGAATTGCTGCGATCGCGCGAGATGATCACGCCGCCGCGCAACGTATGCGCGTCGGACGCGCGATAGACGCCCTCGAGCTGGCCGCCGAAGGTGAAGTCCTGCTTGAACGCCTTTTGCGCGATGCCGTTGAACAGCAGCTCGCCCGTCACGTCGGGGGTGTAGCGCAGCGACGAATAGCGCGCGAACAGCGAGGCCTGGAGCGTCACCGGGCCGGCATCGTGCAGCAAGCTGGCGAGGCCGAAGGCAGTGCGTTCGCGCTGGCGCTCGTCGAGATCCTCGCTGCGGAAATCGGTGACACCGCCGACATTGTAGCCGTTGCCCGGGGTCAGCCCGCGCGGATTGGGGATCTGGAAGCTCTGGTCGGAATAGCCGCCCATGAACGAGACGCGATTGTTCTCGTCGAGCGTGTGATCGACATAGACGAAACCCTGATACTGGTTGGTCTTGTCGTGGAGCGGGGTGCGGCTGCCATCGACTGCTTCGATCCCGATATTGCTGTGCTTGTAGCTGCCGGTGACGAAGTAGTTGGTGTTGCCGGTCGACCCGCCATAGTCGAAGCTTGGCTGCACCGTGTCGTTGGTGCCGCCATAGAGCGACACCTGCCCACCATTCTTGAAGCCGTTCTTGGTGGTGATGTCGATGATGCCGGCCGTGCGCAGGCCGTATTGCGCGGGCAGCGCGCCGGTGCGCAGATCGAAACGCTCGACCAGGCGGGGCGATAGCGTCTGGCCGAACACCGCGACCCCCTCGGGCAGGATCGTGCCGTTGATGCGGTATTGCAGGTTGTTGTGGTCGTCGCGGACATGGAACTGGCCGCCGCCATCCTGCACGACGCCGGGCAATTGCAGCAGGATCTGGTTGAGCTGCTGATTCTCCCCGCCAGGGAGCGCTTTGATCGTCTCGCTGGTGATCGTGTAGGTCGTCGCGCCGAGGCTCGGCTGGATCGAGGCGCGCGCCGCATCGAGGCGGCCGGTGACGACGATGTCGGGACCGCTCTTTGCGGTCGACGGTGCAGTCTGGTCATCGGTGCTGGCGGCAACCGATGCCGGCGTGGCTTCGGGGGCGGCGTAAGCGGCGATCGGTGCGAACGACAGCAGCGCAGCGCTGGACAACAGAGTGGCTCGGATCATGCGGGAGGCGGCCTTTCAAGATGCGTTGTGCAGTGCAGTAGATGTTATGTGATATTATCACAAGACCGTTTCGTCGACTCCCGGAAACGATTCGGCCGTGTAGGCGCAGCGGTGGCCCGCGCCACCTTGCGGGCAGATGAACGAGGCTCGAATCGGTGGCTAGGCGGAGGTCTTGCCGCGCGCGATCCGCAACCGCAGCGCGGCACCCAGTGACCACCACGCGACCGCCCACAGCCCGCCGAACGTCCAGCCGGCGAGCACGTCGCTCGGCCAATGCACGCCGAGATAGACGCGGCTGCACCCGATCGCCGTGACGAGCAGCAGCGCTGCTCCGAGGACATAGCGCCGGAGCGCACGATGCTCGGTGATTTGCAGCAGCAACAGCGCGAGCGTCAGATAGACGCACGCGCTGTTCGCAGCGTGGCCGCTCGGGAAGCTCGCATTGTAGACCGAAACGAGGTGATCGGTCACCGTTGGCCGCGTCCGCCCGACCAGCGCCTTGACCAGTGTCACCACGATCGATCCGCTGATCGTTCCGCCCAGCACCAAAGCGAGCGTCAGCCAATGCCGCTGGACGATCAACAGCCCCGCCGCCAGCGCGGCGACCAGGACCAAGACGGTCGGCCCGCCGAGTGCAGTCACATCGACGACGCTTTGCGTCAGCCAGGCCGGCCCTGGCGGCACGCCATGCGCCACCCCGCCGCGCGCCCATAACAGGATCGCGCGGTCGAACCCGAACTGCAGCCCGCGATCGATCAAGGCACCGAGCAACAACAACGCCCCGCCAGCGCCGGTCAGCGCCGCGACCGCGACGATCGTCCAGGGCGGGTGGCGGACATCGGGGGCTGGGGGCGGCATCGAGGCATCCTTGCGTGCCGGTGGTGGGCCCAATGGGACTCGAACCCATGACCTACAGATTAAAAGTCCGTTGCTCTACCAACTGAGCTATGGGCCCACACCGGGCTCGCGTTAGGAGCGGTTGCCGGATGGGTCAACCCAGGCGCTTAACCTTGCGCAATCGCGCGAGCAGGTGGCGCGGGGTCAAACCGGTCCGCGGGTCGCGCCAAACGGGCGCAATCGCGCACAAGGGCGCGAGCACGAAATCGCGGTCCTGGAAGGCGGCGTGCGGGACGCGCAGCCCCTTCGATCGCCATGCGCCGCCCGACCAGGCGACGATATCGAGATCGATCACGCGTGCGCCCCAGCGCGCGCCACGCCGCCGCCCGAAAGCGCGCTCGATCGCCTTGAGCCGCGCGAGCATCGCAGGCGGCGCGACCTCGCTCTCGATCAGCACGACGGCATTGGCGAAGCGTCGAATCGACGGTCCGATCGGCGCACTGCGCAATACAGGGGATTCGGCGACGACACCGCCGAGCGCCGCGATCGCCGCGGCGACTTCTGCCACCGGGCTGCCATGCCGCCCGCGCCGATTCGATCCGATCGCGATAGCGTAACACGGCGCGTATCTGGGGGCTTGGCGCAGGGTACAGGTTGAGTTGCTCACCCAAACCTGCCTATCGCATCGCGATGAACTTCGCACCCAGCCCGCTGCCCGAAACCGAACCTTCGCGCGATTGCCCGCTTTGCCCACGCCTTGTCGGCTTGCGCGAGACGCTGCGCGTCGAACATCCGGCGTGGTGGAACGCCCCCGTCCCCGCTTTTGGCGATCCGCAGGCGTGGCTCGGCATCGTCGGCCTCGCCCCGGGCCAGTTCGGCGCGAATCGTACCGGGCGGCCGTTCACCGGCGATCGCTCGGGGCCGTTGTTGTTCGACACGCTCGCCAAGTTCGGGCTCGCCACTGGCGACTATGAGGGCAAGCCCGACGACACGCTCCAGCTCGACGGCGTGATGATCGTCAACGCGGTCAAATGCCTCCCGCCCGAAAACAAGCCGACGCCCGAGGAAATCCGCACCTGCCGCCCCTTCCTCGAAGCGCAGGCCGATGCGGTGCACAGCGCGCGCGTCTTCATCGCGCTCGGCCAGGTCGCGCATCAGTCGGCGGTCAAGATCCTCGGCGGACGCCTCCCCAAATGCCGCTTCGCGCACGGCGCCGAGCATCGCATGCCCGACGGGCGCATCCTGATCGATAGCTATCACTGCTCGAGCTACAACCAGAGCACCGGGCGGCTGACCGCCGAGATGTTCGAAGCGATCTTCGCCCGCGCCTTGGAACTGCGCGCGGCGGGCTGACCGCCCCGCGTCAGATATCCTGCACCAGCCGCCCGTAGAGATCGGGGCGGCGATCGCGGAAGAAGCCGAACGCGGCGCGGTGGCGCTTCACCCGGTCGAGGTCGAGCGTGGCTGTGATCACGCCGGTTTCCTCGCGCCCGAGTTCCGCCAAGATGTCGCCGCGCTCGTCGGTGATAAAGCTCGTCCCGTAAAAGGTCTGGCCCCCTTCTTCCCCATTGGGCTCGACGCCGATGCGATTCGCGGCGACCACCGGAACGACGTTCGACACGGCATGCCCGACCATCGCACGCCGCCACAGCCGCGCGGTGTCGAGCGAGGTGTCGTGCGGCTCGCTGCCGATCGCGGTCGGGTAGAACAGGATCTCCGCGCCCATCAGCATCAGTGCGCGCGCGGTCTCGGGATACCATTGGTCCCAGCACACGCCGACGCCGAGCGTCGTCGCATCCGGCCCCGGCCAGACCTTGAAGCCGGTATTGCCCGGGCGGAAATAGAATTTCTCCTCATAGCCCGGGCCGTCGGGGATGTGGCTCTTGCGATAGACCCCCATCACGCCGCCATCGGGCCCGATCATCGCGAGCGAATTGTAATGATGCGGGCCGTCCGCCTCGAAGAAGCTCGTCGGGATGTAGACGCCAAGCTCCTTGGCGAGATCCTGCATCGCGAGCACCGCCTTGTGGACGCCGACGGGCTTCGCATTCGCGAACAACCCTTCGTCCTCGACCCGGCAGAAATATTCGCCCTCGAACAATTCGGGCGGCAGGATCACTTGCGCGCCCTTGCCGGCGGCCTCGCGCACGAGATCTGAGACATGCGCGATATTCGCGTCCATATCGGCGGAGAAGGCGAGTTGCAGCGCAGCGACGGTGATTTCGGTCATGCGCCGCCATATCGGGCTTCGCCGCGCCGATTCAAAGACGCAAAAGGAGTTGGGCGTGGAAAAGCTGTTCGAAACGATCGCGCAAAAGGCGACGGGCTGGGCAGGGCGCCCGCCCGCCTTCGTCCTCGCGCTGTCGGTGATCGTGATCTGGGGCGTGACCGGGCCGCTGTTCCACTATTCGGACACGTGGCAGCTGGTGATCAACACCGGCACCACCGTCGTCACCTTCCTGATGGTGTTCCTCATCCAGAACGCACAGAATCGCGATGCCTCGGCGATCCAGGCCAAGCTCGACGAGATCATCCGCGCGACCACCGATGCGCGCAACGCGTTCATCGGGATCGAGCATCTGACGCAGGACGAGCTCGAAGGCATCCGTCGGATGATCGAGCGCGATTGCGGCGAGAGCTCGACCGATCACCACGCCATCGAACGGCTGATCGGCCGGCTCTAACCCCGAATCAAGCGGGCACTTGCTGCGAGATGCAGTGGAAGCTCCCGCCGCCGGTCAGGATCGCATCGGCGCGCAAGCCAACCGCAGTCCGGCCCGGGAACAGCTGCTGCACCGCCGCGACCGCCGAATCGTCGTTGGGCGCGCCGTAAAGCGGCACCACCACCGCGGCATTGCCGATATAGAAGTTCATATAGCTCGCCGGCACGATCTCCTCGTCGCGCAGCACCCGGCCGGGCGACGGGATCCGCACCACGGTGATCCCCGACATCGCTTCGGCCGCGGCGGCGGCATGCTGATAGACCAGCCAGTTGGGATCGTTCTCGGCCGCCTGCGGGATCGCCAGCACGCCGGGCGCGACGAAGCGCGCGAGATTATCGACATGCCCGTCGGTGTGATCGTTCATCAGCCCCTCGCCGAGCCACAGGACTTGGTCGAGACCGAGATCGTCGTGCAACCGCCGCTCGATCTCGGCCTTGCTGAGCGCGGGGTTGCGGTTGGGGTTGAGCAGGCATTGCTCGGTCGTGACGACCAGCCCGGTGCCATCGCCATCGATCGCGCCGCCCTCGAGCACCCAGTCGCACGGCGTGACCGGCAGCAGCTTGCTCGCCGCGAGCCGCAGCCCGACATCGTCGTCGCCGGGCAAATCGTATTTACCGCCCCAGCCGTTGAAGCGGAAATCGCGCGCGCTGTGGTCCGACAGCACGATCGGCCCGGTGTCGCGCAGCCAGATGTCGCCGAACGGTTCGACCACGATCTCGGCGAAATCCCCCGCCAGGCTGCGTGCCGCCTCGGCCGCATCCTCGTCAGCGGCAACGAGGATGACGCGCTCGCCGCGACCCTCGGCATGGACCGCGCGGCCGAACGCCGTCACTTCGTCGCGCGCGGCGTCGAGATCGTCCTCCCACAGCTCGGGATGGCTCGGAAACCCGATCCACACCGCGGCATGCGGTGCCCATTCCGCGGGCGGCAGCAGCTTCGACATACGTTATTTCCCTGCACGACTCGTGTCGCGAACGGCGCGGAATTCCGCGGATTTGTACCAATTGGGCCAATCGGTGCCATCGGCGAGCTGACGCCCCAGCGCATAATAGAGCTGAACGTCCTCGACCGCGCCCGACCAATCCCACGCCGCATTATATTCGTCCTGCGGCTTGTGATAGCGGTTTTGGATATAATCGAGCGTTGCGGCGTGTCCCGCTGCGACACCGCCGACGCGCAGATCCTCGCCCGCACCGCCATCGAACATCGGCACGCCCAATTTGGCGAAGCTGAAATGGTCCGAACGGAAATACCCGCCGCGTTCGGGATTAGGCTCGGGCTTGATCACGCGATCCTGCGCCTCGACCAGCAGCTTCATGCGATCCTCGAGCTCGGACTTGCCCGCGCCAGCAACGACGAAATCCCGGGTCCGGCCCTTGACGTTGAGCCCGTCCATATTCACCCCGCCGACGGTCTGCGCGAGCGGATAGATCGGATGCTCGGCATAATAACGCGACCCGAGCAGCCCGCATTCCTCGCACGTCACCGACAGGAAGACGAGCGAGCGCTTCGCGGCTCCGGCCTTGGCATTGGCCTCGGCGAGTGCGACCAGCCCGGCGACGCCGCTCGCATTGTCGAGCGCGCCGTTGCAGATGTCATCGCCGTTGACCGCGTCGCAGTGGCCGAGATGGTCCCAATGCGCGGTGTAGAAGACATAGTCCTTCGGCGCCGTCTTGCCGGGCAGGATGCCGATCACGTTCTTCGACGCCTGGCGCTTGATCGTGTTGGCGAAGCTGACCGACGCCGTCACGCCGAGCGGTACGGCCGTGAAACCCTTGGTCTTGGCGGCGGCGCTGAGCGTCTCGAAATTCTGCCCGGCGCTGGCGAACAGGTCCTTTGCCTTGGCAAGCTGCATCCAGCCGATCGCCGCGCTCTGGTCGGCATGGTCGCCCTTCTCGTCGAGCTCCAATTGCGGCCCGGTCCAGCTCGACTGGACGACGCCCCAACCATAGGCGGCGGGCTCGGTATCGTGGACGATGATCGCCGCGGTCGCGCCGTGGCGCGCGGCTTCCTCGAACTTGTAGGTCCAGCGGCCGTAATAGGTCATCGCCTTGCCCTCGAAGAGCCCGTCGCGGCCCGGCGTCTGCCAGTCGGGATCGTTGACGAGGATCACGACGGTCTTGCCGTGGACATCGACCCCGGCATAATCGTCCCACCCGCGTTCGGGCGCGGTGATGCCGTAGCCGACGAACACGACGGGCGAATCCTTGATCGCGATCGTCGGCGTGACGCGATAGGTCGCGAGCACCACGTCCTGGCGATATTGCAGCGCGACCGGCGTCTTGCCGCCGCTGAAGGTCATCGGCGTCACGTCGCGCGCGGTGAGTTCGACGAGCGGGACGGGCTGGAACCAGCTGCCATTGTTGCCCGGCTTGAGCCCCGCCGCCTTGAAGCGCGCGACGATATAGTCGGTCGCCTTGTCCTCGCCCGGCGTGGTCGGCTTGCGGCCTTCGTACGCGTCGGACGACAGCGTCTTGGTGACCTCCTTGAGCGTCTGCACGGATATCGCTGGCGCGGTTTGCGCGGTCGCACTCGTCGATAGCGCGGCCGCGCCCAGGATCACGGCAAACGTCGGGGAGAGGCGCATCGGCAAGCCCTTTTACTGGATTTCGCGCACCGTTCTGGCAGGCCACGATCGAACGCGCAACGCTCCGGAACGGGTCGCTTGCGGGGGATCGGAAACGCGGTATCGTGCGGAATCATAGGGGGGATTCCATGACACGACATATGCTGCGCGCAGCGCTGATCGCCTGCGTTGCCACATCACCGCTTGCCGCGAGCGCGGCCCCGGATGCAGCGGCGACCGCACCCACCGCGCTGACCGACGCGCAGCGCTTCGGCGCGCGCGAATCGGTGCAGCAGATCAGCCTTTCGCCCGATGGCAAACGCGCCGTCGTGCTGATGAGCGCGGGCGATCGCGGCGTCGCGGCGTTCGTGCTGACGGTCGATTCGGCCGAACCATTGGTCCGCGTGTTCGGCTCGAGCGGCGAGAAGGAGCAGCTCGATTATTGCCAATGGGCCACCAACGACCGGCTGGTCTGCGGGCTGCGCTTCACCGACGGCAAGGTCAGCGACATGGTCGGCTTCGATCGGCTGATCACGGTGCAGGCCGATGGCAAGAACCTCAAGCTGCTCAGCGCCAGGACCTCGACCGACGCGCTTGGCGTGATGCAGAATGGCGGGCGCATCATCGACTGGCAGGGCGACCCCAGCGGCGCCACGCTGCTGATGACGCGCCAAGTCGTTCCCGAATACAGTACCGGCACGCATCTCAACGAGACCGACCACGGGCTCGCCGTCGAACGCGTCGATCCCGCGACACTGCGCCGCAGCTTCGTCGAGCCCGCGCGCGCGGATACCGAGGAATATATCTCCGACGGGCGCGGGACCGTTCGCATCGCCGGCATCCGGCCGAAAACGAGCAGCGGCTATGGCGCGACGCATATCCGCTATGTCTATCGCAAGGCCGGCACGACCAAATGGCTGCCGCTCAGCACCGTCACCGGCGACGCACAGACCGAATCCGGGTTCGATCCCTATGCCGTCGATCCCGCGCTCGACGTGGTTTATGGCTTCGACAATCTCGACGGGCGACGCGCGCTGTTCAAGATCGCGCTCGACGGCAGCCTCAAGCGGGAGCTCGTCTATTCGCGCCCCGACGTCGATGTCGCCGGGCTGGTCCGCATCGGGCGTCACAATCGCGTGGTCGGCGTGAGCTTCGTCACCGATCGACGCCAGACCGATTTCTTCGACCCCGAGCTCAAGAAGCTGTCGCTGAGCTTGTCCAAGGCGATGCCGGGCACCCCGCTGGTCCGCTTCATCGACGCCAGCGCGGATGAATCGAAGCTGTTGCTGTGGACCGGAAGCGACGTCGATCCCGGCAAGTATATGGTGTTCGACAAGAAGACGCGACACCTCGACGCTCTGCTGCTCGCGCGCCCGCCGCTCGAGGAAGCCAAGCTTGCCCCGGTCAAGGCGATCACCTTTCCCGCCGCCGACGGCACGCCGATCCCCGCCTATCTGACGCTCCCGGTGGGTGGATCGGGCAAGGGGCTGCCCGCGATCGTCATGCCGCACGGTGGCCCGGGCGACCGCGACGAATGGGGCTTCGACTGGCTCGTCCAGTTCCTCGCCGCGCGCGGCTACGCCGTGCTCCAGCCGAACTATCGCGGATCGACCGGTTATGGCGATACATGGTTCCAGCAGAACGGTTTCAAATCGTGGCGCATCGCGATCGGCGACGTCAACGATGCCGGGCGCTGGATGGTCAAGCAGGGCATCGCCGCGCCGGGCGGGCTCGCGATCGTCGGATGGTCGTATGGCGGCTATGCCGCGCTGCAATCGCCGATCCTCGACCCCGCGCTGTTCAAGGCGATCGTCGCGATCGCGCCGGTCACCGATCTCGACACGTGGCGCCACGAGCACGACCATTATGAGAGCTTCGCGCTGGTCGATGCGTTTGTCGGCAAGGGCCCGCATATCCGCGAGGGATCGCCTGCGCTGAACGCCGCGCAGATCGCCGCGCCGGTGCTGCTGTTCCACGGCGACATGGACCAGAATGTCGGCATCGGCGAATCGCGCACGATGGCGAGCCGGCTGCGCAGCGCGCACAAGCAAGTCGAGCTGGTCGAGTTCAAGGGGCTCGACCATCAGCTCGACGATACCGCCGCGCGCACGAAGATGCTCGACAAGACCGATACGTTCCTGCGCACGTCGCTCGGCATCAAGTGACACGAAAAAGGGCGGCCCGTTGCGGGGCCGCCCTTCTTGGTTCGGATCGACGCCGTGGCGAAGCCACGGCGTCGGTCGGTGCCTCGGGCACCGCCGGCCGAGCCGCTGAGTATGGCTGGCGCTAGCTTCGCTAGCGCCTCGCCTCAGCGGCTGTAGAACTCGACCACCAGGTTCGGTTCCATCTTCACCGGATAGGGCACTTCGTCGAGTGCCGGCACGCGCGTGAAGGTGACCTTCGCCGCACCGTCGGGCGCGACATAATCGGGGATTTCGCGCTCGGCGAGCTGCTGCGCTTCGAGCACAAGCGCCATTTCCTTGGCCTTGGTGCCCAGAGTGATCTCGTCACCGACGAAGCAGCGACGCGACGCGATGTTGCACTTCACGCCGTTGACGCGGATGTGGCCGTGCGAAACGAGCTGACGCGCCGCCCAGACGGTCGGTGCGAACTTGGCGCGATAGACGATCATGTCGAGACGCTGCTCGAGCAGGCCGATCAGGTTCTGGCCGGTGTCGCCTTTCATGCGGGCTGCCTCGGTGTAGCACGCGCGGAACTGCTTCTCGGTCACGTCGCCATAATAGCCCTTGAGCTTCTGCTTGGCGCGCAGCTGGATGCCGAAGTCCGAGACCTTGCCCTTGCGGCGCTGGCCGTGCTGGCCGGGGCCGTATTCGCGCTTGTTGACGGGCGACTTGGGACGACCCCAGATGTTCTCGCCCATCCGGCGATCGAGCTTATACTTTGCGCTTGAACGCTTCGACATGTGATATTCCTTGGCAAGTGCTTCGTGACAAGACCACCTGCCGGGGCAGGCGATCGATACCCGGTATCGCTCTATCCAGATCTTTGGAGGATCAAGGCAGGGCCACCACTTCACCGGGGTGCGGGGCCATTTGCGAAGGTGGGCGCCTAGCCGCGTGGGCCGTGTGAGTCAAGCTGGACAGCTGCGGCCCGTCACGCCAAGACCGCGGGCATGAGCGAAATCCTGTCAGGCCCCGACTGCACCACCATGATCGAGGTCCGCGCCGGCGTCGACCAGGTCGACCGCGATCTCGTCGCGCTGCTGGCACGGCGCTTTGCCTATATGGATGCCGCGGCGCGGATCAAACCCGCGCGCGGCGCGGTGCGCGACGAAGCGCGCAAGGCTCAGGTCATCGCCAATGCCTGCGCCGCGGCGCAAGCGGCCGGCGTGCCCGAACGGATCGTCGCAGATCTCTGGGAGCAACTGGTCGAAGCATCGATCGCCTACGAACTCGCCGCATTCGACCGACGCTGATCGCTCAGCGCGGGACGTCGACGCCGTTGCCGCGGCTCTGGTTCTGCATATGCTCGGCCGAGCGCTGACCCTCGAGGTCGAGCGTCGCCCACTCCGCCTTGGTGCGGCAGACACGCTTGACGAACAGCGACCCGGTCGCTTCCTGGCTGCGGCAGACCTTCTTTTCTTTCTCGATCGGCGCGGCCGCGGGGACCGCGTCGCTCGCATAAGCAAGGCTCGGGACGCACAGCAGCACAACAGCGACGACAGTTTTCATGGTGTTCCCGTGCCCCCAACTCAGCTCGATGTAAGTCGTTGCTACACCGCAATATAACGCCGCTACGCGCAGATCAAGGTCGCCGCGGCGTCTTCCCCGACAGCGCCGACAACACGCCGCGCAGCGTCCGCACTTCCTGCGCCGACCAGGCGGGCTTGGTCAGCAAAGTGCGCAGCGTCCGCCGCGTCACCGGGGTGCGGTCAGGCGGATAGAAGAAGTCGGTCGCCACGAGCATCGCGTCGAGCTGGCCGATCATCCCGTCGAGCTCGGCCTGCGGCGCGGGCTCGTGCAGTTCGACCGCGGGCGGCTGCGCCAGCCCCATGCCCTTCGACCATTCGTACGCGACGAGGATGACCGCCTGCGCCAAGTTGAGCGAGCCGAATTCGGGGTTGATCGGCACGGTGATGATCGTGCGGGCGAGCGCGACGTCGTCGGTCTCGAGTCCCGAACGCTCGGGGCCGAACAGGATCGCGGCGCGCCCCGGCCCGGCGTGGATCGCGGACGCGGCCTGTTCGGGCGTGACCACCGGCTTGGTCACGCCGCGCTTGCGCACGGTGGTCGCATAGACATGGCTGCAATCGGCGACCGCGTCGGCGACGGTTTCATAGACTTGCGCTCGTTCGAGCACGATATCGGCACCCGATGCCGCCGGCCCGGCCGAGGGATTGGGCCAGCCATCGCGCGGCGATACGAGCCGCATCTCGACCAGTCCGAAATTGAGCATCGCGCGCGCGGCCTTGCCGATATTCTCGCCGAGCTGCGGGCGGACGAGGACGAGGACGGGCGGCGGAACAGCCGGAAGCGTGCTCACGCCTTGCCGACCTCGCTCACCGTACCGGCGAACTCCTCGAAATCGCGCGCCTCGCGGAAATCCTTATACACGCTGGCGAAGCGGATATAGGCGACCGAATCGAGGCCCTTGAGCCCCTCCATCACCATCTCGCCGATTCGCCCCGAGCGCACTTCGCTTTCGCCCTGTGTCTCGAGCTGGCGCTGGATGCCCGAGACGAGCTTCTCGAGTCGCACCGCCTCGATCGGGCGCTTGCGCGCCGCGATCGAGACCGAACGCAGGAGTTTTTCGCGATCGAACGGCTCGCGCTTGTCCTCGCTCTTGAGCACCGTCAGCTCGCGCAGCTGGATCCGCTCGAACGTGGTGAAACGCGCTGCACACCCCTCGCACTGGCGCCGGCGGCGGATCGCACCGGCATCTTCGGTCGGGCGCGAATCCTTGACCTGGCTGTCTTCATGTCCGCAAAAGGGGCAGCGCATCTCTTATTTGTTCAACTTTCGATAAGCGGCATAGCCGGCGCCGAGCAAAGCGCCCGTCATCAGCGAAAACGGCAGCACGATCGCCGCCAGCGCACCGACGACGGCGCCGCCGACGATCCGGTTGCCTTCCTCGCCGCCGAGCAGCGTGCTAGTCTTGTCGACCGCGCTGTCGAGCACTTCGACGACATCCTCGCCAACGGCGCGGGCCATGTCTTCGAAGGTGGTCTTGGGTTTCTCGTCGCCAGCGGGATCGGTCATGTCAGCTCTCCGGGTAGATCGGGAACCGGTGACATAGTGCAATAACACGCTCTCGTACAGCGGCTTCTACCGCCGGGTCGCCGCCCTCGCCCTTCTGGCGCAGGCCGTCGAGCACGTCGGCGACCATGTTGCCGATCTCGCGGAACTCGGCGGGGCCAAAGCCGCGCGTCGTGCCCGCAGGCGTGCCGACGCGGATGCCGCTGGTCTTGGTCGGCGGGAGCGGGTCGTTCGGGATACCGTTCTTGTTGCAGGTGATGTTCGCACGCTCGAGCGCTTCGTCGGCATCCTTGCCGGTGACGCCGAGCGGGGTCAGGTCGATCAGCGCGAGATGCGTGTCGGTCCCGCCCGAGACGATCTCGGCGCCGCGCTCCTTGAGCGTCGCCGCGAGCACCTTGGCGTTCTCCATCACCGCGGCGATGTAGCTCTTGAAGCCGGGTTCGAGCGCTTCGCCGAACGCGACCGCCTTCGCGGCGATGACGTGCATCAGCGGACCGCCCTGCAGCCCCGGGAACACCGCCGAGTTGAACTTCTTGCCGAGCGCCTCGTCATTGCTGAGGATCATGCCGCCGCGCGGGCCGCGCAGCGTCTTGTGCGTCGTCGTCGTTACGACATGCGCGTGCGGCAGCGGCGAGGGATGCAGGCCGGCCGCGACCAGTCCCGAGAAATGCGCCATGTCGACCAGGAAATAGGCGCCGACCTCATCCGCGATCGCGCGGAACTTGGCGAAATCGATCTGCCGCGGATAGGCCGAGCCACCCGCGATGATCAGCTTGGGGCGATGCTCGCGCGCCAGGCTCGCGACTTCGTCGAAGTCGATCAGGTGGCTGACCGGATCGACGCCGTACTGCACCGCATTGAACCACTTGCCCGACATCGCCGCGCGCGCGCCGTGCGTCAGATGGCCACCGGCATCGAGGCTCATGCCGAGGATCGTCTCGCCGGGCTTCACCAAAGCGAGCATCACCGCCCCATTGGCCTGCGCGCCCGAATGCGGCTGGACGTTGACATAGGCGCAGTCGAACAGCTGCTTGGCACGGTCGATCGCCAGCTGCTCAACTTCGTCCGACGGGTGGCACCCCTGATAATAGCGCTTGCCGGGATAGCCTTCGGCATATTTGTTGGTGAACACCGAGCCCTGCGCCTGCAGCACCGCCTTCGACACGATGTTCTCGGAGGCGATCAGCTCGATCTGCGTCTGCTCGCGCGTCAGTTCGTGCTGGACGCCCGCGAACACCGCCGGATCGGCCTCGGCCAGGCCGCGCGTGAAGAAGCCGTCGGGCTGAACGTCTTGGAGCGTGGTGGGGTTGGTGCTCATGCCGGATCCTTTGCGGGAGCTGGGGCGCCGAGCTTGTCGACGCGGGTTTGATGGCGGCCACCGGCGAAATCGGTGGTCAGGAAAGCGGTAATGCAGGCCTTGGCCATGTCCTCGCCGATCAGCCGCGCGCCGAGCGCGATGACGTTGGCGTCGTTATGCTCGCGTGCAAGCGCGGCGGACAGCGGTTCCGAGACGAGCGCGCAGCGCACCGCCGGGTTGCGGTTGACCGCGATCGAAATGCCGATCCCCGACCCGCACAGCGCGATACCGCGCTCGGCCGATCCCGCCGCGATCGCTTCGGCCAGCTTGAACCCGAAATCGGGATAATCGACGCGCGCATCGCTGTCGGGACCGAGATCGACGACGTCATGCCCCTGCCCGGCGAGCCAGGCGGCAAGTATGCCCTTTAGCGCAAAGGCGGCGTGGTCGGAGGCAATGGCGATGCGCAAGGCGAAGGCGCTCCCAATTCGATTGAGCGGATCGGCAGCGCTTTAGCCAAGCATCCGCGCAATTGCCACACTCAAGCCGGCAGAATTGCCGTGCGGCGATTGCGATACCCGCAACAGCTGGCTAGGGTGTTGATCTGTGATAGATTCGACGCCTCGCGCTTCCGTCAACTCCGCCGCCGGGACACCCGAAGCGGCGCGTCTTCGGCTCGTCGAGACGCTGGTCCGTACCGGCGAGGAAGACCGCGCGGCCTTTCGCGATCTCTATTCGCTGACCTCGGCGAAGCTATTCGGCATCTGCTACCGTATCTGCGGCGAAAGGCAGGCTGCGGAAGACGTGTTGCACGACGTATATCTCACAATCTGGAAACGCGCCGGCGCCTACGAACCCGCGCGCGCAAGCCCGATCACCTGGCTCGCGACGATCGCGCGCAACCGCGCGATCGATTGGCAGCGTGCGCAGACCGTGCGCCGCGCATCGCCGATCGAAGATGCGCCCCCGATCCTCGATACCGCGCCACTTGCCAGCGACGTGCTGCTCGAGGCCGAATCGACGCACCAGCTGCACGCCTGTCTCGACAGCCTCGAGGAACGCCAGCGTGCCGCGATTCGCACGGCGTTTTTCGACGGCGTGACCTATGCCGAGCTCGCCGAGCGCGAGGCGGTGCCGCTTGGCACGATGAAGAGCTGGGTGCGGCGCGGCCTCGCGCGGCTCAAAGCGTGTCTCGAGGGATGAGCGACGTGCTGCCCCCCGACGTCCGCGACGACGATCTGCCCGACACGATGGCGGGCGAATTCGCGCTTGGCCTGCTCGACGGCGACGCGCGCGCCGCCGCGACCCGGCGTGTGCTCGCCGAGCCCGGCTTTGCGCGCGAGGTCGAGGCGTGGCGCACGCACCTCGCGCAATTGTTCGACCTGTGGCCCGAAATGCCCGCGCCCGATCTGTTCGCACGGATCGAGCGTTCGCTATATGGTGCCCCCGCGCCAAGCGTCGTCGCACTGCCGGCGCGCGCGCCGAGCAAATTCTGGCCGAGCTTGGCTGCGTTTTCGAGCGTTGCCGCCGCGGGTTTGCTCGTCGTGCTGTTCACCCGCCCGCTGCCCGTGCCGCAACCCCCGGTCGCGCCCCGCGTCGTGGTCGAGACCGGTCCGACGCTGGTCGCCTCGATCACCCCGACCGCCAAGGGCACCCCGGTCACCGTGGTGTACGACGCGCGCGCCGGATCGCTGCGGCTGACCGAGGCGAGCCTAGCCGACGCGAAGCGCACCGCCGAACTGTGGGTCATTCCAGCGGGCGGGACGCCGCATTCGCTCGGCTTGCTCCAGACGCATGGCGGCACGGCGTTGACGCTCGATGCGGCCAATCGCGCGCGGCTTGCCGCGGGCGCAACGCTTGCCGTTTCGCTCGAGCCGATCGGCGGATCGCCGACGGGACTGCCGACCGGGCCGGTGGTCGCGACGGGTGCGCTGTCGCGCGTCTAGGCGTCGGGTAAAGCGTCGGCACATTTCCAATAGGTCCGGTTGCATCCATACCCGGGTTTCGAGCGTATATCCGGCACGTCCGGACCACCGGACGATCCGTTGGAGAGAACGCACATGACTCGCACCTTCCGCACCTCGATCGTCGCTGCAGCGATTGCGCTCAGCGGTGCCTCGCTCGCTTATGCCCAGACCAATCCGATGGTCGGCGGCGCCGCCATGTACCCGACGAAGAACATCGTCGAGAACGCCGTCAATTCGAAGGACCACACCACGCTCGTCGCCGCAGTCAAGGCTGCCGGCTTGGTCGAGACGCTGAGCGGCCCTGGCCCCTTCACCGTCTTCGCGCCGACCAACGCGGCCTTCGCCAAGCTGCCCAAGGGCACGGTGACCACGCTGCTCAAGCCCGAGAACAAGGACACGCTGACCTCGGTCCTCACCTATCACGTCGTCCCCGGCACGATCACCGCGCAGGACATCGCCGCCAAGGCGAAGGCCAACATGGGCAAGGCGACCTATGCCACCGTCCAGGGCGGCACGCTGACCTTCATGAAGTCGGGCAACGGCTGGGGCATCATGGATGCCAAGGGCCACAAGGGTAAGGTCACGATCGCCAACGTGATGCAGTCGAACGGCGTGATCCACGTCATCGACACCGTGATGATGCCGTAAAAAATTGTCGAAGCGGGGTGCATCCAGCGATGCAACCCCCGCGTAGCTACCGTGTCGCTGCCCCAAGCAGCGGCGTGTAACACCGTCGTCGGATCCCCTCCTTTGCGACGAACGGTGGCGTAAACGGACCTGTCGGCCCCCCTTTAGCCGGCAGGTCCTTTTCATTTAGACGCTATCCCGTCATGGAAGCGTCACCGGATCGTCGTAGTGCGTGCGCGCCACCGCGCGCCGCATCCCTGGCGTGATCGTCCGGCGGGAGAGTTCATCATGGCCAATGCCCTCCGATCGCTCAAGGACCGCGTCGTCCACCGCCCCGGCACTCGCGCGGTCAAGAACCGCGCAGTGCGCAACGCGGTGCTCCAGCACAAGCATATGTCAAAGCAGGGTTTGCTCGAGCGCGCCTTCACTTTCGCGTTCCGCGGGCTCGTCTATGCGCAGATCTGGGAAGATCCCGCGGTCGACATGGAAGCGCTCGCGATCATGCCCGACAGCCATGTCGTCACGATCGCCTCGGGCGGGTGCAACATGATGTCGTACCTTACCGCCAACCCGCGCGCGATCACCGCGGTCGATCTCAACCCAGCGCATATCGCGCTCAACAAATTGAAGCTCGTCGCGGCACGGCATCTGCCCGATTACGACGCCTTCCACCGCTTCTTCGCGCAGGCCAACAGCCGCCAGAACGTGCTCGCCTATCGAACCTATATCCGCCCGCATCTCGACGCGACGACGCTCGCCTATTGGGAAGGCCGCGACATGGTCGGGCGCCGGCGGATCGGCGGGTTCGCCAAGAACGTCTACAAGCGCGGGCTGCTCGGCAATTTCATCGGCGTCGCGCATCTGCTGGCACGGCTCAACGGGGTGAACCCCAAGATCCTGCTCACCGCGAAATCGATCGAGGAACAGCGCGAGATCTTCGACCGCGAATTCGCGCCGTTCTTCGACAAGGGCTTCGTCAAGTGGATCACCGACCAGCCCGCATCGCTGTTCGGGCTCGGCATCCCGCCCGCGCAGTACGAGGCGCTCGCCGGTGACGAGAAGATGGCGGTGGTGCTGCGCGAGCGGCTCGAGAAGCTTGCTTGCGATTTCGACATCAAGGACAATTATTTCGCCTGGCAGGCGTTCGGCCGTGGCTATGGCAAGGATGCCGCCGCCCCGCTGCCACCCTATCTCCAGCGCGACCATTATGACGAGATCGTCGCGCGCGCGTCGCGGATCGAAGTCTGCCACGTCAATTTCGCCGAATATCTGCGCGAGCAAGGCGACGCCTCGCTCGATCGCTACATCCTGCTCGATGCGCAGGACTGGATGACCGACGCGCAGCTGAGCGACCTGTGGAGCGAGATCACGCGCACCGCCAAGCCCGGCGCGCGCGTGCTGTTCCGCACCGCGGGCGAGCCGACCATCCTGCCCGGCCGCGTGCCCGATGCGGTCCTCGGCAAATGGCAGTATCGCGCCGAGGATTCGCTCGATTACACCAAGCGCGACCGCTCCTCGATCTACGGCGGCGTCCACCTCTACGTGCTCGGATGAACGACGCGGCAGCGGTCGAGGCGGCATCGGGGCATGCCGGGCAGATGGATGCGATCTACCGCTCGCAGCGCCACATCTATGACCTGACGCGCAAATACTATCTGCTCGGGCGCGATGCGCTGATCGCCGGGATCGCCCCGCCCGCTGGCGGCAGCGTGCTCGAGATCGGCTGCGGCACCGGACGCAACCTGATCGCGGCCGCGCGGGCGTGGCCCGACGCGCGCTTCTTCGGCATCGATATTTCGGAAGCGATGCTCGAGACTGCGCGTGCGAAGGTCGCCGCGGCGGGCCTCTCGGATAAGATCGTGCTCGCGCAAGGCGATGCGACCGCGTTCGATTCGACGGCCCTGTTCGGTGTGAGCACGTTCGACCGGATCTTCCAGAGCTACACGCTCTCGATGATCCCCGACTGGCGCGGCGCGATCCGCGAGGGTGCCGACAAGCTCGCGCCGGCCGGCCGGCTCGATGTGGTCGATTTCGGTCAGCAGGAGCGCTTGCCGCGGGCTTTCCGCATCGCGCTGTTTGCGTGGCTCGACAAGTTCGACGTCTCGCCGCGCGCGACGCTCCAGCCTGCGCTGATCGAGGCCGCCAGCGAGACCGGTGGCACCGCGCGCTTCACCCCGCTGTATCGCGGCTATGCCTGGTCGGGCAGCATCCGGCGGCCGGCAGCATGAACCCGCCACAGCTTCCGCGCTGGCTCGGCCTTGCCGGCCTGCTACCGCAGATCGCGGCGGTAGCGGTGGTGTTGAGCGGCGACGGCGCGTTGCGCTTTTCCGCACTGTCGATGGGCTACGCCTATGCCGCGTTGATCCTCAGCTTCCTCGGCGGGCTGTGGTGGGGCGTCGCGGCGAGCCATGAGCGCCCGCCCGAATGGCTGTGGGTCGCCGCGATCGTGCCGTCGCTCTTTGCCTTGGCGAGCGCAGTCCCCTGGGCGGTCGGTGAACCGTGGCCGGGGCCGTCGCTGATCCTGCTGGGTGTCGCGCTGATCGCCGCGCTCGGCGTCGACCATTTGCTCGCCAGGCGCGGGCTCGTCCCGGCATGGTGGATGCGGTTGCGGATCCCGCTCTCGCTCGGCCTCGGGCTGCTGACGCTGCTGCTCGGGATCGCCTGACCGATCAGTGCCCGAAGAGCAGCCACAGCAGCAGGATGACGGGGATCGGCACGCCGATCAGCCACAAGATACACCCTTTGCCCATCGCGCAATCTCCTGATTTCAAGGGGAAACGGGCCGGGCGCTCGCTGGTTCCGTGGCGCTCGCGTGCGCGGCGCGGGCATGATATCCTTGCGGGCATGAACAAGCCGGTCCGCCTCGCCGTCGAGTCCGTCCCAGAGACGCTGTTCACCGCGCGCGAGTATCTGCGGATGCACGACGCTGGCGCCTTCACCGACATGAACGTCGAGCTCGTCCGGGGGGAATTGCGCAAGATGATGTCCGGGGGCTTCTCGCATGGTGCGCTGAACGCCAGGCTGATCGCGAAACTGATCACCGCCTATTCCGCAACCGACCGTTGCTTGGCAGTCGATCTGATGATCGGTATCGGTCCGCTAACGATCCGCGGTGCGGACATCGCGGTCGTGATGCCCGACGTACCGTCGAGTGGCCCAGTCCCTCCGGATCGCGTCGTGCAGATCGTCGAGGTCTCCGTGACCACACTCGGCACCGATCTCGGCGAAAAGCAGGCTGAATATGCGACCGTCGGCGTGCCGGACTATTGGGTCGCCGATGTCGATGCGCGCGTCATGCACGTGATGCGGTCGCCCGAAGGGGAACGCTACGCCGAACACTCCGTCGTCCCGTTCGACCAGCCGCTCGCGGTGCCGGGCACGGCCGAGACGATCGTCGTCGCCTAGGCCGCCTTGCGCAGCTCCAACCGGCCCCAGATCTCGACCAGGGCATCGGTCAGTTCGCGCATCATTGCCTCGTCATGCGCCGGGCCAGGCGTGAAGCGCAGCCGCTCGGTGCCGCGCGGCACCGTCGGGTAGTTGATCGGCTGGACGTAGACGCCGTATTCGGCGAGCAGGATGTCGCTGATCTTCTTCGCCTTGACCGGATCGCCGACCATCAGCGGAACGATATGCGTCGTCGAATCCATCACAGGGAGCCCGGCCCCGGCAAACAGCGTCTTGAGCATCGTGGCGGCAGCCTGTTGCCCGTCGCGCTCGACGCTCGACGCCTTGAGGTGGCGCACTGCGGCAAGCGCCCCCGCGACCAGCACCGGCGACAGCGAGGTCGTGAAGATGAACCCCGGCGCATACGAGCGGATCACGTCGATGATCGTCTGGTCGGCGCTGATATAGCCGCCCATCACACCGATCGCCTTGCCGAGCGTGCCTTCGATGATCGTCAGCCGATGCGCGACGCCGTCTCGCTCCGAAATGCCGCCGCCGCGCGCGCCGTACATGCCGACGGCATGGACTTCGTCGAGATAGGTCAGTGCATTGTAGCGGTCAGCCAGATCGCAAATCTCGGCGATCGGCGCGACATCGCCATCCATCGAATAGACGCTCTCGAACGCGATCAGCTTGGGCACGGTCGGATCGGCAGCGGCAAGCAGTTCCTCGAGATGCGCGACGTCGTTGTGGCGGAAGACGTGCTTCTCGCACCCCGAATTGCGGATCCCCGCGATCATCGAGGCGTGGTTTAGCTCGTCCGAGAAGATCACGCAGCCCGGCAGCACCTTGGCGAGCGTCGCGAGCGTCGCCTCGTTCGAGACATAGCCGCTGGTGAACAGCAGCGCGCCTTCCTTGCCGTGCAGATCGGCAAGCTCGCCCTCGAGATCGACATGGTAATGCGTGTTGCCGCCGATGTTGCGCGTTCCGCCCGAGCCCGCGCCGACGTCGTGGAGCGCATGTTCCATCGCCGCGATCACTTCCGGGTGCTGGCCCATCGCCAGATAATCGTTCGAGCACCACACCGTAATCGGCTTGGGGCCGTTATGCCCGGCAAAGCAGCGCGCGTTGGGGAACGCACCCTTGTTGCGCAGGATATCGATGAAGACGCGGTAGCGCCCCTCGACATGCAGGCGATCGATCGCTTGCGTGAAGATTCGGGAGTAATCGACTCCGCGAGGCGGTGTGTCCACGTCCATCGCCGCGATCTAGCCCTTCATCGCCCGGAATTCCAGCGCGTTTACGCGATCAGCGTGATCGAACGGGTGGTCATAATGTCTCACGTCGCGCGAGACCGAAGCGCGCGAGCGCCGGCGCCAGCGCATCGGTCGACGCATCGCTCGCAGTGAACACCGCGCGCCCGTCGCCCGGCGCATCGGGCCAAGCCTGTCCGCCGGTGAGGAACGCGATCCGGCGCGCGATCCCGGCGCTGCCATCGACGAAGGTCACCGGGTGCCGCGCGGCGGCGGCGAGCTCGTCGGCGACGAGCGGGAAATGCGTGCAGGCGTTGACGATCGTGTCGATCCGTTCGCCGCCCGGCTGGCCAAACAGGCCGTCGAGGATCGCGGCATAGCGCGCCGGGTCGGTCGCATGGCCGTGGAGCTTGGCCTCGGCGAGTTCGACGAGTTCGGCCGAGCCGTGGCGCAGCACCGTGCAGTCGCTCGCGAAGCGCGCCGCGAGATCGTCGACATAGGGCTGGCGGACCGTCGCATTGGTGCCGAGCACGCCGATCACGCGCGTTGTGCTGACCAAGGCGGCGGGCCTGATCGCCGGGACGGTTCCCACGACAGGCACGTCGAGCGCCTCGCGCACCGCCGCGAGCGCGATCGTCGACGCCGTATTGCACGCGATCACGATCAGCCGCGGACGATAGCGTTCGGCGAGTCGCCCCAGCAGCGCGGGGACGCGCGCGGCGATCTCGGCCTCGCTCTTGGTGCCGTACGGGAAGCCCGCCGAATCGGCGACATACACCACCGGCATCCGCGGCAGCAGCGCGCGCGCCGCGCCAAGCACCGACAGCCCGCCAATCCCAGAGTCGAAAAACAGTACGGGCCGTGCATCCATCGGGGCGCAATACCGTGTTGGCCGCATTTGACAAAGGACCGGGTAGCGCGAGAGTGTTCCCGCAGCACGCCCGGGCATGCTATGCTCGGTTCGCTTGGGGGCTGAAACCGTGTCGATGGAAACTTTCTGGATGGCACCTGCCGCCGCGCTGGTGCTTGGCTATCTGCTGGGCTCGATCCCGTTCGGCGTGGTGCTGACGCGGATGGCGGGCGCGGGCGATCTGCGCACGATCGGGTCGGGCAATATCGGCGCGACCAACGTCCTGCGCACTGGACGCAAGGGCCTCGCCGCGGCGACGCTGCTGCTCGATGCGTTCAAGGGTTTTGCGGCGGTGTGGATCGCCGAACGCTATCTCGGCGGCGCTGGCGTAATCGCCGCCGCCGCGGCGTTCCTCGGGCATTGCTACCCGGTCTGGCTCGGCTTCAAGGGCGGCAAGGGCGTCGCGACCTTGCTCGGCATCGTGCTCGCGCTGCATTGGCCGATCGGGCTGGTCTATGCGGTGGTGTGGATCGCCTTGCTCGCGATCTTCCGCATCTCGTCGCTCGCCGGCATGCTCGCCGCGATCAGCGCGCCGCTGAGCGCCGCCTCTTTCTCGCGGTTCGACCTCGTGCTGCTGCTGCTCGCGCTCGCGCTGATCGTGGTGTGGAAGCACCGTGCGAACATCGAACGGCTGGTCGGCGGGGTCGAGCCGCGCGTCGGCAGCAAACATGGCTGATACCGGGCGGGAGACCGACGCGATCGCCCGCCTCCGCCTGATTCGCACGCCGCAGATCGGCCCGGTCAGCTACGCGCAGTTGCTCGCACGCTACGGCACTGCCGCGGCAGCCCTCGACGCGCTCCCACACCTCGCCACCCGCGGCGGTGGCGCTCCGCCGCCGATCGCGCCGGTCGCGCTCGCCGAGCGTGAACTCGCGCACGCCGCGCGGCTCGGCGCGCGGCATCTGTTCCTCGGCGACCCCGACTATCCCGATCTGCTCGCCGAACTCGACGATGCGCCGCCCGTCGTCATGCTGCGCGGGCGAACCGAGTTGCTTGCCCGCACGACGGTTGCGATGGTCGGCGCGCGCAACGCGTCGGCGGCGGCGTGTCGCTTCGCGCGCCAGCTCGCCGCCGAACTCGGGCAGGACGACGTCACGATCGTCTCGGGCCTGGCGCGCGGCGTCGACACCGCGGCGCATATCGGTTCGATCGCGACGGGAACGATCGGCGTGATCGCGGGCGGGATCGACGTGGTCTATCCGCCCGAAAACGCCGCGCTGCAGGACCGCATCGCCAGCGAAGGCCTGCTCATCGCCGAGCAGCCGCCCGGCACCGAGCCGCGCGCGCGGCATTTCCCCTATCGCAATCGGATCATCGCCGGGCTCGCGCTCGGCACGGTGGTGGTCGAGGCCGCGCCCAAATCGGGGTCGCTGATCACCGCGCGGCTGGCGGGGGAGCTTGGCCGCGAGGTGATGGCGGTCCCCGGCAGCCCGCTCGACCCGCGCGCGCAAGGCTGTAACGGGCTGATCCGCGACGGCGCGACGCTCGTGCAGAACGCCGCCGATGTGCTCGAAAGCATACGCCCGATCGACCGCCGGATGGTCCGCACCACGCGCACGCCGTTCGCTGCGCCCCCGCCCGCCGATGCGACCGACGTCGAACGGCGCGATGTCGTCGGTCTGCTCGGCCCCGTCCCGGTCGCGATCGACGAACTCATCCGCCAGTCGGGGCATGGCCCGGCGATCGTCCAGACGGTGCTGCTCGAGCTCGAGCTCGCCGGGCGGCTCGAACGACACGCTGGCGGTCGAGTCGCGCTGCTCGATTTCTCCGGCTGAGCACGGTCGGGGCTGCGAATAGCGCCAAGATCTGACCGCTGGGCAGGGACGGGAGCCCACTCTGCACAGTCAAACGCTCCGACCACCGCGCATATCGGGCGCTCGAGAAACTTCGGCTTGCGCCGATCGTTACGCCGCCGCAGCAGACCTGCACTTACGCGGAGCCGATGCCTTGCCCTTTCTGCACAGTCCGACACGTTTCCTCATGCACTATGTCGCCGCGCGCCCGTGGATCTTCGTGACGCTCGGCCTGCTCGTCGCAGCCGCGTCGATCAGCGCGATCGGTGTGCAATATGCGATGAAGCTGTTGATCGACGCGATGACCGGCGGGGTGCGCGCGCGCGGCACGGTCTATGCCGCGCTTGCGGGCTTTCTCGGGCTCGTCATCCTCGAGAGTCTGTTGCAGCGCGCCTCGGCGCTGACGCTGGGCCAGGCGACGGTCAGCTCGGGCGTCGGCATCCGGCTCGACATGGTCAATTACCTCACCGGCCACCAGATGCCGTTCTTCCAGAACCAGCGCGCAGGCTCGCTCGGGCACCGCATTTCGGGGCTGGCGGGGATCTTCGGCGCGATCATGCACCGGCTGCTGCGCGAGGTGACGCCACCGCTGATCGCCTTTGCCGGCGCGATGCTGATCTTCGTCACGATCGACGCCGCGATGGCCGCGGTGCTCGGCGGCGTCTTCCTCGTCGTCACCGCGGTCCTGATCGTGCTCGGCTTGCGCGGCCACGTCCACCACACCGCCTTTGCGCAACATGCCGGGCGCGCGGGCGGCGAGCTGATCGACATGATCGGCAATATCTGGGTGGTGAAGGCATTCGCCGCGCGCGACCGCGAGCTCGACCGGCTCGAGGGGTTTCTCGACAAGGAAGCCGATGCGCAGCGGCGCGGCTGGTTCTTCGTCGAGCAGATGCGCGGGCTCCACGATCTCGCGCTCGCAGTAATGGTCGGGGGGACGCTCGTCTGGGCGATCGGGCGCTGGTCGACCGGCGCGATCTCGACCGGCGACGTCGTCATCATCAGCACGATGACCTTCCGCATCCTCAACGGCTCGCGCGATCTCGCGATGGCGGTGATCGATACCAGCCAGCAGTTCAGCTATCTGCGCGAAACGCTCGACATCATCGGCGTGCCGCAGACGCTCAGCGACGCGCCCGATGCGACGCGGCTGCGCGTCGGCGAGGGCACCGTCAAGCTCGCCAACGTCACCTTCGGCTACGATCCGCGCGATCCGATCATCCACGATCTGTCGCTCACCGTCCCTGCCGGGCAGAAGATCGGGATCGTCGGTTCATCGGGCGCGGGCAAATCCTCGCTGCTCCAGCTGATCCAGCGCTTCCACGATCCGCAGATCGGCAACCTGACGATCGACGGCCAGCGGATCGACCATGTCACGCAGGAGTCGCTGCGCGATGCGATCGCGGTCGTGCCGCAGGAAGTGTTGCTGTTCCACCGCTCGGTGATCGACAATATCCGCATCGCGCGTCCCGATGCGAGCGACGAGGACGTCCACGCCGCTGCCGAGGCCGCCGGCTGCGACGATTTCATCCGCCGCCTGTCGCACGGCTACGACACCGTCGTCGGCGAGCGCGGCGCCAATCTGTCGGGCGGACAACGCCAGCGAATCGGCATCGCGCGCGCCTTCCTCAAGAACGCGCGGGTCGTGCTGCTCGACGAAGCGACCAGCGCGCTCGATTCGGAAAGCGAGCTCGAGGTGCAGGCCGGGCTCGACGCGCTGGTCCGCAACCGCACGGTGATCGCGGTGGCGCATCGGCTGTCGACGATCGTCGGGTTCGACCGCGTGATCGTCGTCGACAAGGGCCGGATCATCGAAGACGGGCCGCCGCAGCAGCTGTTGCGCCAGAAGGGCGGAGCGTTCCGGCAATTGTGGCTGATGCAGGTCGAGGGGCTCGACCGTCAGCCGAGTCGTTCGCGCGATCTCGCCGCGGCTGGCGGACGGCTGCGCGACGTTTCGGTCGAGCGCGGGCGCAAATTGGGGGGCGCGATGCTGACCGCGTGGAGCAACCTGGCCGAGCGCGAGCGCGGATAACGGGTTTGGCGCGGCGCGACAAATCGCTGTCCCCGGGCGCAGCGCTTGTGGCATGAGGCGCCGCGATGCGCTTTCCCCTCCCCCTCGAAGAGGCGCGCGTCGCAGCTCCCAAGCGCTTCGCGTGCTCGACCTGGCGCTCGGCCCATGGCTTGACGCCGCCGCCCTCGTCTCTCCATCCTCGCGCGTACACGTAAGGACGCTTTGAACCACCATGCAGCTTGTCATCGTAGAATCGCCCGCCAAGGCGAAGACCATCGAGAAATATCTCGGTTCTGACTATCGCGTGCTCGCAAGCTACGGCCATGTCCGCGATCTGCCGCCCAAGGACGGATCGGTGAACCCCGATGAGGGCTTCGCGATGGAATGGGAGAATTACGCCGACAAGACCAAGCAGCTGAAAGCGATCACCGATCTCGCCAAGACCGCCGACCGCCTGATTCTCGCGACCGATCCCGATCGCGAAGGCGAGGCGATTTCGTGGCACGTCCAGGAAGTGCTGCGCAATCGCAAGGCACTGCCCAAGGACGTCCAGCGCGTCACCTTCAACGCGATCACCAAGGCGACGGTGACCGAGGCGATGAAGCATCCGCGCGAGCTCGATACCGATCTGATCGACGCGTATCGCGCGCGCCGGGCGCTCGATTATCTCGTCGGCTTCACGCTTTCGCCGGTGCTGTGGCGCAAGCTGCCCGGCGCCAAGTCGGCCGGCCGTGTGCAATCGGTCGCACTGCGCCTGATCGTCAGCCGCGAGCGCGAGATCGAAGCCTTCCGCGCGCAGGAATATTGGTCGGTCGTGGCCGACATGGAGCAGGACGGCACCCCGTTCCAGGCGCGGCTCGTCCAGTTCGAGGGCAAGAAGCTCGACCGCCTGTCGATCGGCGAAGAGGGCACCGCGATGCGCGCCAAGGCCGCGGTCGAATCCGGTAAGTTCACCGTGCAGACGGTCGAAGTGAAGCCCGCGACGCGCAACCCGCCGCCCCCCTTCACCACCTCGACGCTCCAGCAGGAAGCCTCGCGCAAGCTCGGCTTCTCGGCCGATCACACGATGCGGATCGCGCAAGGGCTCTACGAGGACGGCGCGATCACCTATATGCGCACCGACGGCGTGCAGATGGATTCGAGCGCGATCTCCGCAGCGCGTCTCGCCGTCGCCAACCGCTATGATGCGAGCTACGTCCCAGACAAGCCGCGCGTCTACCAGACCAAGGCGAAGAACGCGCAGGAAGCGCACGAGGCGATCCGCCCGACCGACTTCGGCAAGGACAAGGCGGGTGGTGGCGATCACGCCCGGCTCTACGACCTGATCTTCAAGCGCGCGCTCGCCAGCCAGATGGCGTCGGCGCGGATGGAGCGCACCACGGTCGAGATGCTCGACGGCACCGGCCAGACGGGCCTGCGCGCGACCGGCCAGGTCGTGCTCTTCCCCGGCTATCTCGCGCTTTACGAAGAGGGCTCCGACGACACGCAGGACGAGGACGCGCGCCGCCTTCCGCGGCTGCGCGAGGGCGACGCCCCCGCCAAGAAGGGCGTCAGCGCCGAGCAGCACTTCACCCAGCCACCACCGCGCTTCTCCGAAGCGTCGCTGGTCAAGCGCCTCGAAGAGCTCGGCATCGGCCGCCCATCGACCTATGCCTCGATCATCAAGACGCTGAAGGACCGCGAATACGTCCGCGTCGAGAAGAACCGCTTCTTCGCCGAGGAATCGGGGCGCCTCGTGACGGCGTTCCTCGAACGCTTCTTCGAGAAATATGTGAGCTACGATTTCACCTCGGGCCTCGAGGACGAGCTCGACGAAGTCTCGGGTGGCCGCGCCGAATGGCAGGCGGTGCTCGAGGCGTTCTGGCGCGATTTCAAGCCGCGCACGACCGAGGTGATGGAGCAGAAGCCGTCCGAAGTGACCGCCGAGCTCGACAAGTTCCTCGAGCCCTATCTCTTCCCGGCGCAGGCCGATGGCAGCGATCCGCGGCTGTGCCCGCATTGCGGCCAGGGACATCTTGCTTTGCGCGGCGGCAAGTTCGGCGCGTTCGTGGCGTGCTCGAACTATCCCGACTGCAAATATACCCGCCGCTTCGGACAGCCGGGTGCGGCCGGCGAGGATGCCGGACCCGAAACGCTCGGCGAGGATCCCGAGACCGGCCTGCCGGTCGAGCGCAAATCGGGGCGGTTCGGGCCGTATATCCAGATCGGCGAGGGCGAGACGCGCAAGATGGCGTCGATCCCGAAGGATATTGGCGAGCTCGATCTCGAATGGGCGCTGAAGCTGCTGTCGCTGCCCCGCACCGTCGGCACGCATCCCGAGACCGGCGAGCCGATCACCGCGGCGATCGGCCGTTATGGTCCGTATCTGAAGCATGCCGGCAAATATGCGCGGCTGACATCGACCGAGGACGTGTTCGAAACGGGCATGAACGCCGCGGTCGTCAAGCTGGCCGAAGCTGCAGCGGGTGGTGGGCGGCAACAGCGCGGCGCGCAGGCCCCGCTGAAAGTGCTCGGGCTGCATCCGCGCAGCGAGGCCGAGATCAAGCTGATGGAGGGGCGCTACGGCGCCTACGTCACCGACGGCACGACCAACGCGACGCTGCCCAAGTCGATCGAGAAGGATGCTCTGACGCTCGAGGAAGCGGCGCAGCTGATCGACGCACGCGCGGCGGCGGCACCGCCAGCCAAGGGCAAGAAGAAGCCAGCAGCGAAGAAGGCGCCTGCCAAGAAAGCGGCAGCCAAGAAGCCTGCGGCCGAAACAGCCGCGGCAGGCGAGCCCGCCGTCAAGAAGGCACCCGCGAAGAAGCCGGCGGCGAAAAAGCCCGCGGCGAAGAAAGCCCCTGCCAAGAAAGTCGCGGCAGCGGCGGAGTGAGGATCAGGCGGCGCGGCGCTGCCGGCTGACGAGCACGGCACGCGCCGCGGCCTGCGCGGCGGCGATCTCGCGCGCGGTCATGTCCTCGGCGATGTCGCGGCGGCAATCCTTGGCGATCTCGCTGCCGGCGACGGCGGCGAGGTTGAACCATTTATGCGCTTCGATCAGGTCGATCCCGACGCCCGCGGCGCCGCTCGAATAGACCATGCCGAGTTCGTAACAGGCGTCGGCATCCCCGAGCGCCGCGTCGGCAACGCGACTGTCGGTCAGGAATTGTGCGTGCTTCAGGCTCGTGCCCATGTCGTAAACCCCCGTTAACCATCTCTGTGAGCACGACCATGCCGCAGGGAGATCAACAAAAGGTTAACGACAATTAGGCATGATCGCGCGGCGGCACGGCGAGGTTGTCGATCAGCCGCGTCGCGCCGATTTTCGCTGCGGCAACGAGCCGCCGCGCCCGCTCGGGATCGGTGCCCGGGGTCAGCGTCAGCGCGTCCACCAGTTCGAGATAATCGACCACGAACCCCGCCGCGATCAACGCCTCGCGCGCACTCGCCAGTGCATCGTCGGCAGCGTCGCCGCGCGCGATCGCCTTGGCAGCAACGCCAAGCGCACGTGGCAAGGCGACCGCCGCCGCACGCTGCGCATCGTCGAGATAGATGTTGCGTGACGACAGCGCGAGCCCGTCATCGTCGCGCTGCGTCGGCACGCCCTGGATCTCGATCCCGAAATCGAGATCGGCGACCATCTGGCGGATCACCGCGAGTTGCTGGAAATCCTTCTCGCCGAACAAGGCGATATCGGGCCGGACCTGGTTGAACAATTTGGCGACGACGGTCGCGACGCCGTCGAAATGCCCGGGCCGCGACACGCCGTCGAGCCCCTCGCTCACCCCCGACACCGAAATCTTGGTGGCGAAGCCCGTGGGGTACATCACTTCGACCGGCGGCAGCCAGAGCAGGTCGCAGCCCGCGTCGGCCAGCATCCGGGCGTCCGCGCTCTCGCGGCGCGGATAGCGCGAAAGATCCTCGTTCGGCCCGAACTGCGTCGGATTGACGAAGATCGACGCGACGACCTTGCGCCCCGGCCGCTTCGCCGCCTCGATCAAGGCGAGGTGCCCGGCGTGGAGCGCCCCCATCGTCGGCACGAGCGCGATGCTCGCGCCGCCGTCGCGCAAGGCGGCAATCCCGGAACGGAGCGCTTCGAGGGTACGGATGGTTTGCACGGGTCGGTGCCCTTCGGTAAAGACGCTTGGATTGGGCGCGCCTTCTATGAGGCTCGCCCCCACCGAACAAGACGGGAAGCAACCACGTTGGCGACTGCTGCGCGAAAGCCACATATCATTGTCTTTGCCAACGAAAAAGGCGGCACGGGCAAATCGACCACCGCGGTCCATGTCGCGATCGCGCTGCAGGCGCGCGGCGCGCAAGTCGCCGCGTTCGACCTCGATCATCGCCAGCGCACGATGGGCCGCTATTTCGACAATCGTGCCGCAACGGTACAGCGCACCGGCCGCGAACTGCCGATTCCGCGCCACGCCACGCATGACGGCGAAAGCGAGGACCGCTTCAACGACGTGTTCGCCGCGCTGGCGGAAGATGCTGACTTCCTCGTGATCGACACCCCCGGCCGCGACGATCCGTTCGCGCGGATCGCAGCGAGCCGCGCCGACACGCTCGTCACGCCGATGAACGACAGTTTCGTCGATTTCGATTTGATCGGCCAAGTCCATCCCGAGACCTACAAGGTCACGCGGCCGAGCTTCTATGCCGAGCTCATCTGGGACGCGCGGAAGATCCGCGCAAAGGCCGATGGCTCGACGATCGACTGGGTGGTGCTGCGCAACCGCGTCCAGCACATCGAGGCGCGCAACATGCGCCGCGTATCCGAAGCGCTCGACCAACTCGCCAAGCGCGTCGGTTTCCGCATCGTACCTGGGCTCGGCGAGCGCGTGATCTATCGCGAGCTGTTTCCGGCCGGCCTGACGATGCTCGATTCGGGCGAATTCGGGTCGATGGGGCTGGCGCACGTCGCCGCGCGCCAGGAGCTGCGCGAGATGATGGGCGCGCTTGCCTTGCCCGAGACCGTCGTCCCGCTCGTCGCCTGATGGGCAAGCTGCTCCTCATCGCCGCAATCCTGATCGGCGGATGGCTGTTGCTGCGTCCGCGGCCCAAGCCGGCGCCGCGGGTCGGCGAGGCCGAGGCGCGCGCAGTGCTCGGTGTCGGCGCGGGTGCCGACGAAGCAACCATCCGGGCGGCGCATCGGCGCTTGGTGTCCGCCGTCCATCCCGATAGAGGCGGCTCGGCCGATCTGACGCGCCGGATCAACGCCGCGCGCGACGTCCTGCTGCGGCGCTAATCTTCGGAAATCTTGAACCTTTTAGTCGCTCGCGGCTTGGGTCAGAGCCAGTATTGCAGGAGCCCGCATGACGCATCGTTTCGACCCTAGTTCGCTGCGCGAGTATGACATTCGCGGGATTGTCGGGAAAACGCTGGGCGAGGCCGATGCCGACGCGATCGGCCGCGGCTTCGGCACGCGCGTGCGCCGCGCCGGTGGCCGCCGCGTCGCGGTCGGCTATGATGGCCGCCTGTCCTCGCCGATGCTCGAAGCCGCGCTGGTCGAAGGTCTCGTCGCGGTCGGGATCGACGTGGTGCGGATTGGCCGTGGTCCGACGCCGATGCTCTATTACGCCGAGGCGACGCTAGAGGTGGATGGCGGCATCGAGATAACCGGCAGCCATAACCCCGCCGACTATAACGGCTTCAAGCTGGTGCTGCAGCACGCGCCGTTTTTCGGCGCCGACATTCAAGCGCTCGGTCAAATGGCCGCGGACGGCGATTGGGACACGGTCGACGCCGAGGATCGCGGCGTGGTTTCGACGTTCGACATCGAGGACGATTATGTCGGCCGCCTCGTCGCTGGCTATGCCGGCGGCAGCTACAAGATCGGCTGGGACACCGGCAACGGTGTTTCGGGCCCGATCATCGAGAAGCTCGTCAAGCTCCTGCCGGGTGAGCATCATCTGCTGTTCACCGATGTCGACGGCAAATTTCCCAACCATCATCCCGATCCCACCGAAGAAGCGAACCTCGCCGATCTCAAGCGCCTCGTCGCCGAGAAGCAGCTCGATTTCGGACTGGCCTTCGACGGCGACGGTGACCGGATCGGCGCGATCGACGGGCAGGGCCGGGTGATCTGGGGCGACCAGATTCTCTCCATTCTGGCCGAACCTGTGCTCAACGAACTCCCCGGCGCGACGATCATCGCCGATGTGAAGGCGTCGCAAATGCTGTTCGACCGAGTTGCGGCGCTCGGCGGCACGCCGTTGATGTGGAAGACCGGCCACAGCCTGATGAAGACCAAGATGAAGGAAACCGGCAGCCCGCTCGCGGGCGAAATGAGCGGGCACATCTTTTTCGCACACGAATTCTACGGTTTCGACGACGCGCATTACGCCGCCGTCCGGCTGATCCGTGCGGCGCACCTGAGCGGCCGCTCGATGACCGCGTTGCGCAGCGCGATGCCCGAGCTCGTCAACACCCCCGAGCTGCGCTTCCAGATCGAGGAAAGCCGCAAGTTCGCGGTCGTCGAAGAAGTGCTCGCACGACTCGAAGCCGAAGGCGCCAAGGTCGATTCGACCGACGGCGCGCGCGTCACCACCCCGGACGGTTGGTGGCTGCTCCGCGCCTCGAACACGCAGGACGTCCTCGTCGCGCGCGCCGAAGCGCGGGATCAGGCTGCGCTAGACCGCCTGTTGGCGATGATCGATGATCAACTCGGCAAGAGCGGCGTCGTGCGCGGGGTGCAGGCGGCGCATTAAGAAGGTTTGTTCGCGCAGAGGCGCGGAGGCGCGGAGGTGTTGCGCGCGTGTGAGCCTTTTCGCGTCCCCCCAGGGCTTTTTTACGTCGGCGGAGTGCCCTGGCACACCTGGCGCATTGGCCGCGATACCGCGAACCCCGCACAACACCTCCGCGCCTCCGCGCCTCCGCGCCTCTGCGCGAACAAACCTTCTTCTTCGCTCGCAATCCAGCCGAGAACACGCCACCTAGGCGCGATGCCTCCCCCGCCCCCCCAGATCATCCGCGTCATCGACCTCGAGACCACAGGTGAAGCCCCACCGCTCCACGGCGTATGCGAAATCGGCTGGCAGGACGTCGCGCTCGGCAAGGACGGCCGCTGGGAGATCCAGGGCGAGGGCGGATCGCGGCTGGTCAATCCCGGCCGACCGATCCCGCCGCTGACGCAGGCGATCCACCATATCCTCGACGAGCAGGTCGCCGACGCGCCGTTCTGGCACGATGTCGCGCGCGGCGTGCTCGATCCCTATCCGCGGCGCATCGCGCTCGCCGCGCACCGCTCGGCGGCGGAGGAGAAATTCTGCACGCCGGCGCTAACCCGCGACGCGCCGTGGATCTGCACGTGGAAATGTGCGCTGCGGCTGTGGCCCGACACGCCGAGCTTTTCCAACCAGATGCTGCGCTACTGGCGCAAGCCCGAGGGTCTCGAGCATGAGCGCGGCTTGCCCGCGCATCGCGCCTTTCCCGATGCCTATGTCACCGCCTTCCATTTGCGCGACATGCTCAACACGGTCGGGCCCGAGCAGTTGATCGCCTGGTCGAGCGTCCCCGGGCTGTTACCGCGCGTCATTCGTCCAGGCCCCGATCGCGGGAAGGACTGGGCCGAGCTCAGCGACGATTCGCTCGCGATCATGCTGGGCGACCGCGACGAGGATGTGCGGTTCACCGCCGAGACCGAACTGGCCCGGCGCAGCGGCAACGGTTCGCGCGACTGACGCGCGCAAACTTGATTTCAGTCAATTCAGCCAGACTGGTCATTGTTGTTGTCGCTGCGTAAGGACGTGTCGATGTTCAAGCGTTCGTTCCTCGGTTTCGGCGTTAGCGAGGGACGCATGGGGCGCTTCCTCGTGGCCTGCATGGCGCTGGGCTTTGCCGCGCTGGTCGCCGCTGGCGTCGCCGCCGGCTGGTCGACCGCGCAAAACGAGCGCCACACGCGCGACGTCAACCACACCTACGAGGTCGAGCTGGCGATCGGGCGTGCGCGCGTCCTGACCGAGCAGAGCGAGACCGCACGCCGCGGCTATGTGCTGACGGCGAAGCCGGTCTATCTCGCGACCTATCGCGCGGCGATGCGCGCGCTCCCCGCCACGCTCGACCGCTTGGCTGCGCAGACGCGGGACAATCCGCGCCAGCAGCGCAATCTCGCGATGCTCCGCCAATCGATCGACGATCTTTCGCGGCAGCGCGAAGTGACGATCGCGTTGACGGGCAATGGCGAAAGCGCACGCGCGGTCACGGTGTTCCAGGGGGAAAGCAACGCGCGCCGAATGCTCGTGCTGCGCGCGCGCGCCGACGCGATGGTGGCCGAAGAACAGCGGCTGCTGGCCCAGCGCGACGCCGCGCAGCAATCGAGCGTCCGCATCTTCTATGTCACACTGGCGATCGCGGGGCTGCTCGTCATCCTCGTCGCGATCGCATCGCTGCTGACGGTGCGGCGCTATACGCGCGATCTCGCGACGTCGCGCGATGCGTTGCGGGACTTCGCCGACACGCTCGAAGAGCAAGTCGAGGAACGCACCGCCGATCTGACGCGCGCGAACGAGGAAATCCAGCGCTTCGCCTATATCGTCAGCCACGATCTGCGCAGCCCGCTCGTCAACGTGATGGGCTTCACCGCCGAGCTCGAAAGCGCGACGACCGAGATCGGCGCGCTGATCGACCGCGCCGAAGCGACCTCGCCCGAGATCGTCACCGAAGATGCCCGGCTTGCCGCGCGCGAGGATCTGCCCGAGGCGATCCGCTTCATCCGCACCTCGACGCAGAAGATGGACCGGCTGATCAACGCGATCCTCAAACTGTCGCGCGAAGGCCGCCGCGTCATCGCGCCGCAGCGGCTCGACGTCACCGCGATGGTCGAGACGATCGCGGCGAGTCTCCAGACGCAGATCGAGCAACGCGGCGCGACGTTCGTGATCGACGCCCCGCTTCCCGGGCTCGTCAGCGATCGGCTCGCGATCGAGCAGATCTTCTCGAACCTGATCGAGAATGCGGTCAAATATCTCAGCCCCGATCGCCCCGGCCATATCGTCGTTCGCGGCAAGACGCATGGCAAGCGCGTGACGTTCGAGTTCGAGGATAACGGCCGCGGCATCGCGCCGAACGATCACCAGCGCGTGTTCGACCTGTTCCGGCGCGCCGGCAACCAGGACCAGCCCGGCGAGGGGATCGGCCTCGCGCATGTCCGCGCCTTGGCGTATCGTCTCGGCGGCGTTATCGATGTGACGTCGGAGCTTGGGCGGGGGACAACCTTCCGCTTGAATTTGCCCAAAATTTTCGTCGACCCCACTACAGCAGCCACGCGGGAACCCCAGCAATGACCGATCATAAGAGCGTCAGCATCGTGATGATCGAGGATGATGAGGGGCATGCGCGCCTGATCGAGAAGAACATTCGTCGTGCCGGGATCCTAAACGCGATCACGCACTTTACCGACGGCACGACCGCGCTCGACTATCTGTTCAACAGCGCGGACGGCCCGCAGCGCAACGGCCCCGCGCTCGTGCTGCTCGATCTCAATTTGCCCGACATGAGCGGGACCGACATTCTCGCCAAGATCAAGTCGGCCGACGGCCCGCTGCGTCGCACCCCCGTCGTCGTGCTGACCACGACCGACGACAAGGTCGAAATCCAGCGCTGCTACGATCTCGGCTGCAACGTCTACATCACCAAGCCGGTCAACTATGAGAGCTTCGCGACCGCGATCCGCCAGCTCGGCCTGTTCCTGTCGGTGATCCAGGTGCCAGACATCGAGCCTCAGGGGTGAACCAAGCCGCCGGCGCCGCGATCCTCTATATCGACGACGATGCGGGCTTGCGCCGCCTCGCCGTCCGCACGCTCGCGCGCTACGGCTATACGCTCTCGGTCGCCGAGGGCGGCGCCGAGGGCATCGCGCTCGCCCAGGCGGCGGTCGCCGAGGGCCGACCCTTCGATCTCATCGCCGTCGATCATTACATGCCGGGGATGGACGGGCTCGAGACGCTCGAGCGGCTGCGGATCCTGCCGGGAATGCCGCCGGTGGTCTATGTCACCGGCTCAGAGGAGGGCCGGATCGCGGTCGCCGCGCTCAAAGCCGGCGCCGCCGATTACGTCGTGAAGACCGTCGGCACCGATTTCTTCGATCTGCTCGCCAGCGCGTTCGGACAAGTGCTCGAACGCGCCGCGCTCGAACGCGACAAGGCCGCCGCCGAGGATCAGTTGCGCGCGAGCAACGCCCGGCTCGAGGCGCTGCTGCGCGAGGTCAACCACCGCGTCGCCAATTCGCTCCAGATCGTCTCGGCGATGGTGCGGATGCAATCGACCGCGCTCGCCGACGAAAATGCGCGGCTCGCGCTCGAGGATACGCAACGCCGCATCGCCGCGATCGCGCAAGTCCACCGCCGGCTTTACACGAGCAACGATGTCGAGCAGGTCGACATGCGCGAATATCTCGGCGCGCTGGTCGACGAATTGGGCGAGACCTGGTCGACCCCGGCCGCACCGCGCGTGCTGTCGCTGGCAGCCGAGCCGATCCGCCTGTCGACCGACCGCGCGGTGTCGCTCGGCGTGATCGTCACAGAACTCGTCAGCAACGCGTGCAAATACGCCTATCCGACGAGCGGCGGCGAGGTGCGCGTGTCGCTCACCGGCGATGGCGACGGGCATTTCCGGCTCGCAGTCGAGGATGACGGGATCGGCATGGTCGCCGACGCCGCGCCGCGCGGCACGGGGGTCGGCACCAAGCTCATTCGCGCGATGGCGCAGAGCCTGCAGACGATCGTCGAATACGACACCGCGAACCGCACCGGCGTGCGCGCGACGCTGCGCGCGGCGCTCGGTTAAGCCAGCAGATCCGTTACCCCGGCCGTCTGCCGGGGTCCACCGAGGTCGCGACCAATGCCTTCGATATCTGCGGCTCGGTGGATGCCGGGGCGAGCCCGGCATGACGGCGATGGGATACCGGCTTGCCGCTCAGCGCGGCTTGCGGAACTTGAAGACGAATTGGTCGGTCTTGCCGCGGATCGCCGGGTCGAACACCTTGGCGCTGTGATCGTCGGCGGGATTGCGCAGCACGTCGCTCTCGCCGACGAACTGGAAGCCGGCCTTGGCGACCTCGGTCTTGACCACGGCCGGATCGATCCGGTGCTTGGTGTCGGTGCCCGTCAGGCCAGTCCCCGCCGCATCGGCATGGTCGATCACGAGATAGGTGCCGCCGGGCTTGAGCGCCTTGAACGCCTCGGCGTTCATCTGGTCGATCCCGGCTTCGCCCGCGCCATTGTTGGCGAGATCGTGATAGTTCTGCACGGTCCAGATCAGATCGACCGGCTCTGATGCCGCGACGATGCCCGATCCGAGCACCTTGACCGTCACGTTCGACAGATGGCGATCCTCGAGCGCGGTCGCGGACTTGGCGGCATATTTCGCCATCGCCGCAGGCCACACGGCATAGACATGCCCCGAAGCCCCGACGATCCCGGAGAAAGCGCGCGTCCAATAGCCAGAGCCCGGGAGGAAATCGAGCACCTCGTCGCCCGGGCCGACGCCCGAGAAGGCGAGCACTTCGGCCGCCTTGCGCCGCGCGTCATCGCTCGCCTGGTCGGCACGCGCCGGGCTTGCAAGCGCGGTCGCGACCGCCTTCTGCGTCTGCTTCGCGCTGTGGACCGAAGCCGGAACCCCGGCTGCGCTTGCCACCGTGGCGATCAACGCCGTTGCTGCCACGCCCGTCAGAAATGCTCGCATCAACCCACTCCCCCTTGTGTTGTTGGTGGTACGCTAGACGTCGAGATTGGCGACGTTCAGCGCATTCTCCTGGATGAACTCGCGGCGCGGCTCAACCACGTCGCCCATCAGCCGCGTGAAGATCTCGTCGGCGACATCGGCCTGTTCGATCTCGACGCGGAGCATCGAGCGGACCTGCGGATCGAGCGTCGTCTCCCACAATTGCTCGGCGTTCATCTCGCCGAGACCCTTGTAGCGCTGGATCGCCAGACCCTTGCGGCCGGCGGCGAGGATCGCGTCGAGCAGTTGCGACGGCCGTGCGACCATCGTCGAGCCCTTGGCAGCGGTCGCCACCGGCGCCTGCGCCGGCGCCTCGGTTGCGGCCGTTGCATCCTCGGCCGCATCGGCTTCGGCCTGCGCGGCAGCGGCCGCCTTGGACGAGACGATCCGTGCGGTCTGCTCGTACGCTTCCTGCTGCTCGACCGCGAGGCCGTGCAGTTTCCGCGCCTCGGCCGAGCCGAGGAATGCGCCTTCGATGATGTGGTGATCGGTCACGCCGCGCCACACGCGCTCGACATGGAAGCCGCCATCCTCGGCGAGCCTGGCCGACCAGCGCGCCTCGGGATCGCCGGCATCGAGCCCGCGCACGACTTGCACGACGACTTCGCGCCGCGCTTCGAGATCGAGCGCCGGATCGAGCGCGCCACCCATCGCCAGCGCCTCGACGATCGTCGGATCGTAGCGCCGCGGGATATAGCGCATCAGCGTGCGCATCCGCCGCGCGTGATCGACCAGCATCCGCAGATCCTGCCCCGAACGCGAACCGCCCTGCACGCCTTCGAGCACGGTGCCGGCGACACCCGCTTCGACGAGATATTCGTCGAGCGCGCTATCGTCCTTGAGATACACTTCCGAACGCCCGCGCGTCGCTTTGTAGAGCGGCGGCTGCGCGATGTAGAGGTGCCCCCCGGTGATGATCTCGGGCATCTGGCGGTAGAAGAAGGTCAGCAGCAGCGTGCGGATATGCGCGCCGTCGACGTCTGCGTCGGTCATGATGACGATCTTGTGGTAGCGCAGCTTCTCGACGTTGAAATCGTCGCGGCCGATGCCGGTGCCCATCGCCTGGATCAGCGTGCCGATCTCCTTCGACGACAGCATCCGGTCGAAACGCGCACGCTCGACGTTGAGGATCTTGCCGCGCAACGGCAGGATCGCCTGGAAGTGGCGGTCGCGGCCCTGCTTGGCCGAACCGCCGGCCGAATCACCCTCGACCAGGAACAGTTCGGACTTGGCGGGGTCGCGCTCCTGGCAGTCGGCGAGCTTGCCCGGCAGCGACGCGATGTCCATCACGCCCTTGCGCCTGGTCAGCTCGCGCGCCTTCTTCGCGGCTTCGCGGGCGGCGGCAGCGTCGATGATCTTGGCGACGATCGCCTTGCCGTGCGCAGGGTTTTCCTCGAGCCATTCGGCGAGCTTGTCGGCCATCAGGCTTTCGAGCGGCTGGCGGACTTCGGACGAGACGAGCTTGTCCTTGGTCTGCGACGAGAACTTCGGGTCGGGCAGCTTGACCGAGACGATCGCGGTGAGCCCCTCGCGCATGTCGTCGCCGGTCAGCGTGACCTTCTCCTTCTTGAGGAGCCCCGACTTCTCGGCATAATTGTTGAGCGTGCGCGTCATCGCCGCGCGGAACGCCGCCATGTGCGTGCCGCCGTCGCGCTGCGGGATGTTGTTGGTGAAGGCGAGGACGTTCTCGTAATAGGAGTCGTTCCACTCGAGCGCGACGTCGATCGTCACGTCGTCGCGCGTTCCCGAGATCGCCACCGGCTCGGGCATGAGCGGCACCTTGTTGCGATCGAGATACTTCACGAACGCGGCGATCCCGCCCTCGTAATAGAGCTCGACTGTCTTGAGGTCGGCATGGCGCGCATCGTTGAGATACAGCCGCACGCCCGAATTGAGAAAGGCGAGCTCGCGGTAGCGGTGCTCGAGCTTGTCGAAATCGAATTCGGTGATCTTGAAGGTGGCGGGCGACGGGAAGAAGGTGACGCGCGTCCCCTTCTTGCCGGGCGCGGGGCCGACGATCTTGAGCGGGGCCACGGCATCGCCGAACGCGAAGCGCATGTAATGCTCTTGCTCGTCGCGGAAAATTGTCAGGTCGAGCCATTCGCTGAGCGCGTTGACCACCGAGACGCCGACGCCGTGCAGGCCGCCCGAGACCTTGTAGGCGTTGTCGTCCGAGGTATTCTCGAACTTACCGCCGGCGTGGAGCTGGGTCATAATGACTTCGGCGGCGGACACGCCTTCCTCGGTGTGGATGCCGGTCGGGATGCCGCGGCCGTTATCCTCGACCGAGACCGAGCCATCGGCGTTCAGCGTGATGTCGATCCGGTCGCAATGCCCGGCGAGCGCTTCGTCGATCGCGTTGTCTGACACCTCGAACACCATGTGGTGGAGGCCGGAACCGTCGTCGGTATCGCCGATGTACATGCCGGGACGCTTGCGGACCGCGTCTAGGCCTTTGAGCACCTTGATCGAGTCTGCGCCGTAATCATTCGTATTGGGGTCTTCTGCCATGCCGAGCATATAGGGATTCACGGCACGAAACGGAAGCGAAATGGCACTTCCCGGCCCGGGACGCAGGCGTCCCGGGCCGGATGCGCTCACTTGCCCATGATGAAGGGCAATTGCCCGCCGCCCGCGCTGTAGGTCGGCAGCTTGCCGTCCCATTTCTCGATCGCGCGCTGTCGCAGGATCTCGGGATTGGCGCGCAGCGCGTCGCCCTCGATCTGCGATGACTTCGCCTTGCCCTCGGCGTCGGCGATCCGCGCATCGGCATTGGCCTTGACCGTCGCGACATTGGCCTGCGCGGCGAGCGCGGCCTGCTCATTGGCGATCTTGGTGTTGATCTGGTTGAGCACTTGATCGGGCACGCGGATGTTCGACGCCCAATAGAGTTGCTCGACATGCAGCCCGACGGGTTCGAAATAGCGATCGACATCGCGTTGCACCGCCGACAGCAGCGCCGCCTTCTTGGGGCCATAGATCTCCTCGACGCCGAGCCCCGCGGCTTCCTCGTTGAGCGCGCTGCGCACCGCGTTGCGCAACGGCCCCGCGACAATCCCCGCCATGTCGATCCGGTATTTCTGGAACAGGATCGGCGCCTTCACCGGATCGACGCGATACGCCACCGATACGTCGGCCGAGAGGTTCAGGCCGTTGCGATCCTGGAAAGGAAATTCCTCGTCGACGCCGGTCTGTTCGGTGGTCGATTTGGTCCAGGCATAGGTCGAGGTGTAGATCGGATATTCGAAGATGTTGGTGCCGAACGGCGTGAAATACCAGCCGACGCCAAGCGCATGGTCGGCGACGCCCGCCGAACTGCCGAAATTGCTCACCTTGATCCCGACATGCCCCGGCTCGACGCGGCTGCACGAACTCATCGGCAGGATCGCGATGAGGGGAATCAATAGCAGCGGTGCGAAACGAACGAGTTTATTCATGGTCCTTGTCCAGCAGGAGGAGAGTGAATTCGCGCGTCAGCACGGTGACCGACAGGAAGCCGGCGACGAGTGCTGCGAGCGCGATCAGCGCGGCGGCGACATTGGCCGCGTCGCTATGCAGGTTGAACAGCGTGGGGATGACGAAGCCGAAACAGGCCAGCTCGCAGACGAGCAAACCCGCGCAGCGCAAGCCAAAGCCGACGAGCCACAGATCCAGCGATTTCATGGGAAGAGCGAGCCTTCGGAACGCCCCCGATAGGATGCCGGGGCCGCAGTGCATCGACGGATGCGCGAGGCGGAATATCTGCTTGTTACGGGTGCGCTACAACGGGAATCGGCATCCGCGGAGCGCAATCATGCATGCGTCGGCTGCATGATGAAAAACGGCCCCGGCGAGGATCGCCGGGGCCGTGAGTGGGATTAGAAGCGGTCGGCGCGCTGGCCGAGCAGGGTGACTTCGACACGACGATTCTGGCGCATCCCCTGCGGCGTCGTGTTGGGAGTAACCGGGCTCGCCTCGCCATGCCCGACGACCGAGAAGCGCGCACGCGTCACACCCATCTGGTCGAACGCGGTGCGGACCGCATCGGCGCGGCGCTCGGACAGTACCTGGTTGTGCGCGTCGGTCCCCCGCGAGTCGGTGTAGCCGTCGATCGCGACGCGCACGCCCGATTCCGATCGCAGGTAATTGGCGAGGCCGCGCAAATTGTCGATCGCACCGGGGCGCAGCACCGCGCTGTCGGTGGCGAACAGCACATCCTCGTCGAGCCGCATCATCGCGCCGCGCGACGTCTGGCGGAAGCCATAGCCGCGCATCGCCCCGCGATCCCAGCCGCCGCCCTGCGGGCCGCGCTGCTCGACGACGACGACCCGATCACGCGACTCCCAATCGAACCGGTCGCGGCGTGGGCCGGCGACCCGGGCGAAGGCGCGGTTGGCGGCGTCGGCCTCGCGCGGCTGGACACGGCCGTCGCGGTTATAGTCGAAATTGCGCATCACGAACGCGCGGCCGCGGTTGGTCTGACGCAGTTCGGGGTAGAGGATCGGCACGCCGGCGCCGATCAGGCGGTATTCGCGGTCGCCGTTGCGGCCACCACCCCAATCCCAGCGGTCCTGCGCCGATGCCGGGGCAACGCCCGCGCCAAGCGCGATCGCGGCGGCGGTTGCGGCGAGAATGGTCTTGCGAAATGTCGTCATCGGATAGACTCCATGGCCCCCGCCATACAGCGGCAGATGCACCCGACCGCTTGAACGCCGCGTGAGTTCCGCCGACAGCTTGCGTTCAGCCGCCGAGCGTGAGGCGCACCGCGTCGCGCCCGAGATCGGTGAAGAGCGCATCCTCGGTCCCGGTCATCCACACCTGGCCCGTGCCCGCGAGCCGGTCGAACAACGCCGCGCGCCGCACCGGATCGAGATGCGCCGCCACTTCGTCGAGCAGCAACACCGGCGCGCTGCCGGTCCGCTCGGCGACGAGCTCGGCATGCGCGAGGATCACGCCGAGCAGCAGCGCCTTCTGCTCGCCGGTCGAGCAGAGACCCGCCGCCTGGTTCTTGCCGAGATGCGTCACCGCCAGATCGGCGCGATGCGGCCCGATCAGCGTGCGCCCCGCAGCGGCATCGCGCGCGCGGCTCTGCGCGAGATCGACGGCGAGCGTCGCACCACCGCCGGTCCACCCCTCGAGCGCAAGCCCGGCGCGCGCGAACGGCCCGTCGGCCTGCCCCGCCAGGCGATCGGCAAGCGCCGTTACCGTGTCGCGTCGCGCGGCGTCGATCGCCGCGCCGTGCTCGGCCATCTGCGCTTCGAGCGCCGACAGCCAGTCGCGATCGGGCGGCACGTCATCGGCGAGCAGCCGATTGCGTGCGCGCATCGCCGCCTCGTAGCGATTGGCGTGGACCGCGTGCCCCGGCGCGAGCGCGAGCGTCAGCCGGTCGAGGAAGCGGCGTCGCTCGCCCGCGGGTTCGACGAACAGGCGGTCCATCGCCGGGGTCAGCCACAGCACCGTCAGCCATTCGCCGAGCGCGGTCGCGGCGACGGGCGATCCCTGGACGCGAACGATCCGCCGCTCGGGCGCCGCGGCTTGCGTGCCCGTCGCGATCGCCACATCGCCGAGCAGGTCGGCTGCGACACCGAAGCCGCCTGCCCCGCCTTGCCGTGCCATTTCGCCGAGCCCCGCGCGGCGCAAGCCCCGCCCGGGCGCGAGCAGCGATACCGCCTCGAGCACGTTGGTCTTGCCCGCGCCATTCTCGCCGGTCAGCACGACAAAGCCTGGGCCTGCGGCGATCGTCAGGTCGGCATGGTTGCGAAAATCGGTCAGGACGAGGCGCGTCAGCATCGCTGCGTGCCTTAGCCGGTTTTCACGTTGTGCCACCCGCCTTTTGCATCGCCGCCCGGCAACGCCGTGGCAAACCGATCAGGCCGGCCGGGTGGTCGCCTCAGGCGGCAAGCCGTTCGGGTACCGCAACCGCGTCGCCGCGCGTGCTGAGATAGGAAGCGAGCTCCGGCCCAAGCTCGCGCTGCGCCTTGAGATAGGCGTGCGGCGTCGCGATGCCGAGCCGCGCCCGCGCTGCGTCGAGCGGTTCGGCGAGCAGACGCTCGTAATCCTCGCCCGAAATCCACCGCGCGCGCCGCCCGAGGCGATAGCCCTCCCACACCGCTTTTGCGAACAGCGTGCCATGCGTCACCTTGAGACTCTTCAACGCCGCCGCGCCACCGATGAACGCCCAGCCCAGCCCTCCGACCTGCGCGTAGGAGAATGCGACGAGGCATGCCTCGCCCAGACTCTCATCGGCCTTGTAGCCCGTCAGCACATGCCAGATGTCGTGCGTGTCGCGGACGCGGCGGCCGAACCAGGCATAGGGATGCTGGACTTGATCCTCGCTGACGATCTGGCTGACCTCGACCAGACCATCGGCGGAATAGCCCGTCGTCGCGAGAAAATCGCGATAGGCGCCACCGACCGTGCCGGGCGCAAAGCCAGCGACGAACGTCGGATCGCCCAGACGCACGGCCAATTCGACCTGCTCGCTCGCGAGCCGCCCGCCGTCGCTCGTGGCGATCAGGCGCGCATAGTTACGCGGCGCGTTGCCGACGTTGAGCGCGCGCATGATACGGAAGACTTGTGTCGTGTCGTCGCCATTGGCAAGCAATTTGCGAATCGCGTCGAAAGCGGTGCGCCAATCGCGCCGTCCAGTCGTGCCGGGGAACGGGGGAAGCTTCGCCATGCGGGAATCCTCTACTGACAGGGTTGTCAGTAAGCACTGACACGCAAAGTGTCAATATCGGCGATGCTTCGAGGCCATCAGTTGCCATAGAGCGGGCGGCGCGGAGAGGGCGATCGGCCGGTCGATCAAAACGAACGTCGCCCTGCCGCTGGCGAGGGAAGCACTAGCGCTAAAATAGTGCGGGCCGCACGTGCCGACCCCGCAAGAACGGCCCAACGGCCACGTCTCGCGGTGTGGCTCGAGCGGCCTGCGAGCTCAGACGCGCATCGGCATGAGCACGTACAGCGCCGACGATTTGTCGTTTTCGCGGATCAGCGTCGGGGCGGCGGCATCGGCGAGATGGACTTCGATCGTGTCGCCCTCGAGCTGGCCGAGGATGTCGAGCAGATAGCGGCTGTTGAAGCCGATCTCGAAGCCGAGCGCGACATATTCGCCGGGCACTTCTTCGGCCGCCGTGCCGTTTTCAGGCGAGGTCACCGACAGAATGATCTTGTCGCGGTCGAGCGCCATCTTGACCGCGCGCGTCTTCTCGGTCGCGATCGTCGAGACGCGATCGACGCCCTCCTCGAAGCTGCGCGGGTCGATCTTGAGGATCTTGTCGTTGCCGGTCGGAATGACGCGACTGTAATCGGGGAAGGTGCCGTCGATCAGCTTGGACGTGAGCAACGCCTGCCCCAGGTCGAAGCGGATCTTGGTCGGCGACAGCGACACGCCGACCGACCCGTCGACTTCGTCGAGCAGCTTGCGCAGCTCGGCGATGCACTTGCGCGGGATGATCACGTCGGGCATCGACTCGGCGCCCTCGGGACGCGGCATCGTCACGCGCGCGAGGCGGTGGCCGTCGGTCGCGGCAGCCTTGAGCACGGGCCCCGCCCCACCTGCACCGCCGTCATCGGAGACATGCCAGAAGATGCCGTTGAGGTAGTAGCGCGTTTCCTCGGTCGAGATCGCGAAGCGCGTCTTGTCGATGATCTGCTTGAGCGTCTCGGCGGGGAGCTCGAACGAGACGGGCAGTTCGCCCTCGGCGATCACCGGGAAATCGTCGCGCGGCAACGTGCCGAGCTGGAACTTCGCACGGCCGGCCATGATCGTCATCTTGCCGTCGGCCGCCGCGAGGCTGACCTGGCTGCCCTCGGGAAGCTTGCGGCAGATGTCGAAGAAAGTGTGCGCGGACACCGTGGTCGCGCCGGGCTGGTCGACCGCGGCGGCGATCGTCTCGTTGATCTGCAGGTCAAGATCGGTCGCCATCAGCTTGAGGCCGCCCTCAGGCGTAGCCTCGATCAGCACGTTCGACAGGATCGGGATGGTATTGCGCCGTTCGACCACGCTTTGCACGTGGCTGAGGCCCTTCAACAGGGTCGCGCGTTCGATCGTCGCCTTCATGTCGTTCCCCCGGGCAAAGATCGCCCAAACATCCCACCGAATCTGCGCGCTTTTCGGCACATCGGGGGGCAATACGCCGTGTCCCTTTCCTTAAACATAAAAGGGGCCGGAGCAAGCGCTCCGACCCCCTTCTTGTCGCGGCAAAAGCTTGCCGGTCTGGTTCAGAAACGGACACCAACGCCAGCGACGACCTGGTGACGGTCGGTGTTGACGCTGAAATTGTTGGTGTTGCCGCCATTGGCATATTCGAGCCGCGCATCGCCATAGTTCGAATAGCGATATTCGACCTTGGCGTAGGTGGTGCGACCGATCTTCTGCTCGACACCGGCACCGACGCGGTAGCCGTCGAGGTTGTAATGGTTGCCGGTGGTGACGGTGCCGTTGTTCGCGGTCAGATCGAGCCGGGCGTTCGTATAGCCGCCCTTGGCGTAGATCATCGTCTTGGGGGCGACGACATAGCCGAGGCGCCCGCCGACATACAGATCGCGGCCGGTCTTGACGCGGCCATAGCCGAGCGCGCCGGCGCTGGTGGGGGCGTTGCTGACGTCGGCGGTCGACCCCGTCACTTCGCCCTCGACGCCGAGCACGACGCCGTGGAACGCGGCGTCATAGCCGATATCGCCACCATAGGTCAGGCCGTCGGCCTTGCGGTTGCTGCCGATGTCCGAATTCGGGCCGCGGCCGGGCTGCAGCTTGTCATAGCCGAGGATCACGCCGGCACGGGCACCGGTGAAGGTTGCGTCGTCACGCGGCGGCGGGGGGCCGTCCTGGGCGAAGGCCGGAGCGGCCAGGCCGAGCGTGAGCGCTGCGGTTGCAGCGGTGAGAGCGAACTTGCGCATTGGGGTAACTCCATTGGTACACATCCACCGATCCCTGGTGGGACTGCTCAAATAGGTGACGGCGCAGCCCGTTGCATGAACCTCAGACAACGGGATAAAGCGTTGCTTTTGCGCCACACGGGGTTGAAAGCGACGCCATGGATTCCAACGCCCACAAGCCGCCACGAAGCGGCCCCAAAAGAACGGGGAGGGATTTCATCGCGCGGCATGGCGAGACGGTGTTCAACGCCGCCGGGCGGCTGCAGGGCGACCATCCACACACCCCGCTGACGCGCGCCGGCTTTGCCCAGGCCGACGAGATGGGGCGGGCACTGCGCGCGCATCTGGGAGCGAAACCGGCACTGACGTTATGGTCTTCGCCAACCGGGCGCGCCTTGCAGACGCTGGCGATCATTGCCGAGCATCTCGAGCTCGACTGGCACGCTGCGCGGACCGACGCGCGGCTGGTCGAGATCGGCACGGGGAGCTGGGGCGGGGCCTATTATGCCGACTTGGCCGATGCCGGCGTCACGGTGGTCGACCGCGCGCACGGGCTGCTGTTCCCGGCAGAAGATGGCGAAACCTATCCCGAGATTGTGGCGCGTGTGTCAGCATGGCTGACCGATACCGAGGGCGATCACGGCGACCGGCTCGTCATCATGCACGGAATTTCGAGCCGGGTTTTGCGCGGTGTGATGACCGGAATGGCCGATCTGCCCGGATATGGCGCGCCCGCGGCGCCGGGATTACCGCAAGGATCGGTCGTCGCGATCGAGCACGGCATCGAGTCGCTGGTGCATCGCGGCATGGGCCACGCCCCGGCATGAAGCGCGTGGCGCTGCTCGCGCTGATGGTCGCGACGCCCGCGGCGGCGCGCGATTCGCTCGGCGTGTTCGATCGCTGGGGCGCGTTCACCGATGCCGCGCCGCTCAGCTGCTATGCGATCGCGCAGCCGGTCGAGGCGGGCGGCGCATCGCGCTGGCGCCCGTTCGCGAGCATCGCGAGCTGGCCCGGTCGCGGCATCCGCAACCAGCTCCACATCCGGCTGAGCCGCGAACGCAATCCGCAATCGCGCGTGACACTGTCGATCGGCGAGCGGCGCTTCGAACTCGTCGCGGGCAATGCCGACGCCTGGGCACCCGACCGGCGCACCGACGCCGCGATCATCGCCGCGCTTCGCTCAAGCCGCAGCATGAGCGTCGAGACGCTTGCCAAAAGCGGCGCACCGTTCGCCGATGTCTATGCCTTGCGTGGCGCGGCGACCGCAATCGACGCGGCGTCGCTCGGGTGTGTGGGGCGCTAGCGGCCGACCTACTTCCTCCGTCTTCCCCGCAAAAGCGGGGATCCCGCTACTTTGTCGGAGTCATAAGACGAAGCGGGACCCTCGCTTTCGCGAGGGTGAGGGGGTGTTGGTCCATACGCTGATCGGCGAAACGCACCCCGGTAGAAAAACCCGCCGAAACACGCTATGTGCCCGCGCATGCCCAACTCCGCGACCACCCTCATGGCCATTCCCGGCCATATCGACCCCGTGCCCGTGCCCCGCGCCTTCGTGCCGCGCGCCGATGGCCGTATCGACTTGCTCGGCCTGTCGAAGGCCGATCTGCGGCTCGCGCTCGAGACCTCGCAGCTCGACCCCAAGCAAGCGAAGCTACGCGCGAAGCAGCTGTGGCACTGGATCTACAATCGCGGCGTGCGGGACTTCGCGCTGATGACCGACATCGCCAAGACGATGCAGCCGTGGCTCGAGCAGCGCTTCGTCATCTCGCGCCCGCAAGTCGTCGAGGCGCAGGTGTCGAACGACGGCACGCGCAAATGGCTGCTGCGGTCGGACGACGGCAACGATTACGAGATGGTGTTCATCCCCGACGCCGACCGCGGAACCTTGTGCGTGTCGAGCCAGGTCGGCTGCACGCTCAACTGCCGCTTCTGCCATACGGGCACGATGCGGCTCGTCCGCAACCTGACCGCGGGCGAGATCGTCGGCCAGGTGATGCTCGCGCGCGACGCGCTCGGCGAATGGCCGAGCCAGCCCGAGGGGCGGATGCTCACCAACATCGTGATGATGGGCATGGGCGAGCCGCTCTACAATTTCGACAATGTCCGCGATGGCTTAAAGATCGTGATGGACGGCGACGGGCTCGGCCTGTCGCGCCGCCGCATCACGCTCTCGACCTCGGGCGTCGTGCCCTTGATGGCGCGCGCGGGCGAGGAGATTTCGGTCAACCTCGCCATCTCGCTCCACGCGGTAACCAAGGAAGTCCGCGACGAGCTGGTGCCGATCAACAAGAAATACGGCATCGAGGAACTGCTCCAGGCGTGCGCCGACTATCCCGGCACCAACAATGCGCGGCGCATCACCTTCGAATACGTCATGCTCAAGGACAAGAACGACAGCGACGCCGATGCGCGCGAGCTCGTCCGGCTGCTCAAGCATTACGACTTGCCCGCGAAGGTCAACCTGATCCCGTTCAACCCATGGCCGGGCGCGCCGTACGAATGCTCGACGCCTGAGCGGATCAAGTCCTTCTCGAACATCGTGTTCGACGCAGGCATCAGCGCGCCGGTGCGCACCCCGCGCGGGCGCGACATCGATGCGGCGTGCGGCCAGTTGAAGACCGCGAGCGAGAAGATGAGCCGGGCGGAGCTCGATCGTCAGGCCGAGGCGAAACTCGCGGCACTCGGCTGACCCTCACCGTCACCCCGGGCTTGTCCCGGGGCGCACCGTGCAGCAAGAGCGGCGCGGGCAGGATGTGCGGCGCGGTGGACGCCGGGACAAGCCCGGCATGACGAGGTACGGGTGACTCTGCCTACCATAGCGCTGGCCGCTGGCGCCGGCATCCTCGGCGGTGCGATGAACGCGCTTGCGGGCGGCGGCAGCTTCGCGACCTTGCCTGCGCTCATCGCGCTCGGTCTGCCCGCCAACACCGCCAACGCGACTTCGAACGTCGCGCTGCTGCCCGGCGCGGCGACGAGTGCCTGGGCATTCCGCACCGAGCTCGGCCCGATCGGCGGCGTGGGCCTGCGCACGCTCGTCGCCATCACCTTCGTCGGTGGCCTGGCGGGCAGCGCGCTGCTCGCGCTCACGCCGAGCCATGTGTTCGATCTCGTCATTCCCTGGCTGTTGCTGTTCGCCTTTCTGGTGATCGCCTTCGGCAAGACGGCCGCCGATGCGCTACGGCGTCGCGTCGCGATCGGGCGGCGCACGCTGATCGTCGCGCAAGGCCTGCTTGGCCTGTACGGCGGCTATTTCGGCGGCGGCGTCGGACTGATGACCACCGCGATCTATGGCCTGCTTGCGGGCGTCTCCCCGCGCGCGCTGTTCGCGCCGCGCACGCTGATGCTCGCGGTCGCCAATGCCGCCGCCGCCATCGTGTTCATCGCGGTCGGGCTGGTCGCGTGGAGCGCATGCCTGCCGATGCTGGCGGGCGGGATGCTCGGCGGCTGGGGCGGCGCGCATCTCGGCAAGCGGCTGCCCGCCGGCGTGGTGCGCGCGTGGACGCTGCTCGTCACCGCGGTGACGACGGGCGTCTTCTTCTGGCGCGCCTACGGCTGAACCGCGCTCAGCGCGCGGTGCCATCCTGCAGCGCGACCAGCGCCGCGACGAGCTTGGGATCGTCGGCCTCGGCGATCGACGCCTTGTAGGCGGTGCGCATCTTGGCGACTTCGGTCGCCCATTGCTCGGGCTTGAGCCGAGGTTGCGTCAGGATCTGTTCGGCCGAATGGCACGCGGTGCAATTGGTGCTGACGATCTCGGCGCTCGCAGGCAAGGTGACGCTTTCGGTCGGCAGCGTGATGCTTTGCGAGCTCAGCGCAATCGCGCGCGCGCCGCCGCCGCTCGTGCGCGTCTCGCCTGGCGTGGCATAACGCTGGCAGCCACCGAGCAGGAGCAGCAGCGCAACAAGGGGGAACGCGCGGCTCATACGGTAACCTTCGCGGTTTCGATCACATTGCGCATATAGCCGCCGGGATTCCAGATCGGGTCGGCGACTTGCGCGACGCCGCGCACATTGGTCGCGCGCACCGCGACCGTGTGGCTGCCGCGCGGGAGGGCCGCGGCCCAGCGGCGGAAGCCGTACGGCCCGTGATCGCGTCCAAGCTGTGCCGCATGCCAGCTTTTGCCGGCATCGATCGACCATTCGACCTTCGCGACGCCGGCATCGCCGCCCATCGCGATCCCGCGCACGGCTTGCGCATCGGCCTTGGTGAAGAACGCGCGCGGCAGCATCCGCCCGATCGGCGCAGTCGGGAAATCCTTCGCGCCGGGGACGACGCTCGCGCGCGGCGCGGTCGGGATGCGGTACGCCTTCTCCATCCAATAGCCCGTGTCGGGGCCGGGCAGCAGGTCGATCGAATCGAGCGCTTTGACCCAATAGGTCGAATAATAGCCCGGAACGATCAGCCGCAGCGGGAAGCCGTTGAGCAGCGGGAGCTGCACGCCGTTCATGCCGTATGCGACGATCACGTCGCGGCTGCGCGCCTCGGCAAGCGTCAGCGTCTTGGCGAACCACGGCGCATCACCCGGCGGCTGATCGAGCCCGGCGAATTTGACATGACTGCCCTTCGCGCCCGCGCGGTCGAGCAGGTCGGCAAGCCGCACGCCGGTCCATACCGCATGCCCCATCGCGCCATTGCCCCATTGCGCACCGGGCACGCGCGGGCCGAACAGCCCGCGCGAATTGCCCGAACATTGGTTGACCGCGGCGATCTCGACCGCGGGCATGCTCTGGATCGCATCGAGCGACAGCGACAGCGCGCGGTTGACCGCGCCCTTGATCCGTAACCGGAAAGCGGCGGCATCGACCGACAGCGGAATGTCGGCATAGTGCCAGCGGACGAAGAAGCGGTCGTTGGGCGTCGCCGGATCGTCCGACAGCGCGCCGTCGAACGCCGCCATCGGCGTCTCGAGCAACGGCCCGCGCGTGCGCTGGAGGATCATCCCCGTCTTGCCGGGAAAGGCATCGGTCAGCGGGCGTCGGCCATCGTTCTCGGAAAAGCCGAGATCGACGAGCGACTGCGCCCAGAGCGGGCTGCTCGCCAGCGCGCCTGCACCGAGCGCGAGCGCGCCGCGTCGGCCGATCTGCTGGCGCAACGCGTCATCCATGCTGGATCGCCAGCGGGGCAAAGCGCGCGACTTGCTGGCCGACCATGCGCAGCTGGTCGAGCACCGCTTGGTCGTTCGCGCCGCCTTCGTCATCGAACTTGGTGACTTGCGAATTGACCGCGGCGGCAAACGGCGTCGGCCAGCCGCGCAGCGCGTGGACGATCGAGCGCAGCGCCGCGATCGTGCTCCCCGTCGCCTGCCAGCCATACGCCGTCGCGATCAGCCCGACCGGCATGTCGGCGAGGTACGGCCGGTGCGGATCGCGCGCGGTTTCCTCGAGCAGATCGAGCGCATTCTTGACGACGCCCGAGATGCTGCCGTGATAGCCCGGCGAGGCGATGATCAACGCCGAGGCCTGGCGGATGGTATCGACGAAATCGCGCTCTTCCGCGGTGCGCGACGTCGCCTTGGGGTCATAGAGCGGCAGCCGCCCCATCTCGGCACCGCCGAACAGCCGCGTGCGGAAGCCCTCCTGCCCGGCCGCCTCGAGCGCGATCGCGAGCGCACGCTCGGTCGACGAGATGCCGCCGATCGTCCCGCCGATCCCCACCACCAGGGGCTGGCCGGCGACAGGCGAAGCAGAGAGAGCGTCGGACATGAACAAGGCTTTCGGCAGAGGGGCGCGACCGCCCGACGCTATTCTGATAGCGTTGTCAGGGGCCCACCTCAAGGTGGAAGTCGCCGGCGACCCTACGCTGCGCCGCCCGGATTCGGCAAGCGATCGCCGTGCGCCGCGCGGGGAACGGCTCGCTTGGCCGCCAGTCGGCTGCTACAGGCCTGGCAATGTCGCCTCCCTGCTTGCCCCGCCTGTTCTACATGACTAATACACACACTCGTCGTTGCGGGATCTAGTCATGCGTTTCTTCTCCTCCGATCGCGACGCGGACTCGCGCCAGGCCGATGATGCGCTCGAACTGACGCACGGCATGCCGCCGCCCGAGCGGCGTACCGATCCCGGCTATCCACCGCAGCCGCCGTTCGATTACGAGCGCTACGCAGCACGGCTTCCCACCGCCCGGCGCCGCACGGTCACGCGCTGGATCATGCGCGGCGTTGCAGGGCTGATCGTGCTGTTCGTCTTCGCGGTCGGCTGGCTCGCGGTGACCGCGCCCTTGTCGAAATCGCTCCAGCCGCCGACGCCGCCAAGCATCACCTTGCTGTCCGACGACGGACGGCCGTTCGCGCGGCGCGGTGCGGTGATCGACGCGCCGGTCGACGCGGCCAAGCTCCCCAAGAATGTCACCAACGCCTTTCTCGCGATCGAGGACCGGCGCTTCCGCTCGCATTGGGGGATCGACCCGCGCGGCATCGCACGCGCCTTCTTCCACAATGTGACGTCGAAGGGACGCGACCAGGGCGGCAGCACGATCACGCAGCAGCTCGCCAAGAACGCGTTCCTCGATTCGGACCGCACCGCCGCGCGGAAAATCCGCGAAGTGATGATCGCTTTCTGGCTCGAGGCGTGGCTGACCAAGGACCAGATTCTCTCGCGCTATCTGTCGAACGTCTATTTCGGCGACAACGTCTATGGCCTGCGCGCCGCCGCGCGACACTATTTCGCAAGGAAGCCAGAGAATCTGTCGATCGGCCAGGCGGCGATGCTCGCCGGGCTGGTCAAGGCGCCCTCCAAGCTCGCGCCGACGACCAACCTGCAGGGCGCACGCGATCGCGCGCGGCTCGTCGTCGCGGCGATGGTCGACGCCAAGCTGCTCGACAAGGACGAAGCCGCGGGCGTCCGCCCCGCGCGCGTCGTTCCCGAAGCGAAGGCCCCGCTCCCCAACGGCACCTATTTCGCCGACTGGGTGCTTCCCGCCGCGCGCGACCATGCCGGCGAGATCGCCACCGAATCGACCGTCCGCACGACGCTCGACCGCCGCCTCCAGGCCGCCGCCGAGCGCGCGGTGAAGCGCGCTGGCCTCAAACAGGCGCAGATCGCGCTCGTCGCGATGCGCCCCGATGGACGCGTCGTCGCGATGGTCGGCGGGCGCTCCTATGCCGCAAGCCCGTTCAACCGCGCGACGCAGGCGCAGCGCCAGCCGGGATCGGCGTTCAAGCTGTTCGTCTATCTCGCCGCGATGCGCAGCGGGATGACGCCCGATTCGGTGATCGACGACAAACCGATCACGATCGCCAATTGGTCGCCGAAGAACGCCGATGGCCGCTATCTCGGCCCGATTACGCTGCGCCAGGCGTTCGCACGCTCGTCGAACGTCGCGGCGGCGCGGATCACGCAGCAGGTCGGTGTCGCCAAGGTCATCCAGGCAGCGCGCGATCTCGGCGTTTCGACCCCGATCCCGAGCGAAGCGACGATCGCGCTCGGCACGTCGAGCATGTCGCTGCTCGAACTGACGGCGGCCTATGCCGCGGTCGCCGCCGAGCAATATCCGGTGCGCCCGCGCGGGCTCGAGGATCCGCCCGAGCGCGGCGTGCTCGCGACGCTGACCGATCGCAGCCACGCGCTCGACGGCACGCTGCATGATGAGATGCTCGATTTGCTCTCCGCCTCGGCCGAGACCGGCACCGGCCGCGCCGCCGCGCTCTCGGTCAAGACCTATGGCAAGACCGGCACGACGCAGGACAGTCGCGACGCGCTGTTCGTCGGCTTCGCCAACGGGCTAGTCGTCGGCGTGTGGGTCGGCAACGACGACAATACCCCCAACGCCGGCCTGTCGGGCGGCGGCGTGCCGGCCCGCGTCTGGCGTGATTTCATGCAGCAGGCGCTGGGAGTCGGTGCCGCGCAAATCGCCGCGCCCGCCGAAGACGAGATGGTCGACCCCGACGCCGCCAACGGCATTGGCGAGACGCTCGAGAATTTCCTCGATCCGTCGAACATTCCGCCGGTCGAGGGCGAAATCCCCGGGATCGGCCGTGTGCGCTTGCGCAACGGCGAGCTCGACTTCCAGTCGAACCGGCCCGACGAGCGCGATCGTCGGCGGAGTGACCCCGAAGAGCGCGCCCCGCCCCGCGATTTCGGGCGCGAGTCTGACCGTGGTGGACGCGACTATCGGGATTATCAGGACGATCGCTGATCGGACGAGTTGACGCCGCGCACGCCCGTCCGCAAGACCGCAGCATGCGCTTCTTCTCCGACAATGCCGCCCCGGTCCACCCGGCGATCTTCACCGCGATGGCCGACGCCAACGTGCTCGACACCGCTTATGATGGCGATCGCTGGAGCAAGGCGCTCGACGCGCGCTTTTCCGAGCTGTTCGAAACCGAGGTGCGCGCGCTGTGGGTGCCGTCGGGCACGGCGGCGAACTGCCTCGCGCTCGCGGCGATGTGCCCGCCGCACGGCAGCATCGTGTGCCACCGCGACGCGCATATCCAGAATGACGAATGCGGCGCGCCCGAATTCTACACGCACGGCGCCAAGCTGTTCCTCGCCGATGGTGAAGGCGCGAAGCTGACGCCGGAAACGATCAGCGCGGTGCTCGATGCGACGCGCTACGACGTCCACCAGACGCAGCCGCATGCGATCTCGATCACCAACGCGACCGAATATGGCCGCGTCTATTCGCCCGCCGAGGTCGCTGCGATCGGCGATCTCGCCAAGGCGCGCAAGCTCGGGCTGCACATGGACGGCGCGCGCTTCGCCAATGCGGTCGCCTCGCTTGAGTGCGCGCCCGCCGACGTGACGTGGCGCGCGGGCGTCACCGCGCTGAGCTTCGGCTTCATCAAGAATGGCGGGATGAACGCCGAAGCGCTGATCTTCTTCGATACCGCGCTCGCCGATGCGACGCTCTACCGCCGCAAGCGCGCGGGAATGCTGCTGTGCAAGGGGCGCTACCTTGCGGTGCAATTGCTCGCGATGACCGAGGGCGATCTGTGGCTCGATCTCGCACGCAACGCCAACACCGGGGCAGCGTTGCTCGCCGCCGCGGCGGGCGACCGGCTGGTGCATCCGGTCGAGGCGAACGAGGTGTTCATCCGCGTCTCGGCCGCCGAAGCTGCGAGCCTGCGCGCGCTCGGCTTCGATTTCTACGATTGGGGCCCGGGCGAAGCGCGGCTCGTCATCTCGTGGAACCAGGATCCCGCCGACATCCGGCCGCTCGCCGACGCGATCGCCGCGCTTTGAGCGCTGGGGCAGCGCCCAGTTCGAGCAAGCTCGCGATCCTGATTCCGTTCGGGATCGTCACGCTGATCTGGGGCTCGACCTGGCTCGTCATTCGCGGGCAGCTCGGCGTGGTGCCGGCGAGCTGGTCGGTGACGTATCGCTTCCTCGTCGCTGGCGTGGTGATGTGCAGCTATGCGCTGATCCGGCGTGAATCGCTGCGGCTCGATGCGCGTGGGCTGTGCTTCGCGGCGGTGCTCGGGCTCGCGCAATTCTGCCTCAACTTCAACTTCGTTTATCGCGCGGAAATGCACATTACGTCGGGGCTGGTCGCGGTGGTGTTTGCGCTGATGCTGCTGCCCAATGCGGTGTTCGGGCGGATCTTCCTGGGGCAGCAGCTCGGGCGGCAGCTGATTATCGGCATGGCGGTGGCGATGGCGGGGGTCACGCTGCTGTTCGTGCGCGAGATCCGGATCGATCCGCACGGGCCGATCGAGGCGCTGACCGGGATTGGCTTCACGCTGCTGGCGATCTTCTCGGCCTCCTCGGCGAACGTGATGCAGGGCACGCAGACCGCGCGCGCCTATCCGATGATCCCGATGCTCGGGGTCGCGATGCTGCTTGGCGCCACGTTCGACGGGGCGTTTGCGTGGGTGACGACGGGTCCGCCGGTGATCGAGCTCACCTTCGCCTATCTTGCCGCGACGCTGTATCTCGGCGTGTTCGCCTCGGCGATCGCCTTCCCGCTCTATTTCGGCGTGCTACGCGTGATCGGCCCGGCCAAGGCGGCCTATTCAGGCGTGCTCGTTCCCGTCATCGCGATGTGCCTGTCGACGCTATTCGAGGGCTATCGCTGGTCGCTGCTGGCGGGCGCCGGTGCCGCGCTGGTGATCGGCGGGCTGGTCATCGCTTTGAGGGCGCGCAGGCCCGCGCGATAGTCGCGATACGCCGGGCGCCAGCCGAGCACGCGCTTTGCTTTGGCGTTGGCGATGCGGCGATTCTCGGCATAGAAACCGCGCGCCATCGGCGAGAGCGAGTCGAGCGGCACGAACGGGGGGGGATCGCGCCCGAGCAGGGCGGCGGCAAAGGCGATGACGTCGTTCTGGCTCGCCGGCACATCATCGGCGAGGTTGTACGCTCCCGCCGGAGCATCGAACCCCGCAATCACGCCCGACACGATATCGTCGACATGGGCGCGGCTGAACACCTGGCCGGGCGATTCGACGCGGTGCGCAGCGCCGCTCGCGACGCGGTCTAGCGGCGAGCGGCCGGGGCCGTAGATCCCCGGCAAGCGGAATACGCGCGCACCGAGCGCCAGCCAGTCGCGATCCGCCTCGGCGCGTGCGCTGCGGCGGCCGGTGCCGATCGGCGCGGTTTCGTCGACCCACGCGCCCGCCGCATCGCCGTAAACGCCGGTCGAGGAGAGATAGCCGAGCCACGCCCCGCTCCGCACGTGCGCTGCGCCGTAGCTGACAAGTACCGGATCGATCTCGCCCGACGGCGGGACCGACGAGAGCACATGCGTCGCGACCGCGATCTCGCGCGCGATCGCGGCGCTATCCTCGAAGCGGAGCGTGTCGCCGCGGCCATCGCGCGTCGTGCCGACGACTTGCCAGCCCGCCGCGCGCACCCGCGCGGCCAGCACTTGCGCGGTGTAGCCGAGCCCAAAGATCAGGAGACGAATGTCATGCCCTTAGCAGTTCCCCGGCGCAGGCCGGGGCCCAGCAGCGCAGGCTGCTGCAAAGCCCGTTGCGCTCGCCCATTCCGTCCGTCCGCCTGGGCCCCGGCCTTTGCCGGGGAACCGAAATTATCTCGCGCCATAGCCATGATAGAGCAACCCGAAGAAGTCGCCCTTGTTCCAGCGCGGCCGCGCATCGCCATCGGCGATCGCGCGGGCGATCGCGTAATTGGCGTCGACGAAGCGAATCCCCTGCCGCCAGTCGATCGGTTGCGCCAGATCGTCCGACGGCTGGTGATAGCGATGCGCGAAGAAATCGGCGGTCGCCGCCTTGCCCGGCCCCTTCTGCCCCGGCCACAGGAAGACCGCGGGCACGCCTTGCTGGACGAAGCGATAATGGTCCGAGCGCACGAAGATCCCCTGCGCCGGATCGGGATCGGGCGACATCGTGACGCCGAGCGTCCCCACCGCCTGCGCGACGATCGGCCCGAGCGTCGAGCGGTCGGCGCCGAACACCGTCATGTCCTCGAACGCGTAGGACAGGATCGGCATGTCGAGGTTCACATCGGCGACGATCGACTGGATCGGGAGCGTCGGGTGCTTGGCGAAATAATCCGAACCGACCAGCCCCTTCTCCTCGGCGGTGACCGCGAGGAACAGGATCGAGCGCCGCGGGAGCTTGCCCGACGCCTTGAAGCGCCGCGCTTCCTCGATCAGCGCGGCGATGCCGACGGCATTGTCTTCGGCGCCGTTGTAGATGGCGTCACCCTTCGCATCGGGCGTGCCGACACCGAGATGGTCGAGATGCGCCGACAGCACGACCACTTCCTTGCCGAGCTTGGGGTCGCTGCCGGGGATCAGCCCCGCGACATTGCCGCTCATCGCAGGCTCGAAGCGCGTCTTGAGCGCGACCGTCGCCCCGATGTTGAGCGGCATCGCGCGAAAGGTCGCATTGCTGTCGGCAACGCGCGCCGTGATCGCGGACCACGGCGTCTTGGACTGCGCGAACAATTTGGCCGCGCCCGTCCCACTCAGCGTCGCGAGAATCGGCACGCCGGGCGAATCGCCCGTCCCATCGGCGCGCGCCCAGGTCGTGCGCGGCCGGTCGAAGCTCGCGCCGCCCTGCGGCAGCGCCGCGCGCGTGAGCACGATCGCGCCGACCGCGCCGTGCGCCGCGGCGATCACCGCCTTGGTCGCGGGGCTCGAGAAATGCGCGCGCTCCTCGCTCTGGAAGCTGAGCGGCGCGCCGCCGAAAAACGCGACGATCTTGCCGCGCACATCGACGCCGGCATAATCGTCGCGCTTGTAATCGGGCGCGACCAGCCCGTAGCCGACGAACACCACCGGCGCATCGAGCGCGGTCTGCGCCGCGCCCGCCACCACGCCTGGCATATAGTCCTCGCCGAATACCAGCCCGAGCGGCGCCGCACCGGGCCGCGTCAGCACGACGTCGCCCTTGTCCGCCGCGCGATAGCTGACGAGCGGCACCTTCTGGATATAGCTGCCGCCGTCGCCTGCGGGCTTCAACCCCGCGGCATAGAATTGCGCCGCGACATATTCGGCGGCGATCCGGTATTCGGGGCTCCCGGCCTCGCGCCCGCGTAACGCGTCGGAAGCGAGGAACAGCACATGCGCCTTCATCGCGGCCTGATCGTCGGGCAGCGGCGCGTCCTGCGCGCTCGCCGCCGGCGTCATCGCGATCGCCGCCAGCGCAAGGAACCGGATCTTCATGTCTGCCCTCATCATCTGTACGAGCGCGGTAGCACAGCGCCGCGCACGCACAAACGGCGCGATTTCGGTAGCGAGCGGCAAACAGCCACCCTACATCTTGGTCAATGCTCGATCTCCAGACCAGCCTCGCCCAGCCCCATGTCACGCGCCGTGCGGAATATACGCCGCCCGACTGGCAAGTGCCCGAAATCGCGCTCGACTTTGCGCTCGATGCCGCGGCAACGCGCGTCAAGGCGACGCTGCACGTCCAGCGCGGCGATCTGCATCAGCGTCCGCTGCGGCTCGATGGCGCCGGCCAGACCCTGCTGTCGGTCAAGGTCGACGGCGTCGCGGTCAATCACTGGACGCTCGACGGCGAGACGCTGGTCCTGTCACTGAGCGGCTCGGCGCATGTCATCGAGACCGAGGTCGAGATCGCCCCCGAACGCAACACGCAACTGATGGGGCTCTACGCCTCGGGCGGCATTCTGTGCACGCAGTGCGAGGCCGAAGGCTTCCGCCGCATCACCTATTTCCCCGACCGGCCCGACGTGCTCAGCCGCTATCACGTCCGCATGAGCGCCGACAAGGCGCGCTATCCGGTGCTGCTCGCCAATGGCGATCCGATCGCGTCGGGCGACCTCGAAGGCGGACGGCATTGGGCCGAGTGGCGCGACCCCTTCCCCAAGCCGTGCTACCTCTTCGCGCTCGTCGCGGGCGATCTCGCGGTCAATCGCGGCAGCTTCGTCACGATGTCGGGGCGTGAGGTCGCGCTCGGCATCTGGGTCCGCGCCGCGGATATCGACCGTACGCATCATGCGCTCGACGCGCTCAAGACGTCGATGGCATGGGACGAGCGCGTCTATGGCCGCGAATATGATCTCGACGTGTTCAACATCGTCGCGGTCGACGATTTCAACTTCGGTGCGATGGAGAATAAAGGCCTCAACGTCTTCAACTCGCGCTACATCCTCGCCGATCCCGACACTGCGACCGATTACGATTACGACGCGATCGCCGCGGTCGTCGCGCACGAATATTTCCACAATTGGTCGGGCAACCGCGTCACCTGCCGCGACTGGTTCCAGCTGTCGCTAAAGGAAGGCTTCACGGTCTATCGCGACCAGGCGTTCTCGGCCGACCAGGGCTCGGCCGCGGTCAAGCGGATCGAGGACGTGCGGGGCTTGCGCGCGTCGCAATTCCCCGAGGATGCCGGCCCGCTCGCGCATCCGATCCGCCCCGACGAATATCAGGAAATCTCGAACTTCTACACCGCCACGATCTACAACAAGGGCGCCGAGATCATCGGCATGCTTGCGACGATCCTCGGCCGCGAGAAATTCCGCGCCGGGACCGATCTCTATTTCGACCGCTTCGATGGCACCGCCGCGACCTGCGAGGATTTCGTCGCGAGCCTCGAGGACGCGAGCGGCATCGACTTGACGCAATTCCGCCGCTGGTACGGCCAGGCAGGCACGCCGCGCGTCACCGCGTCGTTGCACCACACCGAAGGCTCGGGCCGCGCCGAACTCGTGCTCGCACAGCGCACGCCGCCCACGCCGGGGCAGGAGCACAAGCTGCCGCTCGTCCTCCCGCTGCGCATCAAGCTGTTCGGGGCCGAGACCGCGCAGACCGTCGCGCCCGAACAGACGATCCTGCTGACCGATGACGAGGAGCGCATTGTGTTCGAAGGCATCACCGAACGCCCGGTGCTGTCGATCAACCGTGGCTTTTCCGCTCCCGCGATCCTCGAGACCGACCGCACCGCTGCCGACCTCGCCTTTCTCGGCGCGCATGACGATGATCCGTTCGCGCGCTACGAGGCGTTGCAGCAATTGATGCTCGATACGCTGGTCGCCGCTGCGGGCAACAATCGCGCCGACACCGCTGCGGTCGTCACCGCGGTTGCGGGGACGCTTGCCGATGCAACGCTCGATCCGGCTTTCATCGCCGAGGCGGTACTGCTGCCGTCGGAAAGCTTCATCGGTGACCAGATGGCGGTCGTCGACCCGGAGGCGATCTTCCGCGCGCGCGAGGCCTTGCGGCGCGAGATCGGGCGGACGCTCGAGGCTGACTGGCGCGCCGCGTACGACGAATCACAGGCGACGGGTTCGGGCTATGTCTACTCCCCCGAAGCGAAGGGCCTACGCCGGCTCAAATCGGTCGCGCTCGGCTACATCGCCGCTTCGGGGGCGAGCGATGCCGCCGCGCTCGCCTTCGCGCAGTTCGAGGCCGCCGACAACATGACCGACCGGCAGAGCGCACTGACCACGCTGGTCGCCGGCGACTCGGCCGAGCGCATTGCGGCGCTCGACATCTTCTACAATCGCTACAGCGACAATGCGCTGGTGCTCGACAAATGGTTCTCGGTGCAGGCGATGGCACCGCGTGACGATACCGGCGCGATGGTCGCCGAATTGCTGCGGCATCGCGCTTTCACGCTCACCAACCCCAATCGCGCGCGCGCGCTGATCGGGGCGTTCGGGGTGAACCAGCGCGCGTTCAATGCGGTCGATGGGTCGGGGTATCGCTTGCTTGCGGACCAGCTGATCGCACTCGACCGGATCAATCCGCAGACTGCCGCCAAGCTGATCGCGCCGCTTGGACGCTGGCAGCGCTACGATGCAGCGCGCGGGGGCATGATGCGGGCGGAACTGGCGCGGATCGTCAAAACGCCGGGTCTGTCGAAGGATATGTTCGAGCAAGCGTCGAAAAGTCTCGACGCCTGAAGGTCGTTTAGCGTGCGGCGGCGACGTGGCTCGCCGTCGCGGCGCGCGCCGGTTCCATCGGATGCAGCGTCACGAGCGCCAGCGCACCCAGCGCGAACCCACCGACGAACTTCCACAGGAAATCGGACTTCAAGACGCTACGCATTGCTTCTGACCTTTCGCGCCCGGCCCCGTGCCGAATCGCTGCGGTGCAGCAAATCGGCTTCTCGGGATCGTTTCGCAAGCGGCTTATTGGCAACCCAGCGTTAACGGAAACTGACCGTTAGCGCAGCGCAGCGCACGCCGTCTGGATCCGCTCGCACGCTTGCGTCAGCAACGCATCCGACGTCGCGTACGAAATCCGCATCGCCGGCGACAGGCCGAACGCCGCGCCCTGCACTGCCGCGACCTTGGCATCGTCGAGCAGATAGCCGACGAACGCTTCGTCGGTATCGATCAGCTTGCCCGCCGGCGTCGACTTGCCGATCACGCCCGACAGATCGGGGTAGACGTAGAACGCGCCCTGCGGCCGCGGGCAGGTGATGCCGTCGGCCTGGTTGAGCATCGACACCACCAGATCGCGCCGCCCCTGGAACACGCGCGCCCAATCCTTGAGGAAGCTCTGGTCGCCGTTGAGCGCGCCCGTCGCCGCGGCCTGCGCGATCGAGCAGGGGTTGCTGGTCGATTGCGACTGGAGCTTGGCCATCGCCTTGATCAGCCACGAGGCACCGCCGGCATAGCCGATCCGCCAGCCGGTCATCGCATAGGCCTTCGAACAGCCGTTCGCGGTCAGCGTGCGCTCGTAGAGCGAGGGGCAGACCTGCGCGATCGTCGCGAATTCGAAGCCGTCGTACAGGATGTGCTCGTACATATCGTCGGCGAAGATCCACACGTGCGGGTGCCGCTCGAGCACGTCACCCAGCGCCTTCAGCTCGGCGGCGGTATAGGCGGCGCCGGTCGGGTTCGACGGCGAGTTGAGGATGACCCACTTGGTGCGCGGGGTGATCGCCGCCTCGAGCTGCTCGGGGAGCAGCTTGTAGCCCTGCGACGCGCCCGCCGCGACGAACACCGGCGTGCCGCCCGCGAACAGCACGACGTCGGGATAGCTCACCCAATAGGGTGCCGGGATGACGACTTCGTCACCCGCGTCGAGCGTCGCGACCATCGCGTTGAACAAGGTGTGCTTGCCACCGACGTTCACCGTGATCTGGTCGGGCGTATAGTGCAGGCCGTTGTCGCGCGCGAATTTGGCGACGATCGCGGCCTTCAGCTCGGGCGTGCCATCGACATTGGTGTATTTGGTCTTGCCGTCATGGATCGCCTGGATCGCGGCGTCCTTGATGAAATCGGGCGTGTCGAAATCGGGTTCGCCCGCACCAAGACCGATCACATCGACGCCGGCGCGTTTCAGCTCCTGCACGCGCGTCGTGATCGCAAGCGTTGGCGAGGGCTTGATGCGGACGAGCGCGGCGGATGGCTGCATGTGAAGGACCTTGCGGAAATGCCGCGGTGCGGCGGGTTCGCGCGAGCGCTTATCGTGCCGAAGCGTTTGTCGCAACCACGCGCCGCGCACGAATCAGTCCGCGCAGGGCGTTTCCGACGAAAAAATCCTGCGTCAGATCGGCCTCGGTGAGGTCCCCCTCGATCGCTTGGCCCTGCGCGATGAGATCGGCGCGCAGCACGCCGGGCAGCAGTCCGTCGGCGAGCGGCGGCGTCACCAGCGTGTCGCCGCGCGGCACGAACAGCGTCGTGAAGCTCCCTTCGGTCAGCCGCCCGTCAGGACGCACGAACACGACTTCGTCGCAGCCAGCCGCGCGCCGCGCGTCATCGTAGAAGCCACGATCGCTGGTCTTGTGGCGCAAGCGGATATCCGCTGGCGTGACGGGCAACGGCACCACCGCGACCGATAGCGGCGCATCGCGCACCGCGGGCAGCGGCGCGACCTCGATCGCCACCGCGCCGCTGCGCGCGAGCAGCAGCCGGACTTTGCGCCCCGCGCGCAGCCGGAAGGTCGCCGCCTGCAATTCATTGCGCGCGCTGTGCCGATCGAACGCGAAACCGAACGCGCGCGCACTCGCGGTCAGCCGCTCGAGATGGCGGTCGAGCCGCAAGATGCCGTGTTCGGGATCGAACGCCATCGTCTCGATCAGGTCGAACGGCCGCGGATCGCGCGTCATGAAGGCGGTCTTCGCCCTGGCCTCGTCCCATTCGGCGGCGGCGCGCGAGTCGGCAACGATCCCGCCCCCTGCCCCGTAGCGCGCGTGGCTCGCGCCATGCGGCAGCGTCAGCGTGCGGATCGCGACGTTGAACATCGCATCGCCGTCAGCATCGAAGCGACCGATCGCCCCGGTATAAAGCCCGCGCGGCCCCTGCTCGATCTCGGCGATCGCCTGCATCGCCGCGATCTTCGGCGCGCCGGTGATCGATCCGCACGGGAACAACGCGGCGAGCACGTCGATCGCATCGGTCTCGGGCGCGATCTGCGCGGTGACGGTCGAGACGAGCTGGTGGACGGTCGGATAGCGCTCGACCTCGAACAGGTGCGGCACCGCGACCGAACCCGCGCGTGCCACCCGCGCAAGATCGTTGCGCATCAGATCGACGATCATCAGATTTTCGGCGCGCTGCTTGGGATCGTCGGCGAGCGCGCGCGCAGCCGCGGCATCCTCGGCCGGGGTCGCCCCGCGCAGTGCCGTCCCCTTCATCGGACGACACGTCAGCGTCTCCCCCTCGAGCGCGAAGAACAGTTCGGGCGAAAGCGAGAGCACCGCCATGGCGCCAGTGTCGATCAGCGCGCCGAACCCCGCGCGTGCACTCTCGCGCAACCGCGCATAGGCCGAGCGCGGATCCCCGAGCACCGCAATCTGGCCGAGATGCGTGAGATTGGCCTGATACAGATCCCCGGCGGCGATCAGCGCCTGCACCGCTGCGAACTGCGTGTCGTAATGGCGCTTGTCGATCGTCGATTCGGGCGCGCCGATCCAGGCACCCGCGGGATCGGGCAACAGGCCGGGAACATCGCCGGGCGCGGTCTCGGCAAAGTCGGTGAACAGCCCGAACCACAGCAACGGCATGTCCGATTCCGCCGGCTCGGCGAGCGCTGGCTCGAACGCCGCCCCCGCTTCGTACGACAGGAACCCCGCCGCATGGAGCCCGTCGCGCCGGGCGGCGCGCAGTTCGGCCAGCGCGGGCGCGATCTGCGCGAGAGTCCACGCCGCGACGATCCGCACCGGATCGCGATAGAGCCGCGCCGGTGCGCCGCCGTCACGGGCATCGTCGAGCAGGACGAAAGGCGGGGAAAGACGCGTCACCATATGTCGTTTCGCAGATGCCCCGGCTTTGCTGCCCGGGGCAACCCTTGGTTTTCGCGGTGGTCCGCCGTATCTCGGACGCATGAGCACCCAAGCCCCCCTGCCGCCGCTCCGCGCCGCGATCATTCCCGTCACACCGCTCCAGCAGAATTGCACGCTGCTGTGGTGCACCGCGACGATGCGCGGCGCGTTTGTCGATCCCGGCGGCGACCTCCCCAAGCTGCTCGCCGCGGCGCAGGAACACGGCGTCACGGTCGAGAAAATCATCCTGACGCACGGCCATATCGACCATTGCGGCGAGGCCAAGCCCCTCGCCGACCAGCTCGGCGTGCCGATCGAGGGTCCGCACGAGGAAGATCGCTTCCTCACCTGCTCGCTCTCCGAGAGCGGCGCGCAATACGGCATCGCCGGCATCAATTTCGAACCCGACCGCTGGCTGGTCGAGGGCGACACCGTCAGCGTCGGCGATCTCGTGCTCGACGTGTACGAGACACCGGGCCACACGCCGGGCCATGTCATCTTCCATCACGTGGCGTCGAAGCTGGCGATCGTCGGCGACGTGCTGTTCGCGGGCTCGATCGGCCGGACCGATTTCCCGCGCGGCAACCATCCGCAATTGCTCGAATCGATCGTGACCAAGCTGTGGCCGCTCGGCGACGACACGACCTTCCTTCCCGGCCACGGCCAGCCAAGCACCTTCGCGCACGAGCGGCGCACCAACATGTTCGTCAGCGACGCGGCAATGGCGGCCTGAGACGATGAAACCGGGCGATATCCGCGTCGGCATCGGCGGCTGGACCTACGAGCCGTGGCGCGGCAGCTTCTTCCCCGAGAAATGGCCGCACAAGCGCGAGCTCGATTATGCCGCGAGCAAGCTCACCGCGATCGAAGTCAACGGCACCTATTATTCCTCACAAAAGCCAGCGACCTTCGCATCCTGGGCGAAGGCGGTGCCCGACGGCTTTGTCTTCGCGCTCAAGGCGTCGCGCTATTGCACCAATCGCAAGGTGCTCGCCGAAGCGGGTGAGTCGATCGCGCGCTTTACGGGGCAGGGGATCGTCGAGCTCGGAGACCGGCTCGGGCCGATCCTGTGGCAGTTCATGGCGACCAAGAAATTCGACCCGGAGGATTTCGGCGCGTTCCTCAAATTGTTGCCCGCCGAGCAGGACGGCATCGCGCTGCGCCACGCGGTGCAAGTCCGGCACGAAAGCTTCCAGACACCCGAATTCGTCGCGCTCGCGCGTACCGCCGGGGTGGCGATCGTCTATGCCGATTCGACCGACTATCCCGCGATCGCCGATGTGTCGGGCGACTTGGTCTATGCCCGGCTCGAGGCCGCGGTCGAGGACGAGCCAGCGGGCTATTCGCCCGCCGCGCTCGATCGCTGGGCCAGCGCGGCCCGAAGCTGGGCCGAGGGTGGTGCCGCCGTCGACTTGCCCTATCTCGCCGCCCCCGCGCCGAAGACACCGCGCGAGACCTTCGTCTTCTTCATCAACGGCGCGAAAGTCCGCGCACCGCATGGTGCGATGGCCTTGATCGAGCGCGTCGGCGCTTAAGGCGTTGCCTCAGCCGGGGTAGCGGGCGCTTGGGCCGGCGCGGCTTGCGGCTGCGGGGCGACGGTATCGACGCCCGGCGCGAGGATCGCCGCGCTCTCGATCGTGTCCAGCGCGCGGCGGACATCGACATAGCGCCGTGCAGCGCTCGTCCAGCGACCGGCCGACGCGACACCGGGCGTCCGCGACACCTCGGCGAGCGCCGCCTCGACCTGCCCCGCCTCGAGCAACCGCCGCGCACGCGCGACGCGATCGACCGGGAGCGGCGAGGGCGTGCCCGCGCGACGCAACACGATCAGATGGCCGAATTCATCGCGCAGGCTCTGCCACCAGCCGTTGCTCGCGGCACCCGTGAGCAGCTCGGGCGTGACGCCATCGAGCCCGGCGCGCAGATCCTCGAGCGTCACCGGCGCGCGTGCCGCCTGGATGATCGTCGCGACCGCAGCAGGCTGCAGCGCGGCGAAGCGCGAGCGCAACTGCCCCTCGAGGAAGCCGAGATTGAGTCCGCGGTCGATCGCGCGGCGCGCGGCAAAGGCGATCATCAGCGCCTGGCTGCGCGTCGCATAGGTCGAGGCACGCTGCGACTCGCGGTCGATCGTCCCGGCGCGCGCTTCGAGTGCGTCGATCTCGGCAGCGAGCGCGGCCTCGCGCGTCGTCAGCGCGGCGAGTTCGAGCGCGGGCGCCGCAACGGCTGCCTTGTTGGGGACGATGACGAGCGGCGCCTGGCCATTAGCACCGACCGGGACCGTAACCGTGGCGATCGGCTTGGCGTCGGTCTTGACGTATTTGACCACGAGCAGCGCGGCGAGCCCCGCGCCGACCAGAAAGGCGATCAGCGCAAGCGCGATCCCCGCGCGCCAGCCGGGTCCGCGCGCGGCGCGCGGCGGGGGTGGGGGTGGGGGCGGCGCGGAAAGCGGCGGCAGCAAGCGCGGTGCGGGTCGGTCGGAGAAGGCCGAATCACGGCTGGGCGATCCGGGCAAAGCGGGATCGGGGACGGGGAGGGCGGGTTCGTCCATCATCGCCTTATCGGGGCGTCGGCGCGGGCGGTCAATCGCCCGTCGCCCTCGGCAAAGCGAGCGCGGCGGCAAACAGTGCCGCATCGTCGGGCGTCGCGGCGGCCACCACGCCGCCCCAGCCCACGCCGAGCGTCGCGGCGATCGCTGCGCTGAAAGCGGCGATGGCGATGTGCGAGCGCTCGAGCCCGGCTGCTGTCACCAGCGTCTCGAGCCGACGCGCGGCGCGCGCCGAGTGGAGCAAGGCGATCGTCCCGTCGAGCGCGCCAAGTGCGTCGGGCGCGACGGGCACTGCGACGCTTTGATAGACCGGCAAGACGCTTGCGATCGCGCCGCCCGCAGCGAGCGTCCGGTCGCGTCCGGTCAGATGCAAGGCCCGGCGGATGCCATGCGCGTGCGCGACCGACGCGATCTGCGCGCCGTCGCCGCTGCCGATGGCCATGACGTCAAACCCCGCGTCGCGCCCCGCAGCCGCGGTATGCGGGCCGACCGCGAGCACCGGCAGGCCCGTCAGCGCGGCAATCCCGGCGCCGCCATAGCGCAAGGCGTTGGCGCTGGTCAGGATCAGCGCGTCGTGCTGCGCCGGATCGGGCACGTGCCAGTCGAGCGCCTCGACCGCAAACAGCGGCAACGACAGCGTCGCGAACCCCGCCGCGGCAGCGCGCGCACAGGTCGCGGCATTGCCCGGCTCGGGGCGCAACACCGCGAGCACGCGCGTCACGCCGCGAACAATCGCCGTACAGCCTCCGGCGCGCGCTCGAGCAGATCGGTGGCAAGCCGATCGGCAAACGTCCCGTCGCCGATCGCGCCGCGCATCTCGCCGCTCACATGCGCGCTGCCATCCTCGGCGAACAATTCGGCGCGCAGCAGAATGCTGTCGCCATCGAGCGTCGCCAGCGCCGCAACCGGCGAATGGCAGTCGGCCTGCAACGCCGCGAGCAAGCCGCGTTCGACCAGCACGCACAGATGCGTCGCCTCATGGTCGATCGCGCCGAGCCAGTCGCGCATCCGGCTGTCGTCGGCGCGTGCCTCGATCCCGACTGCGCCTTGCGCGGGTGCAGGGAGCATGACGTCAGTCTCGATCCCGACCCCGACGCTCGGACGCCCAAGCCGGTCTAGCCCAGCTGCCGCAAGCATCGAGGCATCGACCTCGCCCGCCGCGACCTTGGCGAGCCGCGTGTCGACATTGCCGCGGAAGAGGACAGTCTCGAAATCGGGGCGCAGCCGCTTCAATTGCGCGACCCGGCGCGGCGAGCTCGTGCCGATCACTGCACCCTGGCGCAGCGCTTCGATGCTCGGCGCACCGATCAACCGGTCGCGCACGTCGGCGCGGGGCAGCATCGCGGCGATCGCGATCGCGCTTGGCCGCACTGTCTCGACATCCTTCATCGAATGCACCGCGAAGTCGATCGCGCCCGACAGCAGCGCGCGGTCGAGCTCCTTGGTCCACAAGGCCTTGCCGCCGATCTCGGCGAGCGCGACGTCCTGGACGCGGTCGCCGGTGGTCTTGATCGGGACGATCTCGATCGCGTCGATCTGCCAGCCATGCGCGGTGCACAGCGCGTCGCGCACCATATTGGCCTGGACGAGCGCGAGCGGCGATCCGCGCGTGCCGAGTTTGAGCTGGGGATGCGTCAAGAAAGTCCCTCCCTTTTTGTGCCACTGTGGCGAAGCCTCCCGGCTTCGACAAGCCGCCTCCAAGCCGCTACAGGCGAGGACATGGCATTGATCCTCGGCCTTGAATCGAGCTGCGACGAAACCGCGGCTTCGCTCGTCACCTCCGACCGCCGCGTCCTCGCGCACCGGCTTGCCGGGCAGGAGGCGGCGCATCGCCCGTTTGGCGGCGTCGTCCCCGAAATTGCCGCGCGCGCGCATGTCGAAGTGCTCGCGCCGTTGGTGGAGGCCGCGCTCGCCGATGCTGGCGTCACGCTTGCCGACGTCGATGCGATCGCGGCGACCGCCGGGCCGGGGCTGATCGGCGGCGTGATGGTCGGGCTCGTCACGGGCAAGGCGCTCGCGCACGCCGCGGGCAAGCCGCTGATCGCGGTCAACCATCTCGAGGGCCATGCGCTCTCGCCGCGGCTGTCGGATCCCGATCTCGATTTTCCCTATCTGCTGCTGCTCGTCTCGGGCGGGCATTGCCAGTTGCTGCTCGTCGAGGGCGTCGCGCGCTATCGTCGGCTCGCCACGACGATCGATGACGCCGCGGGCGAGGCATTCGACAAGACCGCCAAGGTGCTCGGGCTCGGCTTCCCCGGCGGGCCCGCAGTCGAAGCCGCCGCCGGGCGTGGGAGGGCGATCGTGCCGTTGCCAAGGCCGATGAAGGGCTCGGCCGAGCCGCATTTCTCTTTTGCCGGGCTGAAAAGCGCGGTGGTGCGCGCGCATGACGCCAAGACCTGGGAGGTCGACGACATCGCCGCTTCGTTCCAGGCGGCGGTGGTCGATTGCCTGCTGGACCGGACGATCCGCGCGCTCGACCACGCCGGTGGGGCGACCGCCTTGGTGGTCGCGGGCGGGGTCGCTGCCAACACCGCAGTGCGCACTGCGCTTAGCGGGCTGGCGAGCGACCACGGCCTGCGCTTCGTCGCGCCGCCTTTGTGGCTGTGCACCGACAATGCCGCGATGATCGGCTGGGCGGGGGCGGAGCGCTTCGCCGCCGGTCTCACCGATCCGCTCGATATCGCGCCACGTCCGCGCTGGCCGCTCGATCCGGGCGCCGAGGCTGTGCGCGGGGCGGGGGTGAAGGCATGAAGATCGGGGTCATCGGCGGCGGCGCCTGGGGCACTGCGCTGGCGCAAGTGGCAGCGCGCGGCGGCGCTCCGGTCACGCTATGGGCGCGTGAGAGCGAAGTCGTCGGCGCGATCAACGATGCGCATGAAAATACGCGCTTCCTCGCCGGGGTCGCGCTGTCGCCGTCGATCCGCGCAACCTCGGCGCTGGCCGATCTTGCCGACTGTGACGCGCTGCTGGTCGTCGTGCCGGCACAACATGTCCGCGCGGTGCTGACCGAAACCCACGTCGGCAAAACGCCATTGGTGCTCTGCGCCAAGGGGATCGAGGCCGGCACGCGGCTGCTCGTCGGCGAAGTCGCGCGGGCGCTGCACCCCGCCGCCCCGATCGCGGTGCTGTCGGGCCCGACCTTCGCGCATGAGGTTGCCGCCGGTCTTCCGACAGCGGTGACGCTTGCATGCGCCGATCCGGCGATCGGCGCGGCGCTCGCCGATCGCCTCGCCGGACCAAATTTCCGCCCCTATGCGTCGGATGACGTCATCGGTGCGGAGATCGGCGGCGCGGTCAAGAACGTGCTCGCGATCGCGTGCGGCGTGGTCGAGGGCGCGGGGCTCGGGCAGAATGCGCGCGCCGCGCTGATCGCGCGCGGTTTCGCCGAGATGACGCGCTTCGGCGTCGCACGCGGCGCGCAGATCGAGACGCTGAGCGGGCTATCGGGGCTCGGCGATCTCGTGCTGACCTGCTCGTCGACCGCATCGCGCAATTTCTCGCTCGGGCTTGGGCTGGGGCAGGGCAAGCGCGCCGCCGACCTGCTGTCCGATCGGCTGACCGTCGCCGAGGGCGCCTTCACCGCGCCGGTGCTGCGCGAGGCGGCAGCCGAGGCTGGCGTCGATATGCCGGTGGTCGAGGCGGTGTGTGCCTTGCTCGACGGCGCCGAGGTGCAGGCGGTGATCGGGGCGCTGCTCGCCCGCCCGTTGACGCGCGAGTGATGCGCTGGGCGGCATTGCTCAAGGGGGTCAACCTCAACGGGCGCAAGCTGCCGATGGCGGATTTGAAGGCGCTGGTCGAAGCGCTGGGCTATCGCGAGGTCGCGACACTGCTCGCTTCGGGCAATGTCGTGTTCGGCTGCGACGAGACCGATGGCACCAAGGTCGAGGTGGCGATCGAGGCGGCGTTGGACGCTTACGGCCTCAAGACCGGTGTGGTCGTGCGCAGCGCCGCCGACCTGCAGGCGATCCTCGCCGCCATTCCCTTTCCCGAGGCGGCGCTCGCGAGGCCGAACCACGTCGTGGTGCTGTTTCACCACGACTCGGTGCCGGCCGATCTGCTCGATGCGCTGCCTGAAATCTATCAAGGTCGCGAGACGCTCATCGCGCATGGCCGCGAGCTCTATGTCGATTATGTCGACGGGATCGGCGCATCGAAGCTTCCGCAGGCGATGGCGAAGCTCCGATTCCCCCGGCTCGCGACTGCGCGAAATTGGAATACCGTGGTCAAACTGACGGCGTTGCTGGAGCACCCGCACGGCTAGCGCCCCGTCACCCTCGCAAAAGCGAGGGTCCCGCTTCTTCTCCTCAGCGGGGGAACAGGCAGCGGGATCCCCGCTTTCGCGGGGATGACGGAGGGCTCAGAAATCGATCGCGATGCCCTTCATTTCCCAATCGCCGTAGCGCGTCGGGTCGAGCCCATCGGGGTCGCCTTTCACACTTTGCCCCTTGGGCGCGAGCGGGACGGAATCGGGTTCGGGCACCGGCGGACTCTTGCTGAGATAGGCGGGTGGCTTCACATGCGGCGGGCGAACGGCCATGGAGTGTCCTTGATGCACGACAGGTGCGCCCCCGCTACATCGGCGGCCTTTAGACAGAGTTCAAGCTTTTGACCCTTCCGCCGCCACGTCGCTACATGCCGAAACCCGAACCGGTCGATCCGCCCGGTGTCCCCGCACGGCGTGCCGCGCTGCGTTTGCTCGACGCCGTGCTGCGCCAAGGCCTCCCGCTCGAAGCCGCGATCGGCCGCGCCACCGCCGGGATCGAGCGCAGCGACGACCGCGCGCTCGCCCATGCGATCGCCGCCGAAGTGCTGCGCCGCCTGCCCGATCTCGATGCGCTGATCGACTCGGCGACCAAGACTCGGCTGCCCGATGACGCCAAGGCGCGTTTTGCGCTGCGCATCGCTTTGGTGCAGGCGCTGTCGCTCGGCACGCCGCCGCATGCCGCGATCTCGACCGTGCTGCCGCTCGTCGACGGCGGTCCACGCAAACTCGTCCACGGCGTGTTCGGCACGCTGATGCGCGGCGGCGATCAATTGCCCGAACAGCCGACCTTGCCCGATCCGGTCGCGATCCGCTGGCACGCTGCCTGGGGTGACGACGGCATCGAAGCCGCCGAGCGCGCGATGGCCGCCCCGCCGCCGCTCGACCTGACGCTCGCCGACCCGGCGACGACCGACGCGATGGCCGAAACGCTCGGCGGCGTCTCGCTGCTGCCGGGGCATGTCCGCTTGCCTTCGGCGCATGTTCCCGAGCTGCCGGGCTTCGAGGAGGGCAGCTGGTGGGTGCAGGACATCGCCGCCTCGCTCCCCGCCCGCCTGCTAGGCAAGGGGCCGGGCAGCGTGCTCGACCTGTGCGCCGCGCCGGGCGGCAAGACGATGCAGCTTGCGAGCGCCGGCTGGAGCGTCACCGCGATCGATTCGTCGGAAAGTCGTCTTGCGCGACTTCACGAGAATCTCGAGCGGACGCACCTAGCGGCGACGGTGATCACCGCCGACCTGCTGCTGTGGTCGCCCCCGGCACCTGTCGATGCGGTGCTGCTCGATGCGCCGTGCAGCGCGACGGGCATCTTCCGCCGTCACCCCGACGTGCTCCACCGCGTGCGCCCGTCGCAGATCGCCGAGCTGGCCGCGCTGCAGGCGAAACTGCTCGCGCGCGCCGCCGATTGGGTCAGGCCCGGCGGAACGCTCGTCTTCGCGACCTGCTCGCTCGAACCCGCCGAGGGCGAGGCGCAGCTCACCAAATTCCTCGCCGCCCGCCCCGACTACACCCTCGTCCCCGTGACGCAGGACGAACTGCCAGCGGGAATCGCCCCCAATCCCGGCGGCTGGGTGCGGATCTTGCCCGGGATGATCGATCCTGGTGGCAATGACGGCTTCTTCATCGCGCGCCTGCGCCGACAGGGTTAAGCGTTGCTTGCCCACGCCTGCGACCATGCTAGAGGCTAAACGACCATGAGCCAGCTTCCCGTCCGCATCGCCCCGTCGATCCTTTCCGCCGATTTTGCCAAGCTTGGCGAGGAGGTCCGCGCGATCGATCTCGCCGGCGCCGACTGGATCCATGTCGACGTGATGGACGGGCATTTCGTCCCCAACATCTCGATCGGGCCGGGCGTGGTGAAGGCGATCCGCCCGCACACGACCAAGCCGCTCGACGTCCATCTGATGATCGCGCCGGTCGACGCCTATCTCGAGGCGTTCGCCGAGGCCGGCGCCGACACGATCAGCATCCATGTCGAGGCCGGACCGCACACGCATCGCAGCCTCCAGCACATCCGCCAGCTCGGCAAGCGCGCAGGCGTCGTGCTCACGCCGCAGACGCCCGCCAAGGCGCTCGACTATCTGCTCGAGGAAGTCGATCTGGTGCTGGTGATGAGCGTCAATCCCGGTTTCGGCGGGCAGGCGTTCATCGAAAGCTCGCTGCGCAAGATCGAGGCGATCCGCAAGATGATCGACAAGGGTGGGTACAGCGTCGATCTCGAAGTCGATGGCGGGATCGACCACGCCACCGCGCCACGCGCGATCGCCGCCGGGGCCGATGCGCTGGTCGCGGGCACGGCGACCTTCCGCGGCGGACCCGACGCGTACGCCGCCAACATCGCGGCCTTGCGTGGTTAGGAGCCGCGACCTGCCCCCGCTCGACTCGCCCGCAGCGACGGATGAGGACATGCTGCGCGACAGCATCGACGAGGGCAAGCGGCTCGTCCGGCTGGGAGGAGACAAGGGATTGTCGCTCGCCGAACGCCTCTCGGAGCGCTTCCACCGGCTGACCTGGAGCACGCCGATCCACGGGATGCGGCTGAAAGGCCGCCATCCGCTCAAGCTCACCGCAGTCCCCGACGACCCCTTCTTGGGTGACGTCAAGCGCGGGAAGGCATTGCTCGAGGGCACGCTGACCTTCCGCGGCGAAAGCCGCGAGATCGCGACGCTCGATCTCGCCAAGCCCGATTTCTCGCGCGCCTTCAGCGACTATCTCCACAGCTTCGCCTGGCTGCGCGATCTCTCGACCGTCGCGACGCGCGCGCAGGCGACGCCGATCGCCGAAGCGCTGATGCGCAAATGGCTCGCGGTCCATGCCGAGAAGATCAGCGAACCCGCGTGGCGCGCCGATCTGTGGGGTCGCCGGATCCTGTTCTGGACGGCGCACGCCCCGCTGATCCTGTCGTCGGCCGATCTCGTCTATCGCAGCAGCGTGCTCAACACGCTCGCGCGCGGCGCACGGCATATCGATCGCGGCGCCGAAAAGGTCGCGCCTGGCGCGCCGCGCATCGCGGCACTGTGCGGCGTCGTCGCGGCGGGCTTGCTGATCGCCGGCGGCGATCCGCGCCGCGCCGCGGTCGAGGCGGCGCTGGCCAAGGGGCTCGCGGTGTCGATCTTCGAGGATGGCGGCAATGTCGCACGCTCGCCATCGGCGCAAGTCGACATGGTGATGCTGCTCACCGCCTTGCGCGAAGTGTATGCCGCGCGCCAGATCGAGACTCCCGCCTGCATCGCGAGCGCATTGGCGTCGCTGATGCCGGCATTGCTCGGCATCTGCCACGGCGACCGCGATGTCAGCAGTTGGCAGGGCGGCGGGCCGATCGGCGCCGATACGCTCGACCAGATCATCGCCGCATCGGGTGTGCGCACGCGCCCGCTGCGCCAGGCGCGCGACTGGGGCTATCAGCGGCTCGCCGCGGGCAATGTCGTGGCGATCGTCGACGCCGCCCCGCCGCCGATCGCGCGGCTGGTCGAGGGCGGTTGCGCCTCGACGCTGGCGTTCGAACTGTCCGACGGGGCCAACCGCATCGTCGTCAATTGCGGCGGCGCGCGGACCGGGGTCTTCCAGCTTCCGCCCGCGCTCGCCGAGGGCTTGCGCACCACCGCGGCGCATTCGACGCTGATCGTCGGCGACAGCAATTCGACCGCGATTCATGCCGACGGCACGCTCGGTCGCGGCGTCGGCGAAGTCGAGCTCGCGCGCCAGGAGAGCGATGCCGGCAGCCGGATCGAAGCAAGCCATGACGGCTATGCGCGCCGCTTCGGCTTCCTCCACCGCCGCCAGATGACGCTGACCCGCGACGGCGCCGAGCTGCGCGGCGAGGACATGCTGCTCCCCGCGAGCAAGCGCCGCAAGCTGACCGCGACGGGCTTTGCGATCCGCTTCCATCTCGGGCTCGGCATCCAGGTCTCGCCGACCGCCGATGGCCTTGCCGCTTTGCTGCGGCTGCCCGGCGGCGGTCTGTGGCAGTTCCGCTGCCGCGGCGGGACGCTGGCAGTCGAGGAAAGCGTGTGGATCGACGCCGAGGGGCGTCCGCGCGCGACGATGCAGCTCGTCGTCACCGGCGAATCGCCCGCGGGCGGGGCGAACGTCAGCTGGGCGTTCAAGCGCGCCGGTTAAGCCATGCTAGGTTGAATCTTGGGGGGTGAGCGGGCAGGGGACGCGCGAACGTTCCCCGGAGCCTGCCCCATGACCGATATCCCCATCCGCCGCGCGCTTCTCTCGGTTTCCGACAAGACCGGCATCGTCGATCTCGCACGCGGTCTTGCCGACCACGGCGTCGAACTGGTGTCGACCGGCGGCACCGCCAAGGCGCTGCGCGATGCCGGGCTCGCCGTCCGCGACATCAGCGAGCTCACGGGTTTTCCGGAGATGATGGACGGTCGCGTGAAAACGCTCCACCCCAACGTCCATGGCGGCTTGCTCGCGGTGCGCGACGATGCGGCGCATGTCGCGTCGATGGAGGAACACGGGATCGGCGCGATCGATCTCGTCGTCGTCAATCTCTACCCGTTCGAAGCGACCGTCGCCAAGGGTGCCGAGCGCGACGAGGTGATCGAGAATATCGACATCGGCGGCCCGTCGATGGTGCGCTCGGCCGCCAAGAACCACGCCTTCGTCGCGATCGTCACCGATCCGGCCGACTACGCGCTGGTGTCGGGCGGCAGCACGACGCTCGCCGATCGCCGCAAGCTCGCCGCCAAGGCCTATGCCACCACCGCAGCCTATGACGGCGCGATCGCGACGTGGTTCGGCACGGTCGATCAGGGCGAGGCTTTCCCGGAAACACTGCCGATCACGCTCAAGCGCGGCCCCGAACTGCGCTATGGCGAGAACCCGCATCAGTCGGCGGCGTTCTACACGTCGGGCGGCACCGCCGCACGCGGCATCGGTCAGGCGCGGCAAGTGCAGGGCAAGGCGCTCAGCTACAACAACCTCAACGACGCCGACGCCGCGCTCGATCTCGTCAGCGAATTCCGCGATGCTGCGCCGACCTGCGTCATCGTCAAGCACGCCAATCCCTGCGGCGTCGCGACCGGCGCGTCGCTCGCCGAAGCGTATGAGGCCGCCTTCGCCTGCGACACCGTCTCGGCGTTCGGCGGGATCATCGCGCTCAACCGCCCGCTCGACGGTGCGACCGCGCGCGCGATCGCGGGGATCTTCACCGAAGTCGTCGTCGCGCCCGATGCCGACGAGGAAGCGCAGGCGATCTTCGCCGCCAAGAAGAATTTGCGCCTGCTGCTGACGGGCGAACTTCCCGATCCGGCGCGCACCGGCCTGCTGGCGAAGGCCATCACGGGCGGCTGGCTCGTCCAGACGCGCGACAATGCCAGCAACCCCGAGTTGAAGGTCGTCACCAAGCGCGCGCCGACCGAGCAGGAACTGATCGACTGCCGCTTCGCCTGGACGATCGCCAAGCACGTCAAGTCGAACGCGATCGTCTATGCCAAGGACGGCAGCACCGCCGGGATCGGCGCGGGGCAGATGAACCGCCTCGAATCGGCACGCATCGCCGCATGGAAGGCGAAGGACGCCGCCGACAAGGCGGGCTGGCCGACCCCGCGCACGATCGGCTCGGCAGTCGCCTCGGACGCCTTCTTCCCCTTCGCCGACGGCTTGCTCGCCGCGGTCGATGCAGGCGCCACTGCGGTGATCCAACCCGGCGGCTCGATCCGCGACGACGAGGTGATCGCCGCTGCCGACGCGGCCGGCCTCGCGATGGTGTTTACCGGGGTACGCCACTTCCGGCACTGAGCCCGGGGACGGGCAAGGCGGGCGTCTCGCCCGCCTTGCGCCGGAACAGCGCGCGATCCTCGGGCCGCGCTGCCCAGCGATACAGCACGAACAGATAGACCCCGGCGATCGCAGGGACGCCGATCGCGAGTTCGGCCCATTCGAAACGGTGCGGCAACAGCGTGAAGCCGAACCCGACCGTCCCCGCCGCGAGCACCGCCCACAGCATCGGCAGACGCCATCCGGCGACGCCCGCGCCGAGCAGCCGCGACAGATAGGTCGATTTGATGATCGACGTGATCCCGACCGAGACGAACAGCGCCACCGCCGGCCCCGCCGCCTGATACGCGACCGGCCAGCCGATCCATTGCATGGCGAAGATCAGCGCGAAGCTGAGCACGACCTGGAACAGCAACATCCCGATCGAGATCGCGACGTTCTGCACGCGCGCGATATAGACGAGCGCCGATTCGCACACCGCCCCGGTCGAGGCCGCCGCCTCGGCGAGCAACAGGAAGGCGAGTGCCGCGGTCCCAGCGACGAATTGCGGGCCGACGGTCCCCATCACCGCTTCGCCCGGGATCGAGCCCATCAAGGCCAAGCCGGTCTGTGCTGCCAAGATCCAGAAACCGACCTGGCGGACCTGGCTCGCGACGCCCGCGGTGTCGCCGCGGGCGAGGCTCGAGGTGATTACGGGGCCGAGGATCGGGTCGAAGCTCGTCTTCAATTTGCCCGGGATCGAGGCGACTTGCTGCGCCATCCAGTAGATGCCGACGATCCGCGGCTCGAACATCAGGAACAGGATCGAGCGGTCGACATTGCGCGTCCCCCATTCGAGCGCATCGGCGCCCGCGAGCGGCGCATTGCGGCGGATCAGCGCGAAGGTGCGCCCGGGGTGCAGCCGCCAGCCGGTCGGCCGGCCATAGCTGCGCAGGAACGGCACGATCGACGCGACGAGCGCGGCGGCCATCGACAGCATGTAGGCGAGCACCAGCCCGTCATGCGGCGCGATCGGATAGAGCAGCCCGGCCGCGATCGAGATCGTCCACGGCTCGATCACCGCGCGCGCGGTGACCGTCGCCTGGACGTTGCGGCGATAGGCGAGCGCGGCGAGCATGATGTCCGACCACGCGCTCGCAACGATGATGCACGGCAGGAAGCGCTCGAGCGCCGAGGGATTGCCGCCATGGAACATCACGTCGGGCATCAGCAGCAGGATCCCGCTCGCGCAGCCCGAGGCAATCGCCGCGACGACGAGGCAATCCCACACGATTTGAACATGCGGCCGCGCACTCTCCGAAATCGCGAGCGCGAGTCCGCGCTTCAACCCGAAGGTCGCGAGCAACGCCGCGACCTCGACGAACAGCACCGCGCGCGCGAAGGTGCCGAGCGTGTCGGGACCATAGAGCCGCCCGGCGATAAACAGGAACGGCAGCCGCGCGACGAGCCGCATCACGAAGCCGATGATGTTGGTCCGCCCACCCTTGGCGAGCGCATCGATCTCTTCGGTAGTTCGCCCGCTCGCCGTCGGCTCGAAGCCAGTCGTCGTCGTCAATGCGCCGCGCCCCAGCTCAGGCCTGTGCCGATCTCGATGCCGAGCGGCACGCTGAGCACGATTGCCGGTTCGGCAGCGCTCGCCATGACATGCTCGATCACGGGCTTGGCCGCGGCGACATCGCCCTCGGGCAATTCGAACACGAGTTCGTCGTGGACCTGCAGCAGCATCCGCACATGCCCGAGCCCGGCGGCTTCGAGCGCGGGCCCCATCCGCACCATCGCACGCTTGATGATATCGGCCGAAGTGCCCTGGATCGGCGCGTTGATCGCGGCGCGCTCGGCACCCTGGCGTTCGTGCTGGAGCTTCGACGTGATCCGCGGGAAGTGCGTCTTCCGCCCGAACAGCGTCGCTGTGTAGCCCGTCTCGCGGACGAACTCGGTGGTCGCCGCGATATAGTTGCGGATGCCCGGGAAGCGCTCGAAATAGCGATCGATCATCGCCTGCGCTTCGTCCGCGCTCACGTCGAGCCGCCCCGCCAGCCCCCAGCGACTGATGCCGTAGAGGATCGCGAAGTTGATCGTCTTCGCCCGCCCGCGCGTGTCGCGATTGACCTCGCCGAACAACTCCATCGCGGTGAGGCTGTGGATGTCGTCGCCATTGGCGAAGGCGGCCTTCAGCGCAGGCACGTCGGCCATGTGCGCGGCGAGCCGCAGCTCGATCTGCGAATAGTCGGCGGCGAGCAGGACGTTGCCCGGCTCGGCGACGAACGCGTCGCGGATCTGGCGGCCGATCTCGGTGCGGATCGGGATGTTCTGAAGATTCGGGTCGGTCGAGGACAACCGCCCGGTCTGCGCGCCGGTCAGCGAATAGGACGTGTGGACGCGCCCGGTCGCGGGGTTGATCTGCGCCTGGAGCGCGTCGGTATAGGTCGATTTGAGCTTCGACAGCTGGCGCCACTCGAGCACCTTCGTCGCGATGTCCTTGCCGGGCGAATCCTTGTCGGCGGCGATCCGCTCGAGCTCGGTGACGTCGGTCGAATAGACTCCCGACTTGCCCTTGCGCCCGCCCTTTATTCCCATCCGCTCGAACAGCACGTCGCCCAATTGCTTGGGGCTGCCGATCGTGAAGGCGCCGCCGGCGAGCGCGTGGATCTCGACTTCGAGCGCGCCGATCTGCTGCGCGAAATCGTTCGACAGGCTGCTGAGCTTTTCGCGATCGACCTTGATGCCGTGCATCTCCATCTGCGCGATAACGGGCGCGAGCGGGCGATCGACCATCTCGTAGACGCGCGTCGCGCTCTCGGCGACGAGCCGCGGCTTGAAGCGCCGCCACAACCGCAACGTGACGTCGGCATCCTCGGCGGCGTAGCGTGTCGCCGCATCGAGATCGACTTCGTTGAAGCTGCGCTGCGACTTGCCGACGCCGACGACGTCCTTGAAAGCAATGCAGCTGTGCGAGAGATGCGTCGCGGCGAGCTCGTCCATGCTGTGACCATGCAGGCCGGCATCGAGGTCGAAGCTCATCAGGATCGTGTCGTCATGCGGCGCAACCCCGACGCCGAGGCGTCCGAGCACGATCATGTCGTATTTGAGGTTATGCCCGATCTTGAGCACCGCAGGGTCCTCGAACAGCGGTTTCAGCTTGGCGAGCGCGACATCGCGGTCGAGCTGCACTGGCGTCTCAGCAAATAGCCCCGATCCGCCATGCGCGAGCGGAATGTAGCATGCCTTGTTGGGCTGGAGCGCCATGCTCACCCCGACCAGTTCGGCCCGCGTCGCGTCGATCCCGGTCGTCTCGGTATCGATCGCGATCCAGCCCTGGTGGCGCGCCGCGGCGATCCAGCTGTCGAGTGCGGCTTCGTCGACCACGGTCTCATAGCCGTCATGGTCGCACGGCGGATCCTGCTCGGTCGGCACCGATTTCGGCGCAGGCACCGGCGCATCGGCGACTGCCGACAGCTTGGCGAGCAGCGAGCGGAAGCCGTGATGTTCCAAGAACGCGCGCAAAGGGGCGTCGGGAATGCCCTTGAGCTCGAGATCCTCGAGCGGCTCGGGGAGCGCGACGTCGCATTTCAGCGTGACGAGCTCCTTCGACAGTCGCGCCATCGCGGCATGTTCGATGAGGTTGTCGCGCAGCTTGCCTGCCTTCATCCCCGGCGCGGCGGCGAGCACCGCTTCGAGATCGCCATGCTCGAGGATCAGCTTGGCAGCGGTCTTGGGGCCGACGCCGGGAACGCCCGGCACGTTATCGACGCTGTCGCCCATCAGCGCGAGCACGTCGCCGAGCTGCGCCGGGGTAATGCCGTGGAATTTCTCCGCGACATGCTCGGCGCCGAGGCGCCGGTTGTTCATCGTGTCGTACATGTCGAGCCCGGGCTCGATCAGCTGCATCAGATCCTTGTCGGACGAGACGATCGTCACTTCCCACCCTTGCGCGAGTGCGGCGCGCGAATAGCAGGCGATGATGTCGTCGGCCTCCAATCCCTCGGTCTCGATGCACGGCAGCGAGAAGGCGCGCGTCGCGTCGCGGATCATCGGAAACTGGGGCACGAGGTCTTCGGGCGGCGGCGGGCGCTGCGCCTTGTACTGGTCGTACAGCTCGTTGCGGAAGGTCTTCGACGATTTGTCGAGAATCACCGCCATATGCGTCGGGCCGTCGGCGGCATGGACTTCGTCGGCGAGCTTCCACAGCATCGTCGTATAGCCATAGACCGCGCCGACCGGCTCGCCATGCTTGTTGGTGAGCGGGGGAAGGCGGTGATAGGCGCGGAAAATGTATCCCGAGCCATCGACAAGATAGAGATGCGGCATTTCGCGGGGATAGCCCAAGCTTGGGGAAGCACAAAGCCCCCGCGTCACGCCATTCGGCGCTTATGCGCGGTTAGCCGCGATGGTTCGCGACGACGCTCGCCACCACCGCCTGCATCAACGCCTGACGCGCCGGGATCGGGCGCGGCGTGTCGCCGATCATGATCGCGATCGCATAGCTGCTGCCGTCAGGCGCCATCAGCAAGCCGACATCGTTATAGCCTGCGGTCCGTCCGGCGAGATCCTGCCCCGTGCCGGTCTTGTGGCCGAAGCTCCACCCCGGCGGCACCGCGCCGCGCATCCGCTGCTTGCCGGTGTGCGACGATTCCATCGTGCCGATCAGATACCGCGTTGATTCGGGCGAGAGCAGATCACCGCGCTTCAACCTTGCAAGCGCACCGGCGATCGCCATCGGCGCGGCACCATCGGGCGGATCGGCGACATAGCGCTCGAACGCGGCGACCCGGTCGGCGCGCGACAGCCGGTTGCGCGCGAGCGCGAAGCCGTTGCCGAACGCGTAGGACGGCTGCCACACCAGGCCCGCCGTCTGGCTTTGCAGCAAGCGCTCGCCCGGGCCGAAGCGGATGTCGCCCAGGCCCTTGCGCTGAATGAAGTCGCGCACCGCATTCGGCCCGCCGACATAGCGCAGCAGCCGGTCGTTGGCGGTGTTGTCGCTCATCGTCAGCGCACGCTGGAGCAATTCGCCGACGGTCGTCGGATAGCCCTGATCGCCCTTGATCAACGCGGCGATCGGCTGGTGGAACAGCGTGATATCGTCGCGGTACAGCGTCACCGGATCGGTCAGCCGGAGCCGCCCGCGGTCGCGATAGTCGAGCACCGTCATCGCCACCCACAATTTGCTGACGCTTTGCTGCGGCAGCAACTGGTCGCCGCCGGTATCGACCGACCAGCCGCGTTCGATGCTCCGCACCGCGATCCCGACTCGACCGTCGAACTGCCGCGCGAGCATCGCGACGTTGGCGACCAACGCCGATGGCGCGGAAACCGCCCGCGGGGCGGGCTGCGGGGCCGTCATCGCCACCGTCCCGGGCGCTGTCGGCACGACGCGCGCGAGATGGACATTGGCGTCCTGTCCGCACGCGCACACAGCGGCGGTCAGGAGCAACGCGGCGGCGGGCTTGGGAAATCGATAGGGTAGGATACGCAACACCGTCTTTCGTCCCGCTACTCAAACCCACGTTCGATCATGGCGGTAAGGCCAGATTGTGGTGGGGATATCCCCCGCCCCCCACGCTTGCGACGAAGCGTCGGGCATGCGGGACAAGACGATATCGCAGTGGGACCTGTCTATTCCGTGGATTTACGGAACCAAGATGGTGTCGACCGCCTCGGGCAGCAAGTCGGGATAGTCGAGCGTGTAGTGCAGGCCCCGCGATTCATGGCGGTGCAAGGCTGAACGAACAATCAGTTCGGCGGTCTGGAGCAGATTGCGCAGCTCGATCAGATCGGGCGTCACGCGGAAATGGCCGTAATAGTCGTTCACTTCATCGGTCAGCATGCGGATGCGATGCTGCGCGCGCTCGAGCCGCTTGGTCGTGCGCACGATCCCGACATAATTCCACATGAAGCGCCGGATCTCGGTCCAGTTCTGCTTGATGACGACCTCTTCGTCCGAATCCTCGACGCGGCTCTCGTCCCACGCGCGGATCGGCGGCGGGGCGGGGAGTTCGTCCCAATGCTCGGCGATATGGTTGGCGCACGCCTCGCCGAAGACGAAGCATTCGAGCAGCGAGTTGGAGGCGAGGCGGTTGGCGCCGTGAAGTCCGCTCTCGCTGCACTCGCCCGCGGCATAGAGCCCGGGCAGATCGGTCCGCCCGTCGAGATCGACCACCACGCCGCCGCAGGTGTAATGCTGCGCGGGCACCACCGGGATCGGATCCTTGGTCATGTCGATGCCGAGGCCGAGCAGCTTTTCGTAGATGTTGGGGAAATGCTCGCGGATGAACGCTTCGCCCTTGTGGCTGATGTCGAGATGGACATAGTCGAGCCCGAGGCGCTTGATCTCATGATCGATCGCACGCGCGACGACATCGCGCGGCGCGAGTTCCAAGCGCGGGTCGAAATCGGGCATGAAGCGATAGCCCGTTTCGGGGATCAGCAGATGCCCGCCTTCGCCGCGCACCGCTTCGGTGATCAGGAAATTCTTGACCTCGAGATTGTAGAGGCAGGTCGGATGGAACTGCATCATCTCCATGTTCGAGACGCGGCAGCCCGCGCGCCACGCCATCGCGATCCCGTCGCCGGTCGCGCCGCGTGGCGCGGTCGAGAAGAGATAGGTGCGGCCCGCGCCGCCGGTCGCGAGGATCGTCGCGCGCGCGGTGTAGACCTCTACCCGCCCGGTCGCGCGGTTGACGGCGTAGACGCCCCAGACATGGCCCGCGCCCGAATAGCGCTCCTCATGCTTACCCGTGGCGAGGTCGATCGCGACCATGTCGGGGACGAGCGTGATGTTGGGATGGTCGGTCGCGGCGCGCTGCAGCGCTTCCTGCACCGCCCAGCCAGTCGCATCGGCGACGTGGACGATGCGGCGGTGGCTATGCCCGCCCTCGCGGGTGAGGTGGAGCGCATTGCCCTCGGTCGCGAACGGCACGCCGAGTTCCTCGAGCCGCGCGATTGCCGCGGGCGCCTGCGTCACGACGAACTCGACCGTCGCGCGGTCGTTGAGCCCCGCGCCGGCGATCATCGTGTCCTCGATATGGCTTTCGAAGGTATCGCCTTCCTCGAGCACCGCGGCGATCCCGCCCTGCGCCCAGGCGGTCGACCCCTCGTTCATCGCGCCCTTGGCGAGCACGGTGACCTTGAAGCGATCGGCGAGGTTGAGCGCGGCGGTGAGGCCGGCGGCGCCGGAGCCGATGATGAGGACGTCGGAGGTCTTGGTTTCGGGCACGCGCGTCTCTCTCATACCGTCGCCCCGGCGGAGGCGGGGGCGGCTCTGTTAGATGCGCGTCGCTGGCGTCTTGCGCAAACGCCAGCGGCCCCGGCCTCCGCCGGGGCGACGATCACGCCGCGTTCGACGCCCGGGTCAGGTTGAGGAACACATCCTCGAGATCGGCCTCGCGCGTCGATACGTCCACAATCCCGTAGCCATCGGCCTGCACTGCGGCGAGCACTTCGCCGGCATTCACCTTGTCCTTGGCGTAGGTAATCGCGAGCGTCCGCGTCCCCTTCAATTCGATCTTCTGGAAGCAGACCGCGCTCGGCGGCACCGCGACGTCACGGTCGACCGTTACCTCGACGAGCTTCTCGGTCGCCATGCCGACGAGCTCGCGCGTCGGCTTGTTGGCGATCACCTTGCCGTGGTTGATGATCGCGATCCGGTCGCAGAGCTGCTCGGCTTCCTCGAGATAATGCGTCGTCAGCACCACCGTCACGCCCTGCTCGTTGAGCTGGCGGACATAGGCCCAGAGCTGCTGGCGCAGTTCGATGTCGACGCCTGCGGTCGGTTCGTCGAGCACCAGCACGGGCGGCGTGTGGACCATGGCTTTGGCGACCATCAGGCGGCGCTTCATCCCGCCCGACAGCGTGCGGGCATAGGCGTTGGCCTTGTCCTCGAGATGCACCGCGCGCAGCAATTCCATCGAACGGCGCTTCGCCTTGGGGACGCCGTAGAGCCCGGCCTGAATCTCGAGCGTCTCGATCGGCGTGAAGAACGGGTCGAACAGGATCTCCTGGTTGACGATCCCGATCGACGCCTTGGCGTTGCGCGGATGCTGGTCGGTGTCGAAGCCCCAGATCGTGGCGGTGCCGCTGGTCTTGTTGACGAGGCCGGCTAGGATGTTGATCAGCGTCGACTTGCCTGCGCCGTTCGGGCCGAGCAGCCCGAAGATCTGGCCGCGTGGCACATCGAACGACACATGGTCGAGCGCGCGCTTGCCGCCTTTGTAGGTCTTGCACAGGTTCGCGATGGAGATGGCGGCCTCGGTCATGCCTTGCGCATAGCGCGCGATTGCGGGCCGGTCATCCCCCTCCCGCTTGCGGGAGGGGTTAGGGGAGGGACCGACCTGGAACCCCTACGCGGCGTCCGCGGCAAGGCCCTCCCCCAAGCGGGCGGGGAGCAAGAACGATGTGCCCCCCACAAGCCCCCCCCCGGGGAGAAGGGGCGTTGAAGCGAAGCACCGACCTTGCTACACGCACGCCCATGATCGCACCGCCCGAAATCCTGCGCGTAACGCATGCCCGCAACATCTGTGACGGCGCGACCGACATTCCCGGCGGCGCAAGCCTCGGCCATCCGCGCGTCTTCCTCGAGATCGACGAGAGCGGCTATGTCGATTGCGGCTATTGCGACCGCCGCTTTGTGCTGATCGGCGGGCCCGCCGACGGCGTCGATCCGTCGACTTTGCACGATCACGGGGATGGCGCAGGGCGCTAACCTGCCTATATTCGTCGGATGACCAGTCCGACAGACCCCCGCGCGTTCCTGTATCATGACGGCCAGCTCTCGCCCGACGAAGCGCAGGCGCTCACCGCCGCCGCGCTCGGCAAGGCCGACGATGGCGAGCTGTATCTGCAATATCGCAAGTCCGAGGCGTTCGGCTTCGACGATGGTCGGCTGAAGACCGCGAGCTACGACACGCATTCGGGCTTCGGCCTGCGCGCCGTATCGGGTGAGATGACCGCGTTTGCGCACGCCAACGAGCTCAGCGCCGCCGCCATCAAGCGCGCGAGCGAGACGATGGCGCTGATCGATCCGTCGAGCGCGCCCAAGGCCGGCCCGCCGCGCGCGACCAACCGCCACCTCTATACGGCATCCGACCCGCTCGATCTCGTTCCCTTCGCCGACAAGGTGAATTTGTGCCAGACGATCGACGCCGCCGCTCGTGCGCGCGACCCGCGCGTCGCGCAGGTTTCGGTCTCGCTGTCGGGCAGCTGGAACGTCGTCGAGATCGTCCGCGCCGACGGTTTCATCGCCACCGACGTACGCCCGCTCGTCCGTCTCAACGTCTCGATCGTCGTCGAACAGAACGGCCGGCGCGAGACGGGGACCTTCGGGCTTGGCGGCCGCTATCTCTATGACGAGCTGATGGCCCCCGAAACCTGGAACCGCGCGATCGACGAGGCGCTGGCGCAAGCCGTCGTCAATCTCGACTCGGTCGCCGCCCCCGCCGGCGAGATGACCGTGCTGCTCGGGCCGGGCTGGCCCGGCATCCTGCTCCACGAAGCGATCGGCCACGGGCTCGAGGGCGATTTCAACCGCACGGGCACCAGCGCCTTCTCGGGCCGGATCGGCGAGCGCGTCGCGGCGCCCGGCGTCACCGTGGTCGACGACGGCTCGATCGCCGACAAGCGCGGCTCGCTGTCGATCGACGACGAGGGCACCCCGACGCAGGAAAACGTGCTGATCGAGGACGGCATTCTCAAGGGCTATATCCAGGACCGGCTCAACGCCCGGTTGATGGGCGTCGCGCCGACCGGCAACGGCCGCCGCGAGTCGTTCGCGCACGCGCCGATGCCGCGGATGACCAACACCTTCATGCGCGGCGGCAAGGATGACCCCGCCGAGCTGCTCAGCCGCGTGAAGAACGGCATCTTCGCCAAGTCCTTCGGCGGCGGGCAGGTCGACATCGTCTCGGGCAAGTTCGTGTTCAGCTGCACCGAGGCATACAAGATCGAGAACGGCCGCGTCGGCGCGCCGATCAAGGGCGCGACGCTGATCGGCGACGGCCCCTCCTGCCTCACCCGCGTCGAGGGCATCGGCAACGACTTCGCGCTCGACGAGGGCGTCGGCATCTGCGGCAAAGGCGGGCAGAGCGTTCCGGCCGGCGTCGGGCAGCCGACCTTGCTGGTGGCAGGGCTGACGGTCGGTGGGACGGCGATGTAGGGGCGTCGCCCCGGCGCAGGCCGGGGCCGCTCCATTGGCGGGCGGATCGTTCGATATCGCAGCGGCCCCGGCCTCCGCCGGGGCGACGGAGAGCAGGATGACCGAAGCAACGATCTCCCCCTGGCCCGAACTCGACTGGACCGCCTGGCGCGAGACCGCAATTGGGTTGCAACTCCGCACGCAAATCATTGGCAAGGTGCGACTCGCGCTCACCCCGTGGCTCAACCATAGCTGGCACGTCCCGCTCTATGTCTCGGCGCGCGGACTGACGACCTCGGCGATCCCGCTCGGCGATCGGATCCTCGAGATCGAATTCGACCTGCTCCACGACCGGCTCGTCTTCATGACGAGCGACGGACGCAGCCGCGGGATCGGGCTCGGGCCGGGCAGCATCGCGCATTTCCACCAGACCGTGACCACCTGCCTCACCGAGCTCGACGTTCCCGCACAGTTCGACGGCGTCCCCAGCGAAATGGCCGACGTCCCGCCCTTCGCCGAGGACACCGCCGAACGCCCCTACGATGCCGACGCCGTCCGCGCCTTCTGGCGCGCGCTGATCCAGATCGCCCGCGTGTTCGGCGAATTCCGCACCGGCTTTCTCGGCAAGGCGTCGCCCGTCCATTTCTTCTGGGGCAGCTTCGATCTCGCCGCGACGCGCTTCTCGGGCCGTGCCGCACCACGCCATCCCGGCGGCTTTCCCGGTCTGCCCGATGCGGTTACGTGCGAAGCCTATAGCCATGAGGAAGCCAGCGTCGGCTTCTGGCCGGGCAGCGACGCCTATCCACATGCAGCGTTCTACGCCTATGCCTATCCCTCGCCCGCCGGGTATGCGCAGGCGCCTGTCGAACCCGCCCAAGCCAGCTGGAACGCCGATCTCGGCGAGTTCCTGCTCGATTATGATGTCGTGCGTGGTGCCGCCGACCCGAGCGAAACCTTGCTGGCCTTCTGCCAGTCGACCTACGCCGCCGCCGCCGATCTCGCCGACTGGGATCGCGACGCGCTCGAATGCGCACTCGGCCGCCCACGGATTCCCCGCATCGTCTGAAAGGGCTATACGCACGGTATGGAAATGTTCTCGGCCATTGACGCTGCGCACCGCGCCTTCATCGCGAAGCAGCCCGTCTTCTTTGTCGCCACCGCCGCTGCGGGGGCGCGGGTCAACCTCAGCCCCAAGGGCATGGACAGCTTCCGCGTGCTCGGTCCCAATCGCGTCGCCTATCTCGATCTCGGCGGATCGGGCAACGAGACTCAGGCGCATCTCGTCGCCGACGGCCGCATCACGATCATGTTCTGCGCGTTCGATAATCCCGCGCTGATCCTGCGGCTCTATGGAACGGGCAGCTTCACCATCGCGGGCGAGCCGGGCTATGACGATCTGGCAGGTCAATTCCCCGCGCTCGCAGGCGCGCGGCAGGTGTTCGATATACGAGTCGACAGCGTCCAGACCAGCTGCGGCTGGGGCGTCCCGCGCATGACGCTCGATCGTCCACGCGACACGCTCGTCAAATTCCATGCACAGCAGGACCCCGACGCCCGCCTCGCCGTGATCGCCAAGCGCACGCACAGCATCGATGGCTTGCCGGTGCGCGTCCAGACGATCCTGCCCGCCTTCGATCCGCTCGAAATGACCAACGGGCGATGAGTCTCGTCGAGGTCGGTCGGTTCGCGCGCAACGAAGCCTATATCGTCGTCGGACGGCTCGAGTCCGAAGGCATCATGGCGCTCGCGCTCGACGGCAATGCGAGCATTGCCGATGGCAGCCAGTTCTTCATTCCGGTCCGCGTGATGGTGGATGACGACGATGTCGACGCGGCGCGGGCTATCCTCGCCAAATCTGCCTGATTCTTAGGCAGCGGTTCGCAACTGCACAAAAATTTACGATGCGGTAATCGCTCCTGGCGCGGCGGTACCGCGGCAGACGGTCGTTTCGCGTCTGGCACGGCTTTTGCGAGACATCCCCCAGGACCAATAACCAGGGGGGTTCTTGCGTGAAGCTCGTCATTGCCATCATCAAACCTTTCAAGCTCGACGAGGTGCGCGAGGCGCTGACCGAAATCGGCGTCGCCGGAATGACCGTCACCGAGGTCAAGGGTTTCGGGCGCCAGAAAGGCCAGACCGAAATCTATCGCGGCGCCGAATACAGCACCAACATGGTCCCCAAGATCAAGATCGAGGTCGTCTGCGGCTCCGACCTCGCTGGCAAGGTCGTCGAGGCGATCCAGGCATCGGCCAACACCGGCGCGATCGGCGACGGCAAGATCTTCGTGCTCGATGTCGGGCAGGCCGTCCGCATCCGCACCGGCGAAACCGACGAGATCGCGCTGTGAGCGGGTCCGACTTTAAGGGGGTATCGATGAAGCAATCGACCAAATTGGGTTTTGCGGGTCTGGCAGCTGTCGCGGCGATCGCCGCGCTTCCGGCCTGGGCGCAGGCGCCCGTGGCGGCCGCCGCCAAGCCGTTCGTGCCGACTGCGGCGATGGTCAACAAGGGCGACACCGCCTGGATGCTGACCTCCTCCGTGCTCGTGCTGATGATGTCGGTGCCCGGCCTCGCGCTGTTCTACGGCGGCCTGGTCCGCACCAAGAACATGCTGTCGGTGCTGATGCAGGTCTTCATGATCGTCTGCATCGCGGCTTTGGTGTGGGTCAGCTGGGGCTATTCGATGGCCTTCACCGGCGGCTCGCAGTTCGTCGGCGGCTTCGGCAAGCTGTTCCTCAAGGGGGTCGACGCCAATTCGCTCGCAGCGACCTTCTCGAACGGGGTCTACATCCCCGAATATGCCTATGTCTGCTTCCAGATGACGTTTGCGTGCATCACGCCCGCGCTGATCGTCGGCGCGTTCGCCGAGCGCGTGAAGTTCACCCCGCTGATGGTGTTCATGGTGGCGTGGATGACGATCGTCTATTTCCCGATCGCACACATGGTGTGGTATTGGGCGGGCCCGGATTTCCTCCCCAACGCGCCGACCGACTTCGGCTTCCTCTACGGCAAGGGCGCGCTCGACTTCGCTGGTGGCACCGTGGTGCACATCAATGCCGGGATCGCCGGGCTCGTCGGCTGTCTCGTGATCGGCAAGCGCGCGGGCTTCAACAAGGAGCCGATGCCGCCGCACTCGCTGACCATGACGATGATCGGCGCCAGCCTGCTGTGGGTCGGCTGGTTCGGCTTCAACGCCGGTTCCAACCTCGAATCGAACGGCCTCACGGCGCTCGCCTTCATCAACACCTTCGTCGCCACGGCAGCAGCCGGCGTGTCGTGGGCGGTGATCGACCAGATCAAGCACGGCAAGCCCTCGCTGCTCGGCGCGGTGACGGGCGCAGTTGCCGGCCTCGTCGCGATCACCCCGGCGTCGGGCTTCGCTTCGCCGATGACCTCGATCATCCTCGGCCTGCTCGTCTCGCCGCTGTGCTTCTTCTTCGTCACCACGGTGAAGAGCTGGGGCAAGTATGACGACTCGCTCGACGTGTTCGGCGTGCATTGCGTCGGCGGCATCTTCGGCGCGCTGGCGACCGGCGTGGTCGCCGATCCCAAGCTCGGCGGCCAGGGCTGGGTCGATTACACCGCCGCGGTCGCCAAGCCCGGCGTGTACGACATGGCGACCCAGCTGTGGACGCAGGCCGAAGCGGTCGCGATCACGCTGGTCTGGTCGGGCGGCGTTTCGGCCGTGCTGTTCCTGATCCTCAAATACACCGTCGGCATCCGCCCTTCGCAAGAAGTCGAGCACGAAGGCCTCGACATCTCCGAACATGGCGAGCGCGCCTACAATTATTGACCAGATTGGGGGGCGGGCCCCGAACGATCCGCCCCCCTCACGATGTTCCTCCTGCGGACGACCTAAGGCCGGTGCGGCAACGCACCGGCCCTTTTTTATGTCTGCGGCGGGGTCGCCATCATTTGGTGCGGAAGCTCTGCCCGTGCGGTGTCGCCGATGAAGCGCGCCCACACGCCGCCCGGGCGCCAGATCGCGTCGAGCGCGGGGCGCGCCTGCGCTTCGTCCCAGCCGAGCACCTCGCGCCGATAGCGATAGAGGAAGGCCGAAACGCGCGCGTTGACGATACAGTGGACGTGCACCGGCCGCGTGCCGCGATCGGCCATCGCCGCGCAGAAGCGCTCAAAATCGGCCGTGGTCGGTGCATCGAACACGACCGGGATATGGATGTAGCGCATCCCCAGCGCGGCGACCGTGGCCGCTTCGTCGGGCAGTGCGCGCGGATGATCGTGCAAGGCGAGATTGATGACATCGCGCACGCCCAGCGCTGCGATCGCGGCGAGCTGTTCGCCGCTCGGCTGGCCCGATGTCGTCAGCTGATCATCGAGGCGATACCAGTTTGGAATATCGATTGGGTCGCCCATGCGGGCTCCTTTCAAGCGAGGGTGCCCAGGCGAGCGGCGGCCGGGTCCGCGCTCCACGGTGGTGTCCCGCCTGCTTCGCCAGTCACGCGAACGCGGCGATCCTAGTCGCGCGGGCCCTTGCCCTCAACCGGCTCGTCGGTCGTGACGGCGTCCGTGTCGCGCGGCTTCGCACGCAGCCGTCGCGCGGCGAGCGCGGCGCCGAGCAGGAAGCCGCCCGGCACCAACACCACCGCCGCCGTCAGCGCGACCCGATTCCAATCCTTGCGGTCCATGCCGCGGCATCTAGCCGATCAGGCGAGGTCCGCGGTCACGAAATCGGCACAACGTTCCCCGATCATGATCGACGGCGCATTGGTGTTGCCCGAGACGAGCTTGGGCATGACCGAGGCATCGGCGACATAGAGGCCCTCGACCCCGCGGACGCGCAGCCGCGGGTCGCACACCGCATCCTCGTCCGATCCCATCCGCGCGGTCCCGACCGGATGATAGACCGTATCGGCGCGCGCGCGGATCAGCCGCTCGAGCGCGTCGTCGTCGCGCAGGTCGATCGGATAGCGATCGCGGCCCTTATGGTCGCTGAGCGGTGGCGCCTCGAGGATGCGGTACATCGCGCGGACGCCGCGCATCATCGTCGCCATGTCGCGCGGATCGCTGAAGAACGCCGGGTCGATCAGCGGAGCCACGCGCGCATCGCTCGAGGCGAGCCGCACCGTGCCGTGGCTTTCGGGCCGCAGCACGCAGACGTGGCACGAATAGCCATGCCCCGGCACTTGCGTGCGGCCGTGGTCCTCGAGCGCGGCGACGACGAAGTGGAGCTGGACGTCAGGCGCGGGGGCGTGCGGATCGGTGGTGAGGAAGGCGCCCGCCTCGGCGAACGGCGTCGTCATCATCCCCTCGCGCTTGCGCAGCCACTGGAACAGCGCGCCCGCCATATCGAGCTTGCCCTTGAGCGAATTGCCGACGAAGCTCTTGCCCGGCGTCTCGAACGCCGCGACATAATCGATATGGTCCTGCAGATTGGCGCCGACCGCCGCGCGATCGACCCGCACCGATATGCCCTGCTCGCGCAGATGCGCCCCCGGCCCGATCCCCGATAGCATCAGGATCTGCGGCGTGCCGAACACCCCGGCCGCGAGCACGACGGCCTTGCGTGCGCGGATCACCTTCGATTCACCGCCCTGCAGATAGGCGACGCCCCACGCGCGCCCGTCCTCGAACAGCACGCGCTCGACGGTGACGCCGGTGAGCACGTGCAACGCCGGATTGGTCGGCGCGTCGCCGAGATACGCGCGCGCCGAAGTCCAGCGCTCGCCGCCCTTCTGCGTCACCTGATAGAGCCCGATCCCCTCCTGCCGCGCGCCGTTGAAATCGTCGTTGCGCGGGATCTGCAGCGACGCGCCGGCCTCGACGAAATCGCGGCTGCCGGGATTGGCGTGGTGCTGCTCGCTCACCCACAGCGGTCCGTCGCCGCCGTGATAAGCGTCGCCGCCGCGGACATTATGCTCGCTGCGCTTGAACCACGGCAGCACGTCGTCATACGACCAGCCGGGGCAGCCGAGCGCCGCCCAATTGTCGTAATCCCATTTGTTGCCGCGGATATAGATCATCGCATTGATCGCGCTCGACCCGCCGAGCCCCTTGCCGCGCGGCTGGTGCCCGCGCCGGCCGCCGAGCCCGGCCTGCGGGACGGTCTCGTAATTCCAGTTGGTCTTGTCGGTCTGGAACGCGAGGAACGCCGGAATGCGGGTGCGGAGCCCAGTGTTGCGGCCCCCCGCCTCGAGCAAGGCGACCGAGAATTTCCCGCCATCGCTCAAGCGCCCGGCCGCCGCCGCGCCGCCCGAACCGCCCCCGATGACCACGATATCGGCTTCTTCCACGCGCTCTCTCCTGCTCGCGGCGCTTTAGCGCGCCTTTGTATCGCTCGATCGCCACTGCGCCTTGATCGTCTCGGACGTGTCGCGGCTACCGTCGTGGCTCCACCCGGGCGGCATCACCAGATAGCCGAGCTTGGCACGAAGCCCCGGCGCCCGCCAGACGTCTTGCGCGATCCCGATCCATTCGTGCGTCGCGGCCCATAACAGATTGAACGAGCCCAAGTTCTTGACGATCCCATAGCGCGGTCGATCGTCGGCGCGCTCAGGCTCGAAGGTGCCGAACAGGCGGTCCCAGACGACGAAGACGCCGGCATAATTGGTGTCGAGATAGCGCGGATTGGTCGCGTGATGGACGCGGTGGTGCGACGGCGTGTTCATCACCGCCTCGAACCAGCGCGGCATCCGGTCGATCATCTCGGTGTGGATCCAGAATTGGTAGATCAGGTTGAGCCCCGCGACGAACACCAGCATCGCCGGCGGGAAGCCTATCAGCAGCAGCGGCAGGCGGAAGACGAAGCCCAGCGAGACGAAGCCCGTCCAGGTCTGCCGCAGCGCGGTCGACAGATCATAATGCTGGCTCGAATGGTGGATGACATGGCTCGCCCAGAACCAGCGGACGCGGTGGGCCGAGCGGTGGAAGACGTAATAAAACAGATCGTCGAGCACGAAGGCGAGCACGAACCAATACCAGGCATAGCCGATGTCGAAGAGCCGGAATTGCCACACCCAGAGCGACAGCGCGAAGACCAGTCCGACCGACAGCGCGCCGGCGACGGTGCTGCCGAGGCCGAGCGCAAGCGACACGAGCGTGTCCTTGGGCTCGTAACGCGTGCGATCCTTGATCCGCGCGACGAACATCTCGGCAAGGACGAGCGCGATGAAGCCGGGGACGGCGTAGTGGACGGGATCGGGCAGGTCCATACGCACTGTTTACACCAGTGTCAGTGGGATCCGTAAAGAGCCAATATCGCGCGGGCGATCAGTGGTACGCCGTGCCACGCGTGACGCTGTCCTCGATCGCGCGGACATCGGCTTCGAGCACGCCGAACAGCAGCACCGCGCCGAACTGGCGTTCGCCCGTCTCGACGCGCACACCCTCGATCGCCTGGGTGAGCCGCAATGGTGCGATCAGCCGCCGGGCGGCGACCTTTGCACCGTGGCGTTTCAGCAGCGCAAGCGCCCCGTTTCCAGCGACCAGCGCGGCATTCCCGTCGGTCCCGATCACCGCCCCATGCGCGACGAAGCCGGCGAGCATCTGCTCGGCAGTCTCGCGTGCTTGCGCCTTGCTCGAAATGCGCGCCTCGCCGAGTCGCATCCAGCGCGCGACCAGCGCCAGGCCGAGCACGCCGGCGACGCTTAATCCAAGTTGCGTCCAGTCCATCGCCTCGCTGTCACGCCGGCGTGGAAAGCGCGTCGAGCAGCGGGCGAAGTCCGGTGAGATCGTATCCGGCGGCGGCGGCTTTCGTCATCGCCGTATCGGGATGCATGCCGCCCTTGACGACCGCGAGCGCCCAGAGGTTGCACGAGCGCGTTCCCGAGCGGCAGTATGCCAGCACCGGCCCCTTGGCCTCGGCCAGCACCGCCGCCATCGCGTCGATCTGCGGGTGCGAGAAGCCGGCATGCGTCACCGGGATCGCGGTGTAGGTGAGGCCAGCGGCCTCGGCGGCGGCGGCGATCTCGGCACCGCTCGGCTGGCCCATATCCTCGCCATCGGGGCGGTTGTTGACGATTGCGGTGAAGCCCGCGGCGGCAAGGTCGGCCATCGCGTCGGGCGAGATTTGCGGAGCGACCGCGACGGTCGGATCGATGGTGCGGAGGATGGTCATGGGCTTACTTCTAGCTCGCACGGCAGCGCGGCGGAAGCGGCAGATTCGGTTCGCGCAGAGACGCGGAGGCGCGGAGGGAAAAACGGCGGGCGAACGCGCTGTTACATCAAACGGCCCGCGCGCGACCGGGAAACCGTAGTCTTTTCCCTGCGCCTCAGCGCCCCTCCGCGAACAAATTTTCACGCAAAGCCGCGAAGACACGAAGAAGGGGAGTGATGATCCCGCCGCCTATCGCTTCGCGCCTTCGCGTGAAACTCGAGCGCTCAGAACCGTCGCAGGACCCCGAGAAACGCCTCGCCATAGGCCTCGAGCTTGCGCGCGCCGACGCCGGTGATGTGCCCCATCGCCGAGAGCGACGAAGGCCGCGTCGTCGCCATCTCGCGCAGCACCGAATCGTGGAAGATGACGTAAGGCGGCACGCTCGCCTCGAGTGCGAGTTCGCGGCGCTTGGTGCGCAACGCCTCGAACAGCGGTTCGCCGGTCGGGTTGGGCACGCTGCCAGCGCTCCCGCGCCGCCGCCGCTCGCGCTTGGGCGGGACGATCAGCGCGACGTGTTCGCCCTCTTTCAAGATGCCGCGGGCGCCGGGGCCAAACTCCAACCCGCCGAAATCGTTCGCGCGCAGCGCGTCGCGCAGCAGCAGCGCCCGCCCGACCGGCTTGATCAGCGCGGCTTCCTCAGGGCTAGAGGCGATCCCGAATACGCCGAGCGTCTCGTGCCCGTTCATCAGGCTGCGCTCGCTCGACTGGCCCATCAGGACTTGCTCGATATAGCCCGCGCCAAAGCTCTGCCCCGTGCGAAAGACCGCGGAGAGGAATTTCCTCGCCACCTCCGTCGCATCGACCGCGGCGGGCGGGTTGAGACAATTGTCGCAATTGCCGCAATTCTCGGGACTGTCGTCGCCGAAATGCTTGAGCAGGATGCGCCGCCGGCATCCGGCGGTCTCGGCCAGCGCGCCGAGGGCGGCGAGCCGCTGGCGCTCGCCCGGCTGGCGCGCCGCCTCGACCTCGCCGATCCGCTGCCGCGCGCGCGCGAAATCCTCGGCGCCCCAGAATAGATGCGCGACCGCAGGATCGCCGTCGCGCCCCGCGCGGCCGGTCTCCTGATAATAGCTCTCGATCGATTTGGGCAGCCCGGCGTGGGCGACGAAGCGCACGTCGGGCTTGTCGATCCCCATTCCGAACGCGACCGTCGCGCACATCACCATGTCTTCCGAGGCGACGAAATCGGCCTGGTTCTTCGCGCGGACATGCGGATCGAGCCCGGCATGATACGCGCGCGTCGGTCGTCCGGTCTTGCTCAGCGCCTCGGCCATCTTTTCGGTGCCGGCGCGGCTCTGCAGATAGACGATGCCTGCGCCGGGGGTCTCGGCGATCAGGTCGGCGATCTGGCGCGTCGCATTGTCCTTCGGCGAGATGCGATACTGGATGTTGGGCCGGTCGAACCCGGCAACGATCATCCCGTCGTGCGGGATGCCGAGCTGCTCGAGAATGTCCGCGCGCGTCACGGCATCGGCGGTCGCGGTCAGCGCGAGCCGCGGTACATCCGGGAATGCGTCGAGCAGCGGCCGCAGCAGGCGGTAATCGGGCCGGAAATCATGCCCCCATTCGGACACGCAATGCGCCTCGTCGATCGCGAACAGCGCCAACGGCGCACGCGCGAGCAACTCGCGGAATGCGCCGCCCGAGGCACGCTCGGGCGCGACATAGAGCAGGTCGAGCTCGCCGCGGCGGAAGCGCGCGATCGTCTCGGCTTGGTCGGTATCGACCGAGGTCAGCGTCGCTGCGCGGATCCCGATCGCGGTCGCGGCGCGCAGTTGGTCGTGCATCAGCGCGATCAGCGGCGAGACGACGACACACGTCCCCTCGAGCACCACCGCGGGCAATTGATAGCACAGCGACTTGCCCGCGCCGGTCGGCATTACCGCAAGCGTCCGCGCGCCGGCGAGCACGCGCTCGACCACCGACCCCTGAACGCCGCGAAACGCCGGGAAGCCAAAGGTCGATTGGAGGACGGGGAGGGGATCGATCATTTACGCGAAACCAAGAATAAGAAGGAGAGCCTGATCGACACGCTGCATGTCGGTCTCGGACAAACGGCCGATCACTCGGCCAAACTGCTGGTGATCCACGGTCACCAAAATGTCGACCGCGACGTCTGAAATCGCTTCAAGGCCATTCTGCGCGTCGGGCAAGACCCTCGGGCGAAGGTCGCGTGCCTCCCCTCTCGCGGTCTGGCATAATGCCACGAGACGATGCGGCGTATCGCCAAAAGCGTCACCCTGCACGACCAAGACCGGGCGAGGCTTGCCGCCATAGCCGCTTCCCGTCGCAGCACTCCAGATTTCACCCCGCTTCACGATCGAGCTTTAACGCTCTGTTTCGCGGTCGAGGCGTTCGAGGCGTTCGAGGCGTTCGAGCACGACGTCGGTCATCGCGCCAGCGAACGCCATCGCTTCGCGGTCATCCTCGACATGCGCCCACAACCACTCTCGCGTCTTGCGGGCTTCCTCCTGAAACTCCGGCGTCGTCGTGTCCGGCAACCAGAAAGTCTTCGGCCGCAGTCCCTGGGCGCGCAACGCTGCACGCCGTTTGGCGACGCGCTCGGCGCTGGTCATCGGTCGCTCCATGCCCATCGCCACGCTCCTTCCGCCCAAGCGTTACATGTAACGCCGACCCCCAAAAATCACAAGATGTTTACCCCTTGTTCTTGCGTGTGGGCGCGTTCCCGGTGCAAGCGGACGCAATGGAAACAGTCCGCGACAACAAGGCCGAGCAGGAATTCGAGCTGACCGTCGGCCGCCACCGCGCGGTCGCGGCGTATCAGATGGAAGGCGATACGATCGTCTTCACGCACACGCTCGTGCCCAAAGCGGTCGCCGGGCATGGGGCCGCGACCAAACTGGTCCGCGCCGCGCTCGACAGCGCGCGCGACCGCGGGTTGAAGGTCATCCCGCAATGCCCGTTCGTCGCCGCCTATATCGACAAGCATCCGGAATATCGCGATTTATTGTGACGCTGCCGTGGTTTGGCCCCAATCTGCGGCAAGATCGAGCTGAACTCGAACGGGGCAGCCGACCATGATGATCCACCTTCGCATGCTTATGGGCTGCTCGATCCTGGCGATCGGTCTCGGCGCGGCGGCACCCGATCCCGTCTATACCGTGCGCGACGATGGCATTGTCTCCGCGAGCGTCGGCGGAGCGCAGGGCACGCTGCGCATCGACCCGGGTGCCCCCGCGCTCCCGATCCTGGCGAAACCCTATGCGCTTCGCGCCGGCCTCAAGTCGGGCATGTTCGGTCTCCATTACAAGGTCGGCCCGAGCGGGGTACACGGCGTGACCGCGGTGACGCGCCTGATCGTCGACGGAATGGAGATCCGGCGGCGCGTCGGCTGGTTCGACACGCCCTATGCGACGGGCGCCGATGGCGTGATCGGGCCCGGTGGCCTGCCTGCACCGGTGGTGCGCTTCGAGCTCCATGCGCCGCGCCCAGGCGAGCGGACGCTCGACCTCCCGCTCGTCGACGGCGGCGCGCTGATCGGCAATTGGGGCGGGCTATTCGGCGAGATCATCGTCGGCGGCGTGCCGATGAAGGTCCGCTTCGACCTGCACCACCGCCTGTCGCTCGCCAGCGCCGGCGCGGCACAGCGCATCGCTGCGGCACAGGGGGGTGCATTGACTGGGCCGGTCGACCAGGCCGAGATCGCCTTCGGTATCGCGCGGCCGGTCCGGCATATGACGCTCACCACTCCATTCGTGATCGGGCCGATGGCGCTGAACGCTCTGCACGTGCGCGTATCGGACTATGGCAATGCGGCGACCATCCGCGATGCCGACGTGACCCCCGATCCCGAAGAGATCATCGTGACCGGCAAGGCGAAGCGTGATCCGTCGCGCGACCGCCTGTCGATCGGCCGTGATGCGCTCGAGCAATGCTCGTCGATCACCTTCGACAAGCCCGCCAAGCGGATCCGGCTGAGCTGCCTCTGACGCTTATTCCGCGGCGAGCGTTTCCTCGGCGCGTTCCTGCGCCTGGCGGTTCCACATCTCGGCATAGAGGCCGTCCTTGCGTAGCAGCGCAGCGTGGCTCCCGCGCTCGACAACTTGCCCCGCCTCGAGCACGACGATCTCGTCGGCGTGGACGACGGTCGACAGGCGATGCGCGATGACGATCGTCGTGCGCCCGCGTTCGATCGCCTGGAGCGTGTCGAGGATCTCGCCCTCGGTGCGGCTGTCGAGCGCCGAGGTCGCTTCGTCGAGGATCAGCACCGGCGGGTTCTTGAGCAGCGTCCGCGCGATCGCGACGCGCTGCTTCTCGCCGCCCGACAGCTTCAATCCGCGCTCGCCGACGCGCGTGCCATAGCCCTGCGGCTGGCGCTCGATGAACCCCGCGATCGCCGCCCCGCGCGCGGCAGTCTCGATCTCGTCCTGCCCCGCACCCTCACGGCCATAGCCGATATTGTAGCCGATCGTGTCGTTGAACAGCACGGTGTCCTGCGGCACGATCCCGATCGCCGAGCGCAGCGACGCCTGCGTCACCTGGGCAATGTCCTGCCCGTCGACGGTGATCCGCCCGCCGGTGAGATCGTAAAAGCGGTACAGCAACCGCGCGAGCGTGCTCTTGCCCGCGCCCGACGGCCCGACCACGGCGAGCGTCTTGCCCGCCGGGATGTCGAGATCGATCCCCTTGAGGATCGGCATCCCCTTGTCATAGCCGAAGCGCACATTCTCGAACCGGACATGCCCGCGCGCCACCACCAGCGGCGGCGCGCCGGGCGCGTCGACCACTTCGGACGGCGTGTCGATCAAGTCGAACATCGCGCCCATGTCGATCACGCCCTGGCGGATCGTGCGATAGACCATGCCGAGCAGGTCGAGCGGCCGGAACAGCTGCGACAGCAAGGTCGAGACGAACACCACGTCGCCCGCCGAGAACGCCCCACGCCCCCAGCCCCAGGCGACGAACGCCATCCCGCCGCCGAGCATCACATTGGTGATCAGCGCTTGCCCGACGTTGAGCCAGGCGAGCGAATTCTCAGACGTCACCGCGGCGTTGGCATAAGCCGCCATCGCCGCGTCGTAACGCTTGCCCTCGCGCTCCTCGGCGCCGAAATATTTCACCGTCTCGAAATTGAGCAGCGAATCGACCGCATGGCTGACCGCACCCGTGTCGAGATCGTTCATCCGCGTGCGCAAGGCGGCGCGCCAATCGGTCACCATCCGCGTGAACCAGATATAGGTCGCCACCATCACCACGGTCGCGGCAACCAGCCCCCAGCCGAAGCTCGAGCGGAAGATGTTGAGCACGAGGACGAGTTCGAGCACCGTCGGCGCGATGTTGAACAGCATGAAATAGAGCATCGTATCGATGCTCTTCGTCCCGCGCTCGACCACCTTGGTGACCGCGCCCGTCCGCCGCTCGAGATGGAAGCGCAGCGACAATTGGTGGAGATGGCGGAACACGCTCGCCGCAAGCCGCCGCGTCGCATCCTGCCCGACACGCTCGAACACCGTGTTGCGCAGATTGTCGAACAAGGTCGTCGAGAAGCGCGCCCCGGCATAGCCGAGGACGAGCGCGATCACGATCCACACCGCGCCGCGCTCCCCCTGCGCCATCCGGTCGACCGCCCATTTCAGCGTGTAGGCGCTGGCATAGACCTGCGTGACCTTCGACGCGATGACGAGCAGCATCGCACCGACGATGCGCAGCCGGAGAACCGGCGCATCCTTCGGCCACAGATAGGGTACGAAACGCCGGAGCGTAGGCAGCATCGGCCGTTCGGGCGTGGTCGAGGTGGTGGCTGTATCGGGGGGCATCTGTCCTTCATGTAGGCGCAGTCAAGCGCGACCGAAAGCGTCTCATGGAACAAGCAAGGCAGTTCGTCGGTTTTTGCTACGAACGGAGACGGTTATGGACCCGCTTTTCTACGTCATGGCGATCATGGGATGCGGCGACGGCAGTTCGGCCTGTCAGCAGGCGCGCGTCGAACAGGTGCAATATCGATCGATCGGCGAATGCCAGCGCGCAATGCCAGCAGCGCTCGCGCGCAACAGCGATGTCGATTATCCTGTAGTGACCGCATCGTGCCGCGCAACGGGCGAGCGCATGGCGCAAACCAAGGCAAGCGTCACACGCGGATGATCGCCATCGCGCGATAGCCTGCTATAGCCCGCACGACAGGGGCGCGCCGTGCGGAAATTGACTGCAATCATCGTCGGAAGCTTGGTATCGCTCGCGCTCGTTGCCGCGATCGAGAGCCTTAGCGCGACGCTGTACCCCGTTCCGGGCGACATCGCCGCGGCCGACCGTGCGACGCTGCTCGCGATGATCACCGGGATTCCGCTCCCGGGAAAACTCATCATTGTGGCAGGTTGGCTGATCGCCCCGTTCGCCGGGGTCTGGCTGTGCCTGCGCATCGGGGACTGGCCGATCGGAGGGTGGCTGGTGACAGCCATCTACCTCGCCGCCGCGATCGCCGGGCAAATCAACGTGCCGCATCCTGCGTGGATGGCACTGTGCGCGGTGCTCTTCCCGTTGCTCGGCGCGTGGCTCGCACAGCGTGCTCACCGCAAACCCTATCCCGGTGAGCCCTTGCTCGGATAAACGGGGGTCAGCCCTCCGGGTCGATCGTCCCACGGCCATCCTGGATCGGCAGCGCCCAGCGGATCTGCTCGCGCAGCAACGATTCGAGGTCCTTCGCACCGACGACATGCGCGGTCGCGCGTTTGCGCAACAAGGCGGCGAGCAGCGAAGCGCGGCTGTCGGGCGCTTGTGCGACGCGTCCGCGCGACAGGGCTTTGGCGAACTGGACGGAGAGCGCGGTCATCGAATCAAGGCCTTTATCCAGGCCCGTGACCTAAGCTTGCAGACGTGCAGAACGTCTCACCGAAAGGGGTTAGCGCCGCCTTCAGCGTTACGCGGACGAGTCCAGAGCGAGCGATCACGCGGCGACGGAGGATAGGCCTGCGCGCGGCGTCGCGCCGCGAAATATGCCTTGCCGATCATCGCGAGCTTCGCCGCGCTCGACGTCGTCACGCGACCATCCCACGCGCGCGGCCCCAACGCCGCGACACCGCGTGCGATCGCGCCATAGATGTCGGCCGCCGCCAGCACCGCCCAGGCCGAACGAAACGACAGCGCCGGGGTGCCGTGGCGTGCGCTCGCCTCGTAGCCCGCTGCCAGATCCGCAAGCCGCACGCCAAGCACGCCAAGCGCCGCGCGATGTTCGGGGGCAAGCAGCGTGTCGGGGCTCAGGCCCATTTCGTCGAGCCAATCCTGCGGCAAATAGCACCGCCCGGCGCGCGCATCTTCGGCGATGTCGCGCGCGATATTGGCGAACTGGAACGCCATCCCCAGGTCGCACGCGCGATCAAGCGTGGCTTCGTCGCTCGGCGCGACCCCCATCGCGATCGCCATCATGCACCCGACCGCACCCGCGACATGGTAGCAATATTGGTAGAGATCGGCCTCGCTCCCCGGGCGCCAGCCTTGGGCGTCGAGCGCGAAGCCCGCGATCAGATCGTGCGCGAGGGCAGGGGGCAGTGCGGTCTCCGCCGCGAAGAGCCGTAGCGCGTCGAACGCCGGATCGCCGACCACCTCGCCCGCGAGCGCAGCGTCGGTCTTCGCTGCGATTTCCGCGAGGCGCGCGGGACCATCGTCGACCCCGGTCATGTCATGGCCGTGATCCTGGCCATCGGCGATATCGTCGCACGCGCGGCACCAGGCGTAGAGCAGCCAGGCGCGTTCGCGCGTCGGGCGATCGAACAGCTTGCTCGCCGCGGCAAAGCTCTTTGATCCGCGCGCGATCGATTCCTGCGCGGTCGCGACGATCGCATCGCGACTAGGCAAGGCGGTGTCGCTCACAAGTCTTTCGCACCGATCTTGGTGATCGTGACGATCGGCTCGTGCGCGGCCATCTGGTCGAGCAGGCCGTCGAGCGCGGTGTCGATCAGCAGGATCCCGTGGTGCTGCGGCCGCAGGAAACCGACCTCGCCCATATGGCGATAGAAAGCGACGAGATGGTCGTAATAGCCCGCGATGTTGAGCAGCCCGACGGGCTTGGCGTGATAGCCGATCTGCGCCCAGCTCAGCGCTTCCCACAATTCGTCCATCGTGCCGGTGCCGCCGGGCAAATTGACGAAACCGTCGGACAGATCGGTGAACGCCTGTTTGCGCTGGTGCATCGTCTCGACGACGTGGAGCTCGGTCAGCCCGCGATGCGCGACCTCGGCGTCGACCAAAGCTTGCGGGATGATGCCGATCACCTCGCCACCGGCTTCGAGCGCGCTGTCGGCGACTGCGCCCATCAGCCCGAGCTTGCCGCCGCCATAGACGACGCCGATGCCGCGCTCGGCCAGCGTCCGCCCGACCTGGCGCGCGCAGTCGATATAGACGGGATCGGCCGGGGTGGCCGATCCGCAATAGATCGCGAGCCGCTTCATTTTATCGTTCGCCTTCCAGCATTAGCGCCGCGGTCGCCTTGGCGCTGCCCACCACGCCGGGAATCCCAGCGCCTGGATGCGTGCCGGCACCGACGAAATAGAGGTTCGGGATATGGTCGTCGCGATTGTGCACGCGGAACCACGCGCTCTGCGTCAGGAGCGGCTCGAGCGAGAAGGCGCTGCCGAGATGCGCGTTGAGATCGGCCGCAAAGTCGTTCGGCGCATAATGGAATTTGGTGACGATCCGCGAATGGATATCGGGGATCAGCCGCCGCCCGATCTCGTCGAGGATGCGCTTTTCGAGGATCGGCCCGATCTCGTCCCAATCGACCGGGAACTTGCCCATGTGCGGCACCGGCGCGAGCGCATAGAAGGTCGAATGCCCCTCGGGCGCCATCGACGGATCGGTGACGGTCGGGTGGTGCAGATAGAGCGAGAAATCCTCGGGCAGCACACCGTGATCGTAAATGTCGCTGAGCAGCCCCTTATAGCGCGGCCCGAACAGGATCGTGTGGTGCGGGATCCCCGGCCACGTCCCCGTGATCCCGAAATGGACGACAAACAGCGACGGCGAATAGCGTTTGCGCGCGAGCGCCTTCCTGGTGCGCTGCGCACTGCGCGACGACTTGAGCAGATCGCGATAGATGTGCATCACGTCGCCATTGCACGCGACCATGTCGGCATCCTGATGCCAGCCGCTCGCGGTGGTGACGCCGGTCGCGCGGTCGCCGAGCGTCGCGATGTCGACCGCGGCGTCGCCCAGTCGCAGCACGCCGCCGAGCCGTTCGAAATGCGTGACCATCGCGTCGATCAGCTTGCTGGTGCCGCCCATCGCGAACCACACGCCGCCGTCTTTCTCGAGCTTGTGGATCAGCGCGTAGATCGCGGATGTGTTCATCGGGTTGCCGCCGACGAGCAGCGTATGGAACGACAGCGCCTGGCGGAGATGCTCGTCCTTCACGTAGGACGACACGATCGAATAGACCGAGCGCCACGCCTGGTATTTGGCGAGCGCGGGCGCTGCCTTGATCATTGAGGCGAAGTCGAGGAACGCGACATGGCCGAGCTTGCGATAGCCCTCCTCATACACGCCGGCGGCATATTCGAGGAACTTGGCATAGCCCGCGACATCGTCGGGGTTGAGCTTGGCGATCTCGGCATTGAGTGCGGGCTCGTCGTTCGAATAATCGAACACCGTGCCGTCGGGCCAATTGAGCCGGTAGAACGGCATGACGGGCGCAAGCGTCACGTCGTCGGCCATGTCGCGCCCGGTCAGCGCCCACAATTCCTGCAGGCACGGCGGATCGGTGATGACGGTCGGCCCCGCGTCGAACACGAAGCCGTCTTTCTCCCAGACGTACGCGCGGCCCCCGGCCTTGTCGCGCGCCTCGAGCAGCGTCGTCTCGATCCCCGCCGATTGCAGCCGGATCGCGAGCGCCAGCCCGCCAAACCCGGCGCCGATGACGATCGCGGTCCGCGCCGGTGCGCGCACCGGATGCGAGCTCATGCCTTCACCCCGCCCGGCAGCACGCCGATCGCGCGCAAAGCGCGGCTGATCGGTACCGGCGGCTTGCCGGTCAGGATCCGTGCCTTGTCCATCATCGTCGAGCGTCCTGCATAAAAGCGCCGCACCAGGCGCTGGTCGAGCCGGTAGAAGCGTTCGAGAACACGATAGCGTTCCTCGGGCTCGGCGGCACGAAAGAGCATCTTGTCGAGCATACGGTAGAAGCCACGCGCCTGCCACGTCCGTTTTGCATAGGCATGCGTCAGCGTATGCAGTCCCTCGCCCGACAGGTCGCGCGCCGTAGCGATCAGCGCGGCGAGCCGCACCGCATCGGGCAGCGAATAGCCGGTCGTCGGGTGGAACAGCCCCGCACGCATCCCGGCCTTGGCGACCTTGTTGCCGCCAGACTGCCAATAGGCCTCGAAATCGCCGCCCATCGTCACTGGCAGGACACCCGATTCCTCGCGGATGACAGTATGCGTCGCCCAGCCATGCGCCGCGGCATAGGCGCGTACGCGATCGGCGATCGGGTCGGCATTGTTGCCGCTGCCGGGTTGCGGCCGGTACAGATCGGGGGTGTCGCTGTAATAGGTGTCTTCGATGAACAGCCGGGTCGGCGACAGCGGCAGCGTGTAGACGAAGCGATAGCCGTCGATCTGCTCGACCGTCGCGTCCATCACGATCGGACGCGTGAGCCCGTGCGGCGTATCCAGCTCGAACTCGATCCCGACAAACTTCTGCCAGCCCAGATCGAGCAGCCCGAGATCGCCCGGCCCGCGCGTGTCGATCACGCCCTTGGCCTCGAGCCGGTCGCCGTCGGCGAACACCACTGCGGTCGGTCCCGCCGCGAGCACCTTGCGACCGGTCATCAGCCTGTGTGCCGGCAATTCGGCGCGCAGCGTCGCATCGAGCCGCTCGGATTCGATCGAATAATAGGCGCTGTCGAGCGTCCGGCGGTGCGCCGGAAAGGCAATGTCATAGCTTTTCCAGCCATAACTGACGAGCGGCGCGACGATCCAGCGATCGGCATCGCGCACGTCGCTGGCGAAGAACGACCAGAGATGGTTGCCACCGAAGCGATCGGATCGCTCGACGATCCGCACGTCGAGCTCGGGCCGCTGCTTGGCGAGCGCCAGGGCGATCAACCCACCGGCAAGCCCGCCACCGACGATGGCGATGTCGCAGGAGAGAGTCTCTGGCATAGCCATTGCGATAGCCGAAATGTGGCAAGGTGCAAGCGCAGCGGGCGATCGTGGGACACGCCGAAGACGCTGGCCGGTGCGGCGAATCTCCCTGACTTGCGGGGCTGGCTGCGCTACACCGCAGGAATGTTGCTCGCGATCCTCGCCGCCACGCTCGTCATGTCGCTGATCGTCGGCGTGCGCTATCTGATCGTCTCAGGCGCATTCGCCGCGGCAACGCGCGTCAGGCATCCCGGCCTCTACGACGGCCTGACGCCGCAGATCCGTCGCGAGATTGGCTGGAGCCTTGCCTCGGCGGTGATTTACGGCGTGCCGGCGGGCGTCGTCGCCTGGGGATGGCAGAATCTCGGCTGGACGCGGATCTACACCGATTTGCACAGCTACCCCTTATGGTATGCGCCGGTGTCGGTGCTGCTGTACCTGATCGCGCACGACACATGGTTTTATTGGACGCATCGCTGGATGCACACGCCGCGCGCGTTCAAGCTCGCGCACGCGGTGCATCACGACAGCCGCCCGCCGACGGCGTGGGCGGCGATGGCGTTCCATCCGATCGAGGCGATCACCGGCGCTGTGATAATTCCGCTACTTGTCTTCCTTATTCCCATCAATATCGGCTGCCTCGGCTTGGTCCTCGCGATCATGACGGTTATGGGGGTTACCAATCATATGGGTTGGGAAGTCTTTCCCCGGTTCATGTGGAATGGACCATTGGGGGCATGGCTGATCACGGCCAGCCATCACCAACGGCACCACGATCTCTATCGAGGAAATTATGGTCTCTATTTCCGTTTCTGGGATCGGCTCTGCGGCACCGACAAAGGTGTCGGCGATTTTGTCAAAGCGCATGCGCAGGCTCGCGTGCGTCGGCGGCGCGTCGGCGGTAGTGTTGCTGGCGCTGCCGGGGGCGGTGGCAACGAGTGACCTGTCGGTCGATCTCACCAATCTGCGGTCGCACAAGGGATCGGTCCGCGTCTGCCTGACTGCCGACCCGCAGAACTTCCCCGCGTGCATCGACGATGCGCAGGCCGTGACGCGCTCCATACCCGCGACAGCCGGCAGCTTGCGCTTCGATGGGCTGGCGCACGGCGATTACGCCGTCGCGGTGATCCATGACGAGAACAACAACCGCAAGCTCGACACCTTCGCCGGAATTCCGCGCGAAGGCTTTGGTTTTTCTCGCAATCCGGCAGTGAGCTTTGGCCCACCGCGCTTTGCTGCGGCCCGCTTCACGCTGACAGGTGATGCAGATCGGCAACAGATCAAAATGCGTTATCTGCTCTAGTCTACATTTTCGGACCCAAAGCGTTGCGCGAGCGTTACGGCCCCAAATCCTTAGATTCTGGAGCTACCCCGTGATCGATCGTCGCCTTCTTCTGTCCGCCGCCACCCTGCTGATCGCCAGTGCCGCCCCGGCGTTTGCGCAAAGCGCGCCGCCCGCCCCGGCGGACAACGACCAGATCGCCGCCGACTTCAACAAGGATTCGGTCACGGTCGGCATCGGTGGCGCCTACCTTCCCGATTATGACGGCTCGAACGAGTATCGCTTCGTGCCGGCACCCGCCGCGATCGGCTCGGTCAAGGGCTTCAACTTCTCGGTGATCGGCAACCGTGCCAGCATCGATCTGATCCCGAACCGCCCGGGCCAGTCGATCGATCTGCAATTCGGTCCGATCGGCGTGATCAATTTCGACCGCTCGAGCATCAAGAACATCGACGACGTCCGCGTCCGCGCACTCGGCAAGCGCAGCACCGCGCTCGAGCTCGGTGGCTATATCGGCATCGGCAAGACCGGCGTGATCACCAGCCCGTATGACAAGATCTCGGTGTCGGTCAGCTATCGCAAGGGCGTGACCGGCGCGCACAATAGCGGGATCTGGCAGCCGAGCTTCACCTATCTGACGCCACTCAGCCGCAAGGCCGCGGTCGGCATCCTCGCCTCGGCACAGCATGTCGGGCAGGGCTATGCCGACACCTATTTCAGCATCACGCCGACGCAGAGCCTCGCGAGCGGCCTTCCGACGTACGCGGCACGCTCGGGCTGGAAGAACTATTCGGTGGGCGGTTTCGCGACCTATTCGCTGACCGGCAATTTGCTCCACGGCGTCAAGGTCGTCGCCGGCGGTACCTATTCGCGGTCGCTGGGGGACTTCTCCTACGCCCCGATCGTTCGCATCGCCGGCTCGCCCAACCAGTGGCTGGGCGCCGTCGGGCTCGCTTACACTTTCTAACCCCGGCGCAATTCAGCGCAGGTTCAGGACCCGTCGTGGAACACAACTCGTGATTCCACGGCGGGTTTTCGTTTGCGCGCGGATCGTCGGGAATGGCCGACGCTCCAGCTATTCGGGTCTTGCGCCGTCGCGCGCGAGGTGCCACGCCAGCGCCGCACTATAGCGTTTCCAGCAAAAGGGTTCGCCCCAATGACCGACACCGAAGACCAGCTGATCGAGCGCCTCGAAGCCCGCGCCGACCGTCGGAATGAGCGCCGCGAATTCTTCCGCACAGCCCTTGGAGCCGGTGCCGTCGCCGCAGTCGGCGCCGCCGCCGTCGCGGTCGGGACCAGCGCATCGGCGCAAGCGACGTCGGAAACCGACATCCTCAATTTCGCGCTCAACCTCGAATATCTCGAGGCGCAATTCTATTCCTACGCCGTCTTCGGTACGGGCTTGCCCAACAGCCAGCTCACCCCGGGCAGCGCCAGCACGACGACGCAGGGAACGGTCACGGGTGGCCGCCAGGTCAGCTTCAGCGATCCGCTCGTCGCGCAATATGCGCGCGAGATCGCCGGTGACGAAACGCAGCACGTCGCCTTCCTTCGCAGCCAGCTCGGCACCGTCGCCGTCGCGCAGCCCGCGATCGACATCGGCAGCACCGCCACGAGCGCCTTCACGGTCGCTGCGCGCGCCGCCGGCCTCGCGACCAATGCAAGCGGCGCGGTCGACAACGTCAACGGCACTTTCGACCCTTACGCCAACGACCAGAACTTCCTGCTTGCCGCCTTCCTGTTCGAAGATGTCGGCGTCACCGCCTATAAGGGCGCGGCCTCGCTGCTGACGACCAAGGCCTATATCGACGCGGCGGCAGGCATCCTCGCCGCGGAGGCCTATCATGCCTCGATCATCCGCACCGTGCTGTACAGCAAGGGCCTGGCGACGCCGTCGCTGCGCACTGCGGCGGGCGCGATCTCCGACGTTCGCGACAAGCTCGACGGGACCTCGGACGACGATCAGGGCATTGCCTCGGCAGTCGTCGCGAACAGCCAGTTCGCCGCGCTCAACGGCCTGACGGCATCGAACATAGTCCCCACCGGGCTCGACGGCATCGCCTATGGCCGCTCGACCGGGAACGTGCTCAATATCGTCTACCTCAACAGTCTGGCTGTCGCGAAGGGGGGCTTCTTCCCCAATGGGCTCAATGGCACCATCGTGACCAGCACCGCGAATTGAGCCGCCCGATACCTTTAGCCTGACGCCTTCCAGCTTGCCCGAACGGGAGTTCCCCAGTGATCGATAGCGACATCCTCTTGCAGGTTCTCGACGCCGGCGAACGCCGCCGCGCCGAGCGCCGTAATTTCCTGCGCAGCGCGGGCGTCGCCTCGCTCGCCGTTGGCGGCGCATCGCTGCTGTCGGCCTGCGGCGGCAGCGGCTCGACGAGCACCGATCCAGGCGCGACGGCAACCGCAACGCCGACGCCGAGCCCGAGCTCGACCAGCACGCTGCAGGACCAGGACACGCTCAACTTTGCGCTCAACCTCGAATATCTCGAAGCGCAGTTCTACAGCTATGCCGTCACTGGCGCAGGGCTACCCAATGCGTTGATCGCCAAGGGCGATGGCAACCAGACCGTCCAGGGCACCGTGACGGGCGGCCGCAAGGTCACTTTCACCGATCCGATCGTCCAGCAATATGCGGTCGAGATCGCCGCCGACGAAGTCGCCCATGTCGCCTTCCTGCGTTCGGCACTCGGCGCGGCCGCGGTTGCGATGCCGTCGATCAACATCGATGGCGGCGCCAATGGCGCCTTCTCGGCCGCCGCGCGCGCAGCCGGGATCGCAACCACCAATGGCGTCGTCGATCGCGTCAACGGCACCTTCGACCCTTACGCCAGCGACGAAAACTTCCTGCTCGGTGCGTTCATCTTCGAAGATGTCGGCGTGACCGCATACAAGGGCGCTGCGCAGACGATCAACACGACATTGCTGCTCGATGCCGCTGCGGGCATCCTCGCGACCGAGGCGTACCACGCCGGCCTGATCCGGACCGTGCTCTATTCGAAGGGCCTCGCCACCCCGAGCCTGCGCGTCAGTGCCGGGCTGATCAGCGACGCGCGCGATAGCCTCGATGGCACGAGTGACATCGATCAGGGCATTACCGGCACCGCGACGACCTCTAACCTCGTTCCGGTCGATGCCAACGGCCTCGTCTACGGCCGTACCGCGGGCCAGGTGCTCAACGTTGTCTATCTCAACAAGAACGCCGTGGTCGGCGGGGGCTTCTTCCCCAACGGCCTCAACGGCAACATCCGCACCAGCGCCGCAAACTAGTTGCACGCGGCGCGCGAGCGCCTAGACTGACGCCATTCCCCGGGGGGCTGCTGATCGGCGGCTGAGAGGGGGGCACGAGCCCCCGACCCGCATCAACCTGATCCCGTTAATACGGGCGTAGGGAGGGAGCGGTGACCGCCCGGAAACCGTCTTTGCTCCTTGCGATTTTGGAGCGAAGAGCATGGCAGATATTCCCGCGCGTACCGAAATCGGCGTGACGACTGGCCCGATCCGTGGCTCGCGCAAGATCTACGTGCCCTCGGCAGCGATTCCAGGGCCAGGCGTCGCGATGCGCGAGATCCTCCTCGAACCATCGTGTGGCGAGCCGCCCTTGCGCGTTTACGACACGTCGGGGCCCTATACCGACCCCAAAGCGCGGATCGATATCCACGTCGGCTTGCCGACGCTGCGGCGCGACTGGATCCTCGCGCGCGGCGACGTCGAGGAATACACTGCGCGCGAAATTCGTCCCGAAGACAATGGCTTGACCGGCCCCGATCGTTCGGCTGGCGTACCGCAATATCCCAATGTCGTTAAACGCCCGCTGCGCGCCAAGCCCGGCGCCAATGTCAGCCAGATGCACTATGCGCGACGCGGCATCATCACCCCCGAGATGGAATACGTCGCGATCCGCGAAAATCTCGGGCGCGCTGCCGCCAAGGAAAAGCTGATCCGCGACGGCCAGGACTTCGGCGCATCGATCCCGGATTACGTGACGCCCGAATTCGTCCGCGATGAAATCGCGCGGGGGCGGGCGATCATCCCCAACAACATCAACCATCCCGAATCCGAACCGATGGCGATCGGGCGCAACTTTCTGGTCAAGATCAACGCCAATATCGGCAACTCCGCCGTTGCGAGCAACGTCGCGGCCGAGGTCGACAAGATGGTCTGGTCGATCCGCTGGGGGGCCGACACGGTGATGGACCTCTCGACCGGTCGCCACATCCACGACACGCGCGAATGGATCCTGCGCAACAGCCCCGTGCCGATCGGCACCGTCCCGATCTATCAAGCGCTCGAAAAGGTCGGCGGCGTTGCCGAGGACCTCACCTGGGACATCTTCCGCGACACGCTGATCGAACAGGCCGAGCAGGGCGTCGATTACTTCACGATCCATGCCGGCGTGCGGCTTGCCTATATCCCGATGACCGCGAAGCGCGTTACCGGGATCGTCTCGCGCGGGGGCTCGATCATGGCGAAATGGTGCCTCGCGCACCACAAGGAGAGCTTCCTCTACGAGCGCTTCGACGAGATCACCGAGATCATGAAGGCGTATGACATCGCCTACTCACTCGGCGACGGCATGCGCCCCGGCTCGATCGCCGACGCCAACGACGAAGCGCAGTTCAGCGAGCTCTACACGCTCGGCGAACTCACCCACCGCGCCTGGAAGAGCGACGTCCAAGTGATGATCGAAGGCCCCGGCCATGTGCCGATGCACAAGATCAAAGAGAATATGAAAAAGCAGCTCGAAGTGTGCGGCGAGGCGCCCTTCTATACGCTAGGGCCGCTCACCACCGATATCGCGCCGGGCTACGACCATATCACCAGCGGGATCGGCGCGGCGATGATCGGGTGGTATGGCACCGCGATGCTCTGCTACGTCACGCCGAAGGAGCATCTCGGGCTCCCCGATCGTGATGACGTCAAGGTCGGCGTGGTGACCTACAAGGTTGCCGCGCACGCCGCCGATCTCGCCAAGGGCCATCCCGCCGCCAAGATGCGCGACGATGCGGTCAGCCGCGCGCGCTTCGAATTCCGCTGGCGCGACCAGTTCAACCTGTCGCTCGATCCCGATACGGCCGAGCTCTACCACGACGAGACGCTCCCCGCGGAGGGTGCAAAGACCGCGCATTTCTGTTCGATGTGCGGGCCGAAATTCTGCTCGATGAAGATCACGCAGGAAGTGCGAGATTTTGCGGCGAAGCAGAACCAGCCGGCGGACGGCTTCCTCGCCGCAACGCCGCCGGTCGATGCGGCCGACGCCGACCGCGCCGCTTTCGCACGCGGTGCGCAGGCCGAGGCGGGCATGGCCGAGATGAGCGCCACGTTCAAAGCGAAGGGCAGCGAGCTCTATCTGCCTACGACCGAGTGACCTGCCGGTCCGGCGGACGCCCGAAGCGTCCGCCGGCCGCGGATCAGATACGCTCGCCGGTCAGCCGCTGGCACACCATGTCGAGTTGATCGAGCGTCGAATAGGACAGCGTCAGCGTGCCCCCCTTGGCGCTGTGCGCGACACGCACCGACAGGCCCAGCAGATCGGCCAGCTGATGCTCGAGCGCCGCGAGATCAGGATCGCGCCCCTCGCTGTCGCGCTGGCCGCGCGGCGCAGGCTTGGCAGCGCGCGCCATGCGTTCGGTATCGCGCACCGAAAGACCGCGTGCGACGACCTGGTCCGCCAGCGTCTCGACATCGGGTGCGCCGATCAGCGCGCGCGCATGCCCCATCGTCAGCGCGCCATTGACGACGCGTTCCTGCACCGGGGTCGGCAGCTCGAGCAGCCGCAGCAGATTGGCGATGTGGCTGCGCGACTTGTTGACCAGCTTGCCAAGCGCTTCCTGCGTGTGGCCGAAATCCTCGATCAAGCGATGATACGCTTCGGCCTCTTCGATCGCGTTGAGGTCTTGCCGCTGGATATTCTCGACGAGCGCGACTTCGAGCGTTTCGGTATCATCGAACGCCCGCACGATGACCGGCACCTCGTGCAGCCGCGCACGCTGCGCAGCGCGCCAGCGGCGCTCGCCTGCGACGATCTGATAGCCGGTGCCATGCGGCCGCACGACGATCGGCTGCAACACCCCGCGCAGCGCGATCGATTGCGCGAGTTCCTCGAGTGCGGCTTCGTCGAAGTGCCGCCGCGGCTGGCCGGGATGCGGCGTCAGCGATCCGACGGGGAGCGAGCGCACACCCGGCGAGGCACTCTCCTTACCCTCGCCGACGGGCTCCTCGCGCGCCAGATCTCCCATCAGGGCGTTTAGGCCGCGGCCCAGACCCGAACGGGGCTTCGGGCGTGCAATCGGAGGCGTCGAGTCGGTCATGCGGCCCTTGCAGGTTGCGGGGTATCGAAGGCGGGCAGGCGCGCGATCAGCTCACGCGCGAGCGCGATATAGGCTTCCGAGCCGGGGCAGCGATAATCGTAGATCAATGCCGGCAAGCCGTGGCTCGGCGCCTCGGACAAACGCACGTTGCGCGGAATCACCGTGTCGAACACCACGCGACCCAGCACCGCGCGAACGTCGTTCGAGACTTGATCGGTCAGACGGTTGCGGCGGTCGTGCATCGTGAGTGCGACACCCATGATCGACAGCGCGGGGTTGAAGCGCTCGCGGATACGTTCGACGGTGCTTAACAGTTGGCTGAGGCCTTCGAGCGCGAAGAATTCGCACTGCAGCGGAACGAGCAGCGAATTCGACGCGACCATCGCATTGAGCGTCAGCAGACCGAGCGACGGCGGACAATCGATCAGCACGACGTCCCAGCGATGATCCGAGCGGGCGAGGGCGCGCGACAGGCGATGCGTACGCTCCTCATACTCGACCAGCTCGATTTCGGCACCCGACAGGTCGACCGTCGCCGGGACGATGTCGAGCTTGGGGACGCACGTCGGCATCGCGGCGACGTCGATCGATGTCTCGCCGAGCAGGATGTCGTAGGTCGAGTGATGCCGATCGGCGCGCGCGATCCCAAGCCCCGTCGAGCAATTGCCTTGCGGATCGAGATCGAGCAGCAAGACCCGCAGCCCGGTTGCAGCAAGCGCGGTGCCGAGGTTGATCGCGGTTGTCGTCTTTCCGACACCGCCCTTCTGGTTCGCGACGGCAATGACGTTCATCGGCGTGTCACCCCTGATGCAAGAACGATCAGCGAGTCGGGATCGGTGATACTGTGTTCCACGTGAAACACCCCGTCCCATGCTAGCTGCGCGGCGGCGACATCTGCCAGCGCCGTCCGCCCTTTTGGCAGAATCCAGCACGTTGCGGAAGATGCGCACTTCGCGCCCCACGCGAAAAGACTGTCCAACGATGCGACGGCGCGTGCCGAGATAATCCTTGCATCGACAAGGACATCCTCGATCCGGGCGCACTTGACCGTGACGCGTTCGCCGACCCCCATCGCCTCCGCCGCTTGCACCAGGAAGTCTGCGCGCCGCCGACGCGGCTCGACCAGACAGACGGGCCGATCGGTGAGCGCTGCGATCACCAGTCCTGGGAAACCGGCACCGCTCCCGATGTCGAGCCATACCCCGGCGTCCTTGGAGGCGAGCATCAGCAGCTGCGCCGAATCGACAACGTGCCGCGTCCACATCGCGCTCAGCGTCGAAGGTGCAACCAGATTCTGCTGTGCGCTCTCCGCGGTGACGATCTCGACGAGCTGTCGCATCGCTGCGAGCCCGTCGTCGCCAAAGTGCTGCGAGACCCAGTCCCGCGCTTCGTCCTCGGTCACGCTGCCTTCTTTCGGATCTGCAGGAGGATCGCCGTCAGCGCCGCCGGAGTGATGCCACGAATACGACCCGCCGCTGCGAGCGTAGTGGGGCGTGCGGTCTCGAGCCGTTCGATCATCTCGCTCGATAGCCCAGGGACGGTCGCGAAGTGCAAGCCATCGGGAACGGCGATCGTGTCATGCGACCGCATCGCCGCTACCTCGTTCTCCTGCCGCGCAAGATAGGGGGCGTAGCGCGCGTCCTCGGTCGCTTCGGCGAGCAGATCGGCATCCATCCGTTCGAGGAGGTCTGGGGCCACCATCTCGAGCGTCACGCCCGCCACGCGCAGCCATGCGGCGCCCGATCGGCGTTCGGGATCGCTGCCGATCACCGCACCGCGCGTCGTGAGCGTTTCGCTTGGCACCGTCTGGTCGAGCACCTGTTCGATTTCGCCACGGCGCTCGATCCGCTCCGCGAGCCGCTCGATCCGCGCGGGCGACAAGCACCCGAGCTCAGCCGCTATCGGGCTCAAGCGTGTCTCGGCATTGTCGGCGCGCAATCGCAGTCGATATTCGGCGCGAGCGGTAAGCATGCGATAGGGTTCGGTAATGCCTTGCAGCACCAGGTCGTCGATCATCACACCGAGATACGACGATGCTCGGTCGAGCACGATCTCGGGCCGCTCGAGCGCGCGCGCCGCTGCATTGAGCCCCGCCATCAAGCCCTGGCCGGCGGCTTCTTCATATCCAGTCGTGCCATTGATTTGCCCGCAGCAATACAAACCTTCGAGCGCGCGGACCTCCAGCGTGGCAGCCAGCGCGCGCGGGTCGATATGGTCATATTCGACAGCGTATCCCGGCGTGAGCATCGTCGTGGCCTCGAGCCCGGGGATTGAGCGAAGCATCGCCGCCTGGATGTCGACGGGCAGCGACGTCGAAATGCCGTTGGGATAGATCGTCGGATCGTCGAGGCCCTCGGGTTCGAGGAAGATCTGATGGCCGTCGCGGTCGCCAAAGCGGTGGATCTTGTCCTCGATCGACGGGCAATAGCGCGGGCCTGCGCCGGCGATTGCGCCGCCGAACAGCGGCGATCGGTCGAGCCCGGAGCGAATGATGTCGTGTGTCTGCGGCGTCGTCCTCGTGATCGCGCAGTGGAGCTGGGGCAGGGGGCGATGCGTCGAAACGGGTGACATCGTCCACGGCTCGGCGTCGCTTTCCTGCCGCGCCAGCCGCGCCCAGTCGATCGTGCGGCCATCGAGCCGCGGCGGTGTCCCGGTCTTGAGGCGCGCCATCGGCAGCTTGGCAGCGCGGAGCTGCTGCGCGAGCAAGGACGCGCCTGCTTCCCCGACACGCCCGCCTTCGGACCGTTCCTCACCACAGAACATCCGGCCGCCGAGAAAGGTGCCAGTAGCGAGCACGACCGCGCGGGTATGAAGCACCGTACCATTGGCCAAGCGAACACCTGCGACGCTCCCGCTCTCGCTCAGCAGGAGACCGGCGACTTCCCCACCGATAATCTCCAACCCTACTTGCTGTGCTAGCATCGCGTTGATCGCTGCCGCGTAACGGCGTCGGTCCGCCTGCACGCGTGGGCCCTGAACGGCTGCGCCCTTGCTGCGGTTGAGCATGCGGTAGTGGATACCCGCCGCATCGGTCGCGCGCGCCATCAAGCCGTCGAACGCATCGACCTCGCGGACAAGATGCCCCTTGCCGAGACCCCCGATCGCGGGGTTGCACGACATCGCGCCCACTTTCGCAGGATCGAAGGTGATCAAAGCGGTGCGTGCGCCACGGCGCGCCGCCGCGGCGGCGGCCTCGGTGCCGGCGTGCCCGCCACCCACTACGATGACGTCGAAATCGTTCATGGGCCTCGCGCTAAATGGCTCGCCGCGATCTGTCAAAGCCGAGCGTGTTCCACGTGGAACGTCATTTGCCGATGCAGAAGCGCGAGAAGATCGCGTCGAGCACGTCCTCGGTCCCGGTACGCCCCGTGATCGCGTTGAGCGACCGCATCGCGCAGCGCACCTCCTCTGCGACGATCAACAAATCGCCTTGGCCCGCCCGGCGGAGATGCTGCTCGCTTTCGCGCAGCAACGACCGCTGCCGATCATTTGTCGCAATCGCATCGGCGACGGGGAGCAGCGCTTTCGCCTCCGCAGCGAGTCGCGCCCACAGGTCGGCTATGCCAGCCCCGGTCTCGGCCGAAACAACGAGCTCAGCGAAAGGGGGAGGGGACGAGCGCGACGACAGGTCGGCACGCGCGTGTATCGCGATATGGCTCGGATCGGTGGGCGGGGTGTCGCCCAGCCACAGCACGATATCCGCCGAGCCCATCGCCGCCTCGGCACGCGCAATGCCGATCTCTTCGACGATGTCGTTGGGCGTATCCGTCAGACCGGCTGTATCGGTGAGCAGATAGGCGATCCCCCCACGCGTGACCGCGGCCTCGATCCGGTCGCGCGTAGTTCCCGACAATGGCGAGACGATCGCCACGTCGCGCGCCGCGAGCACATTGAGGAGCGTCGATTTCCCACTATTGGGGGGCCCGGCTATCACGACGCGGACACCGTCGTGCAGACGCTCGACCGGCGGCGTTGCGAGCAGCGCAGCCATCGCATCGGCGATGCCTGCGATGTTGGTCGTGATAGCCTCGACCGCTTGGTCGGGCACATCGTCTTCGTCGGAGAAATCGAGCTGCGCTTCGATGCTCGCAGCCACGGTCACCAGTCGGTCCGACCAGTCTTCGATAACGGTGCGCAATCCGCCGTCCGCAATCCGAAGCGCTGCACGACGCTGCGTCTCGGTCTCGGCGCTCAGCAGATCGCCGAGGCCTTCGGCTTCGGTCAGATCGAGCACGCCGTTGGTCAACGCACGGCGCGTGAATTCCCCCGGCTCGGCGGCGCGCAGACCCGGTTGCGCAGCCAGGACATCGCCAACCGCCGCCACCACCGCACGCCCGCCGTGAAGATGGAGTTCGACCAGATCCTCACCCGTCGCGGTACGCGGAGCCGGAAAGGTCAGGACCAGCGCACGATCGAGCAATCGCCGGTCGGCAGGATCGCGCAAGGCGCGCACGCCCGCCACGCGCGGCGACGGCAAGGTCCCGGCGAGCGCCGCCGCAACTGCCATCGCCGACGGCCCGCTGATCCGCATGATCGCGATCGCCGCCGGCGGCGGGCCGCTCGAGCAGGCAAAGATCGTGTCGTCCGCCACGGCTTATTTCGCTGCGCGATCGAACATCGTCCGCCACAGTCCCATGCTCGCATCGCTGACCGGCGCCCAGCTTCGCATCATGTTCTCGATCAGGTCGGGCGAAACGACGCCATCCATCGAATCGGTCATCATCGACAGATACTTATCGTGGATCGGCGTGAGATCCGGGAGCCCCATGAACGCACGCGCTTCCTGGGGAGTACAATCGATCTCGACGTTGATCTTCATTACGGCGTCTCCGCTTGAGCCGGCACGAGCCCGGCGGCATAGTCTGCTCATGTATGCGCGCGATATGGCCCGGATCGCAACGCCCGTCGGCGTGATCACGATCAGCGGCGATGACCACGAACTCCATGCGATCACGCTCGGCGGGGAGGGCGAGATCGTCGCGGGGACAGCCGCGCCCGTTCGTGTCGCCGCCGAGCAACTGACCGCATGGTTTGCGGGAGCGCTGACGACCTTCGAACTGGCTTTGTCCGCGGCAGCGTCCGGACGCGGGGAGGCGCTGCGGACCGCAATGGTCGCGATCCCGTATGGCGATACGCTGAGCTACGGAGCACTCGCCAAGCGTGCTGGATCGAGTGCGCGGGCGATCGGGCAGGCCTGCGCGCGCAATCCGTTCCCGATCGTGGTGCCGTGCCACCGCGTGCTCAATGCCTCGGGATCGCTCGGTGCGTATTCGGCGGGGGAAGGGCCGATCACCAAGCAATGGCTGCTCGCGTTCGAGCGGCGCGGTCGGCGGGATCTGCTGCTCTAGGGATTTGGTTCGCGGGGCGGGCATGGGCAAAGCCCATGCCGTCGGTCGGGCGCGGAATTGCGCCCGCCGGCCGAGCCGGTGCGAGTCCGGCGGCAGCATGCCGCCGGCCGCACTCGGCTATTGATTCATGCTGTCGAAGAAATCTTCGTTGGTCTTCGAATTCTTCATCTTGTCGAGCAGGAACTCCATCGAGTCGATCGTGCCCATCTGCATGAGGATGCGGCGCAGCACCCACATCTTCGACAGCTTGCTTTGATCGACCAGCAACTCTTCCTTGCGCGTGCCTGACTTGCCGACGTCGAGCGCCGGGAAGATCCGCTTGTCGGCAACCTTGCGGTCGAGCACGATTTCGGAGTTACCCGTGCCCTTGAATTCCTCGAAGATCACTTCGTCCATGCGGCTGCCGGTGTCGATGAGCGCGGTCGCGATGATCGAGAGCGAACCGCCCTCCTCGATGTTGCGCGCGGCGCCGAAGAAACGCTTCGGCCGCTGCAGCGCATTCGCATCGACACCGCCTGTCAGCACCTTGCCCGACGACGGCACGACGGTGTTGTAGGCACGGCCGAGACGCGTGATCGAATCGAGCAGGATGACGACGTCCTTCTTGTGCTCGACCAGACGCTTGGCCTTTTCGATCACCATTTCAGCGACTTGCACATGGCGCGTCGCGGGCTCGTCGAAGGTCGACGAAACGACCTCGCCCTTTACCGAGCGCTGCATGTCGGTGACTTCCTCGGGGCGCTCGTCGATCAGAAGGACGATCAGGAACACCTCGGGGTGGTTGTCGGTGATCGCCTTGGCGATGTTCTGCAGCATCACCGTCTTGCCGACGCGCGGCGGCGCGACGATCAGCGTGCGCTGGCCCTTACCCTGCGGGCTGATGATGTCGATGACGCGCGCCGACTTGTCCTTGACGGTCGGGTCGGCGGGATCGAGCGTGAGCTTCTCATCCGGATACAGCGGCGTCAGATTGTCGAAATTGACGCGATGACGGACCGCGTCGGGATTGTCGAAATTGACCGCGGTCAGCTTGGTCAGCGCAAAATAGCGTTCGCCATCCTTCGGCCCGCGGATCTCGCCTTCGACCGTGTCACCGGTGCGCAAGCCGAACTTACGGACCTGGTTGGGCGAGATGTAGATGTCGTCAGGGCCGGCGAGATAATTTGCCTCGGGGCTGCGCAGAAAGCCGAAACCGTCGGGCAGCACTTCGATCGTGCCGAGCCCCATGATTTCCTCGCCCTCTTCGGCCTGAACCTTGAGGATCGCGAACATCAGATCCTGCTTGCGCAGCGTCGATGCGCTCTCGATGCCGAGCTCCTCGGCCATCGCGACCAGTTCGGCCGGCTTTTTGTTCTTGAGGTCTTTGAGATGCATGGAGGGCGTCCGGGGCATGAAGATGCGAGGGGGGAGCTTCGGTCGGCGACAGATACGCGACGATGCTAGAGGAAGGATGCCGCGACCGAACGGGTGGACCCGCCGCATCGTGACACGGCGCCGGAGATACGATCCGGCGCGCGGCGCGTCAAGGCTTGGCGGTTTTTGCGCCAGTCTTGAAGAGCGCGGTTATCGGCCGCCCTCCGCACGCGTCGCGTCCCACGCGCAGAGGGCTGTCAGGACCTCAGAACGGCTGGACGATCGCCAGGATGACGATGAACGTCACCAGCACCGCCGGCACTTCGTTGATCAGCCGCAATTGCCGTCCGGTGAGAGTCGGCTTGCCCGCCGCCAGCTTCTTCGAATAGCCGACCGCCCAACCGTGATACCCGCTGAGGATCACCACCAGCAGCAGCTTGAGATGCAGCCAGCCGAGCCCACTCGCGCCCGAGAACAGCCCGAGATTGGCGCCGAGTGTCAGGCCGAGCACCCAGACGACGACCATCGCAGGCGTCAGGATGATCTTGCGGATCTTGGCTTCACGCTCGACCCATTGCGCCGCCTCGGGCGAGCCGATCGCGGCTTCCTGATGATACACCAGATAGCGCGGCAGCATGAACAGCCCCGCCATCCAGAAGATGACGAAGATCAGATGCGCTGCCTTCATCCACGGATAGGCATTGCCGAGCATCCCGATCATCGCGCGCTCCTGACATAGGCGAGCAACTGCTCGACATGCGGGATCGGCGTATCCTGCAGGATGCCGTGGCCGAGATTGAAGATGTGCGGCCGATCGGCGAACGCGGTGAGGATGCGCGATGCGGCCTGTTCCATCGCCGCCCCGCCGGCGATCAGGACGAGCGGATCGAGATTGCCCTGCACCGGCATCCCCTGCGGAAGCGTCCGCGCGGCCCATTCGGGGTCGATCGTCTCGTCGAGCCCGAGCGCATCGACCCCGGTCTCGCGCGCATAGGCAGGAAGCTTCTCGCCCGCGCCCTTGGGAAAGCCGATCACCGGGACGCCGGGATGGCGCGCATGCAGCGCCGCGACGATCGCGGCATTAGGGGCGATCACCCAGCGTTCGAACTGCGCGGGGCTGAGGCTGCCGGCCCAGCTGTCGAACAGCTGCACCGCCTCGACGCCGGCCTCGATCTGGCGTGACAGATATTCGATCGTGCAATCGGCGATCGCGGTGATGATCCGACCAAAAGCGGCAGGGTCGCCATACGCGAAACGCCGCGTCTCGCCCTGATCCTTGCTGCCATGTCCTGCGACCATATAAGTGGCGACGGTCCACGGGCTTCCGGCAAAGCCGAGGAAGGTGGTATGTGGCGGCAATTGCGCTGCGACCAGGCGCACAGTCGCATACACCGGATCAAGCCGCTCAGGCGCCGCCTGAAGGCTTTCCAGCGCATGATCGACGAGCGGGGGCGTCAGCGCCGGTCCTTCGCCGACACCGAAGCTCAGACCCTGTCCCAGCGCCGAGGGGACCATCAGGATGTCCGAGAACAGGATCGCACCGTCGAAGCCGAAGCGCCGGATCGGTTGGATCGTTACCTCGGCTGCCGCTTCACTGTCATTGACCAAAGCGAGGAACCCGCCCTTCTCGGCCCGGAGCGCGCGATATTCGGGGAGATAGCGTCCCGCCTGGCGCATCAGCCAGATTGGCGGGGTGGAGGCACGCTCACCCTTGAGCGTGGCGAGCAGCGGCTTGTTTTGCGTCAGCACGATCGGTCTTTCCTCACCCTACTTCTATAAGAATCTAGAATCTTAAAAGGTTGAAGTGGTTGTTGGCACGTTGATAACGGGGCTTATGCCGCCATCCCCAAAATGCCAACAGATTGACGCGGCGCAATCGACGCGCACGCCTTGAGTCGGCGTGCCCGTCCCCATTATCCACAGGCTGTGGGGGGAACCATGGGGTGTTTGCGCGATTGTGGATAGCATGAGGGTTATGCACCGCGGTCGCTCGGCTTTGCGGACGGGCAAAGTTGCGCTAGCGCTTGCCCCCATGTTGTCCACAGTTTCGCCCCGCACCCGTCTCTGATGCGCCTGCATCTCCATCTTTTGTCGGATTCGACCGGCGAAACGCTCGAGAACATCGCCAAGGCCGCGCTTGCGCAATATGACGATGTCGAGACGATCCGGCATTTCTGGCCGATGGTGCGGACCGAAGCGCATCTCGAGCGCATTTTGCAGGAAATCTCGCAAAATCCCGGGCTGGTGCTGTTCACTTTGGTGAACAGCGAGACGCGGCGCACGCTCGAGACGCGCTGTCGTACGCTTGGGCTCCCCGCGGTCGCGCCGCTCGACGCGGTGACGGGCGCGCTGTCGGGCTTGCTTGGTCAGGCGGCGAAGGCCCGCCCGGGGCGGCAGCACGTGCTCGACGCCGCGTATTTCGCGCGGGTCGATGCGATTCAGTTCACGATCGCGCATGACGACGGGATCCTGGCCGAGGAGTGGGAAGAGGCGGACATCCTGCTCGCAGGCGTGTCGCGGTCTTCGAAGACGCCGACGTCGATCTATCTCGCCAATCGCGGCTTCAAGACCGCGAACATCCCGATCGTCGTCGAAAGCCCACCGCCCGAAAATCTCTTCACGTTGAAGAACCCGATCATCGTCGGCCTCACGACGAGCGCCGACCGGCTGATCCAGGTACGCCGCAACCGGTTGCTGTCGCTGAATGAAACGACCACCACCGCCTATGTCGACCAGGAAGCTGTGACGCGCGAAGTCGCCTATGCGCGGCGGATGTTCGCCGACAATGGCTGGCCTGTGATCGACGTCACGCGGCGCTCGATCGAGGAAACCGCAGCGGCGATCATTGCGCTCGTCGGCGAACGCCGTGGCGAAACACGAGGTGAAGCATGAAACTCCTGCTGGCCTCGCAAAGCGCCTCGCGGCGCGCCATGCTGACCGCGGCAAATGTCCCGTTCGTCGCGGTCTCGGCCGGTGTCGACGAGGACTCGGCAAAGGCGGCGTTGCTCGGCGAAGGGCTCGCCGCGCGCGACATGGCCGATGCCCTCGCTGAACTGAAGGCGATCAAGGTTTCTTCGGGTGAGGGGCAGGCACTTGTGCTCGGCTGCGACTCGGTCGTCGCGCTCGAGGATGGGTCGATGCTCGACAAGCCACGCGACCGGGCCGAGGCGGGTGCGCATCTGCGTCGGCTGTCGGGCAAACGCCATGAACTCGTCAGCGCTGCGGTGATGGCCGAAGGCGGCCGTCCGGTGTGGCGCGTCGTCGATCGCGCGCGGATGCACGTGCGCCCGCTGTCCGAGGCGTTCATCGAGACCTATCTCGACCTCGAATGGCCCGAAATTGCCGGCTGTGTCGGTTGCTATCGGATCGAGGGCCCGGGCGCGCAATTGTTCAGCCGGATCGAGGGGAGCCAGTTCACCGTGCTCGGCCTGCCTTTGCTGCCGGTGCTCGATTATCTGCGGGTTCGGGGAGTGATGGCGTCATGATGCTGGCCGAAGTGATCGGCGATCCAATCGCGCATTCCAAATCGCCACTGATCCACGGCTTCTGGATCGAACGCCTCGCGCTCGATGCCGAATATCGCCGCTGTCAGGTCGCTGCCGACGGGCTGGCAGCGTATTTCGAGGCGCGCAGTGCCGATCCCGCCTGGCGCGGCTGCAACGTGACGATCCCGCACAAGATCGCGGTGTTCGACCATGTTCCCGATCCCGGTGGCGTCCGCGCGACGATCGGCGCGGCCAATACCGTGTTCCGCGGCGAAGACGGCAAGGTGATCCTGACCAACACCGATGCCGCCGGCTTCTATGCGCCGATCAACCAGCTCGATCTTGCCGGCGCGCCGGTCGTGGTGATCGGGGCAGGGGGGGCGGCACGCGCGGTGTTGTTCGCGCTCGCACGGCTCGACGTCGGTCCGGTGACGATCCTCAACCGCAACGTGCTCAAGGCCGCGGCGTTGCTGTCGTCGTTCGGGCTCAAGGGCAAGGCGCTGCCGCTCGATGCGACGCTCCCGACCGCGGCGTTGTTGGTCAATGCGAGCGCACTCGGGATGGTCGGGCAACCCCCGCTCGAGCTCGATCTGGCGCCGTTGCCCGAGGATGCAGTGGTGTATGACGTCGTTTATGCACCGCTCGAAACGCGCCTGCTGGCGGCGGCGCGCGACCGCGAGCTCGAAACGGTCGACGGGCTCGATATGCTGATCGGCCAGGCCGCGCTCGCGTTCGAGCTGTTCTTTGGCGTCGCCCCACCGCGCGACGAAGCGAGCGACGACGAGCTCCGCGCGCTGCTGACCGCATGACGGCCGAGCGGCCGATCACGATCGGGCTGACCGGGTCGATCGGCATGGGCAAATCGACCGTTGCCGCGATGTTCGCCGACGCCGGCGTGCCGGTGTTCGACGCCGATGCCGCGGTGCACGCGCTGCAAGGGCCGGGTGGCCGCACCGTCGCCGCGATCGAGTCTGCCTTTCCCGGCGTGACCGGGCCGAATGGCGTCGATCGCGCTGCGCTCGGCGCCAAGGTGCTCGGCGACCCGGCGGCACTCGCGCGGCTCGAAGCGATCGTCCATCCGGCGGTCGGCGAGGAGCGCGCGGCCTTCCTGGCGGCGCATGCGAGCGCGCCGATCGTGCTGTTCGACGTCCCCTTGCTGTTCGAGACGGGTGGCGAGTCGCGCGTCGATCGCGTCGTCGTCGTGTCGGCCCCGCCCGAGATTCAACGTGCGCGGGTGCTCGCCCGCAATGGAATGACGCCCGAAAAGCTCGACGCGATTCTCGCCAGGCAGTTGCCGGACGGGGATAAAGTCGCGCGTGCCGACTTCGTCGTGCCGACGGGCGGGTCGATCGATGCGACGCGCCGTGCGGTTAGCGCCATCATCGCTTGCCTCGAAGGGCGCGAGACCCCACTATCCTAGACTTATGCGCGAGATCGTTTTCGACACCGAGACCACAGGCTTCAGTTTTTCCGATGGCGACCGCATGGTCGAGATCGGCTGTCTCGAGATGGTCAACAAGGTCGAGACCGGGCGCACCTTCCACGCCTATTTTCACCCCGAGCGCACGATGCCGCCCGAAGCGCAGCGCGTCCACGGGCTGAGCGACGCGTTTCTCGCCGACAAGCCGCTATTTCCGCAGCTGGTCGAGGATTTGCTCGATTTCATCGGCGACAGTCCGCTTGTCGCGCACAATGCGAGCTTCGATTTCGGCTTCCTCAACGGCGAACTGCAGCGCTGCGGCCGCGCGACCGTTGGGCTGCACCGGATGGTCGATACCGTCGCGATGGCGCGGATGCGCCACCCCGGCGCCAAGCACAGCCTCGATGCGCTGTGCAACCGCTACGGCATCGATCGTAGCCATCGCACTGTCCACGGCGCGTTGCTCGACGCGCAATTGCTCTCGCAAGTCTATGTCGAACTCACCGGCGGTCGACAGATCGGGCTCGGCCTGGTCAGCGAAGTGATCGAGGACATGGCGCCGACGCAGTCGACCGCGCCGACGACGGTGCGTCCGGCGCGGATTTTCGCAGCCGCCGAGAGCGAACTCGCCCGGCATGCGGCGTTCCTCAAAACCGTGGTCAATCCGTTGTGGGGGAGCGATCCGGCACTGTCTTGAGTTTAAGGGGGTCGAGGCGCCCGACAGGCGTCGTCTACCGCCGATGATCGTCAAAGCGACATCGGCCAGCTAAGGAGAATGCTCATGGATATTCGGGTTTCCGGCCATCAGGTCGAAACGGGCGAGGCGCTCAGGACCCATGTCGACGAGCGACTCCAGGGCATAGCCACCAAATATTTCGCGCGCGCCATCTCGGCGCAGGTCACCTTCGGCAAGGGGCCGCACGACAATCGCTTCACCGCCGACATCGTCGCGCACGTGATGCAGGGGTTGATCCTCAAAGCACATGGCGATGCCGCGGATGCGCATCTCGCCTTCGACGCTGCCGCCGCCAAGGTTGAGAAGCAGTTGCGGCGCTACATGCGCCGCCTCAAGGATCGCAATGCCGGGGTGGCGAGTGCAGCGGCGGCACAAGCGGCCGATGCCGAGAATGCCGGCTATACGCTGTTCCAGGAGAGCACCACTGAGGAGGAAGTCGAGGACTTCCCGCTGATCGTCGCAGAAACGCGCGTCGACGTGCCCGATGCCTCGGTGTCCGATGCCGTGATGATGCTCGACCTGCGCAACACCGCGGCCTTGCTGTTCCGCAACAGCGTATCGGGCACCTACAACATGGTCTATCGCCGTGGCGACGGGACGATCGGCTGGGTCGAGCCGCACCGCGAAGCGTAAGGCCATCGGCGGCACGGCGCCGATGTCCTAGCATAAGGCTCGTGCTTTCGCCGATGACCGATCGGCGCTATGGGCTCGCTCAAAGCCTCCGCTTTGGGCGGGCCCAAGGACTGACATGACCGATCTGCACGATATTCTCGCGTCCGACGCCGTGCTCGAACGCGTCAGCGCCGGCACGCGCAAGGCGCTGTTGCAGCAGCTCGCAGCGACCGCGGCGAGCGTATACGGAGTAGATGCCAGCGCAGTGGCCGAAGTGGTCGGGACGCGCGAGAAGCTCGGTTCGACCGGGTTCGGCGGGGGCGTTGCGACGCCGCACGGCAAGTTGCCCGGGCTGGACCGCGTCTGCGGCGTTTTCGCCCGGCTCGCCCAGCCGATCGATTTCGACTCGGTTGACGACATGCCCGTCGACATCGTCTTCATGCTGCTGTCGCCACCCGATGCCGGTGCGACTCATCTCAAGGCGCTGGCGCGTGTGTCGCGCGCGCTGCGCGATCAGGCGTTCGTTGCGAAATTGCGCGGGGCAGGGTCGCGCGATGCGCTTGTCGCGTTGCTGTCCGCCGATCAGACGTGCGATGCCGCTTAACGACGGCCCGGCCCCGGCGGGAGAACAGGCGCATTTCCGTGCGCTCGAATCGCTCTATGCCGCGGCACCGATCAATCGCTTGTTCGAGTCGACGCTTGAAATCCCCGAAGCCGGGCTCGCGCGGATCCATTTCACGATCGACGAGCGCTTCTTTCACGCCGCGGGCGCCGCGCACGGCACGAGCTATTTCAAGATGCTCGACGACGCTGCGTTCTACGCGGCGAACAGCCTCGTGACCGATCGCTTCCTGCTCACCACCGCCTACAATCTGCTGCTCACCAAACCGCTGCGCGCGGGGCCGGTGATTGCAGAGGGCCGTTGGGTATCGGGGCATCGGCGCGTGTTCGTCGCCGAGGCGCGCTTGATCGATGCGAGCGGCGATGAAGCTGCGCGTGGCACCGGCACCTTCATGCGCTCGCAGATCGCGCTTGCCGGATTGCCCGGGTACCGCCTTGCATGAGCGACACGCTGGCGAGCGGAATTCTGGTGTCGGCCCTGCTCAAACGCGTCAACGATGCTGGAGGGATGGGGATGGTGCGGGCCAAGGGTGACGCAGATTCCGGCGCGATCCTGATGATTTTGAACGATGGTCCGGGGCGCTCACGGCTGGTCGAGCGCGGACGGGACTCGCTCGGCAAACGGGCGCTCATTGCCCTAGGGCCAAGCGGCGCGAGCGATCCGATGACGTGCGATACCTATTGGCGACGCCGACGCGAGCGGGATCCCGACCTGTGGGTTATCGAACTGGATATCCCGTCGGCAGAACGATTCGCCGCAGAAACGATCCTCGACGATTGACCGGGCGGCCCCGCGCAGGGATAGGCAAAGCTCTAGTCAGGGCGTTGTGTCGTGCCGGGTGCGATCCGGAATGATTACGCAGTCGGGGGGCTGTCCGGAAGGGCGACGTATGTCGACCCTATCCGTGCACCAACCGCATTTTAGTCGTCTTCATGTCGTTTTCGAACCGCGTCGCATCCATCGTGACGCTGACCTTTACCGTCGCTGCTCTCATCGGCTTCGGAACGCCTGGGTTCGCTCAGGAAATCAATCGTGCTATCAACGTGCCGTCCGCGCTTTCGGTTCCGCAGACGCCCCAGATGATCCCGGCGATCGCCACGACCCAGTCGGCTGATCCCGTAACCGCTCCTTCGCAAGAGTCCGACGCAGAGCAGGATGGCGATACCGTCGCTTACGGTACGCTCGATGCCGCCGTCGCTGCGCAGCCTGGCCCCGAAGCGATGAACGACGAACTTCAGTGCATGGCCGGCGCGATCTATTTCGAGGCCAAGGGCGAACCGCTGAGCGGCCAGCTCGCGGTCGCCGAAGTGATCCTCAACCGTTCGAAGTCGGGCCGCTTCCCCAAGGGCGTGTGTTCGGTCGTGACCCAGAAGGGTCAGTTCTCTTTCGTTCGCGGTGGCCATGTCCCCGACATCGCACCCAACAAGCAGTATCGCACCGCCGTCGCCGTCGCGCGTGTCGCACTCGCCGATGCGTGGGACAGCCCCGCGTCGGACGCGATGTACTTTCACGCGCGCCGCGCTGCGCCGGGCTGGCACCGCGTTCAGGTCGCTGCGATCGGCAACCATCTTTTCTACCGCTGAGACGCGCGCGTCCTCTTGGACGCGTTCGTGAAATGTTCTAGGGTCGGGTGATGCTCCGCACGCCCGATCCTTCCGCATTTCCCAGTGGCGCCTGCGCCGAATTTCCCGGCTCGTCGCTCTGCGCAGCCGATGTCGCGCGTGGCACGACCCGGATGCTGCTTCGCCACGACCTGGTCGCACTGAGCGAGGTGCCGCTCGATGGCAATCGTCGCGCCGATCTGATGGCGATCGATGCGCGCGGCCAGATCGTCATCGTCGAAATCAAGGTGTCGCGCGCCGATCTGCTCGGCGACGGCAAATGGACCGACTATCTCGGATGCTGCGATCGCTATTATTGGGCGGTCCCTGCGGGGTTCGACGCATCGCCACTCGATGGCGCGGCTTTCCTCCCCGAGCGCACAGGGATCATCGTCGCCGATCGCTACGATGCCGCGGTGGTCCGCGATGCGCATACCGAGCCGTTGTCGGCAGCGACGCGTAAGCGCGCGACGCTCGCGTTTGGGCGTCGGGCAGGGCGGCGCTTGATCGCGCTTACCGATCCCGAAGCACAGGTCATGCTCTAGGCGACGCCCTCCGAGTGTTCCACGTGGAGCAATCTCAGAGCGTTGGCCCCGAAACTGCCTTGCGAACCTTTTTGGGGCTGGCCTCGATCATTTGCGCGATGCTCGGCGAGCGCTTGTCCTGCTGTGCATATTCGCGCGCGGAAAAGCCCTGGAGATGATCGGCCTGGTCGGGATCGGCGCCCAGATCGAGCAAAGTACGCACGAGCGACTGGTCACGACGCTGGACCGCGATGATCAACGGCGTTTCGCCGCGCGCGTCGGCGAGGTTGACGTTGCCCCCGCTCTTGGCGAGCGCATCGACCATTTCCTTGCGCCCGAGCCGGGTCGCCAGCAGCATCGCGGTCTCGCCCTTGTCGTCGCGGAGATTGGCGTCGGCACCCTTCGACAGCAGATACGAAACATAGGCCATGTCGCCGCGCCGCACGACGATGTGGAGCGCACCTTCGCCAGTCGAGCGATCGCGCGTGTTGACCAAGGTCACCCCGGGCTTCTCGAGCGCGGCGATCACTTCATCGTTCTTCGCGTCTTTCACCGACTGGAGGAACTTGTATCCGGCCGACTGACCGATCTGCGCCATGGCGGGCGTGGAAACCAGCGCAAGCGGCGTGGCCGCGAGCAAGACGAAGGCGAGCGATGCAGTACGAAGGGTCATCGAAAAGGTCCTGGCTAGGTCGAGCGATGCGATCGGGAAAAGCTCAAAAGCTTGCGCCGATCGGACTAACAGATCATGGCTGGCGATGCCATGAACCAGATTGCCCGCACGCTGTGCGCGCTGTTGCTGACCGTATCGACGGTCGGCTGTAGCGGCTCTCCCGCCCCGACCCGCGCCCCGCTCGACGGGGTCAAGATCGGTGTCCCGTTCCAATTGATCGATCAGGACGGAAAGCCGCGCAGCGATCGCGACTTTGCCGGTCGATATCGCATCATGTATTTCGGTTACACCTTTTGCCCCGATGTGTGCCCGACCGATCTCCAGACGATCGGCGCGGGGCTGCGTACGTTCGAGGCGCAGGACGCGAAGCGGGCGGCAACGGTCGTGCCGATCTTCGTCTCGGTCGATCCGAAGCGGGATACGCCCGCCGTGCTCAAACCCTATGTCGCGGCGTTCCATTCGCGAATGGTTGGGCTGACCGGCTCGCCCGAAACCATCGCGGCGGTCGCCAAGGGATACGGCGTTACCGTCGAACTCGAGAAACCCAATGCTGAGGGCGCGTATCTCGTCGCGCACAGCCGCTTCGCGGTGCTGATGGATCCGGCTGGCAAGCCGGTGGTTCTCCTGCCTGCAGACAAGACGCCGAACGATGTCGCGGCCGAGCTCGACCGGTGGGTGAAATGAGCGGAAAATTCTGGGAAGAACCAATCGACACGCTCGATCGCGGGCAGTGGGAAGCCTTGTGTGACGGGTGCGGCAAATGCTGCGTCCACAAGCTCGAGGATGAGGAGACGGGCGAACTGCTCCCGACCAACGTGTCGTGCCGTCTGCTCGATCGCGCGACGGCGCAATGCTCGAACTACAAACATCGCCACGCCTATGTCAGCGAGTGCGTGCGATTGAGCCGCGACAATGTCCGGACGATCGACTGGCTACCGGCGACCTGCGCCTATCGTTTGCGCGCCGCCGACGAGCCACTCCACGATTGGCATTATCTCGTGTCGGGCGACCGCGAGTCGGTGCACCGCGCTGGGCAATCGGTGCGCGGCTGGACGATTTCGGAAGATGATGCCGGCGAGCTCGAATATCATCTGGTCGACCGCGAATTGTGAGCAGCGCGATCGAGGTCGTCCGCAACGCGCGTGCGCGGCGCGCGCGACTGTCGGTCGATAGCGCGACCGGCCGCGTACGCTTGGTCTTGCCGCCGCGCGCGCCGCTCAAGAAGGCGCTCGCCTGGGCCGAGGAAAAGGCCGGGTGGATCGCCGAGCAACGCGCGCGCTTGCCACAAGCGCAGCCGTTCGAACCCGGTGGGACTATCCCGTTCGGCGACGCTTGCCTGACGATCGCCTGGGAGCCGAGCGCATCCCGTACGGTGAAGCGCGTCGGCGATACTTTGCTCTGCGGGGGCACGCGCGATGGCGTGTCGCGCCGGATCGCGACTTGGCTCAAGCGCGAAGCGCTACGGGTGTTGAGCGCGGAGACCGACGAATTCGCTGATTGGGCAGGCGTTACCGTCACCAAGGTCGCGGTTGGCGATCCCAAGACGCGCTGGGGAAGCTGCGCCTCGTCGGGGACAATCCGTTACAGCTGGCGGTTGATCCTGATGCCAGACTTCGTCCGCCGATCGACCGTCGCGCACGAAGTCGCGCATCGGCTGCACATGGACCATAGCGCGCGCTTTTACCGCGTGCTCGAAATGCTCGACGAACGCGATCCCGACGAATCGCGCCGCTGGCTGCGCGCCAACGGCGCGGCGCTTCACTGGGTCGGCCGCGAATCCTGACGGTCGTCGTAGCGGTCGGGCGGCGTCATCGCTGGTCGATCGCGCGGGACACGATTCGGATTGGGGGCAGGGCGGGGGGCATCGCGTCCGAGGACATGGTCGAGCCAGCCCTGATCGAGCCGCTGGGTATCGTCCGGGCGATTCTGCTCGGTCTGCGGCTGGGTATCTGACCCGCGAGTGATGCGCGGATCGGCACTGCGCGGCACGATCGGATTGCCGTCGGCATCGACTTGCGGCTCAGCCGTCGTCGCGCGTCCTGAATCGACTGGATTGCCGTTCTCGTCGACGAACAGGCCGTTATCCGCCTCGCCGAAATACGATTCCTGGTCGGGTTCGAGCTGATATTCGGGCAGCGTCACCTTGGTATCGAACTGTTCGACCGGGCGCGATGCGACCGCGGTCCGCATGAACGCAGCGAACGCCTTGGCCGGCGCCGTCCCGCCGTGGAGCCCGGCGATCGGCTTGGCATCGTCACGCCCCATCCACACACCGGTGGTGAGGCCGCTCGAGAAGCCGAGGAACCAGCCATCCTTGCTCGACGTCGTCGTCCCGGTCTTGCCCGCGACCGGGCGTCCGATCTGGGCAGCCTTGCCGGTGCCGGTATTGACCGTCGTCTGGAGCAGGTCGGTCATTTCGGCAGCGACATAGGGCGCGACCAGCACATGACTGGTATCGACCGATTGCGCGTAGATCGTCTCGCCCGAGGCGGTCACCTTGGTGATGCCGTACGGCGTGACCGCGACGCCCTTGTTGCCGACACTGGCAAAAGCGCGCGTCATGTCGAGCAAACGGACCTCGGAGGTGCCAAGCACCATCGAGGGATGCGTGTTGACCTTGGTGGTGATGCCGAAGCGCCGTGCCATGTCGGCGACGGTCGAGAAGCCGACTTCCTGGCCGAGCTTGGCGGCGACGGTGTTGAGCGAATATGCGAACGCCGTGCGCAAGCTGACTGCACCGCTGTTACGGCGCGAATCGTTGCGAGGGCTCCAGCCATCGATCGTGATCGGCTCGTCGACGATCGAATCCTCAGGCTTATGCCCGGCCTCGAGCGCGGCGAGATAGACGAACAGCTTGAACGCCGATCCGGGCTGCCGGATCGCCTGCGTCGCGCGATTGTAGATCGAGCTGACATAATCTGTCCCGCCGACCATCGCGCGCACCGCCCCATCGCGGTCGATCGCGACGAGCGCACCTTGCGCGCCGCGCGGGGCGTTCTGCTGGATCGCGGCATCGGCGGCGCGCTGCATGTTGAGATCGAGCGTGGTCCATACTTCGAGCGGACGCTGCGTCTCGTCGATCAGCATTTCGAGCTGCGGAAGCGCCCAGTCCGTGAAATAGCGCACGCTGTTCTGCCGCGCCTCGGGCACGAAGGCGACCTTGTCGATCTCGGCCTCGTCGGCTTGCGCCGGCGTGATCACGCCGGTTTCCTGCATCAGCTTGAGCACGACCCCGGCGCGACCGCGCGCGGCCGCGATATCGGCGGTCGGAGAGTAATTGGAAGGCGCCTTGACGAGCCCCGCGATCACCGCCGCCTCGGTCAGGCTGAGATGATCGGCGCCGTGCCCGAAGAATTTGCGCGATGCGGCATCGATCCCGTACGCGCCGCCGCCGAAATAAACCTTGTTGAGGTAGAGCTCGAGCACCTCGTCCTTGCTGAACTTGCGTTCGAGCGCGAGCGCGAGGATTCCCTCGCGGACCTTGCGGCCCCATTGCTTGTTCGAATTGAGGAAGATGTTGCGCGCAATCTGCTGCGTGATCGTCGATCCGCCCTGGCGCCAATGCCCGCGCTCGATGCGAACCTGGATCGAGCGCACCATGCCGATCGGGTCGACCCCGATATGCGAGCGGAAGCGACGATCCTCGACCGAAATCATCGCGTCGCGCATCACCTTGGGGATGCGGTCATACGGCAGCCATTCGCCATAGCTCGGCCCCATCGACACGATCACCGTGCCGTCGGCGGCGTGGACGCGGATCATCTGGCCGTTGGGCGACGATTTCAACGCATCGAAACTCGGCAACTGCCCTTCCGACACATAGACGGTGATCGCGAGCACGATCGCCGCGAGTACCGCGAACCCCGCGCCAAGCTGGAGAACAAAGACGCTCCAACGGCGCCAGGCAGGCGCGCGTTTGGAGCGGGGCGAAGGAGCGGATGAGCGGGCCATGAAGCAGCGTAGCGTTAGGCTTTGCCGGGCACCCCGACAAGCCGTAGCCGGCTAGCTTAGTCCTTCATCTCGTCGCTGCCGGCACTCTCCCGGGCGCGAAAGTCGAGGCTGAGCGAGTTCATGCAATAGCGCAGTCCGGTCGGCGGCGGGCCGTCGGGGAAGACATGGCCGAGATGGCCGTCGCAGCGGGCGCAGCGCGCTTCGGTGCGAACCATGCCGTGGCTGACATCGCTATGCTCGATGACGTGCTCGGGCGCGATCGGCTGGGTGAAGCTCGGCCAGCCCGATCCCGAATCATATTTGTCGGCCGAATCGAACAACGGCAGTGCGCATCCGCCGCAGCGATAGATGCCATCAGCCTTGTTGTTGTCGTAACGGCCGGAAAAGGCGCGCTCCGTGCCGGCTTCGCGCAGCACGTGATAGGCCTCGGGGCTCAACTTCTTGCGCCACTCCGTTTCGGACAGGGTGATGTGATCCATGCGGAGGTTTTTCCAATTAGCTGGGCGTCCGGTCAAGCCGGGAATGGCCGATCCGGGTCAAAGAGGCGATAATCTCGATCAGTCCCGGGATCTGCCGCAGCAGCGGAAGCGCGAACCCGGTGAGGGCCGGGCGCTCGGCGGCGTCGCGGACGAGCCCGGCAAGACGGATCGGTCTGGCGGTGGCGCGCGCAAATCCCTGCTGAAAGCCGGGGGCAGCTGCCGCACCGCCCCCTAGATAGGCATGGCCTGCGCGAATGCCACTGGCGATCGCGATGCCCATGCCCTCGCCGGCGAGCGACGGGATGACGCCAGCCTGGTCGCCGAGCCGGAACAGCCCCTGCGCGCCGTGGAGCGCGCGCCAGCCATAGGGAACGTTGGCGATCGCATCGATCGCTTCGCTGCCGCTGCGATACGCGAAGCGTTCGCCGAGCCGCGGATGGTCGCGCCCGAGCTGGTCGAGCAAGGCGGCGGGGCTGCCCGCTTCGATCAACGCCGAGCGGTGGACCGCGAGGCAGCAATTGGCGCTGCCATCCTCCTGCCGGACGATGCCGACATAGCCGCGGTCGAACAGATGGAGTTCGATCGACTCGCCGATCAGCGCGTCGAGCCCGGGCGCCGCGGGAATACGCACGCGCAAGCCGAGTACGGGATCGCTGCCACGCGCCGCAGCCGGGCGTGCCGCGCCGCGGACGTCATGCTTGCCGCTGGCGAGGAACAGCGTGTCGGCGGCGAGATCCGCACCGTCGTCGAGCCGTGCCGTCAAGCCATCGACGCCGCGCACGGTCACCCCGCGCTCGACCGCCGAGCCAGCGTCGATCGCGCGCTTCAGCATTACCGTGTCGAGCAAATGCCGCGACACGCCATGCGCCGGGCGTGGGAGACGTGTCTCGATGACGCGGCTGCCCGAAAGCACGCGCACCGTGGTCACGCGCGCGGGACCGAGCGCGTCCGGGGCAACGCCGAGCCGTGCGAGGGATTCGAGGGTGCGCCAGCTCAGGAAACCGCCGCAGATCGCATCGCCCGTCTCGCGGGTTCGCTCGACGAGCAAATGCGGCGCTCCAGCGCGCGCAAGCACGATCGCGGCGCTCGCGCCCGCGGGGCCGCCGCCGAGGATCAGCGCAGGTGTTCGACGCATAACCGAAACGGGAAGGCGCGATAGACACGCGCGGAGACGCCGGCTTCGGCGAGGATCGGGGGCCATTCCGCCGGGCGATACGAGCGAGCGATCGACAGTGTGCCGTCGTGCCGGACGATTCGGTGCCAGCGCGCGAGCGTCGCGAGCAGGGGGAATCCCCGATAGGCGAAGCCGTGGCGGTGGAGATCGTTGACCAGCCAGCCGCGCGCGCTCTCCACCGCCATGAAGCGCAGGAAGGCGATCAGCTGATCGTGGTCCATATGATGCGCCACGAGGCTCGACACGACGAAATCCCAGCCTTGCCCGGCAAGATCGGCATAGTCGCCGCTCACGTAGCGAATGGGCAGATCGGCCGGCGTGTGGGCAGCCGCGGCAAGCGCACTGCGCGGGTTGAGGTCGACACCGACAAGGTCGGCCGCAATTCCGCGCCGCGCTGCCCAGCGCGCGATTCGCCGCAGCATGTCGCCATCGCCGAAGCCGACGTCGAGCAGCTTGAGGTGGGGGCGCCCCTTGGTTCCGCGGCGCAGGAAGTCGAGTGTCGGTCGCGCCGCCATCGTCACGACGTTCACCTTGGCAAGATCGCCGACGACCGCGGCATAGATGTCGGGCGCCAAATCATCGGCATCCATCAGCTCTTCGGCGATGGCGCGCCGCTCGAGCATCATGCGGCGCTCCGAAAGCCGAACCCTTCGGCGGCGAGGCCGGGGCCGAACGCGAGCGCTACGCCTTCACGAATCGGTGGCCCGGCGAGCAAACGCGCGAGCACAAACATCAACGTCGCTGACGACATGTTGCCATTGTCGGCGAGCACGCCGCGCGATTCCGTCAGCGCATCGGCGGGCAAGGCAAGGCTCGTCTCGACCGCATCGAGGATCGAGCGACCCCCCGCGTGGATCGCCCAGCCATCGATATCGGCGGGTGCGCGCCCCCCGGTCGCGGCGGCGGCGAAGACTGGGTCGCTCAATCCGGCGGCGATACGCGCCGGGACTTCGCCCGACAGATGCATCGCAAAGCCGCGATCGGTAATGTCCCAGCGAATGAGCTCTGCCGAATCGGGGAGGGTGGTTGCGAAGGGCTGGCCAAGCGCGAGACCTTGCGGCTGGGCGGTGACCAATGCTGCGGCCGCGCCATCACCGAATTGCAGCATTGCGAGCAGGGGCTCGAGCGCAGGCGTATCCTGAAGATGAAGAGTCGAGAGCTCGACGCAGATGACAAGCACGCGCGCAGCGGGATCCGAGCGCACGATGTGGCGCGCGCTGCGCAAGGCCGCGACAGCGGCGTAGCAGCCCATGAACCCGACCAGCAGCCGCTCGACCGACGGATCGAGCCCGAGTCGCGCGGCAACGATCTGGTCGATCCCGGGGGCGACGAAGCCGGTGCAGCTCGCGACGACCAGGTGGGTGATGCCGTCGAGCGGGACTTGGGCCCGTAGCGCATCGATCGCGGCGAGGCTGAGCGCAGGGGCGTATTGCGCGTAGAGTTGCATGCGTTCTGCAGTGCCGGGCAGCAGATCGCGCGCGTAGAAGCCACCCATAGCGACGGGCGACCCGCCATCGTCCCCGATCGGCAGCACCGACCAACGATGCCCGATACCGGCGCGCCCCGCCATCCGGTCGAAGATCTTCGCCGAGCGCGAATCGGGCAAACGCGCACGCGCCCAGTCGATAAAGGCATGATGAATGTCGTGATTCGGAACGGCGGTGCCGATCGCGATGATATGAGCGGTGCTAGGCAAGCGAGGCTTTCACAGGGCCGGCGGTACGTCCGGTTCGGAGACAACGCTACGCCAGTCGGTACGATCCGCAAGAGGCCGTAGAATCCATGGGACTTAGCCGAAAGGATCGACCGCCACGTCACGGTGTCCCGTGCGTGGCAGCGATTTCTAGAAAAAGTGGTGCGGCCGAGAAGACTCGAACTTCCACGGGCTTTCGCCCACAACGACCTCAACGTTGCGCGTCTACCAGTTCCGCCACGGCCGCACGTAACATCGCCGGGCGAACCCGGCAGCTGGTAGGCGAGCGCCCCTAGCAAAGGCTTTCGGGGAGTGCAACGCCTATCGCATCGATTGCGTTCAGAGTAGCAGCGCGGGATGCCGCGCCACCGCCCCCTGCTCGACGAAACGCGCCGCATTCTCGCGCTTGCGTGGCCGGTCATGCTGACGAGCCTCAACTGGACGATTCTGAGCGTGACCGACATTGTGGTCGTCGGGCTGACCGGCACCGATCAGGTCGCAGCCCTTGGCGCGAGCCGTGCGCTGACCTTCGTGACGATCGTCGGCGGGCTCGCCTGGCTGTCGGGAACGCTGGTCTTCTCTGCTCGAGCGGACGGCGCGAACGATTCGCCCGAGACGGGGGCGACGTTGCGCGCCGGGCTCGTGCTGGCGGTGTTGCTGGGTCTCGGCGGCGCACTCGGCTTCGGACTGTTCGCCGAGCGGTTGTTGGCGGCGATCGGCGTGGCGCCGGCGCTGGTCGATCCGGCGGCGCGCGTAGTGCGGGTGATGGCGCTCTGCTATCCCACACAACTGGCGATGATCGCGGCAAGTTTCTTTCTCGAAGGCATTGCGCGACCGCGTCGTGTAATGGGCGTCAACCTCGCGGTGCTACCGATCAATGCGCTGCTCGCCTGGGCCTGGTCGGGCGGGCATCTCGGCTTTCCCGCGCTTGGCGCGGTGGGGGCTGCGCTCGCGACGGCCATGGCGTCATCGCTCGGCGCGGCAGCGATGCTGGGCGCGGCGTGGACCGTCCCGCAGGCCCGCGAACGCGGCGTGCGAGATCTTTCGGGCGCGGCGTGGGCGACGGCACTGCGCGGGGCGGGGGGCCTTGCGCGATTTGGGATCGTACCCGCGCTCGCCTCGGGGCTCGAGCTCGCCGGCTTCTCGATCCTGATCGCCCTGTCGACCGATTTCGGTGCGGTAACCGCGCACGCCTTCCAGATCGTCTTTGCGGTCCACAATGTCGTGTTCGGCGTCGCGTTGGGGCTCGGATCGGCCGCCGGGGTCCGTGCCGGCAATGCGGTCGGCGCGGAGACTCCGGCACTGGCGATTCCGCGCGCGCTGATCGCGATGGCGCTGGCGGCGCTGGCGACAGGCGTGCTGGCGATCCTGATCGTGCTCGGACGCGGCACGATCGTCGCGCTGTTCCCCGCTGCTGCTGGCGTCCACGGCGTGGCGCTGGCGATGCTACCGGTCTGGGCGCCGTTCATCCTGTTCGACGGGGTGCAGGTCGTGATCGTCTACACGCTGCGTTCGCTCGGCGATCAGGTGGTGACGGGGATCAACAGCATCGTCGCCTTCTTCCTCATCACCGGCGGTGCTGGCTGGTTGCTGGTACACCACGGCGCCGGGTCGATCGGTCTGGTCTATGCCTCGGGAATCGGAATGGTCGCCGCGACCGTGCTCCACGGCGCGCGCTTTGCGCTGGTCAGCGCGCGGTTTCGCCGGAAAAGCTGAGCACCAGTTCCTTGGCGTTGACCGGCACGTCGAGCTTGGCGCTGTTGAATTCGAGCTTGCCGCGCGGCGCGAGCGTATTGGCCTCGGGCCGGATCATCCAGCTGAAGACGATGCGGCGTTGCGAATCGCGCAGATCGGCGCGGATGTCGGGCACGGGCTGCGGCGAATCGGTCGGGTTGAGCACGGTGCCGCTGACCGCGAAGATCTCGTTGCCGTTGAAGACATGCTGGTCGATCGGCTTGCTGACGATCTTGAGCGGGGTGCCGGCATTGGGCTGGAACAGGTCGCGCGCGAGCCCGGGGGCGCCCGAATAGACGATGCCGCCGAACGCGGCGAGCATCACGACGCCCGCGGCGAGCGCAGCGACGGTTGCACGCTTTGCCGGGTTACGCCGCGCGCGAAACGGTGGTGCATGGTCAAAGGCGTCGTAGCTGGGAGCGGCGGGCTCGACCGGTAGAGGCTGCTCGGCGGGCGGCGACGTATCGGCCACCGGCGTTTCGACTCGCGGGGCTTCGACGGCGACGGGCGCTTCGCTGCGCGTGTCCGCAGTCTCGGCGGAAACGCCCTCCTGGAACCAGCTATGCTTGCAACTGGCGCAGCGCACGGTGCGCCCATCGGGCCCGATCGCAGTGTCGGGAACGAGGTAACGCGTGTGGCACTCGGTACATTCGAGGATCATGATACGGCTTTGGCCCCGTTGCCGACCGCTGGCAACGTATCGCGAAATCTACGCCTTTCGCAGATCGGCTGCAAGCGCCGCGACGCGTGCCCGCTTGTGGCGGCGTGGCGGATCGTGCGATGCAGCGACGGGGCATACGATCAGAAGCGAGCAACACGCGCCACCATGGCGAATATCGTCCAGTTCGAGAATGTGGGGCTACGCTACGGCACCAGCCAGGAGACGCTGACCGATGTCAGCTTCACCCTGTCGAGTGGCGCGTTCTATTTTCTGACCGGCGCGTCGGGCGCGGGCAAGACCTCGCTGCTGCGGTTGCTCTATCTCGCGCAGCGCCCGACGCGCGGCAACATCCGGCTGTTCGGCGAGGATGCGGTGACGCTGCCGCGCGCGCGGCTGCCGGGGTTTCGGCGGCGGATCGGCGTGGTGTTCCAGGACTTCCGGCTCGTGCCGCATCTTTCGGCGTTCGACAATATCGCGCTGCCGTTGCGTGTTTCGGGCGTTCCCGAAAGCGATATCGATGCGCCGGTGCGCGAAATGCTCGACTGGGTGGGCCTCAGCGACCGCATCACCGCCAAGCCGCAAACGCTTTCGGGCGGCGAGCAGCAGCGCGTCGCGATCGCGCGCGCCGTGATCGGCCGGCCCGAAATCCTCGTCGCCGACGAGCCGACCGGCAACGTCGATCCCGACATGGCCGAGAGGTTGCTGCATCTGTTCGATTCGCTCAACCGGCTCGGCACGACCGTCGTCGTCGCGACGCACGATTTCCACCTGCTCGGGCGGATCCAGAACGCGCACATGATGCGGCTCGACAAGGGGCGCTTGCTCGATCCGACCGGCTCGCTGCGCTTCCCGCCGCCCGCGAACGGCGAATGAGCGTCGCGTTGATCGCCTCGACCCCCGACCGGCGCTTGCTCGACGAGAGCCACAGTACGCGGGTGATGACGTGGATCATGGCGATCATGCTGTTCCTGACGGTGTTGGCGGCAGCGCTCGGGCTGGGGACGCTCGGCGCGGCGGCGTTGCTCGATCGCCAACTTGCCGGGCGGCTCACCGTCCAGATCGTCGAGCCGGTCGAGGCCAAGCGGATCGACCAGGCCGCGCGCGCGCTGGCCGCGCTCAAGGCGACGCGCGACGTGACGCGCGCGGTCGAGGTCGATCATGCCAAGCTTGCGACGCTGCTGCGGCCCTGGCTCGGCAACGACGCGGCCGACCCCGATCTGCCGATCCCCGCGATGATCGATGTCGACCTGGGTGTGGCGGATGCCGCGGCGGTGGCGCGCGTGCGCGCTGCGGTCCGGCGCGTCGCGCCGTCGGCGCGGATCGATCGGCATGAAAGCTGGATGTCGCCGGTGCGCGATTTCATGGCGATGGTGACGTGGCTGGCCGGCGGGCTCGTCCTGCTGATGGCGGCGGCGACCGCGGCGGTGGTGATTCTTGCGGCGCGCGCGGGGCTCGAAACGCACCGTGCGACGATCGAGGTGCTCCATATGCTGGGCTCGACCGACGTCCAGGTCGCACGGCTGTTCCAGCGCCGGATCGCGCTCGATACGCTGGTCGGCGGGTTGCTCGGGACCGCGCTCGCCTTCGTCATGGTCGGCGTGGTCGGCTGGCAATTGCGCGCGCTCGGCTCGGATCTGCTCGCGGGCCTGACGCTCGGTGCGCGCGACTGGATCGTGCTCGCCGGATTGCCGATCGCGTTTGCCCTGCTTGCGACCTTCGCCGCGCGCCAGGCGGTGCTCGGTACGCTCGGCAAATATCTATGATCCTGCGTTTCCTCGCCGTGCTGGCGCTGCTCTACGCGATCGGCTTTGCGATCTTCCTCAAGACGATTCCCGCCCCGCTCGACGGGCCCAAGACCGACGCGATCGTCGTGCTGACTGGCGGGGCAGGGCGGATCGACCGCGGGCTGGCATTGCTCAAGGCGCATGCTGGACAGCGCATGCTGATCAGTGGGGTCGCGCCCGAAGTGAAGCCGGGCGAGCTGGCGCACGAATATCGCGTCAGCCCGGCGCTGTTCCGCTGCTGCATCGATCTGGGCCACGAGGCCGTCGATACGCGCTCGAACGCCGAGGAAACCGCGGACTGGGTGCGCGACCATAAATACACCTCGGTGCGGCTGGTCACGTCGGACTGGCACCTCGCACGCGCCAGGCTCGAACTGGTCAACGCGCTCGACGGCGATGCGAGCGTGATCGGCGACGGCGTGCCGAGCAGCCCGCGCTATCGGCTGCTGATCGGCGAATATAACAAATTGCTGGTGCGGCGCGTCGCGTTGCTGATCGGGGCCGCCACATGACCGCGTTGCGCAACCTGCTGTTCAAGCTGCTATTCTATGGCGGGTCGGTGCCGATTGTGCTGACGACGCCGATCTCGGCACTGATCAGCTGGCGCGCGCTCGTCGCGCACACGCATTTCTGGACGCGCTGGCACGGCTGGACGACGCGCCACATTCTCAGGATCGATCAGCGGATCGAGGGTGGGCGCTTCGGCGACATGGCGTTCGGCGGCGCGCCGGTGCTGTACGCGGCGAAGCACCAGTCGATGTATGAGACGCTCGAGCTCGGGCGGATGCTGCGCAACCCCGCGATCGTGATGAAGCAGGAACTGACCGACATTCCGGTGTGGGGCTGGGCGGCGAAGCGCTATGGCGTTATCGTCGTCGATCGCGAGGCGTCGGCGGGCGCGTTGCGGCGGATGCTGCGCGATGCGCGTGCGGCCTTGGCGGCGAAGCGCTCGATCCTGATCTTCCCCGAGGGCACGCGCGTCGAGCCGGGCGAACAGCCCGAACTGCGGGCAGGGTTCGCCGGGCTGTATCAAATGCTCAAGATCCCGGTGGTGCCGGTGGCGATCGACAGCGGGCTGGTGTGGCCGAAGCATGGGCCGAAGGTGCCGGGAACGGTGACGTTCCGCTTCGGCGACCCGATCCCGCCGGGGCTGCCGCGCGAGGAAGCCGAGCGCCGCGTCCACGCCGCGATCAACGCGCTGGATGTGCCGCGCGGCTGAAGTCCCCGTCATCCCCGCGAAAGCGGGGATCCCGCTGCCTGGCCCGCGCTCGGAGGAAGAAGCGGGACCCTCGCCTTCGCGAGGGTGACGGCAGGGGTAGTCGAAACCGCTATTCGTGCGTCCGCCCGAAATCGGGTGCTGGGTCATCCTGCCCCTGTTCGATGATCCCGCGGCGTACCGCGCGCGTCTTGGTGAACAGATCGAACAGCTCGTCGCCCTTGCCCCAGCGAATCGCGCGCTGCAGCGCCGACAGATCCTCCGAGAAGCGCTGGAGCATGTCGAGCACCGCCTCGCGATTGGCGAGGAACACGTCGCGCCACATCGTCGGGTCCGACGCCGCGATGCGCGTGAAATCGCGAAAGCCGCCCGCCGAATATTTGATCACCTCGGACTGCGTGACCTCTTCCATGTCCGACGCGGTGCCGACGATCGTATAGGCGATCAGATGCGGCAAATGGCTGGTGATCGCGAGCACGCGGTCGTGATGATCGGGCGCCATCGTCTCGATCTCGGCGCCCAACCGCCGCCAGAACTCGGCGACGCGCTCGACCGCGAGTGCATCGGTGCCCTCGGGTGGCGTCAGGATGCACCAGCGCTTGTGGAACAGCGTCGCGAATCCCGCTTCGGGCCCGCTGCGCTCGGTCCCCGCGACGGGGTGCGCCGGCACGATCGTCGCGTTCGGTAACGCTGCTGTCAGCGCGCGGACGACTTCGGCCTTGCAGCTGCCGACATCGCTGACGACGGCGTCGGCGGGAAGATCGGCGGCGAAATCGCGCGCGGCGGCTTCCATCGCGCCGACGGGCACGCACAGGATGACGAGATCGGCGTCGATCACCGCAGCCCCGCTGCTGCTCGCGACATCGTCGAACATGTCGAGCCGCTCGGCGGTCGCGCGCACATCGGCGTCGGCGTCGTAGCCGGTCAGCGCGACGCTTGGCATCGCGGCACGCGTGGCGCGCGCGATCGAGGATCCGATCAGGCCGATCCCGATGATGGTGACGCGGGCGAAGGGCAGCATGGCGCGGCGCATGGCGGATCGCTGGCGTCATGGCAAGGTTTGCGCCTCTGGCGTTGTCGCGCGCGCCTGCTAGGAGACGGCGAGCAGGAGACGGGAATGCGGGGTGGCGAGACGGTCTGGCATGCGCTCGAGGCGGCGCGACAGGCCAATCTGAGCGAGGCGGGCATCGCCCCGCCGGTGGCGGGCGATACCGGCCAGACGCGGCGTGCGGTGTTGCTGGCGCTGGGCGCGGCTGGGGCGGCGGCGGCGCTGCCACGTCCCGCCTTCGCCGCGCCGGGCGGCGGCCCGGTGGCGATCATCGGCGGTGGGATCGCCGGGCTCACCGCTTTGTGGCACCTGACACAGGCCGGAATCGACGCGCAGCTCTACGAGGCGCGCACGCGGCTTGGCGGGCGCATGTACACCGCGCGCGAACCCGGCAAGCCGACGGTCGAGGCGGGCGGGCAGCTCGTCAACACCGACCATGCCGACATGCACACCCTCGCGCGCGAATTCGGTCTGTCGCTGCTCGACCGCAAGGGCGCGCCGCATCGCACCGTCATCCTGAGCGACGGCAAGGAAGTCCCCGAGGGCAAGCTTGCCGGTGCCTTGCGCGGGATCGCTGGGCAGATCGACGCCGATTCGGTGCGGCTCGACCAGAATTACGCCAAGGTCGCACTCGAGCTCGATGCGATGAGCTTCACCTCGTATCTCGACAAGCACGCCGCGCTGATGCCCGATCCGTGGGTCCGCCGCTTGATGGAAGCGACCGCGCGGACCGAATATGGCGCTGAGCCGGGCCAGGCCTCGGCGATCGAGCTGGTCTTCAACCTGCCGTCGATCTCAGGGCGGCGGATCGACGTGCTCAGCCGCAGCGACGAACGCTATCTGATCGAGGGCGGCAGCAGCGCGCTGATCGCGGCGATGGCGGCGCGGCTGACCGGACGCATTACCACCAACCGCCGCGTGACGCGGGTCGACCCGTTCGGACCCGGCGTGCGGATCGTCTTTTCGGACGGAAAGACCGTCGACGCCGCCAACGTCATCGTCACGACGCCAGCGTCGGTCACGCGGAAGATCGATTTCCGCATTCCGCTGCCGCCGCTGTGGACGCGCTTCATCGCCGAGGTCGGGCTTGGCGTGAACATGAAGGTCCAGGCCGGGATGAGCGCGCGGCCGTGGGACAAGGTGATGGGCCGCGGCGGCGAGATCTGGCAGACCAATCCGCGCGGTGGCGTCGCCAGCGGCTGGGACGGCAGCGTGCGCGGGCGCGGCGCGAGCGGCGATGTCTGGACGTGGTTCCTCGGCGGCGCCGAGGTCGCGGCGGCCGATACGCCCGAACCCGCCGCGCTGGCCAAGCGCTTTGCCGGTCAGGCCGAGGCCGGGCTGCCCGGGATCACCGCAGCGACGAGTGCGTTCGCGCGGCGCAGCACCTGGCACCGCGATCCGCTGTCGATGGGCGCCTATGTCAATTTCCGCCCCGGCCAGCTGACGCGCTTCGGCCGGCTGATCTGGACCGAGGTCGATGGCATGGCGAAGGCGCCGGTTCCGTCGGGTCCGGTGCTGTTCGCCGGCGAGCATCTGTCGGACGCCTATCCCGGCTATATGAACGGCAGCGCGCAGACCGGGCGGCTGGCGGCGCAGACGATCATCGCGGGGCGCGCGCATGCGCGCCGCTTGAGTTGAGCCCTGCGCGGGCCTAACCGCAGGCCATGAGCGAAGATCCGCGTTTCGGGCTAGCCCGCCATGTCAGCCTGCCGGGGCCGCTCCGGCTCGATGGCGGGGTGCTGCTCTCGCCGGTCGAGATCGCCTACGAGACCTATGGCACGCTCAACGCCGACGCCAGCAACGCGATCCTGCTGTGCCACGCGCTGACGGGCGACCAGCATGTCGCCTCGGCGCATCCGGTGACGGGCAAGCCCGGCTGGTGGGTGCGGATGGTCGGCCCGGGCAAGCCGATCGACCCCGCGCGGCACTTCATCGTCTGCGCGAACGTGCTGGGGAGCTGCATGGGTTCGTCGGGCCCCGCGACGATCAACCCGGCGACCGGCGCGCCGTGGGGGATGAGCTTTCCCGTCATCACGATCCGCGACATGGTGCGCGCGCAGGCGATGCTGCTCGATCATCTCGGCATTGCGGTGCTGCAGGCGGTCGTCGGCGGGTCGATGGGCGGGATGCAGGCGGTGAGCTGGCCTGCGACCTTCCCCGACCGTGTCCGCGCCGCCGTGGTGATCGCCTCGACCGCGCGCCACACCGCGCAGAACATCGCCTTCCACGAAGTCGGGCGCCAGGCGGTGATGGCCGATCCGAAATGGCGTGGCGGCGCCTATTACGAAGCCGGCGATCCGCCCGCGGCGGGGCTCGCGGTCGCGCGAATGGCGGCGCACATCACCTATCTGTCCGAGGCTGGCCTCACCGAGAAGTTCGGCCGCCGGCTGCAGGCGCGTCCCGACCGGCCCGACGGCGCGATCAGCTTCGGCTTCGACGCCGATTTCCAGATCGAGAGCTATCTGCGCCATCAGGGGATCAGCTTCGTCGATCGCTTCGACGCCAACTCGTATCTCTACATTACGCGGGCGATGGATTACTTCGACCTGGCGGGCGAGCATGGCGGGCAGCTCGCCAACGCCTTCCGCGCGACCAAGGCGCGGTTCTGCCTCGTCAGCTTCGACACCGATTGGTTGTACCCGACCGCCGAATCGCGCGCGATCGTCCATGCGCTCAACGCCGCCGGCGCGCCGGTCAGCTTCGTCGAGCTGTCGAGTCCGTACGGCCACGACGCCTTCCTGCTCGAAGCGCCCGAGATGAACCGCGTCGTCGATGGATTTTTAAGGACAAGAGCATGATCGAACTTTCCGACGACAAGATGCGGCTCGACGTCGGGCGTGTGCATGGCTGGCTGACCGCGAGTTACTGGTCGCCGGGCATCACGCGCGCGCTGGTCGAGCGGGCGATCGCCGGCTCGCATTGCCTCGGCGCGTACGAGGACGGCGTGCAGGTGGGTTTTGCCCGCGCGATCACCGATTGCGCGACTTTCGCCTGGATTGCTGATGTGTGGATCGACGAAACCAGCCGGGGCAAAGGGCTCGGTCGCCGGATGGTGCAGTGGATCCTCGACCATCCCGACTATCAGGGGCTCCGCCGGATCGCCTTGGGCACGCTCGACGCGCACGGCGTCTATGAGGCACTCGGCTTCCATCCGCTGCTCCGGCCTGAACGTTTCATGGAGCGGCTCCTCCCGGCGGCCGCGGCAGCATTGCGCGCTTCGTGACGCTCCGCCCCGATCTCGCGATCATCGCCGAGCATGTCGCGCCCGGCACGCGGATCCTCGACGTCGGCTGCGGCGATGGCGCGCTGATGGCCGCGCTGCGCGACACCAAGCGCGTCGATGCGCGTGGGCTCGAGCTCGATGCCGGTAACGTCGCGGCCGCAGTGTCGCGCGGGCTGTCGGTGATCCAGGGCGATGCCGATGTGGATCTCGCCGAATATCCGGAGGCGAGCTTCGATTACGCGATCCTCAGCCAGACGTTGCAGACCGCCAAGCGCCCTGATGTGGTGCTCGATCATCTGCTCCGCGTCGGCCGCCAGGCGTTCGTGTCGTTCCCGAACTTCGCGCATTGGCGCGTGCGGATGTCGCTGCTGTGGGGCGGCCGGATGCCAGTGACGCGGCTCTTGCCCGAGCGCTGGTACGACACGCCCAACATCCATCACGTCACGATCGACGATTTCCGCAGCTTCGTGGCTGAGCGCGGAATCGTCGTCGAAGGGGCGTGGTTCCTGTCGGGCGACAAACGTACCGGGACCGCAGCGGCCAACATCCTGGCCGAACATGCCGTCTTCCTGCTGCGCAAACCGGCATAAGCGCGAGGAACCAAAGCGTCCGACGCGGGGTTACTTGGTTTCGTAACACAACCAAGGTCCGCACGGTCATGCCCGCCACTGCCCTCATCGTCGAAGACGAGATTTTCGTCGCGCTCGACCTCGAGCGGATTCTGATGGACGCGGGCTATGCCGTGAAAGCCATTGCCGCGGATCGTTCGGGCGCGCTCGATGCCGCCGAGGACTGCAGTTTCGCGCTGGTCGACATCAATCTCCGCGACGGTCCGACCGGCCCGGAATTGGCGCGGACGCTCGCACACGACTATGGTGTGAAGGTCATCTTCGTAACGGCAAATCCGGGTCAGATCGCCCATCCGAGCGGTGCCGTCGGCTATGTCCGCAAGCCGTTCCGCGCCGATGCGATCCTTGCCGCAGCCGCCGCCGCTACGACAGACTTCGACGTGGTGGAGCACGCGGATTTCATTCCGCTCGTCTGAGCTGTGACGGCTCGGCCTGCCGGGCTAGCCATGCGCGTCAGTTCCGGCTGAGCGAGCTTTCCGGCAGCGTGATTTCGACTTCCAGCCCGCTGCGCTCCCAGCGCTGCGCCACGGTCCCGGCAAGTTGACGAACCGCGCTCAATTCGATCAGCTGCGAGCCGAAACCGGTCTTGGCCGGTGCTTGCACCATCGGCCCGCCACGCTCGCGCCACTCGATCACGATCCGGTCACCGACGCGGCGGCTGTGGACGAGGATCGCACCGTCATCGTTGTACAATGCGCCATATTTGGTCGCGTTGGTGGCAAGCTCATGGAACAGCAACGCGATCGGCGTGGCCGAACGGTCATCGATCGCGACGTCGTCGCCACTGATCGTGATGCGCGACGCGGTGCGCGACTGATAGGGTTCGAACAGCTCGGCGAGCAGGCCCTGGAGGCTCGTCTGATCGGCCACCGGACGCGACTGCGCGCTGTGCGGCCGGACGAAATCATGCGCGCGGCCAAGCGCGATGACGCGCGCGCGCAAATCATCGGCAACAGTGGCAAAGCCCGGATTTGCGCGGGCCGAAAAGCCGATCAGCCCCGAAATCACCGCAAAGATGTTCTTGATGCGGTGGCTGAGTTCCTGCGCGACGACTTCGCGCTCTTCGCTCGCGAGCTTGGCTTCGTGAATGTCGGTGCACGTGCCGAACCAGCGGACGATCGCCCCGGTATCGTCGAAGATCGGCAGCGCGCGGCCGAGCGTCCAGCGATACTGGCCGTCGTGGCGGCGCAGGCGGTATTCGATCTGGTACGGCTCTCCGGTAGCGAGCGAATGTTGCCACACGGCCCAGGCACGGTCCTGATCGTCGGGATGGAACATGCCCGCCCAACCCTCGCCATCGGTCGATCCGGCGGGGACTCCGGTAAACTCGTACCAGCGCGCATTGTAATAATCGTGGAAGCCGTCGGGCTGAGTCGACCACACCATTTGCGGCATCGTGTCGGCAAGCGTGCGGAAGCGCCCCTCGCTGTCGCCGATCGCCGCGCGCGAGGCGGCAGCCGAGCGACTGTCGCCAAGCCGCCGCAGCACATCCTCGGCAAGCACCTTCAAGCCCTGGCGCTGCAGCGCGGTCAGCCCGGCGCGCGGAACGGTGTCGATCACGCAGAGCGATCCGAGCGGAATGCCGTCGTCGCGCACCAGCGGCACGCCCGCGTAGAATCGGATGCCGAGTCCATCGATGACGAGCGGATTGTCGGCGAACCGCGGATCCTGCGTCGCGTCGGGGATGACCATGATGTCGTCCTCGCGCATCGCATACGCACAGAACGACATTTCGCGGGGTGTTTCAGTCAGATCGAGTCCGGTGCGCGACAAGAAGGTCTGGCGCTCGGCCTCAACGATGCTGACCAGGCCGACCGGAACCTCGCACAACGCCGCGGCGAAATCGGTGATGCGGCGCAAGGCCGCATCGTCGCGGAGCGACTCGATATCGTGTTCGGCAATCGCCGCAGCGCGCACGCGCTCGTCGATCCGCCAGCCGGGTGCAACCGGCAATGGCGGCTGGGAGGTTTGGGTCATGTCCGACATCAACGCGACAGGTCGCTCCCGGTTCAGAATGGTACGTCGTCGTCCAGATCGTCGGCAAACCCGCCGCGCTGGCCACCGCCGCCGGCAGGCGCGCCGCCGCGTGCCCCGCCGCCACCGCTGCGCTGACCGCCGCCGTAGCCGCCGCCACCACCGCCGCCGAAATCGTCATTCCCGCCGAAATCGTCGCGCTGGCCGCCACCACCGCCGCCGCCGCCCGAACCGGGCGCGCCGTCGAGCATCGTCAGCACGCCGTTGAAGCCCTGGAGCACGATCTCGGTCGAATATTTGTCGTTACCGCTGGCATCCTGCCATTTGCGCGTCTTGAGCGCGCCCTCGATATAGACCTTCGAACCCTTGCGCAGATAGCGCTCGGCGACGCCGCCGAGCGCTTCGTTGAAGATCGCGACCGAATGCCATTCGGTCTGTTCCTTGCGCTCGCCGGTATTCTTGTCCTTCCACGTCTCCGACGTGGCGATGCGCAGGTTCACGACCTTGCCGCCATTCTGGAACGACTTGCTCTCGGGATCGCGCCCGAGATTGCCGACGATGATCACCTTGTTGACGCTGCCGCCCGCCATATCCCTAATCCCGCTGCTGGGGCTCGCTACAGCCCGAATCCGATCGCGGCCCAATAGACCGCTCCTGCAGCGATGTAAGCGAGCGCGAACAAATAGCCAACCATGAAGGCGGGCCACTTCCATCCGTTGGTCTCGCGCCGGGTAACGGCAATCGTCGAGATGCACTGCGGCGCGAACACGAACCACATCAGGAAGGCGAGCGCGGTCGGCAGGCTCCAGCGTTTATGGAGCGTCTGCGCCATCTTGGTTTCGCTCTGCTCGCCCGCGGTGTCGATCGCATAGACGGTGCCGAGTGCCGCCACTGCGACCTCGCGCGCGGCCATCGCCGGAATCAATGCGAGCACGATGTCGCGATTGAAGCCGATCGGACGGAAAGCGGGTTCGATCGTATTGGCGATCCGTCCCGCGACCGAATAATTGACCGCCGAGACTGGGCTCCCCTCGGGCGGTTTGGGAAAGCTCAGCAGCGCCCACAGCACGATCGTCGTGAAGGCGATCGTGGTGCCGGCGCGCTTGAGGAAGATTTCCGCACGGCTCCACAGCCCGATCGCGAGATCGCGCAGCCGCGGCAGCTGGTACTTCGGCATCTCCATCATGAAGCCCGACGATGCGCCCTTGGTCACGGTCCGGCGCAGCACGAAAGCGACGACGAACGCGCCGACCACGCCCATGACGTAGAGCCCGAGCATCACCAGCCCCTGCAGCCCGACGAACGGCAACACCTTGGTGTCGGGGATCAGCGCGCCGATCACCAGCGTATAGACCGGCAGCCGCGCCGAGCAGGTCATCAGCGGCGCGACGAGAATCGTGGTGAGACGGTCCTTCTCGTCCTCGATCGTGCGCGTCGACATGATGCCGGGCACCGCACAGGCGAAGCTCGACAGCAAGGGGATGAAGGCGCGGCCGGACAGGCCAACGCTCGCCATCACGCGGTCCATCAGGAACGCGGCGCGGACCATGTAGCCGCTCGCCTCGAGCACCAGGATGAAGAAGAACATGATCAGGATCTGCGGCAGGAACTTCACCACCGCGCCGACGCCCGCGATGATCCCGTCGGTGATCAGCGAGCGCAGCACCGAATCGGGCATCACGTCCTTGATCTGCGCCGACACGCCATCGAATACGCCCGCGATCGCCTCTGCCGGCGCGGCGCCTGCAAAGAACACCGCCTGGAACATCACGAACAGGATCGCGAAGAGCAGCACCAGCCCGAACACCGGATGCAGCGCAACCGCATCGAGCGCATTGCCCCAGCGTCGCGCCGGCGCTTCCGCGACCGTCGCCGCTTGTGCGATCTTCCGCGCGCGGCGTTGCAGCGTGACGATATCCTCGCCGATCGCGTGATTGCTCGGGCGCAGCCGGATCGCCGCGTCGGCATCGACGATCCCGCCAAGCAGGATCTTCAACTCGTCGAGCCCGCGTCGCCGCACCGCGACGGTCGGCACGACGGGCACGCCGAGTTCGGCCGAGAGCTTCAACGGATCGAGCGTCAGCCCGTCGCGCTCGGCAAGATCGAACATGTTGAGCGCGACCACGACCGGCAGACCGAGCGCGATCAGCTGGAGCGTGAAGCGGAGGTGGTTGTCGAGATTCGACGCGTCGACCACCACGACCAGGGCGTCGGGCAGCCGCTCGCCCGCCTGCGTACCGGTGACGAAGTCGCGCGTCACGCGCTCGTCGGGGCTCGAGGGTTCGAGGCTATAGGCGCCGGGCAGGTCGACCAGATCGACGATGCGGCCATCGGGGAGCGTCAGCTTGCCCGAATGGCGCTCGACTGTGACCCCGGGATAATTGCCGACCTTCTGCCGGGCGCCGGTCAGCGCGTTGAACAGCGCGCTCTTGCCGGCATTCGGATTGCCGACCAGCGCCACCAGCGGCGCAGCGGTCATCTTACTGCGTGACGGGCGAGACGAGGATCGCGCCGGCGACCGCGCGGCGGAGCGCGACGGTCATGCGGCCGATGCGGCACGCGATCGGCCCCTTGCCGAGGCTCGCGCGGTGGAGGACTTCGACACCGACGCCTTCGTCGAAGCCGAGTTCGCGCAAGCGGCGCGCCTCGGGCGTCGAGAGATGCGTCCAGTCGATCGCCGCGACCGTCGCCTGGCGGCGTTGCGGCAGCGACTCGAGGCTGAGCGACTCAGGAGCGGAAAGCTTCATGCTACGCAAGATATCCATCTGCGAGCGATTATCAATAACAACGCCGCAACACCAGCTTTAATTGCGACGCACTCGCAAACAGCGCGATCACACCGCAGGGTAGCGCAGCCGTCCGATGAAACGCGACAGGCTGGGGCGGAGCTCGGACTTGGTGACGAGCTTTGCCTTGGCGGTTTCGAACCGCAGGATCCCTTCGATCCGCCGCGCCAGGAACGCGCGCGTGTCGGCATAGCCATCGCTCTGGTCGTCGATAAAGACGGTGACGGTCGCGGCATAGACGCCCGCAAGGATCGCGCGCTTGGTATAATGATTATAGTCGGTCGCGGTGTCGCCCGCGGCGCGCCAGATGACGTCGGCCGCGTGCCAGCCGAGCTTGACCCCACGTGCGGCATTCTGCGGCAGCGCCAGGATGGCGAGCGCGCGGCGCAGCGCTTCGCGATCGGGCGCCGTCTCGGCAAGCCGGGCTTCGACCAGCGCGGTGATCTTCTCGCGCACCTTCATCGTGCCGCGCGCTTCGGGCGGAACGCGCACCAGCATGTTGGAGTCGATATGTGCGAACCACGCCGCGATCATGTCGACCGCACCGCCGGGAAAGGCGAGCCGCGCGACGTCGCGATCGACGCCAGCGCCATCGGCGGCCATGTCGCGCGCCGCATCGCCCCAGCCGTCAAAGCCCGCATTGCTGGCAATGGCAGGCGCCAGCGCGGCGCGGATTTCGTCGAGCGTCGCGTCGTCGAGCGAGGCGGTTGGTGCGATCGAGTCTGTCATGCCTGCTATCTAGGCGCGTGGACGCCGACTGACCAGTACGAGTGCGATCGCAACGAGCACCGCGCCGACCAAATCGGGCAGCCCCAGCCGCTCGCCATAGACGATCCAGCCGATCGTCCCTGCGACCACCGGCTGCGTCAGCAAACCGAGCCCGACGGTCAGCGGCGGCAAGCGGCCGAGCGCATAGATCATTAGCCCCTGGCCGATGATCTGGCTGACCAGCGCAAGGCCGATCAGCGGGGTCCAGTCGGTCGGCAGGATCTTCTCGCCCATCACCAGCGCAAAGGCGAGCAGCGGCAGCACGCTCGCGAGCGTCGACAGCGCCAGCGCGGGAAGCGGCGCCATCGTCGCGCGCGCGCGCGCCATCAGGATGAAATAGCCGGTATAGAGGATGCCCGCGGTCAGGCAGAGCAGGTCGCCCGCGAGATGACGCGGATCGAGCTGGTACGACCGCCCCATCAGCAGCCCCGCGCCGATCGTCGCGAGCCCAAGCGCCACGCCCTGGACCCGCGTCGGCCAGGCGCGCGCGACGAGGAAGCCGTAGAGTGGGAACATCAACGTCGCCGAATTGCCGAACAGCGTGGCATTGGCGAGCGTCGTGCGCAGGATCCCGAGATGCCAGCTGCCGAGATCGGCGGCAAAGCACAGCCCGCCGATCGCGATGATTCCCCACAGTGCGCGCGGCACTTCGCGCGGTCGCCAGCCCGTCGCCAGCGCGGCGCCGGCAAGGATCGGCGCGGCGAGCGTGATCCGCCAGAACGCCGACGCGATCGGCCCGGTATCGGCGAGGCGGACGAACCACGGCCCGAAGGCGAGTGCGGCATTGGCAACGATCAAAGCGAGCAGCGGGAGCACCGCCGTTTCGGCAGCGACAGATTTTCTTTTCGGCAAACGCGGGTGCATGCTGCCCCCTAGCTTCCTATCTGGGGCGCGTCTCAGCAAAAGGACTCCGCATGCCAAGTCTGTTCGATCCCATCCAGCTCGGTGCGATCCACGCCCCCAACCGCATCCTGATGGCCCCGCTGACGCGCGGCCGCGCCACCAAGGCGCATGTGCCGACCGAGATGATGGCCGAATATTACACGCAGCGCGCCAGCGCCGGCCTGATCATCTCGGAAGCCACCGGGATCAGCCAGGAAGGCCTTGGCTGGCCGTTCGCGCCGGGCCTGTGGACCGACGAGCAGGTCGAAGCGTGGAAGCCCGTCACCGATTCGGTCCATGCCGCGGGCGGCCGGATCATCGTCCAGATGTGGCATATGGGGCGCCAGGTGCATTCGTCGGTGATCGGCGGACAGCCGGTGTCGTCGTCGGCCACTGCGACGGCGGGCCAAGCGCATACCTACGAAGGCAAGCAGGATTTCGAGACGGCGCGTCCGCTCGCGCTCGACGAGATCCCGCGCCTGCTCGCCGATTACGAGCTCGCGACCAAGAATGCGCTGGCCGCTGGGTTCGACGGCGTCCAGATCCACGGCGCGAACGGCTATCTGATCGACCAGTTCCTGCGCGACAACGCCAATTTCCGTGATGACATCTATGGCGGCTCGATCGAGAATCGCATCCGTCTGATGCGCGAAGTGACCGAGCGCGTCGCCAGCGTCGCGGGTGCCGATCGCACCTCGATCCGCCTGTCGCCCAATGGCGATTCGCAGGGCGTCGACGACAGCAATCCCAAGGCGCTGTTCGTCGCTGCGGCCAAGGCGCTCGACGAGATCGGCATCGCCTTCCTCGAACTGCGCGAGCCCGGCCCCGACGGCACGTTCGGCCGCACCGACGTTCCCAAGCTCTCGCCCGAAATCCGCGAGGCGTTCTCGAACCCGCTCGTGCTCAACTCAGACTATCGCAGCGTCGAAGAGGCGCAGGCGGCGATCGATTCGGGGGTCGCCGATGCGATCGCGTTCGGCCGCACCTTCATCAGCAATCCCGATCTGCCCGAGCGTCTGCGCACCGGCGCGCCGCTCGCCGCGGATAACCCGCGGACGTGGTACAGCCAGGGCGCCGAGGGGTATATCGACTATCCGGCGCTGGAAACCGCCGAAGCCTGAACGAAAGCGTGCGGCGGCGCGGCGGGGTTTAAAACCGCCGCGCCACCACACCGGCACCCCAGCCGAACAGCACCGACAGCGCTACCGCGGCCAGCCCATAAAGCACCGACTGCCGCTCGGCCGATCGCGCGACGAAGCGCTCGAAGCCCGATTTGCGGATTTCGATATCGCGCGTCGCCGCCGCGAGCACGCGCCCGTCGCGGATCAGGAAGGTTTCGGCGGTGAACCGCCCGACCGGCACGCGCGCGGGGATCGTCACGCGTGCGCGATAGAGCACGCCGTCGGTGATCTCGACCGCGCCCGGCGCCTCGAGGTACAGGCCCGTGCGCGTCTTCAATTCGACCAGTCCGCGTGCGAAGCGGTCCTGCTCCTGCAGTGGCGCGCTCGAGGCCGGCGAAAGCTGCAGGCTCGACAGCCCAAGCTCGTAGATCGCGCGCGTCCGCGCATCGAGCATCCGCGCGATCGGCTTGGACGAGGCAATCGCGTAAAAGCTGGGTGCCGAGCGATAGCGCAGGCGACTGGCGTTGACCCATATCAGCCCGGCCAGCTTCTGCTTCTCGCGCACCAGGATCGATTGGACCGGCCCCTTGACCACCACGACGATGTCGGTCGGCTTGTCGTCGTCGGGCAAGCGGCCGCCGGGATAGAGGATTGCGCCAAACAGCAGCAAATTGGCGCCGGTAAAGCTGTACTGGATCTCGATGTCGCGCTGCGACACGTCGGGGACGAGCACGGGCTTCGCGGCGGGCCGCGATGCGGATTGCGCCATCAGCAACGGCGCGGCGGCCAGCGCGATCCAGCCGCGTCTCACGACAGCTCGACCGAATAGATCTCATCGGGCCGCCAGCCGAGCCCGAGCGCGATCCGCCCCGCGACAAGCAGGACGATCACCGCGAGCGCGAGCCGCAGATATTCGGGCTTCACGCGCGCAGCGAACCGCGCGCCGATCTGCGCGCCAGCGACCGATCCGAGCAGCAGCAAGGCGGCGAGCACGATGTCGACGGCCTTGGTCGTCGTGGCATGCACCATCGTCGCCATCGCGGTGACGAACAGCGTCTGGAACAGCGAGGTGCCGACCACCACCTGCGTTGTCATGCCAAGTAGATAGAGCATCGCGGGTACGAGGATGAAACCGCCGCCGACGCCGAGCAGGATCGTCAGGATGCCGACGCCGAAACCAAGCAACAATGGCGCGAAGGGCGAGATGTAGAGCCCCGAACGGTAGAAGCGCGTCCGCATCGGCAGTGCCGCGACGAGCGGATGATGGCGGCGTTTACGCGGCTTGGGCGCCTCGCCGCTGCGCATCCGGCGGATCGCGCCCCACGATTCGGTCGCCATCATGCTGCCGATCGAGCCGAGCAGCAGGACGTAGACGATCGCGATCACCGTATCGATCTGGCCGCTCGCTTGCAGCAAGCGGAAGATCCAGCCGCCGAACACCGCGCCGACCAGCCCGCCCGCAACGAGGAAGCCCCCCATCTTGAAATCGACGCCCTTGCGCCGGACATGCGCGAACACCCCCGACACGCTCGCGCCGGTCACCTGGCTCGCGGCCGAGGCGGCGGCGACGGTCGGCGGGATGCCATAGACGATCAGCAGCGGCGTGGTGAGGAACCCGCCGCCGACGCCGAACATCCCCGACAACAGCCCGACGCCGCCGCCGAGCAGCACGATCACGAGCGCGTTTACCGAAAGATTGGCGATGGGCAGGTAGATGTCCATTGCCCACCAGCGTTAGCCGCTCAGGGAGCGTGCGCAAAGCACGGCGTGTCAGAAATCGCTGCCGAGCGTCAGCGCCGGGCCCGATCCCGGGCGCGCTCCTCCGGCAATGCGCTCGCGCCAGTCGAGCGCGAGCCGCACCGATTGCTTGCCGAGCGGCAGCGCGACGCCGAGCGACGGCCCGATGTCGAGCCGCGTCGCACCGCGCTGCGCACCGCCCCATACGCCCGCCCCGAGATCGAAGCGGACTTTGCCAAGGGTCGCGATCGGATGCGTGACGCGCGCCGCGCCATCGACATACGGCTCGGTCTGTGTGCGCCGGATGAGTCCTGCCTGCACATAGGTCTCGAAGCGGATGCCGGGCGAAACCGTCACCGGTCCAAGTCCGCCGACCACGCCGACACCGGGCCCGCCTTGCCCGCCCGCCAGTGCGAAGCGGTGCTCGGCGACGACGCGCAGTGGCAGACGAGTCGGTTGCCATTCGACGCCGACCGAGGCTTCGCGCAACCCGCTGCCGAGTGGCGACGTCACGCGGCCGACAAGCGCGATGCGATGGTGTCGGTCGAGCGGATAGACCAGCCGAGCGCCGGCCTGCGATCCTCCGAGCTGTCCGCCAAGTGCGCCGGACGCGAGCCCTGACCCGCCGCGCGCGGCAAGCCAGGCACTGCCCGACCAGCGCGAGGGCGCATGCGTTGGCACCGCGCCAGCGGCACTGTCGGGCAGACCCGCAATCAGCGCCGTCGACCTGGGCTCGAGCGCGGCACCAGCTTGGCCGGCGGGGCTGGGCAGGGGGCGGTGGCTGAGGAGGCGATCTGCGGGCGGGGCATCGGCGCTCTTCGGCGGCTGGTTGGGACTTGGTCGGCGATAGGGGGCGAGCGACCGCGCTGCGATAGGATTGTGCGGTGCCCGGTATCGGGGCGCCCGATATCGGAGTGCCGGCACGCGTGTCGCGATGTGCGCACTCCGTCTCGCCGCGGGATGCGCTCCCGGCATCGGCATCGGCATCACCGGCAGCGACGATCGTTTGATCCCGAGCGAGCGCGCGATCAGCGATGGCGCTGCGATCGGTGCGGGCTGCGGCCAGACCATCGCGAGCCGCGCCGCGATCCATCCGACCGCCAGGACGCCGAGAAAGCGCAGCGGGCGCCCGCGTCCTTGAACGCTCAACGTTCAGAACCCGGCTCGGTCCGTTCGATTGCACCTGGAAAGACATGGCTGGTCTTGTCCCACCGCAGCCCGGTGCCGCGCAACGATCGGACATACGCCGTCATGGCGCTCCGCGCCGCGAGCAGCGCGACATAGTTGCTGACGAGCGCGCGCGGCAGGGACCATAGCGCTTCGCGCCAGCCATAGGCGGCGCCGGTCGCGGCCGCGCGCCAGACGAGCCGCCAGGCCAACAACGCGCCGTTCAGGTGCAGCAGCGCCAGCATCGCCGCGGAGGGCGGCGCCGCCGCCCGTCCGGCGAGCGCGTGCGCCACCAACGCAACACCCCAGGCGATAAAAGCGGTATAGGCGACGAACAGCACCAGCACCGCGAGCGGTGCGCGCCGATCGCGCATCCGCATCCAATGGTCGCGCCAATCGAGCGCGCGCCCCCAGCCGATCCGGTCCCAGCCGGCCAGCGCGATGCCCGTCATCCAGCGCGCCTTCTGCCGTACCGCGGTCGGTACCGTCGCTGGGAAGTAGGCGCGGACCGCAACGAGCTCGCCATCTGCGCGGACACGCGCGAGCACGCCGCGTCCGCCGAGCGTGGCGATCAGCAAGCCGAGTTCGTAATCCTCGACGATCGAGCCCGCGTCGAACGGCAAACCGTCGCGCGCGGCTGCGATCCGACCGAGCATCTGGCGTTCGATCGCACAGCCGACCCCGGCGAGCGGAAGCCCGACCCCGAGCGCTTGGCGCACCACCATTTGCCGGCTGTGTGCGTCGGCGAATTCGTCGGCATAGTGCCCCGAGACGAGCGGCGCACCGCGATCGACCAACGGCAGCACCGGGAGCTGGACAACAGCATAGCGCCCGATCAGCGCATCGAAAACGCGCAGTTCGCCGGGGTGGACCAGATCCTCGGCGTCATGCAGCACGACCGCGGCGACGGGTACGCCGTCACGCGCTTCGTCGCGCTCGAGCGCGCGCCAAACGGCGTTGAGGCAATCGGCTTTGGTGGTCGGTCCGGGGCGGCTGTTGATGACCAGCCGTACGCGCGGATCACACGCCGCGACCGCTGCGACCGCGTCGATCGTCGCGCGGTCGTTTGGGTAGGTCCCGACATACAGGCGGTAATCCTCATGCTCGAACCGCGCGAGCGCGCTGCGCAACATCGCGCCGATCACCGTCGACTCGTCCCACGCCGCAACGAACACCGCGATCCGGCGCGGCGGCGTTTGCCGATACGCATCGAGCGTCCGCGGCAAAGCGGGGCGGCGGCGAGTCAGCGTGATCCAGATCCAGCCGATATCGATCGCTAGGTCGTCACAGCCGCCGACGAGGAAACCGATCGCCGCGAACACGACCGTTTCGCGCGCGATCGCATCGATCGCGAACATGACCCATCCTGCCCCCAAGACCGGCTCCCCCCGACGACCCTGGCCTTTCAGCCACCCCTCCCGAGTCGTTCTTCGTGATTTTCCAACAAGTTCGTGGTTTAATCAAGGGGACCGCGCTATGACGGACCGCCGTTGTGCTCGCACGCCGCGTCGCCCTATAAGGCGATGCGAAGCGGCTCCGGGGGAAGATGCGATGAAGCTGGGTTTCCGAATCGCCTTGCTCGCTTTGGTCTGCGTCCCGTTCGCCGCGTTCGGCGATGCGAGCCCGCAGGTCATCCTCGCCACCCCCGGTATCGGCGACGGCGCGATCGAGCGTTTTACCGCGCGCTTCAACCAGCCGATGGTGCCCTTGGGCGATCCGCGTGCGGCCGCGCCGTTCGACGTGACCTGCGCGGTTTCCGGGCAAGGGCGCTGGGTCGACCCACAAACCTTCGTCTATGATTTCGCGAGCGGCCTGCCCGGCGGCACGACGTGCAAATTCGCGCTGCGCAAGGGGCTCAAGAGCGTTTCGGGCTATGCCGCGACGGGCCAGAGCGAGTTCACCGTCGACGCCGGCGGGCCGGTCGCGCGCGCGATCCTGCCGGGTGGGGATTCGGACGAGATCGAGGAGGACCAGACCTTCCTCGTCGCGGCCAATCTGCCCGCCACCCCCGCCTCGGTCGCCGCCAACGCCTATTGCGCGGTCAAGGGGATCGGCGAGAAGATCCCGGTCGACGTGTTGCCCGCCGATCTGCCGGGCAAGCTGCTCGGCGAGATGGGCACCGAGAATTGGAACGTCCGCAGCTTTCTCGAAAGCGGTGGCTTGCCCGCCGCCATCCCCGCACCGGCGGATCGAGCGAAGGCCTATGCCGGCGTGACCGCGCTGAAGTGCCGCCGCCCGCTGCCGCCCGGCGCCGATGTCGCCTTTGTGTGGGGCGCGAATATCGCCGGCGCCGGCGGCAAGACCGCGGGCACCGACCAGCGTTTCGATTTCACCGTCCGCAAACCCTTCACCGCGCGCTTCGAATGTTCCCGCGTCAACGCCGCCGCGGGGTGCAACCCGGTCGAGAAGGCGTGGGTGCGTTTCTCCGCGCCGGTGCCGAGCGAGCTTGCCAAGCAGGTCCGCATCGAGACCGCCGACGGCAAAGTGCTGGCGCCGACGCTGTTCGATTCGAGCTCGGATACCGAGCGTGGCGATGCGAAGACCAAGGCGACGATTTCCGCGGTCGGCTTCAAGAGCCCGCTGCCGCAGGCGCAGACCGGCACGGTCGTGCTCCCGGCGGGCGTCAAGGACGAGAGCGGCCGCCCGCTGTCGAATGCCGAGCGCTTCCCGCTCGCCGTGCGCTTCGATGCCGCCCCGCCGCTCGTCAAATTCGCCGCGTCGTTCGGCATTCTCGAATCAAAGCAGGGCGGCGTGCTGCCCGTCACCGTCCGCAACGTCGAGCCCGCGCTGCAGGGCACCAACGTCACGATCGGCGGCCAGGCGCTGCGCGTCGATGGCTCCGACGGCAAGATTGCCGAGTGGCTGCGCACCGTCGGCCATGCCGACGACGAGGCCAGTCACGAGGAAACGCGCGGCAAGGAGAAAGTGCGGATCAACGACACCGGGTCCAAGTCGATCCTCGGCGGCGAAGGCGCGCCGATGCAGATCGGCCTGCCCGGCAAGGGCAAGGATTTCGAAGTCGTCGGCCTGCCGCTCGGCGGCGGCAAGCCCGGTTTCTATGTCGTCGAACTCGCGAGCCCGGTGCTCGGCCAGGCATTGCTCGGGCGCAAGGCGCCGCGCTACGTCGCGACCGCCGCGCTCGTCACCAACATGAGCGTCCACTTCAAATGGGGCCGCGCGGCGAGTCTCGCCTGGGTCACCGCGCTCGACACCGGCAAGCCCGTCGCCAATGCCGAGGTGCACGTCACCGACAGCTGCACCGGCAGATTGCTCGCGCGCGGCATCACCGACAAGAATGGCGGGCTCAACGTGCCCCCCGGGCTGCCCGAGCCGGAGGCTTACGGCGGTTCCTGCAACGGCGGGTCGAGCCCGCTGATGGTCTCGGCGCGCGCCGGCGACGATTTCAGCTTCACGCTGACCGATTGGGGCAAGGGCATCCGCCCGTATGATTTCGACCTGCCCTATGGCTATTCCGCCCGCGGCGAGTTCCTTCACACCGTGTTCGACCGTGCACTCGTCCGGCAGGGCGAGACGGTCCATATGAAGCACATCCTGCGCACTTCGGTGGCGAGCGGCTTCGGCTTTGCGCCGGGCGTGACGGGGACGCTGCGGCTGCAGCATCGCGGTTCGGACACGCAGTTCGACTTGCCGCTGACGATCGACGCAAACGGGATCGGCGAGAGTGAATGGACCGCGCCCGCGGGCGCGCCGATGGGCGATTACGACCTGTCGGTGATCGCGGACAACCGCACGATCGAGACCGGCCAGTCGTTCAAGGTCGACGAGTACAAGTTGCCCACGATGCGCGCGACCGTCACCGGCCCGAAGGACGCCGCGATCCGCCCGATCAGCCTCGCGCTCGACCTGTTCGTCGGCTACCTCTCGGGCGGCGGCGCGTCGAACCTGCCGGTCGATATGCGAATCGGCTATTTCGCGCATGAGGGCACACCCGACGGCTACGAAAGCTACAGCTTCGGCGGCAAGGCGATCGTCGAGGGCACCAAACCGCTCAACGGCGACGGCGAGGAGGAGCAGGCGACGCTCCCGCCGACGCAGACGCTCCCCTCGACGCTCGGCGGCGACGGGACGGGCAAGCAGACGATATCGATCCCGCAGACGCTCGACGGCGTCACCGACATGCTCGTCGAGATGGACTATCAGGACGCCAATGGCGAAGTGCTGACCGCCTCGAAACGCATCCCGATCTTCCCGAGCGCGGTGCAATTGGGCGTCAAGACAGACGGCTGGCTGATGAAGCAGGACGATCTGCGGCTGCGCTTCGTTACGCTCGACACCGCGGGCAAGCCGCTCGCCAACCAGGCGATCTCGGTCGCGCTCTACAGCCGGCAGATCCTCACCGCGCGGCGCCGGCTGATCGGCGGCTTCTATGCCTATGACAACCGCATGAAGACCGAGAAGCTCGGCCAGACCTGCAGCGCGACGACCGACGCGCAGGGGCTCGCGACGTGCAAGCTCGACCCCGGCATCTCGGGCGAAGTCTATGCGGTCGCGACGACCAAGGACGCCGCGGGCAACGAAGCGCGCGCGACGCAAAGCGTGTGGCTCGCCGGCAAGGACGATTGGTGGTTCGGCGGCGACAATGGCGACCGGATGGACGTCGTTCCCGAAAAACTCGCCTACAAGGCGGGCGAGACCGCGCGCTTCCAGGTGCGCATGCCGTTCCGCCAGGCGACCGCGCTCGTCACGGTCGAGCGCGAGGGCGTGCTCGCGAGCTACGTCACCGAACTCAGCGGGGCGGACTCCGTGGTCGAGGTCAAGATGCCGGGCTCCTATGCGCCCGACGTGTTCGTCTCGGTGATGGTCGTGCGCGGGCGTACCGAGAGCGGAATCTGGAGCTGGCTCCACGGCCTCGCGCGCTCGGTCGGGCTCGCGAGCGATCCACCCGAGGGGCAGGAGCCGACCGCGCTGGTCGATCTCGCCAAGCCGAGCTACCGCATCGGCATCGCCAAGGTGAAGGTCGGCTGGGAAGCGCACCAGCTCCAGGTCGCGGTCAAGGCCGACAAGGCGCGCTACGCCGCGCGCGACGTCGCGCAAGTCGACGTCCAGGTGAACGGGCCAGACGGCAAGCCGGTCCGCACCGCCGACGTCGCCTTCGCCGCCGTCGACGAAGCGCTGCTCCAGCTCGCGCCCAACGACAGCTGGGACGTGCTCACCGCGGTGATGGGCGAGCGTCCGCTCGCCGTGCTCACCTCGACCGCACAGACGCAGGTCGTGGGCAAGCGCCATTACGGCAAGAAGGCGGTCGAGGCCGGCGGCGGTGGCGGCGGCGATTCGTCGGGGCTCAACCGCGAGAATTTCCAGCCGGTGATCCTGTGGAAGGGCCGCGTCGCGCTCGACCAGAATGGCCATGCGCGGATTCCGGTGACGCTGTCCGACGCGCTTTCCTCGTTCAAGCTGGTGGCGATCGCGACCGACGGGTCGCAGCTCTACGGCACCGGCATGGCGAGCGTGCGCACCGCGCAGGATCTGTCGATCTTCGCCGGCATCGCGCCGGTGGTGCGGACCGGCGATTTCTACGCCTCGAGCTTCACGCTGCGCAACGGCTCGGACAAGCCGATGACGGTGACCGCGAGCGTCGACCTCATGCCTGCGATCGCGCAGGGCAAGCCGCTGACGGTGACGATCCCGGCGGGCGGCGCGATGCCGGTTGCGTGGAATCTGACCGCGCCCGCCAATCTCGACGCGTTGCGCTGGCACGTCAGCGCGCGCTCGGCCGATGGCAAGGCGGTCGACCAGATCACCGTCAATCAGGCGGTGACGCCGCTTTATCCGCTCGAAGTGTGGGCGGGGACGCTCGCGCGCGTCGGCGGCGACACGACGATCCCGATCCAGCCGCCGATCGGGGCGATCGCGGGGCGTGGGACGGTCGATATCCGGCTCGACGATACGCTCGCGCCGCCGCTCGCCGGGGTGCGCGATTTCATGGCGCGCTACCCGTATAATTGCTTCGAACAGCAGCTGTCGCGCGCGGTGGCGCTCGGCGATGCGGCGCTGTGGCAAAGGCTCGCGAGCGATATCCCGGCATATCAGGCCGATGACGGGCTGCTGCGCTACTGGCCGTCGGGCAGCCTGACGGGCTCCGAGGCGCTCACCGCCTATGTGCTGGCGATGACGTCGGAGGCCGGCCTGCCGATCCCCGAGGGCCCGCGCGCGAAGATGATCGAGGGGCTGAAGGCCGTGCTCGACGGGCGACTGCGCCACGAGGAATATGGCGATGTCCGGCTCCAGCGCGTCTACGCCTTCAACGCGCTCGCGCGTGCGGGGGCGGCGACGCCGGCGATGCTCGGGCAGTTGAGCATGATACCCAAGGAAATGCCGACTGCGCTGCTGGCTGATTATCTCGTCGCGCTCGATCATGTCGCGGGGCTCGCCAACGCCAATGCGCTCAAGGCCGCGGGCGAGGCGCAGTTGCGTACCCGGATCGTCTATGAGGGCACGCGGCTCGATCTGTCGGACAGCAGCAACCAGCCGTGGTGGCTGATGTCGTCGGGCGACGAAGCCTCGATCAAGACGGTGATCGCGACGCTCGGCCGGCCCGGCTGGCAGGACGAGGCGGCCAAGATGATGGTCGGCGTCGCGCTGCGCCAGTCGCATGGCCGCTGGGATACGACCACCGCCAACGCCTGGGGCACGATCGCGGCGCGCAAGTTCGCGTCGCTCTATCCGGCAAGCGCGATCGTCGGGAACACGACGCTGGGCTTGGGCGCGCAGACGATCAGCAAGGCCTGGCCGCTTGCCGCCACCGCGCGGACGGCGACCTTCCAGCTGCCGGCTGTGCTGACCCCGCTCAAACTGTCGCAGTCGAGCGGCGGCGCGGGGCCGTGGGCGAACGTCTCGATCTCGGCCGCAGTGCCGCTGACCAAGCCGCTGTTCGCTGGCTATGAGATGCAGCGCAACGTCGAGGTGGTGCAGGCGCGCACCAAGGGCGTGCTGACGCGCGGCGACGTCGTGAAGGTGACGATCACCGTCAAGGCGAGCGCCGAGCGCAACTGGGTGGTGATCAACGATCCGATCCCGGCGGGTGCGACGATCATCGGCGATCTCGGCGGACAATCGCAGATCTTGGCGGGGCAGGCGCAGGCCGGGCCGGGCGCCAAGTTCCAGGCGCGCGATGCCGATGGCAAGCTGTGGGACGTGCAGGTCGGCGTGGTTCCCGCCTATGTCGAGAAGCGCAACGATGCGTGGCGCGCCTATTATGGCTGGGTGCCGCGCGGGGCGTTCAGCGCGTCGTACATGCTGCGGTTGAACGGGGCGGGGCGCTTCAACCTGCCGCCGAGCCGGGTCGAGGCGATGTATTCGCCCGCGATCCGCGCGCAGCTGCCGCTCGCGCCGGTGACGGTGCTGCAGCGCTGATCCCATCTTCCTTCTTCTTTCCTTCCCTTCCCCGGCGGAGGCCGGGGCCCAGTAGCGGGCCGTTGCGTTGATCGAGTACAGCACCCTCTTGCGCCGTGCGTCGCTCCTGGGCCCTGCCCTGCGCCGGGCAAGCGAACGCCTGTGGGCGGGGTTCAAGACCCGCACCGGCGCGATCGTCACCGCGCTGGTCGTCGCGCTCTTCGCCTTCGTCGCGATTGACTACGCCACGCTTCCCCCGCCACTCCCCGGCTATGCGCAGGTTCGCGCCGCGTGGCGCCCGTCCGAGGCGTGGCTCTACGATCGCAACGGCGCGCTGATCGACAGCGCGCGCGTCGATTTCGCCGCACGCCGCCTCGCCTGGACACCGCTGCCGCACGTTTCCGCCGTCACGCGAGACACGATTGTCGGCGTCGAGGACCGCCGCTTCTTCCATCATGGCGGCGTCGACTGGCTCGCCTTGCTCGGCGTCGCGCGCGACCGCGCACAGGGGACGCGCGCGCGCGGCGCGAGCACGCTGTCGATGCAGGTCGCCGGCTTCCTCGCGCCCGATCTCGCGGTGCCGGGGCAGCGCCATTTGTGGGACAAGCTCCGCCAGATGCGCGCCGCCTGGGCGCTCGAATCGCATTGGTCGAAGGACGAGATCCTCGAGGCCTATCTCAACCTCGCCGGTTTCCGCGGCGAGGCGCAGGGGATCGGCGCGGCGGCGCTCGGGCTGTTCGGCAAGACGCCCGACGCGCTCGCGCGCGACGACGCGGTGTTGCTCGCCGCGCTCCTCCCCGATCCGCAGGCCGACCCCGCGAGCATCGCGCGGCGCGCCTGCGCGGTCAGCCACGAGCGCGATTGCGCGCGCTTTGCGGGCGAGGCGGCGTCGATGCTCGGCCCGGCGCGCAGCCTTCAGCTCGACCCCGGCCTCGCGCCGCATCTCTCCGACCGTTTGCTCACCAAACCCGGGCTCAAGGTCACCACCACGCTCGACCGCCGCATCCAGAGCCTGGCGATCGTCGCGCTCAAACGCCAGCTGCAGGGCCTCGGCGGCGCGCGCGCGCGTGACGGCGCGGCGGTGGTGATCGACAATGCAAGCGGCGACGTGCTCGCCTATGTCGGCGGGATCGGCGGCGCCTCGACCGCGCCCGCGGTCGACGGCGCGAACAGCTATCGCCAGGCCGGATCGACGCTCAAACCCTTCCTCTACGCGGAGGCGATCGAGAAGGGCTATCTCACCCCCGCCTCGATCCTCGACGATTCGCCGGTCCAGCTCGACACCGCGTCGGGGCTCTATGTCCCGCAGAATTACGATCGCGGGTTCAAGGGTCCGGTGTCGGCGCGCGCGGCGCTGGCGGGGTCGCTCAACGTACCCGCGGTGCGCACTTTGCTGCTCGTCGGGGTCGACGCGTTTCGCGATCGGTTGTGGGACACGGGGTATCGCGGGCTGGTCGAGGATGGTGATTATTACGGCTTCTCGCTCGCGCTCGGCTCGGCCGAAGTCACGCTGCTCGAACAGGCCGCGGCCTATCGCAGCCTGGAGCAGGCCGGCCGCTGGTCGCCGTTGCGGCTGACGCTCGATGCGCCCCGCGAGTCGCCACACGCCATTACGACACCGCAGGCGGCGTGGCTCGTCGCCGACATGATGGCCGATTCGAATGCCCGCGCGGTGACCTTCGGCCTCGATTCGGCGCTGCATCTGCCCTTCTGGGCGGCGGTGAAGACGGGCACGAGCAAGGCGCTGCGCGACAATTGGTGCATCGGCTTCACGCGAGAATACACGGTTGCCGTTTGGGTCGGCAATCTCGAGGGCGATTCGATGCGTGCGGTGTCGGGGGTCAGCGGCGCGGCGCCGGTGTGGCGCGACATCATGCTCGCGCTCAACGCCGACACGCGCGGCAGCCCGCCGCCGCGCCCGACGGGAATCGAAGCGCGCGCGATCACCTTCGGGAATGCGATCGAACAACCGCGCACCGAATATTTCCTCGCCGGAACGGGGCAGACGCAGATCGCCGTCGCGCCCGCCGAATCGCGCCGCCCGCGCATCACCAATCCGGTGTCGGGCAGCGTCTATGCGATCGATCCCGACATTCCGTCCGACCGGCAGCGGCTCTCGGTCGACGTGTCGGGGGCGGTGACGGCGCATCGGCTGTGGCTCGACAAGACCGATCTAGGCGCCGCCGATTCGCAGCCGCAGATCATCGCCGGGCCGGGGCTCCACCGGCTGCGGTTGACCGATGTCGCCGGACGCGTGGTCGATCAGGTGCTCTTCACGATCCGCTGAAAAAACGACGGCCGCCCCCTTTCGGAGACGACCGCCGCCCGTGACGAACAGTCTTAGCGGTAGAAGCCGCGGATCACCTGGACGACATAGCCGCGACGCGTGTCGACGAGGATCACGTCGTTATAGTGCCGCACCCATTGCTGGCCAAAGCCGGCGCGCGGCAGGCGATAGCGCCACGGATCGGCGATGATGTAGCGCCCGCCGTAATACGCCGGTGCGATGCGCAGGCCCGGACGGAACGCGGTGTAGCGGAACGGGGCGTTCCAATTGCCGCGGGCATAATAGTTCGGGTTGCGGTCGCGCCAGCCACGCCAGTCGTCACGACCCCAGGCGCGGTCGCGATCGCGCAGATCCTCGCGATATTCCTGGCGCGCGTCGCGAACGTCCTCGCGTTGGTCGCGAATGTCACGGCGGTCGCCGCGCATCCGCGCGTCCTGCAGGTCACGCTGCTCCTGGCGGATGTCGCGACGGTCGCGTCGCAGCTCTTCGTTCGACTGCGCACTTGCCGCGACGGGAACCAAGGTCGCCGCCATCAAAGCGGTGAGAATGAGTTTACGCACTGTATCCTCCATATTCCGGCTGGCCAGAGAACGGCCGGGCCATGGAGCGTGTTTTGGCAGCGCGCGACTGAACGGAATGCGAATGCGCTTGTCAGCAATCCGTCAGGAACGGCGTGCAGCGTTACGGCGTGTCGCGACCGCCACCGGTGTTGCTCTGGCCGCCCTGGCCACCGCCGACCGCGCCGACCGTTCCGATATTGCCGAACAGTTCGTCGAAGAAGCTGCGCTTCTTGCCGAGCGTCGGCGTGGTCTTGCCCGACGGGCTGATCGACGCGACTTGCTCGACGCCCGATTTGCGCACCGCGGTGACATTGCCCTTCTCGTCGAAGCTGATGCGCAGCGTCGTCTGCTCGCGGACCTTGGGGTTGTTGTACGCGAAATTGCGCGTCTCGCGCGACACGTAATACCAGTCCCCCTGGTTGAACTCGGAAGTGAAGCTCGGTTTGCCGAGCGTCGCGAGCACCGACTGACGGTTGTCGGTGCCGGCCTGGACCGAGTTCACGAGATCGGCATCGATGACATAGCCCTGGTGCGACTTGAGCGGCACGCAGGCGCTCGCCCCGAACACGCACGATGCGAGGAGGGCGGCAGCCGTCAACTGGCGGACGGACTTAAGGCTCATCGACACTCTCCAAGGCACCAAAGCTGGCCACGACGCATTGCACCCGCGGACACGAAGCCTCAATATGCCGGGAAAGGCGACCAAACAAGGGCGCGAAGGGACACGAGAGATTTGGGCTGGTTTTCGAAGCTGCTGGGGCGGACGCCCGACGATACCGCGATGCTGCTCTATGATCGGGTGATCGCGCTGGCACGCGCGCCGCATTGGTATGAATCGGGCGGTGTTCCCGACACGCTCGACGGCCGGTTCGACATGGTCGCGGCGGTGCTGTCGCTCGTGCTGCTGCGGCTCGAGGACGTTCCAGAGGCAGGCCCGGCAAGCGCGCGGCTGACCGAGCGCTTCGTCACCGATCTGGACGGGCAATTGCGCGAAAGCGGGGTCGGCGACATCGGCGTCGGCAAGCATATCGGCAAGATGATGGGGATGCTCGGCGGGCGGCTCGGCGCGTATCGCGACGGGCTGGCGGCGGGCGACCTCCACCCGGCGCTCGCGCGGAACCTGTACCGCAGCGGCCTGCCCGATGCCGCCGCGATTGCCCATACCGAGGCCGCCTTGTTCGCGCTGCGCGACGCGCTGGCGGCACGACCGACCGAGTCGGTGATCGCAGGAGATATTGCATGAGCACCCCCGAATTTTCGCGGCTGGAGCGGATCGACACGATCGGCGAGGGCGAGCGCAGCATCGCGATCACCGCGAGCGAGGCCGAGCGCGCCGCGCTGGCAGCGCGATTCGGTCTGGTGTCGGTCGACCGGCTCGAGGCGACGTTTCGGGTCAAGCGCGATGCGGCGGGGATCGTCGCGCGCGGCGCGGTCAGCGCGGCGGTCGTCCAGGCGTGTTCGGTGACCGACGAGCCCTTGCCGCAAAGCGTGTCGGAGGATGTCGCGTTGCGCTTCGTCACCGAACAGGAGGCTGCCGCCGAGGAGGAGATCGAGCTCGATCTCGATGCGCTCGATACGATGCCGTATGATGGCGCGGCGATCGACCTCGGCGAAGCGGCGGCGGAAACGATGGCGCTTGCGCTCGATCCGTTCCCGCGCGGGCCCAATGCCGCGGCGGCGTTGCGCGCAGCGGGCGTGATCAGCGAGGAAGAGGCCAAGCCTGCGGGTGCGCTGGCGGGGTTGAAGGGCTTGTTCGGGAAGGTGTGAGGCTCAGTCCTCGTCGGGTCCGAGCGTCGGATCGAGATCGCGCGGGCGGACGAAGCGCGTCAGCCGTCCGCTCCCGCCGGCAAGCGTCGCCCATTCGCCCGCGAAGCTGATCTCGGCGATCGTCGCGGTGGGATATTTCGCCTCGAGCGCGACGCGCAACGGTTCGTCCGAATCGGGAACGAGCAGCATCGCGAGATCCTCGAGCCCGGGATTGTGCCCGACGAGCAGGAGGTGTGCCGCCTCGGCTGGCGCTTCGTGGACGATATCGAGCAAGGTCACTGCCGAGGCGAGGTAGATGCGCCGGTCAAAATGGGGCGCGAGCGTGCGGCCATAGCTGCTCTCGACCTGTTCGAGCGTCTCGACGACGCGCACCGCGGGCGAGGCGACGACATGGTCGAACGCGCCGGCGGCATTGCGCAGATGGCCACCGATCAGCGCCGCCGCACGCTTGCCCTTGGCGTTGAGACCGCGATCGTAATCGCGCAAAGCGGGATCGTCCCAGCCCGATTTAGCGTGGCGGAGCAGCGTCAGCGTCTTGGTGCCGGCGGTCATGCTAAAGTCTCCGTCAGGCGGGTTCGCGCGCCTCATGCCCCGTTTGCACGGCGGAGGGAAGCGCTCCCGCACGCGCAACCGCTTCGTCGAGCGTGCAGCGCGTGATCTTCACCCCCGGCGGGAAAGCGGTGAGCAGGCGCGACGGCATCGCCGCGGAAAGCAGGACGAACAGCCCGTGGTCGTCGGCGCGGCGGATCAGCCGGCCGAACGCCTGCGCCATGCGCGCGCGGACGATCCGGTCGTCATAGCGGCTGCCGCCTCCGGCGAGCCGCCGAGCGGCGTGAAGCACGGTCGGCTTGGGCCACGGCACGCCCTCGAGCACGACGAGCCGCAGCGAGCGGCCGGGCACGTCGACCCCGTCGCGCAAGGCATCGGTGCCGAGCAGCGAGGCGGCGGGATCGTCGCGGAAGATGTCGACCAGGGTGCCGGTGTCGATCGGGTCGACATGCTGCGCATAGAGCGGCAGGCCTTCTCGCGCGAGGCGGTCGGCGATCCGGGCATGGACGCCGCGCAGCCGCCGAATTGCGGTGAACAGCCCGAGCATCCCGCCGCCGCTCGCGACGCCGAGCTTGGCATAAGCGTTGGCGAGCGCGCCCATGTCGCCGCGCTTGACATCGGTGACGATCAGCACCTCGGCCTGGTCGGCATAATTGAACGGCGATGTGGCAGCGAAACGGCTCGCGCCGCGCAGCAGATGGTTCGCGCCGGTGCGTGCCTCGGCGACGCCCCAGCCTTCCTCGCCATCGGTCCCGCCGCCGCGCAGCGTCGCCGAGGTGACGAGCACGCCGTGCGCTTGCTTGAGTACGGTTTCGGCGAAGGGCCGCGTCGGGTCGAGCCAGTGGCGGTGGAGGCCGATATCGTATTCGCGCCCCTCGACGCGGTCGACCGCGAGCCAGTCGACGAAATCGGGCGAGGCCGGCCCGCCGATCCGGGCAAGCAGCGACAGCCATGCCGCGACCGTCTCGGCGCGCCAGCCGAGCGAGGCGACAGCACCTTCGATCCGCGCGCGCGCCTGGCCGTCCATCCAGTCGGGCCCTTCCTCGAGCACCGCCTCGAGCCGGCGTCCGAGCGCGACGAGTGGCCGGACGAGCGCATCGAGCGCATGCGCGGCGGGGCCCGCGGCTTCAACCAGCCCGGGGTCGGGCTCGGCGAGTTCGGTCTCGAGCGCGTAGCCCGCGTCGCCTTCGGCCTCGGCGCGGGCATAGGTCAATCCGCGGACGGCCGCGAGCAGCGTCTCGATCGGGCCGAACGGCGCGCCTTCGCCGATCCGCTGGAGCCAGCCGTCGCTCGCCAGGCCCTGCGCCGCCGCCACCGCATCGGCGATCGCGCGCGCACCGCCCTCGTCATAGCTCGCCACGTCGGAAAGACGCGCGGCAAGCCCGCGCCGCCGCCCGCGTCCGCCCGATTCGGGGCCGAGCACCCAGCGGCGGAGTTCGATCGTCTCGGATCCCGTCAGCGCGGTCGAGAACATCGCGTCGGCGGCATCGAACAGATGATGGCCTTCGTCGAACACGTAGCGCGTCGGACGCGTCGTCGATTCGCGGCCGCGCGCGGCATTGACCATCACCAGCGCATGGTTGGCGATGACGAGATCGGCATCGGCGCTGGCGCGCGCGGCCTTTTCGATGAAGCACTTCCGGTAATGCGGGCAGCCGGCATAGACGCACTCGCCGCGCCGGTCGGTCAGCGCGGTCGCGCCGTTGCGACGGAACAGCGTGGGGAGCCAGCCGGGCAGATCGCCACCGACCATGTCGCCATCGGCGCTATACGCCGCCCAGCGCGCGACGAGTTGCGCGAGGATCGCCGCGCGGCCGGCGAAACCGCCTTGCAGCGCATCTTCGAGATTGAGCAGGCAGAGGTAATTCTCGCGCCCCTTGCGCGTCACCACTTTCGCGCGGCGGGTTGCTGCATCGGGGAAGAGGCGTGCGCTTTCATGGCCCAATTGGCGTTGCAGCGCCTTGGTGAAGGTCGATACCCACACCGCGCCATCGGCCTTCTCGGCCCAGAGCGAGGCGGGGGCGAGATAGCCGAGCGTCTTGCCGATGCCGGTTCCGGCCTCCGCAAGCACCATGTTGGGTGCGCCGTGCGCCATGCGCGGGGCGAACGCCTCGCGCGCGGCCTGGGCATAGGCGCGTTGGCCTGAGCGTTGCTCGGCGGCGCTGCCCGTCAGTCGCGCAAGCCGCGCCTGGGTCTCGTCGGCATCGAGCGTTACGGTGCGCGGTTGCGGGCGCGGTGCGCCTTCGGACCATTCGCCGAGTTTCGAGAACAGCCAGCGTTCGGCGACGTCGGGGGTCTTGAGCCGCTGCGCGAGGATCGGCGCCCAGGTCCAGCGCAGTTTGAACAGCGACTGCGCCGCGGTCCATGCGCCCTCGCGCTCGGGCCAGTCGGTGCCGGGCTCGGTCATGCCGAGCAGCGCGACCGCGGCGTCACGCAGGAAGGCGGCAATCTCACCATCCTCGCTCGGCGCTTCCAGCCCTGCAACGCGCGCTAGGCCGCGCGGCGTCGGCACCATGAAGCGCGCGGGGCACAGGAAGGCGAACAGTTCGAGCAGGTCGAGCCCCGACAGGTCGGCATAGCCGAGCCGCTGCCCGATCAGCGCTGCGTTGAGCAGGATGACTGGAGTATCGGCGGCAATGCGGATCGCCTCGCCGCGTCCGATCGGTCGCGTGCCTTCGGCATCGGCGATCCAGATGCCGCTGTGGCTCGCATGGAGCGCGGGATAGGGGAGCGCGGTCACGCTGGGTATATCGCGTAGGGGGAACGGAATGGCAACGTTGGAGGGGCGGGTTTGCTCGCTGCGCTAGCAGAAATTGCGGTTCCCCGGCGGAGGCTGGGGCCTAGGAGAGAAGGTCCTCGTCTTCGGGCGCAGTGCCGGCTTGCGGCCGTTCCGCGACTGGGCGCCGGCCTTCGCCCGGGGGAAGCGTTTTTTTGGGTAGCGTCGAGCCCCTATAGAATGCCGCGTCCGTCGATCGTCAGTTCCGGCAGCGTCGCACTGCATACTTCCCCTGCGAGCGGCACAACGCGATGATCGCCGAAGCGCCCGTCTCGCGGCTTCCAGAATTGATGTATCTCGCCTGTTTGCAAAGCTACGACCCAATATTCCGGGACAGTCTCGTGCGCATACATCGCGCACTTTGCGCCCAGGTCACGCGTAATGCTGCTGTCCGCCACTTCGATCACGATCGCGATGTCGCGGCGTTCATAGTAACGATCATCCAAACCGCCGATCGCGACAATGACGTCGGGCTCGGGCAGATTGTGCGGCGAAAGCGCGAGGGTCGCTTCCGAAAATGCCGCGAAATCGGATCCGATCGCTTCCAGCGCGAGCTGCAAGCGGAACGTCAGCTGGCTTTTGACGCGGCTGTGTCGACGGAATTCGCCGTTCATGACCTCGATGACCCCCTCGATCAATTCGGCCTTGTGGTACGCATCGAACACGCCCGCGCGGTTCAACAGCTCGAAGTCCTCGATACGAAGCTTCAAGGGGTGCGGCTCCGTCAGGGGCAGCTGCATGTTCATGGGCGCAAGCATAGCATTTGCGCTCGCGCGCCTAAAGCGTCAAACGCGGGAGCATCATGACCGACACAGCCCTCCGCACCGCCGCATTCGATTCCAAGGCCTGGCCGTATGAGGAAGCGCGCAAGCTGCTCAAGCGCTATCCCGATGGCAAGCCGGGCAACCAGCCCGTCATCTTCGAGACGGGCTATGGTCCCTCGGGCCTGCCGCATATCGGCACCTTCAACGAAGTGCTGCGCACGACCATGGTGCGCCACGCGTTCCAGACGCTGTCGGACGCGCCGACCCGGCTTATCGAGTTCAGCGATGACATGGACGGCCTGCGCAAGGTGCCCGACAACGTCCCCAACCAGGCGATGCTGACCGAGCATCTCGGCAAGCCGCTCAGCCGCATTCCCGATCCGTTCGAGAAGTTCGAGAGCTTCGCGGCACACAACAATGCGATGCTGCGCGATTTCCTCGATCGCTTCGGGTTCGAATACGAATTCATTTCGTCCGCCTCGCAATATGAGGCTGGCGTGTTCGACGATGCGCTGAAGGGCGTGCTGCGCCATTACGCCGGGATCATGGGCGTGATGCTGCCGACGCTGCGCAAGGAGCGCGCCGCGACCTATTCGCCGATCCTGCCGATCAGCCCCAAGACCGGGGTGGTGCTCCAGGTCCCGGTCGAGGTGGTCAATGTCGAGGAGGGCACGATCCGCTTCACCGACAGCGACGGCGAAGTGCTCGTGCAATCGGTGCTCGGTGGCCAGGCCAAGCTGCAGTGGAAGGTCGACTGGGCGATGCGCTGGGTCGCGCTCGGCGTCGATTACGAGATGTACGGCAAGGATCTGATCGACAGCGGCGTGCAGTCGGGCAAGATCGCGCGCGTGCTCGGCGGTCGCCCGCCCGAGGGGCTGATCTACGAGATGTTCCTCGACGAAAAGGGCGAGAAGATCTCCAAGTCGAAGGGCAATGGCCTGACGCTCGAGCAGTGGCTCGATTACGGGACGCAGGAGAGCTTGTCGTTCTTTGCGTACCGCGAGCCCAAAAAGGCCAAGCAGCTCCATATCGGCGTCATCCCGCGCGCGGTGGACGATTATTTCCAGTTCCGCGCCAGCTACGCCGCGCAGCCGGTCGAGCAGAAGCTCGGCAATCCGGTGCACCACATCCATGACGGCGACGTGCCGGGGACGAACCCGCCGGTCACTTTCGGCCTGCTGCTCAATCTCGTCGGCGTGCTCGGCGCGGGCGCGACCGCCGAACAGGTCCACGGCTATCTCAGCAACTATGTCGAGGGCGCGATTACCCCCGAGCTCGACGCGCTGATCGGCCATGCGCTGGCGTACAACCGCGATTACGTCGCGCCGACGCTCCAGCGCCGCAAGCCCGAGGGGATCGAGGTCGCAGCGCTCGAACGGCTCGACCGTGAGCTCGCCGCGGTGCCGGCCGACAGCTCCGCGGTCGATCTGCAGAACATCGTCTATGCGATCGGCAACGAAGGCGGCTTCGAACCGCTGCGTGCCTGGTTCGGGGCCTTGTACGAGACGCTGCTCGGATCGAGCCAGGGGCCGCGGATGGGGAGCTTCATCGCGCTCTACGGGGTCGAGAATACGCGCAAACTGATCGCCGAGGCGCTCGCTCGCTAAGCGTACTTGCGGCCATGCGGGGTCGGCGCGGGCCGATCCCGCTGGTCTTTGTGCGGCGCGGCGATAGGGTGGCGCGATGACCAAGCGCAAAGCCTCTGCGCCGTTCCGCACCGTGCGGTCGGCGCTCCGCACCTTTCTGCATCAAGAGGCGGCGGGCGGGATTGTCTTGATGGCCACCGCAGCGCTGGCGCTGATCGTCGCCAATTCGCCGCTCGCCGAGTCCTATTTCGCGCTGCTCCACCATGCCACCGGCCCGACGCTGGCGCCGGCGATCGGCCCGATGACGGTCCATCTGTGGATCAATGACGGCCTGATGGCGGTGTTCTTCCTGCTCGTCGGGCTCGAGATCAAGCGCGAGCTGATCGACGGGCAATTGGCGAGCCCGGCGCGGCGGCGCTTGCCGATCATCGCGGCGGCGGCGGGGATGGCGGTGCCCGCCTTGGTCTATCTCGCGATCACCGGTGGCGCCGCGGACTTGCAGCCCGGCTGGGCGATCCCGGCGGCGACCGACATCGCCTTTGCGATCGGCGTGCTTGCCTTGCTCGGCAGCCGCGTGCCGCCCGCGCTGAAACTGTTTCTGACGACGGTCGCGATCGTCGACGATTGCGGCGCGGTCGCGATCATCGCGCTCGCCTACAGCCACGGCATCGACTGGATCGCGCTTGGCGGTGCGGTCGGCGTATTGCTGGTGATGTTCACCTTGAAGCAGCGCCGCGTATGGGCGCTGTGGCCATATCTGATCGGCTTTGCCGCGCTGTGGTGGCTGATCCTGCTGTCGGGCGTCCATGCGACGATCGCGGGTGTGCTCGCCGCGACGATGATCCCGATCACGCGCTCGCCCGGCGCGCCCGACGACGTACATTCGCCGCTCCACCGGCTCGAACATGCGCTGAGCCCGTGGGTGGCGTTCGGCATCGTGCCGTTGTTCGCGCTCGCCAATGCCGGTGTATCGCTTGGCGGCGTGAGTCTCGCCACGCTCGGCGATCCGCTCGTGCTCGGCATTGCGGGCGGGCTGTTCCTCGGCAAGCAAGCGGGAATCATGGGGGGCGTCGCGCTCGCCGAGCGGCTCGGGATCGCGCAGCGCCCCAAGGGGATGCGCTGGATCCAGCTCTACGGCGTCGCGTTGATCGCCGGGATCGGCTTCACGATGAGCTTGTTCATCGGCGGGCTCGGCTTCCCTGACAGCCCGCATTTGCAGGACGAAGTGAAGATCGGCGTGCTCGCAGGTTCGATCGTCTCGGCGATCGCGGGCTTTCTCATCCTGCGCTATTGGCCGGTAAGGAGGACGCATGCGTAATTTCTTCTCGCCCGCGCAGCTTGGCCATGCGCCGGCGCGCGAACTGCACAATGGCGGCTTTACCGCTTATGCCGAGACACCGTCGCGCGCGCAGCGGATCGCGGAGGCGATCGGCGGGGCCGAGGCGCCGCGCGATCACGGCATGGCGGCGATCGCGGCAGTCCACACCCCCGACTATCTCGCTTTCCTGCGCGAAGCCCCCGCGCGCTGGGCGGCGGCGGGGCGGCCCGGCGACGCGATGGGCTATGTCTGGCCAATCGTCGGCCGACGCGCGCTCAAGCTCGATCGGATCGACGGGCAGATCGGGCGCTACAGTTTCGACGCCTCGACCCCGCTCACCGCGCAGACCTGGGATGCCGCCTATTGGAGCGCACAAAGCGTGCTCGCCGCGACGCACGCGGTGCTCGACGGCGACCGCGCCGCCTTCGCCTTATGCCGGCCGCCGGGCCATCATGCCGGGGCGGATTATTATGGCGGCTATTGCTACCTCAACACCGCCGCGATCGCCGCACAGGCGGTGCGCGATGCCGGGGCGCGGCGCGTCGCGATCCTCGACATCGATTATCACCACGGCAACGGCACGCAGGACATTTTCTGGGAGCGCGGCGACGTGTTCTACGCGAGCATCCATGCCGATCCCGCGACCGACTATCCCTTCTATTGGGGCCATGCCGACGAGACCGGCGACGGCGACGGGCGCGGCGCGTCGCTCAACCTGCCGCTGCCGCACGGCACGACGCTCGACCCGTTCCGCCGCGCGCAAGGCATGGCGCTCGATGCGATCACGCGATTCGCGCCCGATCTGCTGGTGCTGAGCTTCGGCGCGGACACGTGGGAGGGCGACCCGATCTCGCACTTCAAGCTGACCAGCGCGGATTATACGGTGCTCGCGCGCGACATTGCGGCCTGTGGCTGGCCCTGCGTGATCGCGATGGAAGGCGGCTATGCGCTCGACGCGCTCGGTGCCAATGTCGAGAGCCTGCTTACCGGATTTTAGCCGCGATTGCCGGTGTCTTCTTGGGTCCACAGCGCGTAGGCTTTGACTTATGTTGGCCGAGTTCCGCGTTACGTTCTCCTTTCGGTCCGCCATTCGGGCGGTGCTGATCGGCATGCTCGTTTTTGCGGCCTCCGCTGCGGCGATCCGCTTCACGCGCTTCGGCGGCGGACCCGCCTGCTTGTGGTTCGCCACCGCGATCCTGATCGTCGAACTGGTGGTGCGGTCGCCCCGCGCCTGGCTCTTGCCGGTGACGGCCGCGATGATCGGGGGCGTCGTTGCGACGGGGCAGTTCGGGATCGGCTATGGCTATGCGCCACTCGTCACCGCGTGCACGATCGGCGAAGCGATCCTCGCGGCATGGCTGTTGCGGCGCGGCCGCGGCAGCGGGGCCGATCTCGGATCGCTGCGCGGCGTCTTCCTGTTCATCGCGGTGGCGGGCGGGATCGCGCCCGCAGTCTCCGGGATCGGCGGCGCGGCGACGATCGCGCTGGCGACGCCGACGGGTTTCGCCACCAACTGGCTGAGCTGGTATCTCGGCCACGCGCTCGGCAATCTCACGCTCGCACCGGTCGTGCTGCTCGCGCTCAATGGCGAGATGTTCGCCGGGATCGCGCGTATGCGCTTGGCACGCAAGCTCGAGGGCGCGGGGCTGATCCTGGTGACGATCGTCGTGACGCGGCTCGTCTTCGGGCAGGAGACGTTTCCGCTGCTGTTCGTGCCGCTCCTCCCGCTGATGATCGCGGCGTTCCGCTTCGGCCGGATCGGCGGCGCGATCACGATCGTGATCCTCGCGACGATCGGCGCGACGTTCACGATCGGCGGGAGCGGCCCGATCCGCATGATCAGCGGCGGCACGTACGAACGCGTGCTGTTCCTGCAATTCTATCTGGCGACCGCGGTCGTCATGACCTTGCTGATCGCGGCCGAGCTCAACCAGCGCAGGCGACTGGTGGTCGCGCTGCGCGCGAGCGAAGCGCGCTATCGCCTGATCACCGACAAATCGACCGATATCATTCTGACGCAGACCGTCGCGGGCGTGATCGATTATGCCTCCGCCTCGATCCTCCCGCTGGCGGGCTATGAACCGGCCGACCTGATCGGCATCGCGGCCGGAACGCTCGTGCAGTCCGAGGATCTGCCGATCGTGACCAAGACCATCCGCGACGCGCTCGCGAACCCGGCGGCGACCTTCATCGTCGAATATCGCGGGCGCAAGGCTGACGGGACGATGCTGTGGTGCGAAAGCCATACGCGCGCGATCACCGACGAGGATGGCAAGGTCGTCGGCACGGTGAGCGCGATTCGCGACATTTCGCGGCACAAACAGCTGCAGGCTGCGCTCGCGCAGGCGGCGCAGACCGATCCGCTGACGGGGATCGTCAATCGCCGCGCGTTCGACGTGGCGCTCGATCAGCGCCTCGCCGATGTCGCGGCGGGACGCGGGATCGGCGTGTGCGCGGTGCTCGATCTCGACTTCTTCAAGCGCGTCAACGATCGCCACGGCCATGATGCGGGCGACCGCGTGCTGTGCACCTTCGTCGATGTCGCCCGGCGCTCGCTGCGTGCCGAGGACTTGATCGCGCGGCTCGGCGGCGAGGAGTTCGCGCTGATCATCTGGAACGCCGACTTGGCAGAGGCGCATGCGATCTGCGAGCGTTTGCGGCGTGAGGTCGCCGATCTGTCGGTCACGACCGGGTTCGGCGATGATATCCGCTTCACCTTCAGCGGCGGGCTGGCACCGCTCCGCGCGGGGCGTTCGCGCCAGCATATCCTGCGCCATGCCGACGAGGCCTTGTACCGCGCGAAGAACGCCGGGCGGAACCGGCTCGAACTGTCGAGCTAAGCGCACAAACGAAAGGGGCGGCGCGACCCGGTCGCACCGCCCCTTGCTACGTGAGGTCGCCCTCGCGCTTCGCTTCAGAGCTTCTCGGTCAGCTCCGGCACCAGCTTGAAGAGATCGCCGACCAGGCCGAAATCAGCGACCTGGAAGATCGGCGCGTCTTCGTCCTTGTTGATCGCAACGATCACCTTCGAGTCCTTCATGCCGGCAAGATGCTGGATCGCACCCGAAATGCCGACCGCGACATAGACTTCGGGGGCAACGATCTTGCCCGTCTGGCCGACTTGATAGTCGTTGGGTGCATAGCCCGCATCGACCGCAGCGCGCGAGGCGCCGACGCCCGCGCCGAGCTTATCGGCGAGCGGATCGATCAAGGTGTGGAACTGCTCGCTCGAGCCAAGCGCACGACCGCCCGAGACGATGATCTTGGCCGAGGTCAGCTCGGGCCGCTCAGACGCTGCGATTTCCGAGCCGACATACGTCGATACGCCGGCGTCACCGGTGGTGTCGACCGCTTCGATCGTGCCCGAACCGCCTTCGGTGGCGACCTTCTCGAACGCGGTGCCGCGAACCGAGATGACCTTCTTCGCGTCCTTGGTCTGGACCGTTGCGATCGCGTTGCCGGCGTAGATCGGACGCGTGAAGGTGTCCTCACTCTCGACCGACAGGATGTCCGAAATCTGCATCACGTCGAGCAGCGCTGCGACGCGCGGCGCGATGTTCTTGCCGTTGGTCGTCGCGGGCACGAGGAACGCGTCGTGCGATTCCATCAGCTTGGCGACTAGCGGCGCGACGTTCTCGGCGAGCGCATGCGCATAGGCCGCGTCGTCGGCGACATGGACCTTGCCGACGCCGGCGATCTTGGCGGCCGCCTCGGCGACTGCACCGACGCCGTGACCCGCGACAAGCAGATGGACTTCACCGAGCTTGGAGGCTGCGGTGACGGTGGAGAGGGTGGCGTCCTTTACGGACGTGCCATCATGTTCGACCCAGACGAGCGTCTTCACTTTGCGACTCCCATGGACTTGAGCTTGGCGACGAGTTCATCGACGTCGGCGACCTTGATGCCGGCCGAACGCTTGGCGGGCTCGACCACTTTCAGCGTGGTGAGGCGCGGCGACACGTCGACGCCGTAATCGGCGGCGGTCTTTTGTGCGAGCGGCTTCGACTTCGCCTTCATGATGTTGGGCAGCGAAGCGTAGCGCGGCTCGTTGAGGCGAAGGTCGACGGTGATGATCGCGGGGAGCTTCAGCGTCTCGGTCTCCGAGCCGCCATCGACTTCGCGCGTCACGGTGACGCTGTCGGCGCTGAGTTCGACCTTCGAGGCGAAGGTCGCCTGGCCGACGCCGAGCAGCCCTGCCAGCATCTGGCCGGTCTGGTTGTTGTCGTCGTCGATCGCCTGCTTGCCGAGGATGACCAGGTCGGGCTTTTCTTCCTCGACGATCTTGGCGAGGAGCTTGGCGACGCCGAGCGGCTCGACCTTGTCTTCGGTGACGATCAGGATCGCGCGGTCGGCGCCCATCGCGAGCGCGGTGCGCAGCGTTTCCTGCGCCTTCTGCTCGCCAATCGACACGACGACGATTTCCGTCACGCCCTTGTCCTTCAAGCGGATCGCTTCTTCGACCGCGATCTCGTCGAACGGGTTCATGCTCATCTTGACGTTGGCGAGGTCGACTCCGCTTCCATCCGCCTTCACGCGGGGCTTCACGTTGTAATCAAGCACGCGCTTGACCGGCACCAGCACTCTCATCGGGATTCCTTCCAGGACAGTTTCTTGCTCGGCAGCATCTGGTGGTCAAATGGCGGTTTTGCGCGGTTTTCGCAAGTCCGGTATGCCAGCCAAGCTTGCCGTAGCGGCATCTCGTCCGACTCGAACGCGCCCTCAACGCAAAAGGGCCCGGCGTTTCCGTCCGGGCCCTTCTTTAGCGCAAAGTGCGTTGGTCAGTCCACTCAAGCGGCGGCCTTGACCTCCGCGACGATCTTGCGGGCGGCATCGCCCAGATCGTTGGCCGGGACGATCGCGAGGCCCGAATTGGCGAGGATCGCCTTGCCGGCCTCGACATTGGTGCCCTCGAGGCGGACGACGAGCGGAACCGAAAGGTTCACTTCCTTCGCCGCGGCGACGATGCCCTCGGCGATGATGTCGCACTTCATGATGCCGCCGAAGATGTTGACCAGGATGCCCTTCACGTTCGGATCGGCGAGGATCAGCTTGAACGCGGCCGTCACCTTCTCCTTGTTGGCGCCGCCGCCGACGTCGAGGAAGTTGGCCGGGAACATGCCGTTGAGCTTGATGATGTCCATCGTCGCCATCGCGAGGCCGGCACCGTTGACCATGCAGCCGATGTCGCCGTCGAGCTTGATGTAAGCGAGGTCGTACTTCGACGCTTCGAGCTCGGAGGGATCTTCCTCGGTCTCGTCGCGCAGTTCCATCAGGTCCTTGTGGCGGAACAGCGCGTTGTTATCGAACCCGACCTTGGCGTCGAGCACCATCAGTTTGCCGTCGTCGGTGACGGCGAGCGGGTTGATCTCGATCTGCTCGGCATCGGTGCCCATGAAGGCATCGTACAGCTTCGATGCGACAAACGACGCCTGCTTGGCCAGATCGCCCTTGAGCTCGAGCGCGGCTGCGACGGCACGACCGTGGTGCGGCATGAAACCGGTTGCCTGGTCGATGTCGATCGCGTGAATCTTCTCGGGCGTGTCGTGCGCGACGGTTTCGATGTCCATCCCGCCCTCGGTCGAGGCGACCATCGACACGCGGCCGGTGGCGCGATTGACGAGGAGGGCGAGGTAGAATTCCTTGGCGATGTCGACGCCGTCGGTGACGTAGAGGCGGTTGACCTGCTTGCCAGCGTCGCCGGTCTGGATCGTCACCAGCGTGTTGCCGAGCATGTCGGTTGCCGCGGCACGGACTTCGTCAGCGGTCTTGGCGAGGCGGACACCGCCCTTGGCGTCGGGGCCGAGTTCCTTGAACTTGCCCTTGCCGCGGCCGCCAGCGTGGATCTGCGCCTTGACGACATAGAGCGGCCCGGGGAGCTTTTCCGATGCTGCAACTGCTTCCTCGACCGACATTGCCGAGAAGCCCGCGGGAACGGGCACGCCGAATTTCGCCAGGAGTTCCTTGGCCTGATATTCGTGGATGTTCATGAGCGCGTGCCTTTCCAAGGGTCGGGTTTGCGGGGGGCTTAAGCACACACGGGGGTACGAATCCACCCCTTCGCAGTTGCGAACACTCGCTATCGGGCGCGCGGCGCGCTATATCGCCTGCATGTCGCTGATCTCTGGTCTGTTGCTCTTTCTTGCCACCGTCGCCGGGATGGAGCTGTTCGCTTATGCTGCGCATCGCTGGGTGATGCACGGCTTCGGCTGGTTTCTCCACGAGAGCCATCACCGCCCGCGCACCGGCAATTGGGAGCTGAACGACTGGTACGCAGTGATCTTCGCATTGCCGTCGATCACGATGCTGGTGTTCGGCGTCCAGCTCGGCTGGTGGCAGGGCTTTACCTGGATCGGCGCGGGAATCGCGGCGTACGGCGCGATCTATTTCGGCTTTCACGACATCATCGTCCACCGCCGCATCCCGACGCGCTATCTGCCCAAGTCGGCGTACATGAAGCGGATCATCCAGGCGCATCGGCTGCACCATGTCGTCGAAACCAAGGATGGCTCGGTCAGCTTCGGGTTTCTCGTCGCCCCCAAGCCCGAGGATCTGAAGGCCGAACTCAAGCGCCGCAAGCGCGCCGGCGTGCGCGCGCCGGTCGGCCAGACGACGCTCATCCCGGATTGAGCGAACCGCTGCTTTTCTACGCGCTGGCGGTGCCGGCGGTGGTGCTGCTCGGCCTGTCGAAGGGCGGCTTCGCGGGTCTTGGCGCGCTTTCGCTACCGATGCTCGCACTCGCCATCTCGCCGGTGCGCGCGGCGGCGATCCTGCTGCCGATCCTGATCGTGCAGGATGTCGTCGGCGTCTGGGCATTCCGGCGCGATTGGGATGCGGCGATCCTCGCCTGGATGCTGCCCGGCGCGGGGATCGGGATTTTGCTCGGCTATTTGTTTGCCGCGCAGGTCTCGAGTGCGGCGGTGCTCGCCTTGGTCGGGACGATTTCGGTGCTGTTCGGGCTCTACCGATTGTGGAGCGAGCGCCGCGGTTCGGTTGCGGTCGCGGCGCAGGCGCCGGGTTGGGTCGGATCGCTGCTCGGCATCGCCTCGGGCTTTACCAGCCAGATCGCGCATGCCGGCCAGCCGCCGTTCCAGGTCTACGTCCTGCCGCGGCGGCTGCCGCGCGACGTGCTCGTCGGCACGACCGCGATCTTCTTCGCCGCGGTCAATTGGGCGAAGGTCCCGGCCTATTGGGCGCTCGGCCAGTTCGACCGCGACACGCTCGGTGTCGCAGCGCTGCTGCTGCCCGTGGCGATCGCGTCGACCTTTGCCGGCGTCTGGCTCGTGCGGCGCGTCTCGCCCGAGCGCTTCTACACCGCGATCTACGCGCTGATGGTGCTGGTCGGCGTCAAGCTGATCTGGGACGCGCTCGCCTGATTTAATCGAACAGCGACGACACCGACGATTCGTCGGCGATCCGGCGAATCGCCTCGGCGAGCAGCGGCGCGATCGTCAAATGGCGGATCTTCTTGGCCGAGGCGACGATGTCGTGGCTGCCGAGCGAATCGGTGATGACCAATTCCTCGAGCGCCGAGCTTTCGACTCGTGCGACCGCGCCGCCCGACAGCACGCCGTGCGTGATATATGCGGCGACGCCGGCTGCGCCCGCCTGCTTGAGTGCGGCGGCGGCGTTGCACAGCGTGCCGCCCGAATCGACGATGTCGTCGATCAGGATGCAGAAGCGCCCCTCGACCTCACCGATGATGTTCATCACTTCGGATTCGCCGGCGCGCTCGCGGCGCTTGTCGACGATCGCGAGCGGGGCGTTGTTGAGCCGCTTGGCGAGCGCACGCGCGCGCACCACGCCGCCGACGTCGGGCGACACGACCATCAAATTGCGATTGCCGTAGCGCGTCAGGATGTCGGCCGACATCACGGGTGCGGCGAACAGGTTGTCGGTCGGGATATCGAAAAAGCCCTGGATCTGCCCGGCATGCAGATCGACCGAAAGCACGCGATCGGCGCCCGCGACGGTGATCAGATTTGCGACGAGCTTGGCCGAGATAGGCGTGCGCGGCCCCGGTTTGCGGTCCTGCCGGGCATAGCCGAAATACGGGATAACCGCCGTGATTCGCTTGGCCGAGGCGCGTTTCAGCGCGTCGATGCAGATCAGCAGCTCCATCAGATTGTCGTTTGCCGGATAGCCGGTCGATTGCAGCACGAAGACGTCCTCGCCGCGGACATTCTCCTGGATCTCGACGAAAATTTCCTCGTCGGCGAAGCGGCGGACCTGCGCGTCGGTCAGCGGCAGCTGGAGATAGGCGGCGACATCGCGCGCGAGCGGCAGGTTCGAATTGCCGGTGAGAAGTTTCATATGGGCCGCCCCTTGCGCTTGCCGAGTTGCAGCCTCCTTAGGAGCGTCGTCGGCTCGGGGAAAGAGACCGCGTGCCCTGCGATGCCGCAACCAGTGCCGCAAAGCGCGTATGGATGCGCGGGCTTGTCGAGAGGGCGCCGCGTCCTCTACCGCTCGTGGCATGACGATCCGCACTCGCTTCGCCCCTTCGCCGACTGGCATGCTGCACGTCGGCAACATCCGCACCGCGCTCCACAATTGGCTGTGGGCGCAAGCGCAGGATGGCGAGTTCTGGCTGCGGATCGACGATACCGATGCCGAGCGCAGCGAAGCGCGCTTTGTCGATGCGATCCGCGCCGATCTCGCCTGGCTCGGGCTGGCGATTGCGGGCGAGGAGCGGCAGTCGGCGCGCTTTGCGCTCTATGAGGCGCGCTTTGCGGCGTTGCGCGACGCAGGGCGCGTCTACCCGGCGTACGAAACCGCGCAGGAGCTCGACCTCAAACGCAAAATCGCCGCCGGGCGCGGGCTGCCGCCGGTCTACGACCGCGCCGCGCTCGCGCTGAGCGACGCCGAGCGGGCGCGCTTCGAGGCTGATGGCGTCAAGCCGCACTGGCGCTTCAAGCTCGATCATGCCGCGCCGATCGTGTGGGACGATCTGATCCGTGGGCCCCAGAAATTCGATGCCGCGACGATGAGCGATCCTGTCATCCGCCGCGCCGACGGGTCGTGGCTCTATATGCTGCCCTCGGCGATCGACGATATGGAGATGGGCATCACGCACGTCGTGCGCGGCGAGGACCATGTCTCGAACACCGCGCTCCAGCTCCAGATGTTCGATGCGATGGGCGTTGCACCGCCAGCCTTCGCGCACGAGGCGCTGCTGGTCGGCTCGGAGGGTAAATTGTCGAAGCGGTTGGGCTCGCTCGGTGTCGCGCATTTCCGTGAGGTGGGGATCGAACCCGAGGCGGTGCGCGCGTTGCTCGCGCGGATCGGGACGAGCTTGCCGGTCGAACCGCTGGTCGAGACGGCGACGCTGGTCGAGAGCTTCGATTTCGCCAAGTTCGGCCGCGCGCCCGCGCGCTTCGACGAGGCGGAGCTTGCCGGGTTGAACGCCAAGATCGTCCACCAGCTCGCTTTCGCGCACGTCGCCGACCGGCTTCCCGCCGGGATGGGCGCGGCGGAGTGGGCGGCGGTGCGGCCCAATCTCCAGACGATCGCCGAGGCGGCCGACTGGTGGGGCGTAATCGAGGGTCCGATCGTCGCCGAGCGCGACTCCGCCGATGCCGACTTTCTCGCCGCCGCCGCGCGGGCCGCCGAGTCGCTCGATTGGGCGGGGGACCCGTGGCACGCGCTGACCGCCACGCTGAAGGCCGAGACCGGACGCAGCGGCAAGGCGCTGTTCCTGCCGTTGCGGCGTGCGCTGACCGGCCGCGAGCATGGTCCCGACATGAAGGCGCTCCTCCCGCTGATCGGCCGCGACCGCGCGATTGCGCGTCTGTCGCCCGAGTGAGGCGACAGGATATATTGTCTCTTGCAGGCAGAATGTTATGATGTAACATCCTCTCCATGTCCGGCGTAGAATCGGACGGCACAGATGGAGACGGGACGATGTACGCAGATCGTTATGCCAACCGCCATGGTCTCAACCCCGGCGGAGTCGCCTTCGCGCTCGGCGCCGGCGGCGTGTTGCTGTTCGGGCTTTCGCTGACCGCGCCGCATTTCGTGCGCGATATCGTCCCGACGATCACCGCGACCAACATCCCGCTCGATCCGCCACCCCCGCCCAAGCCCGAACCCAAACCGGTTTCGCAGATCCAGCATGTCGCGCAGCCACTCAAGCCGCCGCCCGAATCGATCGACCTGACCAAGCTGGTGACCCCGGGCGTCCCGAGCGGACAGATCGCCTTGCACATCGATCCGCCGCCGCTTCAGCCGTTTCCCGGCGGCACGGGTGATGTCGGCACGATCGTCAAACCGCCTGCGCCGGTCATTACCATCCCGAAACTCGACTCGCGCTATCTCGGCGCATTCCAGCCGACCTATCCGAGCGACGAGCGCCTTGCCGGGCACGAGGGGCGCGTCGTCGTGCGCGTGCTGATCGGTACCGACGGGCGCGTGAAGCAAGTCGAGCAAGTCAGCGCGGCGAGCCCCGCCTTCTTCGAGGCGACGCGCAAGCGCGCGCTCGAGAAATGGCGCTTCACCCCGGGCACGCGCGACGGCGTCGCGATCGAGGCGTGGCAGACGATGGCGGTCCGCTTCGTGCTCGACGAAGAATAGCCGGAGCGGGTGGGCGCGGCAGGGCTGGCATCGCTCCCCTGTCGCGCCTATCTCTTGGCGATGAATTTCCTGCGCTACATTTCCCCGCTGCGCGCCTGGCGCGATATGCGCACCTATATCGTGACGCGGCGGCCGCATCAGCTCGGCTTCATGGGGCTGGCGCTGGCGCTGACCTATGTGATGGTCGTCGGCGTCATCTACGAATCGAAGATTCCGCCCAAGCCGTATCACCGCGACATCATCTATGTGCAGCAATGGCGCGCCGACCGCACAGATGCCGAGATCATCGCGCAGCAGAAGATCGACGGCGTCGAACAGACGCGCCAGGCCAACGAACTCAAGCGGCTCGAGGCCGAGCGCCGCGCGCAGTTCAAGAAGGTCAATGACGGGCTCAAGGCCTACGGGATCTGAGCGTGGCCACGGCTTTCGACGACACGCGCTGGATGGGCGCAGCGCTCGCGCTCGGCGAGCGCGGACGCGGGCGGACCACGCCCAACCCCAATGTCGGCTGCGTTATCGTCGCCGATGGCATCGTCGTCGGGCGCGGCTGGACCCAGCCCGGCGGGCGCCCGCATGCCGAGGCGATGGCGTTGGCGCAAGCCGGCGAAAAGTCGCGCGGCGCAACCGTCTACACCACGCTCGAACCCTGCGCGCATGTCTCGACGCGTGGGCCAGCGTGCAGCGATCTCCTGCAACTCGCGGGCGTGGCGCGCGTCGTGGTCGCGCTCGGCGATCCCGATCCGCGCACCAATGGTGCGGGCGTGGCGCGGTTGCGCGATGCGGGGATCGCGGTCGATCTCGGTGCGCGCGCCGCCGCCGCGCGCTCGGCGATGGTCGGCTTCCTCATGCGACGCCAGCACGGCCGGCCCGCCGTGACGCTCAAGCTCGCGCTGTCGCTCGACGGCGCGACCGCGCTGGGATCGGGCGCGAGTCAGTGGATCACCGGGGCGCAGGCGCGCGCACACGCGCATCTCGAACGCACCCGCCACGACGCGATCCTGGTCGGACGCGCGACGATCGACGCCGACGATCCGACGCTCGACGTGCGCTTGCCCGGGCTCGAGGCCCGGTCGCCGCGCCGCTTCATCCTGTCGCGCACGTCCGACCTGCATCATCCCGCGCCCGACGGCGCGTTGCCATGGGAAAATCTCGCGGCTCCAGACGCGATCGGCACGCTCGAAGGAATCGACACCATGCTCGTCGAAGGCGGCCCGACCACCGCCGCCGCCTTCCTCGCCGCCGACCTCGTCGACCGCTTGCTGCTCTATCGCGCGCCGATCCTCGTTGGCGGCGGGCGGACCTTGCCCGACATCGGCCTCGCCGATCTTTCCGAGGCGCATGGCCGCTGGACGATGACCGACGCGCGCACCCTTGGCAGCGACCGGCTCGAGGTTTACGAGCGCGTCAGGGAGTAGGCCATGTTCACCGGGATCATTACCGACATCGGCACGATCGATCGGATCGAGGAGCGCGGTGATCTGCGCATTTTCGTCGCGACCGGCTATGATATGGGGGACGTCGATCTCGGCGCCTCGATCGCCTGTTCGGGCGTGTGCCTGACCGTCGTCGACAAGTCCGCGCCCGGAGCGTCGGGCTGGTTCGCCGCCGATGTTTCAGGGGAAACCGTGTCGCGCACCCCCGCCGCGCAATGGACCTCCGGTCGCCGGCTCAACCTCGAACGCGCGCTGAAGCTCGGCGAGGAACTGGGCGGGCATATCGTCACCGGCCATGTCGACGGCATCGCGTCGATCGTCGAGACGAGCAGCGACGGCGATTCGTGGAAGGTCGTCATCGCCGTCCCGGCCGCGCTTGCGCCGTTCGTCGCACCCAAGGGATCGATTACTGTCGACGGCGTCTCGCTGACCGTCAACAGCGTCGCCGACCAGGCCGACGGAACGACGCATTTCGCGATCAACATCATTCCCCACACCCAGGCGATGACCACGCTGGGCGATCTTCATTCCGGCGCACACGTCAATATCGAGATCGACGTCCTCGCCCGCTATCTGCAACGCATGGAGCATTATCGTGCAAAAGCCTGAAGTTGCGCGCCTGCGCCATGGGTTCCTGTCCTCGCCCGAGGAACTGATCGACGAGGCCAAGAACGGCCGGATGTTCATCCTGGTCGACGACGAGGACCGTGAGAACGAGGGCGATCTCGTCATCCCCGCACAGATGGCGACGCCAGAGAAGATCAACTTCATGGCGAAGCACGGTCGCGGGCTGATCTGCCTCGCGATGACCAAGAAGCGCGTCGACGAGCTCGGCCTCGGCTTGATGAGCCGCCACAACGGCACGCGGCATGAAACCGCCTTCACCACTTCGATCGAGGCGCGCGACGGCGTCACCACCGGCATTTCCGCCGCCGACCGCGCGCGCACCATCGCGGTCGCGATCGATTCGTCGAAGGGCAAGGAAGAGATCGTCACCCCGGGCCACGTCTTCCCGCTCGTCGCGCGCGACGGCGGCGTGCTCGTCCGCGCCGGGCATACCGAGGCCGCAGTCGACGTCTCGCGGCTTGCCGGGCTCAATCCGTCGGGCGTGATCTGCGAGATCATGAACGAGGACGGCACGATGAGCCGCCTCGACGATCTCGTCTCGTTCGCGCAGCTCCACAATCTCAAGATCGGCACGATCCGCGACTTGATCGCGTATCGCCGCCGCCACGACCATCTCGTCGAGAAGCGCGCCGAAATGCCGTTCGAGTCGAAATGGGGCGGGACGTGGAAGGCGATGACCTTCCACAACAAGGCGACCGGCGACGAGACGATCGCACTGGTCAAGGGCAAGATCGACCCGACCAAGCCGACGCTGGTGCGGATGCACACGCTGTCGACCTTCGTCGACGTGTTCGGCGAGGAAAATGAGCGTTCGGGCCTGCTCTCGGGGTCGATGCAGTTGATCGCCGAGGAAGGCACCGGTGTGATCGTCGTGATCAACCGCCAGATGGCCGATGGCATCACGCGCTTCATCAAGCTGCGCGGCGAGGGCAAGGGCGCGGGCGCGCCCGAGGTCGAGGAATTGCGCGACTACGGCGTCGGCGCACAGATCCTCGCCGAGCTTGGCGTCGAGGAAATGGTGCTGCTCACCAATACGCATCACGCGCTGGTCGGCCTCGAAGGCTATGGCCTGTCGATCGTCGCCGAGCGCGCCATTCCGGGTACTGGGGGCGAATAATGGCCAAATTGCTCATCGTCGAAGCGCGCTTCTACGACCATCTCAACGACCTGCTGCTCGAAGGCGCCCGCGCCGCGATCGAGGCGGCGGGGCACAAGCACGAGACGATCACCGTCCCCGGCGCACTCGAAATCCCCGGCGCGGTCGCGCTCGCGGCCGAAAGCGGGCTGTATGACGGCTTCGTAGCGCTGGGTGTCGTGATCCGTGGCGAGACGTATCATTTCGAGATCGTCGCGGGCGAGAGCGCCCGCGGGCTGATGGCGCTGTCGATGGACGGCCTCGCGATCGGCAACGGCATCCTCACCACCGAGGACGAAGCGCAGGCGCTCACGCGCGCGCGCAAGTCCGAGAAGGACAAGGGTGGCGAAGCGGCCAAGGCGGTGCTCGCTATGATGTCGCTGAAGGCGCGCTTCGGCTGACCCTGGTGGTGAGCGGGCCGATCCTGTTCACCGACCGGCTGATCCTGCGGCTCCCCGAGCCCGCGGATTTCGAGGCCTATGCCGCCTTCGCCGCCGATGGCGAGACGATGGCGCATCTCGGCGGCGCGATGCCACGCGCGGTCGCGTGGCGCGACTTTTCGGTGCGCGCCGGTGCGTGGATGACGCGCGGCTTCTCGATGTTCTCGGTGATCGAACGCGATTCGGGCGCCTGGGTCGGGCGGATCGGCCCGTGGCAGCCCGAGGGCTGGCCCGGCACCGAAGTCGGCTGGGGCGTCGCCAGCGGTTTTGCGGGCAAGGGCTATGCGCATGAAGCCGCGGTCGCTGCGATCGACTTTGCGTTCGACAGTCTTGGCTGGAGCGACGTGATCCACACGATCGCACCCGATAATATCCGCTCGATCCGGCTCGCCGAGCGGCTGGGCTCGGCCAACCGTGGGCCGACACGCTTGCCAGCACCGCTCGATGGCTACCGCGTCGACGCGTGGGGCCAGAGCGCGGCCGAGTGGCGCGCGCACCGCGGCAGATGAGCAAGCCGCCGCCCCCGCGCTACAAGATCGTCGAGCGCGACGGGCGGCTCCTCACGATCGACACTTGGGCCACGCAAGCGCCGGACGCGCCGCCGCAGCGTCGCGCGGACTTGATCGCGCCGGGTGACGCGCTCGGCGCGCCGCTCGTTGCCGCGCTGTTCCGGGTCCGCGATGCGCAGGGCCGACGGTTGCTGACAACCTCGCCGAATTGGGACCGCAAGGGGCCGCGCGTGATTGCGCTGTCGTCCACAGGCGAGCGCCGCATCGCCGCGCTGGGTCTGCTGAGCATCGGCGTGATGCTCGTCCTGCTGCTGGTGGCGCTGATCGATCTCGAATGGCTGCTGCCGATCATCGTGGTCGTGGTCGTGCCGGCGGGCGCGATCTCGAGCAGCCGCACCAGCCTGGTCACCCGCTGGCTCGACTCGCTCGGCGAGGAGCCGGCGCGCTAAGCTCTTCCCAGCGCTCGACTCCTTACTTATACCGATGTCAGTAAGCAGGAGCGCGACGATGCCCTACGCCCATACCTTCAAAGCCAATCCGCATTGGCTGCCGCGGCAGAAGAGCACCGCCATTCGCGACATTCCCGGCGAGGACGGGCTGCCCTTTGTCGGCAACACCTTCCGAATGCTCAAGGATCCGGTGCGCTTCGGGCGCCACATGATCGACAGTTATGGCCCGGTGTTCCGCAACAATGCGTTTGGCGGGCCGACCGTCAGCTTGATCGGTCCCGAGGCCAACGAACTCGTCCTGTTCGACCGCGACCGCGTCTTCTCGTCGGAGCAGGGCTGGGGGCCGTTGCTGAACCTGCTGTTCCCGCGCGGGTTGATGTTGATGGATTTCGACAAGCACCGCGCCGACCGCCGCGTGATGTCGGTCGCGTTCAAGCCCGAGCCGATGCGGCATTATGCCGAGACGCTCGACATCGGCATCGCGCGCACCGTGGCGGACTGGGGCAACCAGCCGATGCGCTTCTATGATGCGATCAAGGAGTTGACGCTCGATCTCGCCGCCGAGAGCTTTCTCGGCATGCCGCTCGGCCCCGAGGCGACGCGGATCAACCAGGCGTTCGTCGATGAGGTGCAGGCCTCGATCACCCCGATCCGCGTGCCGCTGCCGGGATCGCAGATGCGCAAGGGCGTGCGCGCGCGGGCCTATCTGATCGACCTGTTCGAACGCGAGATCCCGGCGCGGCGGGCAGGCGCGGGGCAGGACTTCTTCTCGCAATTCTGCCGCGCGACCGACGATGATGGCCAGCCGCTCGCCGCCGATGCGATCGCCGACCACATGAACTTCCTGATGATGGCGGCGCACGACACGATCACATCGTCGGCGACGAGCCTCGTCATGCTGCTCGGGCGGAACCCCGAATGGCAGGAGAAGCTGCGCGCCGAGATCGCCGAGCTCGGCCGCAACGATGCAGGCGGGCTGCCGTATGGCCAGCTCGATCGGCTGGTGCTGACCGACATGGCGTTCAAGGAATCGCTGCGGCTGATCCCGCCCGTCCCCTCCTTGCCGCGCCGCGCGGTGAAACCGTTCGATTTCGGCGGCTTTCATATCCCGGCGGGGACGACGGTGAGCGTGAGCGTCGCCTATACGCATACCATGCCCGACCTGTGGCCCGATCCGCTGCGCTTCGATCCGCTGCGCTTCACCCCCGATGCGGTGCGCGCACGGCACAAATATGCGTGGGTCCCGTTTGGCGGCGGCGCACATATGTGTCTGGGGCTGCATTTCGCGACGATGCAGATCCGCATCCTCATCGCGCATCTGCTTAGCCGCTATCGCATTGAGCTCGATGCCGGGGCGGGTGATGTGTGGCAGGCCTGGCCGATCCCGCGACCGAAGGATGGGTTGCCGTTGCGGTTTGTGCCGCTGGGGTAAGGTGGGGCGATTGAGCGCCCGCTAGTCCGTCGAGCCGGAGGGCGTTCGACCCCAATCGCGATCGGCTGCACGGGCGCGACGCGACAGTGTCCCGATCACCGTATCGTCGTGGTATGCCCGTGATTGGCCGGAACGGCACGACCAGGCGCGGCAGACCGCAATCTCCGACGATTGCCTCAGGACGAGGCGACGGCATCGCCTGGGGCCGGCACGGCGTGGTGGGAGGCCCATTTCGACTGCGCGTCTCGCACTAACTGCTGATTCGCCGCGACCAGCGCGCGCCCGGCCCTGTGTCGTCCCGCGTGACGCCAAACCGATGCCGGCCTAGCCGTAAGCGCATCAGAGAGCGACGCACATTGTCTACTGACGCGCCGGACGAAAACCTCCGGTTCATCTAAAATCTAGGCTGAAACGAAAACAGGCCCGAAGGCCTGTGATCATGTCTTCCCTAAAGGAAAACTGGAGCGGGCGAAGGGATTCGAACCCTCGACCCCAACCTTGGCAAGGTTGTGCTCTACCCCTGAGCTACGCCCGCTCTGGCGTTTACGGCCCAATCAGTCGTTGACTGGGCGGGTAAGGTGGCGGGCTCTAACAGCGACTTTCATACTCGGCAACCCCTTATCGCGATTGCGTGCAGATCGTTTGATAAAAGGGTTGGCTTCGTACGCTGAGCGCCCACATAAGGCGCACAGCACACAAGATTGGAGCGACACTTGGCCACCCTGGGAATGAGCGCTGCAGAACGCGACGCGGTGGAGAGCTTCCGCCGCGATGTCGTCGAGCCGTCGATGACCAAGCTCGTCGTGATCGATTTCTGGGCGGAGTGGTGCGGGCCTTGCAAGGCGCTGACGCCGCTGCTCGAGAAGGTCGCCGCGGCCTATGCCGACAAGGGTGTGCTGCTCGCCAAGATCGACACCGACAAGAATCAGTTCATCGCCGCGCAGTTCCAGATCAAGTCGATCCCGACGGTTTATGCGATGTTCCAGGGGCAGCTCGTCGCCGACCTGACGCCCGCGCGCACCGAGACGCAGCTGCGGACGATGCTCGACCAGCTGCTCAAGCAATTGCCGCTCGAAAGCGAGGCGGCGAGCCTCGAGGCCGAACTCGAGCCGCTGATCGCGATGGGCGAGCAAGTGCTCGTCGAAGGCGATGCCGCGCGCGCAGTGAGCGTGTTTGCGCAATTGAGCGAGATGGCGCCCGAGCATCCCGGGGTGCTGTCGGGCATGGTGCGCGCGCTGGTCGCCGCGGGGCAGACCGACGAGGCCGAGGCGGCGATCGCGGCGCTTCCCGAGGAGATCGCCAAGCTTCCCGAGATCGAGCGTGCGCGCACTGCGCTGGCGCTGGCGCGCGAAGTGCAGCCGGTCGATGATCTTGCCGCGCTCGCCGCCGAGGTTGCGGCCAACCCCGAGAATTTCGACAAGCGCTTCGAGCTCGCTGGCGGCCAGATGGCGGCGGGCGACCGCGATGCGGCGGCCGATACGCTGCTCGCGATGATCGCGGCGGACCGGACATGGAACGAGGGCGCCGCGCGGACGCAATTGCTCAAGATCTTCGAGGTCGTTGGGCTCGAGGATCCGTGGGTCTCGGCGCAGCGGCGCAAGCTCTCGGCGATCCTGTTCGGATGACGATCACGCGGCTCTCGATCTTCCCGCTGCCGGGCGCGTTGCTGTTTCCGGGCATGCATCTCCCGCTGCACATCTTCGAGCCGCGCTATCGCGCGATGATCTCGGACGCGATGGCACGTGACCGGCGGATCGGCATGGTCCAGCCGCGCCCCAACGTGCCGGCGCGGCCCGACAAGCCACCGCTGTTCGAGATCGGCTGCGTCGGCAAGATCGCCGAGTTCGAGGCGAGCGAGGACGGGCGCTACAATCTCATCCTCGAGGGGCTGTCGCTGTTCCGCATCGTGCGCGAACTCGACGTGACGACGGCGTTCCGCCAGGTCGAGGCCGAGCTGATCCCGGGTCCGAGCGAGCCCGAGATCCTCTCGCTCTCGCGCCGCTCGGCGCTCGAGAGCGAATCGCGCGCCTTTGCCGATGCGCAGGGCTATGCGGTCGATTGGGATGCGGTGACGCGGCTCGACGACGAGGCGCTGGTCAACGGCATCGCGCAGATCGCGCCGTTCGACGTGGCGGCGAAGCAAGCGCTGCTCGAGGCGGGGCGAATCGAGGATCGCGCCGAGCTAATCATCCAGCTGATGCAGTTTTTCGGTCGGCATGACGGCGAGGATTCGGTCACGCTGCAATGAAGGATGCCGCGAAGCGCAAGGGCCGCGCCGGTGGGGCTGCGATGATGCTGGGCATGTTTTTCGCGACGCTGTTCGACCCCAAGAAAGGCGCGGCGATCGTGCAGATTGATACGCAGCGGCGAATCGGTAGCGAGAGCGACCGGATCGCGGCGACGCCAAGCGCGCCTCCGACGAGTGTGCGGAGTGGGCGCGACTGATCTAGCGAGATCGTGTCGGCGTTGGTGGAATGGTTCGCGCAGAGGCGCGGAGGACGCAGAGATGATGCGCTTTGGGTTGTAGGGGCCACACCTTCCCCTAATTGCTTTCCCGCTTTTCCCCCAAACCGCTTCCCCGGCGAAGGCCGGGGGCCAGTCGGAAGGGCCTAACTGATCGAGCGCAGCGTGCGACCAAGAAGCGTGCGGCTCGGGCCCCGGCCTCCGCCGGGGAAGCGCACTCTAATAGAGCGCACCCTAGCAACGCGATCCTCCGCGTCTTCCGCGCCTCTGCGCGAACCCAATCGACGCTGCCGCGAGCGTTGCCGCAGAAGAGGCTAGACCGTAATCCCCTGCAGCAACTTCGGCACATCCCCGCTCTCGCCGCGCGCCTCGGCGATGAAGCGGCGCTTGAGCGGCGGTACGCGCTGCACCGCCGACAAACCCATCCGCCGCACCGCATTGGCGGTCTTTCCGGGAATGCCGAACAGCCGCGTCAGGCCATCGGTCGCGACCGACACCATCAAGGTATCGAGGCTGCGCCAGCGATCATAGCGCGCGAGCAATTGCGGATCGCCGAGATCGAGCCCCGAGCGCTTGCCCTCGACCAGCACCTCGACCAGCGTCGCCACGTCGCGGAAGCCGACATTGACGCCTTGGCCCGCGATCGGATGGATGCCGTGCGCAGCGTCTCCGACCAATGCGAGCCGGTCGGACACGATCTTCGCGGCATGATGGAATCCGAGCGGATAGCTCATCCGATGGCCAAGCGGCCCGAGCTTGCCGAGAAACCCGCCGATTCGCTTGTCGGCCTCGGCGAGCCAGCCGCGATCGGACAGCTTCATCATCCCCGGCGCCTGGTCATGCGTCACCGACCAGACGATGCACGACCGATGCCCGTGCTCGTCGTCGTTGAGCGGCAGGATCGCGAACGGGCCGTCGGGGTAGAAGATCTCGAACGCGATATTCTCGTGGCTGCGTTCGTGGTGCAGCGATGTGACGATCGCGGCATTGTCGTAGGTCCAGCGCGCGACGCGCAGGCCTGCGGCTTCACGCGTCGGCGAAGTGCGGCCCTCGGCGGCGATCAGCAGCGGGGCCTTGATGACGGCTCCCGAATCGAGCGTGATGGTGACGCCCGCCGCGCCGCGATCGATCGAGACCGCGCGCGTCTGCATCCGCACGTCGACATTCGCGGCAGATGACGCCGCTTCGAACAGCGCTGCACGCAGCTTGCGGTTCTCGACCATATGCCCGAGCGCGCCGTCGCCCGGCTCGGGCTCGAAATCAAGCGCGCCGGGTTCCAGCCCGTCGCTGACGCGAATCCCCTGGATCGGGCACGCGAAGGGCGCGAGCCGGTCGGCGACGCCGATCGCTTGCAGCATCCGCCACGGCGCACCGGCGATCGCCGAGGCGCGCCCGTCGAAACCGGCGGCGAGAATCACCGCGGGATCGGCAATGTCGATGACGATGGCGGTGAGTCCATGCGTGTCGAGCGCCACGGCGAGCGCGCTGCCGACGAGTCCGCCGCCGAGGATGATGACGTCTGCTGTATCCATACGCGCTGCTGTAGCGCCTCGGCCGGGCGCTCGCCAGCCCGCAAAGTCTTGACGGCGGAGCCGCCGCGCGCGATGAATCCGCAGCACAGACAGCGAACATCGGGACAAGAGATCATGGCGAGCCGCGCGCAGCCACCCTTATGGCGTGAGACCGTCAAGGCCGGCGCCGTGCGCAGCGGCGCATTGCTCGCCGCGATCACGCTCGTCGTGCTGGTCGTTTTGCTCGTCGTCGCAGTCGCGAGCTATCATGCGAGCGACCCGTCGCTCAACACCGCCTCGGGCGCCGCCGCGCGCAACTGGCTCGGCAAGCCGGGCGCGCTGGTCGCCGATGGCGCATTCTGGCTGCTGGGACCCGGCTTCCTGTTGGTGTTGCCGACGGCAGTGCTGGTCGCGCTGCGGCTGTGGCGCGGCGTTCCGGTCGGGCGTTGGCGGTTGATGTTTGGCGCATCGCTTGGCGGTGTCGCGTTGATCGGGACGGCGTTCGCGCTGATCTGGGCGGCGGCGGTGCAAGTGCTGCCGGCGGGTTATGGCGGCGCGGTCGGGCTCGGGCTGGCCGACGTGCTGCGCGCGTTGATTGGCCTGCTGCCCAATCCCAACGCGGTGTTGTGGACGACGCGCGGGATCGCGGTGGTGCTCGGGTTCGCCGGGCTCGCGCTCTGGGCGTACAGCTTCACGATCGACGTCAGCGAGCGTGCGCCGCGGATCGCGCGTGAACCCAAGCGGCTGACCGATCAGCGGCGCGACCGTGGCGAGGAGACGGACGACGAAGTCTTCGCGCCCGAGCCGACCCCGCGCAAGCTGTCGATGCCGCGTGCGCTTGCGAGCCCCGATGTCCGCCCCGGCCCGGTGATCGCCGACCGCGCGATGACGCCGGTGACGCTGGCCAAGCCACGCGCGAAGCAGACCTCGATGGATTTCGGCGACAAGTCGACCTTGCCCTCGCTCGACCTGCTCAACCCGTCGCCGCCGGCGATCGGCGGGCCGGTCGACAAGGTCGCGCTCGATCGCAATGCGCGGCTGCTCGAGACGGTGCTGAGCGACTTCCACGTCAAGGGATCGATCATCAACGTGCGGCCCGGCCCGGTCGTGACGATGTACGAGCTCGAACCCGCACCCGGCATCAAGGCGAGCCGCGTGATCCAGCTCGCCGACGATATCGCGCGCAACATGTCGGCGGTGTCGGCGCGAGTCGCGACGATCCCGGGGCGCACCGTGATCGGTATCGAGCTCCCGAACGCCAAGCGCGAGACGGTGGGCCTGCGCGAGCTGATCGATTCGCTCGACGACCAGCCGGGCTCGCTGTCGCTGGTGCTCGGCAAGAATATCGCGGGCGATCCCGTCATCGCCGATCTCGCGCCGATGCCGCATCTGCTCGTCGCGGGCACCACCGGCTCGGGCAAGTCGGTCGGGCTCAACTGCATGATTCTGTCGCTGCTCTATCGGCTCAAGCCCGAAGAGTGCCGGATGATCATGATCGATCCCAAGATGCTCGAATTGAGCATGTACGAGGACATCCCGCATCTCTACGCGCCGGTCGTGACCGATCCGTCGAAGGCGGTGCGCGCGCTGAAATGGACCGTCGAGCAGATGGAGGACCGCTATCGCCAGATGTCCTCGCTCGGCGTGCGGTCGCTGGCGAGCTTCAACGACAAGGTGCGCGCGGCCAAGGCCAAGGGCCAGCCGCTCGGGCGCAAGGTGCAGACTGGGTATGAGCCGGGCACCGGCGCGCCGATCTACGAGGAAGAGACGCTCGATTATCAGGTGCTGCCGCAGATCGTCGTGATCATCGACGAGCTCGCCGATCTGATGATGACCGCGGGCAAGGAAGTCGAATTCCTGATCCAGCGGCTCGCGCAGAAGGCGCGCGCGGCAGGCATCCATCTGATCATGGCGACGCAGCGTCCATCGGTCGACGTCATCACCGGCGTGATCAAGGCCAACCTGCCGACGCGAATCAGCTTCCATGTCACCTCGAAGATCGATTCGCGCACGATTCTGGGCGAACAGGGCGCCGAACAGCTGCTCGGCAAGGGCGACATGCTCTACATGCCCGGCGGCAAGGGCATCGTCCGCGTCCACGGCCCGTTCGTGTCGGACGACGAAGTGCGCGCCGTCACCGATCACTGGCGCGCGCAGGGGCAGCCCGATTACAACCAGGCGATCACCGAGGAGCCCGAGGACGGCTTCGCGATGGACGGCGCGCCGACCGGCGAGGATACCGCCGAGGACCAGCAATATCGCACCGCGATCCAGCTCGTCGTCGAAAGCCAGAAGGCCTCGACGTCTTGGCTGCAGCGCCAGTTGCGTGTCGGCTACAACAGCGCGGCGCGGCTGATCGAGCGGATGGAGAAGGACGGCATCGTCGGTCGCCCCGACCATGTCGGGCGCCGCGAAGTGCTGCGCGACCGCGACGGGAACCCGGTGTAAGGGAACCGGGCGTGCCGGCTTCGGTTCAGAGCGGGTTCAAGCCGCCTCGGGCTTAAGCGGCGGCGTCAGGAGAATATTCGTGTCCCTTCGTTACCCAACGCTTCTTGCCGCGCTCGCCGCGCCGGCGCTTGTCTCGGCCGCGCCCGTCGCCGACTTGTCGCTGGTGCAAAAGCATCTCCAGTCGGTCGAGAGCATGACTGCATCGTTCACGCAGACCGATCGCGGCGGCAAGGTGCTGACCGGCGTGTTGACGCTCAAGAAGCCCGGCAAGATCCGCTTCCAATATGAAAAGGGCGTGCCGATCCTCATCGTCGGCGACGGCAAGTCGCTCTGGTTTCTCGATTACTCGGTCGGCCAGAAGCAGCGCTGGCCGATCGGCGGGTCGCCGCTCGGCATCCTGCTCGATCCGTCGCGTGACATGCGCGGGATCGCGAGCGTGGTGCCGACCGGCAATCCCGAGACGGTCGCGGTCGATGCCGCCGACCCCAAGCATCCCGAATATGGCCGGATCAGCCTTGTGTTCGTGCGCAATGCGACCGCGCCGGGCGGGCTGATGCTGCAGGGCTGGGTCGCGCTCGATTCGCAGAACAACCGCACGACGATTCGGCTGTCGAACCAGCGTTTCAACGCGCCCGTCAGCAACTCGGCGTTCCAATGGCGCGATCCGACGCCAGCTTCGGGAAGAAAATAACCTGCGCTAGGATCGGTTCATATTGGCGACAGGTTTGCAGCGGTAATGCGGTCTTGCGGATGCGAGGTGCTACCGGGATTTTTCCCCCTGTTGCCCGGACCCTTGCTTCCCGCCTGCGTGACGAACGCTAGGTCGGCCCTCGCTCCATGCCCCCGGAGCGAGGGCCTTTCCATATCCGGTATTGGCGTCGGGTAGCGGCGGGTGGCGTGGGACGGTCACGATGGCTACAGCGCTCGCATGACGACACCGCTCAAGATCGTATCGTGGAACATCAATTCGGTCCGCTTCCGCCTCGACATCGTCGAACAATTCCTGCGCGAGATGGCCCCCGACATCCTGTGTCTGCAGGAAACCAAGGTGGTCGATCAGGATTTCCCGACCGACAGCTTCCGCGCGCTCGGCTACACCCACATCGTGCTCCACGGGCAGAAGATGCACCACGGCGTCGCGATCGTGTCGAAGGTCCCGCTGGTCGAGGATGACCGCTTCGACTGGCAAGCCAATCAGGAAGCACGCCATGTCGGCGTGCGGCTCGAATCGGGGCTGCGGATCGAGAATGTCTATGTGCCCGCCGGCGGCGACGTGCCCGATCGCGCGGTGAACCCCAAATTCGGCCAGAAGCTCGATTTTCTCGAGCGGATGACGCAGTGGTCGCAGGGGCTGACCGTGCCGACGGTGCTCGTCGGCGATCTCAACATCGCCCCGCTCGAATCGGACGTGTGGAGCCATAAGCAATTGCTCAAGACCGTCAGCCATACGCCGATCGAGGTCGCGGCGATCGACCGGCTCAAGGCGTCGAACAGCTGGGTCGATCTCGGGCGCCATTTCTTCCCGGCACCGGCGCGACTGCATACGTGGTGGAGCTACCGCTCGGCCGACTGGACGCTCAACGATCGCGGCCGGCGGCTCGACCATATGTGGGCGACCGCCGATGTTGCGGCCAAGGCGACGCGGCACCATGTCTATGAGGAATGCCGCAGTTGGCTCAAACCCTCCGACCATGTGCCGATCATGACCGAGTTCGCGATATGAGCGCTTCCATTCCTGGCGACGCGCACAAGACCGCGCTCGCAATCGATGCGTTGCGGCGCGGCTGGCCCGTCGCGATCGCGGGTGCCGATGGCACGCTTGCGCTGCTGCCGATCGAGACCGCCGATCCACCGCGGCTTGCCGCGTTCGATCCGGACGCAAGCGCGCCGCTCTTGCTCTCGGCGGGCCGCTCGGCGACGCTCAAGCTCGCCAACCAGCTCGAGGCGGCAGCACCCGATGCGCCGGTTCTGGTCGAGCGCGTGCCGTGGATCGACTTTGCGATGGCGACCGCGCTTGCCGACCCGCAATTCGATCTCGACACGCCGATGAAGGGACCGTTCCGCGCGATCCACCTCGCAGAGACCGAAGCAGGGGCCGCTGCGCTACGCCTCGCGCGGATTGGCGGCGTGCTGCCGGCGTTCTTTGCGCGCGCGGGCGAATCGGCCGCACTGGTGCTGACACCGGGCGATATCGACGCGCATGAGGACGCCGCGCGGCTCACCATCGCGACGCGCGCGCATCTCCCCGTCGTCGGCGCCGAAGATGCCGAGATCGTCGCGTTCCGGACGCCGGAAATGCCCGGCGAGCATATCGCGCTGCTGATCGGCAAGCCCGACGGCCGCCCGCCGCTCGTGCGGCTGCACAGCGAGTGTTTGACCGGCGACATGCTCGGCAGCCTCAAATGCGACTGCGGGCCACAACTCCACGCTGCGATCGACGCGATTGCCGTGAGCGGATGGGGGATCGTGCTCTACCTGCGCCAGGAAGGACGCGGGATCGGGCTGATCAACAAGCTCCGCGCCTATGCGCTGCAGGATCAGGGGTTCGACACGGTCGACGCCAATACGCGGCTCGGCTTTGCGGTCGATTCGCGCAACTTTGCCGTCGCGGCACGGATGCTCGCATTGCTCGGGCAGACCTCGGTACGGCTGCTGACCAACAATCCGCAGAAGGTCGCACAACTCGAGGGCGCAGGGATCCGCGTGGTCGAGCGCGTGCCGCATTTCCTCCCGGCCAACCCGCACAACGAGCGCTATCTCGCGACCAAGCGCGACCGGACGGGGCATCAGTTCTAGGCGATAAGGCGCCGGATCGTCGCGAAGTCGCCCGCCACGTCGTGCACCCCGATCGCGCGCAGCTTGTCGGCATGATCGGGGCCGCAATGCGTGCCGCCGACGAAGCCGATGACATGCGCCCCCGAGGCGACCGCGCCGGTCGCCCCGACGGGCGAATCCTCGACGATCACACAGCGCGCGATGTCGACGCCGAGTGCGGCGGCGGCATGGAGATAGATGTCGGGTGCGGGCTTGCCGTTGACGACATGTTCCTTGCCCGAGAACAAGCGGTCGCCGAATGCATCCCGCAGGCCGATATGCTCGAGATGCCGCGCGATCCATGCGGTCGAGCTCGACGAGGCAATCGCCTTGGGCTGCGTGGGCGGCAAGTCGAGAATGAACTGCACCGCCCCTTCGACCGCGTCGATCCCCTCGCGCATCACGCGATCGTCTTCGGCGCGGCGCGCGGTGTGGAAATCGTCGGGAAGCGTGCGCCCGATCCAGCGCTCGACCGCGCCGATGAACGACGCGCCCGACAGGCCCATGAAATTGGCGAACGAGTCGGCCGCCGTGGTGGGATGGCCGATGCTCGTCAGATAGTCGGCGATCTGGCGGTTGCCGACCGCTTCGCTTTCGATCAGCACGCCGTCGAAATCGAAGATGATCGCATCGAAGGTCATGCCCGGCTTCCAAACAGAGCGGTGCCGACGCGGACATGCGTCGCGCCAAGCATCACCGCGGTTTCGTAATCGCCCGACATGCCCATGCTGAGCGCATCGAGACCGTGGTCGCGCGCGATCTTGGCGAGTAGCGCGAAATAGGGGGCGGCCTCGGTTTCGAGCGGTGGGACCGCCATCAGCCCGAGGATCGGCAATGCCGCTGCGCGCGCTTCGGCGAGCAAGGCGGGGAGGCCCGCGATCGGACAGCCGCCCTTTTGCGGCTCGTCGCCGATGTCGACCTGAAGGAAGCAGTCGGGCCGGCGGTCGCGCTTGTCCATCGCGCGGCCAAGCGCGGTGACGAGCGAAGGGCGGTCGACCGAATGGATCACATCGAACAGGCCGACGGCGTCCTCCGCCTTGTTCGATTGCAGCTGCCCGACGAGATGGAGCGCGACACCCGGATAGGCATCACGCAGCGCGGGCCATTTGGCCTGCGCTTCCTGCACGCGATTCTCGCCGAACGCGCGCTGGCCGGCGATGAGCAAGGGCTCGATCGCTTCGGCGGGCTTGGTCTTTGAGACGGCGATCAGCGTGACCGACTCGGGTTTGCGGTCGGCAAGCGCGGCGGCATGGGCGATCACGGCCTGGACGGCGGCGAGCGCAGCGGCAGGGGCGGCGGTGGGGTCGTCGGTGGACATTGGCGGCGCTATAGGCGCGACTATGCCCCTGCGTCACCCCATATGCCGCAATCGTCCCACGCCGGCGCTGTGGCTGATGACCGACGAGCGGATGGGCGCGGCGCTATGGCCCGCGCTCGCCGCGCTTCCGAAGGGAAGCGGGGTGGTGTTCCGGCATTTCGCCACTGCGCCCGCCGAGCGCGCCGCGCTGTTCGCCCGCGTCGCGCAGATCGCACGGCAGCGGGCGCTCGTGCTGGTCGAGGGCGGCGGCGCCGCGCAACGCCGCGCGCTGCACCCGGCGCATTCGCTTCGCGAGGCGATCGCCGCACGCCGCGCCGGTGCCGCCGCGGTGCTGGTCTCGCCGGTCTATCCGACGCGAACGCATCCCGGCGCGCGCGCGCTTGGGCCGTTGCGCGCCGCGGCGATCGCGCGTGCAGCGGGATGTCCGGCAATCGCGCTGGGCGGCATGACGCGCGCGCGGTTCAAGCGGATAAAGGCGCTGGGCTTTGTCGGCTGGGCGGCGATCGACGGGCTGACGCCCTGAGTCGCGTCAGAAGCGGAACGCGGTCCCGACATAGACGGCCTGGCTGTCGCGACGAGTCGCATCGGCGGCAGGCTGTTCGATCAGACGATCCCGCTCGGCCTTGTAGCGGACGCCGGCAGTGACATCGATCCGCCGCGTCAGCGCATACGAACCGCCGACGTCGATCGAATAGGCCGGGGCGTCCTCGATCAACTTGGGCGCGCCGGCGAGCGGACGATCGGTCGCTGCCTTGACGCGGCCGGTGAAGCGGTTGCCGGTATAGCTCACGCCGAGATCGGCGGCCTCGCGACCACCGGGCAGACCGGCGAGGTCGACCTTCGAGACGTCGCCCGAGACGGCGAAGCGCTTCCAGCCGACGGCGACGCCGAGATTGTAGGCGATCGGCGTCAGGCTGGTGGTCGAGGCCGCAACCGGCGCAGTACGATCGACCACGGCGATGCCGCGCGCCGAGCGGGCGCGAATCGCAACCGTCACGGGACGGGCGCCTTCGCCGCGTGCATCGGACGGGGTGAAGCGGAAGCCGCTGGTATCGAGACCACCACGCGCGAAGATCGCAGCGAGCCGGGGGTCTGCAGATGCCGGGGTGAACGAACCGATGCCACGCACGAACACGGGCCGCTTGGCGGCAAAGCGTGCCGCTGGCGATTCGCTTGCGCCGAGTGCCGGAGCCACGGCACAGCCGAGGGCGACGAGCGACCCCACAGCAATCCCGGACAACCAACGAACAGACAACACGTGCGACCCCTTTGTGCGAGCCTCAATTCGGCATCGCTTATCTGACAACGCGCCTATCACGAATCAATTCCGTCGCACCACCGTAATGGCGCAATTTCCCTGAAGAGTGTCACGAAGGACACACATTGCGCGATGCCCCGCTCGACCTTGCCCGATCGTCGAAGGAGCCGCCGGAGGTGTTGCTTGCGGCGAACGCGCAACATTCTATAGATACCGCCACTCCCAAGTCTCCGTTTTGCTCAGGAACCGCCGATGATCCGCCGCTCAGGCACCGCGCCCCGCACCCTTTTCGTGGTTTCATGCGCGCTTGCCGCAACGCTGTCGCTCGGCGCGTGCGGCCAAAAGGGTGGCCGCCCGGTCAACGCCGATCTCGCCGCGTCGAAGGTGACGACGATCGGCGTCAATGCGTATCTCTGGCGCGCGAGCCTCGACACGCTGAGCTTCATGCCGCTGCTGCAGACCGATTCGAACGGCGGCGTGATCGTGACCGACTGGTACATCAACCCGGCGGCGCCTTCGGAGCGCGTCAAGGTGACGGTGACGATCCTCGACCAGGATCTGCGCGCCGACGGCCTGCGCGTTGCAGCGCTTCGCCAGGTCAACCAGGGCGGCCAGTGGGTTGCGGCCCCGGTCCAGGCGGCAACCGTCCAGAAGCTCGAAGACATCATCCTGACCAAGGCGCGTGACCTGCGTCGCGCCGCCGTCGCGGGCTGAGGCAGCACTCTTATGGCGTCACGCTTCAATGCGCTGAAGGCGGACGCGGCTTGGCAGAAGGTGTGGGACGACCGCGCCACCTTCGCCGCGGACGATAGCTCGACCAAGCCGCGCTCCTATGTGCTCGAGATGTTCCCCTATCCGTCGGGGAAGATCCACATGGGGCATGTCCGCAACTATACGATGGGCGATGTGCTCGCGCGCTATCGGCGGATGACCGGTATGGAAGTGCTCCACCCGATGGGGTGGGACGCGTTCGGCATGCCCGCCGAGAATGCCGCGATGGAGAAGGGCGTCCATCCCGGCGGCTGGACGCGCGACAATATCGCGACGATGAAGGCGCAGCTGAAGCGGCTGGGCTTCGCGCTCGATTGGAGCCGCGAGCTCGCGACCTGCGAGCCCGAGTATTACGGGCATGAGCAGGCGCTGTTCCTCGATCTGTTCGCGGCCGGGCTCGTCTATCGCAAGGAAAGCTCGGTCAATTGGGATCCGGTCGACATGACCGTGCTCGCCAACGAGCAGGTGATCGACGGGCGCGGCTGGCGCTCGGGCGCACTGGTCGAGCGGCGCAAGCTGTCGCAGTGGTTCCTCAAGATCACCGACTTTGCCGACGAACTGCTCGAAGGCCTCGACGGGCTCGAGCATTGGCCCGACAAGGTCAAATTGATGCAGGAGAACTGGATCGGGCGCAGCCAGGGGCTGCAGTTCCGCTTCAAGCTGTCCGACGGTGGCGCGGTCGAGGTGTTCACCACGCGCCCCGACACGATCTTCGGGTCGAGCTTCGTCGCCGTCGCTGCCGATCACCCGATCGCGCAGGCGCTGGCGGCCGAGAACCCCGCCGCCGCCGAGTTCATCGCTGTGTGCAAGCGCGGCGGCACCACCGCGGCCGAGCTCGACACGCAGGAGAAGCTCGGCTTCGACACCGGCCTCACCGCGGCGCATCCGTTCGACCCCGCGTGGCAGCTGCCGGTCTACATCGCGAACTTCGTGCTGATGGAATATGGCACCGGCGCGGTGTTCGGCGTCCCCGCGCACGACCAGCGCGATCTCGATTTCGCTCGGAAATACGAGCTTCCGGTCCGCCGCGTCGTCTCCGACGGCGACGTGACCGACCCGGCGTTCGAGGGCAACGAAGCCGCGACCGGCCCCGGCACGCTCGTCAACTCGCACTTCCTCGATGGCATGGACGTCGAGGATGCCAAGCGCGTGGTCATCCAGCGCGCCGAGGGCGAGGGCTGGGGCACCGGATCGACCGTGTTCCGCCTGCGCGACTGGGGCGTCAGCCGCCAGCGCTATTGGGGCACGCCGATCCCGATCATTCACTGCGACGCGTGCGGCGCGGTGGCGGTGCCCAAGGACCAGCTCCCCGTCGTGCTGCCCGAGGACGTGTCGTTCGACATCCCGGGCAACCCGCTCGATCGCCATCCGACGTGGAAGCATGTCGCGTGCCCGTCGTGCGGCGGGCAGGCGCGGCGCGAGACCGACACGCTCGACACCTTTGTCGATTCGTCGTGGTATTTCATCCGCTTCGCCAGCCAGCCCAAGGACAAGCCGTTCGACCGCGCCGTCGCGGAGAAGTGGCTGCCGGTCGCGCAATATATCGGCGGGGTCGAGCATGCGATCCTGCATCTGCTCTACGCGCGCTTCTGGACGCGCGCGCTGAAACATATCGGGCTGCTCGACGTCGCCGAGCCGTTCGCGGGGCTGTTCACGCAAGGCATGGTCACGCACGAGACGTATAGCCGGCAGATCACCGAGCTCGGCAGCGACGGCGTCGACAGCATCACCAAGCCGCTATGGCTGTCGCTCGACGATATCGTCCGCAACGGCGACGGCTGGACCGAGAAAGCGACCGGCGCGACGGTCACCGTCGGCCGCGTCGAGAAGATGTCGAAGTCGAAGAAGAACACCGTCGACCCGACCGGCATCGTCGATCAGTATGGTGCCGACGCGACGCGCTGGTTCATGCTCTCCGATTCACCCCCCGAGCGCGATCTGCCATGGAGCGAGAGCGGGATCGAAGGCTCGTGGCGCTTCATCCAGCGGCTGTGGCGGCTGTTCGACGGCGAGCGTGCCGGGGAGGGTGGTGCCAAAAGCGCCGCGCTCGACCGCAAGCTGCACCAGAGCATCGCCGGCATCGCGCTCGATATCGAGGCGCTGAGCTTCAACAAGGCGGTCGCCAAATTGTACGAGCTCACCGCCGCGATCGAACGCGCCGAGCCCTCTGCGTCGCGCGACACCGCGATCGCCACGCTGATGCGGCTCGTCGCGCCGATGGCGCCGCATCTCGCCGAAGAGGCGTGGGCCGCCGCCGGGAACGAAGGCCTGATCGCCGACGCGCCGTGGCCCGCGGTCGATGCGGCGCTGCTGGTCGAGGACGAAGTCACCATCGCGGTGCAGGTGAATGGCAAGCTGCGCGACACGCTGACGCTGCCCAAGGGCCATCCCAGCGATGCGGTCGAAGCCGCGGCGCTCGCGTCGGACAAGATCGTCCGCATCCTCGAAGGCAAAGCCCCTCGGAAGGTCATCGTCGTGCCCGATCGTCTCGTGAACATCGTCGCATGATGCGGCGGCTTGCCCTCCTCGTCCCGTTCGCCGCGCTCGCGCTGGCGGGCTGCGGGCTGCATCCGCTCTACTCGGGCGGCGGCTCTGGCGTGGTCGCGGGCGGGTTGACGCAGATCGAGGTCGGTCCGATCGAGGGCAAGTCGGGGTGGCTGATGACCAACGCGCTGCGCGACCGGCTCCACGCGCAGGCGACCCCGCGCTACCGGCTCGAGATCAAGCTCGACGATCAGATCACCGGGCTCGGCGTCAATCGCGACAACAGCATTTCGCGCGAGCGCCGGACGCTGCGCGCGCGCTATCAGCTGGTCGACCTGTCGAACGGGTCGGTGCTGCTCGACGCGACCGCCGGGTCGGACGCCGGCATCGACGCGGTCAATTCGGAATATGCGACGATCGCGGCCGAAGACACTGCGCTCGAACGGCTGTCGCAGATCGTCGCCGACCAGATCGTCGCGCGCGTCGCAACCTATGTGCAGCGTACCGCGCCCGAGCCGCGCTGACATGCCCCGCGGGCGGGCGTCGTGAAAGCCAATCTCAGCCAGCTGACGCGCGCGATCGACAGCGGCAACCCCGACATCCGGCTTTACGTGCTCTACGGCCCCGATGAAGCGGGCGCGCGCGACATAGCGGCGCGTGTCGCGCGCGCGCTCGGGCCCGATGCCGAGCGTGTCGATCTCGAGCCCGCTCTGCTCAAGGCCAATCCCGGGCGGCTCGCCGACGAAGCCGCGTCGATGTCGCTGTTCGGCACCGCCCGCCACATCCGCGTCGCGGGCGCGGGCGAGGAAAGCGTCGCGGCGGCGACCTTGCTGCTCTCGGCCGAGCGCGCGGGCAATCCCGTCGTCCTGCTCGCGCCCAGCGCCAAGGCGACATCAGCGCTGGTCAAGCTTGCGACGGGCGACCCGCGCGCAATGTCGTGCGTGTTCTACGTCCCCGAGGGCGGCGAGGCCGACAAGATCGCGACGAGCATCGCGCGCGAACAGGGCCTGCGCACGATGGGCGGGACGGCGGCGCGAATCGCGCTCGCCGCGGCGGGCGACCGCGCGGTAATGACGCGCGAGCTCGAGAAGATCGCGCTCTATCTCGACGCCGCGCCCGAGCGGCCGCGCGAGCTCGACGATGCCGCGCTCGATGCGATCGGCGCGGACTTGGGTGACTCGGAAATGTCGCGCGCGATCGATGCCGCGATCGGCGGCGGGCCCGACGTGCTCGGCGAGGAACTGGCGCGGCTCGCGGTCGCGGGCGTCTCGCCGATCCCGTTGCTCCGCCAGCTCGTGCGCCGCCTGATGAGTCTCGCCGAACTGCGCGCCGAGATCGACAATGGCGCGAACATCAACAGCGTGATCGAGCGCGTCTTCTTTCGCGAACGCGCGGCGACCGCGGCGGCGCTGCGGATCTGGTCGGCACCCAAGATCAGCGATGCGATCGACCGCGTCCGCCGCGCCGAACGCGCGACAATGGCGCCGTCCAACGCGGGAACCGTCCTGTCGGACGCAGCGATGCTCGGCGTTGCGCGGATGGCGGCGCGGCAGCGCGGTTAAGCGCCCGGCGGCAACGCCCAGTCGATCGTGCCGCGTCCGTGCGCGGTGAGAAACGCGTTGGCGGCGGAGAAAGGACGGCTGCCGAAAAAGCCGGTATAAGCCGACAAAGGCGAGGGATGCGCCGCCTTGAGCACGAGGTGCCGGCCACCCTGCGTCACGTCCTGAACGAACGCCGCCTTCTTCTGCGCGTGCGCGCCCCACAGCACGAACACGGTGGGATCGGGCGACGCCGCCACCACGCGGATCACTGCGTCGGTAAACCGCTCCCAGCCGCGCTTCTGGTGCGAGGCAGCGGCGCCCATCCGCACCGTCAGCACCGCGTTGAGCAACAACACGCCCTGCGTCGCCCATGCGTCGAGCAGGCCGTGCGGGGCAGGTGCGATGCCGAGATCGGTTTCGAGCTCCTTGTAGATGTTGCGGAGACTCGGCGGGATTCGTAGGCCGTTCGGGACCGAGAAGCTCAATCCGTGTGCCTGGCCCGGCCCATGATACGGATCCTGCCCGAGGATCACGACGCGCACCGCTTCGGGCGGCGTCAGTTCGAGCGCGCGAAACCAATCGGCGCGGGCCGGGAAGATCTCGGTTCCCGCTGCCTGCTCGGCATCGAGGAACGCATCGAGCGCCTGCATGTACGGCTGCGCGACGTCGCTCGCCAACGCGTCGCGCCAGCGCGGAGGCAACGGCTGCATCGTCGTCCCGTCAGCGCTTGCGGACGAACTCGGCGCGCAGCACGAGGCCCTTGATACCCTCGTAACGACAATCGATTTCCTGCGCGTCTCCGGTCAGCCGGATCGCCTTGATCAGCGTGCCGCGCTTGAGCGTCTGCCCGGCGCCCTTGACGGTGAGATCTTTGATCAGCGTGACCTGATCGCCGTCCGCGAGCACGTTGCCGACCGAATCGCGGACGACGACGGTATCGTCTGCCGCGGCGGCTGGCGCGTCGGCCGCGGCGACCCATTCGCCGCTGGCTTCGTCATAGATATAGCTGTCGGTGTCGCTCATGTTCAGCTCTTGATCGTGACCATCGGGACAGGCTGGCCCTTGCTGGTCGGGTTCGAGGCATTGGCCTTGGGCGCTTTCTCGGCCTTGGGCTTGCGCACTTCCTTGTTCGATTTCTTCTGGCTCTTCGCCATGACGGTTCCTGACCGGGGCGAAAGGCCCCGCCCGACCCTAGCGCCAAAGCGCGGGGGGACCCGCATCAATTCGGACACGCGCGGGTCGATCGCGTGCGCCACGATCGAGGACGGATCGCGGTGCCCTGTGTGGCGGGCGCCCGTTACCCTGCGGCCGGACGCTGGTCGCCTTTGCGTCCGGCACTCCCCGACAATCGCTCAGTACGACCCCGGGACCTGGCGCTGCCCGGAGTCGGGATGGTCGGGCGTCATCAGTTCGAGCGCGGCGGTATCGGCGCGGAACGAGCGCGCCGCGACGCTGCTCGTCGCGGCAGCGGTGATCGGGGTGCAGCTGCGCCCGGCGAGATAATCGAGCGCGGCGCGCGTCGAGCTTTCGAGCGGGCTCCCCATTTGATGGGTGATGTCATCATTTGCCTGGCAGCTGGCCTCGACGATGCTGCGCACGCCATCATAATAGGCGCCCTGGCGGTTGGCATTTTGCAGTGCGAAGGCGATGACGCGGAGCCGATCGTCGCATTGCGGGCGGTCGAGCGCGATCTGCCCGACGGGCTTGCCATAAGTGTTGGTGCCGATCAGCCCGACATTGGCGCGCAGATACGGAATCTGCGCCGCGAGGACGAGCTCGCTCGCTGAGGCGGTGCCCGCGGTCCCGATAAACGCGATTTTGGTCGGCGTGATCGATTGCGGCTGCGGCGCGAAGAACGCGGTCGTGTTGTTCGCGGACTTCTCGGGCCGGAAGGTCATGTAGTCGATCACGTCCGACGTCGCGCGGTTCGCGCCGAGCAGATTGCTCATCAACTCGGCGATCGAGACCAGTCCGCCGCCATTGTAGCGCAGATCGATGATGACGTTGGTGATCCCGGCGGTTCGGAACGACGCGAAGGCCGCCCGCAGCGCGGGATCGGCGGTCGAGATGAAGGTCCGCAGGTTGATATAGCCGACCTGGCGGCCGCCATCGTTGATGATCTGCGCGCCGTAGCGGCTCGAGACCGGGGTGAGCGCGAAATCGGTCTTGCTGAGCGTCACAGTGCGCGTCCCGCCGGCGTCGTTGATCCGGAGCAGCCGCGTCGTTCCGGCGGTGTTGGGGCCGAGCGCATCGCTTACCCCCGCGCTCCCTTGCGCGGCGATGATCGAATCGACCGTGCGGAGATCCGCCGTTGTCGTACCGATCGCAAGGATCTCGGTTCCACGATCGATTCCGGCGGCGAGCGCGGGGGTGCCCTCGAAGGTTTCCGCGCTGAACGCGCGCCGCGCGGTCGAATCGATCGCCAGACGGAAGCCGAAGCCGGCGCTCGCGCCGCTGTCGTAAAACGCGGTCTCACTCGCGATCGAGGTGAGGTAGGTGAAATAGCGGTCCTTGCGCTGCGCCCGCGCCGTTGCCGTCAGCGCGTCGACATAGTCGCCGACCGTCGCATACGGCGTCGGGTCGAGCACGGCGGGCAGCGTATCGGGGAACAGATACCATTCGCGCAGCTGGGCTGCCGCCCAATCCTGGCGGTCGCGCAGCGAACAGCCTGCGACGGTGGTTGGCGTCGGGGTGGGTGTCGGCGCGGGAGTCGATGCGGTCGGGCTCGAGGTCGACCCGCCTCCGCCGCCTCCGCCACCACTGCAGGCCGAGAGCAAGGCGGCAAGCGCCAGACAATGGGTCACGCTGCGCCGCTTCGTCATCAACAACTCCCCCAAAGAAGAGCAGCTTAAGGGCCTGTATCGACCTTGTCAGTCCGAAAATGCGAGGGCGTCGAAAGACACGCGGTTGCCCGCTCCCGATCAGGCGATCGGGGCGAGCGACACGGCGGTCGAGGCCAGAAGGGCGGTGAGCATGAATGCGGCGACGAGCGAGACGGCGACGCGTTGGAGCGATTCGAAACGGTCGGTCATGATGGAGGTCCCTTTGTAATCTGGCGCTCCGGACCATCCGAAGCGTCGATGCCAAGACCTTTGCATGCGCCGTGCCAGATCAATAAAATCAGCGAAAACAATGTAATATCGTAGCGCTTCGCAATATTGTCGAAGGTCGCATCGGAAGTTACGCCAAATATAGGCGTAGCTTGCTAGGCTAGCCGGACTTGATTCCGGCCACCGTCCTTTGCTGCGTAGAGCAGCTTGTCGGCGCGCCCGAATACGGCGCCGAGCGGCTCTCCGACGTCGGCCGACGACAGCCCGGCGGAGAAGGTGACCGCGCCAAGTGGCGTGTCGGTCTCGCGCAATCGGTAGCGCTTGGCATCGACGGTGAGTCGCGCCGATTCGAGCGTCGTGTGGGCCGTTGCGAGATCGACGTTCGAGAACAGGATCACGAATTCCTCGCCGCCGTAGCGTGCGACGAAATGGCCGTCGCAGGCCGTGTTCAATGCCTCGGCGATCGCCTTGAGCACGCGGTCGCCGACCGAATGGCCGAATTGATCGTTGACGCGCTTGAAGCGATCGACGTCGCATACCGCGAGGCACAGCCGGGTGCCGCGCGCCATGTGCTCGGCAAACGCCTCTTCGAACGCGCGGCGGTTGGGAAGCCCGGTCAGCGGGTCGCGGCGGGCGTCGCCGCGCGCTTCCTCGAGCTTCTCGCGCAATTGGTCGGCCTCGGACGTCGCGGCCTGCAAGCGCGCTTCGGCCGAGCGCACGCGATCGAGCATCACCGCGGTCAGCCGAACCAAGTCGTCGCTGTTCGCGCCGCCCTGCATCGCCGTGGCGCTCGCGGCGAGATCGCGTCCGAAATCGGCGGTCTCGGCGCGCATCGAGCGGACCATGTCGGTGAAGCCCTCGACCTGCATCTGGGTCTGCGCGACGAGTCCGTCGGACGGAGCGGGATCGTTCGACGATTCGGCGTGGCCGCCGCCAAGCGTCTCGATGTCGCGCGTCGACAAGCGGATCCCACCCTCGGTCATCGTCCCGACCGACTGGGCCAGCACGCCGGTGGGATTGCACACCACCTCGTGTGCGAACGCGTAATGCGCCGGGTCGGCGCTCAGGCGGTGCAGCGTCAGGAACGCACGGACGCAATCGAAGACCTGCGCAGCACGATCTTCGGCTGCAACGAGCCGTGTGCTCCTCGCTAGACCCATCGCTGTCAAAGCCCCTCAGCATCATGTGCCACAAGCGGTGGCCAGTCCTGCCTGTCTACACGCCAACTGCTAAAATTGGGTGACTGGCCGTACGCACAGAAACGCGGGGCGTCAGCGACGTGATGACTGGCGAAACCCCGCCAGCCGCTTTAGGCAAATGCGGATGCGCGTCACCGACACCGATCTCGCCCTTGCTGCTGCCCTTGCCGATGCGGCGGGCGCGGCGATCCGTCCCTATTACCGTGCCGATCACGGGCTCGAGGCGAAGGACGATGCCTCGCCCGTGACGCTCGCCGACCGCGCCGCCGAGGCGGCGATGCGGGCGCTGATCGAGCGCGCCTTTCCCGCCGACGCGATCATCGGCGAGGAATATGGCACCAAGGAGGGCACGAGCGGGCGCGCCTGGGTGCTCGATCCGATCGACGGGACGCGCGCGTTCATTTCCGGGCGGCCGATCTTCGGGACGCTGATCGCGCTGGTGATCGAGGGCTGGCCGATGATGGGGGTGATCGACCAGCCGATCCTGCGCGAACGCTGGACCGGCGTGATGGGCAAGCCCACCCTGTTCAACGGCAAGCCGGCCGCGACGCGGCGGTGCGCCGATCTCGGCAAGGCGTTGCTCGCGACGACTTCGCCCGCCTTGTTCGACGATTCGCAGCTCCATGCGTTCGAGCATCTCGACGGCGCGGTGATGAGCACCGTGCTCGGCGGCGATTGCTACAATTATGGCTGCGTCGCGAGCGGCTGGCTCGACGTGGTGGTCGAGGCGCAGCTGAAGCTTCACGATTTCGCCGCCTTGGTGCCGGTGGTCGAGGGTGCGGGCGGGCGGATGTGCGACTGGCAGGGCGACCCGCTCACCGCCGATTCGGTCGGCGAGGTCGTCGCGGCGGGCGATCCGGCGCGGATCGAGGAGATTCTCGAGGCGCTTGCCTGTCGCGGGCATTGAGGTTGCGACGAACCGAGGGGTGGTTGACTCGATTGACCCCTGGGCGGAATTCGAACGGGGGGATCGTTTCGAATTTTGTGCTGATCTGTGAGGGGCGTGAGCGTCCGCATCGGGGCCGGGCGTGTCGCGCGCGGTGATCCGACTGGGTGATCCGACTTGGACGATGTCAAAGAGCCAGTCCCGCATAGCAGATTCGCGGCTTGTAGGACAGCGCGGGCGCATTGCCGCCTTGCGTTTTGCGCGACTCTCGCTTAAGCGCCGCCCCTCCTGCGAGTAAGAGGAACTGCCCGGCCGGTATGGGCTGCCGTGGCCGTTCATAGATCGTCGCATATTTGGAAAGGACGAAAATGCCCAAACTCAAGACGAAGAGCGGCGTCAAGAAGCGCTTCAAGCTCACCGCAACCGGCCTGCTGAAGCACGGCGTCGCCGGCAAGCGTCACCGACTGATGAGCCACAACAGCAAGTACATCCGTCAGAACCGCGGCACCAAGCTGCTGTCCAAGGCCGATACGGCAACCGTCAAGGCGTGGGCGCCTTACGGTCTCGGCTGAGCGGAAGGAATTAGAGAATGGCACGCGTAAAACGGGGTGTAACCACCCACGCAAAGCACAAGCGGATCCTCAATCTGGCGAAGGGCTATTATGGCCGTCGCAAGAACACGATCCGTATCGCCCGTCAGGCCGTCGAGAAGGCCGGCCAGTACGCTTATCGCGATCGCAAGGTTAAGAAGCGCAACTTCCGCGCACTCTGGATCCAGCGAATCAACGCGGCTGTCCGCGTCGAGGGCCTCACTTACGGCGTGTTCATGCACGGCCTGAAGCTCGCCGGCGTCGAACTCGACCGCAAGGTCCTCGCCGATCTGGCGATGCACGAGGGTGCCGCGTTTAGCGTCATCATCGCGCAGGCAAAGGCGGCTCTGCCCCAGGCCGCCTAAGGCGACCTGCTGCGAGACAAGATCGGGGCGTCGGTGGCAACACCGGCGCCCTTTCTTTTTGGCCTCCTTTAGCCGTCATCCCCGCGCAGGCGGGGATCCATAAGGTCGAGCGCCAGCGCAAACGTGCTATCGTTGGGGCATTGGGTTCCCGCCTTCGCGGGAATGACGGAAATGGGGGAGCGGGACGTGGAAAAGCAGCCGTGCGTCTACATCATGGCCAGCGGCCGGTGCGGCACGCTGTACATCGGCGTTACCTCCAACTTGATCGGCCGGCTGCAGCAACACCGCGCAGGGTTGATCAAGGGCTTCACCTCCCGCTACGGCGTCGTCCGGCTGGTCCATTTCGAGATGGCCGATACGATGGAAGCGGCGATCTCGCGCGAGAAGCAGCTCAAGAAGTGGAATCGGGACTGGAAGCTCAATCTAATCGAGCAGGACAATCCCGACTGGACGGACCTTGCGATCGGACTGGGCCTGCCGGCCACGGTCGCGCTAATGGATTCCCGCCTGCGCGGGAATGACGGAGAAACTCTTGGCTGACCTCGCCTCTATCGAAGCCTCGCTGCCGGCGATCGGCCACGCGAATGCGACCGAACTCGAAGCCTTGCGCGTCGGATTGCTCGGCAAGCAGGGCAGCGTCACTGCGCTCCTGAAAACGCTCGGCGGCATGTCGCCCGACGAACGGCAGGTGCAGGGGCCGCGTATCCAGGGGCTGCGCGAGGCGGTCACGACCGCGATCGCGACGCGCAAGGCTGCGCTCGACCGCGCCGAGCTCGACGCGCGGCTCGCCAGCGAAACACTCGACATGACGCTCCCCGCCGATGCCGCGCCGCATGGTTCGGTCCATCCGGTCAGCCAGGTGATGGACGAGCTCGCCGAGATCTTCGCCGATCTGGGCTTCGCCGTCGCGACCGGGCCTGAGATCGAGGATCAGTGGCATAATTTCACCGCGCTCAACATGCCCGAGAGCCATCCCGCGCGCGCGATGCACGACACTTTCTACCTGCAGGCGGGTGAGGGCGAAGAGGCGAAGGTGCTGCGCACGCATACCTCGCCGGTGCAGATCCGCACGATGATGTCGCAGGAACCGCCGATCCGGATCATCGCGCCGGGCCGCGTCTATCGCTCGGACTGGGACGCGACGCACACGCCGATGTTCCACCAGATCGAGGGGCTGGTGATCGACAAGGGCATCACGCTCGGCCATCTCAAATGGACGCTCGAGACGTTCCTCAAGGCGTTCTTCGAGCGTGACGACATCGTGCTCCGCCTGCGCCCGAGCTACTTCCCGTTCACCGAGCCGTCGGCCGAAGTCGATGTCGGGTACACCACCGTCAAGGGTCGCCGCACGCTCGGCGGGTCGGAGGGCTGGATGGAGCTGCTCGGCAGCGGGATGGTGCATCCCAAGGTGATCGAGGCGTGCGGGCTCGACCCCAAGGAGTGGCAGGGCTTCGCCTTCGGGGTCGGGGTCGATCGGCTGGCGATGCTCAAATACGGGATGGACGATCTGCGTCCCTTCTTCGAGGGCGATGCGCGCTGGTTGAAGCATTATGGTTTCTCGGCACTCGACGTGCCCACGCTGAGCCAGGGAGTCGGCGCATGAAGGTCACCCTCGACTGGCTCAAGCAGCATATCGACACCGACGCGTCGCTCGACACGATCGTCGAGACGCTGACGCGGATCGGCCTCGAGGTCGAAGGCGTCGAGAATCCGGGCGCCACGCTCGCCGCGTTCAGGGTGGCCAAGGTGCTGAGCGCCGCGCCACATCCGCAGGCGGACAAGTTGCAGGTGCTCTCGGTCGACGCCGGCGATGGCCCGCTCCAGGTCGTGTGCGGCGCGCCCAACGCGCGCGCGGGGCTCGTCGGCGTGTTCGGCGCGCCCGGTGCGACGGTGCCGTCGAACGGCATGGTGCTCAAGGTCGCGGCGATCCGCGGGGTCGAGTCGAACGGCATGATGTGCTCGACGCGCGAGCTCGAGCTGGGCGAGGACCATGACGGCATCATCGAGCTGCCCGCCGATGCGCCGATCGGGATGGCCTATCCCGATTATGCCGGGCTGAACGACCCGGTGATCGACATCAACGTGCTCCCCAACCGCCCCGATTGCATGAGCGTGCGCGGGATCGCGCTCGATCTGGTCGTCGCCGGGTTGGGGACGGCCAAGCCGTTGGCCTATGCCCCGGTCGAGGGCGTGGGCGAGGGCCCCGACGTGCGCACCGACGATGCTGACGGCTGCCCCGCCTTCTTCGCGCAGGGCGTCAGCGGCCTCACCAATGGCGAGGCGCCCGAGTGGATGCGCCGCCGCCTCACCGCGATCGGCCAGCGGCCGATCTCGACGCTGGTCGACATCACCAATTACGTGATGTTCGACCTCGGGCGGCCGCTCCACGTCTATGACCGCGCCAAGCTCTCGGGCGGGCTCGTCGCGCGCAAGGCGGCGGCGGGCGAGCAGGTCGTCGCACTCAACGGCAAGACCTACAGCCTTGCCGAGACGATGACGGTGATCGCCGACGCGGCGCATGTCCACGACATCGGCGGCATCATGGGCGGCGAGGATTCGGGCGTCTCGGCCGAGACCACCGACGTCATCATCGAATGCGCCTATTTCTACCCCGAGAGCATCGCGCGCACCGGCCAGGCGCTGATGCTGACCTCCGACGCGCGCTCGCGCTTCGAGCGCGGCGTCGATCCGGCATTCCTCGAAGAAGGCCTCGCGATCGCGACGCGGCTGGTGCTCGATCTGTGCGGCGGCAGCGCCAGCGCGCCGACCTATTCGGGTGCGCCGCCGCTCGAGCGCAAGCGGATCGCTTATGATCCGGCGTTGGCGGAAACGCTCGGTGGCCTCGCGGTTGCCGAGGATCGCCAGCGTGCGATCCTCACCGCGCTTGGCTTCACGGTCGAGGCTGACTGGACCGTGTTGCCGCCGCCAGCGCGGCGCGACGTCGATGGCCCCGCCGATCTGGTCGAGGAAATCATCCGCATCGAGGGGATCGACTCGGTCGCCCCCGTGCCGCTGCCGCGCGCGGCGGGCGTCGCCAAGCCGACCGCCACCCCCGAGCAGCGCCTCGAAAGTCGCGCGCGTCGCGCTGCCGCTGCCCGTGGGCTCAACGAGACGCTGACGTGGAGCTTCCTGTCGGACGCGCAGGCGACCGCGATCGGTGGCGGCGCCTGGACGCTCGCCAACCCGATCAGCGAGGAACTTAAGGTCATGCGCCCCTCGCTGCTGCCCGGCCTGTTCTCGGCGGCCGAGCGCAACATGAAGCGCGGTGCTGCGGGCGTGCGGCTGTTCGAGATCGGGCGGCGCTATTTGGCGGGTGGCGAGCATCCGACGCTCGGCGTCGTGCTTGCGGGCGAGAACCGCGCGCGCGGCTGGCAGGAGGGCAAGGCGAAGCCGTTCGACGCGTTCGACGCCAAGGCCGAGGCGCTCGCGCTGCTCGCCGCGATCGGCGCGCCGGTCGAGAATCTGCAGGTGATGGGGGATGCGGGCGCGGCGTGGCATCCGGGGCAGTCGGGCACGCTGCGGCTCGGGCCGAAGACGGTGCTTGCGGCGTTTGGCATGGTCCATCCGTTGACCTTGCGGGCGTTCGATCTCGACGTGCCGGTCGCGGCGGTCGAGCTGTATCTCGATGCGCTCCCGGCCAAGCGGTCGAGCGGCTTCGCGCGGGCGGCGTATGCGCCGCCGGCGTTGCAGGCGGTGCGGCGCGACTTCGCTTTCCTCGTCCCCGAGGCGCTTGCTGCCGATGCGCTGGTGCGTGCGGTCAAGGGTGCGGACAAGGCGAGCATCGTCGCGGCGCGGCTGTTCGACGTGTTCACCGGCGCGGGCGTCGAGCCGGGGCATAAGAGCCTCGGTGTCGAAGTGACGCTTCAACCGGGCGAGAAGAGCTTTGCCGAGGCCGATCTCAAGGCGATCGCCGACAAGGTGGTGGCTGCCGCGGCGAAGCTGGGGGCAAGTTTGCGCGGCTGATTCCGACTACCGACCGTCACCCCGGCCTTGTGCCGGGGTCCACCGTCGTCCGAGTGCTTCGGGCTGCTGCGTTCGCGGCACGGTAGACCCCGGGACGAGCCCGGGGTGACGGTCAGGGTTTATCTCCTGTCTCATCAAGGATGCTGTCGATGCCTGAAGCTGCCCTGATCGAAATCGGCTCGGCCGACCTCACCGCCGCGATCAACCCATACGGCGCCGAGCTCACGCATCTGCGCGACGCCGACGGCCGCGAGCTGATGACCGACGCCAACCCGGCGTTCTGGACCGGCCATGCGCCGATCCTGTTCCCGATCGTCGGCGCGCTCAACGGCGACACGCTGCGGCTCGATGGCGAGAGCTACACGCTCGGCAAGCACGGCTTCGCCCGCCGGAGCAGCTTCGCGGTGGTCGAGCACAGCGCGACTCGCGTGGTGTTCCTGCTCGAGGACAGCGCCGAGACGCTTGCGGTGTATCCGCGCAAGTTCGCGCTGCGGCTGACCTACGCGATCGAGGGCGCCACGCTCGCGATCACCGCCGAAATCGAGAATCGCGAGCGCGAGCGCACGCTGCCGGCAAGCTTCGGCTTCCACCCGGCGTTCGCGTGGCCGCTGCCGTACGGCGCCCCGCGCGCCGACCACCGCATCGTCTTCGCCGCCGATGAGCCCGAGGCGCTGCGTGCGCTCACCCCCGGCGGGCTGATCGTCGCGCAGGAGCGGCCCACGCCGCTCGAGGGGCGCACGCTCGCGCTGCGCGATGCCCTGTTCGAGCACGACGCGCTGATCTGGGACGCGGTGCGGTCGCAGAGCGTGCGCTATGGCGCCGAGACCGGCCCGCAGTTGCGCGTCGATTTCCCCGACACGCCGATGCTCGGCATCTGGACCAAGCCCGGCGCGGCGTACGTCTGCATCGAGCCGTGGCACGGCATTGCCGACCCCGCGGACTTCACCGGCGATTTCACCGCCAAGCCCGGCGTGTTTGCGCTCGCACCCGGCGAAACGAAGACCATCGCGATGCACGTGACGCTGGAGCCGTAAAGCGCTATCGCCGCGCAGATGAATCACACGTCCGACCGCCGCACCTTCGCGATCATCTCCCACCCCGACGCCGGCAAGACCACGCTGACCGAAAAGCTGCTGCTGTTCGGCGGCGCGATCCATCTCGCCGGCGAGGTCAAAGCGCGCGGCCAGAACCGCCGTGCGCGCTCGGACTGGATGAAGATCGAGCAGCAGCGCGGCATCTCGGTCACCTCGTCGGTGATGACCTTCGAGCGGAACGGCCTGACCTTCAACCTGCTCGATACGCCGGGTCACGAGGACTTTTCGGAGGACACCTACCGCACGCTGACCGCGGTCGATTCGGCGGTGATGGTGATCGACGCCGCGCGCGGCATCGAGGCGCAGACGCGCAAACTGTTCGAAGTGTGCCGGCTGCGCTCGGTGCCGATCATCACCTTCGTCAACAAGGTCGACCGCGAGGGTCGCCCGCCGTTCGACCTGCTCGACGAGATTGCCGAGATGCTCCAATTGGACGTCACGCCGATGAGCTGGCCGGTCGGGATGGGCAGCGATTTCGAGGGGGTGTACGATCTCCACGCCAACAGCCTCAGCCAGCCCGAGGGGCCGAGCCGTGAGTTCATGGGCAAGGCCTTGAGCTTCACCGGACTCGACGATCCGGCGCTCGCCAAGACGCTGAGCCCGGCGGGCCTCAAATTGCTCCAGGACGAATCCGAGCTCGCGCTTGGCGGCTATGGCGCGTTCGATGTCGAAGCGTATCGCGGCGGCGACCAGACGCCGGTCTATTTCGGATCGGCGCTCAAGGAATTCGGCGTTGCCGAGCTGATCGACGCGCTCGGCCGCCACGCGCCGGGGCCGCGCCCGCAGCCGGCCGAGCCCGCCGAGGTTTTGCCCGAACGCGCCGACGTCACTGGCTTCGTGTTCAAGGTCCAGGCCAATATGGACCCCAACCACCGCGATCGCATCGCGTTCATGCGGTTGTGCTCGGGCACCTTCAAGCGCGGCATGAAGCTGACGCCGACGGGGCATGGCAAGCCGATCGCGATCCACTCGCCGATCCTGTTCTTCGCGCGTGAACGCGAGCTCGCCGACGAGGCGTTTCCGGGCGACATCATCGGCATTCCCAACCACGGGACGCTGCGCGTGGGCGATACGCTGTCCGAGCGCGCCGACGTGCGCTTCACCGGGCTGCCCAATTTCGCACCCGAAATCCTGCGGCGCGTCGCGCTGAAGGATCCGACCAAGACCAAGCAGTTGCGCAAGGCGCTCGACGACATGGCCGAGGAAGGGGTGACGCAGGTCTTCTATCCCGAGATCGGGTCGAACTGGATCATCGGCGTGGTTGGGCAGCTCCAGCTCGAGGTGCTGCTCAGCCGGCTCGAGGCGGAATACAAGGTCGATGCGGGGCTCGAGATGGCGCCGTACGACACCGCGCGCTGGGTTTCGGCGGCGGATCCGGCCGACCTCAAGGCGTTCATGGACCTCAACCGTACGGCGATGGCGAAGGATCGCGACAACAATCCGGTCTATCTCGCGAAGACGGCGTGGGACGTCGGCTATGTCGCCGACCGCTACCCCAAGGTGAAATTCGCGGCGACGCGCGAGCGTTAAGCGCGCTCGTCGACCCAGTCGCGGCGCAGCGACGGGACCGCGAAGAGGACGATGGCAGCCGCCAGGACGTAGAAGCCGAGGCAGCCGACCGCGGCGTAGCGCAGCGATTCGACGCCGCTCGTGGCCTTGAGGTGATCCGACAGGCCGCCCATCAGGATCGGCCCGACGCCGAGCCCGATCAGATTGTTGATGAACAGGAAGCTGCCCGACGCGGTCGCGCGCATCGGTGGCGGCACGAGGTGCTGGACCGCCGTCGCAACGGGCCCGAGCCACAGGATGTTGAGCGCGTTGGGAATCAGCAGCAGCGGCCACGCCACCCACGGATTGGGCGCGAGCAGACCGAGCGCGTACATCGGCGCGGTGATCGCCCAGGCGATCGCGGGGAGCCTCGCATACCAGCCGCGGTCGCTCCGCCCGAGCCGGTCGGCGAGCCAGCCGCCCGCGAAGACGCCGCCGACACCGCCGATCAGCAGCAGCGATCCCATGAATTGCCCCGTCTCGATCAGGCTGAAATGGAAGCTGCGAATCAGCACCGAGGGCGCCCACAGCGCGAGGCCATAGCCGCACAGCGAGCTGAACGACGCCCCGAAGGCGAGCAGCCAGAAGGCGGGTTTGCGCGCGAGGACCCCGAACACCGCGCTGACCGGCACCGCATCCTGCGCGCTCACCACGGGCCGCGGCACGTCGCGCACCAGCCAGCGGAACAGCGGCGCGATCACGATCCCTGCCACGCCGACCGCGATGAACGCGGTCTGCCAATTGACCAGCGCGGCGATATAGCCGCCGAGCAGCACCCCGCCCGCAAGCCCGATCGGAATGCCGAGCGAATAGACCGCGAGCGCACGCGCGCGGCGTTCGGGCGGGAAATAATCGGAGATCAGCGCATAAGACGGCGCGACCCCGCCCGCCTCGCCGACCCCGACGCCGAGCCGGTAGAAGAACAGTTGCCAATAGCCGGTCGCCGTCCCGCACAAAGCGGTGAAGCCGCTCCACACGATCAGCGACCACATCACCACGCCGCTGCGGCTGGTACGGTCTGCAAGGAAGGCGAGGGGGACGCCGAGCACCGAATAGAGGATCGCGAAGGCGAGCCCGCCGACCGCGCCGAACTGCGCGTCGCTCAGATGCAGGTCGGCCTTGATCGGCGTCGCCAGGATGCTGAGGATCTGGCGGTCGAGGAAGTTGAACGTGTAGACCACGAGCAACATCGCGAGGACGAGGCGCGCCCGGGCAGGCGAGGCAGGGCCCGAGGAAGGGCCCGGGGAAGGGGGGGCGGGCGCGGCGGTCATGGTCATATCCCCGAATCATCGCACCGGCCGCGTGCGCAACGCAAGCGGCCGGTGCGGGATAGTCTGGCGGTCAGAAGCGCGCGGTGATCGTGCCGAACACTTGCCGCGGATTGCCGTAGAAGGCGGTGGCGATGCCTTCCTTGCCGAGCGTCGGCGTATAGCGCCCGGCAGCGTTGAGGGTCGGCACCCCGGCGAGCGTCGAGCTGATATATTGGTAGCCCGACGTCTTGTAATGCTTGTCGGTGATGTTCTTGGCGTGGACGCCGATCGAATAGCGCCCCTTGCCGAAGGTGTAGGTCAGGTTCGCGTCCCACAGCGCATAGCCCGGCTGGTCGAGGAACGGGCTCGCGGTCTCGAACTGGTGCGTCAGGCTGCGATACGACAGCGTGGTCGAGGCGTTGATGCGGCCCGGGCCGGTCGGGATGTTGGCCGACAGCGTACCCGACGCGGTCCAGTCGGGGGTGTTCTGGAAGACGCGGACATTGGCGACGTCGGTGCCGGTCGGCCCGATGAAACGATCGTATTTGGCGTCGATATACCCGAGCGTTCCGGCGAGCGAGACGTTCGATCCGGCGCCGGCGAAATCGCGCGCGAGCACGGCGTTCGATTCGAGCTCGACACCCTTGATCGTCGCCTTGGCGGCGTTGGTGGTGATGCCGCAGAACGACTGCACCCCGCCGATGATGCAGCCGACCGAGCCCGGCACCTGGACGTTGCTGTAGTTCGAATAGAAGCCGTCGAGCGCGAAGGTCAGGCGCTTGTCGAACACCGAGCCCTTCCAGCCGATCTCGTAGCTCTTCACCACCTCGGGCTTGAACAGCAGGTAGTTGTAGATTTCCTGGTAGCTGCGCACGCCGTCCTGGTTGACGTCGGGTGCCGAGGTGCCCGAGCCGCGCGGATCGAACCCGCCGCCCTTGAAGCCTTCCGAATAGGACGCATAGAGCAAGTGATCGGCGCTCGGCTTGAAGCTGAGCGAGGCGCGCGGGGTGAAGCGCTTGAACTTGGCGGTGCCGTTGAAATTGGTCGACGGCGCGCCGACGATCGTCGGATTGCCGCCGAATTCCGAGGTCAGGCCGAAATAGCTCGCCTTGAAGATGAACGACCGACGCTCGTCCCAGGTATAGCGCCCGCCGAGCGACAGGCTGAGCTTGGGCGTGAAATCATAAGTGAAGTCCCCGAAGATCGAGTGCGTCTCGGTCCGCACGTCGCCCGCGGTATAGGCGTCGAAATTGGCGAGCGTCGTCGAGAGCAGCACGTCGAACCCGGTCGAGGCCTTCGCGCCGAGATAGTAATAGCCGATCAGCCCGTTGAGCGTGTCGCTCTTGTAGGCCAGCTGGAATTCCTGGCTGGTCTGCTCGTTGCGATAGACCGCGGGCACGTCGACATCGACCGCGGGGAGCGCGTCGAAATCGATCGGGGTGAACGAACGATCCTTGCGGAACGCGCTGATGCTCTTGATCGTGAGATGATCGCTCAGTTCGCCGGTCGCGACCATCGACAGGCCGCCCGCCTGGATGTTCTGTTTTGGCGTGTTGAGCCCGGCGCGGGTGTCGAACGGGTTCGACTGGATGGGCGTGTTGGTCAGCAGGCTGGTGATGAGGCGCGAGCCGTTGCGCGCGTTCGACTTGTCCTCGGTATAGTCGCCGGTCAGGCGCAGGCTCATCCGGCTGTCGGGCGATTCGAATTCGATCGTGCCGCGGCCCGCCCAGAGGTTCTTGTTGTAATTGTCGATGCCGAGGTTGGTGTTGCGCCCGAACCCGTCGCGCGTCAGCCGCGCGCCGGCCACGCCGACCTTGAACAGCGAACCGATCGGGGTCGACAGGCTGACGATGCCGTCGGCCTGGTTGTACGAGCCGTAGCTCGCCTTGAGGCTCGCCTCGGGGCTGTCGGGCAAGCGCTTGGTGACGTATTTCACCGCGCCGCCGATCGTGTTGCGGCCGTAGAGTGTGCCCTGCGGGCCGCGCAGCACTTCGATCCGCTCGACGTCATAGATGTCGAGCACCGCCGCCTGCGGGCGGTTGAGATAGACGTCGTCGAGATAGATGCCGATGCCCGCCTCGAAGCCGGGGACGGGATCCTGCTGGCCGACGCCGCGGATGAAGGCGGCGAGCGTCGAGTTGGTGCCGCGCGCGTTTTTCAGCGTGGTATTGGGCGTGACGTTCTGGATGTCGGTGAGATCGACCGCGCCGGTCTTCTCGAGCCGGTCGGCGGAGAAAGCGGTGACTGCGATCGGCACGTTGAGCAGCGTCTCCTCGCGGCGGCGCGCGGTGACGACGATCTCGCCCGACGCGGTCTCGTCAGCCTGCGGCTCGGCGGCGGGGGCAGATGCAGGCGCGGTCTGGGCGGTGGCGGGGAGGGCGGTCGATCCCGCGAGAGCGGCGCCGGCAAAGAGCAAGGCGCGCACGGACTTCAGGCGTGTCATCAATCATCCCCTCCTGCGGCGCATCCAGATGGCCCGATATCGTCCGGGTTGTGCGCGCGTTGGGAAGGCTATACTGAAACCTGAACCGGGTTTCAACTTGAGAAATGACAGGCACCATGGCGGACGCACCCGTCGCTCCGGCGACCAGCCCATCAGCCGCAAGTGAAGGCAAGGCGCCGCGTACCGAACGCGGGCGCAAGACGCTGCGCGCGATCCTCGACGCGGCGGCGGTCGAATTCGGCGAGCGCGGGTTTCACGACGCATCGGTGAGCGGGATCACGCGCCGCGCGGGCGTCGCGCTCGGGAGTTTCTACACCTATTTCGATTCGAAGGACGCGGTGTTCCGTGCGCTGGTGCGCGACATGTCGGATCAAGTACGCGACCGAGTCGCGCCCGCGATTCGCGCCGCGCCCGACCAGATTGCGGCCGAGCGCGCTGGCTTACGCGAGTTCGTCGCGTTCGTGCGCGGGCACAAGGAGATCTACCGGATCATCGACGAGGCCGAGTTCGTCGATCCGGCGTCGTTCAAGCTGCATTATGCGACGACCGCCGAGCGGATCGCGGCACGGCTCAAGGCGGGCGCGGAGCGCGGCGAGATCCGTAGCGACGTGTCCGAGGTCCATGCCTGGGCGATCATGGGGATGAACGTGTTCCTCGGCCTGCGCTACGGCGTGTGGGAGGAGGATCTGACGCTCGACACGATCGCCGATACGGTTGCCGAGATGCTCGCGCGCGGGCTCGCGCCCTAGCGCGCGCTATCCGCGACGAGCGCTGCCGCAAGCGAATCGCGGACCGCGCGGACCGCATCGCCCGTTGCGCTCGCGGGGCTGTCGGGTACGGCTTCGGCGGTCTTGCGCCCACCTGCGAGCGCTTGTTGCACGCCGCGGATGGTGTAGCCGTCGCGGTTGAGCATCGTCGCGATCCGCTCGACGAGCGCGACATCCTCCGGGCGATAATAGCGGCGGTTGCCCGCGCGCTGGAGCGGGCGCAATTGCGGAAAGCGCGTTTCCCAATAGCGCAGGATATGCTGCGGCAGCCCGGTATCGCGCGCGAGCTCGCCGATCGTGCGATAGGCACCTGCGGCCTTGTCGCCGGACGCCTTTTCGCCCGACACCTTCTCTCCAGTCGCCTGTTTCCCGGCCCGCACGGGCGGCACCGTCATGCGATGGATCAGTCGGCTTCGACGATGCGGTCGCGCATCATCTGGCTGGCGCGGAAGGTCAGCACGCGGCGCGGCGCGATCGGCACTTCGATGCCCGTCTTGGGGTTGCGGCCGATGCGTTCACCCTTGTCGCGCAGCACGAAGGTGCCGAAGCCCGAAATCTTGACATTGTCGCCCTGGGCGAGCGCGCTGCACATGTGATGCAGGATCTGCTCGACCATTTTCGATGAATCGGTACGCGAGAGGCCGACATTGTGATGCAGTGCTTCGGCCAGATCGGCGCGCGTCAAGGTTCCCGCAGCTTCCATCGAAACGTTCCCACAAAAACACCAAGACCCTTACGCTATCATAACAAAGCAGGTGGGAAAAGGTCTTTGCCCCCGATGTTTAACAATTATCAGAACCGAACGACCGCTGCCCCCCAGGTAAAACCGCCGCCCATCGCCTCGAGGACGATCACGTCACCTTGCGCAATTCGTCCGTCCTTGACTGCGGTGTCGAGCGCGAGCGGTACGGACGCTGCCGAAGTGTTGGCATGCTGATCGACCGTCACGATGACCTTCTCCGGCGCGAGATGAAGCTTGCGTGCCGTAGCGTCGAGGATGCGCGCATTGGCCTGATGCGGCACGACCCAATCGACGTCGGCGGCGGTCAGCCCGGCGCGCTCGAGCGTCTCGGTCATGACCGAGGCGAGGTTGACGACGGCGTGGCGGAACACCTCGCGGCCCTTCATCCGGACCTTGCCGACCGTTCCCGTCGTGGAGGGACCGCCATCGACATAGAGCATCTCGTTGTGGCGGCCATCGGCGTGCAGCCGCATCGCGAGGATGCCGCGCCCTTCGTTCCCGGTGTCGCCATTTTCCTGCGCCTCGAGCACCACCGCGCCGGCGCCATCGCCGAACAGTACGCACGTCGCGCGGTCTTCCCAGTCGAGGATCCGGCTGAAGGTTTCCGCGCCGATCACCAGCGCGCGCTTGGCGGCGCCGCTGCGCAGCATGCTGTCGGCGACCTGGAGCGCGTAAAGGAAGCCCGAGCAGACCGCCGCCACGTCGAAGGCGACGCAATCGTCGATCCCGAGCATCGCCTGCACCTTGGTGGCGCTCGACGGGAAGGTCTGGTCGGGGGTCGCGGTCGCGAGCACGATCAGGTCGATCTCGTGTGCCGAAATCCCGGCCGCGCCGAGCGCCGCGCGGCACGCGTCGGCGGCGAGCGTTGCCGTCGTCTCGTCAGGTCCGGCGATGTGGCGGAAGCGGATGCCGGTGCGCTCGACGATCCATTCGTCCGAGGTATCGACGGTTTCGGCCAGTTCGGCATTGGAGACGCGGCGCGCTGGCAGCGCCGATCCGGTCCCGATGATGACGCTACGCACTGACATAGGGGGCATTACGCTGCCTTTTTCTCGAAATCGCCTAGATCCTCGGCGATGCGCCGGGTCAGATCGTCGCGTACCATCTTCGCGGCCGCCGCGATCGCGGTGCACACGCCGATCTCGTTGGCGCCGCCATGGCTCTTTACCACCAACCCATTGAGCCCGAGAAACACGGCACCATTATGGTTGTTCGGGTCGAGATGATGGCGCAGCAATTCGGTCGCCGGGCGCGAAATCAGGAAACCGATCTTCGAGCGTGTCGACGAACGGAACGCGCGCTTGAGCAGATCGGCGACGAAGCGCGCGGTCCCCTCGGCGGTCTTGAGTGCGATATTGCCCGAGAAACCGTCGCACACGATCACGTCGACATCACCGCGCGAGAGCTTGTCGCCCTCGATAAAGCCGGTGAAATCAAGCGGGAGGTGCGTCGCGGCGCGCAAGGCGGTCGCGGCGTCGCGAATCGTCTCTGTCCCCTTCTGGTCCTCGCTGCCGATGTTGAGCAGCGCGACGCGTGGGCGTGCGAGGTCGAGCGTGGTGCGGGCGTACGCCGCGCCCATCACCGCGAACTGGATGAGATTGCGCGAATCGCACTCGGTATTGGCGCCGAGATCGAGCACGACGGTGTCGTTGGCACCGAGCGAGGGCATCAGCCCGGCGAGCGCGGGGCGGTCGATCCCGGGGATCATCCGCAGCGACAGCTTCGACATCGCCATCAGCGCGCCGGTATTGCCACTCGACACGCACGCGGCGGCACGGCCCTGCTTGACCATGTCGATCGCGATTCCCATCGACGTGGTCTTGGCACGGCGCAGCGCCTGGCTCGGCTTCTCAGCCGAGCCGATCACGTCGGATGCATGGACGATCTCGGAATGCGCGCTGAGGTTGGGGTGATCCTTCAGCCCAGCCGCGATCGCGCTTTCGTCACCGACGAGAATGAAGCGCATGTCCTCGAACCGGCGGCGCGCACGCGCAACGCCGGCGAGCATCACCGCCAGGCCTTCATCGCCGCCCATCGCATCGATTGCGATCCGGGAGCTGTTCGTCACGCTGGTCGCTCCCTGTTCAACTAGACGGGCGATGCGTCGAATCAGCCTTCGACCGAGAGAATCTCGCGGCCGTTATAGTGTCCGCACGACGGGCACAGATTGTGCGGGCGCTTCAGTTCGCCGCAGTTCGGGCATTCCTGGAACGACGCAACCGTCAGCGAATCGTGGCTGCGACGCATGCCGCGCTTGGACGGCGTGGTTTTTCTTTTGGGGACGGCCATTTTGGCGAAACCTTATACGTGTCTGACAGGTGCGATACGCCCGGTCCGGGCTCTTACGCAACCAACGCCTGAGGCTGGCCGCGCGAGCGGCACCGATGCCAGACAGATCGCGAAGATCGCGGCCTATAGCGATTCCCCACGGCGTTGCAAGCTTGTGCATGGGGTGCCAGGGTCTACGCCGAGATGGTTTAGTGACTTTTGGGGGTATCGATGGGACCAATTCTTTTGCCGATCGCGCTGGTAAGCGCCGGCGCCGCGGCGATTCTCAACCTGTGGCTGGCGATGCGCACCGGGGCGATTCGCCGCCAGACCAAGGTCAGCATCGGCGATGGCGGAAACGAGGCGTTGATTCGGCGGATGCGCGCGCACGCCAATTTCATCGAATCGGCGCCGTTCATACTCATCCTGATCGCGCTGATCGAATTCACCAACGGCACGAGCCTGTGGCTGTGGGTGGCAAGCGTGCTGTTCGTGCTCGCCCGCGTGGCGCATGCGCTCGGTATGGATGGGATGCGGCTCGGGCGCGAGCTGGGCACGCTGGTGACCTTCGCCTTGCTGCTCGGGCTCGGCGGGTACGCCGTGACGCTGCCCTTCGTGGCGCCTGCGATGCACGGCGTGCCGGCGGTCAGCGCGGTGCCAGCGGGGTAAGCCGCGGCCTAGCGTCGCGGTACGGGATGTACGCAGCAGCATCCTCACCGGATGTTTACCGATGTTCGTGCATTGCGGTGCCCTCACCCGGGGGGATCCGACCACGATGACCGAAATGCCGAGCGCACATGCCTTCGCGCCCAACGCCGTAACCGCGACAGCGCCCTGTATCGGCATGGTGTTCGAAATCGCCGGGTCGAGCAGCCTGGTGATGCTCGATGCGCTGGCGCTCGACGCGACGGTGGGCAGTGCCGATCCGGTGATTGCCACCGCCGGGTCGGTCGGCAGCCAGATCAAGATGCGCGTCGGCGGGACGTGGCTGATCGCCAATATCCGCTCGCTCAAGCTGATCGACGGGCATGACGACCGGATCGCCGCGACGGTCGACTTCCTCGGCGAGGGCGACGAGGAGAAGCTCACCGGCAAGCTCTACAAGTTCCGCCGCGGCGTGACGCGCTATCCGACTCCGGGCTGCGCGGTATACCCGGTCTCGACCACCGACCTGCGACAGATCTATTCGGCCGACGACCGCGCGAATATCGAGATCGGCACGGTCTATCCGACCAAGGACATCCGCGCCGCGCTCTATGTCGATGCGATGCTCGGCAAGCATTTCGCGCTGCTCGGCAGCACCGGCACGGGCAAGTCGACCAGCGCCGCGCTGATCCTCCACCGCATCTGCGAGCTCAGCCCGCAGGGGCATATCGTGATGATCGATCCGCACGGCGAATATGCCGCGGCGTTCAAGGGCAATGGCGCGATCTACGACGTGTCGAATCTGCAAATGCCGTATTGGCTGATGAACTTCGAGGAACATTGCGAGGTGTTCGTCACCTCTTCGGGGTCGGAGAAGCAGATCGACGCCGACATCCTCGCCAAATGCCTGCTGATGGCGCGCGCCAAGGGGCGGCTGGGCCAGGAGATCGGCAAGCTGACGGTCGATGCCCCGGTGCCCTATCTGCTGAGCGACCTGACCAATCTGATCGGCCTTGAAATGGGCAAGATGGACCGCGCCGGTGACACCGCGCCGTATCTGCGGCTGCGCACCAAGATCGACGAGATCAAGGCCGATCCGCGCTACGGCTTCATGTTCTCCGGCATGCTCGTCGCCGATACGATGGCGGGATTCATCGAACGCGTGTTCCGCTTGCCGGGCGACGGCAAGCCGATTTCGATCATCGACGTGTCGGGCGTGCCGAGCGAGATCACCTCGGTGGTGGTCGCGGTGCTCAGCCGGATGGTGTTCGATTTCGCGATCTGGTCGCGCGGCGAGCCGCAGCGGCCGATCCTGCTCGTCTGCGAGGAAGCGCATCGCTACATCCCCGCGGGGAACGGCGATGGGTCGAGCGTCGGGCGGATCCTCTCGCGAATCGCCAAGGAGGGGCGCAAATACGGCGTCTCGCTCGGGCTGATCACGCAGCGGCCGTCGGATCTGGCCGAGGGTGTGCTCTCGCAATGCGGTACGATCATCGCGATGCGGCTCAACAACGATCGCGACCAGGCGTTCGTCCGCGCGGCGATGCCCGAGGGCGCGCGCGGCTTCCTCGATTCGATCCCGGCCTTGCGCAACCGCGAGTGCATCATCTGCGGCGAGGGCGTCGCGATCCCGATCCGCGTCTCGTTCGATTCGCTCGCCGACGACAAGCGGCCGGCGTCGGACGATCCGCTCTTCTCGCAATTGTGGCGCCAGACCGGCGGCGAAGGCGAGATCATCGCGCGGACCTTGAAGCGCTGGCGCGCGCAGGGGCGGTAAGCGGCTGCGTCATGCCGGGCGTGATCCGGCATCCAGGCGGGCGATCGGTGTTACAGGGCCCGGCTGGCGGCTCGTACGGACCCCGGATCGAACCGGTGACGCGGCTTACGCGCCCGGCTTGACCGCGAGCAGGCTGGCGACCTTCGCCTTGAACGCGCGCAATTGCTCGCCCGACAGCGTCGCCACGCTCGAGAAGGAGAAGCCGCGCGGATTGACCGCGACGCCGCCGCGCAGCACTTCCCAGTGCAGATGCGGGCCGGTCGACATGCCGCTATTGCCCGAATAGCCGATCACCTCGCCGCGCGACACATGCTGCCCGGGGCGCGTCGCGAAGCGGCTGAGATGGCCGTAATGCGTCTCGATCCCGCCGCCATGCGACAGCTTGATGAAATTGCCATACCCGCCGCTGCGCCCGGCATAGGTGATCGTGCCGTCGGCGGGGGCGTGGATCGGCGTGCCCCACGCGGTGCCGATGTCGATGCCCTTGTGCATCCGCGTGAAGCCGAGCAGCGGGTGGAAGCGCATGCCAAAGCTCGAGGTGATCCGCGCCATCGATACCGGCATGGTGAACATGCCCTGCCGCTCGGACTGGCCGCTCGCTTCGTACCAGGTGCCGTCGGTCCATTGCACGAGCTGCGTCTTGGCGGCGCCGTGGTCGAGCCCGGCGAACAGCAGATTGCCGAGCTGCGTTTCGCCCGTCGCGGCACGCTTGCGCTCGATCACCAGGTCGTACGAATCGTCGCGCCCGACGCGGCCGATCGCGAACTTGCTCGCAATCGCCTTGATGTACGTCTCGACCAGTTTGACCGGCACGCCGGCAGCGCGCGCCGAGCGGTACAGGCTGCTGCCGACCGGGCCCTGGATGCGCAGCGGGGTCGTGTCGATCGCGATCGATTGCTTGGTCAGCACGAGTTGGTCGCCGACGCGCTTGAGCGTCAGCTGTTCGTCGAAGCGGGCGCGCAAGGCGAGCGCCTCGAGCGGGCGTGCGACGCTGCGATTGGGGCGGCGGCCGAGCGTCATCGGGACTTGCGTGCCGGGTTTCAGATCGCCGAGCGGGACCGAGCTCGCGATCAGCGCGACGGCGTTTTGCGCATCGCGTTCGGATACGCCGGCGCGCTGGAGCATGTCGCCGAAACTGTCGCCTTGGCCGACGGTCGCGGTGCGGTCCTCGACCGGGCGTTCGGGGGCTTCGGCGAGCGGGACGACCAGATCGTTCGACGCCATGTGCCGCCCGCTGTTCGCGCCGAGCGCGAGCGGCAGGATCGCTTGCGCGCGGGCTTCGTCACGGTCGGCGCCAGTCAGCGGTGCGGGGATCGCGCCCAGGATCGGGCGAGTGATCGGCGGGGCGATCGCGATCGCGGTGGCGCACAGAGCGGCGCAGGTCGCCGCACCGCGCCACCAGTCGAGCGAGCCGATCCGCGATCCGAGATCGGGAACCCAATCGGTGTGCAGCGCGGCGGCGCGCAGTTTTTCGAAGCGGGTGCGCTCGGCATTGGGCACGAGCGCGCGACCGAAGGAGATGGCGGCGGTGCCGCCAGCCTGGTCGAGCCCATGATCGTTACGCAAGAACAAGGATTCGCGCCCCCGAAAAATCGATACACGCTGCTCGTTCCGCCCCGCAGCATGGAGCCAAATGACTGTGGTGCCAAAACCCTAAAGTCAAATTAACCCCGCCCTTGGAAAGCTCGCGGAACGCCGATGCGTTCCCGCGCTGCGACGAGATGGAGAAACGCTGTGTTGGGCAGCGCTTTAGCGTGGTTAACGCGGCCGCTGCAGATCGTATTTTTGCCTAGTGGTTGCACTTAGGTGCCCGGCACGCGATGTTGCACGCGTCATGCAGCGTACCGCAGAACATGCCGTCACGGCGGTGCTCGGACCGACCAACACCGGCAAGACCCATCTCGCGGTCGAGCGGATGTGCGGGCATTCGAGCGGGATGATCGGCTTCCCGCTGCGGCTGCTGGCGCGCGAGGTCTATGACCGCGTCGTCAAGCTCAAGGGCGAGAACCGCGTCGCGCTGATCACCGGCGAGGAAAAGATCGTCCCGAAGGACGCGCGCTGGTTCCTGTGTACCGCCGAATCGATGCCGCTCGACAAGGATCTTGCCTTCGTCGCACTCGACGAAGCGCAATTGGGCGCCGATCCCGAGCGCGGCCACGTCTTTACCGACCGCATTTTGCGCGCACGCGGGCGTGAGGAGACGATGCTGCTCGGCTCGGAGTCGCTGCGGCCGATGCTCAAGGCGCTGGTGCCGGGCATCGAGATCATCAACCGCCCGCGCTTCTCGACGCTGAGCTATGCCGGCGCGAAGAAGATCAGCCGGCTGCCCAAGCGCTCGGCGATCGTCGCGTTCAGCGCCGAGGAAGTGTACGCCGTCGCCGAGATGCTGCGGCGCTTGCGTGGCGGAGCGGCGGTGGTGATGGGCGCGCTCAGCCCGCGCACGCGCAACGCACAGGTCGCGATGTTCCAGGCGGGCGAGGTCGATTATCTCGTCGCGACCGATGCGATCGGCATGGGGCTCAACATGGACGTGGCGCATGTCGCCTTTGCCAGCCTCAACAAGTTCGACGGCCATCGCCAGCGCCGGCTGCGCGTCGCCGAGATGGCGCAGATCGCCGGGCGCGCCGGGCGGCACCAGCGCGATGGCACCTTCGGCGCGCTGGTCGAGGAAGGGCCGGGGGCGTTCACGCCCGAGGAAGTGTTCGCGATCGAGGAGCATCGCTTCCCGCCGCTCGAGCAGCTCTATTGGCGGCAGGGCGAGCCCGATTATGCGAGTGTCGATGCGCTGATCGAAAGCCTCGAGCAGCGGCCTGCGCACCGCGTGCTGTGGGCGGCGCCGCAATCGACCGATCTCGCGGTGTTGAAGCGGATGGCGGAGGAGCCCGGCGTGCGCGGGCGGTGTCGCTCGCCGGCGATGGTCGCGCGGCTGTGGGCGGCGTGCGGCGTTCCCGATTTCCGCAAGCTCGGGGTCGATCCGCATACGCGCTTCGTCGCGCGGCTGTTCGGCTATCTGAGCGAGGGCAACGGGTACATTCCGCACGAATGGTTCGCGGCGGAAATCGCACGGCTCGACAATGTCGCGGGCGATGTCGAGACGCTGGCGGGTCGGATCGCGGCGGCGCGGAGCTGGTCGTACATCGCCAATCGCGCCGACTGGCTGGCCGATCCGGCGCATTGGTCGGCACGCGCGGGCGCGGTCGAGGAGCGGCTCTCGGATGCGCTCCACCTGAGTCTCACGCAGCGCTTCGTCGACAAGCGCACGACGCTGCTGATGCGCCAGATCGGCGCCGATCCGCGCGCGCTGCCCGTCACGATCGGCGCGCAGGGCGAAGTGATGGTCGAGGATCATGCGATCGGCCGGCTCGACGGCTTCCGCTTCGTCGTCGCGCCCGATGCGCGCGCGACCGACAAACGGCTGTTGCTCGCCGCTGCCGAACGCCGGCTCGGCGACGAACGCGCGCGGCGCGGTGTGGCGCTGGCCGAAGCTGAGGATAGCGTGCTGGCGCTGTCCGCCGAGGTCGGCGCGGTGCCTACGCTGCTGTGGGGGGAGCTCGCGGTTGCAACGCTCGCGCCGGGACCCACGCTGCTGCGACCGCGCGTGCTGCTCGACCGCGCGCTCGACTGCCTGAGCGTCGAGGCGCGTGGGAAGATCGAGGCGCGGCTGAAGCTGTGGCTCGCCGGGCAGCTCAAGCGGAGCGTGCCGGGGCTCGTCGTGCTCGACGGCGTCCAGCGCGATCCGGCGGCGAGCCCGGCGTCGCGCGCGGTCGCGGCGGCGCTCGTCGCGCATGGCGGGATCGTCGCGCGCGCCGATATTGCGGTGGCGGTCGACGGGCTCGATCCGGTGGCGCGCAAAGCGTTTCGCGGGGCGGGGTTCACGATCGGTGCGCTCGACCTGTTCGATCCGCGGTTGCTCAAGCCCGGCGCGGCGCGCTGGCGGCGGGTGCTGCTCGCCGCACGCAATACGCAGCCGGTGAGTGCCGGGCCGCGCGAAGGGGCGACGGTGCTCGACCGTGCCGCGCCGGGCGCGACGCTGGCGCATGGCTATCGCCCGGTCGGCGCGCAGGCGGTGCGGATCGACTTGATCGAACGCATCGCGCGGGCGGCGCATGACGCGCGCGGCAGCCAGGGGCGCAAACCGTTCGTGCTCGATCCGGCGCTCGCGCTGTCGATGGGGCTGACGCGCGCGACGCTCGAGCAATTGATGGGGGGCTTCGGCTTCCGCCCTGCGCCGAGCGCCGACGACACGCTGCGCTGGAGCTGGCGCGGCCGCCCGCCGGTGCGCCCTGCGCCACCGCCGCGCGATACGGCGATGGCAGGGGCGATGGCGGGCGCGTTCGCGGCGCTCGGCGGACAGGCGGGGTAAGGCTTGGGCGAATCGACGCACACGATGCGGCTCGACCGCTTTTTATGGTTCGCGCGGATCGTCAAAACGCGCGCGATCGCGCAGACCATGGCGGCGAGCGGCCATGTCCGCGTCGATGGTCGCGCGGTCGACAAGCCCGCGACGCTGGTACGGATCGGCAGCGTCATCGCCTTTGCGACCCCCGCCGGCCGGGTTCGCGCGCTCCGCCTGCTCGTGCTGCCGCAGCGCCGTGGTCCGCCCGAGGAGGGCCGTGCGTGTTACGACGAGTTGCTCGAAAATACGCGTCCGACGCGCGCAAGCGTTGACGGCGGTGACGCTCGGGCATAGCAGCACAAGCGTTCGTACTCCGGGAGTGTTTTAATGACCTACGTCGTCACCGATGCCTGCATCAAGTGCAAGTACATGGACTGCGTCGAGGTGTGCCCGGTCGACTGCTTCTACGAAGGCGAGAACATGCTGGTGATCAATCCCAGCGAGTGCATCGATTGCGGCGTGTGCGAGCCCGAATGCCCCGCCGAAGCCATTCTCCCGGACACCGAATCGGGTCTCGAGCAGTGGCTCGAGCTCAACACGACCTTCTCGGGCCAGTGGCCCAACGTCACGCGCAACGCCAACCAGACGCCGGCCGATGCCGATGCGTGGAAGGGCAAGCCGGGCAAGATGGAGTTCTTCTCGCCCGAGCCGGGCGCGGGCGACTGAAGTGTCGCGAATCGGGGCAGAACTCGGCCTCGATCCGCGATTGCACGCAAAAGCAATGCGCAATGACGTCGCGAGTGCGACGTTTAGCTGGTAATTTTATTACGACTCTGTTAAAAGGACAGGGACGCAAGCGCCATCGCGCGCGCTTTCGGCACGGAGACGTACAACAACACCCACATCCGCACGTGCTCTGCAGCTTTTCTGCCGCGGATGCGTTGCACCGGATACCCGGTCCACAGAAAGGTCTTACGGAATGGCTGCCAAGGCGCTGTCCTTCGACGTCGGCGATTATGTCGTTTATCCCAAGCACGGTGTCGGCCGTGTGATCGAGCTCCAACGGCAGGAAATCGCCGGGATGCAGCTCGAACTCTATGTTCTGCGGTTCGAAAAAGAGCGCATGACGCTGCGCGTGCCCACCAACAAGGCGGAAAGCGTCGGGATGCGCAAGCTCTCGAGCGACAAGACGTTGCGTGAAGCGCTCGACACGCTGACCGGCAAGCCGCGCGTCAAGCGTACCATGTGGTCGCGTCGCGCGCAGGAGTATGAAGCCAAGATCAATTCGGGCGACCTCGTGTCGATCGCCGAAGTGGTCCGCGATCTGTTCCGCGCCGACGACCAGCCCGAGCAGAGCTATTCCGAGCGCCAGATCTTCGAAGGCGCGACCAGCCGCCTCGCGCGCGAACTCGCCGCGATGGAGCAGGTCGACGAGCCGACCGCACAGGAAAAGATCCTCGAGATCCTGCGCAAGGCCGCCGCGATCCATAACAAGGACAAGGCTCCGGCCTGATCCTTCGCACCATCGACGTGCCATCAGGGGGCGGCTGGTAACGGCCGCCCCTTTTTTGTTGCGCGGCCGGTTCGTCAGTGTATTGTTGTTGCAACACACAGGAGTTCCGTCATGCGCGTCCTTCCGTTTCTCATCGCCGTCCCGCTCGCAGCGTGCTCGTTTAATAGCGACGCATCGCCCCCGGGTGACTCGGGCGCGCGTGCGACGCGCAGCTTCGCGATCGCCGATTTCACCGGCGTCGCGCTGCGTGGGTCGGACGATGTCGACGTGCGCGTCGGGTCGGGCTTTTCGGTGCGCGCGCAGGGGCCCCGCAGCGAGCTCGACAAGCTCGAGATCGTGCGCGAGGGCGACACGCTCCGCGTCGGGCGCAAGAAAAACCTCGGCGGCTTCAGCTGGGGCTCGAAGCAAGACCGCGTGAAGATCTTCGTGACGATGCCGCGGATCGTCGCGGCGCAAATCGCCGGGTCGGGCAATATGGCGATCGACCGCGTCGCGGGCGCACGCTTCGACGCCGATGCCGCGGGCTCGGGCGATCTCTCGATCGGCGCGCTTGCCGTGCCGCAGGCCAAGCTGGCGGTCGCCGGATCGGGCAATATCACCGCCAAGGGTGCGGTCGAGCGGTTGGCGATCGATGTCGCCGGCTCGGGCAATGTTGCCGCGCGCGGGCTCAAGGCGCGCGGCGCGACGGTGTCGATCGCCGGATCGGGCGATGTCACCGCCGATGTCAGTGGCGAGGCGCGGGTTTCGATGGTCGGTTCGGGCAATGTCGATCTCGGGCCGGCGGCGCATTGCACGACGACCAAGGTCGGCTCCGGCGAGGTGCGCTGCGGCGGGTGATCGGGGTCGGCTGATCGGGGGCGGCCGATCGGAGTCGGCTGATCGCGCTTGCGCGGCGCGGCACTTGCGCGGATGGTCGCGGCGATGCTGCGCTTCCTGACCCTTGCCATGCTCGTCGCGGTTGCGCCTGCGCGCGCCGCCGAACGCAGCTATTTCATCGGCGATTTCGACCGGATCCGCGTCGAGGGGCCGTTCGACGTGCGGCTCGCGACGCGCGGCACGCCTGCCGCGCGCGTGACTGGCGCGACCGACGGGCTCGACGTGCATGTCGATGCTCGGGTGCTGACGATCCGCGGGACGGCGCGCGATTCGGACGGTTCTTCCCGGGCGGGCGCCGCCGACCCGCCGACGATCTATGTGCGGACGACCGATCTCCACGCTGCGGCGGTGATCGGCGGGGGGAAACTCGTCATTGCCGGGCCACTGCGCGGGGCGCGCGTCGACCTGCAGATTTCCGGCAGCGGATCGATCACCGCGCCCGAGCTCGCCGCCGACCAAGTCTCGGTGACGCTCGTCGGCGCGGGGGCAATGACGCTGGGCGGGCGGACCGCGCGGTTGCGCGTGCTCAGCACCGGGGCGGGGTCGATCGATGCGAGCGCGTTGCTCGCCAACGAAGCGCTGTTGCGGCTCGACGGATCGGGCGCGACGCAAGCCAATGCGCGCTATGTCGCCGATGTCGTGACGACCGGGCTCGGTGCGGTAACGGTCTCGGGCAGCCCGAAATGCAAGGTCAAGGCGCCCGCCGGTGCGCCGGTGACGTGCGGCGGCAGCGCGCCGTAAGCAGCGCTAGACCAATCCCAGCGCCGACAATTTGGCGAGCAACGCGGTCGGCATGACATCGCCCGCGACCATCCCCGCGCCGAGATCGGCGGGCGCGTCGCCTGGTTCGAGATAGCGCCAGCCCTGGTGTGCGCGCTTCGGCCGGCCCTCGGTCAGCACCAGCGCGGGGTCGATATGGATCGCGACGCGCCCGCCCTCGGCCTCACCGAAGCCGAGGATCGGCGAGCGCGCGACGAGCGTATGCTTGATGATCCAGTAGAGCGAGCCGCCGGGCGTTCCGACGATCTCCTCATGCCGTTTGGGCAGATAGCGCGTCGTCAGGAACACGGGCCCCTCGGCACCGCGCTGGCGCAGGCGTTCGTCGAGATGATCGAGACTGGTCGCGCCGAACGCGACCTTGGTGAGATGAAGCGGCACCCGTCGCAGATGGGGCAGCGCGCGCTCTGCGCCAACCCCGAAAGGTTCAAATCTCGCGATCGGCGGCGTAATGGCTCACGACGAGCGCGACGAGCACCGACCCGGCGATCGCCACCGCGGTTTCGCTGAGCGAGTGGGCGTTCCAGTCCCACACTTCGAGCCCGGCATAGCCCGGCATGTTGGCGCGTCGCCCGGCGCCGAATTGCTCGATCCATTGATATTCGCGCTGCGTGATCTCGCGCATGATGCACACCGCCGACCCCGCGAAGCAGCCGAGCCAGATCGCGCCGCGCGTCGGTACCGCGAGCCAGCGGCCCAACGCCCAGCAGACGAGCTGAACCCCGATCGACACCGGCAGGTGGTTCCACATGGGCCTAGCTGCCGAGCCCGAACAGCGTCGCAAGGCCGAGGAACGAGAAGAAGCCCATCACGTCGGTCATCATCGTCACGAACACCGCCGACGAGACGGCGGGATCGATATCGAGCCGGTCGAGCGTCACCGGGATCAGCACCCCCGACAGGCCCGCGATCAGATTGTTGATCACCATCGCCATCGCAATGACGATCGCCAAATGCATGTTGCCGAAGATCAGGAACGTCCCGATCCCGATCAGCGTGCCGAGCATCGCGCCATTGGCCGCAGCGATGCGGAATTCGCGGTAGATCATCCGGCCGGTGTTCGAACTGGTCAGCTGGTTGGTGGCGAGCGCGCGGACCATCACCGCGAGCGTTTGCGTGCCGGCATTGCCGCCCATCCCCGAGACGATCGGCATCAGCACCGCGAGCAGCGCGAAACGCCCGATCTCGCCCTGGAACAGCCCGACCACCGAGGCGGCGAGCATCGCGGTGCCGAGATTGACGACGAGCCAGGTGATTCGCGTCCGCACCGTGAGATGGATCGGCTCGTTGATGTCGCCGTCGCCCGCGCCCGACAGGCGGAGGATATCCTCGCCGGCTTCTTCGGAAATGATGTGGACGATGTCGTCGACGGTGATCATGCCGACCAGCCGCCCGACCGGATCGACCACCGCGGCCGAGATCAGCGCGTATTTCTGGAAGCGCAGCGCGACTTCTTCCTGGTCCATGTCGACCGGGATCAGCGTCTGTTCGCGCTGCATCACGTCGCCGATCGCAATCCCGCGCGGCGTGCGCAGGATCCACGACAGCGCGACCGTCCCCACGGGCTTGTGCGCGGGGTCGACGACGAAGATTTCCCAGAAATCGGTGGTCAGCTCGTCATGCTGGCGCAGATAGTCGAGCACGTCGCCGACCGACCAATGTTCGGGCACCGCGATCAGCTCGCGCTGCATCAAGCGGCCGGCGGTCTCCTCGTCGTAACTCAGCGCCTCTTCGATCGCGGCGCGATCGTCGGGGTCGAGCGCGCGGAGCACTTCGCGCTGGTCGGCGGGCTCCATGTCCTCGATGATCGCGACGGCGTCGTCGGTATCGAGTTCGGAGGCGATGTCGGCCACCTGCGTCGCCGACAGCGCGTCGATCAGATCCTCGCGGACATAATCGTTCATCTCGGCGAAGACGTCGCCGTCGAGCAAGTCGGTGATCGCGGTCGCGAGCGCGGCGCGGTCCTCGTGCGGCGTCAGCTCGAACAGATCGGCGATGTCGGCGGGGTGGAGCGGCTCGACCAGCGCGCGCGCCGCCGCGGCGTCGCCCGACTCGACTGCATCGCGCACCGCGCTGACAAAGGCGGGCTTCAATCGGTCGTCTTCGTCGAGTTGGGTGGTATCGAGCTCGGGCTCGGTCAGGTCGGTCTCGCTCACCATGGACCTCCTTGGCCTTTAATCCTGGCGGTCTAGCGGCGTGCGGCAACAAAGCCAACGCCGCTTCGTTGGGCTGTGCGGCGGCGGGCGATTTGCCAGCCGTGCGCAGCCTCGCTAGGGCGGCGCATCCCCCATTTCCAGGAGTCCTCCGATGGCCGATCTTCCCGAAACCCTCACGTTGACCCTCGATAGCGGCGGCGACGTCGTGATCAAGCTGCGCGGCGATCTCGCGCCGCAGCACGTCGCGCGGATTGCCGAGCTCGCCAATGCCGGCTTCTATGACGGCGTCGTGTTCCACCGCGTGATCCCCGGCTTCATGGCGCAGGGCGGCGATCCCACGGGCACCGGCATGCACGGCTCGAAGAACCACCCGAACCTGCCCGCCGAATTCTCGAAGGAGCCACACGTCCGCGGCACCGCGTCGATGGCGCGGGCGCAGGATCCGAACTCGGCGAACAGCCAGTTCTTCATCTGCTTCGACGATGCGCGCTTCCTCGACAACCAGTATACCGTCTGGGGTCAGGTCACGTCGGGCATGGAGCATGTCGACGCGCTGCCGAAGGGCGAGCCGCCGCGTAGCCCGGGCAAGATCGTGAAGGCGCACGCCGAGTAACGAACGCTCCAGCAAAGCCCTCTCCCGCCTTTGCGGGAGAGGGTTGGGTGAGGGCCTTGTTCTAATCGACGCCCGAAAAGCAGAAGACCCTCACCGACTACGACTAGGGCCGCGTGAAGAACGCGACCCAAGTCTTCGTAGCCTCTCCCGCGAAGCGGGAGAGGCTACGAAGGTTTCACACCCCCGGATCGGCGATCGTCGCGATCAGCCAGTCGTGGAACAGCCGCACCGGCTTCTGCGTCAGCGCGCGCGGGCGGCACGCGAACCAATAGCTGTACGGGCTCTCGACCGGGATATCGAACAGCCGGACGATCCGATCGTCGCGCGCTTCCTCGAAATGGCTGGCGTGCATGAAGGCGATGCCGAGCCCCTGCGCCGCCGCCTCGAGCATCAGCGCGCCCGAATCGAAATGGTCGATCGCGAGCGGCTCGAGATCGCTCAGCCCCGCCGCCGCGCGCCACGCGCTGAACGTATCGGGCATGTCGCGGTGCACCAAAGCGGTCAGCCCGGCGAGCTGGTCGGGGCTGGTGATCGGGTTCTGCCCTTCGATCAGCGCACGCGCACCGATCACATAGACCTGGTTGCGATCGAGTCGCTTGGCATAGAGCGCCGGGTCGATGTCGCGCGCGAGTGCGATGACCGCGTCGAGGCCCTCGCCCAATCGCGACAGCAGGTGCGCCGCGGTATCGATGTCGAGATGCAGTTCGGGGTGTTGCGTGCGCAGTTCGCCGAGCCGCGGGAACAGCTTCTGCGACGCCCAAAGCGGGAGCAGCCCGAGTCGCAGCCGCAACACGTCGGTATTGCTCGTCATCACTTCGACCGCGTCCGACAATTGGTCGAGCGCGGGCGCGATCTGTTGCAGCAGCCGGTCGCCATCGGCGTTGAGCACGACCGCCTGGTGGCGGCGCTCGAACAGCGGGCGGCCGATAAAGCGCTCGAGCGCCTGGATCCGCCGACTGAGCGCGGGCGGCGACAAGGCAAGCTCCTGCGACGCCGCCTTGATCGAACCGGTGCGGGCGACCTGCACGAACGCTTCGATCGCGGTAAGGGGCGGCAGTCTGCGCATCGTCGGCTCGTTCCTCCGTGACCTATGACATCGCTATCTTGTGCGACGCACCAAGATACCGTTCGCTCTAACCCCACCATTCCCCGTGGCGGGGAAGATTGCAACGATTGCAGAAACGACAATCGCAATCAGTTCTTTCGCACTTGCAACATAATCGGTCGTGCTGCATTCAGAGGGTGCCTTTCAGGCATCCTCTCCTAAAACTTTCAAGGCCGATCCCTCCGGGGGTCGGCCCTTTTTTTGTCCAGCGCACGCCGCAGTGTCGCTCTCGTATTCGCGGAACCGCATGCCTATCTCGCGCGCTCACCGGGTTTACGCGAGGAACAGATAGCATGGCGGACGTCGAGACGCCGATTCGGAAATTGCAAGTCGCCAATGCGCGGCCCGAGGATAGCGGGCGCGGGCTCGCGCATGTGCCGCGCGCGATGCTCGCCGCGCTTGGGCTGGGCGAGGGCGATGTCATCGAGATCGTCGGCAAATCGTCGACGCCGGCGCGCGCGGTCGCGCCGTATGCCGAGGACGAAGGGCTCGACATCATCCGCATCGATGGCTTGCAGCGCGCCAATGCTGGCGTCGGCTCGGGCGATTTCGTCGAGATCCGCGCGGTCGAATCGAAGGCGGCGACGCGCGTGATCTTTGCGCCGGCGCAGCAGAATCTGCGGCTGCAGGGCTCGTCGAACGCGCTCAAGCGCACCTTTTTCGGGCGTCCACTGACGCAGGGCGACGTCGTCGCGACCGCCGGGCAACAGCGCGTCGACAACATGCCGCCGGGTGTCCAGAACATGCTGCGCGCGCCGGCCTATGCGCTGCAGGAGATCCGCCTCGCGGTGATCTCGACCGTGCCCAAGGGCGTGGTGCATGTCGACGAGACGACCGAGATCGAGCTCCGCCCCGAATATGAGGAGCCCAAGGAAGCACGCCGCGCCGACGTCACCTATGACGATATCGGCGGGATGGGCCCAACGATCGACCAACTGCGCGAGATGGTCGAGCTGCCGCTGCGTTACCCCGAGCTGTTCCAGCGGCTGGGCGTCGATCCGCCCAAGGGCGTGTTGCTGCATGGGCCGCCCGGCACCGGCAAGACGCGGCTCGCGCGCGCCGTCGCCAACGAATCGGCGGCCGAGTTCTTCCTGATCAACGGGCCCGAGATCATGGGCTCGGCCTATGGCGAATCGGAAAGCAAGCTGCGCCAGGTGTTCGAGGAAGCCGCCAAGGCCGCGCCCTCGATCGTCTTCATCGACGAGATCGACTCGATCGCGCCCAAGCGTGGGCAAGTGTCGGGCGAGGCCGAGAAGCGGCTCGTCGCGCAGTTGCTGACGCTGATGGACGGGTTGGAAGCGCGCGCCAATGTCGTGGTGATCGCCGCGACCAATCGCCCGGAGGCGATCGACGAGGCGCTGCGTCGGCCGGGCCGGTTCGATCGCGAGATCGTCGTCGGTGTCCCCGACGAGCGTGGGCGCCGCGAGATTCTCGGGATCCACACGCGCGGTATGCCGCTCGGTGACCGTGTCGACCTCGATGAGCTGTCGCGCACGACCTACGGGTTCGTCGGGGCCGATCTCGCCGCGCTCGCGCGCGAGGCGGCGATCGAGGCGGTGCGCAAGCTGATGCCGCGGCTCAACCTCTCGGAAGGGACCATCCCGCCCGAGATCCTCGACACGCTCGCCGTGACTCGCGAGGATTTCGTCGATGCGTTGAAGCGCGTCCAGCCGAGCGCGATGCGCGAAGTGATGGTCGAGGCGCCGCGCGTCCGCTGGGACGATGTCGGCGGGCTCGACGATGCGCAGATGCGGTTGAAGGAGGGCGTCGAGCTTCCGTTGAAGGACCCCGATGCGTTCCGCCGGCTCGGCATCCGTCCGGCGAAGGGCTTCCTGCTCTATGGCCCGCCGGGTACCGGCAAGACCTTGCTGGCGAAAGCGGTCGCGCGCGAGGCGCAGGCCAACTTCATCGCGACCAAGTCGAGCGACCTGCTCAGCAAATGGTATGGCGAGAGCGAGCAGCAGATCGCCAAGCTGTTCGCGCGTGCCCGCCAGGTCGCGCCCTGCGTGATCTTCATCGACGAGCTCGATTCACTGGTGCCGACGCGCGGCAGCGGGATGGGCGAGCCGCAGGTCACCGAGCGCGTGGTCAACACGATCCTCGCCGAGATGGACGGGCTCGAGGAGCTGCAGTCGGTCGTCGTGATCGGCGCGACCAATCGGCCGAACCTGATCGACCCGGCGCTGCTGCGCCCGGGCCGGTTCGACGAGCTGATCTATGTCGGCGTGCCGAGCCGCGACGGGCGCGCGCGGATCCTCGCGATCCAGACCGCCAAGATGCCGATCGCCGAGGATGTCGATCTCGACGTGCTGGCGGGCCGGACCGATCGCTTCACCGGTGCCGATCTCGAGGATCTGGTGCGGCGTGCGGGGCTCACCGCGCTGCGCGAATCGCTCGAGGTTCGCGAAGTGACGATGGCGCATTTCGAAACCGCGCTCGGCGATTCGCGCGCCTCGGTCACGCCTGAGCTCGAGCGTGAATATGAGACGATGAAAGCGCGGTTGAAGCAGGACGCGACCTCGCTCCAACCGATCGGCTTCGCCTTCCCGCCGCGCGCGAAGGAAGGCTGACCTGCCTCCCCCCTCCCTTCGAGGGAGGGGGGAAGGTTAGCGCGCCTCGCGCAACTTCGCCCAGGCATAGCCGAACAACGCCATCATCGCCGCGCCCGCGACGAGATACGGCAGCGAATGCTGGAGCTCGTAAAGCCCCACCCCGATCGACGGGCCGAGCACGAACGCCGCGCCGTTGACCGAAGTGACCTTCCCCGCGACCGCGCCCTGCGCGGCATGATCGACCGCGAGCGACGCGCCGGCGGTGAACGCGGGGCGGGTAAAGCCGAAGCCGACGCTCGCCAGCGCATAGGCGCAGGCGATCGTATAGAGCGAGGTCGCGACCCCGGTCAGCGCACACCCCAGCGCCGCGATCACCAGCCCAGCCAGCATCATCCGCCGCGGGCGCAGATTGAGGTTGGGGATGATCCCCCATTGCACGAGCAACGCCGCGCCCGCGCCGATCATCAGCACGATCCCAGTCGGTTGCAGCGCTTGCGCCGGGGCGAGGTGCAGGCGGTCGATCACGAGAAAGCCGATCGCTTGCCCGGTCATCGCCTGGCCGTGGCCCGAGACGAGGCCAGCGATCATCCAGCCGCGGATCCGCGGATCGGCATAGCCGACCGGTTCGCTGTGCGGTTCGGTCGCGGCGGTAATGCTCGCGCCCGAACTTTGCCCGCCGATCGAGGGGTAGGCGTTGGCGGCGCCGTGGAAAGCACCCGGGTCGTCGCTCTGCGTCGGGCGATCGTCGGCGAGCATGCGGTGCACCGCAAACGACACGCCGAGCCCGAACAGCGCGAACAGGAACGCTGGGCCGGCGAGCCCGATCTCGACCCCGCCGAGCGATCCGAGCACGAGGAACGGCGCGAGCGTCGGCCCGAGGATCGTGCCGAGCCCGAACGCCGAGCCGAGCAGCGTCAGCGCCTTGGTGCGCTCGGCGCGCGTCGTGTTGCCCGCGACGAGCGCTTGCACCGCGGGCGGCGCCGCCGATCCGAACGTGCCGTAGATCAGCCGACCCGCGATGAAGCACAGGAACGCCGCGGTTCCGCTGATCCAGCCGTTGATCCCGGCGGCGAGGAACACGCCGCACGTCACCAGCGATACCGAGAAGCCGCCCATGCCGAGCAGGATCATCGCGCGCCGCCCGTGGACGTCGGAGCGCTTCGCCCAGAACGGCGCGGCGATCACCCAGAGCAGTGCCGACACCGAAAAGGCCGCGGCGACCGCGCTGTCGGGGACTTTCAACGATCGGCCAAGCGCCGGGAGCACCGACTGCATCGCGGTATTACCGGCAGCGATCGTCAGCATCACCGTAAACAGCAGCGCGAAGTCGCGATCGATCCGGGCGGCCGACTTCATTTCTCGCGTCCGAAATTGAGCTGCTTGGTGATGTTATAGTCGAGCACCGTCATCACGAAGAACGCGGCAAACTGGCGCGTGCGCGTCCACCAGTCGGTGTTTTCGCGATAGGCTTGCGCGGTGATCCGCTCCGATTGGCCGACCTCGCCATCGACATAGCCGCGGACATGCGCGGCGAACGCCGGATCATCGATCCGCAGCATCATCTCGAGATTGAGGAACAGGCTGCGAATGTCGTAATTGGCCGAGCCGATATAGACGACGTCGTCGATGAGGAAGAGCTTGGTGTGGAGCTTGGTCGGCTGATATTCGTAGATCTGCACGCGTTTGCGCAAGAGGCCCGCATAGGTGAAGCGCGACGCCCAGATCGCCGCGCCGTGATCGTTCTTCGAAGCCAGCACGATCCGCACCGTCCCGCGCAACCCAGCGCGGTCGAGTCGGCGCAGCATCCCCGGATTGGGCGCGAAATAGGCCGAGATCAAATCGACCTTGGCGGCGCGCTCGAGATCGCGCTTCACCGCCCGCGCCCACGGCGACAGCCGCCGCGTCGGCCCGCCAAACAGCCAGCGCACCTGGCCGTCGGGCTCGCTCCACGCCTTCAGCGCGCGGCGCAGCGCGCGCAGCGGTGGCTTGGGCTGCTTCGACCAGTTGGACAGCGCGTCGAAATAGCCGGTGATCCGCTGCGCCGCCGGCCCTTCGATGAGCAACCCGAGATCGCGCCACGCTTGCTCGGCGGGGGTGCCGAAATAGGCGTCCTCGACATTGAACCCGCCGATGATCGCGCGCGCCTCGCTGCCTTCGCCATCGGCAAGCGCGAGCTTCTGGTGGTTGCGCAACAGATAGCGCCGGCCCCAGCGCGGGACGAAGCGGCAAACTTCGACGTTCGCGTCGCGCAACGGCTCGAAGAAATGGTGGCTCTCGGCGACTTCGCTGCCGAGCCCGTCGACCACCAGCGCGACCTTCACCCCGCGCTCGGCGGCGCGGATCATCGCGGCGCGCACCTGTGCACCGGCGTCGTCGTCGACATAGATGTAATAGATGATGCGCAGCGTCGCCTTCGCGGCGTCGATCAGCGCGATCAACGTGTCGAGCCGGCGGGGGCCGGTGTCGAGCATCGTCAGGCGATTGCCTGCGACGGTGAAACTGGGCTGCGGGGCGGGCTCGGACATGTGCGCCGTGGTGATGCGAATGCCGGGTTTGCGCAAGTCGTTGACCGCATCTCACGCTCCCGACTAGGCAGATCGCCTAACATAAAGGCCGCCGATGCTGCTCGCTTTTGCTCTCCAGGCCGCTGTCGTTGTGACCCCGCCCGCACCGCCACCCGCGGCCGATTCGTTCGGGGAGCGCGCCTTCGCGCATTTCTCGCGCGAGCCTGTATTGTCGCACGTCAGCGAGAGCGTCGATGCGGCGTTCTCGACCGAGCCGCGCCCGGATGCTCCGATCGGCTATGCCCTGCGGCTCACGCGACGCGAGCCGTCGCATCCCGCGACGATCGTCTGGGCGGAAAGCCGTACATGTCCGGCGGTCCGTCCGGCGCTGATGGCGATGCGCGCCGTCGCTATGCCGCATCCCTATGTGTCGGGGATCGACCCACCGGGCGCGATGGTTGTCGACGGGACCGAATATCGGCTGCGCGCGGAGGCGGGATATGCGCACGGACGTCCGGCCTGGATCGATATCGGCACCAACCGCGATACGCCGCTGGCCGCCTGGGTCGATCACAGCCTTGCGGCACTCGCGCGGTGCTGGTCGCCGGTGCCGCCGGGCCCGGCCCCCCGCGTTTTCTTGACTCCGTAGGGCTTTCCTCTTAGGGCAACGCCTTTCCGACCCTCGTCGTACAAGTAAGGAAGCCGTTCATGGCGCGCGTCACTGTCGAAGATTGCGTCGACAAGATTCCCAACCGCTTCGATCTCGTCCTGTTCGCCGCCCAGCGCGCGCGGCAGATTTCGGGCGGTGCCGAGATCACGATCGATCGCGATCGCGACAAGAACCCGGTCGTCGCGCTGCGCGAGATCGCCGAGGAAATGGTACATCCGCCGACGCTCAAGGAATCGGTGATCCAGAGCCTGCAGCGCGTCCAGGTCGACGAAGACGACGTCGCCGATGCGGTCGGTTCGCTCGCGGCCTCGGCCGAGGCGCTGCGCCTGACGGCTGCTGCCCCGCCGCGCAACCAGAACCTCGGCGCTGATTACGAAGGCTGAAGCCCACGGCTGACGCGAAAGCGTTAGCTGCGGATAGCCGAATCCCTGACCGCAGGGCCTCGGCGCCGACCGGCGACGTGGGGTTGCCACGCGCTGTGCGGCCCCTAGTTCGCCTGTTCCCGCAAGACTGTCGCCAGCGCCGCCTTTCCCAGCGCGGCGACGTCCTCATGCGGATCGCGATACCCGCCATGCACCAGTCGTGCGACGCGCTGCAGCAGCGGTTGCGGCGCGCCGCTGCTTCGCGCCGCTGCAGTAAAGGCATTTTCGTCCCATGGCGCGCCTGCCTTGACGCGCGCGAACAGCGTCTTGTTGACGGCGTGCAACCCGTCGCCTTTCCCAGCCCGCAGCGACTCGTCCAGCGCCAGCCAGATCAGCATTCCGCACTGATACTGCAGGTCGAAATTGCCGTTCGCCGTGGCGCGATCGAGCGGAGCGACGGCCAGCCCTGTCGCGCAAGCGGTTTCGGCACTGCGCACCCGGCTTGCGACATATCCGCGCTCCGCCTTCCCGCGCTGCGTCAGAACGAGCGCGGCCATCGCATCGGCGCCACCTTCGTGGATCCACGCCGCGGTTTCATCACCCGCGAGCTTGCCGACCCTGTCCTGTTGGAAGAGGTGCGCCGCTTCATGCGCGAAAAACCAGTCGAGCCAGAAAGGTGCCTCGGCCGTTACCCGTTCGCGCGCGTTGGCGCCGTCGAAATGCATGAAGATCTGACCCGGTAGTGTTCCGCCCTGGGTCGAGGCATGGCCGTCTTTGCGGGGGCGGGCGTCCATGGAAACATAGAGCTCGGGACGGAAGGACAGTGCGCCGTAGATGCGCGCAAACGCGGTCATCGCGCGGGGCAGCGACTGTCGCAAATGGTCGCGCGCGGCGGTGGGCAGGCCGGGATCGATGATCGCGACAAAGCCGTCCGCCTCTTCCGGCATCAGGGTTCCGACAAAAATGTTGGTGCCGTCGTCGCGGCTGACGAAGCGGGTCTGATCGGCAACGCGCCGCCCTTCGACGCCGATCGTCTTTGCGGGTGCGGCAATGGTGATCGGCAAAGCGTCAGTGCCGGCGCACGGGATGCGCAGGCAGGCATGAAACTGGCCCGAATGGATCAGGACACCGCCGTCGCTGAACGGCGAGAAGGGCGCATAACTCTTTGGCAAAGCGCGGTACCGCGCGGGAAGGGTGAAGCGCACGACGCGGAAAGGGCCACCATCAAAGCGCTCGATCCTCTCGCCAGTGCCGTCCTGCATCCAGCGGAAACCGGCCGATTGCGGATGCCAATCCTCCGGCCGATATCCGCCCAATGCCTGCGCGAAATGCAGCGCCTTAGTCGCGGCCGCCATGCGATACGTTGCGACGACGGTTTCATCGGGCTGACTGGCGAGGTCTAGTGCGATCGGCGCGCCGGCATCTGGGGTGAGGCGGCTGGTCGAGACACACGATGGCAGCGCAAGGCAGAGAAGCAGTACCGCCAGGGCGGCTTTCGGGGATGCCGGCATTGTGCACCTCGGGCCGAAGCGGATGTCGCGTGAGCATCCGTTCTGCACCGCGGATTAGCAACCGCTAATCCGCTGCACGACCCTTGAAGCCCTGAGCGACGACGTACCATTCGCTCGACGCCTTGCGGCTCGCGGGTGGCTTGGCGTGCTTCACGGTCGTGAAGTTGCGCTTCATCTCCGCCACCAGCGCGGTATCCGCGCCGCCCGCAAACACCTTGCCGACGAACGCCCCGCCGGGCGCGAGCACGTCGATCGCGAATGCCAGCGCCGCCTCGACGAGCCCCATCGTGCGCAAGGCGTCGGTCTGCGGATGCCCGACGGTGTTGGCCGCCATGTCCGACAGCACCAGATCGGGCGTGCCGCCAAGACCCGCCATCAGCCGCTCGGGCGCGACATCGTCCATGAAATCGAGCTGGAGGATCGTCACTCCCTCGATCGGATCGACCGGGAGCAGATCGATCCCGACGATCGCCGCCTTGGGCACTTGGCGGCGGACGACCTGCGCCCAGCCGCCCGGTGCGAGCCCGAGATCGACGACGCGGCGCTTGCCCTTCAAGAAGCCGAAGCGCTCGTCGAGCTCGGTCAGCTTGTACGCCGCGCGGCTGCGGAAGCCGTCGGCCTTGGCACGTTTCACATAGGGGTCGTTGAGCTGGCGTTCGAGCCAGCGCGTCGATTGCGCGGTGCGCTTGCGCGCGGTCTTGACGCGGACGCGCAGTCCGCCGCCGTCGTTGCTCATGCCGTACTTCCCATCAATCGCCGGAGAATGCCTTCGCGGATTCCGCGATCGGCGATGCCGAGCCGTTCGGCCGGCCATAAGTCCATGATCGTCTCGAGGATCGCGCACCCCGCGACGACGAGATCGGCGCGCTCGGTGCCGATGCACGGCAATTGCGCGCGCTGGCGCAAGTCCATGCCGGCAAGATCGCGGCTGATTCGTCGCATCGCGGTGGCGGGCACGATCAGCCCGTCGACTTGCGCGCGGTCGTAATGCGTCAGCTCGAGATGGACGCTCGCAAGCGTCGTCACCGTGCCCGACGTGCCGAGCAGCCGCGGTACCGCAATCCCGCGCGGCAGCCGCGCGGCGAACGGCGCCATGCTCTCGGCGACGAGGCTGCGCATCTTGGCATAAGCGGCGGCGCGGCCTTCGGCGCCGCCATCCTGCCCCGGCGGACCGTGCCCGGCGCTCTCGGTCAGCGACACCACGCCCCATGGCGCGCTGTGCCAGTCGAGCACGCGCGGCGTCTCGGCGCGCGTGTCGACGAGCACCAACTCGGTCGATCCGCCGCCGATGTCGAACACCAAAGCCGGGTCCTCGCCCGGCTCGATCAGCGCATGGCATCCCAGGACCGCAAGCCGCGCCTCTTCCTCGGCGGTGATGATGTCGAGCAGGATCCCCGTCTCGGCATAAGCGCGCGCGATGAAATCGGCGCCGTTGCTCGCGCGGCGGCACGCTTCGGTCGCGACCGCGCGCGACAGGGTGACGTTGCGGCGGCGCAATTTGTCGGCGCAGATCTTCAGCGCGGCGATCGTCCGCTCGATTGCGGCATCGCTCAGCCGTCCCGATCCGGCGAGCCCCTCGCCGAGCCGGACGATTCGCGAAAACGCATCGACCACTGCGAACCCGTCGCCCTGCGGTCGCGCGATGAGCAGGCGGCAATTGTTGGTGCCGAGGTCGAGCGCTGCAAAATGCCGCGGTTCGCGACCACGCGTCGCGCCGCCCCGCGCCGGGGGAGTCCTGGCGACCTGCGGCTTGGCGGGCGGCGGCCTGCCGGGGGGCTTTCCGTTGGACGGCGCCGAACGGGCAGGTTTCGCCTGCCGGTACGGCACATCCGGCGATCGATCCGCCATGCCGTGATACTCGCTTATTCTGTTCTGCCGTCGCGGCTCGCCGGATGGCGCGCCGTTCGGTGCTTGACGGCGATCCTAGCTCAAGCCCAGAGATGCGGCAAGCGATGCGCGGGGGATGTCACGCGATCGGTTGACAGCCACCGCACACCCCCGTAGATCGCGGCCCGGCGTTGCCCCGTCGTCTAATGGTAAGACTGCGGTTTCTGATACCGCCTATTGAGGTTCGAATCCTCACGGGGCATCCAGCCATTGTCCGCTCGGTCTAGCGGAGCACATTCCAGCATATCAAATCGACCGCTGGCGAAGCCTCTGTCCGGGCTTGCGCGCGTATTTCGTGGGTGCAGGCTCGGCGCGGGACTGTGGAAGCGGAGCGTGTTTGTCGCGACGCGCGTGCAGCAATTCCCCTCGGAGGAATGGCAGGTGGCGAAAGGCGCACCTTTTTCCCAGTATACGACTGTCGTTTCCCCGAAGTACGCGTGTTAATAATATGCTTGTGGAAATACCGATAAAATAAGTGTTTAGGTGCTGGCTGTGGATGTGATCAACATTCTCTTGCTTTGTACAGTGCGTACGCTCGTCTTTGCGGGGGGATTATGCGCGGCACTGTTAGAAATCTCTGCGCCTGGCTCGTCGTGGTGCTGTTGGCGGGTGCCACCCCGGCGTTCGCGCAGGCGACGCGGACTTGGATTTCCGGGGTCGGCGACGATGCCAATCCATGCTCGCGCACGGCGCCGTGCAAAACCTTCGCCGGGGCGATCTCCAAGACCGCAGCGGGCGGCGAAATCAATGTCATCGATTCGGGCGGTTTCGGTGGCGTGACGATCACCAAGTCGATCACGCTGCGCGCGGTCGGCGTGGAAGCCGGGGTGCTGGTCGCCGGTACGAACGGTATCGTCATCAACGCTGCGGCGACCGACAAGGTCGTCCTCGAAGGGCTCGACCTCGAAGGGCTCAAGAATGCCGGTTCGGTGCCGCCTTTGTCGGGGGTGTTGGTCACGCGGGCGGCGGAAGTCCTCATCCGCGATTGCGATATCCGCAATTTCGATACCGGCATCCTGGTCCAGACCGTCGACCAGTCGCGAGTGACCGTCGATCAGAGCCTGCTGACCGGAAGCCTCAATGGCATCATCGTGAACTCCACGCCGGGCTTCGGCCATGTGAAGCTGTTCAATTCGCTGCTGGTTGGGAATACCACCGACGGGGTCAAGGTCACCGGTGCGGGCAACGACGTGTTCATCGCGAACGACCAGATCCTGGGAAGCGTCAAGTCGCTGGATATCCTGTCGGGCGGTGTGGTTCGCTCGTTCGGCAACAACGTCATTCCGACCGGCGATCCGCCGACCACGACGACGCCGCTGCAATAAGCGGCGACGCTGGCCCGCGACCGATCGCGGCGCGCGGTGGAGGCAGGCGGGTTGCGGCTCAATACGCGATATGACGCAGCGTCGAGGCAAAGGCCTGCAGGATCCGATTGCGTATCGCCGCATCCGCCATGACCTCGGCAAAGCTCGGGATATCGTCGCGGCGAAAGCCGGTCTTCTCGCGGGCCGTGAGCGGGCGATGGCGAAGCCCCGTCCGGTCCGAGATGTCGATCAGGCTCTGGTCCAGTTCCTCGTAGCGATAGAGGCGGTCGACGATCAGTGTGCCATCGTCATCGGTGTAAAGGCCGTCGTCGACCGGGAATTCGCCTTGATCGACATAGTCGCGCCAGCTTTGCGGTCCGGTCGCGCTGTAATGGTGCGGCGAGTGGCGCAGCATCGCGTAGTAGGACAGCGATTTGTCGACAGGATGCCGCTCGAAGGCGAATTTATAGGCGGAGACGAATCGCTCCGGCTGCGCGACCCGGATCTCACGAGCCGGCATGTGATTATAGTAATGCGTCCAGTTGCGTGGCGCGTGAAGTGGGTTGGCGGGATAGATTGGCGTGACGATCGCAGTCGGACCGCACGCTTCCGCGAGATGCACCTCGAGCGAAGTTCCGGCGGTTTTCCGAGTTTTGATGAAGATGAAATTCGGCTCGAAGGAAACAATTGCCACTGCCCACCTCGCGATCATGATGGTTTTTCGAACTGATTCTCGCAAAAACCGATTTTCAAACCTGCATATTCCCGATCGGTGACGATCGCGCCACTATTGTTCCAAAAAGTAATCGATAAAGTATCTGACGTCTTAGGTTAGTATCCGAGTAAGGGGGAATCGTATTATCTGTCGATATTGCGGTTTGTTATTTTTCGGGTCGTCGGACGGCACCGAATTCGACCAAAGCTTCGACGCGCTCGGTGGCGCAATCGCACACCTCAACGTACCGAGCGCCAGCGCGATCGCTTGCGAGCGGTAGCGTCGCGCAATAGGGATAGCGGGTGACCGACAGTGTACCAGGCGCAGCGGCGGTTGCGGACGCTTCCCTTCCCCGCCGCGGCCGCTGGCGCTGGATAAGCGGTGCGGTCCTTGTGTTTCTCGCATTGCTCGGCGCAGCGTGGCTCGCGCGCAAACCCGTGGCCGAGCATTTCATCGACGATGCGCTCGCCGCGCGCGGCATTCCGGCGCGCTATGAGATCGCGCAGATCGGGTTTCGCACGCAGCGGCTGACCAATGTCCGCATCGGCGATCCACGCCATCCCGATCTGCTGGCCGATTGGGTCGAGGTCGATACCAGCCTGTGGGTTTCGGGCGCGAGCGTCACTGCGATCCGCGTCGGGCGCGTGACGATGCGCGCAACGCTTGCCGACGGGAAGGTGTCGTTCGGGACGATCGATCGCCTGCTGCCCGCGCCGTCGGGCAAGCCGTTCGCGCTTCCAGCGATCAAGGCCGAGATCGCCGATGGCCGCATCGCGCTTGCGACCCCGTACGGCCCGGTCGCGCTGCACGTGGTCGGGGCGGGGCGTCTCGACGACGGTTTTGCCGGAACGCTCGGTGCGAAAGCGGCGGCGTTCGAGCTCGGCGACTGCCGTCTCGCTACGCTCGATGCGGTGCTGCAAATCCAAGTGCGCGCGGCGCAGCCGAGCTTGACCGGCCCCGTCACGCTCGCGCGCGGTGACTGCGGCGGCGCGCGAATCACCACGGCGCGCGCCGATCTGACGACGACGCTTGCCGCCAAGCTCGACAGCGGGCGCGGATCGGCGCGGCTGGCGATCGCCGCACTCGATGGCGGCGGCGCTGAGCTGCGCGGGCTGGCGGGGTCGGTCGATTTCGTCGGCTCGGCGCGCGATGTTTCGGGCGATCTCGATCTGCGTTCTGGCGCTGTCGCAGCCGCAGGAATCGCCGCGACGCGCAGCGCGCTCGCCGGACGCTATCGCTATGCGGGCGGTGGGCTCGCCTTCGATGGGCGAGCGCAGGCTGGTGGCGCGCGGCTTCCGTCGGCATGGCGTGCGCGGCTCGACCCGGCTCGCGGCGCAGGCGCGGGAACCCCGGTCGGGCCGATCGTCGCGCAAGCGGTCGCTGCGCTGCAGGCCGCGGGCCGATCGGGCGATGTCGATGCGCGCGTCTCGACGATCCTCAATGCCGGGCGCGGGCAAGTGATCGTCTCGCGGCTCGCCTTTGCGGCGTCGTCGGGTGCGCGGGCGACGCTCGCTGGCGGGAGCGGGCTGCTCTATCGCTGGCCCGGCGGCGTGCGGATCGACAGCACCGTTACGCTCGGCGGCGGTGGCTTGCCCGACGCCAGCGTCCGCGTGCGCCAGGCGGGGTTCGGCGCGCCGCTGGTTGGGCGGGCGATCGTCGCGCCATATGCCGCCGGCGCTGCGCGGCTCGCGCTGACCCCGATCGACTTTAGCGCGACCACCGGCGGTGCGACGCATATCACGACTCGTGCCGCACTCAGCGGGCCGCTCGGCACTGGCCAGGTCACCGCGCTCAGCCTCCCGCTCGACGCGCGCTGGGACGGGCGCGCCGGGCTGACGCTCAATCCGGCCTGCGCGCCGCTGGCGTTCGAGCGGCTCGCGCTCGGCGGGCTCGATCTGCCGCGCTCGAGCGTGACGCTGTGCCCGCGCGACGGCGCGCTGCTGCGGCTTGAACAGGGGGCCGTGCGCGGCGGCGGCACGATCGGACCGATCCGCCTCGCCGGGCGGCTCGGTTCCGCGCCGATCGGCGTGACGCTGCAGCACGGCGAGTGGCTGCTCGGCGCACGGTGCTTTGCGGCGACGGGGCTCGGCGTCCAATTGGGCGCGCCCGAGCGGGTGACGCGGCTCGACGTCGCGACGCTCGGCGGAAGTCTCGCGACTGCGGGCCTCGCGGGGACGTTCGATGGGGCGAGCGGACAGATCGGTGCGGTGCCGTTGCTGCTTTCGTCGGCGGCCGGGCGCTGGCGCTTTGCCGCGAACGTGCTGGCGCTCGATGGGGGCCTGATGGTCGCCGACAGCGCGGCCGACGCGCGCTTCCATCCGCTCGCCGCGCGCAGCGTCGCGCTGACGCTCGCCGACAACCGCATCGCGGCACGCGGCACGCTGTTCGAGCCGAGCAAGAGCATCAAGGTCGCCGATGTCACGATCGCGCACGATCTTGGCGCCGGGGCAGGGCATGCCGATCTCACTGTCCCCGGCATCGTCTTCGGTCCGCAATTCCAGCCCGATGCGCTGACGCGGCTGACCTATGGCGTGATCGCCAACGTCGTCGGGTCGGTGAATGGCGAGGGCCATATCCGCTGGACGCCGCAGGGCGTGACGAGCGACGGCGTGTTCCGCACCCCCGGCACCGATCTTGCCGCGGCATTCGGCCCGGCGACGGGGATCAAGGGCGAAGTCCGTTTCACCGATCTGCTCGCGCTCGAAAGCGCGCCGGGTCAAGTCGCGACGATCAAGACGCTCAACCCGGGGATCGCGGTCAATGACGGCGTGGTGCGCTATCAATTGCTGCGCGGCACGCGGATCGCGGTCGAGCAGGGGCGCTGGCCGTTTGCCGGGGGCACGCTGACGCTCGAGCCGACCTTGCTCGATTTCGACAAGGCGCAGGAGCGGCGGATGACCTTCCGCGTCGACGGAATGCGCGCCGACCAGTTCCTCCAGCAATTCGACTTCAAGAACCTCAACGCCACCGGCATCTTCGACGGCGCGCTGCCGATGGTGTTCGATTCGACCGGCGGGCGGATCGCGCAGGGCAGGCTAACCGTGCGGCCCGGTGGCGGCACGGTCGCCTATGTCGGCGAAGTGACGCAGAAGGATGTCGGCTTCTGGGGCAATTTCGCGTTCCAGGCGCTCAAATCGCTGCGCTATCGCAGCCTCGAGATCGTGATGAACGGTCCGCTCGCCGGCGAGATGATCACCGAGGTGCGCTTCGCCGGGATCGGGCAGGGGGCGGGCGCCAAGCGCAATTTCCTGTTCGACCGGCTGCAGAAATTGCCGTTGATCTTCAACGTGCGGATCAGCGCGCCCTTCCGCCAACTGATCGATTCGGCGCAGAGCTTCTACGACCCGCGCCGCCTGATCGAACGCAACCTGCCAACGCTGCTCGAGGAGCAGACCAAGCGGGCCAAGCCGCCTACCCCCATTCAGCCTTCCGACAGCAGGATCGTGCCATGAACGAAACAGCATTGACGAAGACCGAGGATCGACCGACCACGCGCATGATGACGAGGACGATGACGATGGCCGCGATAGTGGTGGCCGCTTTGGCGCAGAGCGCGTGCGTAACCGTGAGCGCGCCCGACAAGCCGATCGTGATCAACCTCAACATCAGCGTCACGCAGGAAGTCGTCTACCGTCTAGACGGTCAGGCCAAGAGTTTGATCCAGGCACAACCGGGGATTTTCTGATGACACGCATTTTCACCAGCCTTGCCGCTATCGCCCTGATCGGCACCGCGACCGCGGCGCTGGCGCAGCGCAGCCCGGCCTATCAGGCGGCGCGCGCCGCGGGTGAGGTCGGCGAGCAGCCCGACGGCTATCTCGGCGTGGTCGGCAGCGTCAGCGCCGAAGTGCGCGCGATGGTCAACAGCATCAATATCCAGCGCAAGGCGGCCTACACGCAGCAGAGCGCGAGTTCGGGCGCGACGGTCGAGCAGTTCGCTTTCACCAGCGGCTGTAATCTGATCGGCCAGACCGCGCCGGGCGAGAAGTACAAGGGTCCTGATGGCCAGTGGAAAACGCGCGGCGCCGCTGCCCCCGAGCGCGATTCGCGCTGCATCTGAGGCGCGACGACAAGGTTTCAGGCGCGCTCGACCATCACCCCGTTCGCCCTGGGCCTGTCGAAGGGCTCCTCTCGCCAGGGGGCACCCTGTCTATTGCGAGCTCAGCCCTAACGGCGTGGGGTGATTACGCCGAGGCGGAGTGGGTCGTAGCGCCGCTTATTTCGCCTCGGCGAGCGCCGCCTTGGCGACAGCGCTGGTCCAGTCCATCCCGCCGGTGCTGCGCCACACTTCCTTGCCGGCCGAATCGAACAGGATGCTCATCGGCAGGCTGGCGTTATAGGCCAGGCTGAAGCCGAGCTCCTTGTCGAGATACGGCTGGAGCCGGGTGAACTTTTCCTTGGCGAAGAAGGCGGCGACGGTCGGGCGGTCCTTGTCTTGGCTGATCGTAGCGACCGTGATGGTCGCGGCGGCCTGGTCGAGCGTCGGCATTTCCTTGACGCACGGGCCGCACCACGTCGCCCACAGGTTGACGAGCACGGGCTTGCCCTTGAACGCGGCGAGCGTCGTCTTCTTGCCCGCAGGATCCTCGAAGCTGAGCGTCGGCGCGGCTTCGCCCTTGTGGCTGCGGTCGATCTTGCTGGTCTCGGCGGGCGCCGTAGCGGCGGCGGTTGCGGTGCTGTTCGCGGCGACCTCTGCTTGCCCGTTGGACGAGACTTGCTTATCGCACCCGGCTAGCACGAGCAGCAGGACCGAAGCGATCACCGAGCGAAACAACATGGGCACGTCCAATGCGATGTGGGGTGGGCGCTTCGCCGAGGGGCCGGCCGCGGTCATGCGGTCGATAAATGCCTCGATCCCGTTCGACAAGCGGCTCTGGCGGCAGGACATCGCCGGGTCGAAGGCGCATGTCGCGATGCTGGGTGCGACAGGAATCGTTTCGCCTGCCGATGCATCCACGATTTCCGAGGGTCTCGACGTGGTTGCGGCGCATTACGAGGCGCATGGCGTCGCCGAGGACATGGCGCTCGAAGATATTCACATGCAGAGCGAGTCGCGGCTCGCCGCGGCGATCGGGCCGGTCGCCGGGCGGCTCCACACCGCACGCTCGCGCAACGATCAGGTCGCGACCGATTTCAAGCTGTGGGTGCGTGACGCGATCGATGAGGTCGAGGTAGCGCTCGCCGCGTTCCAGGACGCACTGCTCACGCGCGCCGAGGAACATGCCGACAGCGTGATGCCGGGCTTCACGCATCTGCAAAGCGCGCAGCCGGTAACGCTCGGCCATCATTTGATGGCGTATCACGAGATGATCGCGCGCGACCGCAGCCGTTTTGCCGATGCGCGCAAGCGGATGAACCTGTCGCCGCTCGGCTCGGCGGCGCTCGCGGGCACGGGCTTTCCGATCGACCGCGAGATGACCGCGGCGGCGCTCGGCTTCGATGGCCCGACGCGCAATTCGCTCGACGGCGTGTCCGACCGCGATTTCGCGATCGAATATCTGACCTGCGCGACGCAATGCTCGCTCCACCTTTCGCGGCTCGCCGAGGAGTTCGTGCTGTGGGCGTCGCAGCCGTTCGGCTTCGTCGCGCTGTCGGATCAATGGTCGACCGGCAGCTCGATCATGCCGCAGAAGCGCAATCCCGATGCCGCCGAACTGGTGCGCGGCCATGCGGGGCGCATCCTTGGCTGCATGACGGCGCTGATGGTGACGATGAAGGGCCTGCCGCTCGCCTATTCCAAGGACATGCAGGACGACAAGCCGCCGGTGTTCGAGGCGCACGATCTACTCGGCCTGTCGATCGCGGCGATGACCGGGATGGTCGAGAGCGCGAGCTTCCGCACGCCGCGGATGCGCGACGTCGCAGAAGCCGGTTTTGCCACCGCGACCGATCTCGCCGACTGGCTCGTCCGCGAAGCCGGCGTGCCGTTCCGCGAGGCGCATCACATCACCGGCCAGGCGGTCGCGCGCGCCGAAGCGCTCGGGCTCAAGCTCGATGCGCTCCCGCTGACCGCATTGCAGGCGATCGACAGCCGAATCGACGAGCGCGTCTACGACGTGCTGTCGGTCGATGCCTCGGTCGCCAGCCGCGTGAGTTTCGGCGGCACTGCACCCAGCCGCGTCCGCGCGGCGATCGCGGCGGCACGCACGGGGGAAACGGCATGAAACACGGTCTGGCTCTGGGGTTCTGCGCGGCGCTGTTGCTCGCCGGGTGTGGCGCTGCGTCGGGGTTGAAACCGGCCGAGGGGAGATCGCTCCCCGTCGCGCCCTATGGCGCGAAAGAGACGCCGACCCCCGCCGAGCTGCTCAAACCGACCAATCAGGAACGGCCGATGCGCAGCGACGAGGTGCTCACCAATTCCGCGGAACGCCGGAGCGACGAGTTCAGCCTTCCGCCTCCCAACTGACAGGCTTCATTCGATGGATCATTTTTCGCTCGTCGACGGCGCGCTGCACTGCGAGGGCGTGCCGCTCGCGGCGATCGCCGAAGTGGTCGGCACGCCCGTCTATGTCTATTCGACCGCGACCTTCGAGCGCCATGCGCGCGTGTTTCGCGAAGGGCTGGCGCCGGCGGGGGATGTCCACCTCGCCTACGCGATCAAGGCCAACCCCAACCTTGCCGTGCTCCGCGTGCTCGCGCGCGAAGGCTATGGCGCCGATGTCGTGTCGGGCGGCGAGCTGGCGCGCGCGCTGGCGGCGGGAATCCCGGCGAAGGACGTGGTGTTTTCGGGCGTCGGCAAGACCGTCGGCGAATTGTCGACCGCGCTCGATGTCGGGCTCGGCCAGTTCAATCTCGAGCTTGAAGAGGAAGGCGTCGTGCTCGCCGGGCTCGCCGCCGCGCGCGGGATGCGCGCGGATGCGACGCTGCGCGTCAATCCCGACGTCGATGCCGGGACGCATGCGAAGATCTCGACGGGCAAGCGCGAGAACAAGTTCGGCGTGCCGATCGACCAGGCGCCGGCGATCTTCGCGCGGCTCGCCGGTTTGCCCGGGCTCGCGCTGCGCGGCGTGGCGATCCATATCGGGAGCCAGCTGAGCGAGCTCGCCCCGCTCGAGGCGGCCTATGCGCGGATCGGCGCGCTCGTCGCCGAATTGCGCGCGGCGGGCCATCCGATCGAGCGAGTCGATCTCGGCGGCGGGCTCGGTGTGCCGTACCGCGCGGGCGAGGTGTTCCCGAGCCCGGCCGAATATGGCGCGATGGTCGCGCGCGTCACCAAGGGGTGGGGCGTGCGGCTGATGTTCGAGCCCGGCCGCGTGATCGCGGGCAATGCCGGCGTGCTGCTGACCAAGGTGATCTGGGTCAAGCCCGGCGCGATCAACCCGTATGTCATCGTCGACGCCGCGATGAACGATCTCGCGCGCCCGGCGATGTACGATGCGTGGCACGATTTCGAGGCGGTGTCCCCGAGCGGCGCGCGGATGACCGCCAATATCGCCGGCCCGGTGTGCGAAAGCGGCGACACCTTCGCGATGGCGCGCGACATCGACACGGTGAAGAGCGGCGATCTCGCGATCTTCCGCACCGCCGGCGCGTACGGCGCGACGATGGCGTCGACGTATAACAGCCGCGCGCTGGTGCCTGAAGTGCTCGTCGATGGCGATCGCTTCGCGGTCGTCGCCGATCGAATCCTGCCCGAGACGATCCTTGCCGCCGAGCGCATTCCGGACTGGTTGAAGGCGTGAGCCTGCACAGCCTGCCGCTGTTCGTGCGGCTGGCGGGCCGCCCGGTGATGCTGCTTGGCGAGGGCGAGCCGGCCGATGCGAAACGGCGGCTGCTCGAACGCGCGGGCGCGGTGATCGTCGGCGAGGAGGCGAGCGCTGCCTTGGCGATCGTCGCGATCGAGGACGAAGCGCAAGCGCAGGCGGCGATCGCGCGGCTTCAAGCGCGCGGTGTGCTCGTCAACGCGGTCGACCGGCCCGATAAATGCGATTTCACGCTGCCCGCGATCATCGATCGCAGCCCGGTGCTGATCGCGATCGGCACCGGCGGTGCATCGGCCGGCCTGGCGGCGGCGCTGCGGCAGCGACTCGAGGGGCTGCTCCCGGCGACGCTCGGGCCGCTCGCCGACCGGCTCTACGCCTTGCGCGCCGCGATCCGGCTGGCGTTGCCCGCGCTCGACACACGACGGCGCGCGCTCGGCGCGGCGTTTGCGCAAGGCGGTGCGCTCGATCCGCTCGCGGCGGGGCCCGATGCCGTCGAGACGTGGCTGACGGCGCCCGCCGCGCCGACCGATCGGCTCGTCACGCTGCGGCTGCGCTCGGCCGACCCCGACGATCTGACGCTCGGCGAAGCGCGCGCGCTCGCGCTCGCCGACCGGATTTACGCGCCGCCCCACGCGCCCGCGGCGATCCTCGATCGATCGCGCGCCGACGCCGTGCGGATCGTTTCGGACGCGCGGCCCGTTACGCGCGAACCAGGACTGACGCTGTGGGTGGAGATGGAATGAGCGGGTTTGCGTACCGGGTGGCCGACGGCACGGCCGAACGCATCGATATTCAGAACGCGCTCGAGACGCCGAGCGATCTGGTCTGGGTGCATCTCACCAGCAATAACGAGCAAGCTAAGGCATGGCTGGGCGACGTCGCCAAGCTTCCCGACTATGTCGTCGAGGCGTTGACCACGAGCGAATCGCGGCCGCGCTGCGAAGCGCTCGGCGATGGCGCGATCCTCAATTTGCGCGGCCGCTCGAACGAGGCGATGACGACATCGGACCCGCTTGCCTCGCTGCGCATCTGGGCGACGGCGGGGCGGGTGATCTCGGTGACGCGGCGCTCTTTGACTGCCGTCGACGACGTGACCAAACAGATCGAAGGCGGCACGATCCGCGACCCGGGCGACCTCATCGCCGAATTCGCGGTGGCGATTACCGAGGAGCTCGACCCCGAAGTCGCCGATCTCGGCGACAGCCTCGATGATTGCGAGGCCGATCTCGACGCCGACAAGGTGTTCGTCCTGCGCCGCAACGTCACCAAGGTGCGCGTCGCCGCGATCGGCTATCGCCGCTTCCTCACGCCGCAGCGCGCCGCGCTCGAGAAGCTGGCATCGCTGCCGTGCGACTGGCTGCAGGATGACGACCGGCTGCATCTCGCCTCCGCCGCCGATCGCGCCGCGCGCATGGCCGAGGAACTCGAATCGATCCGCGAGCGCTCGGCGCTGATGCACGAGGCGCTGACCGATTTGCGCGCCGAACAGATCGATTCGCGCTCGCTGTTGATCTCGATCGTCGCGTTGATCTTCCTCCCGCTGACCTTCCTCACCGGCCTGTACGGGATGAATGTCGAGGGACTGCCCTTCGCCAAGGAGCCTTGGGCGTTCGATGTGATCGGCGGGATCTGCATCGCGATCACCGTCGGCATCATCGGCTATTTCTCGGTAAAACGCTGGTTCGGCTGACGGATCAGGCCGCGCGCACCGCGCGCCACGCCTGGCCGATTTCGTCGAGCGTGTCGGCAACATCGCGGAACGGCCGCGGATCCTGGCCGATCGCGGCGGTGACGACGGTGTGCCGCGCCCCGCCGTACAATTTGGCGAGCGCCGGGGCGACGGTGCCACCCGCGGTGAAATCGAGCCCGGCCTCGAGCGCGAAGAGGATTGCGGTGGCGCGCGTCACCTTGTCGCTCTTCATCGCGTAATTGCCGTGCTCGGCCGCCCAGGCGGCGCCGCGCAAGGCCCGGATCGCTTCGTCATAGAGCAATTGGACCAACGCCGGCCCATCGGCCTCGGCGGTTTGCCCGGCAAGCTCGATCTGGCGATACGTCGCCTCGGGATTGCGGCCGAAGGCCGTGGCATAAGCGACGCTCATCCGCCGGTCTTGTTCCACTGGTCGATCTGGGACTGCAGCGCCTTCGCACTCGCCTTATAGGCTGCGACCATCGCGTCGGAAGCGGCATATTGCTTGGTCAGGCGGTCCTGATACGCGGCGGTATCGGTCGTCACCTGTGCTTCTGCGTCGTTCACCTTGGCGAGCTTGGCGGTGTAGAGCGCAGTGCTGCCGACGAGGCCGGTGCTCTGGGCCTGGCCGTTGACGATGACCTTGTTGTTGGTCGCCGCGCTGGTGATCGCGTTGAGCGCGGCGGCGAGGCCGCCGCCGGTCGCGCCGGTGCCGTTGGCGAACAGCGCCTCGACTGCGGCCGGGGTCTTGAGCAAGGCGGTGTTGAGCTTGGTCGAATCGACGCTGAGCGTGCCGTCCTTGTTGGTCGCGACACCAATCGAGGCGAGATTGACCGGATCGCCCGCCGCGCCCCCGCTCGACAGCGGCGTCACGGTGAGGCCCCGCAGCGAGCGCAGCAAGTTGGTCGCGTTATAGTCGCTGCGCAACGGGCCCGTCGCCGGGTCGGTTTCGGTCTTCAGCTCGGCGAGCACTTGGTTGTAGGTCGTGACGAAATCGGTGACCGCTTGCGCGATCCCGTCGCGCGGCGTCGTGCTGCCGAGCGAGACGGGCTTGGCGACCGAAGTGGTGCCGCTGGACGTCGTCGTGCTGGTCCTGGGGGAGACGCCGGTGAGCGTCAATTTCACCCCGGCGACAAGGTCGCTGATCGTGTTGCTCGTGCGCTCGACGCTCACGCCGTCGACGGTCAGATTGGCATTGCCGGCATTGCTGTTGATGCTCGCGGCGGCGGTGCCGCTGCCGCCGCCGACGTTCAACTGCGACAGGTTGCCAGTGCCGCTCAACGTGAAGGCCTGTGCGGTCCCGGTCGGCCCCTTCATCGACAGATACGCCGCGCCGTTGACGTCGGTCACCACGCTCGCGGTGAGACCCTTGCCGCTCGCATTGATCGCCGCAGCGACGTCGGTGAGCTTGGCGCCCTGAGCGATCGCAATCTGGATCGGAGCGGACGGTGTGGTGAGCGAGGAGACCGCGCTGTCGGCCGCCGTGCCGAAGGTGAGCGTCAGCGTGCCCGCGTCGAAGGTCGGTGCGCCGCTTGGAAAACCCGCGATCGCGGTCTGGGCGGTGGCGAGCGCGTTGACGGTCACCTGCGTCGACAGACCGGCCAGCTTTGCGCCGGGCAGCGCGGTTGCCGTCAGCACCGACGCGTCCGAGCTGGTCGGCTGCGATGCGAGCGATCCGCCGGTGACGAGCGAGGTCAGCGCCGAGGCAAAGCTGGTAATCGCGCTCTGTACCTTGGCGACCGAGGAAATCTGTGCGGTGAGCGCGGTGTCCTGCGCGCTGAGCGAGGCGTTCTTCGCGGCGAATTGGGCGCTGACCAGCGACTTGATCAGACTCGCCGTATCGACCCCCGACCCGGCACCGAGCGAGGTCAGGATCGACGAGCCCGACACCGTGGCGGTCGAGGTCGTCGGAGTGGTCGCGGTGGTCGTCACCATATCATCGTCCCGGAAAAGCGCTCAGTTGGAAGAACGACGAAACGCCTCGAAAATTTAGCTTTGTTTCACGCCATTCTCGTCGAAGCGCGCGCTTGGCGGGACCTGGACCGACGGCGGCACTGCGGCGGCGCCCGCCTGGCTGTTGAGCCCGAAGACGAAAGCGAGAATCGTCGCGAGCGCGACGTAGAGATCGTCGCGGACCTCCTGGCCCTCGCGGCTGGTGTAATAGACAGCGCGAGCGAGCGAGGGATATTCGAGCACGGGCACGCGCGCCTCGGCACCGAGCTCGCGGATCGCGAGCGCGATCACGCCGCGACCCTTGGCGACGACGACGGGGACTTGGTCGGTCTCGCGATTGTAGCGCAGCGCGACCGCGAAATGCGTCGGGTTGGTGAGGATGACGTGCGCTTCGCTCACCGCGCTGCGCATCGAGCGTTTCGACATCTCGCGCTGGCGCTGGCGCATCGCGCCCTTGGCTTCCGGCGAGCCTTCGCTTTCCTTATGCTCGTCGCGCAGATCCTGTTTCGACATCCGCAATTTGCGCAGCAGCTGGAAGATCTGCAGCGGCACGTCGATCCCGGCGATCACGACGAGCCCGCCCGCCATCGCAAACAGCACGCCGGTAAAGGTGCTGCCGAGCACGCCGACCGCGGTGCCGATATTGGTCGAGGCGAGCCCGATCGTCGCATGCGCGACTTGATCGAGCATGTGCCAGCCGATCGCGCCGAGCAGCACGACCTTGAGCAGCGACTTGCCAAGCTCGATCCAGCCCTGCGGCCCGACAATCCGTTTCAATCCCGCGCCGGGGTTGATCCGCGACGCCTTGGGGGCGAGCAGCGATCCGTTGAAGCTGAGATGCCCGAGCCCCGCCTGGCTGACGATCGCCGCGACGATCGTCATCGCGAGCAGCGAGATGAGCGACGGCGCGAGCTTCCAGCCGCTTTGGACGAGCGGGCGGAAGGGCGAGAAATCCTCGATATCGCGGTGATCGAACGCGAAGCTCGCGGTCATCACGTCCTTGCACGCGCCGACCAGCGAGGGGCCCATGAAGGCGAGCCAGCCGCAGCCGGCGAGCATCATCAGCGCCGTCGCGAGTTCGCGGGATTTGAGGACATCGCCCTTTTCGGCCGCGTCGCGTTTGCGCTTGGCGGTTGGTGCTTCTGTCTTTTCGCCGAATTCGTCTGCCATCAGCCGAGCACCAGCGATTGTGTCGCCGCCAGGCCTTCATCGATGATGACGAGCAGATAGTCGCCCATCGCCGGAAAGCCGAGCGCGAGCGCGACGACGCCGACCGCAAGGCTCGCCGGCAGCCCGACCGCGAACAGGTTGAGCGAGGGTGCCGAACGCGAGATCATTCCGACGACGAGGTTGAGGCAGAGCAGCAGGAAGCCGACCGGGAGTGCGAGCAGGAGCCCGGCGAGGAAGGTGTAGCCGCCGGAAAAGGCGATGTTCTCGAGCTGCTGCGGTTTCAGCCAGGCGCCGCCCGGCGGGAGCGCGACATAGCTTTTCACGATCATCTCGACGAGAATCAGGTGGCCGTTGACGCTGAGGAACAGCAGCGTGAGCATCATCGAGAAGAACTGGCCAAGCGCCGGGGTCGACTTGCCGTTCTGCGGGTCGATGGCGGAGGCGAAGCCGATCCCCATCGACGTGCCGATCAGCTCGCTCGCGATCATCGGCGCGGCAAACGCAATCTGCAGCACGAAGCCGAGCGCTAGCCCGACCAGTGCTTCGGCGGCGACCGAGAGGATCGTGGCCAGCGCGAAGACGTGTTCGGGCGGGGTGATCGGGTGGACGCTCAGCACGAGCACACCGATCGCGCCCGACAGCGTGACGCGAACGACGAGCGGGATCGCGACGGCGCTGAACACGGGCGCGGCGACGAAGGCAGCACCGACGCGGACCATCACGAAGATCAACGCCCAGAGCTGCGGTTCGATCGACAGGCCGAAGCCTAAGGGACTCAAATTCCCCTCCCGCTTGCGAGTTCGAGGTCGGTCATGCCCCCGGCATGACCTGAACGATGCGGGGCATCGTTCACCTCGAACTGCGTTAGGGGAGGGAATGACCTGGAAGCGTGCGAAGCGCTTGTGACAGGCCCTCCCCCAGCCCCTCCCGCAAGCGGGAGGGGAGCAGAAGAGCGCCCCCCCACGGTGATCATCGCACTAGATCCGGGATCCGCTCGAAGATCCCCAGCGTGAAATCGCACAGCAGCCCGATGATCAAGCTGCCGAACACCAGCAGCGAAACCGCCACTACAAGCAGCTTGGGCACGAACGACAAGGTCTGCTCGTTGATCGACGTCGCCGCCTGGATCATGCCGGTGATCAGCCCAGCCAACAAAGCGGGAATGAGGATCGGTGCCGAGGCGAGCGCGAGCACCCACATCGTCTGGTTGGCGATCGTCAGGAAATAGTCCGCGTCCATCGGATCAGTTCACAAAACTGTTGGCAAGCGAGCCCATCGTCAACGCCCAGCCATCGACCAGCACGAACAGGAGCAGCTTGAACGGCATCGAGATGATCGTCGGCGACAGCATCATCATGCCGAGCGACATCAGCACCGTCGCGACGACGAGATCGATCACGATGAACGGCAGGAACACGAGAAATCCGATCTGGAACGCGGTCTTGAGCTCGCTCGTGACGAAGGCGGGGAGCAGCACCGAGAAGGGGATCTGCTCGGCATTCTGGTACGGTCCGCTCTTGGCGATGCCGGCGAACATCGTGATGTCCTTCTTGCGCGTCTGCTTGGTCATGAAGGCGTGGAGCGGCACGCCCGCCGCCTTGATCATGTCGGTCGCGCCGATCTTGTTCGCGGCATAGGGCTGGATCGCGCTCGCGTTGATCTGGTTGATCGTCGGCGCCATCACGAAGAACGACAGGAACAGCGCGAGCCCGATCAGCACTTGGTTGGGCGGGGTCTGCTGTAGCCCCATCGCCTGGCGGACGATCGACAGCACGATGATGATCCGCGTGAAGCTCGTCATCATCAACAAGATGCCGGGCAGGATCGTCAGCAGCCCCATGACGATGAGCAGCTGCAGCGACAGCGCGAGCGGCGCATTGCCGCCGCCGAGATCCTTCAGCGCGCGGTCCGCCGCATCACCTGCGCCGGGCGCGGGCGGCGTGGCAAGCGGTGCGGCTTGCGCGAAGGCAGGATGCGCGACGATCAGCGCGAACAGGATGCCGAGCACGACGAGCGCGATCTTGCCCCACGGCGCGACGCGCGGCGCAGGCGTGCGGATCAGCGCCGGGCCCGAGCCCTTGCGGACGACGCGCACGCTCATTTGCCGTCGCCGCGATCGAGCAGCGCAACGCCGGTGCGGCTGACCGAGACGAGCAGCTTGCGCCCCTCGAAATCGAGCACCGCGACGCGCACGCTCGGCGAGATCATCATCGTCTCGACGACCTTGAGCATCCGGTTGGACGGCTGGCCGGGCATGCGCGCCTCGAGCTTGCGCCACGCATAGAGGCACCCGATCATCAGCCCGCAGACGAGCGGCAGCAGCACGACGAGCTTGAGGATGTACGACCACATCATGGCGTCAACCGCGCTTTTCTGGGCTGACCAGCTCGGTCATGCGCACACCGAAATGGTCGCCGACCATCACCACCTCGCCGCGCCCGATCAGCGTGCCGTTGACGAGCACGTCGAGCAGTTCATTGGCCTGGCGGTCGAGCTCGATCACGCTCGTCTCGCCCAAAGCGAGCAATTCGCGCAGCGTCAGCGAGGTCGAGCCGATCTCGACGGTCAATTTGACGTCGACATCCTGCAGCAGCCGGAAATTGGCCGCCAGGCTGGTATCGACGGGGAAACCGCCGCTCATCTCGCTCATTGCAGTCCACCCCTGAGATCACGTTCTAAATCGTTCGAAATTGTCGTCAGCCGGATCGCGGCCTTGCCGTTTGACGTGCCGACGGTCCCCGCCCCGAGCCGGTCGCCGCCGATCATCACCGGCACGTCCTGGCCGACGGTGATCGGGATCACGTCGCCGGCCTTGAGGTCCATCAGCAGTTGCAGCGAGACCATCGGCTCGGCGAGCACCGAGCGGACCTCGAAGCGCACGTCCATCACCGCGCGGGTGAGACTGTTGCGCCACGCGGGATCGGGCTCGGCGGTCTTGTGGACCTTGCCGGTGAGCGACGGGCCGTGCGGCTTCAACGCCGCGACCGGATAGAGCAGGTCGAGAAACACCGGCTTTGCCGTCCCGACCGCGATCCCGAAGCGTGTGATCACCACGGCATCCTCGACATCGAGTTCGGGGATCAGCGACGGGTTCGCCTCGACGCGGCCGGGGGTGAACTCGATCCGCGCGAGCGGCTCCCACGCCGCCTGCATCGGCAGTGCGAGCATCGCGCCGAGCCGGGTCATCATCGCCTCGGCGGCCGGCGTGAATTCGCTGCCGATATCGCCGGCCACCGCGCCGGTGCCGCCGAAGAACAGATCGAGCAGTTCGAGCACGAAGCGCCCGTCGAGCACCGCGAGCGCCTGGCCCGAGGGCAGCGCGCCCGCCGACGCCATCGTTAGCGGGAGCCATGCGGTCAGCCCGTCGGGACGTTCCGCGCGGTAATCGGCGAGCCGCTGGACGACGAGCGGCTCGGCCCAGGTGCGGCATTCGCGGCGCAGCAGCGGCTCGAACACCGCGCGCACCCCGCGCGCGAGCCGCGCCGAGAGATGTTGCACGGTATGCAGATCGCCGAACGGGTTGAGATTGGCGGCCCCGAGCGTCGCATGCGCGGCCTCGCGGCGCGGACGTTCGCGCCGGTCGCTTGGTGCGTGCTGAAGGCCTTCGTTAACCATGCCTCACTGAACAACAAAATTGGTAAAGTAAACGTTACCAACGCCTCCGAAACCTTCCTTCTGCTTGAGCGTGTCGTTGATCGCCTTGGCGATGCGACGCTGGAGCAACTGCTTGCCAGTGCTCGAAAAAACCTGCTCTTCGGTAGTGTCGCCAAGCGCCATCAGGATCGCCGAGCGAACGGCGATTTCGTTGGTCTTGATGTTTTCGACGACGGTATCGTCGTACGGAGTCGACACCGCGATGCCGACCTGGACGAAGTGCACGCTGTCCTGGAGGTTGGAGGTGAACTCCTTGTCCATCGCGTAATAATTGGAGGCATATTTGTCGCCGCCGGTGCCCGTTGGGGGCTTGTGGCCGCCTTCCTTGGCCTCCCCGCCTTCGCCCGATCCGGCACGCTTCTGCTCGGTCTTGGGGACGAGCCGCGGGCCGCTTGGTTCGGCCGCGCCCTTGCCACCGCCGATCAGCCCGGCGTTCATCGCGTACAGCGCGCCGCCGACGCCGCCGCCGACGAGCACGAGCGCGCCGACCACGAGCAGGATGATCTTCATCATCCCGCCCTTCTTCTTCTTGGGGGTTTCCGTGACGGTCTCACTCATGATCTGACTCCTTCAAAGCTTATGCGACGCGAGCGTCGGATGGGGTTTGGGTCTCTTCAGCCAGCGCGCGCGGCGCTGGCGTGATGGATGGGGCGGGGCGCGGCTGTGGCGCGCCGCCGGTGCCGCTGCCCGAATCGGCCGACACGCTGGTGTCGCCGATCCGCACGCCGCGCGCGGCGGCGAGTTCGCTCAGTCGCGGCTGCGCATCGGCGATCAGCGCACGCGTCGCCTCCTGCGCGGCGGTGAAGTGGACATGGACGCGGTCGCCGACCTGCCGCACCGCGACATCGACGCTGCCCAGGGCATCGGGGACGAGCCGTATCCGCGTGTCGCGCGCGTCGGCATCGTCGCGCAGCGTCTCGATATGCTCGATCATGCGTTGCAGCCCGGTGTCGCGGGTGAGATCGAGCCCGGACTGGCCGGCATTTCCCGCAGCCGGTACGCTCGCCGCGTCGCCCGCGTGCGTCGGCGCGCCGACGCCTGGCGTCATCGTACCGGCGGATGCCTCGGGATCGCCACTGCGCTGGGCGCGATCGCGCCAGGCGGTGGCGAGCGCGGCGGCGAACACGCGCCCGGCGGGTTGTGGCACGGCGCTCGCGATGACCGCCGCGTCGGCCGGCCCCGACGAAGCGAGTGCGAGCGGTTGCGGGGCGTCGGCGGTGGCGGGAGCGGGCGACGCCGCGTCCTGTCGCGCCACCGCCGCGCGCGTCAGCGCAGTGTCGAGCGCGGCGGTGATCGCCGGATCGAGCGGTGGCAGAACGAGCCGCGCGTCTTGGTTGGTGGGTGCGCCGGTTGCCGCGAGCGTGCCGGATAGCTCGGGCATATCCGCCAGCGCCGGCAGGGGGCGAGGCTGGCTGTCGGTCCGCGGGCTCGACCACGCAGCAGTGGTGTGCGGCGTGGAGGCTGGCGGCGTCAGCGCGACGATCGCGCCGGTACTGTCGGCGATTGTCGGCGCGTGGGATCCCGCGGCTGTAGATGGCGGAACTGGGGTCGGCGTCGGCGCCGGCGAGCTTATGCCGCCGACGAGCTGGCCGTCAGCAGGTGGCGCGAGCTCGGCTATCACGACGGGCGCGGAAAGCGGGGACGGCGGCGCCATCCAGATCGGAGGCGTGGCGTCGGCTGAATCGGTCTTGCTCGGCAAGGCGTTGCCGTCGGCGGCAGTGTCGTGCCGGTCGTCCTCACGCGGTGTGCCGGCACCGCGATCGTGCGTGGCGGCTCGCGAATCGAGGAAGGACGCGAGCGTTTGCCCGAATCGCGCTGGATGCGCGCGCGCTGCCGCCTTGGCCGCACTGGCGGTCGGGCCGATGGCAACGGGGGAGGGCAAAGCGGGCAGAGGATCGATCATCGGAACTCCGGGCAGGCCGCAAACGGCCGTTACCCGGTGATCAGCAAGGATCGTGCCGGTTCTTGCGGCCGGCCGGCGCGGCTTCGAGTGCGCGGATTTCGCGGAGCACTTCGAGCGCATCGGCGCGCGCGATCAGCTTTTCGACCGCGCTCTGGTCGCGACGCGCCTCGCGCGTTGCTTCGACTGCGCGCTCGGCGGTGGCTTGCGCTGCGCGCAGGCGGCCCTCGGCGGCGTGCGCCGATTGATGAAGGCGCTCGCGAAAATGCGCTGCGGCGACGAGCGAGAAGCCCGCAACGGGCTCGGGCGTGGGTGCGACACCGGCAACAAGCTGCGCAATGCGGCCCTTTAGCGCCGCCTCGCTCGCGGTGCGATCATGCGCGCGCGCTTCCTCGGCCTGGACGAGGCCGAGCTGGAGCGTCCGGACGCGCAGGATGCGCTCGAGCTTGGTCGGCTTGGCCATCTCAGTCGGCGCCGAACACACCGATCAGTTCCGCCGCCGCATCGGGCAACGAAACCTGCTCGTCGGGGTCCTGCTTGATATATTCCATCACCGCCGGGTGGCACGCGATCGCGGTGTCGATCGCCGGATCGGCGCCCGCGCGATATGCGCCCATCAGCACGAGATCGCGATTTTCCTCATACGTCGCGAGGTGGCGGCGCAGCGTGCGCGCGGCTTTCAGGTGCGGCTTGTCGACGATGTCGGTCATCACGCGGCTGACCGACGGGCCGATGTCGATCGCCGGATAGACGCCGCGCTCGGCGAGCTGGCGCGACAGCACGATATGCCCGTCGAGGATCGAGCGCGCCGAGTCGACGACGGGGTCGTTCCCGTCGTCGCCATCGGCGAGTACGGTGTAGATCGCGGTGATCGATCCGCCCGAATGGACGTCGGTGCCGGCGCGTTCGATCAGATTGGGGAGCATCGCGATCGCCGACGGCGGATAGCCGCGGGCGCTCGCGGGTTCGCCGAGCGCCAGGCCGATCTCGCGCCCGGCGTGCGCGACGCGGGTGAGCGAATCCATGATCAGCAGGACCTTCTTGCCCTCGGCGCGGAAGGCTTCCGCGATCGCATGGACGCGCAGCGCGCCGCGGATGCGCAGCACGGGGGAATGGTTGGCGGGCACAGCCACGACGACGGCGCGCTTTCGGGCGTCGCCTGCGACCTTGGTTTCGAGAAAGTCGGCGACTTCGCGGCTGCGCTCGCCGATCAGGCCGATGACGATCACGTCGGCTTCCGCCGCGCGCACGATCATGCCGAGCAGCACCGATTTGCCGACGCCAGAACCCGCCATGATGCCGATACGCTGGCCTTGGCCGACGGTAAGCAAGCCGTTGATCGCGCGCACGCCGACGTCGAGCGGCGCGAGTACGCGGCCGCGATCGAGCGGCGACTGCAATTTGCCCGCAAGCGGCCAGCGACCTGCGCCGCGGATCGGGCCGAGCCCGTCGATCGGCTTGCCCGCGCCATCGACGACGCGGCCGAGCAGGGCTGCGCCGACTTCGGCCTCGCCGGGGGCGCCGGCCGGGCGGACCGGGGCTTGCGGGAGCAAAGCGGCGGGGCCGCCGAGGTTCATCAGCAGCGTGCGGCCGTTGCGGAAGCCGATCACCTCGGCCTCGACCCCCGAGTGGCGATCGCCGACTTGGCAGACCGTGCCGACCGGGACGGTGAGCCCGACCGCTTCCATCAGCAGCCCGTCGAACGAGGCGAGTCGGCCCGCGACCTTGGGCGCAGGCGCGAAGTCGGCGATGCCGAGCGATTCGAGGTATGAGTCAGTGAAGCGGTTCAGCATGGGAGCGCTGCGCCTTCGTCACCCCGGCCTTGTGCCGGGGCCCACCGGGACGCGCGTGCTGCGACCGATGGCTGTGCATCACGGTGGACCCCGCCAAAGGGCTGGGGTGACGGATGCGAATCGGGGAAAGGGGGCATCATGCCGCCGGCACCGCGACGCGGTCGATCGCGTGCGCCAGCTGTTCGAGCCACAGCTCGGGTCCGTCCTCGACGATCGTCGACGCGCTTTCGAGCTGGAACGATCCGCGCGCCAGGCTCGCATCGCCGACCGCGAAGATCTGGCGCGGCAATTTGTCCTCGAGCAACGCGACATCGTCGGGATGGACATGGAGGATCGCCGATTCGGCGGCATCGCTCAGCAGATCGACTGCGGCCTCGATGCGGCGCGCGAGCAAGTCGGGCTCGACGCCGATTTCGCCGACGAGGCGGGTGACGAGAAACAAGACCGTCTGGCGCAGCCGCTGCGCCACCGCGTCGCGATCGATGCGATCATCCGACTTGAGCGCTTGTGCGAGCGAGGCGAGCAGCGTCCGGTCACGCTCCCCGGTCACCGCCATCTCGGCCTGCGCCGCGGCGACGCCTTCGGCATAGCCCGCGGAATGCGCCGCCTCGATCGGATCGACGAACGGCGTTGCGGCGGCGGCCGCCTCGAACGGGTCCCACCCCTCGGTCGGGTTGCTGTCGGGATCGGCGGGGGTGAAGTGGCGCGGGCCGGCCTCGCCTGCCGCTTGCGGCGCGAACGAGACGGGGCCGCGTGCGACGCGGTCGCGCAGATCGGCGGGCGCAAAGCCCGCGACGCGCGGCGCGAACGCTGCCTTGAGTGCCTCGGCCACGCCCTGGCCGCGCGCGGAAAAACCTGCGGTGAACTCAGACATAATCGTCTTCGCCTGCACCCATTTGGATCGTGCCGTCCTTGGCGAGGTTGCGCGCGATCTGGATGATCACCTTTTGCGCCTCGAGCACTTCGGAGAGCTTCATCGGCCCGCGCGCCTCCATCTCGTCGCGAATGCCATCGGCGGCGCGGCTCGACATGCAGCCGAGGAAGCGGGCGCGGATGCTCTCGTCGACGCCCTTCAAGGCACGCGTGAGGATGTCGCTGTCGATGTTGCGGATCAGCGTGCCGAGGTTCTTGTCGTCGAGCTCGAGCAGATTGTCGAACACGAACATCGCTTCCTCGATCGCCTTCGCCACGTCGCGGTCGATCTTGAACAATTTGGGCATGACACGCAATTCGGTCGCCTTGCGCCCGCTCGACAGGATCTTGGCGGCATCCTTGGTGCCGCCGAGCGTGACGCCGGCCGAGGCTTGTGATGTACCAGTGCGGTTCGCAAGCATCGTCTTGAGCGTCTCGACCGCTTCGGGCGTGATCGGCCCAAGCCGCGCGAGCCGGTGGAGGATATCCGGCTGGACCGCATCGGGCATAAGCTCGAGCACCTGTGCGCCGACCGTCGGATCGAGATTGGCGATCAGGACCGCGGCGATCTGCGGATGCTCCTTCTCGATCATCGCGGCGATCTCGCCTGCGTCGAGCCAGTCGAGCAAGTCGAGCTGGCACGATTCCTGGGCGGGCACGATGCGGGCGAGCACGCTGTCGGCCTTCTCCTGGCCGAGCGCACGCGTCATCACCGCCTCGATCCGCGGGCGCGGGTCGAAGCCGATCGCGGTGCGTTCGCGCGCCTTGCCGACGAAATCGTCGAGCACGCCCTCGACCTCGATCTCGCTGACATCGGCGACCGCGAACATCGCCTTGCCGAGCTGGCGGACTTCCTCGGGATCGAGCTGCTGCAGGATCGCGGCGGCTTCCTCCTCGCCGACGAGCATCATCAGCACGGCGGCGCGTTCGACGCCGGTATAAATGCGGGTGGGAGCGTTCATGACTTGATCATGTCCCGTACGGCGAGCGCGGCGCGCGCCGGATTGTCGCGGGTGAAGCCGCGCACCATGCCGATCCGGTCGTCATAGTTGCGCGCATTCTCGAGCGCATCGATGCTGACCGGCTGGTCGGTCCGCGGCGGCGGGATCTGGCCGCCTTCATAGCCGTCGGGCGCGCCGATCTCGCGGCCGAGCGCGGCGCGCGGCTGCGCGGCGCTGTCGTCGCGCTTCTTGAGCAGCGCCGTCGCGAGCGGACGGACGCCGAGGAACAGCACGAGCAGCGCAATGACGAGTGCCGTCACGTTGCGCGCCACCACCGGGAGCCAGCCGGCCTCGTACCATGGCTGCTTGTCGTCGAGCGCGGTCGCGCCGGCGAACTTGCGGCTGATAACCGTGACCTGGTCGCCGCGCGGCTGGCTGTAGCCGACCGCGGTCTGGACGAGCTGGGTGATCTGCTGAATCTCGAGCTGGCTGCGCGGCTTGCCCGTTTCCGGGTCACGCAGCAGCACCGCAACCGACAGGCGCGTGATCGTGCCGGGCGCCGTGCGGCTGACCGAGACTTCCTTGCCGAGATCGTAAGCGCGCGAATATTGGTCGCTCGCCTTCAGCGCATCGCTGACCGCGCCGGCGGCCGCCGCGACGACCGGGCCGGTGGCACCCGGCGTCGATGCGACGGGAGTCGCGCCCGGGGCAGGGGTCGGCGCTGGGGTCGGCTGCGGCGCGCTCAGCGTCGAGGCCGGCGGCGGGGTGTTCGACAGCGCGCCGGGGATTCCGCCGGGCGCTTGCCCGTCCTTGCCGTTGCCGGTCCACTGGCCCTGCTCGACGCGCAGCACGCCTTGCTTGTCATAGCTTTCCTTGGTCGCCTGCGTCTCGTTGAGATCGACATCGGCCTGGACTTCGGTGGTGAAATTGCCCGCGCCGATCAGCGGCGTGAGCATCTGCACGACCTGCGCGCGATATTTCTCCTCGATCCGGCGCTGGAAGGCGACGCGTTCGTCGCTTGCCGCACCCAGCGCGCTCTGGTTCGCGCCCTTGGTCAGCAAGCCACCCATCTGGTCGACGATCGTCACGCCTTCGGGTTTCATCCCCGGGACCGACGAGGCGACGAGGTTGATGATCGACGACACCTGCGCGTCGCCGAGCGAGCGGCCCGGCTGCAATTTGACGATGACCGAGGCCGACGGTGCGGCGGAATCGCGCACGAACACCGATTGTTCGGGGGTCGCGAGATGGACGCGCGCTTCGGCTACCGCGTCGATCTCCTGGATCGATCGCGCGAGTTCGGTCTCGCGCGCCTGGCGCAGGCGTTCGCCCTCGACCGCGCGCGACACGCCCATCGGGAGGTTGTCGAGGATCGCGTAGCCGCCGGGTGCCGCCTTGGGCAGCCCCTGGCCGGCGAGCAGGATGCGCGCGCGCGAATAATCGTCTTCATTGACGGTCAGCGATCCGGTCGCCGCGTCGATCTTGGACGTGATGTTGGCGGCCTGCAGCGCGGCGGTGACCGAGGCCTTGTCGGCATCGGCGAGGCCGGCGAACAGCACCTTCTGGTTGGGGCTGGCGAGCATCATCCAGGCGAGCGCGGCGGCACCGATCAGGCCGATCAGAAGCGCCATCGGCAGGCTTCGGCGCACCGCGGGCTGCGCGAGAAGCCCCTGGAGCTGGCTGAGCGGGTTGGCGAAGCGTTCGGGCACCATGGCGGCGAGCCCGGAGCCAGACGACCCTTGCGGAGCGGGGGTGAGAGCGTTGCTCATCGATTATACCGGCATGCTCATAATGTCCTTGTAAGCGGACAGGAGTTTGTTGCGGACTTGCAGCGTCGCCTCGAAGCCGACCGACGCCTGCTGGCGCGCCAGCATCACCTTGGCGATGTCGATCGTCTCGCCGCGCTCATAGCTTTCGGAGAGCTTGCTCGCCTCGACTTGACCCTGGTTCACGCTTTTCAGCGCGTCTTCCATCGTCGAGGCAAAGCTCGTCGGCTTGGCTTCGGTCGCCGGAGCAGCGGGGCCCGACGTCCCGGCGCGCGCGAGCGCCTGGTTGCGTTCGAGGATCTGCGCGCGCAGCGCCATCACCCGGTCGACGCCCATCGCGCCGCCACCGATCGCGTCGATGCTCATGCGACACCCATGGCGTACTGGGCCACCCGGCCGACGGCAGAGACGATATCGTCACCCTGTTCACGCGCCTTGGCGAGACGGTAGCGCAAGGTGCGCTCCGAAATGCCGAGCCTCCGCGCGGTCTCGATCCGGCTGCCGTTGCACGCGGCGAGCGTTTCGCGGATCGCCTGGAACTCGTGCATCTGGACGATGTTGCCCAAAGTCACAGGGGGCGTCGCGGGTTGCGCGGGCTCGTCGTTCGCTGCGCCGGCGGCGCGTGCGTTCGGGCGGTCGAAGACGATGTGCTCGGCCGAGATCGTGTCACCGCCGGCAAAGAGCAGCGCGCGCTGGACGACGTTCTCGAGCTCGCGGACATTGCCCGGCCAATCGTGGCGCAGCAGCAGGTCGATCGCCGACATATCGGGCCACGGAACGGTCTGGCGATTGCCGGCGTGGCGCAGGATCAGCGTCGCGGCGAGCGCGGGGATATCCTGCGGCCGCTCGGCGAGCAGCTTGGTCGTGAGCGGGAAGACCGAGAGGCGGTAATACAGATCGGCGCGGAAGCGGCCCGCGGCGACCTCGTCCTGCAGGTCGCGGTTGGCGCAGGCGATGACCCGCACGTCGATCGACTGCGGCGTGGTCGCGCCGATCGGAACGATCTCGCGCTCCTGGAGCGCGCGGAGCAGCTTGGCCTGGAGCTGGAGCGGCAGTTCGGCAACTTCGTCGAGCAGCAACGTGCCGCCATGTGCTGCACGGAAGAAGCCTTCGCCGCCCGACGAGGCACCGGTGAAGGCGCCCTTCTGGTGGCCGAACAGCAGCGCCTCGAGCATCGTCTCCGGAAGCGCGGCACAGTTGATCGCGATGAACGGGCCGGCGGCGCGCGCCGACTTCAGATGGATCGAGCGCGCGAGCACTTCCTTGCCGGTGCCGGTCGGGCCGTTGATCAGCACGGTGATGTCGGCGGCGGCGACGCGATCGGCGAGCGCGTGGAGCGCGAGGCTCTCGGGGTCGGCGGCGGTCGGCATTTCGGGTTCGGCGAGCAAGGCGCGGACGAAGCCCACACCGACTGCGGCATCGGCGCTTTCGAAGGCGACCCGCGCCGGACCACCGTCGTGCGACGGAATGACGTAGCGCCCCTCGCTGGCGAGCACGACGGTGCGTGCGGGGGCGGGCGGGGTCTCGCCCTCGGCAATAAGGAAGAGCGCGTCGCGCGGCGCCTTGCCGTCTTCGCAGGCGGCGATCGCGAAGCCTTGCGCGCGGAGTGCGGACACCAGCGCGTAGTGCTGGCGAAGAATCGCGGCTGACGGAACGATGGATCGCATGACGGGCCCCCTTGAACGAGCCTTGCAATGCTGCATTTCTGGTAAATGAATGGTTAAGGATGTTGCCGGGGCGGCAAAGTCTGACCGTTTGCCGCGATTTTTGCCGGTAAATTCAGGCAAAATCGGCAAAAGCGCAGCGAGTTTGCAAAAGTGCTTAATCCGCGGCGGATGCGGTCGTTAGCACTGTTGGCGGCTCGGCTCTCCGATGGGGGACGGCGGGATTGCCGGACCCAATGGAGATTTTCACCATGACCGTTATCGGAACCAACGTCGCCGCACTCAAGGCGACCAACGCATCGAACTCGGCGAGCATGGCGCTCGCCACCAGCATCGAGCGCCTGTCGACCGGCAAGCGCATCAACTCGGCCAAGGACGATGCCGCCGGTCTCGCGATCGCCTCGTCGCTGACCTCGCAGATCAAGGGCCAGAACCAGGCGATCCGCAATGCGAACGACGGCATCGCGCTGTCGCAGACCGCCGACAGCGCGCTCGGCGAAGCGACCAACATCCTGCAGCGCGTCCGCGAACTCGCCGTCCAGTCGGCGTCGGGCACCTATGGCGCAGACGATCGCGCAAACATGCAGACTGAAGTTACCGAATTGACCTCGCAGCTCTCGACGACGCTCGGCGCCAAGTTCAACGGCGTCAGCCTGTTCAAGGTCACCACCGCAACGCCCGTCCCTGCGACCGACGACATCAAGATCAAGATCCAGACCGGCTCCGGATCCGACGCGACCGCCAACACGGTGAACCTCAACATCGCGGCGATCGATGGCACCAAGGTCGACGCGACGGCACTCGACGTCACCAGCGTCACCAATGCGGGCACCACGCTCGACAACATCGATGCGGCGCTGAAGTCGATCAACACCACGCGCGCTTCGATCGGTGCTGGCCAGAGCCGACTCTCCTCGGCGGTCAACACGCTGACCTCGAACGTCGCCAACCTGACCGACGCGAAGAGCCGGATCGAAGACGTCGACTTCTCGACCGAGACGACCAGCCTCGCCAAGGCGCAGATCCTCAGCCAGGCATCGACCGCGCTGCTCGCGCAGGCGAACCAGAGCCAGCAGGGCGTGCTCAAGCTGCTCGGCTAAGCGGCCTCGGCCCTGGTGCCCGACCCCCCATAAAGGGTGTCGGGGCCGACCGGGTCGTTCGCTTGGCGATCTGCGTGGACGGCCTGCGAAGACCCCGGCTCCCGTCATGGGCGCCGGGGTTTTTCGGCGTCGTGCGCAGCGCGTCTCAAAACGCCCGCGTGTGCAATCTCTTGTTAAGCGACACCGCTCCAAGACCTGCCGATGGCTTTGGAAACTGTAAGAGTAAGCGTACCCGCCTGGTCGATGCGCGTCATGCTGGGGAGTCTGGCGCTCGTTTCGGGCCTGGTGGCGCAGCCGTCGCACGCGCGCGGTGTGTCGCGACGACCGGTTGCGGAGGTGCTCGTCACCGCGTCGAGCGGCCGGGTGATCTTCGCCAATCTGCCCGACGCGCCGCGTCGTCCGGCATCGCTGACCAAGATGATGACGCTCTACTTGCTGTTCGATGCGCTCGATTCGGGGCGGGTGCGGATCAGCGAATCGATTCCCGTATCGCATCGGGCCGCGCGCCAGCCGGCGTCGCGACTCGGCCTGACCGCCGGCACATCATTGCCGCTGCGCACCGCGATCCAGGCGATGGCGGTCCATTCCGCCAACGATGTGAGCGTCGCGATCGCCGAGCGGCTCGCCGGTAGCGAACGCGATTTCGCTGGCCTGATGAACGCCAAGGCGCGCGAGCTGGGCATGACGCGGACCAGCTTTGCCAACGCGACCGGGCTGACCGACACGGGCAACCAGACGACGGCACGCGACATGGCGACGCTCGCGCGGGCGTTGCTGCGCGATCACGCGCGCGAATATCGCGTGTTCGCGACGCGCTCGATCACGTGGCGATCGCGGCGCTATGCGAATCATGACCATCTGCTCGGCAAGGTCGGCGGGGTCGACGGGATCAAGACCGGCTATACGCTCGACGCGGGGTATAACATCGCGACCTCGGCCAAGCGCGGTGGCGTGCGCGTCATAGCGGTCGTGCTCGGGGAAAAATCAGTCCAGGCGCGCGACGTGCGCGTCGCGAATCTCGTCGAGCTCGGCTTCACGCCGCCGGCGCGCCATCGGCGCGGCGCCTTCTAGCGCCGGGCCGGCCATCACACTTTGGCGGAATAGATCATCCGGCCTTCGCCGAGTCGCGCGAAGACTTGCTGGAGATCGCCCTCGCTGACCGCAAAGCACCCCTGGCTGCGGCCGAGCTGGCCGTGCGTGCGCAGCATGTCGGGATTGGCGTACCACGCGGCATGGACGACGAGCGCGCGCGACAGCGCGTTCGAATTGGTCGGATCGAGCCCGATCAGCCGCTGCGACAGGCCGTGTTTGCCGACATAATAATCCGAGGCGACGAAGGCGCCTTCGCTCGACGCGTTCGAGCCCTCGGCGTTCGAGAAGCGCTGGAGGAATCCGGTATGCGCCGGATCGCTCCCGCTGCCATGTGCGACGAGCAGCGTCGTCGTCATCCCGCTTGCCATGTCGATGAGGTAGAAGCGCGGTTGCGACGACGGCTGGGAGAAATCGGCGATTGCGATGCGATCGCGGCGTGCGATCTGCGCGCCATGGCGATGGAACGCGCTCATCGCGCGGCGAAGCAGTTCGGGGCGAACGACGCGCGTCGAGGCGAGGGGTTGGACGGTGGCGGGCACTTGCGCTGCGGCGACCCGCGGCAGCGCGGCTGCACTCAAGAGCGCGAGCCCGGCCTTGCCAAGGTTGCGACGCGACAGGGTAGGTACTGAGTGTTGCACGATTTGCGACATGTCCCTCGGAAACAGTGGAGGAGTCGTACCACGAAATCGCTGAGGAAATTGGGCGCCATCGCCACATGTTCCGGGATTCAGCGCTGCTTGTCGCACCACATACCCCGCTCGCCGCAATCCAGCCGCAAACACGTGTCGACGTGTCGCGCCTGGTCAAAAATCGTGAGGTCGCGTTTTCTCGACGTTCCAGCCATCTGCGCGCCAATGCGGCGCGATCGTGCAGAGTCCGCTATGGTTTGCAGGCGCGTGCGTGCGCATTCCAGTCACCCGCGATGCGCTTGCCGATAGGATGTCGGAGTCGGCCGTCGAGATTCGGTGCCTGCCGAGTTCAACGTGACAGCAGTCACGAACCAATATCCGCGGGCGTGCGGCGGGCAGCATCGCGGCTTGGTGCAGGCGCGTGGTCGCCTATGCCGCTTAGCGCCGCTTGGTCGCGACTTCGGTCCCGAAAACCCGATCCCAGAAGATCGCGGTGATCGAGAAATTGCCTTCCTCGCGCGCATAATGATGGCGAATGTGATGCCGCTTCAAACGGCCGAGCAAGCCGTGGCGCAGCGGGAACTGATGCACCGCGTAATGCACGCTGTCATAGATCACATAGCCGATGCCGAAGCCGATGAAGATGACCGATCCGATCTGCCCGGCGACCAAATACAGGACCAGCCACACCGTCCCGCAAATCGCCACGCTGACGAGCGGCGGCATGATATTGCGTTTCGCGTCGTTGGGCTGCGTGTGATGATTACCATGCGACAGGAACAGGAATGCGCGGCCGAGATTGGAAGTGAGCTTCATGTGGAAAATGAAGCGGTGCATCGCATATTCGAACAGCGACCAGAGAAACAGGCCGAACAGGGCCAGGCCAACCGATTCGACAAAGCTGGCCGCGCCCCAGCCCGCATAGACCGCAAACGCGAGCATCGAAGCCCAGGTCAACACGAATGCGATCGGCGAAACCGTCGTCGTGCGCTCGAGAAAGTCGTTATGAAACAGCCGGATACGCTGTTCCTTCACGCTCTCTATTTTAGGTCGCGTTTCACTGATCGGCATGATGATCCTACGGCAGCCTGCTCAAAGTGCTTCAGCTGGATTGCAGCAGGGCTGGTACACCCAGCCCAAAGCTGGATCAATTCGCAATATCGCAATTCTAGGTAACGAAAACGTCGTTTCGCAGAGGGATCGGATCGGTATCGATATTCGGTAACGATCCCGGCCGCCGCATTCGTCTCGCTTTAGCTGGCGAGCAGCGACAATTCGGCCAAAGTCGCGCCGAATTGACCGCGTTCGGCTTCGAGCTCGGCGACGGCATTCTCGGCGGAGGCCTTGGCCGCTGTGGTTTCGACCAGAGTCGCAGCGATGCGATCGCGCTCTGCTTGGAGTTCGGCGAGAGCGTTGTCGGCTGCGTCCTTGGCCCCCATCGTGTGTGTGAGGGTTGCGGCAATGCGATCGCGCTCGGTCTCAAGCGTGATGACGGCATGATCCACGAGAGTTTTCGCCGCGATCGTCTCCGCGAGGTCGGCCGCGATGCTGTCGCGTTCGGCGGCAAGGGCTGTGAGCGCAGTCTCAGCGTCGAAGCGGGCCTGGGTCGTCTCCGCAAGAATCGCGTCGATCTGGTGACGGTCCGCGGTGAGGCGGATGACCGTTTCGTCGGCCGCGGCCTTGGCCGCGTCAATGTCCACCAGGGACATCGCTAGGCGATCGCGCTCTGCTACGAGCGCGTTCAACGCAGTATCTGATGCAGCTTGAGCGACGGTCGTCGTGGCGAGCGCCAGGGCAATCCGATCGTGTTCCGCTTCGAGAGCGGACGCGGTTTCTTGCACAGCGTTTCGCGCTTCCGCAGTTTCTGCGAGCATCGTCAATATGCCGTCACGTTCGATTTGGAGTGCAGCGACGAGTTCAACCGCCGAAGCTTGGCTCGCCGAGGTCGCGGCAAGGGTAGCCGCTAGCGCATCACGCTCGGCAGTTACTGTCGCCAACGCTGCTTCGGTCGTGATCCGTGTCGCCTCGAGATCCGCAAGGGTGGCAACGGCGTCATCGCGCTCGCCGCCAATCTTCACGAGCGCAGACTCGATCGCAGTTCGAGAGCACGCATGCTCTTCGTTCTTTTGCTGGAGATCGTTTGTCAGGCCGTCATACCACATGGTCGAGTTGCGCGTCAGCCTGTCGTGAAGGTCCCACTGTGCCAACGTGTCGTCTTTTAGTTTGAACGCGAAAGCGGCTGCTTCCGCGCTCGAACAGGCGGATGCGATAATCTTGACGAATTGTTCGACAGTATCGATGAATTGCTTTCGATCGTGCACCAGAACGATGGAAGTGTCGAAGTTTGATTTTGCGTCAGACAGATCGACATGTGCGGATACAAGGCTGGATAACTGCATTTCGACCGAGCGTCGCAAATCAGGATCGGTCGCCAGAGCGCTCGTGTCGATCACAACGTCGGCAAATTCGAACGACCGAGCGTAGAGGTAGATATGCATAAGAATGAACAGAAGAAAAGTCTGATCATCTTTTGGTGACAATATGCGAGACGACAGGACTTCGTTAAGCCCCCTTAGAAAGGTATCGCAAGTAAACGATGCAGCTGTATGATCGATCGTATCGAAAAAGAATCGATTTCCTCGTAAAAATTGCCCTGTGTAAGAGGACCATTGGTCAAATAAGTTACGGTAAATAAGAATATTATGCATCGGCATAAAGCGTTTTATCGCGGGCAGTCGGCCAATGCTTCGAGTGCAACTCAAGAGCGGGATCTTTCGACTCCTATGCGCTTGCTCGACAAGAATGTTGAGATAGGCTTGCTCTTCGAGCGACAAGCTCCCGTCAATTCCGCCCTGAGGAATAAAGCGTTCCAGAGCCATGCTTGCGTCGAAGCCGATTACTCCGCCGCCCTTTTTTAAAAGGGGGAGATATTCTAAAAAATATGGCGCTTGAGCGGGGTGATGCGAATCCCAAGTCGAATATGTCGTGTCGACAATCGATTTCTTACTAATATTCGACAGTATTCCATTGAATATCTCATAATAACCAAGAACAGTCGGAAGTTTTCTAAGGGCCGACCAAAGCCATGTACTAGACGTTCGAAAACTGGAATGTAAAAAAATCGGTAGCAGATGCGGATCGGTGCGCTCAAAATTGAGTCGGTCGTACGATTTGGTTTGAACAGCCGTATTTTCTTTTCCGTAAATAATATTAGCTGAATCGCTAATATGGCGCTGATCGATTACCGCGCGTTCAGAAAATCCTTGATCAAGATTAGGGATCATTTGGGCGCCCTTCCCAAGATCTTTATCAGATCACTCTCATACAACTAAAAAGACATATAAACGAACCCTATAATTGTCGGTGGTCGCACAGCGAGCGAGGCGGTGTCGCCGCCGTTATGCGCTCAGGGGAAGTGCGCCCCGGGCGACGAGCGGTCGCCACCAATCCTCATGCGCGAGATACCAAGTGAGCGTCGCGGCAAACCCGCCGGTAAAATCGCGCCCTGGGCCGTATCCAAGCGCGTCGCGGATCTTGCTTTCGTTGATCGCATAGCGACGATCGTGTCCCTTCCGATCCTCGACAAAGGTCTTCAGTTCGGCGGTAGGACGCCCTTGCGCGGCCGGCGCGCGGGGAAATCGCCTTGCGAGCGTCGGATCGCGTGCAAACGCCAGGTCGACCCCGTGGCAGATCGCGTCAATCACTGCATGGTTGGGCAATTCCTGCCCACCGCCGATATTATACGTTTCGCCGACCCGCCCGCCGCGCAGCACCAGTTCGATCCCGTGGCAATGATCCGCGACGTGCAGCCAGTCGCGGACGTTCATCCCGTCGCCATAGATCGGCAGCGGCTGACCCGACAGCGCGTTGAGGATAAACAGCGGAATCAGCTTTTCGGGGAATTGGAACGGCCCGTAATTGTTCGAGCAATTGCTCGTCGTCGTCTCAAGCCCATAGGTATGATGATAGGCGCGGACGAGGTGGTCCGAGCCAGCCTTCGACGCCGAATAAGGCGAATTCGGCGCATACGCGGTGGTCTCGCCAAAGGCCGCGTCTTCCGGCCCCAGCGAGCCGTAGACCTCATCGGTCGAGACGTGGTGGAAGCGATGCGGCACGCCGCTACCGCGATCGAGCCAGGCAGCCTTCGCCGCCTTGAGCAGGCTGTGCGTGCCGACGATGTTGGTGGTGATGAATGCATCGGGGCCGGTGATCGACCGGTCGACATGCGTCTCCGCGGCGAAATGCACGATCGTGTCGATGCGGCGATCGGCGATCGTCCGCGCCACCAGATCGGTATCGCAGATATCCCCGATGATCAGCTCGACGCCGGCAAGCCCGTCGAGATTGGCGCGATTGCCGGCATAGGTCAGCAGGTCGAGCACGACGATCGCATCGTCGGGGGCCGCCGTGCGCCAATGATGGACGAAATTGGCGCCGATAAAGCCGGCGCCGCCGGTGACCATCAGATTAGCCATTGCGCGCGGTCCCCAAAGGATGGGTGAGGCGGCGCGGAAACGCCATCGTCGGCATGGTCATTGCTGCACCATCGAAAGCGCCGCCCGGCCATCGAGCAGGCCGAGGAGATACTCGCCATAGCCGCTCTTGCGCAGCGGCGCTGCGAGGCGTTCGAGTTGCGCGTCGTCGATAAAGCCCTGCCGCCACGCAATCTCTTCGGGGCAGCAGATCTTGAGCCCCTGGCGCTCCTCGATGATCCGCACATAAAGCGCCGCATCGAGCAGCGAGGCGTGGGTGCCCGTGTCGAGCCAGGCGAAACCACGGCCCAATATCTCGACCGAAAGCTGCCCCTGGTCGAGATACAGCCGGTTGAGGTCGGTGATTTCGAGTTCGCCGCGCACCGAGGGTTTGAGCCCGCGCGCCAGTTCGACGGCGCGTCCGTCATAGAAATAGAGCCCGGTCACGGCATAATGCGATTTCGGGGCGGTCGGCTTTTCCTCGATCGTCTCGGCCTTGCCCGAGGCGTCGAGCGACACCACGCCGTAGGCCGAGGCGTCCTTTACGTAATAGCCGAATACCGTCGCGCCCTCGGTCGTTGCGGAGGCGCGCGAGAGCGTGTCGATCAGGCCGTGGCCGTAGAAGATATTATCTCCGAGGATCAGCGCGGAAGGTCGGTCCGCAACAAAATCGGCCGCGATGTGATAGGCCTGCGCGAGCCCCGCGGGTTCGGCTTGCACCGCATAGTCGAGCCGGATGCCGAGCGCGCTGCCATCGCCGAGCAGCGCCTTGAACGCCGGTTGGTCGTGTGGCGTGGTGATCACCATGATCTCGCGGATCCCCGCCAGCAGAAGCGTCGACAGCGAATAATAAATCATCGGCTTGTCGTAGATGGCCATCAACTGTTTCGAGACGCCCTTGGTGAGCGGATAGAGTCGCGTGCCCGATCCGCCGGCAAGGATGATCCCCCTGCGGGGAGAAGTGTTTGTCCGGGGATTGCTGTTCACGACCACATCTTCCGCATCCGGCAGTCTTGCCCACCGCTGTCGGGCTTAAGGCCAGCACCTTAAGACAGTGCAAACCGGAGCGCAGATCATTTTATCGGGGCTGACGCCGTTGTGGCCCCGTCGGCTCGGGCAACAATTGGCTTGCCAAGGATGCGCACGCTGCGCAAAGGCCTCGGGCATTGTGTCCATCGGCCCTTCAGGCCCTAGTTTTCAGAGACCCGGCGTATGAAAAAACTGGTTGCCTTCGACCTCGACGGAACGCTGGCCGAGAGCAAGCAGCCGCTGCAAGAGCCGATGCAGCAAGCGCTGACCGATCTGCTCGGCGTGGCGCATGTCGCGGTGATCTCGGGCGGCGACTGGCCGCAATTCGAAAAGCAGGTCGCCTCGCGCCTGCCCGAGGGCGCCGATCGCAGCAAATTGTGGCTGATGCCGACCACCGGCACCAAGCTCTACACCTTCAAGGACGGCGCCTGGTCGGCGGTCTTCGCCGAGCTGTTCGACGATGCGACCAAGGCCAAGATCCTCACCGAATTCGACGCTGCGCTGGTCGCGACGGGCTTCGTTCCCGAGCAGACCTGGGGCGAGCGGATCGAGGATCGCGGCAGCCAGATCACCTTCTCGGCGCTCGGCCAGCAGGCGCCGCTCGATGCCAAGGAGCATTGGGACCCCGATTTCGCCAAGCGCAAGATCATCCAGGCCGATCTGCGCAATCGTCTGCCGGGGCTGTCGATCAACATGGGCGGCGCGACCTCGATCGACATCACCCGCGAAGGCGTCGACAAGGCGTACGGCCTCAAGAAGCTGCGCGACGCGAGCGGCATCGCGCTCGACGAGATGATGTTCATCGGCGATGCGATCTTCCCGGGCGGCAACGATTATCCGGCGAAGGAACTCGGGCTCGACACCGTCCGCGTTCGCGATCCCAAGGAAACCGTCGCGGTGATCGAGGGTATCGTCGCCTGCCTCAAATAAGCGGTGCCGCCGCTGGCGGTCAGCCGCCGGCGGCGTACGGCGTCGCGTCTCGTGCGATCGCGTGACCGATCGCCGTAATCGTCGCGGCGAGCGCGACGATTACACCGCCGCGGGCGGCCTGAGGCAGTCGAGCACGGCGTGATGCAGATCGGCGGGCGTCAGGTCGACCCGGCCGTTGCCCGCGATCGTGCCCCCCGTCCCGTCGAAGCGCAGCATGACATAGGGCGTGTGCCGCGCACCGCCGGGTTCGAGAATGCCGGGAATGCTCGGCCGATGATCGCCGAAGAACACGAGCAGCGCCGGGCGTTCGTCGGCGGCGAGGCGAGTGCACAGCGCGGTCAGCATCGCATCGCTGCTGCGCAGATGCCGCAGATAGGCGTCGAGCCCGATTGCCGCGCCGGGCTCGCGATGCTTGTCCCACGGGCCGTGGTTTTCCATCGTTACCGCATAGATCAGCGCCGTTTCGGGCGATTGGTCGACCAGTGCGGCGAGCGCGTCGCCCAATGTCCGGTCATCGACATACCGCCCGCCGCCTTCCAGCGTAGGCGCAAAGCCCTCCGCGCCGATCAACCTGTCGAACCCGACCGCCGGCATCAGGCGGTTGCGGCCATAGAAGCGCAGATCGTGCGGATGGACGAAGGTCGTGCGATAGCCGATCGCGCCGAGCTGCGCCGACAGCGCATAGCTCGCCTCGCCGTGCGCGCTGAGAAACGGATCGTAGCGCCGGAAACCAAGCGCTGCTTCGCTGCGGCCGAACAGCACGCCATATTCGGTGCGCATCGTATAGGCGCCAAAGCCGCTCACCTCGAGCTCGCCATATTGCCAGGCGGCGGCGCGGGCGCGGTCGAGCCCGGGCAGCGCGCGCGACGCGTCGCCCGTCAAGGCGACCGGATCGGCAAACGATTCGCACTGCACGATGACGATCACTTGCGGCGCGGCGATCCCGGCCGCGGCATGCGGCGCGGGCAAGGGCGGTTGCGGCGGCGGGTCGGCGGTTTCGCGCCAGCGGAGCCAATACAGCGCCGCGGTCGCGATCAGCCCGAAGCGCGCGAGATCCGCCTCGAGCCCCGGCCGCAGCGCCTCCGCCGCGAACCAGCGTCCGCGCAGCAGCACACCCATCGCGCCACTCGCGCCAATCATCACCGCCAAGCCCGCCGCGTGCGCGAGCGGCGCAGGCTCGAACAGCGCCATCAGCGTGAGCGCGGCGAGGAGCAGCGCGATCGCCCCGAGCCAGCGCTGCCGCTGCGGGACCGCGGTGAAATAGAATCGCGGGTGACGCACGACGGCGACGAGCAAGGCGAGGTCGGAGAATACCAGCGGCTCGCCGAGCATCGTGAATTTCGCGTTGGAGGCGACGACGAACAACGCCAGCAGGGCGATCGCCAGCAGTGCCGCGACCGGCGCATTGCCCGAGAGGGCGAGGCCGAAACCGAACAATGCGGTCATCGCCAGGGCATGCAGCGCCAATCCGCGCGCCGCGCGAAAGCGTATCGCGCGCGGCCTCACACTAGCGTCGAGCAGGATCGACGCGATCAGCATAGCAATAAAGACGATCACATCATCCGCCACAAATGCGCGCTTCGAACGGGCGCGTCGTCTGCCTCGACCGAACCTTGCCTGCGCACTTGCTGCAAGGAGAAGCGGCTGCGCTATAGCGTCCGTGGACAAGGCTGTCACGATCGCGCGCGCGCGCTGGCCTCCTTGGAAAGTTCCGCAACGCTCTGTATGAGCGCGTTTTGGTACGATGGCGTATGGGGCACAGCCATTGCCGGGTGAAGACAAGGAAGACCAGATGCCCGAACACTCTACCGGCGCGCCGGTCCTGATGCCGCAGGTCGCGGCGCCGGGCGTGCCGGCCGCGCTCGAGCGGCGCAACATCCTGTTGCTGCAGGGGCTGATGGGACCGCTCTTTCGCAAGGTCGGGCAAGCGCTGCGGCGCGACGGGTACGGCGTCTACAAGGTCAATTTCAACGGCGGCGACCGGCTGTTCTGGCGCTTGCCGAACGGGATCGACTATCGCGGCACCCCGGCGGAATGGCCGGGGGCGCTCGAGCGGATTATCGCCGATCGCGGCATTACCGACGTCGTGCTGTTCGGCGACTGCCGCCCGCTGCACATCGCCGCGATCGCGCTGTGCCGCGATCTTCACATCCCGGTCCATGTCTTCGAAGAAGGCTATATCCGGCCCGATTGGGTGACGCTCGAACTCGGCGGGGTGAATGGCCATTCGACGCTGCCGCGCGATGCCGCCTGGTATCGCGCCGAGGCCGCGACGCTGCCGCCGGTACCGCCACAGCATCCCTTCCCCTCGTCGTTTCGCCGCCGCGCGGTGGAGGGCATTCTCTACAATCTCGCCGACGTGCTGACGCGCTGGCATTATCCGTTCTGGGAAAACCACCGCCCGTTCCATCCGGTGGTCGAGGGCATCGGCTGGGCCCGTCGATTGATGCGCCGCAAGGAAGCGCGCGAACGCGCCGATGCGGTCCTTGCCCGGCTCGCGGTGACGACCGAACCCTATATGGTGTTTCCGCTCCAGCTCGATTCGGATGCGCAGATCCGCTTCCATTCGTCGTTCGCGGGTGTCGCCGATGCGTTGCTGATGGTGATCACGTCGTTCGCCAGCCATGCGCCGAAGGATATGCGGCTGGTGGTGAAGGAGCATCCGCTCGACAATGGCGTGCGCGACTGGCGCGACGAGGCGATGATGCTGGCCGCGTTGCACGGCGTGGCGGACCGGATCGATTATCTCGAGATGGGCGACATCGTTCCCGTAACGCAGCGCTCGAAGGGAATGGTGACGATCAACAGCACCAGCGGCACGCTGGCGATCGCGCTCGATATTCCGGTGATCGCGCTGGGCCAGGCGGTTTACGACATCGAGGGCGTTACCTATCAGGGGCGGCTCGACGATTTCTGGCGCGATCCGGGCAAGCCCGATGCCGAAACCTTCGCGGCATTCCGGCGCGTGTTGATCGACCGCTGTCTGGTAGCCGGCGGATTCTTCTCGGACGAGGCGCTCGACAAGGTGATCGAGGGGGTCGTGGCAAGGCTCGAGGCGGCAAGTCCGTTGAAGGTTGCAATTCCACAGGTACGCAACCCGACCGTGCCAGCGACGGCCGTCTGGCAACCTCCCGAGATCGGCGATCAGCATCATCCGCGATAGCACCCGTTTGGCGGTCGTCGCCTAGGTGCTGCAACGCAGCAATCGCCGTTCTGAAAACCGAACTTAAGACTGTACCGGGAAAAAAAGCCTGCTAATGGCCGAGCGGCAGTTTTAGAGCGCGTGGCCTAAGGCGGGTAAGGGCGCGCGCGTTAAAATTGTTTGGGGGCATCGCGTCTGAGCGTTTGTCGGCGCAATGAAAGATTGAGAGGCGATTTATGAAAACCGTTGTCATAACAGGTATTTCGGGCCAAGATGGCGCGTATCTTGCACAAATGCTTCTGGCGAAGAATTATCGCGTCTATGGCACGTATCGCCGGACCAGTTCGGTCAACTTCTGGCGTATCGAAGAGCTTGGGATCCTCAATGATCCGAACCTTCATTTGGTCGAGCACGACCTAACCGATCTTTCCTCCTCGATCCGCTTGCTGCAGACATCCGAGGCGACCGAAGTCTATAACCTTGCAGCGCAGAGCTTCGTCGGCGTGTCGTTCGACCAGCCCGCGACGACCGCGGAGATTACCGGCATCGGCGCGCTCAACATGCTCGAAGCGATCCGCTGCGTGAACCCCAAGATCCGCTTCTACCAGGCGAGCACGTCCGAAATGTTCGGCAAGGTTCAGGCCGTGCCGCAAAAGGAAGACACGCCGTTCTGGCCGCGCAGCCCGTATGGCGTCGCGAAGCTCTACGCGCACTGGATCACGATCAACTACCGCGAGAGCTACGGCATCTTCGGCAGCAGCGGCATCCTGTTCAACCATGAGAGCCCGCTGCGCGGCCGCGAGTTCGTCACGCGCAAGATCACCGACACCGTCGCCAAGATCAAGCTCGGCAAGGCCGAAGTGCTCGAGCTCGGCAACATGGACGCCAAGCGCGACTGGGGTTTCGCCAAGGAATATGTCGAAGGCATGTACGCGATGCTGCAGGCCGACGAGCCCGATACGTTCGTGCTCGCAACCAACCGCACCGAGACCGTCCGCGATTTCGTGCGGATGGCGTTCAAGGCCGCCGATATCGATCTCGAGTTCCGTGGCGCCGACGACCATGAGACGGCCGTCGACGTCGCGACCGGCAAGGAAGTGGTTCGCGTCAATCCGAAATTCCATCGCCCGGCCGAGGTCGATCTGCTGATCGGCGACGCCAGCAAGGCCGAACGCGTGCTCGGCTGGAAGCCCAAGACGACGCTCGAAGAATTGTGCCGCCTGATGGTTGACGCCGATTTCCGACGGAATCAGCAAGGCGCGTCCTTTTGAGGGCTGATCCCTTTGTCAAACGTGCAGTTGCAGGCCGGCTTCCAAAGAAGCCGGCTGCACCTGTGGGTCATCGCAACGGTGTGAGCGCGCGTCTATGACGACCACCTTGGTCACTGGTATCGCTGGCTTTACCGGCAAATATATGGCGTCGCGCCTGCGCGCAGCCGGGCATGAGGTTCACGGACTCGTCCGGGAACCTGACCAGGCGGATTCGAGCGCTATCGGTGTACAGCACGCGTGCGACTTGCTCGACCATGAGTGTCTCGCGGCGGTAATTCGGGACATCCGTCCGGATTATGTGATTCATCTCGCAGGGATCGCTTTTGTCGCGCACGGTGATGTCGCCGAGATGTACCAGACCAATATTCTTGGTACCCGTTCCTTGTTGGAGGCGTGTGCCAATGTGGAGGCCCCCCCACGCGCGATTTTGATCGCGAGCAGTGCCAATGTCTACGGGAATGCCAGCGAGGGTACGTTGGTCGAGGACGCGCCCGCCCGCCCGGCCAACGACTACGCCGTGAGTAAGGTGGCAGTCGAAAATTTGGCGGCGATCTACGCCGCACGCTTGCCGATCATTGTTGCCCGCCCGTTCAACTATACGGGGGTCGGGCAGAGCGAAGACTTTTTAATTCCAAAGATTGTCAGCTACATAAAGCGGCGCGCGCAGACCATCGAGCTCGGCAATCTGGATGTCGCACGCGACTTTTCCGATGTTCGCGCGGTGACAGAGGCATATCTACGTCTGATTGAGACCCCTGCGGCGATCGGCGGTGTCTTTAACGTCTGCTCGGGCAAGGCGGTTTCCCTGCGCGAAGTCGTTAGGTTGGCTAGTGAGCTCGCTGAGCATGACATCGAAGTCGTGATCAACCCAGCCTTCGTCCGAGCCAATGAGGTGAAGCTGCTGCTCGGGTCGCGCGAGAAACTCGAAAGCGTGATTGGACCGCTTTCCATGCCGCCGTTGGAGGAAACTCTGCGTTGGATGATTGAGTCATAGAATGAGGGTGGGGATTACGGTTGACTCGCTCTCCCCTAGCCTGACCGGAATCGGGCGCTACACTTGGGAACTCTGCCAAGGGCTCGCACGTCATCCTGAGATCGACGATTTAGCGTATTTTCTTGGGGATCATTGGATTTCGCAGCCGTCGGGGCTCCTGACCGGGGATGCCCGGCGCAGCTCCCGTATGCCCAAGTTCCTCCGGCGATGGCGCGCCAGGCCGAACTTTCGAACGCGGCTCATCCATGGGACGAACTATTTCCTTCCGCCATTGGCTGAAACGGGAATTGTCACGGTCCATGATCTTTCGATTTACGTTCACCCGGAGACGCATCCGATCGAGCGTATCCGCGATTTCGAAAAGCAGTTTCAGCGGTCGCTCGACAAAGCGGCACACGTGCTGACGGACTCGGAGGCGACACGGCGCGATTTGATCGCGACCCTTTCGTATCCGGCGCACCAAGTGACTACGGTCCATCTCGGCGTATCGACCGCGTTTCGCCCCGTGTCGCGAACGGCGACCGAACCCGATTTGCGGCGCATCTTCGGTCGCGCGATCGGCAGTTACATTCTCTCGGTTGCGACATTCGAGCCGCGCAAGCGAATCGAAGCTGCGATCCTCGCTCATTCCCGCTTCTGCCGGCGAACGGGCAGCGAAATCCCGCTTGTGCTGGTCGGCGCGAAGGGCTGGAGCAACGAGCGTTTGCATGCGCTGATCGAGGACGAACAGCGGCAAGGCAGACTGATCGTGCTCGGCTTCGTCCAGGAGTGCGACCTTCCCACCCTCTATGCAGGGGCGAGCCTATTCCTCTACCCGTCGGTTTACGAAGGGTTCGGCTTGCCTCCGATCGAGGCAATGGCATGTGGCGTACCGACGATCGTGTCGAATCGTTCATGCCTGCCCGAGGTGACGCGAGGCGCCGCGATGATGGTCGATCCTGACGATCATGATGCCCTTAGCGCGGCGATCGAATCCGCTTTGTATGATGACATTTGGCGTGAGGGCGCTATACGGGCCGGGCTCGCGGTAGGGTCGCACTACAGCTGGGAACGCTGTGTTGAACGAACAGTAGACGTGTACCGCAAGGTCGGCAACGCGGTCGGTTAAAGGAACGTAATGACGTCTTCTCTGATGGGTCAGGTTGCCGGGATTTGTCGGCGGTTGGCGCTTACCTGCGCTGTTACGGTTCCATTGTCGGCATGTGCAATCATGTCTGCGGCTGGACCTTCGTCTCGAGCCGTGGGTCGTTCCGACGGTGCTGCCATCACGAACGCCGCCATCAAGATCATCGACGTGTCGGATGACGTTGCCCGCCGCATAATCGCGAGTCAGCACGAACACCTTTTTTCCGATGCGTTGGGCGACGGATATCCGGCTGGATCGATTATCGGTCGTGGCGACGTTTTGGACATTGGAATCTGGGAAGCGCCGCCGGCCGCCCTGTTCGGTGTCGCCGGCGGAGATGGCCGTTCGAGTTCGTCGAGTTCGACAGCACGGGGAACCACGCTTCCCGAACAAATGGTCAGCAGCGAGGGGCGGATCAACATTCCGTTTGCCGGGACAGTCGTTGCCGCCGGCAGAACGCCCTCGCAGATCGAGCGTGACATTGTCGGTCGATTGGCCGGTAAGGCGCATTTGCCACAGGTCATCGTCCGTCTGGTGCGGAACGCGAGTTCCAATGTTACGGTCGTGGGCGATGTCGCATCGAGCGCGCGGGTTCCCGTGACCGCAAAGGGCGAGCGATTGCTGGATGTCCTGGCGAGTGTCGGGGGCGTGAAGCAGCCCATCGGAAAAATGACGATCCAGATCACGCGCGGCCAGAAAATCGCGGCGATGTCACTCGCGAGGGTTATCCAGGATCCGCGGCAGAACATTCGTCTGCAGCCTGACGACGTCGTGACCGCTTTGTACCAGCCGTTCAGCTTTACGGCGTTGGGCGCAACCGGGCGGAACGAAGAGCTCGCCTTCGAAGGCACTGGCCTTACTTTGGCGCAGGCGCTTGGGCGCGTTGCCGGTATCCAGGATCAACGTGCGGACGTTAAGGGCGTGTTTCTCTTCCGGCTTGAGGATCCTGCGGCGCTTGATCCTGCGATGCGTGACGGCGCTCGCCTGACCCCCGAAGGCAAGGTTCCCGTCATCTATCGCGTGAACCTGAAGGATCCCGCGACCTTCTTCGTCGCACAGGGTTTTCCCATTCGGGACAAGGACGTGATCTACGTGTCGAACGCCCCGTTGGCTGACATTCAGAAGTTTGTAAGCGTGATATCGTCCACGATATTCCCGATTGCGACAATATCGACTGCAGTCCCGTGACCTAGGACGACGTCGATGCCCGGTTGCTCGACCGAACCAGTGTCGGGCGCGGCGCGCTGACCGTGGATCCCAAAACGATAGTGTTGGGGGATAAAATCCGCTGTTGAGCGTGGTAGAAATTTAACTTCGATCGCATCGTGATCGAGACGGAACGCGGAACACTATGCCAAATCCTATCCTTCAGCGCGTCGCGAAAATCGATCGGATCATGGTGGTCACCGTCGTAATTCCGACGGTGATCGCCCTTGTCTATTTTCTGCTGATTGCCTCCGACGTCTACGTCTCCGAATCGCGGTTTGTTGTTCGCAGTCCAGACAAGCCGGCTGCTACTGGCCTGGGTGTGTTGTTGAAATCCACAGGGTTCACCAATGGCGGCGATGAAATCTATGCAGCCGAAAGCTTCATACAGTCGCGGGATGCGTTGGTGGCGTTGAATCGGAACGGGGCCTACGCGAAGGCGTATAGTGACCCGGCGATTTCGTTCACCGATCGTTTCAACGGCTTTGGCTTGGGCGGCAGCTTTGAGGCGCTCTACAAGTATTATAAGGGCAAGATTACGATCGAACATGAAACGACAGCGTCAATCACGACGCTATCGGTGCGCGCCTACACTCCACGCGAAGCCTATGCAGTCAACGCGCAGCTTCTTAAGATGGCCGAGACCACCGTCAACCAGTTGAACGAGCGCGGTCGCCAGGATCTTATTCACTTCGCAAACGTAGAGGTCGATGAGGCGAAGGACAAAGCCCGAGCAGCAGCGTTGGCGCTTTCGGGATTTCGCAATAGTCAAGGTGTCCTCGATCCGGAGAAGCAGGCCACAGCGCAACTCCAAATGATTTCGAAGCTTCAGGACGAGGTTATTGCGGCACGCTCGGAACTGCTGCAATTGCGATCGTTCACGCCCCAAAATCCGCAGATCGAAGTGCTCGTCACTAAGGTCAAGGGTCTTGAAAACGAAATGCAAAACCAAGTGTCGATGGTGGCGGGCGGGCGAAAGTCCCTGTCGTCGACCGCGGCGCAATACCAGCGATTGGCGCTTGAGAGCCAGTTCGCCGACAAGCAGCTTTCCGCGGCGATGTCGTCCTTGCAGGACGCGTCGAACGAAGCGCGCCGGAAGCAAGCCTATCTCGAGCGTATCGTCGAGCCAAGCCTGCCGGATGAGGCATTGGAGCCACGTCGCTGGCGCGGTATCCTTTCGACCCTGGTCATGGGCCTGGTCGCTTGGGGAATCGTGTCGATGCTCCTCGCGGGCGTCCAAGAGCATAAGGATTGAGGCATGCCTACTGAAGGCGCCTTCGCATCTTTTGCTTCGGCATGGACCGTCCAGCGACGCGTTCTCGGTGCCCTTCTGCTCCGAGAGATCCTGACCCGCTATGGGCGGCATAATATCGGGTTTCTGTGGCTTTTCGTCGAACCGATGATCTTCACCCTCGGAGTGACCGCGCTTTGGTCAATCGCGGGTGCGTCGCATGGGACGGATCTGCCGATCGCCTCGTTCGCGCTGACTGGGTATTCCGCGGTCTTGTTGTGGCGGAATATGCCGTCACGGTGCATTGGCGCGGTTAAACCGAATCTTTCCTTGATGTTCCACCGACAGGTCAAGGTGTTGGACGTCCTGATTGCGAGGCTGATCTTGGAAGGGGCCGGCGCCACGATCTCGTTCGCTGTGCTGTCGGTGCTGTTCATATCCATCGATATGATTCAGCCCCCGGAAGACCTGCTCAAACTGATCGCGGGTTGGGCTGAATTGGCGTGGTTCGGTATGGCGTTGGCGCTCCTTTTGGCCGCCTGGGCGGAGCAGTCCGAACTCGTCGAGAAGCTTTGGCACCCTGCGGCATATCTTATCTTTCCGCTGTCAGGGGCGGCCTTCCTGGTCGATATTTTGCCGAAGGCAGCCCAGGATTTCGTGCTCTACATCCCGATGGTGCATTGTACCGAATTCATCCGCGACGGATATTTCGGGTCAAAGTTCCATGCCCATTACAACCCATGGTTTCCAATAATCGTTAATGCCATCATTACGGTGCTGGCGCTCGCGCAATTGCGCAAGGTCAGTCGGGAAGTTATTCCGGAATGATAACGCTCAACAACGTCACCAAATATTATCACACGCGACGCGGTCCGCGCAAAATTCTCGACTCGGTCGAACTCTCGATCGGGGCAGGCGACAAGATCGGAATTCTTGGGCGTAACGGTGCCGGCAAGTCGACACTGATACGGATCATCAGCGGCGCCGAACAGCCGACCAGCGGGACGATACATCGCGGGCTAAGCGCGTCGTGGCCGCTCGCCTATACCGGCGCGTTCCAGTCGGGCCTTACAGGTCTTGATAATATCCGCTTCATTTGCCGGATCTATGGTGTCGACGTCGAAAGCCGGATCGAGTTCGTTCAGCAATTTTCTGATCTTGGGGATTATCTGTACGAACCTATCGCGACCTACTCGTCTGGGATGCGCGCGCGGCTCGGCTTCGCGGTATCGATGAGTATCGAATTCGATTGTTTTTTGATCGACGAAGTGATTTCCGTCGGGGACTCACGATTTCATGAAAAATGCCGCATCGAGCTGTTCGAAAAACGCGCCGATCGGGCACTTGTGATCGTCTCGCACGATTCGGGCTACATTCGGGCGCATTGCAATCGAGCTGCGGTGCTACTTCGTGGGCAGCTCCATAATTTTGATGAGATGGACGAAGCGTTCGAATTTTACCAAAGGTCTATCGTCTGAACCTTGGAATGAGCCGGCATTTGCGCGACGCCGTGATCTGGCCGTTGATTCACCGGGTGTCGTCGATCGTGACGCCCTGGGGCCTGACTGCGGCACGCGTTCGCCGGTTGCGCCGGTCGGTGCGTCAGCGCGGCGCCATGACGTCAGCGACACGCATCTTTGTGGATGTGACGATGATCGCGCGTCACGACGCCAAGACCGGTATCCAGCGTGTCGTACGCTCGGTGTTTGACGCTATGCGCGATGGCGGTGGCGACCACATGGTACGGCCGGTTCGCTTCACGGCTGGCCGGTTCCGAGTGTCGGTTTGGCCAGACAAAGACGAGGGGCTGGGCGAGGTCATGGATCTTCGCTCAGACGATGTCTTCCTCGGCTTGGACTTGTCCTTCGATCCCATTCGGCGTGCGAAACGCGATCTGCTGCGTCAAAGGCGCGCCGGAGCGCGCATATGGTTCGTCGTCTACGACCTGCTGCCGCTCCGCGTCCCGGAATTCTTTTCAGCAAAAGTAGCGGCCAGGTTCCGCTGGTGGCTCGGCGCTACGGCCGAAATCGCCGATGGTTATGCTTGTATCTCGAGCACCACTGCCGACGAGCTGGCGCTTACCTTAAGAGAGCGGCTCGGGCTCGTCGACGAACCTGTCGTAGCGACAATCCCGATGGGGTTTGGGAGATTTCCCCAAGCTTCGGTCGACGATCGCGTTGCTCGGGCGGTAGCCGGGCGCGACCGCGCGATGGTGTTGGCTGTGGGGACGATCGAGCCTCGAAAAGGGTATGACGAGGTCCTCGACGCATTCGAGGTGCTCTGGGCCGACGGATGTGACGCGGCGCTGACGATCGTGGGGAGCCCAGGCTGGAAAACGGACGCACTGCAGAGCCGGATCTGCAAGCATCGCGAGTATGGCGATCGGCTGATCTGGGAGAGGGCGCTGGACGATTCGCGGCTTGGCAGCTTGTACGCGAGCGCGCAGATGCTCCTTCTTTCGTCGCATGGCGAAGGGTTCGGCCTTCCGATCCTGGAGGCCGTGGCGCATGGCTGTCCGGTGCTTGCGCGAGACATTCCGATCTTTCAGGCAAGCAGGCATCTTGGCATTCGCTATTTCGCACGCGATGCGGATGCACGACAGCTTGCAGACGCCATCGCGACGATGTTGCGCCCGGGGCAGGTTCAGGCCGCCGGATTGACACAGGCCCTTCCCGATTGGCGGGATACGGCAGCAGCGTTACTCGCGCTGATCGCCGCCGACACGAAAGCGTGGCCAAGCTGAGCGGCTTGTGGGCGGAGCGCGCGGTGGTATCGCTCGCCTTCTGTTCAACGCCGCAGAGAACGCGATCAGGATCGGGGCGGCGCAACAGTCTGTAAACGCACCGATACCGGGTTGATGAGGCGATTGTCGTGCGTTTTCGACGAAAGGGAATTGCTGTCGGGAAACCGCTTCCTTGCCTTGTGCCGCCGGATGTCCTCGGCTACGGGGTGCCGATCTATGGGGTGGAGCTACTAATGCGTAAAATTCCGGTATACGAGCCCGATCTCACCGGTAACGAGATCAAGTATGCAACGGACGCCCTGACCAGCGGCTGGATCAGCAGTTTGGGACAGTACATCGATCGCTTCGAGGCGGCGCTTGCGCAATCGGTCGAGACCGACCACGCCATCGCTCTCTCGAATGGAACGGTCGCGCTGCACCTCGCACTGCATTGTCTCGGGATCGGTCCTGGCGACGAGGTGATCGTTCCGACGTTCACATACATCGCCTCGGTCAACACCATCGCCCAGACCGGTGCCACGCCGGTATTCGCCGATGTTCGGGCCAGTGACTGGTTGCTCGACATTAACGATATTGAGCATCGCATCACCCCGCGGACTAAGGCGATCATGCCCGTCCACCTGTACGGGGCCGTCTGCGATCCAGCCATTAACGACTTGGCCCGACGGCACGGCCTGTACGTGATCGAAGACTGTGCCGAGGCGCTGGGGAGTTCGATTAACGGTCGCCCGGTCGGGAAGGACGCGGATGTTGCGACATTCTCGTTTTTCGGAAACAAGACGATCACTACCGGAGAAGGTGGCGCGGTCACCGCGAGCGATCCCGCGCTTGCGTCGCGGATGCGCAAGGTAAAGGGGCAAGGTCAGTCTCTGACGAAGCGCTACTGGCACGATGAAATCGGCTTCAATTACCGCATGACCAATATCTGTGCGGCGATCGGCGTGGCGCAGTTCGAGCGCTTGCCGAACATTCTGGAAAAGAAGCGCGCCATCGCCAAGGTATACCGCGAACAGTTGAAGGACTCGGGGCTGACGTTCCAAGTGCCGTTGGAGGGCGTGGTAAGCAGTGAGTGGCTGGTTTCGCTGCTCCTGCCGGTGGGTCTCGACCGGGACCAAGTCATGGCGGAAATGTCGAGCCTCGGTTTCGATACGCGTCCAGTCTTTTATTGCGCGCACCACATGCCGATGTACGCGTCGCCAGAAAAGTTTCCGGTGTCGGAAGATATCGCGATGCGCGGTATTTCGCTGCCGTCATATCCGACATTGGAAGAGTCGGACGTCGTGCGCATTTGTGCCGCGTTGCGGACGGTGACGGAAAGCGGCGCCGGCCAGGCTTCAAAGACTTCGCTGTCGGAAGCCCGCTAGATGGCAAGCGGCGCAAAGCCACTCAAGGTCGCGATCCTGCTCCCGGCTGTCGTGGGGATTTCGATCCTCGCCCGCGCGCGCAACCTCGCGCATTTGCTGCTGGCCGCCCGCGGTGCTGGTGGCGAGTCGGTCACGATCGTCATCGGTGTGCCCGGTGTCGAGTCGCGGGAGCGTCGCGCGTCGGAAGCGTATCTGAAGCGTGATCATCCTGACATCGTGACTCGCCCGCTGCTGTGGGAACCTGTTCCCGTGTCGAACGCGAAGCGGATGTTTTTGAGCGTTGACGAGCGGTTGGACCTGGAAGGGATCGAGACGGTTGCAGTTCCTCGCGACTGGGGATGGAATTACACGGATTGCGACGCGTGGATCGTGCTGGCCGATGCCGGCGTCGGCCCGATTCTGCCGCTGCGCCCTACGGCGTATATTTGTCGCGATCTCGCCGCTCGCTTGGTTCCGTCGGCATATGCGGCGAATATTCACGACTCCTATTGGGTAAGGCAAACGGGGGCGTTCAGGCTGTGGCGTCAGGCGGCGTTTGTCGCGACGAGTGATCCGGATACGATCGATGACCTGATTGGCTATGCCGGCATTAGGCCGGAAAAGACGATGCAAATTCCAAGCTTGCTCGTCCCCTCGTTCATTCCCGTCCTGCCTGAAAATCCGGTCGCCGATGCGCCAACGATCTGTTGGTGGCTCGAGCCGTCCGATCTTCACGATATCGAGATGGCTGTTAACGGTATCCGGCTCTATTGGGACGAGGGGGGAGCGATGGACGTCGTCATCGCGACCGAGACTCCCGAAGACGCTTTCCACGCGCGGATCGCGGAGATGTCGATCAGTGCGACGAACAAGGCGTTCCTTGCCGATTTGCAAATCCAGCATGTGTGGTCGGATGAGATCTTCGGCCGCGTGCTATCTCGATCGGCGGCTTTGCTCTCGACGCTCCTGGCTGGCGGCGATGGCGAGGCTGCGACGATTGCGGCACGAAATGGGATGCATTTTGTCGGGCTCGACTATCGCGTGAATCGCGGACGCGCGGAAGATGCAGCTACGAATACGACTTTGTACGCGGAGTCGTCACCGATCGACATCGCTGAAGCGCTTCAAGCCGCGGAGGCGCGGGTTTTGCCAAAGCGCACGCTCCCACCGGCGCAGGCGTTGGATCGTAACGCGATGCAGGACGGTGGTTTCATGATCGACCGCCTCTTGGAGGTTGGTTTTGCGTAACGATCAGCGAATTCCAATTGGAATTTGGAGCGAGCTGGGGCCTGGGTCCCGATGGGCAAATGAAGGGGTTTCGCGCGTCTTCGGATTTATCATCGAAGGTGCGGCTAAATCCGGAATCTATATATTCCACATCGTTGTACAGCGGGGATTAGCTCCGGCGGTGCGCGAGGATCTGCGCACGTTGAACGCAGTGGAGGGACGCGATTGGCTTGTTCATGAGCCATCGCGCCGAAGCGAGCTGAAATATGGCGATCGTTCAACGATCGTTGCTCTCCCGGAATCGGAGCGGCCGCTGGCGATCGCGGCCGAGTTTGCGAACGATTCGGTTCGAGTTGATGGGTGGGTTGTCAGCTTTCCCCATTTTGCAGGCTGCCTCCGCCTCACTCAACCCAAGGCGGCGCTGATGCCAGACGCTTTGCCTTATGATTTTCCGCTGGGTTGGGGCGGCGATGTATATTGGGGTGAAACCGGAGGCTGGATCAACTGGCGGAAAACGGCCACGCGCGTTCTGGCGCAATGTGACGCGGTTATCACCTTCTCGCGGCACGTCTCAGAACGACATGCAACGCCTCTGCTTGGGGTAGATCCCGCTAAAATCCATGTCGTTCCGCTCGCTCCGCCAGACTTGGCGTCGATTCTTCCGTTCGTGAAGAAGCGCCGGCGGACCCAGGAGACCCGGGCCATTGCAGCCGAAATCCTCCGCGAGGGAATGGCGAATCGGGACAATGCATATCTTCGGGCATTTCCGTTCGAGCATGTGCGCTTCGTCGTTACCGCGACGCAGGACCGTCCAACCAAGAATCTTGGATTGGTTGCCATCGCCATGCGGCGCTTGGTTCGAGATCGGCGTGAGAACATAAAGCTGTTCTTGACTGCGCCGGTCCATTTCGGCGCAGATTGGACGCTATTGCCGGGGCTGATCGAGCGCGAGCAGTTCCACCATGATCTGGTTTCGATGACCGACGTGTCTCGCGAGGTTCACGCGGCGCTGTTCCATTGTGCAACCGTATCGGTTCATGCCAGCTTTTTTGAGGGTATTGTCGGCGCTCTGCCATTCTACGAATCGGTCAGCGTCGGTACGCCATGTGTCATGGCGCGCGGCCCCCATGTTGACGAGCTCCTCGAAATCGAGCCAGATTTGGCCCAGTTCACGTATGATCCCTATGATGCCGACGCGCTCGGTAACCTTATCCTAGCGGTCGAGTCTGACCGCGAGGGCGCGGCCGATGTCCAGCGGGAGGCGTACCAGCGGTTGAGCAGAAATGGTTGGGACGATGTCGCAAACGCCTATGCGCAAGCGGCGCTTGCGGGTTCGGACAGGTCAATGCCGCGGGTCGCTCGAAAGTGAAGCAGGGGCAAATGCAACACTCGAAAGATCTGCGGATGGCCCGAATCCCCGTCGGGATATGGGCCCAATGGCCAGACGGCGCGCGCTGGTCAAACGAAGGCATGACCCGGCTTCTGGGCTTTCTCATCGAAGGAATTGCAGAAAGCCAGAATTACGTCTTTCGCGTCGTGCTGCCGAATTCGATTCGGCAGGCTGCGGAGCGCGACCTCGCGACCTTGCGAGCAACGCCAGGGCTTGATTACACGGTGCACTCGCCTGCCGATGCGGGGCTCGGCGCGCAGGGTATCGAAGCGCTGGCGAAGTTCGCTGACGCCCATGTCGACGTTGTCGGTTGGCTCTCCATATTCCCGACGTTTACCGCGGCTAAGTATTTGTCGGCGCCCGTCACGACGATCTTTCCAGATGCGATACCGACCGTCTTTCACGAGTTCAGTGACCTCGCGTGGGGCCCGAACGGCAACCATGTCGTATGGCGTGACCATGTGGGCGAAATGCTCGGTCGTGTCGCCAAGGTCGTGACCTTCTCCAACCACGTCGCCGAAACGCAAGCGCACGGCCTGTTTGGTGTGGATCGTGCGAAGATCCGTGTCGTGCCGCACGCTTCGCCCGATCTGAAAGATGACCTGCCTTTCGTCGAAGATCGCAAGAAGACGCCGGCCTCGGTCGCGCGAGCGGCGGATATGCTCCGGGCCTATTGTCGTGAGCGGGGCGCCGCGTATTTCTATGATTTTCCGTTTGAAAGCGTGCCGTATATCGCGGTTTCGACGCAAGATCGCGTGACCAAGAACCTTATTTCGGTAGCCTTGGCGCTCGAGCAAATGGTACGCCGCGACCGGATCTCGATGAAGGTGATCACAACGGCCCCGCTCCATTTTGGCGCCCAGTGGACTCCTTTGCCAGGGATGCTCGAAGCCCATCAGAGCCAATTCGACTTTTTGTCGATCCCTGATCTCCCGCGTGATGTTCATGCTGCTTTCTATCACTGCGCGACGGTTGCGGTTCATCCGTCCTTCTTCGAAGGCGGACATGCGCCATTTCCCTTTTACGAGGCCGTAAGCGTCGGTACCCCGTGCATTGTCGCACGTGGACCGCATGTCCTCGAGATTTGCGAAAAGTATCCGGCACTGGCGGATTTCACGTTCGATCCAAGCGATCATCACGCGATGACTGCGCTTATCAAGGAGATCGCCGCGGATCCGGAAAAGGCCATTGGCGCACAGGCGGCGCTCTATCAGAAAATGAGCTCTCGAACCTGGGGCGCGGTCGCGACGGGCTATGCGATGGCCGCGACAGAACATATGAATTCGCATTCTGACGTGTAAGGCCGCTTTGGCCGTGAGAAAAGTCTGGTGGGTTCCGATATGAGCGCAGAGTTTGAGGTTCTGAACGCGGCGATCGAATCGGTCCGTCTCGAGGCGCAGGCGATCGCGCAGAAGGTCGACAAGATTGGCGAATTGGTCGCGCAATTGGCTCGCCGTCAAATGATCTATCTCGACGATCGGCTCGTCGCGGTTCGCTCGGACTTGGGTTGGATCGTTATTCCTCAAGAAGAGCAGTGGCTGCTGATCCACTTTGCGAACGGCACAGGTTTGCATGAACCAGGTACAATCCGTGTCTTGCAGACGCTGATCCGCCACGGCGATACCGTCGTTGATGTCGGCGCGCATATCGGTCTGTTGTCGTTGCCGATGGCAACCTCGGTCGGCCCGTCCGGCACGGTGATCCTATTGGAACCGGCGCCCCGGTCAGCCGAATGCCTTCGGCGATCGATTGCGAGCAACGGTCTTGATGCGCGCGCAAGAGTAATCGAGGCCGCAGCATCGGACGAAGACGGCCTGGTCGAATATTTTCCGGGCGTGAACAGCATGATGGGGACGCTTGTTCCGGGGGAACCGGGCGGTACGCCGCATAACGTTAAGTCGGTTTCCCTCGATCATCTTCTGCCGCCGGAAATGGTCGTAAATCTTGTGAAAATCGACGCAGAAGGGTATGAAATAAAGGTACTGCGCGGGATGACGCGCGTGGTGGCAGAGAATAGAGATATCTTTGTGATCGCAGAATTTGGTCCGTACCATCTGGAAAAGTTCGGAATAGATATTAACGCGTGGTTCAACGCTTTTTTCAAGCTTGGCCTTCGCCAGTTTCTCAAGATCGACGAGGCTACCGGCCGGTGCGTCAAGGCGACGATCGACCAGATTGTCGCAGGCATCGCCACAGCGGGCAGCCCATCGTGCAATCTTATTTTCTTTAGGGCCTCGAACCGAAGGCGAAAGCTATTGGCGTCGTTGATAGATTCGAGCGAGGGTTGAGCAACATGAATATAGCGGAACTAGAGCGAATGTCTGAAGATGCCCGTGGAATGGTCCCGATCAAGGATCAGAACGATGACGCCAAGTCGAAGGACAAGTCCAAGGAACTGTCTCTTCCGCCCGAGGCCTCGCTGCCGGTCGACGGAAGGCGGTCTTGGGAGAGCTATGCAAACGACTTCCGGCGGCTGACCGGACAGCTCGCGACGTTGCATAACGAGCAGACGACTCTGAAGGCGGAGAATTCGGAACTTCGCGCCTTGTACGAACGCCTACAGGCGAAGCGGCAAGAAGATCGTCAGCGAATGGCAGCGGTGGTTAGCCGGTGTGACGCGTTGGAGGCAAATAGCGCGGGGCAAGCGTCGCGTACCAAGACCGCTCAGCGCGCTGTCCTCGATCTTGAAAAGAACCTGTTGGCCGCGGAGGAGGAATCTCGCAAGATCGCGAGCGATACAGCCGAGCTTCGCGCGCAGATCTCGCATCTGCAGGTATCGTACGTCAATCTCGAGGCGGCATATGCAGACTTGCGCAATGCGTTCATACGCAAGGATGAAGAGTTTAACGAGCTTGTCGCCCATGCCGCATGGCTGAAGCAATCCCTCGATGATCGTGATGTCTGGGCAAACGATGCCATCGCGCTTCGCGACGCGCGGATCATAGAGTTGGAAGCCTTGAACGGTTCGCGCTGAGCGTTTTCGGGCGGACAAAGCCCCCCAACGCTGTTGCGCGGCTAATCCCGCGTCGGCCGATTGCCTGGCGACCGAATCGCTTTTGCGTTGGGGTCCTCGGGCGATCGTGGTCGCATCCGGTGATGTGTCCCGCGAGGACGAGCCTGACCAGCGTGGCGAGTGGGTGTTTCGGGATCTTCGCCGTCTCATCGTGCTCCAGGCATGCTATGGGGCTGCGCTAATTTCGATACGTAGAAGGGTCGTGATTTGAGCGTGCAATCACAGGACATCGTGGTGTTGGGCGCCGGCGGGCACGCCAAGGTTGTCATCGATCTTCTTCGGGAGACGAATTGGCGGGTGGTGGCCTTGACCGACGCGGACGATACGGCACGGACGGTGATGGGGGTCCCTGTCGTTGGCACGGACGAAAAGCTGGAAGAGTTGTGGCGTAACGGCATACGCGCCGCTTTCGTCGCACTGGGCAGCAACGCATTGCGGGAACGGATCGGCGATCGGCTGCTGGCACGGGGCTTTGCGCTCCCGGCCGCCGTCAGCACGCGCGCGGCGGTCTCTCCCTCAGCCCAAATCGGACAAGGGGTCGCGGTTATGGCAGGCGCCGCGATCAATGCAGAAGCGGTGATAGGCGACTTCGCCATCGTCAACACGCAAGCCGGTGTCGATCATGACTGCGTGATTGGCCGTGGTGCCCACATTGGTCCTGGCTCCGCCCTGGCGGGTTGCGTCCGGATCGGCGCAAGGTCTTTTCTCGGCGTGGGCTGCAACGTCATACCCGAAAAGACGATTGGCAGCGACGTGATGGTAGGCGCAGGAAGTCTGGTTATTCGGGACTTGCCCGATGGATGTCTCGCGTTTGGGGCCCCCGCTGTCGCCCGTCGTTAAACGGGCAACCTACGGCCACGCGGCGGTGGCTAGGAGAGTGCGGCAGGGCATGTTCGACACAAACGTCATGCCGGGCCAGGCGGTCCGAGAGCTTTCGCCTGACACTCTATGCTCAAAAAGGGCGTAGCGTGGCGCCATCACTCTACGAAACCGGCGGAGAATATGCGTGATGGGTCGGCGGTATCTCTTACCTTTTCTTGCTGTCGCGTTCGAAGCCGTAGCGTCGGCGGGTGCTCAGACGATGCCCGTCGTGCAGAATAATGGAGAATTGAAGGCGCTTGCCGTTCCGCCATCGGCTGGCGTGGTTTACCGGTCTGGCTTCGCGACCGCCGGTGATGGCGGGGATATGACGTACCGATATGTCCCCTCGGCTTGTGCGACCGGGCGCGGGGCAGGCGACGACGGCGCCGATGTCAAGCCGGCGCGCGGCGCCGGTTGCTGGGTCGCAACCTTTTCCCAGGGCGCGAATGCGCGGGTGTGGGGCGCTTTGGGGGCCCCCGCTTCGACCGACGACACCGGTGCTTTGCAGCGCGCCTTGACCTGGGCGTGTGGCCCCCAAGCGCGCGCGCTGCGGATAGCGGCAGGTCGCTATTACCATACCGGCCTGACGATTCGCGGAAGTTGCCATATTTTCGGTGATGGGCGTGGCGAGACGCTTCTGCAGCAACAGTCGAACACCGCAAGCGACATCGTTGTCCGCGGTACCGGGAGCGAAAAGGTAACTTTGTCGGATATGTTCCTTATCCCCGCGGTCAAGAAGATCGCAGGCTATGCCATCGAATTCCATCAAGCGTATTTTCCGACGCTCGAGCGAGTCGACCTGACGGGGTGGAATGGGGTGCTGGACGATTCGAGCGCTTCGATGACAGTTGCGAACCTCAACATGTCTGACTTGAATGGCGTGTACGGCATCAAGTTCATCGGCCACAATGCGTCACCAGCGGCGGTCTTCGGTGCGATCCTCGATAACGTGGTCGGCTCGGCCAAAAACAACCGTCACCTGACGTGGCTCGACATGGACAGCTATAGCTATTCGGTGACGCTAAAGTCCGGTATTTTCATGTATGGTGCGAAGTGCATCGTGATGGAAGACACCGCTGCCGTTCAGGGCGGGGCGAGCGTTCCAAAATGGCTTTTCGTTCCCCATCTGGAATGCGACCACCCCTTTGAGACGGGCGTGCATCTGATCAAGGGGCAAAACGTCACGATCGCGGCAGGATCCTGGATCGGATCGAGCCAAACCGGTAACGGCATTGCAACCGAGCCGGGCTGGTCCGGGGGCCTGACCGTGAGCGGCGCACGCATCAATGGCAATTTGCTGTCTGGTGTCCTCCTGGGTGGCGGGAGAGACATCAAGATCATGGAGAACGAAATAACCGCGAACGGGCAGGGCCGGGACGGAATTCGCCATGACGAACTGACAGTGGGGAGGGAAGTGTCCGACATAAAGATCGTGAACAACTTCATCTCCCGTGAAGGGCACGACAATTCTGCTGTCGACCGGTTCTGTATCAGCATCGACAAGACGATAGGCGGCCACCTTTATATCGTCGGAAATTCGGTGTACGGGTGTTCCGCAGGCAGTATTGAAGGCTCGCCGGTCGGACCACACGTCCGAATTTCGGCAAACGACGGCCAGGACTATTGAGCGAGATTTCGCTGCTTTGATGCGGGGTATGCATCTCTCGTGGCCGCACGGCGCTTCATCGTTCCGCGGCGAGCGTTGCAAATATCGCGGAATCGACGAACTCCGCCAACGACCGAAACGACTGACGACCGGGTTCGACCGAAGTGCCGATCAAGAAGCACCGGCGGACCCCGGCCGCGTCTCCAGCCGCCAGATCGCTTAGTCGATCCCCCACCATGATCGAGCGGGCGGGATCGATATGATGCTCGGCGCATGCCCTTAGGATCATGCCCGGAAGGGGCTTCCGACAATCGCAGACGGCTGCGAACGCCGGCTCCTGACCGTCGGGGTGGTGCGGGCAATGATATATTCCGCTGAAGTACACGCCCCTGGCCGCAAAAGTCGCGACCATGTGGCGTGTTACCCGATCGTAGTCCTCGGTCGTGAAATAACCGCGCGCAATGCCCGATTGGTTCGTCACGACGATGAGCCGATAGCCGAGCGACGAGACTCGGCTGAGGGCCTCCGCAACGCCGGGAATCACATCAAAACGATCAATCGACCCGATATACCCATGATCGGTGTTGAGCACACCGTCACGGTCGAGAAATAGCGCCCGGTGCATGGTTTACGGCTTGAATGCTCGAATCCGATCGACCAGGCGCGTCGTGGAATATCCTGGCCGAAGTTGGATAGTTCGCGATAGCCCGCCCCAGGACTTGACGAGCGTCGATTCGGGCAGCGCCTCGACATCATAGTCGCCACCCTTCACGTAGAGATCGGGTCGGACGTGTTCGAGCAAAGCCATCGGAGTCCGCTCGTCGAAGAGGCAGACTATTGAGACGGCTTCCAGGGCCGCCAGCATGATCGCGCGATCACGTTCCTGATTGATCGGTCGATCCTCCCCCTTGCCGAGCAGACGTGCGGACGCGTCGCTGTTCAACCCGATGACGAGTGATCCGCCCAAGGCACGTGCATCGGCCAGATACTCCACATGGCCGCGGTGCAGCAGATCGAAAACGCCGTTGGTAAACACGATCGGGCGTGCGAGCGTAGCGAGTGCGCGAGGAAGGGCTTCGACCGGCACGATCTTGTCGCTGAGCGTCATGGGGTGAGGGGCCAATTCTCGATATCGTCGAACAATTGTGACACCTCCTCAAAGGTTGCAACGGAGGTGCCGAGTTTGCTGACCACTAAGCCAGCGGCCGCATTGGCGAAATCGACCGCATGTTCCCATGAAGCCCCGGCGGCGAGCATCACCCCCAAGGCGGCGATGACGGTATCGCCTGCTCCGGACACGTCGAAAACCTCTCGGGCTTGTGCCGGCTTGTGAAATACCGAATCTTCCCTGAACAGAATCATGCCCTGCTCGCTCATCGTCACCAGGAGCGCTTCTAGCCCAAGGCTGCGACGAAGCTTTTGGGCCTTGTCCTCCAATTCTTGCGCAGAATTCCAGCCTCCTGCTATCGCAGTAAATTCGGACCGATTGGGTGTTATGGCCGTCGCGCCGGAATATCGCTCGTAATCCTCACCCTTGGGGTCAACGAGTATCATCTTGCCGCGCGCCCGCACGCGTTCAATCAAGTCTTCGATGTGGCGGAGCGAGCCTTTGCGATAGTCCGAAAAAATGACCAGGCTGGCCGAAGCGAGGCTTTCCTCGAATTGCGCCTTCTTTTGGTCGAGCGCTTCTGCGGACGGTGCGTCCTCGAAATCGATCCGCAACATTTGCTGTTGCTGCCCGATGACGCGCAGCTTGACCGTCGTTCGGATTTCCGGATCGGTTTGAAGGCGATGGTCGATGCCGGCTTCGTCGAGCACGGCACGTAACCGATCCGCGGCATTGTCTGCACCGACAACCGACAGCAAAGTCACCTTGGCGCCCAGAGCCGCAAGATTGCGACCGACATTCGCAGCACCGCCCGGCCGTTCCTCGGATCGAGCTATGCGCACAATCGGCACCGGGGCCTCTGGCGAAATTCGATGCACATCACCGAACCAATATTCGTCGAGCATGACGTCACCGACCACTATGATCCGCAGCTGCTGGATCTTGTCGCGGAGCTTCACTGGAAGGCCGCGTCCAGATGCGCGCAGAGCGCGTGATATGTCAGCAAGTGCGTGGCTTGTATCTGATCGGTGAGGTCGAGCGGGACGACCAGGGCAATATCGCTCAGCGGCAACACCGCACCTCCATCGCGGCCAAGCATCCCAAGCGTGGTGGCGCCTATTGCGCGGGCGCTTTCGAAAGCGGCGACGACATTGCGCGAATTGCCGGAGGTGGAGATGCCCCACACGATATCGCCCGGACGCGCCAAGGCCTCAACTTGCCGACTGAACACCGTGTCGTAGCTATAATCGTTGCTCCAGGCGGTGAGAATCGAGCTGTCGGTTGTCAAAGCGATCGCGGCGAGGGCTTTGCGCTCAAGTTTGAAGCGGCCAACGAGTTCTGCCGCGATGTGCTGCGCATCCGCAGCGGATCCGCCATTGCCCATAATGAGAAGCTTGCCGCCGTTGCGCAGGCTAGTCGTCAGGGCATCCGCAGCACGATCAATCGCCGAACAATATATGGGGGTAAACGCCGTCTGGAGCGCTGCAAGAGTCGCGGTGATCTCAGCGGCGAGCGGCGAAGCAGGTGAGGGGGGCATAGGAAACCTTATTCTGCCAGTTCGGCAACATGCGCACGGGCGGGGCGGTTGGAAATACTGTGTTTCGGATCGGTCAGGATCGTGACCAAACGCTTTGCCGTGGCGACGGTTGGGCTTTCCCGATCCGAACCGTCGGCGGGGCCGGTCTCAATGCAAGCGATGTGATCCACCAAAAGGGGGCGGTCGCGTGGGGGAGCATTCGCACGGATCCAGCTTTCGGTGATCGCACCGAGCCGACCTTCGACGATTATCTGATCGAAATGCATGATCTCCTGGAGGAAAGCCCTAAATAATTGTGCTTCCCGATCCTCGCCGTCCGCAGCGTGCCACCGCGTCAGAATGGAGTCTGGGACGAGATATGCCGTCGTCACCCCTTGCGAACGCCAGCTATAGATCAGGTCCCATTGCGGCGCACTGCGGAACAAATTGCTGTCGATGCCAAGAAATATGTCGCCCGGTATCGGTCGCAGGATCGGAGCATCGGCCGGCGACAAAAGCACGTCATCGGATTTCTCGAACGGCATGATATAGAATTCGTGATCGTGACGGCGTGATGCCACTGTCACCACCGAATAGTCTGCGGGTAGTTTTGCTCTTAATGCCGTAATCAGGCGCTGCGTCGAATCCCATTGGATTTGCGTCTTGGGTTCGAGCACATCAACGTCATATCGGAAGTTTGACATGTCGATGAAGAGAGTCCGACCTCGCCGGGTCCGTTTCGGGAAATTCCGCGCGATCGCTCCGTTAAGCGCAAGCCTGTCCGTTGGTGACAGGCCGGCGATCTGATCCTTTGTCTTGAGCCGGTTGATTTCGTTGACGAGCGCGGGAACAGCGCTTGCTGGATTCTGCGCGATGATCTCGGACTTTTTCAACAGCGAAGTCGCTCCCGATACGTCTGCGAGCACCAAGTTGGTAACGGCCTTTACCGAGATGTCGTCCAAGCAGAAGACGCCAAAGGGGCAGCTTTGCCGATCAGGCAGGTGGCACGGCGCGCATTCCGCATCGACCATGATGACCTTTGCATCGTTGAACGCGGGCCCCCACTGCTGTGGGAGCTCATGCCCGCTGTAAATGCCAGTCGTTCGGCATCCTGCATAGCTCGCCAAATGCACGCCGAAGCTGTTATTGCCGACGCATATTTCATTTTCCGACAGCGATGTGAACAGCTCTGAAAAGCTGAGGCCGCACTTGATCGCGACCTTCGGATGATCCGGCAACGGGATTGTGGCGAGCTCTTCGGCCTTGCCGGCGTAGACGTTGATCTGGCTTATTTCCGGTGACTCAGCAAGGTTTTGCACGAGCAATCCGAAGCGATCAGAATTCCATTGTCGAGCGTCGAGCCCAACGCGGGGAAAGATCGCGACCGAGCCTTTCTTGGTCGGCAAGAGTGTACCCATGGCCGGAAGCGCCACGTAATCATTGACGTCGAACGGAAGCGCCTCGACGATCCTCAGAACCTGCTCGCAGGTATGCGTCTCTTCGTAATAGCGGCGCACGCCGACCGACTCGGCATGGTCTTTCAAGCCGTTGGTCAATAGCTGATCGATTTCCGCCGACCCGGTCTCATAGCCGAAATAACTGTCGGCCTTGATCTTCAACAGGATGAACCGAGTGTCGAACTGACGCCGAAGATCGATCGCATAGTCATAATAGGGCATCTGGCGAATGATATCGAGCTGTTCGTCACTCAAGGTCGGCCGATCGGATGACAGCGATTTGAAAAAATCCAGCGTGAAAATGGTGTCGAACAAGCCGCTCGCCTCGGCCGCGCCTTTGTTCCAGCTCCCAACCAATGCATCGATCCGCGCGGACGGATAGCGCGCCCGCAATTTCGCCATCGCAGGTAGCCCCAAGAAGAAATCGCCATGATGATCCAGCTTTTGAACGAGGATCTTGAGCGCGCGCGGGCCGATGATGCCGGTCTGCATGATCGTCGTTCGCCGGCTGCTGTCGATCACCTTGCCCGGGGCGAAGCGCGCGAGCGCCGCCAGCGCGACCTCCGCGCAGGCTTGCCATGTCAACGCCGCGGCGCGCTCGAGCCCCGCCGCAGAGAGGCGCTCCTGCAGCTTGGTGTCGGACAGGACCTCCGTGATTTTGGCTGCGATCGTCGACGGTGAGGTCGGATCGAACATCGCGTTGTTGTTTCTGACGATCTCGGGCAGGCTGGCGCAATCGGAGGTGATGGTGGGCGCCCCGCAGGCCATCGCTTCGAGCGCGGGCAGACCCAAGCCCTCCCTCAGCGATGGAAAGACAAACAGGCTGCAGGCGTTATACAGATCGACGAGCGCGTCATCCGACACATGGTCGAGCACGACGAGCATGTCGTGGACGGCGGGATCGGCTGACAACGCAAAGTATTCCTCGTAATCGCCCTCGTTGCGTTTGCCGACGCAGACAATTTGATATTGCTCCTTCAGTGAAGACGGGAGATTCGAAAGGGCTGCAATCAAGCCGCGCAGATTCTTGCTTTTTTCGAGCCCGCCCGCGTGCAGGATGAACGGCTTCGTCAATCCGAAGCGGCGGCCTACCAGGCGCTTTTCCGCCGCGCTCAGGTGTTTGCACACGAACCTTTCGTCCGGCGCTCCGAAGATATTGACGACGCTTTCGGCGGCAAACTGAAGTTCGCGAAGCGCTTCGCCGCGGCTGCTTTCGGATATGGCCAGCAGGAGGTCGCATTGCTTCAGATCGGCAATTCTGTCGCGGTACCACCGCCGGTGAAGCGGGTTGGTCTCAAAGTCGGATTCGGGCAGAACGAGCGGCGTTAAGTCATAGAAGATGCAAGCGACAGGAATTTCCCGCACGCTTCGTTTGACCGACAGCACTGCTGCATCGGACAGACCCTCGAACAGGCTCGTGAGCACAATGACGTCCGGCTCGAGCGAGCGGATGTAATGCTCTCGCATGACTTCGGCGATGCGAGCCAGGTCAGGATCGCGGCTCTCCAACGGGCGTAGCGGACCGGGCGTGTACCACACACGGATATGCGACTGTGGCAGATAGGGAGCAAGATCTGCCCTTATCGCCTCTATACCGTCTGCGAATTGGCCGTTGAGGACGACGATGAATTCGTGCGCGTTGCCGTATCGGATCATCGCTTTCGTCAGGGATGCTGCGTATCGACCGATTCCGCGAAAGCGACTTCCGGTCTGTACGCCCTGATAATCAATCACAATTCGCATAGTGTCCTGCTATATTCGCAGCGCTTGCATCAGGCGCTTCTCGCTGCTGTCGAAGTCATTTTCTCGGACGTCAGAAGGTGATCGCAGGCGCGGTGTATGGAGGTCAACCGCAGCTTTTGATTCCTGGGCGATGGCGCTTGTCCCACCCATGTGCGCCGCCCCTTGGGTGCTGACCAACTGCAAGAGATCCTTATGCCCCGCGATCAGTTCGCCGCAGGCGAGCATGATGTCCTGTCGGGCGCGGCCTATTTCGTTGGTGATAGCGCGTGCCCGGGCAAGAGGCGGTCGCATGCCGAGTTCTGGATCGGTCCGGCGTAGCCGAAGCCCCGCGAAAAACCGGCGTGATGCGCGGTAGCGGTCGAGCGCAGCCTGGAGGTCGCTAATCTGTGCCCAGAGCGGCTTCGCCTCGGCTGCCTTGGCGAGTTGGTCGAGGATTGCCAATCTGCCACGGCCCTCGCGTATCCGTTTCAAATAGTATTGGCGTCCTATTGTATCGGCAGGGCGACCAATGATGATAAGGTAGGCGAGCTCTACAAATACTTCGTCATGCCATTGCATAACGTCTGCGACAGATCGGATCGATTTTATGAAGTTTTCGTCGAGAGGGAGGCGATGAGACGGTCGGACATCTCCGTGTTGCAACATGCCGGCTCCACTTTTTGCGCGCTTTTCTTACGCGATCTGATGCCTCGGATCGGCCTCAGCTCTTGAACCATCCTACGGCGTTTGGCAATATCGGCAGGCAAGACGGCACCTTGGCGGAACTTGCCCCGAGCCCTCGCGTGTTGAACAGCTTGTCTCTACACAAGAGCGGTGTCAGTCCCTGCACGGGGCTGGAGATGGTGGGTAGCGAGGGGCGGGGGACGAGCAGTCACGCGTCGAATGGTCTTTATCGGGCCTGATCAAACCGAATCCCGTTTCACCGTGCGAGCGCGATGAGGTCGCGAGTGCCTCTGGCCGACCATACTATTTGCATTTTATGCTTGGAGAGACTGATGGTGAGAAAAGACGTAGAAGACGCGTACCGCGTCTTGTTGGGGCGCGAACCGGAAAGCGCGGACGTAATCGACTTCCACCTTTCTCATCCGAGCACCTCGGCGATGATAAAGGAGATCGCCCACTCTCCTGAAGCCTTAAGCCGTCTCGGATTGTCGAGCGTGTTTCCCAATCCCTTGCTGCATTATAACACGATGCTCGATGTGGTGGGGATCGTGAAAGGAATGGTCGATCTCGAGCGTAAGCCGCGAGACGGCTTTAATGTCAATTTTCAGGGCGTTGCTGTACCGACCGATGTCTTCGAATTTCTGAAGCACACGAGCGGCCAGCTGGATCCGATACCGATCCCTGGTAACTACCACGCAGACACAGCAGAATGGGCCGCGGCTTTCCGATCGGTTCAATTGGCGCGCGAGACGTTCACCATGATCGAGCTCGGCAGCGGCTGGGGGTGTTGGATGGCCAATACCGGTTTTGCCGCAAAGCGCCGCGGTCTCAAGATCGAGGTCATCGGGGTCGAGGGCGATCCCATGCACATCGAAATGTGCGAGCGCACGATGTCCGCCAACGGAATCGCGCCTTCCGAGTACCGAGTCATCCGTGGCATCGCCGCGGGCAAGCCCGGATACGCCCTTTTCCCGCGCGCGAACGGAGCGATGAACGGCTGGGGGTCGGAACCAATCTTTGGAGCCACAGAAGAAGAAAGTCGCCGTGCCGTGGAAAGCGGCGAATACGATAGCTTGGAATTGACCACGTTGGCGACCGTGATCGGCGATCGTCCCAAGATCGATCTGCTCCATATCGATATTCAAGGTGGTGAAGGAGACCTCATTGCGCAGACCGTGGATCTATTGACGGAAAAGGTAGCGTATGTCTTGATAGGGCTTCATTCGCGCGTGCTGGAAGGTGGCATCATCGAGACGATGCTGTCGCGCGGATGGTTTTTGGAAATTGAGCGTCCGACCATCTTCGAGCTCGACAACGGAGTGCCCCGCACGACGATCGATGGTGTTCAAGCGTGGCGTAACCCGAAGTTTAATCCATAAAAAGTGGAACCGGTGTCAGTTGGGATGCTGATTCAGCAGGCATCCCTGAGTGCTGACGCCGGTACCCGTCGGCATCCCGAGCGTGAATTTTTTCGATAGCGGTGCTGTGTTGAGGGCCGGCCAGTCTTTGGTGCCGCAGGCCGAGCTATACCGTCCGCCGGATTCAGCAATCGTGTTATCCCGGATGACCATCGGGCCAGTCAATCGATCGACGTTAAGCCCGATCATTGCGAAACGAACCGTGTTTCGGCTGACCTCCCCGCCGGTGGCGCGACCGGCATACCATGGGCTGCTGCCGATCATGATGCCATAACCGCAGCGCTTGGTAGGGGAACAATTTATCGCGTTTTCGCTGATGAGCGAGCCGCTGAAATCGCCACTCGTCGTTGGCCATGATTGCAACATCAATTCGGCAAACGACGCACCGCCAAAGCCTTCGCTATGGGTGAAGCTATTGTGCGATATTCTACAGCGCGCACATCCGCCGAAAATGAGTTGAACGTCGGTATTGTCTCGAAACAGATTTCTGGTGATCGTGGCGTCTTTTGCTTCATGGACGGTCAAACCGTCGGCCCACATCAACGGCGTTTGATGGTCCCCATTTTCCCAGAATAGGCTGTCGATCACCCGCAGGTGATCAGCACCGGCACGAACCTCCATGGCTGTGTAACAGGCGACGCCGCGGATCGCCGAACCAGAAAACGTGAAGTTCGACGCTCGCACCCGTATCCCGCCGCCCATGGGCCGAGTTTGCTCGTTCAGACACACTCTCTGATCATACGCTTTGTCTGCGCCGCGGCTGCCCTGCACCCTGAGATGCCGCAAGCTTACCCCGGCTTTAGCGATTTCGAGCGGCATCCGATCCAACGGAATGGCACCGTGCATCGCTGCCAGCACGAGCGTTGCACAGCGGTTGTCGATGTTCGGGCTGCATCCCTGCGCGGTCGCTCCGACCCCGGCGGACGTGATGGTCACCCGTTGGTTGATCGTGATAGGCGCGTGCAGGACATAGATGCGGGGGGTAAGCGCAAGCACGCTGGCTGCCGGCAAGTGATCGAGGCATTTTTGAAGCTCGGCCGCCTCGTCGTTGCTGGGAAGTGCCAACCCGGGGCATTGGGCCATGGAGCGGCGACCCGTGTCCGCCGCGATCTTACCTGACGCACCAATGGTGGCCAGCGACGCTGATAGCATGAACGCGTACCACATCTTGTTATGCACAAATTGCCTTCGAATTTGTGTGCCTTATGCACGCTATTTCCGATCCGATCGCCGTGTTGTCGGTTAAATGCGGTGCGGAAACAAGGCGCCGGCTTCGAGCTGACTTCCAAGCGGGCGCTTTCATCATGTCGCCCGGGCCTGCATTGCGCGCGCGTCGGACGCGCGGTCGGTGCGTCGCCCGATGTCGCAGTGGCGCATTTGGCCGCTAGCGATCCACGCCGAGCGCTCTGTCACGGCCGAACCGTGCGAGATTGCGGGTCGTCACGGTTTCTGCCCGAGCAAGCGCTGCGCGCGCCGCGAAGTCGCACTCCCTTCTGCCGTGGACCACGCGAAAGAAATGGTTCACCAGAAATACATGGCCCGGCGGATGCCCTTTTTGCGCAATCGTTGTATCACCGGAATACGTGTCTCACCATTCACGCAGAGATGAAACAGATGCCAAGCGAATCAATCGGCAGCGTAATCAATCTTTTGGAGCTCTCGACCTCCGATTTCGTCCAGACTGCGTATAATATCCTGCTGGGGCGCTGGCCTCAATCACCCGAGTTGAGCGCCCGCGTTAGCGCGTTGCGGATGGGAGCGGGGCGGTCCCGGATGCTAGCGGATATCGCCGCGTCGTCCGAGTTCAAAGCGCGGCAACAGGCTCTGGTGCATGAGGGAGACGACGAAGCGTTCCTTGAGCGCGTGTACACCGCGTATATCGGCAGGATACCCGAGCCGGACGGAATGGAATTTTACCTCAACCTGTTAAGGTCGGGGAAAGCGCGCGAGCGCGTCCAGCGCGACATCGCTACGTCCAAGGAGGCCCGGATTGCTGGGGCGTTCTGGTACGAATTCGATCGTTTGGTCGCAAGCGAACGAACCAATATTCGTGGGCTTCGCTATTGGCTGGGCCGGACGCGACGGTTGGAGCGGCGCACCAATCGTGAATTCGAGGTCCTCAATCGGGCACATGGGCGGCGTATCGCCGACGCGCGCTGGGACGAAACAAGTGGGCGAGACGATTTCGTGTCTCTGCTGCGCGGCGTGGATCACGAAACACTTCTGGAAATTGAAGATATCGTGCGTGCAAAGCTTGCCCAATATGCCAACGAGACCCCTGATATGAAAACTGGCGGGAGCACATCCGGCTCGAACGAGCAGCGGGCTTCCCTGCGAATTCGCGGCATGATCCCATCAGATACGCGCCATCGGGAGACCGAATGATGCGTATCGTCGTTGATCTGCAGGGGGCTCAGGGCAGCAATCGGCATCGTGGTATCGGCCGATATTGTCTCTCGCTTGCCAAAAGCATGGTGCAGAACGCTGGTGACCACGAGGTGTACATCGCTCTGAACGCTGGGTTTGACGACACGATCGAGCCTATACGAGCGGCGTTCGATGGAATCGTCGCGGATGAAAACTTTCTGGTGTGGCAAGCTTTAACCCCGGCGCAGGCAGCGGATCCGCAGAACGATGCGCGTCGTCGCGCTTCCGAATTGTTGCGCGAGGCAACTTTGGCAAGTGTATCGCCCGATTGCGTGCTCATCACTTCCATCTTCGAGGGCCTGGATGATAATGTTGTAACCAGTATCGCCCAACTCTCGTCCACCGTGCCGACCGCGGTCGTCCTTTTTGATCTCATTCCTCTCCTCAATCGTACGCTCTATCTATCAAATCCCATTGTGGAGAAGTGGTACGAAAATAAGATCGGCCATCTTCGGAATGCTGATCTATTGTTGACCATCTCCGAGTCTGCGCGGCGTGAAGCGTTGGAGCATCTCTCAGTTGATCCGTTGGACGCAGTGAACATCTCTGCCGCTGCCGAATCCCATTTTTCGCCTGCCGCAGTAAACGCGACCGATCGTGCGGGGCTGCTCAAGCGCTATGGCATCAAGCGACCCTTCGTTATGTACACGGGGGGAATCGATCACCGGAAGAACGTCGAAGGCATTATCGAGGCTTTTGCGGCCCTCCCGGCCGAGGTCCGTGATTCGCACCAGCTGGCCATCGTCTGTTCAATCCAACCATTCGATCGCGAACGCCTGTCGAAATTGGCGACTGGTCTCGGTCTGCAAACTGGTGCCGTGATATTGACCGGCTTCATATCCGACGAAGATCTTCTCCTCTGTTATCGGGCTTGCAAGCTTTTCGTCTTCCCGTCTTGGCACGAAGGATTCGGCCTGCCTGCCCTTGAGGCGATGAAATGCGGGCGTGCGGTGATTACAAGCAATGGCTCAAGCCTACCCGAGGTTGTCGGGTTGGAAGATGCGATGTTCGATCCGTTCGATGTCCAAGCGATGTCCGACAAGATCGAGCGCGTGTTGATCGATGATACCTTTCGCGAGCGGTTGGAAAGGCACGGACTAGAGCGGGCCAAGGCTTTCTCCTGGGATAAGACAAGTCGGCGGGCCTGGGCGGCGCTGGAGGAGATGCATCGCGATCGGCGTGACCTTTCGGCAGATCGCAATGCCATGTCGGGGCGGCGGCCACGCTTGGCGTTCGTGTCTCCGGTTCCTCCCGCAGCGAGTGGCATCGCCGATTATAGCGCTGAACTGATTCCGGCTTTGTTGCGACATTACCGCGTCGAGGTCATTACCCCGCAAGAGGGAAGCGCGGATCCCAAGATCTTGGGCAATTGCGAAATCCGCGATCTCGCTTGGTTCCGGCGGCATGCCAATGAATTTGACCGGATCGTCTATCAATTTGGAAACTCGCAGTTCCATTCGCACATGTTTGACCTAATCCGCAGCTATCCGGGTGTGGTCGTCTTGCATGACTTTTTCCTGTCTGGGGTGGCCGAATTTCGCGACGGGATCGGCGAAACGTCCAATGGCATGGTCCAAACGTTGGTCGACTCCTATGGATGGCCCGCTGCTTTGAAGTATTTTTCGGAAGGGCCGCCCGAGGCAGGCTGGACGTACCCATGCAATTTAAGGGTCATCCAGGACGCGCTCGGCATCATCGTCCATAGCGATTATCCAAGGCAGCTTGCGCGATCGTGGTATGGCAAGGACGCCGGGCAAAATTGGAACGTGATTCCGCTTTTGAGAGAGCCGCTGGCTTCGGTGGGTAAAGCGGTGGCCCGCAAAACGCTCGGCATTGATGAGCGCGACTTCATCGTCTGCAGTTTCGGCGTGCTTGGCCCGATGAAGCTCAATGATCGCCTGCTTGCTGCCTGGCTTGCCAGTCCGCTCGCGCAAAATCCGTCGTGTCACCTGATCTTCGTTGGTCAGAATGATGCCGGCGAATATGGCGCGAATCTGCAGCGCGCGGTACGTTCTGCCAAGACAGCGGGACGTATCGAGATTACCGGCTGGACGGATCTCGCGGCCTTCCGCGGCTGGCTCGCAGCAGCGGACGTAGGGGTGCAACTTCGCGCGCTATCACGCGGGGAAACGTCTGCGGCGGTGCTCGATTGCATGAACGGCGGACTTCCAACGATCGTCAACGCGAACGGCTCTATGGCCGAGTTGCCGGGTGATTGCGTTTGGATGCTGGACGACGACTTTACCGATGCCGATCTCGTTACGGCGCTTTCCACTCTGTTCGAAGAGGACGAGCGCCGTCGCACGCTTGGTGCAAATGCCAAGGCCAGGATCGCCACGCTCCATCAGCCGCGGCGCTGCGCCGCGGCCTATGCCGACGCGATCGAACACAGTTACACTCAGGCCAATCTGGGAGAATATGGCTTGGGCCAAGCCGTTGTTGACGATGCCGAAATCTTGTCAAAGCAGGATTGGGCGACCTTGGCGTCGGCCATCGCGCGCAATTTACCGCCCGCGCCGCGGCCAAAGAGAATTTACGTCGATGTCTCGGAATTGGTCCAGCGCGATTCGAAATCCGGGATCCAGCGAGTCGTTCGCTCGATTCTGAAGCAATGGCTGGTCGAACAGCCGGAAGGCTGGATCGTTGAACCGGTCTTTGCCGATCACGACATTTTGGGATATCGCCACGCCCGATCGTTCACCGCGGGCTTCCTGGGCGTGACGGACAACTGGGCGAACGATCCAATCGAGCCCGGACCGGGAGATGTATTCGTCGGGCTCGACTTGCAATCGATCATTGTTTCGCAACAACGCAAGCTGCTCGAAGATTGGCATAGGTCGGGTGTAAAAATATACTTTGTTGTATATGATCTCCTGCCGGTAGTGCTGTCTGACCATTTCGTTGCCGGTGCGCAGGTTGGACATAGTCTGTGGTTGCACGTTATATCGCAATTTACCGGGGTCGTTTGCATATCGCGCGCAGTGGCCGACGAATTTCTTGACTGGCTAGATCATTTTGGTCCGAAACGGGCGCGCCCTATCGACGTTCACTGGTTCCACCTTGGCGCCGATACCGAGAATAGCGCACCCTCGTTCGGCCTGCCTGATAACGCCAGCGAGGTCTTGGCGGCCCTGCGGGCAGCGCCCTCCTTCGTCACGGTGGGTACGATCGAGCCGCGCAAGGGGCATCGTCAGGTGGTGGCCGCATTCGAAAAGCTTTGGGCTCGCGGTGTTGCGGTGAATCTCGTTCTGGTCGGTAAGCTCGGCTGGTTGATGGAGGATTTTGCGGGCGAATTGCGCGCCAACCCCCAATACGGCGTTCGCTTGTTTTGGCTGGAGGCCATCACCGACGAATATCTTGAAAAAGTCTATGCGTCGTGCGCTTGCCTCATCGCTGCAAGCGAAGGGGAGGGCTTCGGCCTACCGCTGATCGAGGCGAGCCGTCACGGGCTCCCCGTTCTGGCACGCGACATCCCGGTTTTTCGTGAAATAGGTGGTAATGCCGCGACTTACTTCGCGAATAGCCTGGATCCCGCTGCCATCAGCAACGCGGTGGAAATGTTACTTTCGCACAAGCAGAATGCCGTTAGGTTCGAGCAAATACCATGGCTGACCTGGGCGCAAAGTGCCAAAGACCTGCTGGCGTGCGTCTTGGGAGAAAGCCCCCCCTACCGGCAGTGGAAGACTGACGGCATCTTGCGTTTCTGGGGTAATGACGAACGGCTGCTTTCGCTTGTTGGGAAGCGACGGCGGCGAGAGATCGAAAGTGCCGGCAAAGCCGGGTACCTCGTCTACGGACCCTATATGCCACTTCAGGCAGGATCGTATCGCGTAACCGCAACCGGATCATTCGAAGATTCTACCGGTGGCGAATATCTCGATATCTCATCCAATCGCGGCAAGACGCATCATGTGAACGCTCCTTTGGACTGGGATCAGGCGCGGTGGCGCTATTCGGGGATTTTAGATCTCGGTCAGGGGATAGATGATATCGAGATTAGAATTTGGGTTGATGAAAAATCATTAATATCCCTAGAATCAATAGAAATAAAGCCAGTAATAGAATTAGAGAATGTGTAGCATTGGAATTATGGCGTGATGACAGGCGAGGCAAATATGACGGCAGAATTGATCGATACGACATCTGTCCGGTGGTTCCACTCGTTTGAGTTGCCTGGATCGCAGCGCATCGATGGAATAAAGTCTCTGAACATTTTGCGGGCAGAGGCGGACTTGTTCTTCAATGAAGATGTATCCGGAAAATCCGTTCTCGATATCGGTGCCTGGGATGGATATTTTTCGTTCGAAGCTGAGCGTCGAGGTGCTGCGCGCGTTCTGGCGACAGATCACTTCTGCTGGTCTGGACCCGGCTGGGGCACCAAAGATGGTTTTGACTTAATCCATCGCGCGCTGGAGTCGCGTGTCGAAACTCTCGACGTTGATGTTATGGGCCTGTCGCCGGCGTCGCTGGGGGAGTTCGATATCGTACTCTTTCTTGGCGTACTCTATCATGTCAAAGACCCATATGCGTGCCTCGAGGCTGCTGCCCGGATGTGCAAGAATCATCTAATCATCGAAACCGTAACCGCGTTGCCGCTCGAAACCATCCCTGCGATGCGCCTGTACCGGCCCGGAGAACTTGGGGACGATCCGACAAACTTCTGGGCGCCCAATATTTCTGCTTTGGAAGTGATGCTGGACACGTTCGGGTTTTCTAAAGTCGAGGCAATCCCCTCGCCCGTTTCGCAGTCGCACCCGTTGAACAAAAAAAGCACGCCATCGTTTCGCCGGCGCGTCGACAATAACGGGACATATCGCACGATCATCCACGCATATCGGTGAACCCGCTCGACAGCGTTGAACCTGGCCGTTTGAACGGGCTGATCCTTGCAAACCCATTGCGCCGCTGCGCAACGCGGGCGTCGAGACCCAGTCTGTTCAATCGGGCCCATTCGGCCGGAGCCTGGATACATTGTCTTGGTTTTGCGACCAATTTGCCGTTTGCCGTTGCGTGAGCAGCGCCATCGTTTTTGTAGCAGGAGCCGCGTTATCAACCCCGAAGGTGCCCGGCAGCGACTTCGCGAGAACGACGGTTAGCGGGGTGCTGGAGCCGTTTGCGCTGAATCGGACGGTTCAAGGCTCTCACGCATCGTCTCGTTGTCGGGTCGCTCGATGCGGTGCGCGGCAACGTAGGCGCTTGCTACCGTCAGTGCGGTTCGATCTCTGGCTCAACAGTCGGTGCGGTAGCAGTGCTACGCGGCGCTCGCCATCCCGGGCTTAAATTCGCGGATGTCGATCGCACCGCCAACGGCGGCTTATGCCCCCGACCCCTTCACCACCGCATCGATCGCCATCAGCCGCGCGAGCAGCGGCTCGAGCTGGTCGAGCGGCCAGCTGTTGGGCCCGTCGGACAGCGCTTGGTCGGGATCCGGATGCGTCTCGAGGAACAGCCCCGCCACCCCCGCCGCGACGGCCGCGCGCGCGAGGACGGGAACGAACTCGCGCTGACCACCCGAGCGGTCGCCTTGCCCGCCCGGCAGCTGGACCGAGTGCGTCGCGTCGAACACCACCGGGCAGCCGGTACCCTGCATGATCGCCAGGCTGCGCATGTCCGAGACGAGGTTGTTGTAGCCAAAGCTCGCGCCGCGCTCGCACACCATGATGTTGCCGTCCGAAACACCGGCGCTCGTCGCGGCGGCACGCGCCTTGGCGACGACGTGCGTCATGTCGCCTGGCGCCATGAACTGCGCCTTCTTGATGTTGACCGGCTTACCGCAAGCGGCAACCGCCGAGATGAAATCGGTTTGCCGCGCGAGGAAGGCGGGCGTCTGGAGGACGTCGACGACCTCGGCCACCATCTTCACCTGGTCTTCGGTATGGACGTCGGTCAGCACCGGAAGCCCGGTTTCGACGCGCACTTTCTCGAGGATGCGCAAGCCTTCTTCGATCCCCGGGCCGCGGAACGACGTGCCCGAGCTGCGGTTCGCCTTGTCGAACGAGCTCTTGTAGATCAGCAGCACGCCGAGCCGGTCGGCGATCGCGCGAAGCTGGGTCGCGATCGCCAGCGACTGGGCCTCGCTTTCGATGACGCACGGCCCTGCGATGAAGAAAATCTGGTGGTCCGGGCCGACCGCTTGTCCGCACAGCTGCATGGTCACGCTTTCTCTGATGGTTTTGCCCCTATGGCTTTTTGCGTAAGGGAGCGCGTATATAGCGACCTGCGCTCGAGCAGCGGTGGAAGTCAATTGGATACCGGGCCATGGCATCCATGCCGGCCGTAAAGGCATGGCAGAAGGGGATTTTATGAAAGCGATCGCGCTTAGCAGCTCGCAACATCCTGGTTTGCTCTCGGCACTGCGCACCACGCGAATCCAGATGGCGGCGCTTCAGGCGCTGTCGCTCGCGCTCAACGAATTCCCGTTGCGCGACCGATTCCTCGAAGCCGTCGATACGATCGCCGCAAATACGGGGCGACTCGTCGTAACCGGCATGGGAAAGAGCGGGATCGTCGCGCGCAAGATCGCCGCGACGATGCGGTCGACCGGGACGCCGTCGCTGTTCCTCCATCCCAGCGAAGCGAGCCACGGCGATCTCGGCATGATCGGTCGCGAGGACATCGTGTTCGCGCTCAGCTGGTCGGGCGAGACCACCGAGCTTGGCGACATCATCGCCTATTGCCGCCGATTCGGCATCCGCCTGATCGTCGCGACCGCGTTTGCCGAGAGCACCGCCGGACGCGCTGCCGATCTGTGCCTCACCTTGCCGCAAGTGCGCGAGGCGTGCCCCAACGAACTCGCGCCGACGTCGTCGACCACGGTGCAAGTCGTGCTCGGTGACGCATTGGCAGTCGCGTTGATCGAGCGGCGCGGCTTCACGCGCTCGGACTTCCTCGCTTTCCACCCGGGCGGCCGCCTCGGCGCGCGTCTCGCGACCGCGGCGCAGTTGATGGCAAAGGGTGACGACATCCCCGTGGTCAAGGTCGGCGCGAGCTTGATCGAGGCGACGATCGAGATGAGCCGCAAGCGCTGCGGCTGCACCGCGGTGGTCGACGAGGGTGGGCGACTGCTCGGCGTCTTCACCGATGGCGATTTGCGCCGCGCGGTCAGCGGCGATCACATGCATGCCGATATTCGCGACCATATGACGCTCAAGCCGATTACCGTCGGACCCGAGATCCTTGCCTCGGACGCGCTGCGGATCCTCAATGAAAAGGCGGTGTCGGTGCTGTTCGTCGTCAGTGGCGAAAAGCTCGTCGGGCTGATCCACTTGCACGACATCCTGCGCGCGGGCGTTGCCTGACGCTGCAATGCCCGACCTGATCGTAATTCCAGCGCGCTATGGCTCGACGCGGTTGCCGGGCAAGCCGCTGGTCGAGATCGCCGGGAAAACGCTGTTGTCGCGCGTCGTCGCCGTCGCTCGCGAGGGCGCGCGGCGGGCGGGCAACGCCGAGATCGTCGTGGCGACCGACGATGCCCGTATCCTCGATCACGCGCACGCGCTCGGCTGCGACGCGGTGCTGACCGCAAGCGCGATCACCTCGGGTTCGGGGCGGGCCTGGGCGGCGGCGCGCGACCGCGCGAGCGAGATCGTCGTCAATTTGCAGGGCGATGCGCCGTTCGTCGATCCGGCGATGATCGCCGCGCTGATCGGTGCCTTGCGCGACTCGAGCAGCGCGGTCGCGACGCCGGTGGTGCAGCTCGACTGGGATGCGCTCGATGCGATGCGCGCGCACAAGCAGACATCGCCGTTCAGCGGCACCACATGCGTGCGCGATAGCGAGGGCCGCGCATTGTGGTTTTCCAAGACCGTCCTTCCGGCGATGCGCAACGAGGTCACGCTGCGCGAGGCGGGCGGACTGTCGCCGGTGTTTCGCCATATCGGCCTGTACGCCTATCGCTTCGCGGCGTTGCGCGAATTCGAGGCAACCCCGCCGACGCCGTACGAGCAGCTCGAGGGGCTCGAGCAATTGCGCTTCCTCGAATCGGGGGTCGAGATCCGGACCGTCACGGTCGCGCCGCCGCGCCATGCCATGTCGGGAATCGACACTCCGGCAGACGTCGCACTGGCCGAGCGGCTGATCGCGCAGTTCGGCGAGCCAGAGCACTCATGGCGCTGACCGTCACGATCGTCCGTCACGGCGACACGTTCGAGCCGGGAGTCGCGCCGCGGCGGATCGGTGCGCGGACCGACTTGCCGCTCGTCGCCAGCGGGCGGGCGCAAGCGAAGGCGCTGGGCGCCGCCTTCGCGGCTGGCGGGCAGCGCTTCGATCGCGCGCTCACCGCGCCGCTTGCGCGCAGTCGCGAGACGCTCGCGCTGATCCTCGCCGCGCAAACCGCGCCGCCGCTGGTCGAAACCGCCGACTGGCTCACCGAAATCGACCATGGGCCCGATGAGGACATGCCCGAAAGCGCCGTGCTCGCGCGGATCGGCGCGGCGGCGATCGAGGCGTGGGATCATGCCGCGCACGCCCCCGATGGCTGGAGCGTCGACTCTGCGCAGCGCGTTGCGGGCTGGAACGCGCTTTGGGCGTCGGGATCGGGCAACATCCTCCTCGTCACGAGCAACGGCGCGGCGCGGTTCGCCTTGCTCTCGGACCCAGGGCTGCACGCGCAGGCGGCGTTGCTGCCGACGCTCAAGCTGCGGACGGGCGCCTTCGGTACGATCGTTCGCGACGCGGGCGGGCTGCGGTTGGGCGAATGGAACCGTCGGCCGTAAGCTTTCGCCCGGTCGCACAAGCCCTTGCATCGCCAGGGGGATTGCTGGAGAGCCACGCGATGCGCCTTCCCTTGCTTCGTTTTCCGGCATTTCCGGGCGCTGCTGCTGCCGTCATCGACACGACGAGCACGCTCAGCGAGCACGTGCTTGCGCCCGAAACGATCGAATCGCTGTTCGCCGCGATCCGTGCGGCGCGCGTCGGCGGGGCCTTCTGGGCGCCGGCGTGCGCGGTCCAGGGCGCGCCGACCATCGTGCGTCTGCGGACGCGCGGAGATCTCGACAGCGTACCTGCGGCGCTCGCGCAAGCGGCTTTATGGTCGATGCCCGCGCCATTGGCGCGCGACGCCGCGGTGCACGCTCGCATCGATGCCGCGCGGATCGTCGCGACCGAGATCGATCCGTGGTCGGTGCTCGATCGTGCCACGACGCTCGTTGCGCACGGTGACGACGAATGGGTCGCGCTTGCGGCGATCGCTGGTTGCGCGGTCCATTTGCTCTCGGCCGGCCGTTTCGGCGAGCCCGGCGACGATGCCGCCACGCTCGAAGCGCGCGCTGCGAGCGACCTCGCGCAGACCGCCTGTCTCGACCCGTTCACTGGCCAGACCGCCGACAGCGGCGCAATGATCGCGTGGCTCGGCGACTTGCGGCAGAGTTTTGCGGCAAATCATGGGCTCGTCGCGGCGTGCGGCTTCAGCTGGTGGAAGCGGCACGAGATCGCGCGCTTCCTGTGGACGCCCGCGCACCCCTTGCGCTTCTTCTGGTCGGAGCAGCGCGCGATCGCGCATGCCGCGCGGATGGGCGGCGCGATTGCGGTGTGGCCGTCGCGCGTTTCGGCCGGGTTGGCGGCAGCCGCTGCAGCGCGGGGCGTCGCGCTGGTCCGTGTCGAGGATGGCTTCGTGCGTTCGGTCGGGCTCGGCAGCAATCTCGTGCCCCCGTCGTCGATCGCGATCGACCGACGCGGCATCCATTACGACCCGACGCGCGCGAGCGATCTCGAGGTGCTGCTGGCCGAGGGGGAATTCCCGCCCGCCTTGCTCGAGCGCGCGCAGCGGTTGAGCGCGACGATCCTGGCCGCCGGAATCAGCAAATATGGCGGCGATGCCGCGCACAGCTTTCCCGAACGCGCCGCCGGCAAGCGGCTGGTGCTCGTCGCGGGGCAAGTCGAGGACGACCAGTCGGTGCTGCTCGGCGGGGCGGGGCTGACGAGCAATCTCGAGGTGCTGCGCCGTGCGCGCGTGCTCGAGCCCGATGCCGAAATCTGGTTCCGTCCGCACCCCGATGTCGATGCCGGGCATCGCAAGGGCGCGGTCCGCGATGACGACGCCCTGGCGCACGCCGACCGGATCGTGCGCGGCGGGACGATGGCGCGGCTGCTCGATCTGGTCGATGCCGTCCATGTGCTGACCTCGCTCACTGGGTTCGAAGCGCTGCTGCGCGGGCGAGCGGTCACCTGCCACGGCGTGCCGTTCTACGCCGGCTGGGGCCTGACGCGCGATCTCGCGCCAATCCCCGATCGCCGGGGGCGGCGATTGGGGCTGGCGGAACTCGTTGCCGCGGTGTTGATTGTCTACCCGCGCTATCTCGATCCGGTTACGGGATTGCCCTGTCCGCCCGAGGTGCTGATCGCGCGCATGGCAAGCGGCAATGCGACGAACAGATTGGCCTGGGTGACGAAGTTGAAGCAAGTGCAGGGACGTTTGACGATGGGGTGGCTATGAGCGCGGGCGAGGTCATCCTCGACGTCTCGCGCTTGCTGTCGCGCGCGCGGCACCAGACTCCGTCGGGCGTCGATCGCGTCGAGATGGCGTATGCGCGCGGCTTGCAGGCGCGGCTTGGCGAGCGCTTGGGCTTTGCCGCGGTGCATCCGTTCGGCAATTACGGCCGTCTTTCGCGCGCGCGAACGCTCGCGTTTCTCGACGCGACCGAGGCGCGCTGGGCGAGCGCGCGCGGCAAGGGCGGGCCGCGGCCGATCGCCGAAGTGATGCCGACGCTGCTCAACCTGCTGCCGACGCGGCCGCGGCCCGGCCCAAACAGTGTCTATGTCCAATCGTCGCCGCACCATCTGACCAAGCCCGATCTGGTGAAACGGATCCTCGCGCACGAACAGGCGCGCTTCCTGTGCTTCGTGCATGATCTGATCCCGATCGAATATCCCGAATATGCCCGGCCCGACGGGGCGCGGCTGCATCAGCAGCGCGTCGACACGATCACGCGCTTTGCCGACAGTGTGATCGTGAATTCGGTATCGACCGCCAAATCGCTCAAGCCGTTCCTCTTGGCGGCTTGGCGCTCGGTCGACGTGCGCGTGGCGCTGCTCGGCACCGAGGAGATCCCGTACGTCGCGCCGCTGCCGAGCGCGGCGGCGGAACGGCCGTATTTCCTGTGTCTCGGCACGATCGAGCCGCGCAAGAACCATTTGCTGCTGCTCAACCTGTGGCGCGCCATGGCGCAGCAGATGGATCCGGCGGCGATCCCGCGGCTGATCATCGTCGGGCGTCGCGGCTGGGAGAATGAGCAAGTCGTCGACATGCTCGAGCGCTGCCCCGGGCTCAAAGGCCATGTCGAGGAGCTCAACGGCTGTTCGGACGAGCGGATGCACGCGCTGCTGCGTGGTGCGCGCGCGCTGGTGCTGCCGTCGTTCGCCGAAGGCTATGGCATGCCGGTGGCCGAAGCGCTGTCGGTCGGCACGCCGGTGATCTGCAGCGATCTGCCCGCGCTCCACGAGGCCGGTGGCGCCGCGCCGGATTTCCTCGATCCGCTCGATGGGCTCGGTTGGGAGGCGGCGATCCTCGATCATGCGCGTGCCGGGCCGATGCATCATGCGCAACTCGAGCGGATGCGCGGCTGGAATCCGCCGACCTGGCACGATCATATCTCGATCCTGTGCGACGCGATCGAGGCGCTGCAACGCTAGGCGCTTGACGGGGTGGGGGATCGCACTGGACGGCGACGCGTTTGTCGGCGCGAAGGAGTTCCCGCATGCCCGACCTCGATAGCACAACGTCCGCCACCGCCAACCGCGCGGTGCGCATCACCCATTTCGGCGGCCCCGAGGTTATCGAGGTCACCACGATCGACACGCCCTATCCGGCGGCCGACGAAGTGCTCGTCCGCGTCCATTCGGCGAGCGTCAATCCGGTCGACTGGAAGACCGCCGAGGGCAAATATCCGCCGGTCGGCGAGGATGCGCTGCCGATCGTGCTCGGGCGCGATCTGGCGGGCAAGATCGCGCAAGTCGCGGATTCGGAGTGGAGCGTCGGCGACCGCGTCTTCGCCTTTATCGGGCAGGATCGCGGTGCGCAGAGCGACTTCGTCTGCGTCAAGACGCGCGAGCTCGTCGCGATGCCGGACGCGATCGACTTCGACGCTGCCGCCGGATCGGCGCTTGCGGTGATGACCGCATGGCAGGGGCTGTTCGATCATGGCGGGCTCACCGCCGGGCAGCGCGTGCTGATCCACGGCGGTGCAGGCGGGGTCGGGCACATGGCTGTGCAGCTCGCGCGCTGGAAAGGCGCGACGGTGTTCGCGACCGCATCCGAGCATGACCTCGATTTCGTCCGCAGCCTCGGCGCCGATACGGTGATCGATTACAAGAACGCGCGGTTCGAGGATATCGCGACCGATCTCGACATGGTGTTCGATACGCAAGGCGGCGAGACGCAGGCGCGTTCGTTCGGCGTCATCCGCGAAGGCGGCATCCTAGTCTCGACGCTCGATCCCGACACGGCCAAGGCGGCCGAGCACAAGGTGCGCATCGTGCCGCGCTGGCATGCCGAGCCGGATGCCGCCACGCTCGGCCAAGTCGCCGATTTGCTCGCGTCGGGCGCGCTCAAGGTGACGGTGGCCAAGACCTTTCCGCTCGAGGACGTGCGCGCGGCGCACGCCTTTGCCCAGGACGCGCATCCGCGCGGCAAGGTCGTGCTGCGCCTGGTCTGACGCAGCACGACGGCGCGGGCTCAGCCGAGCCCGCGCCCGAGCACGCGCGTCAGCCGCGCCGAGAACGCGCGCGGATCGACCGGCAGCTCGCCATCGGCGATCCGCGCTTCGTCGAACAGCAGATGGGCGGCGTCCTCGCGCAGCGCCGGATCGGCCCCCTCTGCGCCGAGCTGCTCGATCAGCGGATGGCGCGGGTTGATCTCGAGCACGGGCTTGGCGGCGGTCTCGAGCCGGCCCGCGCCGGCCAGCAGCTTCTCGAGCTGGCGGTCCATCCCCGTATCGGGCGCGACGAGGCAGACCGCGCTTTCGGTCAGGCGCTCGGACACGCGCACGTCGGACACCGCATCACCGAGCGTCGTCTTCACGAAGGCGATGAAGTCGTTGACCGTCTCCGATGCAGGCGGCGTCGGCTCGGTGCCTTCGGGAAGCGCGATCAGGCTGAGGTCGGCCAACCCTTGCGTCACCGACTTGAACGGCTTGCCGTCGAAATCCATGCCCGCGGCTGCCCAGAAGCTGTCGACATGATCGGTGAGCAACAGCACCTCGATCCCGCGCGCGCGGAAGCCCTCGAGCTGCGGCGACGAGGCGAGCCGGTCGAGATCGGGCCCGAGCGCGTAATAGACCGCGGTCTGGTTGTCCTTGAGGCCGGCGGCATAGTCCTTGAGCGAACGCCATTCGCCGTTCGAAGTGGTCGTCTTGAAGCGTGCAAGGCCGAGTAGCGTCTCGCGCCGCGCATAATCCTCGTACAGGCCCTCCTTGAGTACCGCGCCGAACGTATCCCACAGCTTGAGATAGCGCTCGGTGTCGTTCGTCGAGAGCTTGTCGAGTTCGCTCAGCACGCGGTTCGACACGCCCTTCTGGATCGCGGCGAGCACCGGGCTGTCCTGGATCATCTCGCGCGAGACGTTGAGCGGCAGGTCGCTCGAATCGACGAGCCCGCGCACGAAGCGCAGATAGCGCGGCAGGATCTCGGCCTCGTCGGTGATGAAGACGCGGCGGACATAGAGCTTCATCCGCCCGGCGCGGTCGGGATCGAACAGGTCGAACGGCTTGGTCTCGGGGATGAAGGCGAGCACGGTATATTCGTGCATGCCTTCGGCGCGGTAATGCAGCGTCAGCGCAGGCGCGTCGAACTGGCCCGCCACGCTGCGGTAGAAATCGGTATAGTCCTCGGGGCTGATCTCGGCCTTGGGCTTGGTCCAGAGCGCGGCGCCGTCGGCGATCTGCTTGGGCTCGGCGTCGGGTGTGTCCTTGAGGAAGATCGGCACGGGGACATGGCCCGATTGCGCTTTGATCGTCCGCTCGATCGTGAAGGCGTCGGTATAGCTGGTCGCGTCGTCCTTGAGCTGGAGCAGTACGCGGGTGCCGCGCGCGGGCGCCTGGGCGATGTCGACGGGTTCGATCGTATAGGTGCCCTGGCCGTCGGACGACCACAAGGCCGCGGTCTCGGCGCCGGCGCGGCGCGATACCACTTCGACCTGATCGGCGACCATGAACGCCGAATAGAAACCGACGCCGAACTGGCCGATCAACTGGCTGCCCTCGGCATCCTTTGCGCCCCCGATGCGATCCATGAACGCCTTGGTGCCCGAGCGCGCGATCGTGCCGAGCGCTTCGCCGAGCTCGTCCTCGCTCATGCCGATGCCGTTATCCTCGATCGTCAGGCGACGCGCTTCGGCGTCGAGCGTGACGGTGATGCGCGGCTGGCCGTCATCGCCGAGCAGGCTTGCGTTGCTGAGCCCTTCGTAGCGCAATTTCTCGCACGCATCGGCGGCGTTCGAGATCAATTCGCGCAGGAAGACGTCTTTGTCCGAATAGACCGAGTGCACCATCATATGCAGCAGCTTGGCGACATCGGCTTCGAAGGAACGCGGGGTGGTGGTGGTGGTCGTCGTCATGGGGCCACGGTCTCTCCGGTTGATGAAGGCTGCGACATGGACGTCGCGCCGAGGCGTTTCAAGATCGCGCCGACCGACCGCGACGTGCATGTCGCCCGTCGCGACTTCCGCAATGCGTTCCGATGGTTGCGCGCCAACGTCTCGCGCTGGATTTGCAGATAGCGCCACCATAAGGCGCTCGGGCGCGTTGAGCGATCGGATCCAGGGCTTTCTCGCGGGGGAGGGGATCGACCGCTTTGCCGATCGCGACACGCTCGCGGCGACCGCGGTGGCTGGTTTCGCCGCCACGCCGGGGCCGATCGCGAAGGCGTTTCTGCGGGCGCTGTGGGATATGCCGGTGCCGACCGGCGAGCAGCGCTATGTCGACGGAATGCTCCAATTGCTCAGCCTGATGCATTGCAGCGGCCATTTCCGCGTGATCGACGGGCCTGAGGGGGCGGTGCGGGGGTAGCGCCGCGATCGCGATGCAGCGTTCGACGTACGTTGACGTCGCGGCTTTGCGATTATAGTCAGACAATATAATTGAAAATGCAAGGCCTCGCGCGGGCCGTGCCGGGTGGAGGGGGATGCGGGTCATGGCGACGACGACGACCGAATCCGACCGGCACCCGCGCCCGCCGCTGGACGCCGTGCCAGCCCTCGACCGCGCGCCGTGCGGACTCGCGCCGACAACCCCTCCCGTCTCTCCGCGAAGGAAACCCCGATGACCCGTCGTGCCGGATTTGCGCTCTCTCTCGCCACGGTGCTGCTCGCGTCGACCGCGGCAGTCGCCCAGGATGCCGCCAGCGACGCCACCGCGTCCGCCACGGTCCATGCCGACCGCCCCGGCCCAGTGATGGCGCGCCAGGTGTTCGGCCAGTTCGCCGAGCATCTCGGCCACGGCATCTATGGCGGGATCTGGGTCGGCGAAGGATCGAAGATCCCCAACGACCATGGCTATCGCCGCGACGTGATCGACGCGCTTCGCGCGATCAAGGTGCCGACGGTGCGCTGGCCCGGGGGCTGCTTCGCCGACGAATATCACTGGCGCGACGGCGTCGGCGCGCGCGGCAAGCGTCCGGTCAAGATCAACACCAATTGGGGCGGCGTCAACGAGGACAACGCCTTCGGTACGCCCGAGTTCATGGGCTTTGTCGAGCGGCTCGGCGCCGAAGCCTATGTCTCGGCCAATGTCGGCAGCGCGCCGCCGAGCGAGACCGCGCAGTGGGTCGAATACATGACCTCGCCCAATGGCTCGAGCCTCGCCAAGGAGCGCGCGGCGGACGGGCATCCCGCGCCGTTCAAGGTGCCCTATCTCGGCATCGGCAACGAATTGTGGGGCTGCGGCGGCAACATGCGCGCCGAATATGCCGCCGACCTGACCAACCGCTATGCCGCCTTCGCCAAATCGGGCTCGGGCAAGATGCGCAAGATCGCCAGCGGCCCGAGCGATTCGAACTACGAATGGACCGACACGCTGATGCGGCTTTCGGGCAAGCATATCGACGGCCTGTCGCTGCATTATTACACGCGCCCGCGCGACGTGCACTGGAACGACAAGGGCGCAGCGCTCGGCTTCCCCGAGAGCGAGTGGGCGAGCACGATGGCGCACACGCTCCAGATGGAGGAGTTCGTCACCAAGCATTCGGCGGTCATGGACAAATACGATCCTGCCAAGAAGGTGTGGCTGGTCGTCGACGAATGGGGCACGTGGTACGATCCTGCGCCGGGCAGCAACCCCGGCTTCCTCGTCCAGCAGAACAGCGTGCGCGATGCGGTGGTCGCCGGGCTCAACCTCAACATCTTCGCGCACCATGCCGACCGCGTGAAGATGGCGGCGGTGGCGCAAATGGTGAACGTGCTGCAGGCGATGCTGCTCACCGACGGCGCCAAGATGGTCAAGACGCCGACCTATTGGGTGTTCGACCTCTATCTGCCGTGGATGGACGCGACGACCTTGCCGATCGAGGTCACGTCGCCCTGGTATCACAAGGATGCGGTGGCGGTGCCGGCGATCAGCGCATCGGCGGTGCGCGACACTGCGGGCCAGGTGCATGTCGCTCTGGTCAATCTCGATCCCAATCGGCCGATCCCGCTGTCCATGGCGCTCGCGGGGGTGAGCGCGACCAGCGTTACGGGCCGGATCGTCACCGGCGCGACGATGGACGCGCATAACAGCTTCGAGCAGCCCGATGCAGTGAAGCCCGTGGCGTTCACGGCGGCGCAGGTCGCGGGCAGCACGCTGACCGCGACGATCCCGGCCAAGTCGGTGGTGGTGCTCGACTTGCGCTGAGCGGGAACGGCGCGTCACCGGCGCTGGGTCGGCGGTGACGCGTGTTCTCGAAGGGACGGGTATGCGCGCGACGATCCACTGCTGCGCAATGCCTTCGGCGCCTAGCAGGCGATAAGCAGCCCAGCCGACCACGAATCAGGTCGCGCGATTGCAGGCCGCGCCAACGTGTCGCGCTGACGCACTAACGCGCGTATACCCAGAGCGCCGTCACCCCAGACTTGATCCGGGGTCCATGCGAGACGACCGCCATGCTCGACCGGCTCGCATGAATGCCGGATCAAGTCCGGCATGGCGCGTTAGACTGCCATCACGCTTTGCGTGTCCTCGAGCGCCAATTCGACCAGCCGCCGCATCGCCGCGGTCGCACCCTCGACATCGGCGGCGACGATCGCGTCATAGACGAGCACGTGATCGGGGATCGGATTGCGCGGCAGCGCGCGCATCCGCTGCTTGAACTGCGTCGTCCAGGCGACTGCGGCGCCGATCGAGGCGCTCATTACCACCAGCGCATCGTTGCGCGTCGCGCGCAGGATCGCGTCGTGGAACTGGCGATCGGCCGTTCGGCCCGGCTCGGTCGCGAGCGAATGGCGCCGCATCGCGGCAAGCGCGTCCTTCATCCGCTTGATGTCGTCGCGGTCGCGCTTGGCAGCGGCGATCCCGGCGGCGGCGGGCTCGATGATCAGCCGCAGCTCGAACAGGCTGCGCACCAGCTGCGGATCGGGTTCGCCCGCAAACGCCCAGGCGAGCACGTCGGGGTCGAGCAGATTCCAGCGGTCGCGCGGCAGGACGCGCGTGCCGGTCTTGGGGCGGCTCTCGACCAGGCCCTTGGCGATCAGCCCCTGGATCCCCTCGCGATACGCGCTGCGCGACACGTCGAGCGTCTCGGCAAAGACGGTCTCGCTCGACAGCGTTTCGCCGGGGGCATATTCGCCCGACAGGATCGCGACGCCAAGCTTGTGGGCAATGGCGCCGCGCAGGCGTCTGCCCTTGCCGCGCGGCTGGCGTGCCAGAGGGGTGGAACCGTCTCCGGCGTCGGCATCGTCTGGCGCGATGATGGGGGCTTTAATCGTCACAGCCTTTCCCTCTAGCAGCGACGGCGCGCTTCGGAAACTGCGCCCATCCCAGCGTGTCCGGCATCGTGTCAGCATGTTTACGGATAATCCAGCCTTTCAGTCAAAACGGCGCACCGCGCACCGCGCCCCGCGCGCCGCCGCCGGGCGCAGGCGCGATCGTCCAGAGCTGGCGCGGGCGGATCATGGAATCGCCGAGGTCGACCGCGATCGGCCCCTGGAGCCAGCGCGCGGAGGGTGGTGCCGCTTCCTGCATCGCGCCGGCCGGTCGCGGCGGCGCTGGAAGATGCGGCGCTGAACGGGCAGGGAGGCCCTGCCTCAGCGGCCGCCGAAGCAAAGAGCGCGCAATCACCTGGCCGGGTCATCCCATCTCTCCCGAGACCGCTGCGCGTGGTGGCGGCTCGTCGTGGTGCATCGTGCAACCGGCGTTACGGGACGCTTCCGGGACCCGACTGCAGAAAAGGGTGACGCAGTCTGGCTTGGGTCAATAGTCCGACAACAGAATGTGGTTGTGCGGCGCGCCGCGCTCAAGGCGAGTTGCGGCAAGTTCTTAATCCAAGTGAACTGAAAGCGAAGGGAGCTGTTTAGGCTCGATGGTGGCGGTAGCGTGACGCTCGGACACTTCAGGTCTGACGCCGGCGGGCGCTCGGTCCGTGTGAGCAGGAGCGTATGATGACGGCGAAGGGAGTGGCGGACGCCGGGACGCAACTCGGCCCCGACAAGAATGGACGGCGTCGGTGATCCTCGCGAACGGCGCCACCTGGGGCATTTGCGCTGCCGCCACCGGCGCTGTCATCACGCGCCCTTTCCGCTTGCCCGAGGCGATCTGGGCGGTGGCCGGCGCGGCGCTGCTCGTCGTGTTCGGGCTGATGCCCGTTCCGGCGGCGGTCGCGGCGATCGGCAAGGGACTCGACGTCTATCTGTTCCTGATCGGCATGATGCTGCTCAGCGAAACCGCGCGCGAGCAAGGGCTGTTCGACTGGGTCGCGGCGACCGCGGCGATCAACGCCAAGGGCTCTTCCGCACGGCTTTTCCTGCTCGTCTATGCCACCGGGATCGTGACGACGACCTTCCTGTCGAACGACGCGACCGCGGTCGTGCTCACCCCTGCGGTCTATGCCGCGGCGCGCAAGGCCAAGGCCGAACCACTGCCGCTGCTGTTCGCGTGCGCGCTGATCGCCAATGCGGCGAGCTTCGTGCTGCCGATCTCAAACCCCGCCAACCTCGTGCTCTATGGTGGGAAGATGCCGCCGCTCGGCCAGTGGTTCGGCTCGTTCGCTTTGCCCTCGCTCGCGGCGATCGTCGTGACCTATGCGGCGCTCCGCTGGATCGAGCGCAAGAGCCTCGCGGGATCGTGCGAATCCGATGTCGAGCGCACCCCGCTCTCGGCCGGTGGCAAGGCGGCACTCGCCGGGATCGTTGCGACCGCCGGCGTGCTGATCGGCATGTCGGCGTTCAACCTGTCGCTCGGCCTGCCGACCTGCCTTGCCGGGCTCGCGACGACGCTCGGCGTGTGCGCCCTGGCGAAGAGCTCGCCGCTCGCGCTTGCGGGGCAGGTGTCGTGGAGCGTGCTCGCGCTCGTCGCGGGGCTGTTCGTGCTGGTCGAGGCGCTCGATCGCACCGGCGTGATCGCGCAGGTCGCCGCAGCGCTGAAGGCGGCGGCGGCGAACCCCGTACAGGGTGCGGCGCTGTCGGGCACGATCCTCGCCTTCGCGTCGAACCTGATGAACAACCTTCCCGCCGGCTTGGTGGCGAGCACCGCGGTGGCGCAAGTCCATCCGCCGCGGCTGATCGTCGATGCGTTGCTGATCGGGGTCGATCTCGGCCCCAATCTGTCGATCACGGGGTCGCTCGCGACGATCCTGTGGCTCCAGGCGATCCGCCGCGAGGGCGAGGATGTCGGCTTCTGGCGCTTCCTCAAGGTCGGCGCTGTGACGATGATCCCCGCGCTCGCCGCCGCGCTCGGCGCGCGGCTGCTGATCGGCTAGGTCAGAAGCGGAAGCTCAGCCAGCCGGCGAGGAAGTCCGAGCTGGCATAGCCGGCCTTCGTCAACGATGGCCCTGCTGCGAGATGCTCGTAGCGCCCGGTGAACGACAGCCGCGACGCGATCGACCAGACCGCCTGAACGCGCGCGACATTGCCGATCTTGCGGTCGGCGACGCTCTGCGTGCCCGCAAACGGCTGGCCGTTCGCGCGGTACACCGCGTCGCGCGCATCGTCGCGCCACGTCAGCTGATATTCGGCACTGACGCGCAGCTTCTTGACCGGCGTGAAGCTCACCGTCGGCGCGACCGCGATCAGGTTCGAGGGCGTGAGCGACAATTGGTAGCTGTAATAGATGTTGTTGCCGAACGGCGCATAGGCGTTGCGCAGCGTGCGCCCGCCATAGCCGCCACCGCCGCTCGCATAATCGGCATGGAAGCCGATCCGCGGCGCGGCGGGGCTCTTCCCGAGGCGGAATGTCTGCGCGAAGAAGCCGTGCCACGCATCGATCCGCTGCTCGATGAAATTGCCCCATTGATGGTTGAGCGTCCAGTCGATCGTCACGGGGCCGGCATCGCCCCAGACATGCACGCCGCCGTAGAAGCGCCGTCCCGGCCCGATCCGCCCGCCCCAGGTGCCGACCGAATTGCGCCGCCGCCACAGGAACGGATCGACATAGAGCTTCGACCCGCCGAACCACTGCGTCGGGACGACCATGCCGAGCGTCACGCCCGAGAAGCGGCGCGCCGGATCGCTGATATCGTCCTCGACACCGAGATCGCCGTACGCCGTCGGCTTGAGGTCGAACACGTCGAGGCGGAAGCGGCCGGTGCGCGCCCAGGCGCGGATGCCGTTGAGCGTATAGCGGATCGTGTTGTTGTCGCGCTGCGAGACGAGCAGATTGGGGCCGTCGGTGAATTCCTGGCGGCCATAGCGTGCCCCGAGCGCGACGCCGCCGACATCGGCGGTCGCTTCGGCGAAATATTGCTGGAGCGTCAGCGCGTTGCGCAGCGTCGCCGCGGGCGCGCCGAGTTCACGCCCGCCGATCCCGCCATGCGCGACTTCGCCGTAGAGGCGCAGATGCGGCCCGAGATGCAAATCGGCGCCCGCGGTCAGCCGGCGGATGTCCTGCCGCTGGTGCGGTGTCTCGCGCAAGTTCGGGTTGCTCGTCATGTTGATGCGCAACCGCGCCTCGCCCGAAAGCGTCAAATAGATTTGCCCGTCGTCGGCGATCGGGATGAACTTGATCCGATCGATCGGATCGTCGCGCTTGGCGGGATCGCGCAGCACGCGCCAATCCTCGGCCCAGCGCGACAGATTATAGCCGTTGGTGGTGGCGCCATCGCCCGCCGCCGCCGCGGGATATTCGGTCGCGGCGGGGCTTGCGGCAGGCGCTGCGGTCGCTTGCGCCAGTGCTGGCGTGGAAAGCAGCAGGGCAAGCGGGGTGGTGGCACGCAGCGCGCGCATCGGGTTCGGCTTGCGCATGCTATTCGGCCGGAACGGCGTCGGCCGCCATCTCGTCGACGCGCACGCTGCGCCCGGCGATCGCGCTGCGGAACTGCTCCATGTCGAGCTTGCCCTCCCAGCGCGACACCACCACGGTCGCGACGGCATTGCCGATGAAGTTGGTGAGACTGCGACACTCGCTCATGAAGCGATCGACCCCGAGGATCAGCGCCATCCCGGCGATCGGCACGCTCGGCACGATCGACAGCGTCGCGGCCAGCGTGATGAAGCCAGCCCCCGTCACCCCCGCCGCGCCCTTCGACGACAGCATCGCCACGCCGAGCAGGAGCAATTGCTGGCCGAGCGACAGATCGACGTTGCACGCCTGCGCGATGAACAACGCGGCGAGCGTCATATAGATGTTGGTGCCGTCGAGGTTGAACGAATAGCCGGTCGGCACGACCAGCCCGACCACCGATTTGGGGCAGCCGGCGCGCTCCATCTTCTCGATCAGGCTCGGCAGCGCGCTTTCCGAACTCGACGTGCCGAGCACGAGCAGCAGTTCGTCCTTGAGATAGCCGATCAGCTTGAAGATCGAGAACCCTGCCGAGCGGGCGACGAGCCCGAGCACGACGATGACGAACAGCAACGAGGTCGCATAGAAGGTGCCGACGAGCATCGCGAGATTGGCAAGCGTCCCCGCGCCATATTTGCCGATGGTGAACGCCATCGCGCCGAACGCGCCGATCGGCGCGGCCTTCATCACGATCGCGACGACCTTGAACACCGCGACCGATATATCCTCGAGCGCGCCGAGCAGCTTCGTTCCGCGATCGCCGATCATCGCCAGGCCGATGCCGAACAGCACCGCGACGAACAGCGTCTGCAGGATGTTGCCCTCGGTCAGCGCCGACAGGAAGGTGTTGGGGATGATCCCGGTGAGGAAGCCGACCAGCGTCGTCGCATGCGCCTTGCTGGCATATTCGGCGACCTTGGTCGTATCGAGCGTGGTCGGATCGATATTGAGCCCCGCGCCCGGCCGGACGACGTTGGCGACGATCAACCCGATGATCAAAGCGAGCGTCGAGAAGAAGAAGAAATAGGCGAACGCCTTGCCGACGACGCGGCCGACCGAGCCGAGATCGCGCATGCCGGCGATCCCGGTGACGATCGTCAGGAAGATCACCGGCGCGATGATCATCTTGACCAGCTTGATGAAGGCATCGGCGAGCGGCTGGAGCGACTCACCCGTCGCCGGATAGAAATGCCCGAGCAGCACGCCCGCGACGATCGCGATCAGCACCTGGGCATAGGTGTGGCGATACCAGGGGCGGCGGGGAGCAGCCGCCAATTCGGCGGCTGGGTGTTGCGAAATCGGGATCACGGCCTTCTCGTCCTCATCCAGGGGGAGCGCCTCTGACGGGCGGTTGACTATGCGAACAGTGTGCGGCGGTGGCGACTGCGGATGGCGCACAATTCGCTATTTTCGCACAAGGCCCTAAGATGTCGGCGTTTTTCGCTGGCTGAATGGCTGTGAACGCCCGATCGATATGCAATAATCGGGACAGAGGCTGGCGACATTGTGCCGAAAGTTGCACATTGGTGTGCCACGCCCGCAACCGCAGCGTGGCGAAGCTGTTGTCCCATCGCCCGCTTGCTATGGCAGATCGATCGACCATGACCTGCGCTGCCCTTCGAAGCTTACCGCATCGTGCCGCGCGCGCCCGCCGGGCCGGCGGATGACGGCGCGCACGGCACTGGCGGCGGTCGGGCGCTCGATCGGGGTGCGCTGGGGGATCGTCGCGGCGATTCTGGCGATCGCGGCGGCGTGGGGCGCCGGGCGTCTTGCCGAGCAGCGCGTCGTCACGGCGCTGCACCAGCAAGTCGAGAGCGATGCCCGGCTCCGCGCCGCGCTGCTCAACGGCGAACTCGCGCGGTTCCGCTTGCTCCCGCTGACACTGGCGGACGATCGCGACGTGATCGCCGCGATCGGCGGGAGTGCGGCGGCAAAGCGTGCGCTCGACATCAAGCTCGAAGCGCTGTCGCGCGTGACGGGCGCGCCCGCCATCTATGTGATCGGCTCCGATGGCATCACGATCTCGGCGAGCAATTGGCGATCGGCGCAGAGCTTCGTCGGCGCCGACTATCGCTTCCGGCCGTATTTTCGCGATGCGCTCGCGCGCGGCGAGGCGAGCCAATATGCGCTGGGGACGGTGTCGGGGCACCCCGGCCTCTATCTCTCGCGACGAATCGCCAATCGCGGCGTCATCGTCATCAAGCTCGAGTTCGACCGGATCGAACGCGTCTGGGCGAGCGCCGGCGGGATCACGCTCGTCCGCAACCCACTCGGCGTCGTGCTGGTGACGAGCCGGCCGGCCTGGCGCTTCGCCGCGACGCGGCCGCTCTCCGCGCGCGACGAAGCGCAGTTCCGCGGCGAGGCGCGCGTCACGCCAGCCGCACTTGCGCCTTTGCCGGTCGCGGCGGTCGATGGCGAGGATCGCTTTGTCGGGCTGGGCACGACCTTTCTCGCGCGCGCCGTGGTGACCGCGCAGCCGGGCTGGCAATTGCTCCTGCTCCAGCCGATCGACGCAGCGGTCGCGGCCGCGCGCCGTGCCGCGTCGGTCAGCGCGGCGCTCGCCACGATCGCGCTCGCCGCGCTTGCCTGGGCGTGGCGCCAACGCGTGACGCAGTCGCGCCGCCGGACCGAAGACCTCGAACGCGCGGTCGCGCGGCAGACGGCCGATCTGCGGCGCGAGATGGACGAGCGCGCCGAAAGCGAAGCGCGTGCCGCCGAACTGCGCGAAGCGCTGCGCCAGGCCAACCGGCTCGCCGCGCTGGGGCAGATCACCGCGAGCGTCGCGCACGAGACCGCGCAGCCGGTCGCCGCGATCCGCACTTATGCCGCCTCGGGCGCGATTTTGCTCGATCGCGGCGCGATGGCGGAGGCGCGCGAGAATTTCGTCAGGATCGGTGGGCTGGCGGAGCGGATCGGCGCGGTCACCGCGCAGCTCCGCGGCTTTGCGCGCCGCCAGACCGGGGAGGTGCGGCCGGTCGACATCGCCGAGGTGATCGACGGCGCGCTGCTGATCCTCAGGCAGCAGCTGCGCGGCGTCACGCTCGATCTCCCGACGGTCGCGCCGCACCTCGCGGTGATCGGCGGCAAGGTCCGGCTCGAGCAAGTGCTCGTGATCGTGATGCAGAATGCGGTGGAAGCGATTGCGGCGTGCGAGACACGGCAGATCGCGCTGACCCTGACGAGCGACGCCACGCACGTCCGGCTGGTCGTCGCGGATACCGGCCCGGGCGTGTCGACCGAAATTGCGGAGCGCCTGTTCACCCCGTTCGTGACGTCGCGGCCGCAAGGATTGGGGTTGGGGCTGGTGATCGCGCACGACATCATGGTCGAGCTCGGCGGAACGCTGCGATTGCTGCCAGGTGAAGGCGAGGGCGGGGGTGGGGGCGGGGCGCGTTTCGAGATCGGGATGCGGCGCGCGTGAAAGCGACCTCCGCCCCGCTCGAGGTCGCGCTGGTCGACGACGACGACGATCTGCGCGCGGCGACGACGCAGTTGCTCGAGCTGGAGGGGTTCAGCGTACGCGCCTTCGCCGATGCGGCGAGTGCGCTTGCGGCCATCGGCGCGGACTATCCCGGGGTCGTCATCACCGATGTGCGGATGCCGGGTATGTCGGGGATCGAACTGTTCGGCGTGTTGAACGCGCGCGATCCCGAATTGCCCGTCGTGCTGATCACCGGGCATGGCGACGTCGAGATGGCGGTCGGCGCGATCAAGGCAGGGGCATGGGATTTCCTGACCAAGCCGTTCGATCCCGAAGCGTTGCTGGCGGCGGCGACGCGCGCGGCGAAGGCGCGGGCGGTGTTCCTCGAGAACCGGCAGCTCCGCGCCGCGGCCTATGCCGAAGCGGGGGATGCGTTGATCGGCGCTACACCCGCGATCGTCCGGCTGCGCGGGATGATTCCGGTCCTGGCCGATGCCGCGCTCGATATCGTGATCGAGGGGGAGCTCGGCACCGGCAAGGAGCATTTCGCGCGGCTCGTCCACCGCGCAGGCCGGCGTGCGCGACATCGCTTCCTCAAGATCGATTGTGCGACGGTGACGCCAGCGCTGATCGAGCGCGAGCTGTTCGTGCGCAACGGCGTCGTGGCGCGCGCCGACCGGG